>NZ_ML636807.1 GCF_006476605.1 Brucella gallinifaecis
GAAATTCACAGCCTTACAAACCGTTCCTTCCTCAATACATCAAGCAAACCTAAACCCGCTCAATGCCGCCCAGCTAAAAACTCTTAACATCACTGCCAAACGCTCTAACTAAACTACAAGGACGAAACAGTCTGCCGCTAGCAGCGTCGCCGCCCTCGTTGATCGCCATATAGACCTCACAAAGACGGGAAGTCAACGGATAATTCTGCACTTTTGAAGTTTTTTTGACGTTTCCCTATAAATGTCAGTTTTTCCACTGTTCAAACTGTTATAAACGCCACTCTCACAGTCTTTTATCCAAGCGGATATCATAAACTGGCCTCATTTTTTGAATAATGCCTGTGAAAATTTAAAATGCCCCGCGAATTGAAATGCATAATCCTGACGAGTTGACTTACCGCGCCACGACTGACAAAACTCAAGAGCCCGTTTTCGGGACTTCCATAATTAAGGGAAGACACCATATGTCGGAGAGCAGCCTTCTGCTTTCTGAAAAATGATGTTCATGCACATTCTATAAGTGCATCCAGATTTGAAGAAGGACCTGTAAGAGCAGCATGTATAAATTGGGGCCGCACAATCAGGATCCAGGTGATGAGCCCCCGCTCACTATAGGTGGCCGCAGGCGACCGCCTGATAGACGTGAGGTTTCAACGCGCTGGCTCGCAGGAACTTTTCTGACTGGTGTTACATCCTGTATGCTTATTGGAGTCGCGCTGTTTGCAGCCCTTGATGGCCGTGAACAATTGGCAACGCCCCCTGAGATTCTTGCTCGCAATGACATGCCCGGTGTCATTACGGATACAAATGCAACCAAGGGATCACGCCTCGTAAGTACGATTTCCAAACAAAAGACCAATGATCGTCGGCGCTTTGATCTATCTACCATGCAAAAAATTGGCGAACGCGAAGTCATTCGAACACGGCCTTTTGAACTTGTCAGCATGGCACTTGCAGTCGAACATCCGACGAACCGGAAATATCCAGCATTTGACGCATTGTCCGTTTTTTCAGAAGGTTCAGCGCTCCCTCAGTCAACCGATACCGGCCAGATCTATGGAGCCAAGGTGGAGAGTGAGGTCAGTCTGCGGGTGGCTGACTTTCCACTTAACAGCGCAAGCTTTGACGCATCAAACGATCTGACCGTCGATGAAGTTGAAAAAGTCGTCCGTGATACGGGTGCCTTGCTGACCGACGGCGATGTTCAGGTCGCCTCATTGCATTATGTCGATCCGGCCCGGTTTGGAGGATCGGATTCCTCCTTTGCACTCAGCCCTTCTCTCGGCGTTAAAATCACGCAGGAAAATGTCAGTATTGCACAACGTGCCGATGATGAAGAAACGACGGATGGTTTCTCCGAAGAGCTCATCCCTTTCCATCAGACAATGAGCATCGATCAAGCCTTACAGACTGCAGGCTACACAGGCGACGATGCCTCGGATATGGCCGATGCACTTTCAAAGCTGTTAAATTCACCACGTCTGAAAAAGGGAAGCGTATTACGCGTCGGTACAGAGACCCGGAATGGCAGCGATCAGATCGTGCGGTCCAGTGTCTATAATCATACGACACATCTGGTAACCGTCTCACTCAATGATCACAATCAATATGTACCCTCTGATCAGCCTGAAGACACGCCGCTTCTTGCCTCTGCATTCGACGGTGATGCGCCGCCAACAGCGATTCGTGGTAACCTTCCGAGTGTATATGATGGAATCAGCCGTGCAGCTCTCGCCTATGGCATGACAGAAACCATGCGCGAGCAACTGGTAAAAATGCTTGCAAGCGATGTTGATCTTCAAGCACGCCTTTCGCAAAAGGATAAGATTGATGCCTTCTTTTCGCTGCCCGATGACCCGGACAAGCCGGATGGGGATTCGCAGCTTCTTTTTGTTAAGGCAAATTTCAGCGGCATAACGCGCAAGTTCTACCGCTATCAGGCACCCGACGGCAGCGTTGATTATTTCAATGAAGAGGGCAAAAGCGCCAAGCAATTCCTGCTGCGCAATCCTGTGCCCAATGGTGTATTCCGCTCTCCATTCGGCATGCGTCGTCATCCAATTCTTGGCTATAGCCGCATGCATACCGGTGTTGACTGGGCGGCACCCCGTGGAACCCCTATCATTGCATCGGGCAATGGCGTCGTTGAAAAGGCCGGCTGGACCAATGGCTATGGCAATCAGACTTTAATTCGTCATGCCAATGGCTATGTCAGCAGCTATAATCACCAGAACGCAATTGCACGCGGCGTAACCGCCGGTGCCCGGGTTCGTCAGGGGCAGGTTATCGGCTATGTCGGTTCAACGGGCCTTTCGACCGGACCACATTTGCATTACGAACTCATCGTCAATGGTACCAAAGTTGATCCGCTTCGCATTCGCCTTCCGGATAACAAGGCACTCAAAGGCAACGAACTCGAAGCCTTCAAACAGGAACGTGATCGCATCGACACATTGTTGAACACAGACGATGCAGGCACCAAGCTTGCATCCAGCGCATCGACGAAAAGCTAATTCCATTATTCCGTAAATTCAACGCTCACGCCCGGCTTTACAAGCTTGGCCAGCTCTTCCGCATCCCAATTGGTCAAGCGGACACAACCATGGCTTGATGTCTTGCCGATACGTGAAGGATCCGGGGTACCATGTATTCCGTAAGTTGGTTTTGAAAGTGCTATCCACACAGTTCCGACCGGCCCATTTGGCCCCGGAGGAATCGTCAAAACCTTGTCATTGCTGCCCTGCTTGAAATTGATCTTCGGATTATAGGTGTAATTCGGATTGATCGCGATACGCTGCACCTGCACAATACCGGATGGCGATGGTGTGTCCGATGAACCAATTGTTGACGGATAGGCCACAACCAGCTTGCCATTTTCATCATAACCGCGAACCTGCTTGCGCCCTTTATCAGCGATAATGCGTGCAACTTTAGCGCGGACAGGCTTGCCAATATTGGGAACTTTCACAATGGAACCCGGCTGGTTGAAATTCACTCCCGGATTGATCTCCTTGAGATAAGCCTCGTCAATATGAAACTTTTCACCCAGCATTTCCGCCACCGACGTATAGGCCATGGCCGGAAGCTGTGCTTTATGCGCATAATCAACCGGAATCGACGCTACATATTGGCGACCGACATCTTCATTGGTGATCATATATTCTGTAAAAGCCGGACCACCGCTAGCTTGTAACTCGGCTTCAATTGCCGCTTCATCGTTTGGATTAAGAAACTTCCCCGTTATCTCGCTATAAGCAGCCGCAGCCTTGTCCACATTGCTGCCTGAACGACCATCAATCACACCCGGCGAAGCACCGGCACGATCCAACAAAACCTGATAAGCAGCGATCTTCTGTTTTGCACCCTGCCCTTTCGGCATTTCAATAGCTGGCGTCATATCATCAGCATTGGGCAAAGCACGAGGATAGGTTGATGGCGGATGATAGGCCGGATCACGATTGATCCCCGCTGTGGTTGAATCCATATCAGGATAGTCAATTCCTGGCGGCGGGAGTTCAGACCGCTGAACCTGTCCATCCCGATTATAGTCATAAGCCGGCGCGGACGGTGCTTCAGGATAATAATTCGGATCTTCCGGCACATTGCCGAAACCATCATACTGCCCACCACCATTTGCATAACGACCAGAATCGCGCGGGTCTTCAATGTGAAGAACACGTCCACGACGATCGATCGTGACTTGCCGGCCATATTCATCGGTATAAACGCGCACACCGCGATCCTGGACACGATTATGTCCCCAATCGAAAAGCTGCGCCAGTTGCACGGGCTGAGAATCATGCTTCATCGTATCGCGCCCATTCGCAACGGCAGAGCCACCTGCTGCAAGAAGAATTGCAGAGCCAAACAGACCAAAACAAATCATGCGGAAGAGATGCGACATACAAGAAACCCTGAATTACCCTAGTATTAGGGATGCAACCATATGGTTAACAATTAATTACTCAATACAGCAAATGCCATATGAACCCGGCATGAAGATGGTATTGAACATCGACATTTCATAAAAAAACGCCGCAATCAAATGATTGCGGCGCTTGTTTGTGATGACAGAAAAGTCTCAATCCTTTTCATCTTCCTTCACCGGCTCACCTTCACCCATCACACGGATAGGGCGAAAGTTCAGCCGGTCAGAGCCAGGCAGTATCTTGACGATGGAACCATCAAGAATATCCCCCAGCAAAATGCGCTCAGCCAGCGGGTCCTGAACTTCTTTCTGGATAACGCGCTTCAATGGACGCGCACCATAAGCCGGGTCATAACCCTTGTTTGCCAGCCATTCGCGTGCATCATCTTCAAGTTCCAGCGTGATCTTTCGATCATGCAACAGAGCTTGCAACCGCTTCATCTGGATATCGACAATCGAGCCCATATCTTCACGACGCAAACGATGGAACAGGATGATTTCATCAACACGGTTGAGGAATTCCGGCCTGAACGAGGCCCGTACGACACCCATCACCTCTTCACGAACGCTTTCAACATCATCCGTCTCGCCAAGATTGACCAGATATTCAGCGCCAAGATTCGATGTCATGATGATAAGCGTATTGCGGAAATCAACCGTTCGCCCCTGACCATCCGTCAGACGACCATCATCAAGAACCTGCAACAGCACGTTGAAGACATCCGGGTGTGCCTTTTCGATCTCATCGAACAGGATCACCTGATATGGCCTGCGCCGCACAGATTCCGTCAAAACACCACCTTCCTCATAGCCAACATAGCCCGGAGGTGCACCAATCAGCCGGCTCACAGAATGTTTCTCCATGAATTCCGACATATCAATGCGAACCATTGCCGTGTCGTCCTGAAACAGGAACGAAGCCAGCGCCTTGGTCAGCTCGGTCTTACCCACACCTGTTGGCCCAAGGAAAATGAACGAGCCGATTGGCCGGTTCGGATCCTGAAGTCCGGCGCGTGCACGACGAACAGCTTTGGAAACGGCCTGAACCGCTTCGCCCTGGCCGACGACCCGTTTGCCGATTTCGTCTTCCATGCGCAAAAGCTTTTCGCGCTCCCCTTCCAGCATCCTCTCAACGGGGATTCCGGTCCAGCGCGAAACAATCTGGCCGACATGTTCAGGCGTTACGGTTTCCTCAAGAAGCGAGCCTTTATTCTCATGACTTTCCGCTTCAACAAGCTGCTTTTCAAGCTGTGGAATTGTACCATAGGCCAGTTCACCAGCCTTCTGGAACTCCCCACTGCGCTGGGCAATTGCCAAAGCATTGCGCGCTTCTTCAAGCTGGCGCTTCAAGTCAGCTGCAAGTCCCAGTTTCTGCTTTTCAGCCTGCCACTTCGCTGTCAATTCCGCCGATTCTTCTTCCAGATCAGACAGTTCTTTTTCAAGACGCTGCAAACGATCAATCGAAGCCGCATCGGTTTCGACTTTCAAAGCTTCACGCTCGATCTTAAGCTGCATTGCACGGCGATCGATCTCGTCGAGTTCTTCCGGCTTTGAATCGACCTGCATGCGCAGACGCGATGCGGCTTCATCAACAAGGTCAATGGCCTTGTCTGGCAGAAAACGGTCCGTGATATAACGGTTTGAAAGTGTTGCAGCCGCGACAAGTGCCGAATCAGAAACGCGGACCTTGTGATGCTGCTCATATTTTTCCTTCAAACCGCGAAGGATCGAAATCGTGTCTTCAACAGTTGGCTCATCGACAAATACCGGCTGGAAACGACGCGCAAGCGCTGCATCCTTCTCGACATATTTGCGATATTCCTCAAGCGTGGTTGCGCCAACACAGTGCAACTCACCACGCGCAAGCGCAGGCTTGAGCAAGTTTGAAGCATCCATCGCGCCATCAGACTTGCCTGCACCGACAAGCGTATGCATTTCATCGATGAACAGGATAATCTGACCGGCAGCGGCTTGCGTTTCTGAAAGCACAGCCTTCAGACGTTCTTCAAACTCACCGCGATATTTCGCACCGGCAATCAGCGCCCCCATATCAAGCGCCATCAACTGCTTGTCTTTAAGCGATTCCGGCACATCACCATTGACGATACGAAGCGCCAGACCTTCGGCAATAGCCGTCTTGCCAACGCCAGGCTCGCCAATCAGCACCGGATTGTTCTTGGTACGGCGCGAGAGAACCTGAATCGTCCGGCGAATTTCTTCGTCACGTCCAATAACCGGATCAAGCTTGCCCGCACGCGCGTCTTCCGTCAGATCACGCGCATATTTTTTCAGCGCATCATAATTGCTTTCAGCAGAGGCGGAATCGGCAGTGCGGCCTTTACGCATATCATTGATAACCTTGTTAAGCGCAGTCGGCGTAACACCGGCAGCAGCCAGAATTTCAGACGTTTTTGCAGATTTTTCGATAGCAAGAGCTGTCAGCAAACGCTCAACCGTGACAAAGCTGTCACCGGCCTTGCTTGCCAGTTCTTCGGCAAGCGTAAAAACCTTTGCCAGCGGCTGCGCCAGATATAATTGATCATTGCCACCGCTTACTTTTGGTAATTTTTCGAGCGCTGCCTGCAAGCCAAGACGCACATCTGCGATTCGCCCACCGGCACGCTCGACAAGCGATGCCACAAGCCCCTCGTCATCATCGACGAGCACTTTTAAAAGATGCTCCGGGGTAAACTGCTGATTGCCGGAAGAAAGGGCAAAAGTCTGGGCCGACTGAATAAAGCCACGGACCCGTTCAGTGTATTTCTCGATATTCATATTGTCTCCTTTTCCCTCCGACCCATTCTGGCATCGGAAGATATTGGGTGACGGAGCCCCCGTTTTCGGCTGGCTCACTATCCAAGGAGAAATATGGGAAGATCAGGAAGCTTCGGCAAGAGCAGACAAGCCATTAATATGCAAATAAAATGGCGCAGTTTTCCGCGCCATTTTTAAATATCAAAAATATTGTCACTTCAGCAATTATGCATCCGAATCGGCTGTTTCAGGAACTTCATCCTTGGGAACACGACGCGGACGTCCCGGACGACGGGTGACGCGAACTGGCGCTTCTTCTTTAGCCGGAGCTTCAGCTGCAGCTTCAACAACCGGAGCTGGCTTTTCAACAACAGCTTCTGCTTCTGCTGCAACCTTGGCAGGCTTTTCAGCACGCACTGTTTTGCGAACCGCCGGAGTTTCGGTAATGGTCGTTTCGGTAATGGTCGTTTCAGCAACGGGCGTTTCAACGTCAGGCTTCTCAATAACGGGTGCCTGAACCTGAACCGGCGCCTGAACCGGCTGTTCGTCAGCAGTTGCCGAAGCAATGGCTGCCTCTACAACTGGCTGTTCAGATGTTTCATCTGCATTGAAGCGTTCGCGCTGCGGGCGGCGACCGCGTCCAAGACGGCGCTGATCACGACCGTCGCGGGCATCACGGCCATCACGACCTTCACGACCTTCACGTGGCTGCGAACGATTATCCGGGCGATTGTCGGAACGATTGTCCAAACGGCTTTCATTGCCATCTTCGCCATAAACAACTTCAGCAGGCGTACCTTCGATAACAGGCTGCGGTCCCGAACCATTAACTGGCTGATGCACAGGAACAGCTGGCGCAAGACCGCTTTCATCCTCATCACCACCATCATTGTCAAAGTTTTCTTCGCGCTGATAAGGAATATTCTGCGCTGCCATGGCAGCCATGATGATGCGGTTGTAATGCTCTGCGTGCTGAAGATAATTTTCAGCCATAACACGATCACCGGACGCCTGCGCATCACGCGCCAATGTCGTATATTTTTCTGCAATATGTTGCGCATTGCCACGGATCTTAACATCCGGGCCATTGCTTTCATAATTACGCGACAGAGGATTGGGGCCCTTGCGGTTGTTATTGTTATTGTTATTATTGTTATTGCCCCGTCCGCGCATGCGCCTGTTCTGCTGTGCTGGCCTCATCGTCTTCTCTTTTCAGATTAAAGGGCGTCAAATTCCCGTAGCTTAAAGCCACCGGCTTCGCATTATCGAGCCATGGAGGAAGCACACCCTAAAACTTCCCACATATCGAATAGTTAAGAGCTTCGCATTGCCCATAAAGGACAAGACGAATTGTTCGGCTTGGTATTTTGCAAGACTCTCCGAAAAGAAAACCCTTCGGAACTATTTTTGAAAGTCGTGCACTTCCGTACAAACCATCCCCTGAGAAAAACCCTCACGGGAGCATGACCTGATCGTCATGGAGCATTTCCGCCACCGCCCTCAAGCGGGCAAAACCATTCTGGCTGTATACGGTGGCTGGAAACTAAACGGCTTCGCCGCAAATTCCAAGCGCTTTTTTGACCTCATCGAGCGTTTTTTAACACCCACCCATCAAACATCCACAAAATCTGCAAAATCGGCAATATCTGCAAAATTGGAATGTCTGAAAACCATAGCCCTTCTATGACCACCAAGATCACACGCTGAATTGATCAAATGGCAGTCAGCGCGTTCAAAAATAGCTTTCACGTCGTTAAACTGACCTGCGCCAATTTCCACGGCAATTATGCCATTCTGATATAGATATGCGCAGGCTTCGCTTGCAAGGGCACGATAAAAATCAAGCCCGTCATCGCCACCATCCAGTGCTGCCAGCGGATCATGCTCACGCACTTCACGCGACAAATCATCAATATCCTTACTCGGAATATAAGGCGGGTTTGAGACAATAAGATGAAACTTGCCGCTCACATTTGCAAACCAGTCGCTTTTCAGTGCAGCAAACTGCCTGCTCACCCCATTGGCGGCAGCATTGATCCGCGCCATGGCAAGCGCACCATCGGCAACATCAAGTCCTATACCATTGAGCTTCTCAAACTGGTGCAGAAGAGCAATCACGATAGCACCGGTGCCTGTGCCCATATCGAGCATCAGCGCCCGACCATGCTGTTCAATGATCTTTTCTACATAAGGCGAGACCAGTTCCACCAATACTTCCGTATCAGGACGAGGCTCCAATGTTTGTGGTGAAAGACGAAATGGCAGACCAAAAAACTCGCGCACACCGATTATTCGATGCACCGGCTCGCCAGCAATACGGCGCTCAAGCCCCTCATTTAACAGCGCAATCTGCTCCTGATCAATAAGCTTTTCCGGCCATGAAACCAGATCAAGCAGCTGCGCACCGGTGGCCCATTCAACAAGCAGCTGCGCATCAAGATCAGGCGTGTCTATGGCCGCTTCGCGCAACCGCAAACGGCTGGACATCATCAGCTTGTCAAGTCGTTCGGCGCTCACGCGTTTTCGCCCAGTTCCATCAGCAATGCAGTCTGATGATCAGAAATCAGCGCATCAACCAGCTCGTCAAGTTCTCCCATCATCACACGATCGAGCTTGTAAAGCGTCAGGTTGATACGATGATCGGTCACGCGCCCCTGTGGAAAATTATAAGTGCGGATACGTTCAGAACGATCCCCGGACCCCACCTGACTGCGACGGGACTCTGATCGTTCGCTGTCGGCTTTCTGGCGTTCCATATCATAAAGACGGGCACGCAGAATCTGCATGGCACGGGCACGGTTCTGATGCTGGGATTTTTCTGCCTGCACCACCATGATGCCGGTTGGAATATGTGTGATACGCACGGCAGAATCAGTCGTGTTGACGTGCTGGCCACCGGCGCCGGAAGCCCGCATCGTATCGATACGAATATCTTCATTACGAACTTCAACATCAATCTCTTCGGCTTCGGGCAGAACGGCGACTGTTGCGGCAGAAGTATGGATACGTCCCCCGGCTTCCGTTTCCGGCACACGCTGCACGCGATGCACACCTGATTCGAACTTCAGTTTGGAGAATACCCCCTTGCCCGAAACAGTAGCGATAATTTCCTTATAGCCCCCCGCATCGCCTTCACTGGCAGAGACCAGTTCAACACGCCAGCCTTTTTCAGAAGCAAAGCGTTCATACATGCGAAAAAGATCGCCAGCAAAAAGCGCCGCTTCCAGACCGCCCGTACCTGCACGGATTTCCAAAATGGCATTTTTCTCATCCGCCGCATCTTTCGGCAGAAGCAGAATCTGCACTTCCTGTTCCAGCACTTCGATACGCTTTTCAACTTCGGGCATTTCTTCCAGCGCCAGTGCACGCATTTCAGCATCAGTCGAAACATCATCGCGCATTGCAACCAGATCACGCAGTTCATGACACGCATCAGTCAGTTCACGGATTTTGCCAACAACTTCCTGAAGCTCGGAATATTCGGAAGCCAGCTTCACATAGGTTTCAGAATCGGGATTGTTGGCCATCTGGCTTTCAATCATCGAAAACCGCTTGAGAAGCTGGTCCATCCGGTCCTGTGGCAATGCGATCATTGGTATGTCCTGAAATCTTTATACGTTACGCGAAAAGGCAAAATCAGGCACAGCACAGACAGCACCATCCCCAATGATGTAGAAGAATTTTCTACGCTATAATGGAATATCGTTGTCTTCTGCAAATTGAAGCAGCAATTCACGCAGCGAATGCGCACCATTTGGCGTATCGAGCTTCTCGTTCAGCAATGCATTGAGCTTGCCCACATCAAGCGCACCAAGCATCGCCTTGACCGGTCCGATATTGGCCGCTGACATGGAAATCGAACGGAATCCAAGGCCAAGCAATACCATAGCGGTCAGCGGACGCCCGGCCATTTCACCGCACAATGTGACCCGTTTCCCATGACGATTTCCGGCATCGACAATATGGCGCAATGTACGCAGGAAGGCAGGCGACAACTGGTCAAAACGGTTGGAAATCATCGAATTACCGCGATCAACAGCCATCAGAAACTGGAACAGATCGTTGGAGCCGACTGAAACGAAATCGACAATCGCCATCAATTCGTCAAGCTGCCACAAAAGTGCCGGTACCTCGACCATCGCACCAAGCTTGAGATTAAGCGGCAGCGTATGGGCAAAGCGCGAGAGATGACGCACTTCGCGGTCGATGATCTCGCGTGCCGCCTTCACTTCAGAGACTTCTGTCACCATGGGCAGCATGATTTTCAGCTCGCGCCCGCCAGCAGCTTTCAAAAGTGCCCGCAACTGGGTGCGCATCAAACCGGGACGATCGAGCGTCAGACGGATAGCACGCCAGCCAAGCGCCGGGTTTTCCTCCTGGGCAGTCGCACGGAAATAAGGAAGAACCTTGTCCCCCCCAATATCCAGCGTGCGAAAAGTCACAGGCTTATCACCGGCAGCTTCCATCACTGATCGATAAAGCCGCTCCTGTTGTTCAGCACGCGGGAAGGTCGATGCCACCATAAACTGAAGCTCGGTGCGAAACAGACCAATCCCCGCAGCCCCCGAAGCTGCCAGTTGCGGCAAGTCTACCTGCAGGCCTGCATTCATCAAGAGCGAAATATCGATGCCATCTTTTGTCACGGCAGGCTTGTCACGCGATTCGCGATAAAGCGCCTGACGACGGGCACGGAAACGAACTTTCTCCGCATAGGCCCCTTCAACATCTGCCTGCGGACGCAAATGCACAATGCCTTCATCGCCATCGACAATAGCTGCATCATTGTTTTCCGCCATCGAAACAGCGCCCTTGGCCTGCCCGACCACGGGAATACCCATTGCCCGCGCAACAATCACCACGTGACTGGTGGCAGCACCATCTTCCAGCACAACACCGCGCAAACGCTCGCGCGGATAATCCAGAAGCTCGGCAGCGCCCATAGTGCGTGCCACAATAATCGCATCCTTGGCCAGCGATTCGGCCATGGTTTTGATATCGCGCCCCATCAGTTGCCGCAGCAGTCGATTGGCCAGATCGTCAAAATCAGACAGACGTTCACGCATATAGGGATCAGTCAGATGCACCATACGCGCACGCGTATCGCTCTGCACCTTTTCGACCGCCGCTTCCGCAGTCAAACCATTGTGAATAGCCTCTTCCAGACGGCGCACCCAGCCGCGATCATGCGCAAACATGCGGTAGGCTTCAAGCACTTCACGATGTTCACCTTCAACGGCGACATCGCGGCGCGAAAGCATGTCATCAATGGAAATCCGCAACGAACCAAGCGCCGTTTCCAACCGGGTCAGCTCGGCCTGACTGTCTTCGTTAAACAGATTAGTCACAACAATGCGCGGCTCATGCAGCACGACATGACCAAGGCCGATCCCGTCATTAAGCGCATTGCCAGTCACACTCATCGGACGACCAAGATCCAGCTCAATGCCGGGACGAGCAAAACGAAGCCCGTCTCCGCTGGCAATAATTTCAGCAAGAACCATTGCTGTCGTCTCAAGTGCTTCAACCTCGTCTTCGCGATAGGCTCGTTTGGTCTGATTCTGAACCACAAGAACGCCCAAAGTGCGGCCAGCACGAAGAACAGGAACACCGAGGAATGAATTATAAGCCTCTTCGCCGGTTTCCGGCAGATAGGCAAAGGCCGGATGACTCTGCGCATCGGTCAGGTTCAGCGGACGTGCACTGGCAGCAATCGTGCCAACAAGCCCCTGCCCCAGACGCAGCTGTGCCAGATGAACAGATTGCGGATTAAGACCCTCAGTCGCATAAAGCTCAAGCACGCCATCAGCACGAAGAATATAGAAGGAGCAAACTTCCGCGACCATATTTTGCGCGATTTCACGGACGATCCGGTCAAGGCGTTCTTGCGGCTCCAACGGTTCCGCCATCAATTCGCGCAACCGCTTCAGCAGCACGCGGGGACCAGTTGTCAGATCACGCATGATCGTCGGAGTCTCCTCATGGTTTGGGCAGAGCTTGTCGCAAAGCCTGTTCCCATTACCTGCCCGCGAAGCGTTACGCCACATCCTTTTTGAGCATTTTTGATACCCACGTCTAGTCTATTCCTCAGAAAATCTGACAACTTGTTAAAAAGCTTATGCCGCCCTCTATTTCTAGGGAGCGGCATAGGTTCATAACAAATTATGCGTAGATCTGCTGACAGATTATTTATCGAGACCGTAAACACCATGCAATGTGCGCACTGCAAGTTCGGCATAAGGCCCGTCAATCAGGATCGAAATCTTGATCTCGGATGTGGTGATTGCACGAATATTGATGCCCTTTTCCGCCAGCGCCTTGAAGGCGGTTGCTGCAACACCTGCATGGCTGCGCATGCCAATACCGATCACGGATATCTTGGCAAGGCCGGTTTCCGACTGGATATGATCAGACCCGATTTCGGCTTTCACCTTGTCGAGCACCCGCAGCGCCTTATCGATATCACCTGTCGGGATCGTAAATGTCATATCGGTTTTGGTACCGTCTTCCGAGACATTTTGCACAATCATATCGACATTGATGTGCTCTTCGGCCAGAGGACCGAAAATCGCAGCCGAAATACCGGGCCGGTCGGCCACGCGCCGCAGCGAAATCTGGGCTTCATCCTTCGCATAAGCAATACCAGTGACGACCTGCTGTTCCACGATTTCATCCTCGTCGCAAATGAGTGTTCCGGGCGGGTTGATCGGATCATCCATGCCCGGTGCATTGGGATCCGTAAAGCTTGAACGCACAAAGGTGCGAACCTTATGTACCATGGCAAGCTCGACCGAGCGCACCTGCAAAACCTTGGCGCCGAGCGAAGCCATTTCCAGCATTTCTTCAAATGTAATGCGTGACAGACGCTTTGCCTTGGGTTCAATGCGCGGATCGGTCGTATAAACACCGTCAACATCCGTATAGATGTCACAACGATCCGCTTTTACGCCGGCTGCAATGGCAACCGCAGACGTATCCGAACCACCACGGCCCAGCGTTGCAATTCTGTTATCGGGACCAATCCCCTGGAAACCGGCAACAACCGCCACCTGCCCCATTTCCATGCGGCGGATAATTTCCGAACCGTCGATTTCCTCAATACGGGCCGCCCCATGCGTATTGTCCGTCTTGATCGGAATCTGCCAGCCCTGCCATGAACGCGCATCAACACCGATGGATTGCAATGCAATCGCCAGAAGGCCGCTTGTCACCTGTTCACCCGAGGCAACAATCGCATCATATTCGCGTGCATCATAAAAAGGTGAGGTACCACCGGCAACCTTGGGCATATTCTGCACCCAGCTCACCAGTTCATTGGTCTTGCCCGACATGGCAGAGACAACAACCGCAACCTGATTGCCGGCATCGACTTCACGTTTGACGTGGCGCGCCACATTGGAGATGCGTTCCAGATCGGCCACAGAAGTGCCGCCGAATTTCATCACGATGCGCGCCATTTAAGGATACGTCCCGTCTTTTACAAAATTTCACTAATGCCTGCCGAAACATTATTTTCTTGCGACAGACAAACCCGGGGTCACATAGCTAAAATGTCGCGCTTCTGCAAGAGCATGATTCGCGTGAAACAATAATCAGCGCACAGGGTAGAGGATTTTGATTTGATCCTTGACATTAAAGCGCTACCTTGAGAGCAGGATTGCACGCCGCTTGCGCAGGAGAATGACATGACCGAAACTGCCCGCACCACCATTGATGCTTCCGAAATAGAGCATTTTTCGCGCATCGCTGCCCAATGGTGGGATCCACAGGGCAAGTTCCGTCCGTTGCACAAGTTCAACCCGACACGCCTTGCCTATATCAAGGAAAAGGTCTGCGAAAAATTCAATCGCGACCCGAACAGCCCCCGTCCATTTGAAAGCCTGCGTTTTCTCGATATTGGCTGCGGCGGCGGCCTGTTATGCGAACCCATGTCACGGCTTGGTGCAACAGTGATTGGCGCAGACGCATCCGAAACCAATATTGAAGTTGCAAAAATCCACGCCGCGCAAAGCGGTGTCGAAGTGGATTATCGTGCAACCACTGCCGAAGCTCTGGCTGAAGCCGGTGAAAAATTTGATGTCGTGCTCAATATGGAAGTGGTCGAACATGTTTCCGATGTCGATCTTTTCATGTCTGCGACCAGCGAAATGGTAAAACCGGGCGGCCTGATGTTTGTCGCCACCATCAACCGCACCCTGAAAGCCTATGGTCTTGCAATCATTGGGGCGGAATATGTACTGCGCTGGCTGCCACGCGGCACCCATCAATATGAAAAGCTGGTGCGCCCGGAAGAGCTGGAAGCAGCCTTTTCAAAAGCAGGCCTCACCCTTATCGACAAGCTTGGCGTGACCTACAATCCCCTGGCTGACAGCTGGAGCCGCTCTCGCGATACCGATGTCAATTACATGGTTCTCGCAGAGCGCCCCGCCTGATCGAAAAACAATCAAAAATCCCTGAATGTCAGTTTTTATCTTCAGGAAAGACTGGCAACGGCATCAGATCAATACCATCTTCGATGAGAGAATGAACATCTTCCTTTGAAGCCTCGCCGTAAATGCCGCGTGCTTCAGTCTCACCGAAATGTATCTTACGGGCCTCTTCGGCAAACTGATCACCGACATAATCCGCATTCTCACGAATTTTTCGGCTCAGTTCGCGCATTTGCTCAAGCACCTGCTTCTGCGCCTGATCCATGGCAATGGCGACCTGCTCTTTCGAACGGCTGGTAGAGACAGCAGGCGCCATTAATGACTTCTGGATTTCCTGCGAATCACAGACAGGGCAAGCAACAAGTTTATGTTCCGCCTGCCGATCAAAATCGGCATTGTCGCGAAACCAGCCTTCGAATTCATGGCCGTGATCGCAATGAAGCGAAAAGCGGATCATGGATTAAACGTCCTTTTTCTCTTGCACGAGCTTCACAGAAAAATCGCGTGCATTCTTGAGGTTAGGCACCTTGGCGCGAACAGCCACGCTTTCACTCACATCAATATCGGCAATGATGATACCCGGCTCATCATGGGCCGCTTCTGCCAATATCTTGCCCCATGGCGAAACAATCAGCGAATGACCATAAGTCTCGCGACCATCCTCATGCACACCACCCTGTGCCGCCGAAATCAGGAATGCACCATTTTCAATCGCACGCGCACGCTGCAAGACATGCCAGTGGGCTTCGCCTGTCTGACGGGTGAAAGCGGCTGGTCCAGTGATTACATTGGCTCCTGCCAGCGCCTGTGCCCGGAACAATTGCGGGAAACGAATATCATAGCAAACCGCCATACCAACCTTGGCAAAAGGCAATTCAGCGATCACCGTTTCCCTGCCCGGCTCATAGGTTGCCGATTCGCGCCAGCTTTCGCCATTGTCGAGATCGACATCAAACATATGCACCTTGTCATAGATCGCAATCTTCTCACCCGATGGCGCAAAAATACCGCCACGATTGGCAATCTTGCCATCGCCGACTGCAATCGCCGTCGAACCTATATGCAAATAAATACCATGCTTCTTTGCAAGGACAGATGCCGCCCTGAAGACCAGATCTTCATTTTCATCACGCAGGCTTGCAAAAAGCGCTGCACGATCACGCACCAATGCGCCTGTCATCTCGGGGGTCTGCACATAATGAGCACCCTTTGCCGCAGCATCAGCAACAAACTGTTCCAGCGCCTCAACATTGCGAGCCACATCAGTACCCGAGCGCATTTGGACGGCAGCAGCGCGAAAAGTGCTCATAAACGTCTTCCCCATGAAAATCTTAGTTCAACTCACCCGTCGCAAGCAGACCGTCAAGCTTGCCGGCATTGTCAAGCGCAACGAGATCATCGCAGCCGCCGACATGAATGGAGCCGACAAAAATCTGCGGGAAAGTATTACGGCCGGAACGCTCTTGCATTTCTGCACGCAATTCAGGTGTTGCACCTGCATTGATTTCATTGAACTCAACGCCCTTGCTCTTGAGCAGGGCCACTGCCCGCGAGCAATAAGGGCAACCGGGACGGGTGTAAATGGTAATATCAGTCATGTAAAACTCCATTCGTTGTCCACTATATAAGTGGCAAAACAACAATCTGGAAGCCCCTCACCTATTCACAAAACCATTTTCAGCTATCAGGGAGAACCCGGCTGAAGGTCAGGACATCAACACTTTTTGCACCACCACGCAACAGTGCACAAGTCACGGCCTTTACCGTTGATCCTGTCGTATAAACATCGTCAATCAGCAGCACACGCCGTCCGCGCACATGAATTTCCTGCTCTTTGGGTACACGAAAGGCGCCATCGACATTGCGTTTGCGCTCTTTGAGACCAAGCCCGATTTGCTGGTCAGTACGGCGAATACGCTTAAGCGCCTGTGGCTCGAAAGCCTTGCCGCTTATTTGCGCAAGCCTGCGTGCCAGTTCTGCCGACTGGTTAAACCGACGCGACCAGAAACGCCACTTATGCAGAGGTACCGGCACAATAACCTCGCATTCATCAAGCAATTCACTCCCGCTGCGCTGCATCCAGCGTGCCATCCACGGCGCCAGATCCGTGCGATCATGAAATTTGAGCGCAACCGCCATGCGCTGTGCCGCCCCCCGATGCAACACGGCAGAGCGCAATCGTCGAAAAGGTGGCGGATCTGCAATCGCTTCCGCGCTCATGAAATTTTCACCAAAGTCATGGCCAAAATCATAATTAAACGGAATGCCAAGAACCGGGCAATAAGGCTTTTCGATAAAGCGCAATTGCGACCAGCATTGTGGGCATAATGTTCCGGGTTCTGAAACCTGAATGCGGCAACCAATGCAGCTCGCTGGATACAAAATATCAGATGAATAGCGCAAGCCCATGCGCATGGCACCAAACACCTGCGCTTTAAACCTGAACAACAGGCTTTGATGCGACCTCTGGTCATCAACCATTGCATTCGCCCCCGTTCGAATGCATTTACACTTCTATCCATATTACTGACACCTGTCCAAAAGAGAAGATGCAATCGCAATGGCCGCTGCTTCACCTGCTCAATCATCTGAAAATGCGATTTTTGATCGTGACCTTCAGCTGATGTTTCGCCGCCGTGCATTCAAACGCGCAATGTCAGGCGCAGACTTCATTTTGCAAAGAGCCGCAGAAGACCTTGAAGACAGACTGGAAGCCATTACCCGCCATTTTCCTCTCGCCATTGATCTCGCAGGGCATAATGGTGTTGCAGCAAAGGCAATCGCGCGTTCTGGCAAGGCGGATATGATTGTGCGCATTGAACGTGATGGAGCATTTCTCAATGGTCCCTTTCCGGCAATCGTGGCCGATGATGAGGCGCTGCCGCTCAAACCGCAAAGTGCTGATCTGATCGTTTCACTTCTGGCATTACATTCAACCAATGATACGCCAGGCGCCATGATACAGATTGCCCGCGCCTTGAAACCTGATGGCCTGTTTCTGGCAGCATTGAGTGGCAATGGAACTCTGGGCGAGCTGCGGGAAAGCCTTTTGCAGGCTGAAATCGAACTGACAGGAGGCGCCAGCCCACGCATCTTTCCCTTTGCCGATGTTCGTGATGTCGGCGGCCTGTTGCAACGCGCAGGTTTTGCACTTCCCGTAACAGATGTTGATAATGTGACGGTGCGTTATGACAGTATTTTCAACTTAATGGCCGATCTGCGCGCTATGGGAATGCAGAATGTCTTGCACGACCGGTCCCGCAAGCCGGTTTCAAAAAAGCTTTTTTTACGAGCCGCAGAAATCTATGCAGAGCGCTTCAGTGACCCGGATGGACGTATCCGCGCCACCTTCTCGACAATCTGGGTATCTGGCTGGGCACCGCACGAATCACAACAAAAACCACTGAAGCCCGGCTCTGCCAAAGCTTCATTGGCTGATGCACTGAAGAATGTGGAGTAAAGTGTTTTAAGCAAAATTGTGAAGACACAAGAAGACTTGGCAATCACCAAACCCTAGGGTCAGGACCCATTAATTTGATGAGAATGGCATCTGAAATGACAAGATATGCAAGGAGAGACGTGAGGACCGGGGTGTTCCCCCCGGTTGAGCGGCTCGACGCAGCAGATCGTCACGTCATTTCGATGTCCGAAGGATGTGGCCCATCCGCCCGGTCTACTTCGTCGGAAAGTCTTGAAAATGAACCACATTTCCTTCGCCTTTCCTTATCAAATCCGAACGGATGGCCTCACACCATTCCCGTCAAATTAATGGGTCCTGACCCTAACAATCACCTGTGCGCACACCATCTACTTCAATGACACAAATGGGCCTGACGGGTGCCTTGCGCTCTTTATGTGCACTGCGCTTGATCGATCCGGTCATCGTGCGGTCAATGCCGGCTGGCAGAACAGATTGTGCCGCAAGCCTGTTTGCCTGATCATTTAAAATCGGCACGATAATCAGTGCAAGGGCAACAGCAGCAGACCCAAAAAGCAGCACAACACGCAGAATACCACGCCCTGCTTTCGAGAATGGACCCGGTGTATATTCGTTATGATCTGCACTGAAATAATTATTATCAAAGCTCATGAGGCCAACTCCGGGATACTTGTCCTCAGAATGCCGCAGTGGAGTGAATCATCGATTAACACAAAAGGTTAACGATCAGGGATTTGGGTACAATTTTGTATGTTTCCACAATTCACAGCAGATCAATCAAAAACGGGATCAGCGGCTCGTCAGCAGGCGGCATAGGATAATCACGCATATCCTTCGGGCGCACCCATTTTAATGCCTGCCCTTCCAGCCCCTGCGCCACACCTTCAAAGCGGCGACAGACATAAAGCGGCATGAGCAAATGAAAATTATCATAGCTGTAACTGGCAAAAGTTAACGGAGCCAGACAGTCGACCTTAGTCGTCACGCCAATCTCTTCCTGCAATTCGCGGATCAGCGTTTCCTCAGGTGTCTCACCGCTCTCAACCTTGCCACCGGGAAACTCCCATAGGCCCGCAAGCGCCTTGCCTTCAGGGCGTTGTGCCAACAGCACACGCCCATCAGCATCAACCAGCGCACAGGCAGCAACCAAAATAATAGGGCGGGATTTCATGTCAGTCATTTCTCATTACTTTCCCGATAGGCATAGCGATAGGCTTCCTGAAAACCAAAATGCTTGTAAAGCGCCAGCCCGGCAACATTGTCAGCCTCGATCTGAAGCCAGGCTGTTTTTGCACCCAGCGCTTTCGCCCATTTCAATGTCGAGCCGATTATGGAGCGCCCATGCCCTTTGCCACGTGCATCGGGCAATGTGCCCACATCAAAAAGACCGGCCATAACGCCATCCTGCACGCAAAGTACATTGGAAACTGCGCGTCCGTTTTCTTCGAGGAGAAACATCCCCTTATTGGGACGAATACCATCCAGCAGTTCCGAAAAACCGGGACGAAGTTCTGGCGGACGATCATGAATGACCAAGGATGCTTCAACAAACCGGCCAATATCTTCCAGCGATACCTGCTCGCGCTCGCCCGACAGATCAAGCGCGTCAAGACTGGCAGTCATGACAATGGTTTCATCCTCACGCTTCCAGCCAAGCCCTTCGAGATAATCTTCAAGTTCAACGGGCGCCAATGGCGAAAGCCTGAAACATGGCACACGGCCATAGGCGCGAAAACGCTGTGAAACCTGCTCGATACGCGCCGGAATATCGCGCGTATCACCCGGATCAAGTGGGTTTACGGAATTCAGACGCTTGGAAGGATGCGCCGCCGTCATGCGTATCGCCCACGTTCCGCTGTAATGCACGGATGTGGCAGGCCATGCGCGAAAACCGACGGCTTCCAGCTGGCGCACGATAGCAAGATTTGACATATTCACACTCTCTCAAAATTCTGCCGCATGTGAGTTTCGGTGGAGTTGTGCGCCGAAAATAGTGATCTTCGAGAACCGGAGCGCAGAAGATCGATATTTGCAGGCCACAAGAATCCGAAACAACTCAGCTTCTGTAATCGCCGTTAATCGCCACATATTCCTTGGTCAGATCGCAAGTCCAGACAGTTGCCTTGCCCTTGCCTATGCCCAGATCAACATGGATCACAATATCTTCGCCCTTCATATAGGCCGAAGTCTCCTCTTCCGAATAAGCCGGATCACGTTCGCCCTGATATGCAACGCGAATATCGCCAAACCAGATAGCCAGCAAATCACGCTCAGCCGGTTCACCCGCTTTGCCCACCGCCATGACAACACGGCCCCAGTTTGCATCTTCGCCAGCAACAGCAGTTTTAACCAGTGGAGAATTGGCAATTGAAAATGCAATTTTTTTAGCGGAAGCAGCAGATTTTGCACCTGTCACCTGCACTTCAACCATCTTGCGCGCCCCTTCACCGTCACGCACGACCTGAAGCGCAAGCGATTTGAGAACACGGCCCAGCGCCTTCTTGAATTCGCCAAGGCGTTTATCGGAAACCTCTGTAATTTCAGGAGCACCGCGCTCTGCGGCCGATCCCGTTGCAAACAACATCAGCGTGTCAGATGTCGATGTATCACTATCAACGCTCACAGCATTAAAAGTCGAACCAACACCTTTGGAAAGCAGGCTTTGCAACACATCAGCCCTGATCGGCGCATCGGTGACGACGAAAGAAAGCATGGTCGCCATATCCGGCGCAATCATGCCTGCACCTTTCGCAATACCATTGATCGTCACCGGAACCTGACCAAGCAGCACCGTTTCGGTCGCCACTTTCGGATAGGTATCGGTGGTCATGATCGCTTCGGCCGCTTCCGTCCAGCAATCGCCGCTGGCAGAGAGTGCCATATCATCGAGAAGCCCGGAAAACCTGGATGCATCAAGCGGCTCGCCAATCACTCCGGTAGAGGCAAGAAACACGTCAGTCGTCTTGCAACCTATGGCCTTTGCCGCAGCTTTGGCCGTTGCTTCTGTAGCTTCGCGCCCCTTGGCGCCGGTAAAGGCATTGGCATTGCCCGAATTGACCACGACAGCACGCGCTTTACCATGCACAAGATTCTGCCGGCACAAATCCACCGGTGCAGAAGGGCACAGCGAACGGGTGAAAACCCCAGCCGCTTCAGCAGGCTTGTCGAACACCATCAGCATAACATCGGTGCGGCCTTTATACTTGATACCGGCGGCAGCGGTTGCAATGCGCACGCCATGAATAACCGGCATGGATGGATAATGTTTTGGAGCAAGCGGAGATATGGACGCAGACATGATTGCCTCTGAGGAGATGCGATTTGATTCTGCAGCATTGGAAAGGTTTGCTGCATAAAATCAAGCTATAAGTAAAATCCGGACAAAAAAACGCCCCGGAAATCCGGGGCGTTTTTTAAATTGAAAATCTACTGTTGCGGCTGTGCTGCGGCTGGTGCATCGCCATTTTCAGCCGCTTCTTGCGCAGCAGCTGCTTCCTTCATCGCCTTATCGACGGCAGGATCCTTATAGTCGATCTTGAGCCCATCGCGCAGCTTCTTGACTGCCTCGACATAACGCTCACGCATGATGATCGAGCGAATCTGATCAGAGACCTGATCAAATGCCGGCGGCTGCTTGGTGCGGCGATCTTCCAGCTGGATGACATGGAAACCAAACTGTGTCTGAACCGGTTCCTTGGTATATTCACCCGGCTTCAGCGCAAAAGCGGCCTTTTCAAACTCAGGAACCATCTGACCTTCGCCAAAATAACCAAGATCACCACCATTGGCAGCAGTGCCATCGGTCGAGCTTTCCTTGGCAAGATCTTCAAACTTGGCGCCGCCTTCAAGCTTCTTGATAATGGCTTGCGCTTCTTCCTTGGTCTTCACAAGAATATGACGCGCACGCACTTCCGTCTGTGGAGGAATGGCTGCAATTTCCTTGTCATAACGCGCACGGACATCAGCATCGGAAATCTTGTCGACAACCTGATCCTTGAAATATTCATTATGCAGAGCGCGTTCACGCAAAAATTCCATACGGCTCTTGAAATCGTCGGTCTGATCGAGCTTTTCTTTGGTTGCAGCACCGGCCATTGCCTTGATATCAATGAGCGCGGCAAGAGCGGCCAGACGGCGCTGTTCGGCAGGAAGGCGTGCAAATTGCGGATCAAGGTCGCCTGCGGCCTGATCGACTTCACCAACCGTAATATCCTTGCCGTCAACAGTCGCAAGAACCTTCGCCGGATCTTCGGACGCAGCGGCTGATGCGGCTGCTTCAGCAGGCTTGGCTGCATCCTGCGCAAAGACAGCCGAACTGCTGAAACCAGCAAGCGCAACCGAAGTTGCAAGAATGGCAAATGCCTTGCGATAAGGGGCTTTGAGAATGGCTTTCATATGGGATTCTCTCCTTCGAGACCGCCTACCGGCCCCATGAATGCGGCAGAATTTGGCCCGGACCCACTATTGTCCATTAGAAAAGACAACAGTTCCGACCTTTTGTACAGCGTTGACATCGCTTCAAGCCCCTCTTATCTGTCCTTCAGCTTGACGTCCAGTAAGCGACCGGGGAATTGCGTTAAAAATGCGCCGTAACGGGCAGCTTTTACAGCGTAGTTTTCTTGCATTTGTATCAATACGCGTGAATAAAGCATTCGACAAAGCATTCTCGGCAAAAGTGCGAAGCGGTTTTGTGTTCGAAAATGCAATAAATAAAGTGTTAGCGCCTTTCGAAAACTTCACGGAAATTTCAGTGAATTCGAAAAGTGCTATGACGCCGGAAGCGCTTCCGGCTGAACGGACAGGAAAGGACCAGGAATGGTCAGCTTTGGCGGCCTCGCCCGCAAGATATTCGGTTCATCCAACGACCGCCGCGTGAAATCGCTGCGTGCTCGTGCGGAACAGATTACTGCGCTTGAGAAGAATTACGAAGCCCTTACTGACGAACAGCTTCAAGCTAAAACCGCGGAATTCCGCGCTGCGCTTGCTGGTGGTGCAAAACTCGACGCATTGCTCCCGGATGCTTTTGCAACCGCGCGTGAAGCGGCCAGGCGCGTGCTTGGCATGCGTCCCTTTGACGTGCAGCTGATCGGCGGCATGGTGCTGCATGAGCGCGGCATCGCTGAAATGCGCACCGGTGAAGGCAAGACGCTGATGGCGACCTTGCCTGTCTACCTCAATGCGCTTGAAGGCAAGGGCGTGCATGTGGTGACGGTCAATGATTACCTTGCCACCCGCGACGCCGAAACCATGGGCAAGCTTTATAACTTCCTTGGGCTAAGTGTGGGCGTGATCAAGCATGGTCTTGATGATGATGAGCGTCAGGCTGCCTATGCCTGCGACATTACCTATGCCACCAATAACGAGCTTGGCTTCGATTATCTGCGCGATAATATGAAATATGAGCGCGGTCAGATGGTTCAGCGCGGTCACAACTATGCCATCGTCGATGAAGTGGACTCGATCCTCATTGACGAAGCCCGCACACCGCTGATCATTTCCGGCCCTCTCGAAGATCGCTCGGACTTCTACAACCTCATTGACACTTTCATTCCGGCCCTTGAGCCTGAAGATTATGAAATTGATGAGAAGCAGAAAACCGCGATTTTCACTGAAATCGGCACCGAAAAAGTTGAGCAGCTTCTGGAAGCTGCCGGACACCTCAAGGGTGAAAGCCTATACGACATCGAAAATGTCTCGGTCGTTCACCACCTCAACAATGCCCTTCGTGCGCATAAGCTGTTCCAGCGCGACAAGGACTATATCGTCCGCAACGATGAAATTGTTATCATCGACGAATTCACCGGACGCATGATGCCGGGCCGCCGTTTTTCGGAAGGTCTGCATCAGGCGCTCGAAGCCAAGGAACAAGTGACAATCCAGCCTGAAAACCAGACCCTGGCTTCGATCACCTTCCAGAACTATTTCCGCATGTATACCAAGCTTTCCGGCATGACCGGCACGGCTGCTACCGAAGCGGAAGAATTCGGCAATATTTACGGTCTGGAAGTTCTTGAGATTCCGACCAATCTGCCCGTCAAGCGTATTGATGAAGACGATGAAGTCTATCGTACGGTTGAAGAAAAATACAAAGCTATTGTACGCGATATTCGTGCTTCGCATGAAAAGGGGCAGCCTGTTCTCGTCGGCACAACATCGATTGAAAAATCGGAAATGCTGGCAGAGCGTCTTCGTAAAGAAGGCATCAAGGATTTTCAGGTTCTCAATGCCCGTTATCACGAACAGGAAGCCTTTATCATCGCTCAGGCCGGTGTTCCGGGTGCTGTAACCATCGCCACCAACATGGCCGGTCGCGGTACGGATATTCAGCTCGGCGGCAATCTTGAAATGCGCATTCAGGAAGAACTTTCGGATGTGCCGGAAGGTGCTGAACGTGATGCAAAAATCGCCGCGATCAAGGCTGATATTGCGAAGCTGAAAGAAAAGGCTCTCGCTGCCGGCGGTCTTTACGTTCTCGCCACCGAGCGTCACGAAAGCCGCCGTATCGATAACCAGCTGCGTGGTCGTTCCGGCCGTCAGGGCGATCCGGGGCGTTCGAAATTCTTCCTGTCCCTTCAGGATGATCTGATGCGCATCTTCGGCTCTGACCGCATGGACGGCATGTTGCAGAAGCTGGGCCTCAAGGAAGACGAAGCCATCGTCCATCCATGGATCAACAAGGCGCTTGAAAAGGCGCAGACCAAGGTTGAAGCACGCAACTTCGAAATCCGTAAAAACCTGCTTAAATATGACGATGTGATGAATGATCAGCGTAAGGTGATCTTCGAGCAGCGCCTTGAAATCATGGATGAAGAAGACCTGACCGATATCGTGAGCGAAATGCGTCACGAAGTGATCGAGGATATGGTTGCGCTTCGTATTCCAAAAGATGCCTATGCTGAAAAATGGGAAATTGCCGCCCTCAAGGACGACGTTCTCACCAAGCTTAACCTTGTATTGCCAATCGATGAATGGGCCAAGGAAGAAGGCATCGCAGAAGAAGAGTTTGAAGCGCGTATCAAGGAAGCCGCCGATAAGGCTGCGGCTGAAAAGGCAGAACGCTTTGGGCCGCAGATCATGACTTATATCGAAAAGTCGGTGATCATGCAGTCACTCGATAACCTGTGGCGCGAACATCTGGTCAATCTCGACCATCTTCGTTCGGTTGTTGGTTTCCGTGGCTATGCTCAGCGTGATCCACTCAACGAATATAAGACGGAAGGCTTTGAGCTGTTCCAGGCGCTGCTTGCAAACCTGCGCGAAGTGGTCATTACGCAGCTCATGCGTGTTGAAATCGTTCGTGAAGCTCCCCCTGAACCAGAGCTTCCTCCAATGACTGGTGTCCACATCGACAAAACCACTGGCGAAAACGACTTTGACGAGAATGCATGGGCTGAACATCAGCATGATGAGCGCATCATTCCAGCTTCAGAGCGCGATGCCACGGACCCAAGAACATGGGGCAAGGTGAGCCGCAACGAATCCTGCCCCTGCGGTTCCGGCAAAAAATACAAACATTGCCACGGCGCATTCGACTAAGCGCTGAAGACAATCAGACATTATATAAAACCCGGCGCAATCGCCGGGTTTTTATTTCTCGCATATCACCCAAAACCGGTTCCCGCTTTTTGGGGCACGTGTGTTTTTTGAACAAGATAAATGGCAACGCGCTGTAGTGCGGCGCAAAACTTCCACATTATTGTATGTGAGTGAAAGCTCATATATTTAGAAACTAATTACCATTACTTTGAATTTGGGCTCACTTTAACAGAAGAAGCCATTTCTTTTTACCTTTTTAAAGAACTCACATCTAAGGATCAGCCAGTGCATGTCGGCCAAACCGGATGCACATAAATGAAGATCCATAAGAAGATCATAGAAATAGCGGTTTCTTGATAAAGACCGCATCAGACAGGGTATGTAACGCGTGCGTTTTTGTTCAGCAAAAGCAGCGAACCGGATTGTTCCCGGCAGTTTCGCAACCAAACCGGCTTCTGTAACAGAGCGGGTTAATGCGGCATTGCCGGGAACAACCCCACACACAAATACACGACACGCATTACAGTTCATCTTTCCTTCTTCTGGACTGATGAAAGCAGCATTCTCATCCATGTTCATTCGGGTTCGTCACAACGCCCCATCAGACGTTTTCAGCAAAACTTCCCGGGAGATTGCATAATGGCCGCGAAACCTTTGCTTGAAGAATCGGCAGGAGGACATACTGCCCGCATCATTTCACAGCTCTCCGAAAATGTTGCGCAGACAGATACCGCCAAAAGACTGGAGGAAAGCCTCACCAGCCGTGATATTCCGCGCAAACTCGCCATCTATGGTGCCGCTGCCGGTTTTGAACTGCGCGACGAGCTTGACCACTTAAGCAATCGGACGATTGAACCCAACATCTTCTTTAATGCACGCTTCCTTGCGCCTGCAATGCCACGCCTTGAAGATCGTGAAGTGCGCTTCATGGTGATGCGTGATGAAAACGAACTTCGCAGCCGCCTGCGCTTCGTCATGCCTTACACGATTGAACGTCCCGGCCTGCCCCTCTCATCCCCCGTCATTCGTGCATGGGCTACACCTTTTGGGCCGCAGGGCACCCCGCTCATAGATCATGATGACCCCGTTGGCGTTATTGAAGACCTGTTCGATATTCTCGCCCGCGATCACATCAAAATGCCTGAAGTGCTGGTGCTTCCGGAAATGCGGGCCAACGGCCCGGCGGCAAAACTGTTTCGCTCGGTCGCACTCAGCAGGCAACTCCCTATTGTTTCCATCGAGCAAAAAGAACGGCCATTTCTTGAAAGCAAACTGGACCCGGAAACCTATCTCAAACAAGCCATCGGGTCACATCATCGTCGCGAATATAACCGCCTGTGGCGTCGCCTTTCTGAAAAGGGTGAACTAAAACACCGCATTGCCCGCACGCCCGATGAAGTTCGTTTTGTGTTCGAATATTTTCTGACACTGGAAGCAAGCGGCTGGAAGGGTCGCCGCGGCACGGCCATGGCAGTTGACCGCTTCCGTGCCGCCTTTGCACGCGAAGCGATCAACAATCTTGCCGAACGCGACTGTGTGCGCATTCATACTCTTGAACTTGATAACCGCATCATTGCTATCCTGATTGTTTTCACAGTTTCCGGCGAAGCATGGACATGGAAAACTGCCTATGATGAGGTACTAAAGGCTTATTCACCCGGCGCTCTGCTGATGGTCGAGGTCGTCAAGAACCACCTTGAGGACACCAATATTACCCGAACGGATTCCTGTGCAGTGCCGGATCATCCAGTGATGTCAAGGCTGTTTAAAGAACGCGAAACCATCGAAACCCTCGTAATCGGACTTTATCCCGGAGCAGATAAACAGGTACGTCAGGCGGCATCACAAATTCACCTTTATCAACGTACGCGCAATCTGAGCCGTATCATTCGCAATCGTATCCGCAATTTTACGGAGCATAAATAAAACTGGCTTTCTTAGGGTCCTGACCGTAGAGCATGATCCGATCGGAGTGAAACGCGCTTTAAAGCAAAATTAAAAACAATTATTTGAGAAATTTAAAAACATATGCTATATTTTTTCGTGGGAGAGCGCCTGAAATATAATATTGCAGGCAATAATGAGGGTCTTAACAAGTTGCTTCCTGTTTTACTAAAGCAACTATAAATGGATTTATTATTTCGACCTTCTTTGCCGATTGACAAAATCCAACGCGCCTCCCTTGGGAAGGAGATGCGCTATGTTGGAATATCTCTCTTATTTAAAGACTATTGACATAATTGTTCTTGGCCTGATCTGTTTTCTTGTGTTCTGGAACATTATAGAATTCAGACTGCGCCGGTGAATTTGCTTGATTAGACCACAATATCAAAACGGCGTGCATTCTGAAGGGTTCGCAGATGCACGCACATAATGCCTCGTATAAAAAATCCTCCTTGCCTACCGGCCATGAGATTGCGCTTGATTGAAACTATAATCAATCAAGCCGTTCAAGAGCGATTGACCTTATTTCGTTTAGTCGGTATATCCCTCTCCGCTGTCCATTTGTGGACCATACTAAACTGCTTTGTCAGTCATGTGCGGGTGTGGTGGAACTGGTAGACGCGCCGGACTCAAAATCCGGTTCCGAAAGGAGTGTCGGTTCGATTCCGACCACCCGCACCATCTTTCCTTGCAATTACTTTTAAACAATAAATTAGCCTTGGCGATCATAGGCGCGTGTCCCTTGTACTAAGACCCCATTGCGCTAATATCACGACCAGCTAAATCAACTGAGAAACCTGCGGCAATCACCTGTCCTTCCCCATCACATCACGTGATGAGGTTAACCCCGCGATTGCGCTAGAGCCTATATTATTTAACCACCAGAACGGGCACTTTGCTGAAGGAAAGCACTTCTGCGGCCTGACTGCCAAGCAGCAATTTATTAACACCACGACGACCATGCGACGCAATCACGATCAGATCGCTACCGGTTTTTTCAGCAGCTTCGATAATTCCCTGCGCTGGCGACTGGTTCTCAATATGTAAAGTTTCAGCATCAACGCCCGCAGCTTCGGCTTTTGCCTTTGCTGTTTTAAGCAGATCAGATGCAGCTTTGGTGATCGCCTCCCGATATTCCTGAAAGGCAGCGGGGCTGGAGGCCCATTCGGCGGCCACAACAATACCATAAGAGGGCAAAACCTCCGTGACAGAAACCAGCACCACTCTGGAGCCAAGCTGTTTGGCCAGCGCCACGCCCTGTTCAAGCCCCTTATCAGAAAGCTCAGATCCATCCGTTGCAATCAAAATAGTTTTATACATAGCCCAAACCTCCAGTTTGTGATCACGATCCAACCATATTCACATCTATGAATATGAACATTGATAAGGATCAATCAGGCAGAAATGCTAAAAGAAACAATTATCTTATCGGAAGAGACAGAAAAATATTTGAAGTTAACGCATGAGCATTTTGCATGCCCATGACTATCCGCATCAGCAGCACTCTAATGAGTGAAATATAATTCTTGATAATTGAATTTTTAAGAAAATAATTCCAAAATATAAACAGAACACGCACAGGGCCAGCTATGCTTTTGCGCTATTTCCTCCTAAAATCCATTTCAAACATAAGGAGATTATTCCATGAGCAAGTCACTTGGCGAAAAAAGCGGCGCAACTGCGGGACGCGGGCGCATCTATGATTCCATCCTCGATACCATCGGCAATACCCCTTTGGTACGTATTGATAAATTTGCCAGGGAAAACGGCGTAGAAGCAAATCTTCTGGTAAAGCTTGAGTTCTTCAACCCATTGGCCAGTGTGAAAGACCGCCTCGGCCTTGCCCTGATCGAAGCGCTGGAAGCTCAAGGCAAAGCAGTTCCTGGCAAGACGGTTTTCGTAGAGCCAACCTCTGGCAATACGGGCATTGCTCTGGCCTTTGCCGCAGCCGCCAAGGGCTACCGGCTTGTCCTTACCATGCCGGAAACCATGTCAGTTGAGCGCCGAAAACTGCTCAAGCTGCTCGGTGCAGAGCTTGTTCTGACCGAAGGCGCAAAAGGCATGAAGGGCGCAATTGCCAAAGCGGAAGAAATCGCTGAAGGCAACCCGAATGCCATCATTCCACAACAGTTCGAAAACCCGGCCAATCCTGAAATTCATCGCCTGACCACGGCTGAAGAAATCTGGAACGATACCAATGGTGAAGCCGATATTCTTATTTCCGGCATTGGAACAGGCGGCACAATCACCGGCGTTGGTCAGGTCATTAAGGCACGCAAGCCATCGTTTAAAGTCATTGCTGTCGAGCCGAAAGATTCACCGGTTCTTTCCGGCGGCACTCCGGGACCACACAAGATTCAAGGCATTGGTGCAGGCTTCGCACCCAAAACACTGGATACCGGTGTTTATGATGAGATCATTCCGGTCTCCAACGAAGATTCATTTGCCAATTCGCGCCTGATTGCACGTCTCGAAGGCATTCCCGTCGGCATCTCGTCGGGTGCTGCACTGACCGCTGCTATCGAGGTTGGCAAGCGCCCTGAAAACAAGGGCAAGAACATCGTCATCATCATTCCATCCTTCGCAGAACGTTACCTCTCAACTGCACTGTTTGAAGGTCTGGAATAAGCCACGATTAAAGCGCGTATGATCTAAAAATAAGATCATACGCGCTTTAATTCATAAATCAGTTCGTTGTACGCGCCGCGCAAGCCGGGCCAGGTCCGCGCATGTAATGGCGCTCGGGCCTGTAGCTTGGTGCGACGAATTCACGAATAACATTAACGCTGTCACGCAGCTGAACTATAATGTTCATCGCCTTCACCTCTTCACCAAATTGCTTCTCGAAAATGATGCCAGGCGCAAACCCGCATAGGGTTAAAGCAATGTTTTTTTGCTCCCAACATCTTAATGAAAACTTTAACAATTAAAGATGAACAACCCCTGAATCCGCATGGTTAAGGTTAAGTTAACGGTAAGGATATTCAGCTTTTCCACAAGTGTGGGAAATTAGCCACCAATAAAAAAGACAACAATAAAAAGCCGGTGCGAACACCGGCTTGTCAGCTCAGTTGTTACATCTTTAATTAGCGTGTCGGAACGGGGGTCTCACCACGATAATCATAAAAGCCACGCCCGGTCTTACGCCCCAGCCAGCCAGCTTCAACATATTTGACCAAAAGCGGGCATGGACGATATTTCGAGTCCGACAAGCCATCATGCAGCACCTGCATGATCGACAGACAAGTATCAAGACCGATAAAGTCAGCAAGCTGCAATGGACCCATCGGGTGATTTGCACCAAGCTTCATCGCCGTATCAATCGCTTCTACGCTACCAACGCCTTCATAGAGCGTGTAGATCGCTTCATTGATCATCGGCAGCAAAATACGATTGACGATAAAAGCCGGAAAATCTTCAGCAACCGTCACAGTCTTGCCAAGCGCGGTGACAAAATCCTTCGACTTGCGAAAAGTTTCTTCATCGGTTGCAATACCGCGAACCAGTTCAACCAGTTTCATCAACGGAACCGGATTCATAAAATGAATACCGATAAAACGTTCCGGGCGATCAGTTGTTGATGCCAGGCGCGTGATCGAAATCGAAGATGTATTGGTTGCAACAATCGCTTCGGGATTGAGCACGGGACAAAGCTGGCTAAAAATCTTGCGCTTGATGGTCTCATCTTCAGTCGCAGCTTCAATGGCCAGATCGACGCCAGCAAGATCTTCCATCGAATTGGCCGCACGGATCAGCTTCATCGCATCCGCACGCTGCTGTTCTTGAAGCTTACCGGAAGAAACCTGCCGGGCCATATTGCCATTGATTGTGGCAATTCCTTTTTCAAGACGTTCAGCCGATGCATCATGCACAAGCACTTCATATCCTGCCAATGCGCATACATGAGCAATTCCGCCACCCATCTGGCCAGCGCCAACAATACCTACCGTTTTAATTGCCACAGTATCTACTCCTCCATGCATACGCATTCGCGCTTATAAAAAGCCTGCCTCACAAGACAGCTAAAAGCAAAAAATTGCAAGACCGTCACGCGAGCCGCTCCTGCGTATAAAATTTAAAAAGGCGGCAGGTTGAGCCTACCGCCTTTTCGTTCAATCAGAGCGCTTTTTCAAACTCTGGCAGCAGAGTGAAGAGATCACCGACAAGACCATAATCGGCCACCTGGAAGATCGGTGCTTCTTCATCCTTGTTAATCGCTACGATTATGCGACTGTCTTTCATGCCTGCCAGATGCTGAATCGCACCCGAGATACCCACCGCGATGTAAAGTTCAGGCGCAACCACCTTGCCGGTCTGACCAACCTGCCAGTCATTTGGTGCATAGCCAGCATCAACCGCTGCACGGCTGGCGCCAACCGCTGCACCCAGCTTGTCAGCAACAGGAAGAATCACTTCTTCAAATTTTTCCGACGAACCAAGTGCACGGCCACCCGAGATGATAATCTTGGCAGAGGTCAGTTCCGGGCGATCACCACCCGACAATGCATTTTCAACAAAGCTCGAAAGCGCAGGATCGTTCGCAGCATTGACACTTTCAACTTGAGCAGAACCGCCTTCGCCCGTTGCCGAGAAAGACGCCGTGCGAACCGTAATAACCTTCTTGGCATCACTCGACTGCACAGTCTGGATCGCGTTACCTGCATAGATCGGACGCTTGAAAGTGTCAGCGGACACAACTTCCATGATTTCCGAAAGCTGCATCACATCAAGAAGCGCTGCAACGCGCGGCAGCACATTCTTGGCAGAGGTCGTTGCTGGCGCAATGATCGTGTCATAATTGCTCGCCAGTTCAACAATTGTCGCTGCCAGCGGCTCAGCCAGACGATTTTCCAGCGCATCGCTTTCAGCAAGCAGAACCTTGCGCACACCGACAAGCTTGGCGGCAGCATCGGCCACAGCTTTTGCGCCCTTGCCTGCAACCAGAATATCAATATCACCACCGATCCTGGCTGCTGCTGTCAGCGCCTTTGCAGTCTGATCGGAAAGGCTTGCATTGTCATGTTCGGCGATAAGAAGAATAGCCATGTGTTTATCCCTTCCGATGTCTTACAATACGCCGTCGGCTTTAAGCTTCTCAACCAGCTCAGAAACCGAACCAACCTTCACGCCAGCCTTGCGGCCACCCGGTTCTTCAGTTTTCAAAACCTTGAGGCGCGGCGCAATATCAGCACCAAAATCAGCCGGTGATTTTTCATCAAGCGGCTTCTTCTTGGCTTTCATAATGTTTGGCAGCGATGCATAGCGCGGCTGGTTAAGACGCAAATCAACCGTAACAATCGCCGGAAGCTTCACATCAATGGTCTGAAGGCCGCCATCGACTTCGCGCGTGACCTTGGCCGAACCGTCGCCGAGCTCAACTTTCGATGCAAAAGTTGCCTGACTCCAGTTGAGCAGTGCCGACAACATCTGGCCGGTCTGGTTGCTGTCGTCATCAATCGCCTGCTTGCCAAGGAATACGAGATCCGGCTGTTCAGCTTCGACCACGCCCTTCAGCACCTTGGCAACGCCAAGCGGCTCGACTGTTTCATCAGTCTTGACCAGAATTGCACGGTCAGCCCCCATGGCAAGAGCGGTACGCAATGTTTCCTGCGCCTGTGCCGGTCCAACAGAAACCACGACAATTTCCGTAACCTTGCCAGCTTCCTTCAAACGGATCGCTTCTTCAACCGCGATCTCGTCAAAAGGGTTCATCGACATCTTGACATTGGCAAGCTCAATGCCTGAACCATCACCCTTAACACGGATCTTTACGTTGTAATCTACAACCCGCTTTACTGCGACAAGGACTTTCATCCGCGATTACCTCTTCAATGACTTTTGCGACCTGACTATGCCGCCATGAATCTTTGCCCGCATGCCAGAATCCGACATGACAACGCTGCTGACAGAAACACCGTTAAATCCAGCACTCCCCCGCAGCATCAGGAACCGGCACGAAACCTAAAGACGGTTGACGTGCGCGTCAATCGCGTATGGGCGGCAATATCGATTTAAATGCATATATTCTGGCAGATAATCATTCCGTTTTCGCACTAGGGTCAGGACTCATTGATTTGACGGGAATGGTGTGAGGCCATCCGTTCGGATACGAGAAGAAAAGACGTAGGAAATGTGGTTCATTTTCAAGACTTTTCGACGAAGTAGGCCGGGCGGATGGGCCACATCCTTCGGACATCGAAATGACGTGACGATCTGCTGCGTCGAGCCGCTCAACCGGGGGAACTACCCCGGTCCTCACGTCTCTCCTTGCATATCTGGTCATTTCAGATGCCATTCTCATCAAATCAATGAGTCCTGCCCCTAACATTCATCGGAGTGCATATAATCAGTTTGATAGTCTTCAACACACTTCACCGCATCATTTCTGATCCTCCCACTTTCATGGCGTTTACAAGCTCAAACCCATGGGCTAGGAAAGCAGCCTAAATATCCGGTCGCAGCCTACCCGGTCAAAACAAGGACTCAAAACAATGAAGACACTTGTCATCTGCTCCGGCGGATTGGACTCAGTTTCGCTTGCTCATAAAATTGCAGCGGAACATCAACTCACTGGCCTTATCTCTTTCGATTACGGCCAACGACACAAAAAGGAACTGAGCTTCGCACAGGCCTGTGCCAGACGGCTTAACGTTGCGCACCAGATCATCGATATCAGCCCGATCGGGGCCAGTCTGACAGGCTCGGCGCTGACTGATAAAATTGATGTGCCCGATGGTCATTATGCCGAAGAAACAATGAAAATAACCGTTGTTCCCAACCGCAATGCCATCATGATGACTATCGCTTTTGGCGTAGCAGCAGCACAAAAAGCCGACGCCGTGGCGCTTGCTGTTCACGGTGGTGATCACTTCATTTATCCAGATTGCCGTCCCGGCTTTATCAATGCTTTCCAGACCATGCAAAATCATGCGCTGGAGGGCTATGCCGATATTCGGCTGCTTGCACCATATGTTCAAAAGTCCAAAAGCGACATCGTGATCGATGGTGCAAAATACAAGACACCATTTGAGGCAACATGGTCGTGCTACAAGGGCGGCGAGCATCATTGTGGGCGTTGCGGCACCTGTGTTGAACGACGCGAGGCCTTTCACCTCGCAGGCATCACGGATCCGACCCGTTATGAAGATGCTGATTTCTGGCGCTCGACAATCGAAAATAGGAGCGCCTGATGTTTCGCATCACCAAGGAGTTCCATTTCTCTGCTTCGCATCAGTTGACACAGCTCCCCGCCGATCATCAATGCGCACGGTTGCACGGGCATAACTATATCGTGGAAATTGAACTATCCGCCAATGATCTCGATCAGCATGGCTTTGTCCGTGATTATCACGAGCTTGCGCCGTTAAAGCACTATATTGATAATGAACTTGATCACCGTCATCTCAATGATGTGCTTGGGCATGATCGTGTAACGGCAGAGTTTCTGGCACGTCACCTTTATGACTGGTGCAAGACGCGCTGGCAGGAAGTCACCGCTGTAAGGGTCAGTGAAACGCCCAAAACATGGGCGGAATATCGGCCCGGAAATAGAATATGAAAGCCGGTCCCGAAATCCGCATCAGCGAGATTTTCGGTCCAACCATTCAGGGCGAAGGCGTATTAAGCGGCGAGCCGACTGTTTTTGTGCGCACAGGTGGCTGCGACTATCGCTGCGCATGGTGTGACAGTCTGCACGCTGTTGAAAGCCGTTTTCGCCATGACTGGAAACCGATGAGCATTGATGCCATATGGCAAGAAGTGACGACACTTTCAGGAAAAAAGCCCATAACAGTGTCACTTTCTGGCGGCAATCCAGCCATTCAGCCTTTGGGGCCACTGATCGATCATGGTCACGCGCAAAATTATCGCTTTGCACTGGAAACCCAGGGATCGGTAGCAAAAGACTGGTTCGCCAAACTCGATACACTTGTACTCAGCCCGAAACCGCCTTCAAGCGGCATGCAAACAGACTGGAATGCACTTGCCAGCTGCATCGATGCAGCTGGACCAAAACCAAAGACTGTGCTGAAATTCGTGGTCTTTGACGATGCAGATTATGCTTTTGCGAAGGCGACATCGGCACTTCACCCGCATCTCCCCATCTATCTTCAGCCCGGCAATCACACGCCGCCCCCACCCGAAGATGACGATGCACGCATCGATATGGATGGTATCATGAACCGCATGGAATGGCTGATCGACAAGGTAATGGCAGATCGCTGGTTTGAGGCGCGTGTCCTGCCCCAGCTTCATGTGCTGATCTGGGGCAATAAGCGCGGCGTTTAAATCCAGCCGCAACGCGCATTGTCGTCAGGCCTCACGGCAATGCCTATCGGTTTTGGCCCGGCACCCAAAGAACATCCCTCGCACCATTATCATTGACGGAGCGTGCGGCGACAAACAGAAAATCGGAGAGGCGGTTGATATATTGCAGCGCCTCTTTCGAGACCACTTCGCCCTCAACCTTGGCAAGCGCCACCATCAGCCTTTCAGCCCTTCGGGAAACAGTACGCGCCAGATGCAGGGCCGCTGACGCCGCCGAACCTCCCGGCAGAATGAACGAGCGCAGTGGCGGAATATCCGCATTCAGATAATCAATGTCAGATTCAAGCCGCTCAACCTGCGAGGCAACAATACGCAGCGGCTCGTAAGCCAGTGGTTCGCCATCATCAGGTGTTGAAAGATCGGCGCCAAGATCGAACAGATCATTCTGAATACGCATAAGCATCACATCAATATGCTTGTAATCTGCACTATCAGTATGAAGCCGCACAAGACCAATACAGGCATTGGTCTCATCAACCGTGCCATAGGCCTCCACACGCAGATCCGATTTCAGACGACGTGCACCCGATGTCAGGCCCGTTGTGCCATCATCACCCGTGCGTGTATAAATCTTGTTGAGTTTCACCATTGTTACTGTCCGCTTGCCTGTCTTGCAAAATAGATAGCGCCTATGACCAGCAAAATTGCAACAAACTGCAACAGGACACGCAACTGCATCATCTTGTTGGAGAAATTGCCGTCACCACCGCGCATCATATTGCGCAGGCCAATAATCAGAACAATAGCCACTGCAACAACGGCCACGATAACCGCTGCCTTGAACACAAAACCCATTTATAGTCCTCCCATGGTCTGCCGTCTTTTTCTAAACTCAGGACTGGTCAGACAGCATTTTATATAGCCAGCGTGATGGCAGCAGACGCCGTGCCAGAATACCCAGTTTTGCCGGTCGTGTAACCACGTAATGCGGACGCGGCCTTGGCGCTTCCAATGCATGAAGAAGTACCGCGTAAACCGCTTCCGGGCCAAGCTTGTTTTTGGATTTCGTTCCGCCACCATCAAGCTTTGCCATCTGGCGCTGATAGAGTTCGCGATGCACGGAATGCTCAAGATCAATATTTGCACGGGCATGAATGGCGGCATTATAAGTGAACTGAGAGGCAATCGGACCCGGCTCAATCAACGATACTTCAATGCCGGAGCCTTCAAGCTCCATGCGTTGCGCCATCATCAGGCCTTCAAGCGCAAATTTCGATGCCACATAAGCACCGCGCCATTTCATCGGCACAAGCCCCAGAATAGACGAACAATGAACGATCCGGCCATGGCCCTGCTTGCGCATGATGGGAATTATACGCCGTGTGAGATCATGCCAGCCAAAAAAATTGGCTTCAAACTGCATGCGTAACGCTTCAACCGGAAGATCCTCGATTGCCCCCGGCTGCGCATAGGCACCATTGTTAAAAAGCGCATCCAGCCTGCCATCGGTTGCACGCAAGACTTCATCAACCAGCGCTGCGATTGATTGCGGCTCGGTATAATCGAGATAGAAAGCCTCAATCACCTTGGCTTTCAATGCTGCAATATCATCATCTTTACGTGCAGTGGCAAACACGCGCCACCCGGCCTGATGCAAAGCTGTCGCGCAATAGGCACCAATACCGGAAGAGCAACCGGTTATAAGAATGTTTCGCTTCACATTGTCAAAGACCATATATGGATTCCGCTTCTGCTTTTTGGTCACAGTGCTTGATTCGTAACCAGTTTAAAACGACTATCCCCTTGCAATATTGAATCTAATACTAGATTTAAAAGCGTTTGAAATGAATGTCAGTCGACCGAAGGATTAATCTGCGGATGCGAAAAATCAGGCGTTTTCTCCGGCAGATCACCTTCGATGTTTATAATCATTTCAGCAGCGATGATGGCTGGGCATTTGCCTCTCATATAGCGCTTTCAGGACTGATGGCGCTGTTCCCCTTTCTGATATTTGCAACAACACTTGCCGGTTTTCTGGGCACCAAGGAATTTGCAAATAATGCCGTACATGTGGTTTTCGACATGTGGCCCTCCAATATCGCAGCCCCCATTGCCAATGAGGTGATGAATGTCCTGACGGTTCAGCGCAGAGGGCTTCTGACGATGAGTGTGATCGCCGCCGCCTATTTTGCCTCTAACGGTGTGGAAGCGCTTCGCATGTCACTCAATCGCGCCTATCGCGTAACCGACCAGCGCTCGATTATTTTCTGTCGCCTGCAAAGCCTTGGCTTCGTGCTTATCGGGACAATCAGCCTGATGGCGATCAGCTTTCTGCTGGTTCTTGCTCCGCTTGCTGTGCGTCTGGCCGAACAATGGTTTCCCGACATTGCACCCTTCACCGGCACAATCGCTATCTGGCGCTATACGATTACTGTCATCGTTCTGGTGCTGGCACTATTCATGGTACATATATGGCTGCCTGCCGGAAAACGCCGCATCAGCGACATTCTCCCCGGCATCGGCATCACCTTGATTGCATGGCTGGCCGCCGCAACTGCCTTTGCAAAATATCTCGAAACATTTGCAAACTATGTCACCACCTATGCAGGTCTTGCCTCTATCATGGTGGCAATCGTGTTTCTCTATATGCTTTCAGCGATCTTCATTATCGGTGCAGAAATCAACGCAGCAATCATGATCTTCCGCAAACGGGAACAACAACCCGAACTTATCGACGCAAGGTAGTTATCGACGCAGGGTAGTCAGGGCCACACCAAGTGTCGTTACGACCATGCCGGCAATCTGAATGGGACCAAGCGTTTCCCCGAAAATCAGATAGGCCATGATCGCAGCAGTACCTGGCACCAGATAAAAAAGTGATGCGACCTTCGACATCGCGCCTTCGCGGATCATCACCAGCAGCGCCAGAATTGCACCGATGGAAATCGCAAGCGTCAACCAGACCAGCGCAAAGATCATCGGCGGCGACCAGACCATAATCCGTGTTTCAAATGCAAAAGCACAAATTGCAGTCATTGCTGCGGCAGCAATATATTGCACTGCCGTCCCGGTTTTAATATCCGCAGCCGTGCCAAAACGCTTCTGCCAGACTGTGCCGGTGCTGATCGCAAGAACAGCAATAAAAGCTGCCAGCAGGCTTTGCGGATCAACACCGCTATGGCCCGAAAATTTAGGCCAGACCACCATCGTCACCCCAAGAAAGCCGATGAGTAACCCCAGCCATTGACGCCCGCTGGCCCGCTCTCCTAGCAGAACTGCCGCAATCAGCGTAGTCAGCATGGGTTGCAGCCCGGCAACAAGCCCGGACATTCCCGCTGGCAAACCATGATGCACGGCCCAGAAAAGCGCTGAAAGATAACCCCCATGGATGAGGCAGCCGACAATTGCCGCATTGAGTAATATTTTGCCTCTTGGCCAGACACTGCGACTTGCCATTGCCCATATGATCATGATGAGAGCTGCAATAGAAAACCGCACCGCCATGAAGCTGAACGGTTCTGCATAGGGCATGGAAAGCCCTGCCCCGATAAAGCCGGTGGCCCAGAGCAGCACAAACATGATCGGGAAATAGCGGGTGGCCATGATGCAGACGTTCCTGTTTTCTTCCCTCTAATCCCGTTGCATCCATTAAGCTATCGCATAAATCTGATTGCTATGATCAATTTGCCAAATGGCTTACTTCTGCCTATGAAACCTCATGGATATTCAGAACGATACAATCCGCATTTTTGTTGATGCCGACGCCTGCCCCGTAAAGGCGGAAGTCTACCGTGTTGCCGAAAGGCACAATCTGCCTGTTGTGCTGGTCGCCAACAGCTATATCGCCATACCGCGTGATGCAGAACGTGTGGAACGGGTGATTGTCTCTGACAAGCTTGATGCAGCCGATGACTGGATTGCTGAAAACTCCCGACCCGGAATTATTGTGATTACGGCAGATATTCCGCTTGTGAGCCGGTCGATTGAAATGGGTGCATCGGTCATCGCACCCAATGGCAAGGTTCATACGGCAAGCACCATCGGCAACACACTTGCAACGCGCAATCTGATGGATTCACTGCGCTCCGCAGGCGAGACCACGCGCGGACCGGCCCCCTTTTCTCCCAGGGACCGTTCGGCATTTCTGTCAGCCCTTGAACTGGCAATCGTCCAGCTCAAGCGCTCCGGCTTTAAATCAGCTTGATCGGATAGAGGCTGTTGCAACACCAGCCCCGATCAACATTGTTCCACCGGCCCGATTGAAAATGCGCAAAGCACGCTCATTGGCAAAGAAACGACGGGCGCGCGTGGCAATCAGCGCATAAGCAAAGGCATTGAGAAATGCCAGCACAAGGAACGTCGTTTCAAAGACCAGCATCTGCGTCATGAAATCCCGATGCGGGCTCAGGAACTGCGGCAGGAAAGCCACAAAAAAGGTAATGCTTTTGGGATTTAGCGCCGTCACCAGCCATGCATGAAGCAGCATCCGCACTGGCTTCACCTCATCGTGCCGCGCTTTGGCGTCCATTTTGCCACCGGCCCGAAACAATTTTATACCCAGCCAGATGAGATAGGCAGCACCAACCCATTTCACGACAGTAAATATTGTCGCCGACGTGGCGAGAAGTGCACCGACCCCCAGCATGGACAGCGTCATGGCGGTAAAATCACCAAGCGCCACACCGATTGCCATGGGGAGAGCTGCTTTCCAGCCCTGACCAAGCGCATAGGAGACCACCAGCAAAATCGTTGGTCCCGGAATAATCAAAAGCACAATGGATGCAGCAGAAAATGCCAGCCAGACTTCCATACTCATCTGTAATATCCCCTTTATAGAAAGAAGGAAGCCACCAAATGAGATATTTGTCTATCTAAAGTTTTTGCGCAGCTTCAATCAGATTGATGGCATCCGGGCCATCCCATGGAGCGGGGCCATTCATCGACGCAATCTGGCAACCATCCTTATCGACCAGCAAAGTAACTGGCAGGCCAAAAGCCAGATTCTTGCGCTTTAACTCATTAAAGCTCGACATGGTGGCATCACGGTTGAGGCTCAGGCTCTTGATGCCGATCTCTTCAAGAAACTTGCTTGGCTTCTCATCCGATCCGGTATCGATATTGATAGCAACCACATCAAAGTCGCTGCCGCCCTTTTGCGCTTGCAGATTATCAAGTTCGGGCATTTCTTCCCGGCACGGTGCGCACCATGTCGCCCAAAGGTTTACAAGCAACGTCTTGCCCTTGTAATCACCAAGCGTCATTTGCTTGCCATCTGGCCCATTGAAAGCAATATGAGCCACTGAAATAGGCTTTTCAGCTGCACGCATGGCGGCAACGCCGCCCGTTGCGGCCTCAGCAAGGCTCTTCAAACTTTCAGCCTTCAACGCACATTGTGCGGAAGCTGCATCCGATTTCGCTGAAACATTGCTGCTGGCAGCATTGCCAGAAGGCTGTTTCATCACGTATACCGCGCCTATACCGGCGATGACACCGGCAAGCGCTGCAAGAAGGACAATCTTCCGATTGCCTGATTTTGCCTTAACCTTGTCTTCTGCCATCTCGCGTCACTTTCCTTTAATCTTGCATTCGAGGCATACGAGCATGAGCGAACAAAAATCAAGCAACCAGATGTGGGGCGGCCGTTTTGCCTCAGGTCCCGATGCAATCATGGAAGAGATCAATGCATCGATCGGCTTCGACCGCAAGCTCTATGCGCAGGATATTCAAGGTTCTCTCGCCCATGCTGCCATGCTTGCAAAGACAGGCATCATTACGGCAGAAGATCATAAAAAGATTGAAGACGGCCTGAAAACCATCCTGAAAGAAATTGAGGACGGCAAATTTACCTTCTCTCGCAAGCTGGAAGATATTCATATGAATATTGAAGCGCGACTGGCCGATCTTATTGGCGCATCCGCCGGGCGTCTGCATACGGCCCGTTCGCGCAATGATCAGGTAGCGGTTGATTTCCGCCTTTGGGTCAAGCGCGAAATGCAGAAAACCGCCGCCGCCCTTAAAGGCCTGATCGAAGCTTTTCTTGAACGCGCAGAAGAACATGCAGCAACCGTCATGCCGGGTTTCACACATCTGCAAACGGCACAACCTGTCACTTTTGGCCATCATTGCATGGCCTATGTGGAAATGTTTGGCCGCGATCTGTCGCGTGTAAACGATGCTATTGAGCGCATGGACGAATCGCCTCTGGGTGCAGCGGCCCTTGCAGGCACAGGCTTCCCGATTGATCGTCACATGACCGCACAAAGCCTTGGTTTCCGTGAGCCAACCCGTAATTCGCTTGATAGCGTTTCCGACCGCGACTATGCGCTGGAATTTTTGTCGCTGGCTGCAATCTGTGCCGGTCATCTGTCGCGTCTGGCTGAAGAAATCGTCATCTGGTCCACACCCCAGTTCAATTTCGTCCGCTTGTCCGACGCTTTCTCGACCGGCTCTTCGATCATGCCGCAGAAGAAAAACCCCGATGCTGCCGAACTTGTACGCGCCAAGACCGGTCGCATCAATGGTTCGCTCGTGGCACTGCTGACCATCATGAAGGGGCTGCCGCTTGCCTATTCCAAGGATATGCAGGAAGACAAGGAACAGGTTTTCGACGCTGCTGAAAATCTGGAACTGGCAATCGCTGCAATGTCCGGCATGGTGCGCGATCTGAGCGTCAATATAAACGCTATGAAAAAAGCTGCCGGTTCCGGCTATTCAACGGCGACCGATCTTGCTGACTGGCTGGTGCGTGAACTGGGGCTTCCTTTCCGCGATGCGCATCATGTGACAGGTCGCGCTGTGGCTTTGGCTGAAAGCAAGCAGATTGATCTCGCAGAACTCTCGCTTGAAGACCTGCAGTCAATCAATCCGGGCATTACCGATGCAATCTTCGGCTATCTGACGGTTGAGCAGTCAGTCGAAAGCCGCCAATCCTTTGGCGGCACTGCTCCGCAGCAGGTACGCAACCAGATTGCTTACTGGAAAAATCGCATCGCGAAAGCGTAAGCTGACAATCAAAGTGAAGTCACTGTTAAAGGAGTGATTTCACTTTCTGACATTTTGGGTTAGACCTGACCCATAGGACAATTTCCGGGAACCAAAGCAGATGACAGGCCGCTCCGCCATTTCTTCCGTGCTTCTGATAACAGCTCTTGCTGCTACTCTTTCCGCTTGCGGTCGAGCAGGTCCGCTTGAACCGCCACCTGCGCAGATGATCACCAATGAGCAGGGCCGAACGGTCGAGAAACCGAAGGAAGACAAGCCCTTCATCCTCGACAAAATCCTCTAATTCCTGATCAAGCAGGGACTGTTTCCCGTGAATCATTTCGAATATCGCAACGGCATTCTGCACGCCGAAAATCTGAGCCTGCCTGAAATTGCGCAGCATGTCGGCACGCCCTTCTATGTCTATTCCCGCGCAACCATCGAGCGTCATTTCCGCGTTTTCAGCGAAGCTTTCGCTGACATGGATACGCTGGTGACATATGCGTTGAAGGCCAATTCTAATCTCGCTGTGCTTAAAACCCTCGCCAGGCTTGGCGCAGGCGCTGACACGGTTTCAGAAGGCGAGATTCGCCGCGCCTTGGCCGCAGGCATTCCGGCCAGCAAAATCGTATTCTCCGGCGTTGGCAAAACTCCGCGCGAAATGGATTTTGCGCTTGATACAGGCATTTACTGCTTCAATGTCGAATCTGAACCTGAGCTTGAAATTCTTTCTGCCCGTGCAGTGAAAGCGGGCAAGGTTGCATCAGTCTCGCTACGCATCAATCCGGACGTCGATGCCAAGACCCATGCCAAAATCTCGACCGGAAAATCGGAAAATAAATTCGGCATTCCACGCATAAAAGCCCGTCAGGCCTATGCGCGTGCAGCAAGCCTGCCCGGTATCGACGTTGTTGGCATTGACATGCATATCGGAAGCCAGATCATTGATCTTGAGCCTTTCGACAGTGCTTTTGCACTCATGGCGCAGCTTGTGCAGGAATTGCAGGCCGATGGCCACAATCTGCGCCATGTCGATGTCGGTGGTGGTTTGGGCATTCCTTATCGTACCGATAACAATCCGCCGCCACTGCCGGTTGCCTATGCGCAAATCGTTGCGAAACACATCAAGCCGCTCGGCCTCAAGACCGTATTTGAGCCGGGCCGTCTGATCGTCGGCAATGCCGGTCTTCTGGTGACAGAAGTAATTTTCGTCAAAGAAGGTGACGCCAAGAACTTCATCATCGTTGATGCGGCGATGAATGACCTCATTCGTCCGACCCTTTATGAGGCTTTCCACGACATCAAGCCTGTCATCGAAACCAGGGATAATGCCCCGCGCATTCGTGCCGATTTTGTTGGACCCGTCTGTGAAACCGGCGACTATCTCGGCCTTGACCGTGAAGTGGCAAAACCCGCTCCCGGCGATCTGATTGCGGTTTGCACAACGGGTGCTTATGGCGCGGTTCTGTCGAGCACCTACAACAGCCGCCTTCTGATCCCGGAAGTGCTGGTGGATGGTGATCGCTATCACGTCATTCGTCCACGCCGGACCTATGAAGAGCTTTTGGCACTCGATTCTGTACCGGACTGGCTATAAGCGCATCCCGAAAAATGTGAAGCGGTTTTCGGATAAGATGCGCGTTAAAAACAATGATTAGAGCGCCAATCTGATTTAATCAGATCAAAACGCGCTCTAATTAAGACCATAGCCTCGTCTTTGCCATGATGCGTGTTATTCTGTGAATACAACACAAACGTCACACGCATCAGAAAGCCCCGATGACACAGCAAAGAAAAGACAGCAAGGACTTGCCAAACCGCAAGCGCGATGCGTTTTTCAAGCTGTTTTCCGGTGAAGATGCAGCACTCAGGCGCTTGCGTCTGCAAAGTTTTTTGACCCTCAGTTTCGAGCGGCTATGGCCGCTTATCTTGCCACTGATTCTGCTGATTGCACTTTTTGCAAGCTTAAGCTGGCTTGGCCTTTTTGCGCTGATGCCGCGCTGGTTGCATATTGCGGTGCTCGGACTGTTTGGCCTTGCAGGCATTATTGCCCTTTATCTGCCTTTTCGTTTTAAACGGCCTGATGAAAATGCAATCACCACCCGCATTGAAGATGTAAACGGGCTGATCCATGAACCGCTGGCTGTCCAAAGCTGGGAAATGGCAACAGGAAACAATGATCCGTTTGCCTTAGCACTTTGGCACGAACATAAGCGCCGCATGGCCGAACGGCTTAAAAACCTGCAATCGGGTATTCCGCGCCCGCATATTCCAGAACGCGACCCTCTTGCATTGCGTGCAATCGTAGCACTGCTGTTTGTGACCGCCGCAGCTTTTAGTATCAGCCCGAATAGCGGCCATATTTCTGATGCTTTCAACATTCGGACAGGGTCGCCATCATCAGTTACGCGTATTGATGCATGGGTAACACCACCCCAATATACCGGACGCGCACCAATATTCCTCAGCACGACATTGGATGAAGCGAATGTCGAAAAGCCAATCACGGTGCCACAAGGCAGCATCGTCAATATTCGTATTATTGGCGGCGGTTCTGAACGACTGACCACGACGGATTCAACCGGCCACCGCAGTGAAATAAAGCCCGTCTTGCCCAAAGAAGACGAAACACAAGGAACGCTTGCCGATAAAAGCCGTAGCTTCCGTTACGATCTTCAACAGGACCAGACCCTGACACTGTCCGGCATCAATATGCGCTGGACATTTGCGGTAACGCCCGACAATCCTCCAAGCATCCATTTTACCAAAGAGCCCGGCCATGCACTCAATGGCACCTTGCAGCTCGCCTACGAAATTTCCGATGATTATGGTGCGATCAAAGCCTATGGAGAGATCGTTCCGCTCGATATCGACCATGAAGACGAAGAAACAGCGCCTCTCTATGATGCGCCGGACCTGCCGCTCGCCCTGCCGCGTCGTGGGACAAAGGAAGCAAGCACATCCAAAGACCTGACCCAGCACCCATGGGCTGGTCAAAAAGTTGCGCTGACACTTGTTGCAACCGATGCCGCAGGCAAATTCGGACGCAGTGAGACAAAGATCATTACTCTTCCCGAGCGTCCTTTCTCCAATCCGCTGGCAAAGGCTGTTGCAGAGCAGCGCCGGATACTGGCGCTTGATGCCACTCAGCGTGATCATGTCCGCGATATGCTTTCAGCGCTGATGATCCGCCCGGAAGAGACGATCAAGGACAAGGCCCATTATCTTGGTCTCGTGACGATCCGCACCCGCTTACGGCTTGCAACCGGCGACGATGCACTGCGCGATACGGCAGACTATATGTGGCAGGTGGCACTGGGCATTGAAGACGGCAATCTTTCAGCAGCCGAAAAGCGCCTGCGTCAGGCGCAGGAAGCTTTGCGCAATGCCTTGCAGAATGGCGCCTCGCAGGAAGAGATCGAAAAGCTGACTGCACAATTGCGCGAGGCAATGCAGCAATTCCTGCATGAATTTGCCCAGCGCCAGCAACAGAATCCAAATGCCCGCAATCAGCCAATGGACCCGAATACGCGCATGCTGACCGACAAGGATTTGGCACGGATGATGGACCAGATTGAAAATCTGGCCCGTCAGGGATCGCGTGATCAGGCAGAACAGCTTCTGTCGCAATTGCAGGACATGATGAACAATCTGCAAATGGGGCAACAGTCTCAAGCAGGTCAGCAAGGCCAGGGTCAGGGTCAGGCTAGTCCTATGCAACAGCAGATGAACAAGCTGGGCGATCTGATGCGCCGTCAGCAGCAGATGATGAACGAGACCTTCAAACTCGATCAGCAGATGCAGCAGCAGCTATATGGCAATGGTCTATTTGGCGATGAAGATATGCTGCCGGGTGATGATGGAACCATTGCGCAAGGCGAATCGCAGCAAGGCGGCCAGTCCGGTGAAACCTCATCGGAAATGGCTGAAGCCATGCGCAGGCTGCAACAACAGCAACAGGCCCTTCAGCAGGAACTGAAGAAATTTGGCGAAGACCTGAAAGATATGGGCATAGACCCCAATAAGGATTTCTCCGAAGCGGGTAAATCCATGGGAAATGCCGCCGATGCTCTTGGTCGCAGCGAAAGCACTGAAGCTGGCGACCAGCAGGGAAATGCGCTCGAAGCTCTGCGCCGCGGTGGTCGTGATATGATGCAGCAAATGCAGCAGGCCATGGGACAGGATGGTCAGGGCCAGAGCGGACAACAGGGGCAGAATGGCCGTGATCCACTCGGCCGTCAGCAGGGTAGCAACGGCATGTCTATTGACAATGGCGTCAAGGTTCCGGGCGAAATTGATATTCAACGCGCCCGTGAAATCCTCGATGCAATCCGCCGCAAGCTCGGCGACGCACTGACACCACAGATGGAGAAGGAATATCTCCAGCGATTGCTGCAGTTCGATTAGGCTTACTCACCCGACTTTGGCAGCATATGCCACTAGCCGCGGGAGATTTTGGTTATAACGTGCCGAAAATAGTGATTTGCGAGAACCGGAGCGGAATGTACTTTTCGTACATGAGCACCGGAAGCATAGCAAAGCGCTATTTGCAGGCCGTTAGAGCCGAAATCTCAAGGTTAGTCACGGACATGTCCCACATAGGGCAACTGCCGAAACGAATGGGCAACATCCATGCCATAACCGACGACAAAATAGTCGGGGCATTCAAACGCCACGAAATCGGCATCAAGATCGACCTTGCGACGCACGCTCTTGTCGAGAAGGACAGCGATGCTGACACTGCGTGCTCCGCGTTCAAGCATCAGTTCACGCACGAATTTGAGAGTCTTGCCTGATTCGAGAATATCATCGATCAACAAAACATCACGGTCTTTCACATCGCTGTCGATGTCACGCAACAGGCGCACTTCGCTACTGGTCGTCCCCTTGCCATAGCTTGAAACGGTGATGAACTCGACATCCGGTTCAACACCGGCATCATGCATCGCGCGAATAAGATCGGCTGCAAAGATGAAAGACCCTTTGAGAATGGAAATCGTCAGCAGATTATGAAAATCGCGCCCGGCTATTTCTTTTGCCAGCGCGAGATTACGCGCAGCGATTTCCTCCGGGCTGAAAAGCACGTCAATGGTTTTGCCGCCTACCTGAGGCATCTGCTACGTCTCCTGATTTATAAGCATAGTTGCTTCGAAAGGCACGCTCTATACCATGCTTTGAGAAAAATGTACCCTTTGCAGTGCACGAGTTTGAGAACAAGAGAATAGCGGATAATCATTTGCCATTTCATTGATTTGATATAGCGTGCCTGCCATGCATACGGACATTATCGAACTGCGTTCCTTTTACGAAACCACTCTTGGCCACCTCGCCGAACGCTCCATTCGTATGGCGCTGGCAGCGCTGTGGGGGCATGTTCCGGGCGAAAGGCTTGTTGGTCTTGGCTATAGCCTTCCTTACCTTGATCGTTTCAGCGCTGATACGGAACGAAGCTTTGCTTTCATGCCTGCGGGACAGGGGGCCGTTGCATGGCCATCACCGGGCAAATCCAGCACTGCACTTGTCTTTGATGAAGAATTGCCCTTGCCTGATTCTTCCATTGATCGCGTATTGATGGTGCACGCACTGGAATATTCTGAAAATGCTTCCGAAACGCTCAAGGAAATGTGGCGTGTGCTTGCTCCCAATGGACGCCTCGTCATTGTGGTTCCCAACCGGCGTGGCGTCTGGGCACGGCTTGATCGCACACCATTTGGCAGCGGTCGTCCTTATAGCCGCACACAATTGACCGCCCTGCTGCGCGAAGCCAATTTCAGCGTGAACACAATCAGCAATGCGCTGTATTTTCCGCCTGTAAAACGCCGCTGGATGATGCGCCCCTGCATGGCTGCCGAAAAGATTGGCCGCAAACTGTGGCCGTTATTTTCCGGCGTTCTTGTAATTGAAGCACAAAAGCGTCTCTATCAGGGTCTGCCGGTTGCACAACGCTCCTCACGACGGGTTTTTGTCCCCGTTCTCGCTCCACAGGGAACGCCGGTCAGCGGTTTGAGAAAAACCACCTCGAAAGAAGCCAATAAATAGCGCTAGAGTCCTTATGCCCAAGGTTTTTCTCGACTTGAACGCAGCAGCGGTTTATGCCCGCAACGTAACCTTAACATCAGTCCTTTTGGCGGAGCCAAAATCATGACCAATATGCAAAATCTTTCCCGTCCCCAGCCTAAGTCCGGCCTGCTCGACATTGCAGCCTATGTGCCAGGCAAGGAACATGTAGAAGGCGTTGCAAAGGTCTATAAGCTTTCTTCCAATGAGACACCGATCGGACCCAGCCCCCATGCTGTGGAGGCCTATCGATATCTGGCCGATACACTCGCACTTTATCCCGATGGACAGGCAATTGCATTGCGTGAAGCAATTGCCGAGACGCAAGGGCTTAACATCGGCAATATCATCTGCGGCAATGGTTCGGATGAATTGCTGGGCCTGCTCTGCCAGACCTATCTTGCACCGGGTGATGAAGCCATCATCACTGAACACGGTTTTGCGGTTTACAAAATCCAGACCCTTGGCGCAGGCGCCACGCCTGTAACTGTGAAAGAAAAGAATGAGCGCATTGATGTCGATGCGATCCTTGCTGGTGTAACCCCACGCACAAAAATCGTGTTCATTGCCAATCCAGCCAATCCGACCGGCACCTATCTGCCATTTGAGGAAGTACGTCGTCTTCACGCCGGCCTGCCAAAGACTGTTCTGCTGGTGCTCGATGCTGCCTATGCGGAATATGTTCGTCGCAATGATTATGAATCAGGTCTTGAGCTGGTCTCATCAAACGAAAATGTCGTCATGACCCGCACATTCTCAAAAATTCATGGTCTGCCGGGCCTGCGGATCGGCTGGATGTATGCACCATTGCACATCATTGATGCTGTGAACCGGATTCGCGGTCCCTTCAACATGAATGCGGCAGCAATTGCGGCAGGGGCTGCTGCGATCCGTGACCGTGCGCATGTGGTAAAGTCTGTCGAATACAATGAAAAATGGCTGACATGGCTGACGGATGAATTCACCAGGCTTGGGCTGCGCGTGACACCATCTGTCACCAACTTCCTGCTGATGCACTTCCCCGATGATGCTACCCATTCAGCGGATAAGGCTGACGAATGGCTTTGCAAGCGCGGTTATATTCTGCGCCGTGTGGGTAGCTACGGCTTCCCGAATGCACTGCGCATGACCGTCGGCACGGAAGAAGCCAATCGCGGTGTTGTCGCCGCTCTTATCGAGTTTTTAAAACAGAACAATGTCTGATATTCAATTTAACAAAATCACACTTATTGGCATTGGTCTCATCGGTTCATCCTTAGCGCGTGTCATCCGCCGCGAAGGTCTGGCCAATCATATCGCCATTGCCACACGCAGCGCAGAAACCCTCAAACGCACCGAGGAACTCAACCTTGGCGACAGCTATTCAACCGATAGTGCGCAAGCCGTCAAAGATGCCGACCTCGTCATCATATCGGTGCCAGTCGGCTCATCCGGCACTGTTGCGCGACAGATTGCATCCAGCCTCAAACCCGGTGCCATCGTCACAGATGTCGGCTCGACCAAAGCTTCGGTCATTGCACAAATGCAGCCGGAACTGCCGCAGAACGTGCATTTCATTCCTGGCCACCCGCTTGCGGGCACGGAATATTCCGGCCCGGATGCAGGCTTTGCCGAGCTTTTCACCAATCGCTGGTGCATTCTCACACCTTTGCCCGATACCGATCAAACGGCAATCGACAAGCTTTCCGCCTTCTGGACAAAATGCGGTTCGCGTCTTGACCAGATGGACCCACAGCATCACGATCTGGTGCTGGCCATCGTCTCGCATCTTCCACATATCATCGCTTACAATATTGTCGGCACCGCCAGTGATCTGGAACAGGTCACAAAATCGGAAGTCATCAAATATTCGGCTTCAGGTTTTCGCGACTTTACACGTCTGGCAGCATCAGACCCGACGATGTGGCGAGATGTCTGCCTGCATAACAAGGACGCAATCCTTGAAATGCTGGCTCGTTTCTCGGAAGATCTTGCTTCCTTGCAGCGCTCGATCCGCTGGGGTGATGGTGAAGCACTTTTTGATCTGTTCACACGCACACGTGCAGTGCGACGCAGCATCATCGATGCCGGTCAGGAAGTTGATGCGCCCAACTTCGGGCGTCAAACAGCCTCCCGGACAAATAACGAAGAATAATCAAAAAAGGGCAGTATAAAAACTGCCCTTTTTTATAATTCTGGCACCCGACCAAGCGGAATAAAACCGGCACGGGCCCGTCCGTCACGAATGGTAATATCCATTGTCGGATTGCCCTTTTCATCTTTCGGCATGGCAGAAAGAGCAAAAAGAACCGTAGCAATATTGCCGCCCTGTTCAGGGAAAATGGTTTGGCCGGCCTGCGCAAACGATTGTGGGTTAATCAGCGTGACTTTGAGATCCGCGTTAATTTTACCCTCCGCATCAACAGCCACCGGCCCGGCAACCGAAATCATAGCTCCATTTGGCATAGATAAAAATGCCTGATTGATCACACCGCTATGGCCGCGCATCCGCTCGCTGAACGGGGACGGACTGGCAGCAAGAAAAGTCGCGGCATTTTCGATCTGCATATCAACAAGACCATCTATTTCTGGGCTTTTGGCATGACCGATCAAAAATGGTTCAAGCTTTAACCCAGCAAAACGGCCATTGATTTCAAGCAGATCATCCTCGCTGCTCAGGCGAAGGCTGATCTGTTCAACCGTACTGATCTGTTCTGTCGTCGTAGTTTCGGTGCGCAAGCCCACATTCACATCCCGCGCATTCAATTCAATCGCAGTCGGAAATGGACGGGCAAGACGTGTATTCGAAGTAAACCTACTCCAATTAATTTCCAGTGGCTGTAGACCCGGAAACTCAATGAATGCAGGACCAGTCAGCTCATTACTAAGCGAGCGTGGCGCATAAGCCGGTGAGCCTGATGTAAAACGCCCAGCCCGAAACGCCATGCCCTCGGAAGGCTTCTGCCATGAAATGCTTGCGCAAACCACATTCACTCGCAACGGATAACCGCCCATGTGCAGATCTTCACACTGAACACCTACCCCCTGTGATGCAAGCCTTGCTATATCGGCTTTTGCGCGGCCTTCAATCTTGCCGGAAATATAAAACCACCCGGCTGTATAGGCAGCTATCAGCACAAGCATGATGATCACAATCGTGACAGGACGCTTTCTGGATTTCTTGGTTTCAATACCAACACGCGCCATCAAGAAAGCCTTTGCTTTATCAAATACTTGGTTAGCGGTTCACGATGACCGGTTAAGGGCACAGCATATCATAAACCCACCTGCTGTCTCCAACAGGTGGCTATATTATGGCAGGATTGAGTCTTGTGAAGTTATGATCAACAAAAAATGCGGTATATCCTGAAATTGACAATAAAAACTCGCCATAATTGCACTTATATTGATTCCTATCATGACAAAGCACACCGACAATCAAGACATGAATGATTTCTGGGTATTCGGCTACGGCTCGCTGATGTGGCGACCGGGATTCGCACATATTGAAACTGCACGCGCACGCTTACACGGCTATCGACGCAGTCTATGCATCTATTCACATGTTCATCGGGGCACACCTGATCATCCGGGTCTCGTTCTTGGTCTTGATAGCGGTGGTTCCTGTCTTGGAATGGCTTTTCGCGTACCCGGCGACATGGCAGATGAAGTCATGATCTATTTGCGTGAACGCGAAATGTCCAATCGGGTCTATCACGAAAAATGGCTGCGTTTGCGCCTTGCAGATGGTCGCGATGTTCAGGCTGTCACTTATGTCGCTGACCGAACACATATCCAATATGCCGGCTCGCTTAAGGCAGAGCAAGCAGCTGCAATCGTCGCATCCGCACAAGGTATTTCCGGTGCAAATATCGACTATGTTTCAAACACGATGGAGCATTTACGCAACATGCGTGTACGCGATCACACGCTTGAACATATCAGCAGCCTCATTGAGAGCATGGCTGACTGACGCATCATTGGCGTCAGGTTGGTTGAGCCTCCCGGCTTTCTTTTACAAGAAGCAAGGCGCCAATGAAAAAATAGATCGCTCCGATCAGGGTATGCGTATTGGAATAGCTGATCAACCATAGAGCATCATTTCTGTTTGGCGATGTCGGTGTAACAGCAGCAATCATAAAAGCTATACAGCCCAGAAGATTGATGAAAACAATCTGCCAGGACAGGCTCTTCGGGTGCCAGCTCCAATGTTTGTTTCCGACTTCAACAAAAGCCAGATAACCAGAGATCAGAAACAGAACAGATCCTTCAAAATTAGGCGCCCATATTTCCAGAACATCGAGCTTCGGAAGACCGGGGGCAGCGATACTGTTAAATGTACTGATATTAAAAGCAATTGTTCCAATAAACTGTGTAAACGAACTCAACCATCCTGCACTGCGCGGATGCCATCCGATCAGGGACAATCGGTGCCGCCCCTCGCCTGACTGGGGTGACGATGCCTTAAAGTCCAGTGCATTAGCCGATTGCAAATGCTGCAGCCCTGCGGCAATCGTGAAAGGTATTGAGCCTGCAAAGAATATAAGATTGGTCAGATTGGTCAGTTGCGGCCAGCGCAATGCACAAAACATGAATATGCTACCCAGTGCGAAAATAAACGCACCCACGGCAAAAGAAATACCAATATTGGCGTTGTAGCTTTGCGTCTGCCAGAAAGGTGCCTGCCAGGCTGCATGTTGAGCAGATTTAAACTCCAGGCCTTTGCGTTGCATTCTTGCAAGCCAGACGATTCGTGCGCCATGCAGCTTGTAAATTTTTTCAGTTACCAGAGGCCAGATACCAAAAAGCTTCATCGCGGTTCCGCAAGCTGCAAAAGATATTATAAGGCACACAGAATTACACTCACATAAGACTGTCCATCCTGCTCTTGATAAAATTGATACACAGGCCTGTTGCTGCTGTCATCAGTCCATCTGACGTAAACTCTATGAGAAACAGACAATCCAGCCCTTGTTCTTGGCCCGTGCAACCGCTACATCTCGGAAAATTCTCAAGGAGAAAACTATGATCGCATTGTTTCGCACCATTGATCTGGCGCTCGATATCTATACGTGGATCATCATTGCAAGTGCCATTTTCTCATGGCTCTATGCGTTCAACGTTGTCAATTCTTCCAACCGCTTTGTCGCATCGATCGGTGATTTTCTTTACAAGGTTACTGAGCCCGTATTGCGCCCGATCCGCAATATCCTGCCCAATCTTGGCGGCATCGACATTTCGCCAGTTGTGCTGTTGCTGATTATTTTCTTCATCCGTCAGTTCATGTGGACAACGCTGCTTCCTGCCCTGCTGTAACAAATGCTATCCAGCAAGCACATGCTTTCTGAGAGGATTTATTAGTTACCCGTAAGCCGAGGCGCAACTTTTTCGATATCAGCGATCAGTTGCAAAAGATTTCTGCTGATATGCGCATGCAACAATGCTGCGGCTTCCGGATATTCCTCCAGAATGCGCCGAAAGACCGAACGGCTGATGCGGATAACTTCCGTTTCTTCTTCCGCCAGAGCACCGGTCAGGCGTGTAGTCTGCGCAATCAGCGCCATTTCACCCAGCATGGCACCGGGACCGACAGGGCGGATTATAATCCGCCCTTCATCTGCATCATGAAACAGACTGATATTGCCCGATACGACAACATAGCCGCAATCAGCACTCTGGCCTTCGCGAAACAGTTCCCGACCAGCACGCAGAACAAGACGTTCTGCGCCAAAGGCGAGCAAACGCAACTGTTCAGGTGAGAAAGACTCGAACAGGCCTACTGAGCCGAGAATACGAATATCATCATCAAGCGCCATAGCCTGTCATTACACCCGCATCATGCACTGTCCATCATGGGACAAGCTTATATCCCCCGCTTTCTGTAACCAGAAGCGACGCATTGGACGGATCCTTCTCTATTTTCTGGCGCAGACGATAAACATGGGTCTCCAGCGTATGGGTTGTGACGCCCGAATTATAGCCCCAGACTTCCTCAAGCAGCACATCGCGGCCAATGACCTTGTCACCGGCACGATAAAGATACTTGATGATCGCCGCTTCCTTTTCGGTCAGGCGGATCTTGCTGCCCTTTTCATCGAGAAGCAATTTCTGCCCCGGCTTGAAAGTGTAAGGCCCGACGATGAAGGTTGCATCTTCACTCTGCTCATGCTGGCGCAACTGCGCACGGATACGGGCAAGCAAAACAGCAAACTTGAATGGCTTGGTGACATAATCATTGGCGCCTGATTCGAGACCGAGAATCGTGTCTGATTCGGTATCATGACCAGTCAGCATAATAATCGGAGCCTTGAAACCACCCTTGCGCAAAAGCTTCACCGCCTCACGCCCGTCCATATCCGGCAAGCCGACATCCATGATCAGAAGATCGACGACACCATTGCGGGCGCTCTGAATGCCCTTGGTGGCGTTGTCTTCCTGAAGAATCTGGAATTCTTCGCACAGCTCCAGCTGTTCGACGAGGATGGAGCGGAGATCTTCGTCATCGTCCACGAGCAGTATTGTACGACCTGTCATGCCTGTCCTCGTTACCCTTTGATTCAAATAATGGTTCATGGTTTATGACATTTAATGGCGATAAGTTGAAGCCGTGAAAAAACAGGGGTGATTTTCAGGCGATCACCTAAACTTTATCAGCATGCAGAAAACGGAGGCAGACTTGTCCATAAATCGTAATAACCGCGCTATTGGCATCATCAATGTAAGGGCAAAGCCTGGCCATAAAACACGCGGCCTGCTTGCTGCTGGCAATTTGGTGCTCGAATGTGCACTTGGCAAGGGGGGCATCAGCGCTTTCAAGCGCGAAGGTGACGGCGCAACACCACTTTCTTCCATGCGTTTGCTTTATGGATATCGTCGCGGTGATTCCGGGCCATGGCCACTATCGCGCCTGCCACTGCGCCGTGTGCGCAAGCAAGATGGCTGGTGTGACGCCCCCAAAGACGCCAATTACAATCGCCCGGTCAATCTGCCTTTTAAAGCCAGCCATGAGAAAATGTGGCGCAATGACGATGTTTATGATGCCTGTATTGTAATGGACTGGAACATAAGTCCACGCAAACGCGGCTGCGGCAGCGCTATTTTCTTTCATCTCTCGCGGCCTGGCTATACGCCGACCGAAGGCTGTATCGCTTTGAAGCGCTCCGATATGGCCCGCCTTCTCCCGCATCTGAACAACAGGACGATGATCCGTGTTCTCAGATAATGGGTCCTGACCCTAGGGTCAGGACCCATTAATTTGACGGGGATGGTGTGAGGCCATCCGTTCGGATACTAGAAGGAAAGACGAAGGAAATGTGGTTCATTTTCAAGACTTTACGACGAAGTAGGCCGAGCGGATGGACCACATCCTTCGGACATCGAAATGACTAGTATGCGATTTGGGCGATCTGCTGCGTCGAGCCGCTCAACCGGGGGAACCACCCCGGTCCTCACGTCTCTCCTAGCATATCTGGTCATTTCAGATGCCATTCTCATCAAATTAATGGGTCCTGACCCTAAGCCACATCCGTTTGTGCTATGCGCATCGCATCGCTTAAAACAGCAAAGATATAAGGCTCAATGGACTGTGCAGCATTGAAGCGCAGATAGCGGGTAGCACTTTGCGATGGGCTGAACACATCGCCAGGTGCGAGCAGAACCCCTTTCTTGAGCGCATAAGCTGCAATCTGTCCTGAATCCATTCCTTCTGGCAATCGCGCCCAGAGGAACATACCGCCTTGCGGTTCGCTCCAGAGTTCAAGACCGGTGGTCTTAAGCCGCTTGGCCGTCATGGTCATGGCATCGGCAAGCTTGGTGCGCAGACTGTCAATATGACGTCGATAGGTGCCATCGGTCAGGAGAGCATGTACAATCTGCGCCGACAGCATATTACCCGCAAATGTGCTGGCAAGCTTGAGATCGGTCAGAGCATCAATCCACTCCGGGCGGCCGGCAATATAGCCAACGCGAGCCGCAGCCGAGAGGGTTTTGGAGAAGCTGCCAATATGAAGCACCCGGTCAAAACCGTCGAGTTCTGCCAGAAGCGGTGCTGGAGACGGATGAAAATCACCAAAGATATTATCTTCAACCAGCGTGATCTCATGGGTTTCGGCAAGCTTTAAAAGCCGGTGCGCAGTGGCAGGAGTCATCGTGCCGCCGGTCGGATTATGCAGCCCCGCATTGGAAATATAAAGCTTGGGCCCGTGTTCCTCCGACGCTTTTGCAAAAGCCTCCAGATCGGGGCCGGAATGCGTATAGGGAATGCCGATCAGTTTGACACGATGCGAAAGAAGAGCTGCCTGAAAATTGAAATAGCAGGGATCATCCACCAGAACCACATCGCCGGGCTGCAACAGAAAACGACAGATAAGATCAATCGCATGGGTGCCCGAATCAGTGAGCAATATATCTCCGCCAGACATATCGATGCCCTGTTCGGATAATTTTCGTGCCAGATAATTACGCAAAGGGCGAAAGCCGAGCGGTTCACCATAGGTTGTCAGATTGCTGTTTTCATCGCGGGCAATTGCACGCATGGCACGACGAATAGCTTCAAGAGGCAGCCATTCGTCAGGCAACCAGCCACAACCCGGCTTGTAAGTTTCGCTGTCAGCTTCAAGCGATTGGCGCATGACCCAGAAAGGGTCAATCTGCCGGTCCTTATGCAATATGGTTGCGGCAACGCTAAAGGGCTGGCGCCCTCGTTCTGAAACATAAAAACCCGCACCGCGGCGCGACTGGATGATACCTTCAGCCACCAATCTGTCATAGGCCTCAACAACGGTTGATTTCGATACATTCATGGTTTCGGCGAGACGGCGGATTGATGGCAGTCGTGCCCCGGGAGCAAGGCTCATCGCGCTAATGCGGTCACGAATAATGGTCATGACCTTTTCAACCAGCGAAATTTTTTCCGCCACAGCCGTTTCATCGCTACTGCCGCCAAGATAGGCAGCTTCCACAGCTTCAAGACTATGCAAAAGCCCCTTGGAAATCATCTGTACCACCCTTCGTATCAGTACAGTTTGCCAGAACTGTATAGGAATTGTCTCTGACTATTTTGCCAAATTCACAGCACTGTACTGGAATCAGTTATACATGGTTGCAATAGATCGAAAAGAGACAATGAATACGAATGCAAACAAGACCGCGGGTTGGATTAACGGTTTTCTGGGGGTTCTCATATTCAGCGGGTCACTGACAGCGACACGCCTGGCAGTGATTGATATTGATCCGGCCTTCGTGACCATGGCGCGGGCATCAATGGCCGGATTAGTGAGCATAGTGCTTCTCATGGCTTTTCGTGCACCATTTCCAGGCCGTCATGATGTGGCTTCGCTGATCATTGTAGCGCTTGGTGTTGTGCTCGGTTTTCCATTGCTGACGGGTATCGCGCTGCAACACATGACTTCAGCTCATGCGATTGTTTTTATCGGTCTGCTGCCCTTGGCGACAGCCGTGTTTGCGGTGCTGCGTGGCGGCGAAAATCCACGCCCGCTATTCTGGCTTTTTTCAATAATCGGCAGCACCATCGTTGCCTCATACGCCTATGGGCAGGGCAGCCAGTCAAGCTTGCTTGGCGATGCACTGATGCTTGGCGCAATCATTGCCTGCGGGCTTGGCTATGCAGAAGGGGCGAGCCTTTCGCGCAGGCTGGGCGGCTGGCAGGTCATCTGCTGGGCGCTGGTTTTCTCACTCCCGATCATGCTGCCGCTGAGCATTCTGACACGACCTGAATCATGGGAGAATATCGGCATCATGGCATGGGGCGGGCTTGCCTATGTGACACTGTTTTCAATGCTGATCGGCTTTTTCTTCTGGTATCGCGGGCTGGCACAGGGCGGCGCGGCGGCAGTCGGACAGCTTCAATTATTACAGCCCTTCTTCGGCCTCATGCTGGCTGCATCGATTGCCGGAGAGCCTGTGAGCATGGGTATGGTGCTGACCGCCGGCGTAGTTGTGCTCTGCGTGGCCGGTGCGAAAAAATTTGCTTAGGGTCAGGACCTATTAATTTGACGGGAATGGTGTGAGGCCATCCGTTCGGATACGAGAAGGAAAGGCGAAGGAAATGTGGTTCATTTTCAAGACTTTACGACGAAGTAGGCCGGGCGGATGGACCACATCCTTCGGACATCGAAATGACTTGGTGATCTGCTTCGTCGAGCCGCTCAACCGGGGGAAAAACCCCGGTCCTCGCGTCTCTCTCTTTGAATACTTGGGCATATCTGGTCATTTCAGATGCCATTCTCATCAAATTAATGGGGCCTGACCCTAGGCAAGCTTGTCGCCCAAAAGTGGGAACCGGTTTTGGGATAACGACAAGCGTTACAAAAACGCCCACACGGTTGTGCGCTTGACTTCTGCATCCTCAAGCGCCCGTGTAACCGGCACCGTATAGAGAGCAAGCTGCTCAAGCCTCTCTTTTGGCAGATAGGCTCGCCCCGGATCCCCCACAATGATACGGGCGCCGCGAGAGGCAAGTTTTGAAAACCACGGGGTCAGACGTTCAGCAAGCGGTTTTTCGTAAAAAACATCACCCGCAAGCACAACCTCCCAGCCATCATCCAGACCAATCAGATCGGTCAGTGTGGGCGTGACAATAACGCTGTTTGCCTCCGCATTGATTTCAATAGCAGGCAACGCAAAGGGATCGATATCCGAAGCGATTACGCTTTTTGCACCTGACATCATCGCCGCAATCGCAACCAGACCAGAACCGGAGGCAAAATCCAGAACGGTTTTGCCTGCAACGACGGACGGATGGTCGAGAATATAACGTGCAACACCCTGACCGCCTGCCCATGCAAACGCCCAGAAAGGCGGCGGCAGGCCAATGGTTGCAAGTTCTTCCTCAGTCCTGTGCCAAAGATCATGGGCTTCATCGGCCAGATAGAGATTAATCTCCGGCACATGCGGCGGCGCTTGCAGACCTGTATTGGCCATTATAAAATCGCGCGTGGCCTTATGTGCCGGATCAAGCATCAAATATCCCTGGCGTCCAGTCCGCCCATACGACAGACTTCGATCCACTCATCTTCTGTTACCGGCTGCACCGAAAGGCGCATGGACGTAACCAGCGCCATTTTTTCAAGCTTCGTATTAGCCTTTACATCTTTGAGCGTAACGGGCTTTGGCATGTCACGGACCGCCTTGATGTCTACACATTCCCAGCGCGGGTCGTCCGTGGTGCTGTCAGGATGCGCAAGGGCACAGACCTCGACAATACCCACCACTTCAAGACCTTCGTTGGAGTGGTAGAAAAAGCCTTTATCGCCGAGCTTCATGGCACGCATATTGTTGCGTGCCTGATAGTTGCGCACACCGTCCCATTGTTCGCCTTGCTCACCACGGGCTTTCTGCATTTCCCATGACCATTTGAATGGTTCAGACTTGAACAGCCAGTAAGCCATGTCCTGTCCTTATGTATTTGCCGGATTGTTAATGGCCCAGTTCCATGGGCGCACGCTCACATCAGCAAAAAGACCAGCAAGCGCGTAAGGGTCATTGGCGCCGATCTTTTCAGCTTCAGCCTTGTCAGCAGCTTCCACCACAACAAGGCTGCCATTTGGCTTGCCATCTTCACCAAGGAAAGGACCGGCAAATTTCAGCACATCACCAAGAGAGCTGAGATAGTCAAGATGTGCCGGGCGCGTATCAAGGCGCACTTGCAGATGATCGGGCTTGTCGTTGCATAAAAGAGCAAAAAGCATGTTATTCTAACCTTTTTGTTTGTGCATGATCTCATCTGAAAACCGGCTTCCACTTTTCAGGATCATGCATTAATCCTCAGTCTTGAGTGGTCGGTTAAGAAGCGCTGTCACGGCTTCATCAATCGTAATTTTTCCTGCAAGAAGTGCCGCAACTGCCGTTATAATCGGTGCAGGCACTTCGTGTTTACTGCAAAGTTCAGCGGCAATGGGTGCGGTTGCCACACCTTCAGCCAGCGGACGATTGGCAAGATCTTCGCCATGTCCCAATGCCAGCCCATAGGAATAATTGCGCGATTGTGAAGACGAGCAGGTCAGCATCAGATCGCCAAGGCCGGAAAGCCCCATGATCGTTTCAGGCCTTGCCCCCATTGCCTGCGCAACACGGCGCAGTTCGGCAAAGCCGCGCGTAACAAGTGCCGCCTGTGCACTGGCCCCATAGCCACGCCCGATAGCAGCACCGGCAGCAAGAGCCAGCACATTTTTAAGCGCACCACCGATTTCAACCCCTTTGAGATCAGTGGTCGAATAGCAGCGAAACGCAGGACCGGAGAGCATTGCCGCCAGATGATCAGCAATGGCAGCATCTTCACAGGCAATGGTAACAGCCGTTGGCATACCACGCGCCACATCGCTCGCAAAGCTCGGGCCGGACAAGGCACCAATTATATGATGGGGCAAAATATCCGCCACCACTTCCGACATAAGCCGGCCTGTTTCGCGCTCAATGCCCTTGGCGCAAAGAATAACCGGAGCTGATTGCGGAATATATGCACTTAGTTCCAGCAACCCCTTACGCATTGCCTGCGCCGGAATGACGACAAGAACCGCACTCGCATTCTCAAGCACAGCCCTGGCATCCGTACTGGCGCGAATGCCTTCAGGTAATTCGATTTCACCCAGATAGGCCGGATTGCGGCGCAACTCGTTTATATGGGCAACGGTTTGCGCATCGCGTGCATAAAGCCATGCTTCGTGGCCGCTGCCCGCTGCCATGGCTGCAAGGGCTGTTCCCCATGCACCACCACCAAGCACGGCAATTTTAGCGCGCTCACTCATGCTTTTGCTCCGCGTCGTCCGGTGCCGAACATTGGTGCCGATTTTTCATCAAGCGGCCAACGTGAGCGTGGGGCAAGATCAAGCGGATCAGGACCTTTTATTGCAGCACGCTCCGCGCCTGCCCAGGCGATCATTGCCGCATTGTCTGTGCACAGATCAAGCGGCGGAGCAATGAAGCTGAAACCATGCTTTCCACAAAGTTTTTCAAGCGAGCCCCGCAGGGTCTTGTTGGCGGCAACCCCCCCTGCAACAATCAGCGAGGGCGTTGCACAATCCGGGAACTCCTGTTTGAAGCGTTCAAGCGAGCGTTTCACACGATCTGACAAAGTGTCAGCCACCGCATCCTGAAACGATGCGCAAATGTCAGCGACATCCTGATCAGAAAGAGGAGCAAGCTCCGTTGCTGTCTGGCGCACAGCGGTCTTGAGACCGGAAAAGGAGAAATCAAGCCGTGCTTCACCCTTAAGGGGTCGCGGCAATGGAAAACGCTTGCCATCGCCCTGCAATGCCATGCGCTCAACAGCTGGACCACCTGGATAAGGCAGACCGAGCAGCTTGGCAGTCTTGTCGAAAGCCTCACCCAATGCATCGTCAATTGTCGTGCCAAGGCGTTGATAATCACCAAGACCGCGCACAAGCACCATCTGTGTATGCCCACCCGAAACCAGCAGCAGCAGATAGGGAAACGGCAAATCATCGCTCAAGCGTGCAGTAAGCGCATGACCTTCCAGATGATTGATCGCATAAAACGGCTTGTTTGCGGCCATTGCCATGGCCTTGGCGGTCATCAGCCCGACAATCAGTCCGCCGATCAGTCCGGGACCGGCAGTTGCTGCAATCGCATCCATCTGATCAAGCTTGAGATCGGCATCTTTCAGCGCCTTTTCAACCAGCCGGTCAAGCGCCTCGACATGGGCACGCGCAGCGATTTCAGGGACGACTCCACCGTAAGGTTCATGTTCAGCGATCTGGCTAAGCACAACATTGGACAAAATATGCCCTTTGCCGTTATCGTCGCGTTCGACGATTGCCGCGGCTGTTTCGTCGCAACTTGTCTCTATTCCAAGAATGCGCATTTGCGGTTAGACCCTGCCTGTCTCATAACTCAAAGTAATATTTCCGGCAAACCCGGTACCATGGACGGCGCGATATGCAAACAGCATCCTTGAAGATTGGCAGCTTGAAGATCGGCACACGGGGCAGCAAGCTCGCGCTCGCGCAGGCTTATGAGACACGCTCCCGTCTGATTGCCGCCCACGGTTTCGATGAAGATACTATCGAAATCATTCCCATGTCGACGGCCGGAGATCGTATTCAGGACCGCCCGCTGTCGCAGATTGGCGGCAAGGGACTGTTTACCGAGGAGATCGAAGCAGCTCTGAAAGACGGCCGCATTGATCTGGCTGTGCATTCCACCAAGGATATGCCGACTGTTTTGCCGGAAGGTCTTCATCTTTCCACATTTCTTGAACGCGCTGATCCGCGCGATGCTTTTATTGGCCGTACAGCAAAGCGTTTTCTCGATCTGCCACAGGGTGCCACGGTCGGTTCATCCTCGTTGCGCCGTCAGGCAATGATCAAGCGCCTGCGTCCTGATCTTCAGGTGGTGATGTTTCGTGGCAATGTCCAGACGCGCCTGCGCAAGCTTGAAGAAGGTGAAGTCGATGGAACTTTCCTCGCCTGTGCCGGTCTGAATCGGCTTGATCTGGCGCATGTAATCACCGACCTGCTTGATCCGAAAATCTTTCTGCCAGCCCCCGGACAAGGAGCAATCGGCATTGAAAGCCGCATTGGTGACGAAAAAATTGATGCGCTTCTGAAACCTCTGGCGCATCGTGATACCCATATTGCACTGGCCTGCGAGCGTGCATTTCTTGCAACACTGGATGGCTCCTGCCGCACACCCATTGCCGCTCTTGCAATTGTTGATGGTGACAAGATTTCATTCCGTGGCATGATCCTGACGCCTGATGGTCGTGAGGCGCATGAGGTCATAGCACAAGGCTCTGCTTGCGATGCAGCAGAACTTGGATCAGATGCTGCCAAACGTGTCCGTGCTAAAGCTGGAGCGGATTTTTTTACAAGCTGGGAATAACCGGGCTGGGAATAAAATTGACGAAAGAGCACAAGGCAATAACCCGTGGCGCTGTTCTGATCACCAGACCGGAACAATCGGCACATGTCACAGCTGAAAAGCTTACAGCTCTTGGCTTTTCGCCGGTTTCTCTGCCAGTAAACCGCATGATTGCGCTTCCATTCAATATGCTTGGGACAGCAATCGACGCACTGATTATGACCAGCGCCAATGCATTGCGATATGTACCGGGTGAATATCTGGCAATGTTAAAGACAATACCCGTATTTGCAGTTGGCGAAGGCACAACACTGGCAGCGCAGGAAGCAGGCTTTAAAACAGTCATTGAGGGTGGTGGAGATGCAATGCGTCTGGCCGCGACAATTGCAAAACAATTGCCCAATCACGCCCGACTTTTATATCTCGCAGGCCAAGTGCGTCAGCCTGTATTTGAAGACAAGATGTCAGAAGCCGGATTCGCTATGGACATATGCAACGTCTATAATGTCGAGGAAATTGACTATTCAGCCAATGAAATCAAAGCCGCGCTTGATAAAGGTCCATTTGTCGCGGTGCTGCTCTATTCGGCGGTCGCAGCGCAAATTTTCGTTGAGAAAATGCAGAAATTTAACGTGCAATTTGATGCAGAAACCCGGTTTTTCTGCATTTCCGAGCGCGTTGCCCGCCAATTACCCAAAATCTGGCAACGAAAAGCACTGATTGCCGATCATCCCGATGAAAGCGGTATTTTTCGTTTGTTTTCCAAACTTTGACTCTTTTCCACGCAACCTTCCTTCATCTGGTGATTTTATCTGATAAACTCTCAAACATGTCGCGCAAAAGCGGGAACCGGTTTTGGGCGACACGCGTAAAACAAAAAATCAAAGCGTGTTATTTGAATATGATTCACTTGAATCAAAACGCGCTCTGGAAACATTATTTGCACTCCGAGAGGACCCATGGCGAAATCCGGCACTCCGCGACATTCCAAACCGGCCCAGAAGCCAGTTACGATCAATCTCGATCCGTCCAATGTGAAACGCGTAGACGAGGCAGAAGCGCCCAAGGCAGAACCTGTCGGTGATTTTCAGAAGAAAATAGAGCAAAAATCTGAAGCCAAAGTCGAAAAGCCTCCCTTTACGGCTGGCGTCAAGCCAGAAGCGCCCCGTGCTGGTGCTTCGACATCTGCATCCACTGCAGCTGCCCCTGTGCAAAAATCGGGCTCAGCTGGCTCATATCTGCTGGCAGGTGTCGCAGGTGGTGTCATTGCACTGGCTGGCCTGTTTGCGCTGCAATGGGGCAATGTGGTGCCTTCAGCTGGATCGCGAGTGAGCGCCGAACAGCTTGCCCATCTGCAACAGCAAATTGCAGAATTGCGCTCTAATCCAGCCCCCGCACCGCTGGATGAGAGCAGCAAGGCCCAGCTTGCAAACTTGCAGAAAAATGTTGAGGCAGCCGAAATCAAGGCGGAAGCCGTAGCGTCAGGTTTTTCGGAAATTCAGCAACAATTTGCATCCCTGCCAAAGGCAGATTCTGCTCCGATTGATGTTTCGGCTTTAACTGAACGTCTGACATCGCTTGAACAACAATTGAAGAATGCAGCCGATCAGGCTGATCAGGCAGCAAGCCATGTGACAGATAACAGCACTACAATCACCGACCTTCAGCAAAAGCTGGCTGTGCTTGATGACAAGCTGCGTGAGACATCACGCCAGCCTGATGCATCAAAGCTGATTGCTGCCAATGCCCTGAAGACGGCTATTGATCGTGGCGGTTCGTTCAAGGCGGAACTCGATACTTACACCTCGGTTGCGCCACAGGATAAATCCGTTGAGAAACTGGAAACCTTTGCACATACAGGCGTTCCGACCATTGCCGATCTCAATGCATGGTTTGGTCCCGTCGCCAACAAGATGATTGCCACAGAAAACAAGCTTCCAGCCGATGCAGGTGTCTGGGATCAATTAATGGCAAGTGCCAAAGGACTTGTCAGCGTTCGTCCTGTTGCGGGTAATGTCAGCGGAACCGGGATCGGTCCGATAACTGCACGTATGGAAGCTGCCCTTCATGCAGGCGATCTGGAACGTGCACTTTCCGAATGGGAGCAATTGCCTCCTGATGCCAAGGCTGTTTCAGAAGAATTTATCGGCCAGATGATAGCCCGACGCGATGCGGACGCCCTCATCCAGCGTGTGATCGCTGAAAGCATCAAGCCAAAAGCTGCAACAAACGCCACGGCGCCAAACTAAGGAGGCGTCCATGCTGCGTGTGATATTTTACTTTGCTGTTGTCGTTATATTGGGGGTTGGCTTTTCCTGGCTTGCAGACCGTCCGGGGGAAATTGATGTAACCTTTGCCGGCAATCACTATAATGTTCCGCTTATCACTGCTGCTGCAGGTGTGGTGGCAATCATTGTTGCAATATTGATCCTCTGGTGGATCATCAAAAGTGCCGTTCAATCGCCCTATACGTTGCGCCGTCATTTCCGCGCCCGTAAGCGCGACCGGGGTTATCAATCCCTTTCGACCGGTCTGATTGCGGCTGGAGCTGGCGACGCACAAGCCGCACGCCGCATGGCAAAACAGGCAGGCACATTGCTCGATCCCGATCTTGAGCCAATGATCAAATTGCTCGAAGTTCAGACCGCTATGCTTGAAGGCCGCTCGGACGATGCACGCAAGGCGTTTGAGGCAATGGTGGAAGACCCGGAAACCAGACTTCTGGGCCTGCGCGGTCTTTATATCGAAGCCCAGCGCATGGGTGCACGCGAAGCAGCCCATCACTATGCGGCAGAAGCAGCAAAACAGGCACCACAACTGGAATGGGCATCCTCTGCCGTTATGGGACAGCTTTGTTCTGAAGGGGATTGGGATGCGGCTCTGAAACTCGTTGATGCCCGCAAACAGGCGCGCTCGCATGGCAAGGATATTGTAAAGAAAGAACGCGCAGCCCTTCTGACTGCCAAAGCGATGGCGACACTTGATGTCGATCATGCAAATGCAAAGGCAATTGCGCTTGAAGCCAACAAGCTTGCGCCTGATCTGGTGCCCGCTTCTGTTGTGGCTGCACGCGCCCTTTTTGCCGATGGCGCAATACGCAAAGCATCAAAAATCCTTGAAGCTGCCTGGAAACGCACGCCGCACCCGGATATTGCTTCAGCCTATATTTATGGTCGTGCAGGCGACAGCGTTCACGATCGCCTGAAGCGTGCAAAACATCTGGTGACACTCCGGCCCAACAACGCGGAAGGCAGCCTGGCTCTGGCACGGGCCGCCTATGAAGCTGGCGATTATCGTCTGGCGCGAGAGAATGCAGAAAAAGTGATGCGCGGCTCGCCACGCGAGAGCGCATATCTGCTTCTTGCTGACATTGAAGAAGCAGAAACCGGCGATCAGGGCAAGGTGCGCCAGTGGCTTGCACAGGCAGTGAAAGCGCCACGCGATCCAGCCTGGACTGCAGACGGCTATGTATCTGAACAATGGTCGCCCGTCTCTCCGGTAACAGGCCGCCTGAACAGCTTTGAATGGAAGGTTCCCGTTGAGCAGCTTTCACCGGTGATTGAGGTGGAAAAGCCGGAAATTGCCCCCCAAAGCGCCACCCAGAATAGCGGGGCTGATCAGGAAGCTGTTGCAGACAAAAATGCAATCGTTCCAGCCGAAAAAGCCCAGTCTGAACCGAAATTCGATAATGTCATCGAAGCGGAAGTGCTTTCGCCTGAAACGAAACCTGCCGGGGAAACACCCGTTTCCACAAAACCTGAAATCAGGCAGGTCGAAACACCTCCCATTATCGATGCAGCAGAACCCGACGCGGAAGACAATCAAAAACAGCGTAAAGCCCACATCATCGTTGATGACCCCGGTGTCGATGAACAAAAGGCAGCCCAGAATAGCCAGAACAATGGTTTGCGCTTTTTCTGAGCCATAATTGTTGCCGAAAGACCACGGCTTGCCCGCCTTACACTGTTAAAAGGCGGACAAGCCCGTTTACTGCCTTGTCTCCTGTTTTCATCTTGCTAGTTTTAGACCTGTTAAAAAGAACAGACCGCATGGTCTTTTTATTTTTGGGACTTGGCGAGGATAAATGTTCGACCGGTTATTGGATTTTCTGAAAGAATTACCCGGCAATAGTTTGCGCGAAGGTTTACGTGAACGAGGCGAAAAATTCTCTGATGATGATCCACGACTGGCTGCCGCAGCATTGATGTTTCACATCATGGATGCCGATGGTGATGCGCGGGAGGATGAGCGTGCCAGGCTTTCCACCATGCTTGCACAAAAATATGACCTTAAAGGCGACGCCCTCAAACAACTCATTCATGCTGCGCAAAAGGCCGATCAGGAATCCATCAGTCTTTCGGATTTCACCTCTGTTCTCAAACGACATCTGGATTATCCGGCACGCCTCGAATTCATCGCGCTGATGTGGGACATCGTTTACGCTGACGGCATTGCCAACGAAGTTGAGGTTGATGTGATGTGGCGCGTCGCCGATCTTATCGGCATAAGGCCCGAAGATCGGGACCAGATCGAAGCGCGTGTTCAAGCTGGAAACACCGCTGCACCTAAGACTTGATCAAGCAGCTAAAGCACATCCCGAAAAGGGCGAAGCGTCTTTCGGTACAAGATGCGCGTAAAAACAAATGGATAGAGCATATCCACTGACACAATCAAATCAGGAAATGCTCTATCAGGTCCGCCCCTGTAAATTACGCGCTTTGCGTAATTGCGGGAACATGGCAGCCCATGCCACGGCAACAGCAACAGAACCTATTCCGCCGATAACAACAGCTGGCACCGCGCCAATCGCTGCGGCCATAATGCCGGCACGGAATTCACCAAGCTCGTTTGATGCACCGACAAACACCATATTAACGGCATTCACGCGACCGCGAACGTGATCCGGCGTCCAGAGCTGCATCAATGTTTCACGAATATAGACGCTGATCATATCGGCAGCCCCTGCTAAGGCCAACGCGATAATCGATAGCCATACCAGTGTCGAGACACCAAAAATAATATTGAAAACGCCAAATAAAGCCACGAACACAAACATCACCCGACCTGCATGATCGCGAATTGGATGTCCCGCCAGCCAAATGGCAGTGAGAACAGCGCCTATCCCCGGCGCAGATCGTAAAAGCCCAAGTCCCCATGGCCCAAGTTCCAGAATATCGCGGGCATATATTGGCAAAAGTGCCACCGTGCCACCAAGCAGAACGGCAAAAAGATCGAGCGAGATGGCACCCAGAACGATTTTCTCTTTCCAGATATAACGAAAACCGGCCAGCATAGAGGTAAGAGAGCGTTCTTCCAGTGTCGTATGCTGTTTTGGCTTGGGAATAGAGAAAATCAGGAATGATCCTGCAATCAGAAAGACAGTCGCCACACCATAAGCAGCAAGATGCGAAATACCGTAGAGCAGTCCGCCTGCAACCGGGCCAACAATCGTTGCCACCTGCCATGCTGAAGAGTTCCACGAAACTGCATTGGCAAAATCTTCCGTTGGAACAAGGTTCACCACCAAAGACGCAGAAGACGGTCCAAGAAAAGCACGGGCAATGCCAAAGACCAGCAAAGCTGCAAACACAATGACAGGCTCAAACTCTCCGAACAAAGTGAGCAGAAGAAGAAATGCCGTCACGGCTGCTTCAAGTATCAGTGACAACCCCATGACAAGACGCCGCCCAAAGCGGTCGGCTGCGGCGCCTGTAAAAAGCACCAGAACAAGCGCAGGCAGAAACTGAACAAGCCCAACCATGCCAAGATTGAATGCGTCACGGGTCTGGTCATAAATTTGCCAGCCAACAGCCACGCTCACGATCTGAACGGCAAAGGCGCTCAGAAAGCGTGAAGCCCAGTATTTCTTGAAGGATCTATGACGGAATGCGGCATAGCGATCCGCGTGCGTGGCATCAGTGCTGGAGGACATTGCTCAGAACATCTGTGAAAGGAAGTTAGGGTCAGGACCCCAGGATCAGGGCCAGGTTCCTTCTATAACAACTTCTTGCCGGCAATGGTCACTTTTCTTAAAGAAAAATATTATTTGAATGAAACGGACAGGAAAGCGGATACTTGATCTAAAATACTGATCTAAAATAAAAAAGACCGGTACAACCGGCCTTTTTCAAGAATATATAATTTCTTTATCTGATCAGTCTTTACCGAGCAGACCTTTCCAGATGATTGCGCCAATGGCTGCACCAACCAGTGGGGCCACCCAGAACAACCATAGCTGACCAAGCGCTCCTGTTTCTGCAAACAGGGCCGCAGCAGAAGAACGGGCCGGGTTAACCGATGTGTTGCTGATCGGAATCGATACCAGATGGATCAAAGTCAACGACAGGCCTATCGCAATAGGTGCAAAACCACCTGGCACGGCTGATGATGTCGAACCGAGAATGATGATAATGAAGAACGCTGTAAGCACAGCTTCTGCAATCAGGGCCGAGGTGAGACTGTATCCGCCAGGTGACAATTCACCATAACCATTGGATGCAAAGCCGCCGACTGTAAAACCGGCCTTTCCCGTCGCAATCAGATAAAGAATACCTGCAGCAACAGCGCCACCCAGCACCTGCGCAATCCAGTATGGAATGAGATCTTTTGCCGGAAAGCGACCGGCAACCAGAAGACCAAGTGAGACGGCAGGATTGAAATGACCGCCCGAAATTCCACCCACAGCATAGGCCATAGTCAGAACAGTTAAACCAAAAGCAAGAGCCACACCGGCAAAACCGATACCAAGTTCAGGATATGCAGCGGCAAAGATGGCGCTACCGCAACCACCAAAAACAAGCCAAAATGTTCCGAAAAACTCCGCAGACAACTTATTCAACATGGAATTCCTCCAGCGAGAGTGTATTAATTATACCAATGCGAATCATTTTTTAAGATATACATCCATCAAATTCTTTCATCAATCGGCATTCACTGTAGCTGTAATTAAATTATATCTCTAATATTAGATATTTTTCTCTGTATTTATTATAAAAATCTTCACTCACATAACCTCTATTATGATTACCGTTAATCTTCAGAATATCCCTGAAAAACCCACAAATTAGCCGCTTTTCTGCTTCAATTCAAAACATGCCGGTTTTGGTCTGAATATATTGCGGTGACAGGCATAGCCACGCTATAAGAAGCGGCTTCGTGCAGATCATTGCGATGAAAACAATCACGGCAAATGGTGTTTCACAGGACTTTATAAGGGAGTTGCCAGCCTTGAATAGTCAATGTCAGGCGCGAACATGCAAACTGGTTCTGCAATCAGCGATATTCGCTGTAATCAGTGCACTTCTTTCTGGCTGCACGGCAACCGCATGGTCCGAAACAGTCAGAATTGACAGCAAGCCGCCAATGCCAACGGAATGCGCCGGCTGGCAGAGAATAAATCTCAAGCCACGTGTGGCAATGACTTTGCTGCGCGAAGACGCGCGTCTTGTCACTGAAATCGATTCCCATAATCTCAAAGGCCGCAATCTGGGTTGTTGGGAATAGAAGCCGGTATAGTCAGAACCCATTGCGTAAAATGTAAAATGGCTTTCGGGATGGGATGCGCCAAAACAAAGCGGACATGCTGCCATCCACAAATGTTGGATTTTGCAACTGCAAATCTGTCTTTGTGACATGGTTTGTTGTGAACGTCCTGATATTTGCCTGATTATCCTGTCTTATTAAAATTCAAACACACGCTTTTTTACAAATGTTGCGAGCCGGATTAACCTCACATTAACCATAGGGGTTAAAGGTCGTTTTGATAGGGATTTCATCCGTAATACCGAAAGGTACACGGACAATTTAGAGAAGCACACCAGTGATACGTTTTGAGAATGTCGGCCTGAGATATGGTATGGGGCCAGAAATCCTGAAGGATGTCAGCCTCCATATTCCGCCACGTTCATTCCAGTTTCTGACCGGCCCGTCAGGTGCAGGCAAGACATCATTGCTCCGCCTGCTCTTCATGGCATTAAAGCCAACGCGCGGGCTTATCAATATTTTTGGCAAGGATGTCGCACGGCTTGATCATAAGGATGTGCCGCTGCTTCGCCGGCGTATCGGGATCGTGTTTCAGGATTTTCGTCTGCTTGACCACTTGACGACCTATGAGAATGTCGCTCTCCCCTTACGTGTGCGCGGCAAGGAAGAGGCCACCTACCGCCATGAGGTTGAAGAACTGCTGCATTGGGTTGGCCTTGGTGATCGTATGAATGTGCTTCCACCTGTGCTTTCAGGCGGTGAAAAACAACGTGCAGCGATTGCACGTGCGCTGATTGACCAGCCCGAACTGCTGCTTGCCGATGAACCGACAGGTAATGTCGATCCCCCGCTTGCCAAACGTCTGTTACGGCTTTTCACAGAGCTTAACCGCTCCGGCACTGCGGTTGTCATCGCGACGCATGACTTGTCCTTGATGAATCAGGTCAATGCGCGACGCATGATCCTCGAACATGGGCGGCTCGATATTTATGATTGATACCGGGAAAAACAGACCAAACCCTTTCGCGAAGCTCATGGAAGACCTGCGCATCCGTTTTGAAGACCTCAAGGATATGCTGCTGGTGCGTATTGGCAAACGCAGAAAGCGCAAAGGGCCAAATCCAATTGTTCCCGATGGCAGCGTGACTGGAACAGCCCTGGTCATCGTGATTGCAATCATGACCTTTCTCGCATGCCTTACATTTGGCGGCGTAACACTGGTGCGAAACTCGGCAGCCCAATGGCAAAGCCAGATTGCCCGCGAGGCAACCATCCAGATCAGGCCGGTTGACGGGCAGGATATGGAACAGGCGCTGGCCGATGCAAGCCGCATTGCACGCGGCTTTGCAGGTGTTAAAGACACCAGTATTATCGATAAAAATGCCACTGCACGACTTCTTGAACCATGGCTTGGCAGTGGTCTTGATATTGATGAATTACCTGTACCGCGCCTTGTCGTTGTCACCATTGACGAAAATTCACCGCCCGATTTTGAAACAATGCGCTCGGAAATTTCCCGCGCCATTCCAGGCGCCAGTTTCGATGACCATCGCACATGGGTCGACAGGCTGGTTTCGATGGCCAACACGACTGTACTGATCGGTACCGGCGTCTTTTCACTGGTCATTGCCGCAACGGTTTTAACCGTAATCTTTGCAACACGTGGCGCCATGTCTGGTAATGGACATATTATCGAAGTCCTGCATTTCATCGGTGCTGAATCAAAATTTGTGGCCCGCGAATTTGAATGGCACTTCTTCCGCACGGCGCTTAAAGGCGCATTGTTTGGCGGTGGCGCCGCGATGCTAGTTTTTCTCGGCTTCTCCTTATGGGCATCCCGGCGAATGGGAACACCGGCTGGCGATCAGGCAGCGGCAATGTTCGGCAATTTCGCAATTGATCGTAATGGCTATATCGGTGTTGCCGCAATCATCATTCTGGTGAGCTTTCTGACCATGCTGACAAGCCGTCTGACGGTTGTTCGTCAGCTCGCCACAATGGACGGCCCGGGAGTAAAGGCCGAATGACGGCTTTTCTTGCTAATAACGATCGTAAAATGCAAATTTCTGACAGCTTTCCGGCTTATAGTCGCAATGTGCATTATGATGATCAGGATAAAAAAATATTTGCACGGCAGAGAAGCATATCAGAATATTCGGAAAACGGTAATGCAACGACTGGCAAAACAGCAGGAACGCATATGGGCGCTGTGGTATGGCGCCGCAGTCCTGCAATTGACATATCCTCTGAGCTTGCATTGGCGGGCGGTAAATTTCTATGGTCGCTTTTAATGCGTATATTCCGTCGACTTCAGCCTGTTTCTATTGTTCTTTTTCTGGTGCTTATCGCCTTCCTGATCGGCTTTGTGGCATTCAGTGAAAAAGTCACCAGCATGCAATCGCCCGTGCTTGACAGGCCTGCCGATGCGATTGTCGTTTTGACGGGCGGCCAGTCCCGCATTCAGGCGGCGCTTGATCTTCTCAAAGATGAGCAAGGCAAGCGTCTGCTGATCAGCGGTGTACATCCTTCAACCAACGAAAAAACCTTGCAACGCGCCACCCATACTGATGCAAGCCTGTTTGATTGCTGCGTCGATCTTGACCGTTCCGCACTCAACACAGTGGGCAATGCAACTCAAAGCGAACGCTGGATACGTGAAAACAATTATCGCCGCGTGATTGTCGTCACCAATAATTACCACATTCCCCGCAGTATTCTGGAAATGTCATCCAGAATGCAGGATGTGGAATTTGTGCCTTATCCGGTGGTTAATGGCGAAAAGCGTGCTCATAGCTGGGCGGCTGAAAGCGATACACTCAGGGTTCTTTTCATCGAATATGTCAAATATATTGGCGCAACCATCCGGTTGGGTGGGGCGAAGATTTTCGGAAATACATCTGAACGATCCTAGAGCAAGGCCGGGTAGACTGAATTTGACGTTTGAATCCCGGCTGACATAAAAAATTCCTTATGGAAAATATTTAACTTCCTGATATATCGGGTGCCACTGCTTTTTTCGGAACAGTTTCAGCTTCTTTTGCCTGATCATTTCACATGTTGATATGCGAGATAACAGGTATAACCAGGGTTCTCGCCGATACGATGCTTCTCTATCTGCGCTCCATAATATTTAATCTCGCTTTCTATATCGGCACTTTTGTGCAGATGGTTCTTTACACGCCATTCTATTTTCTGCTCCCGCGCAAGAAAGCCTGGATCGTGCCCAAAACATGGGCGCGTGTTAATCTGTGGCTGCAAAAATACATTGCCGGCACATCCTATGTGATCGAAGGTCTCGAAAATATTCCTCAAGGCGCATATATCGTTGCGCCCAAGCATCAGTCGGCATGGGATACTTATGCGTTCCTGCCACAGCTCGATGACCCGGTTTTAATCCTCAAACGTGAACTGATGCGCATACCGCTATTCGGCTGGTATGTTGCAAAAATGGAAATGATCCCTGTTGACCGCGGATCGCGCGTGAAAGCCCTGCATTCCATTACTGTCGGTGCGCAGAAGGCGATTGCCGAGGGCCGCCAGATTCTTATCTATCCTGAAGGCACACGCCGTTCGCCGGGCGCTCCACCGGAATATAAATATGGCATTGTACATCTATATGATGCGCTCAACCTTCCGGTTTTGCCAATTGCCCATAATGCGGGGCTTTACTGGCCACGTCGCAAATTCCTGCGCTTTCCAGGCACCATCCGATGCCGGGTTCTGCCGCCTATCCCGGCTGGACTTGAGAAAGAAGAGTTTCTGCGTCGTTTGATCGAGACCACCGAAACGGCTTGTGACGAACTGCTCGTTGCAGCCAGCCGTGATGCAAATGCTCCCCCCATGCCTCCGACAGCCATCCAGCGGCTTAAGGAACTGGGTGAAACAAGTATCTGAGAAATTACTGTTGAAATAGAAAGACTTTAGAGCGCCAATCCTATGAGTTCAGAGGAAAACACACTCTAATCGAAACCCTGATCATCCCAAGCTATATTCTCACCCTGACAATTCGCCGCGTTTTGTTGAACTTTCGTTCTTCTTGCACGAAAACATGAAACCCGTTATCAGAGCGCGACACGAAAGGACCCATCATGAATATCGATGCTATCTCGATTGGTAAAAATCCGCCGGAAGACATCAACGTAATCATCGAAGTGCCAGTTGGCGGACAGCCGATCAAGTACGAGATGGACAAAGAAGCAGGCGCCCTGATTGTTGACCGCTTTCTTTATACGCCAATGACCTATCCGGGCAATTATGGCTTCGTTCCGCATACGCTTTCAGAAGATGGCGATCCGATCGACGTTCTGGTCTGCAATACCCGCCCGCTTATCCCTGGCTGTGTGATCAACTGCCGTCCAATCGGCGTACTGGTCATGGAAGACAATTCCGGCAAGGATGAAAAGATCATCGCGGTTCCTTCCCCAAATCTGACACAGCGCTACGAAAAAGTGCATGATTATTCCGATCTGCCGGAAATCACATTGAAGCAGATTGCGCACTTCTTCGAACATTACAAAGATCTGGAACCAGGCAAGTGGGTCAAGATCGGTGACTGGGGTGATGAAGATTACGCACGCAAATTTATCACTGAAGCGATTGAACGCGCCAAGGGTAAATAATCAGCCTGTAGATTACAAAAAAAACGCCCGGATTTTATCCGGGCGTTTTTCTTTTATCAAAAGCAGATCTAGAGCGCGTTTCGATCTGATTGAATCAGATCGGCGCTCTAAATATTTGTTTTAACGCGCATCTTTGTCCGAAAACCGTTTCACACTTTTCGGGATGTGCTCTAATCGAGATCAAATGTTGCAATCACCGGCACGTGATCAGACGGACGGTCCCATCCACGCGCTTCGCGCAGGATTTGCAATCCCTGCATATGCTTTTCCAGATCAGCCGACCCCCAGACATGATCAAGCCTGCGGCCACGATCGGCAGCATTCCAATCCTTGGCGCGATAGCTCCACCATGTATAGATTTTCTGGTCTGCCGGAATGACCTGACGCATCAGATCGCTCCAGCCGCCTTTGACGCGAAGATCTTCAAGTGTCGTGGTTTCAATCGGCGTATGACTGACAATTTTCAACAATTGCTTATGCGACCAGACATCATTTTCAAGCGGCGCAATATTGAGATCACCCACAAGGATCGACGAATTTCCATCCTGCCGGTCAGCTACAATTGCCCGCATTTCCTCAAGGAAACCAAGCTTGTGCGCAAATTTCGGGTTAATTTCCGGGTCTGGTTCATCACCACCGGCAGGCACATAGAAATTGTGAATACGCAGTTTCTTGTCCCCTGCTTGAACAACAGCGCTCAAGTGCCGGCAATCCCCCATCTCGCAAAAGCCGACCTTCTCAACATCGCTCAGAGGGCGTTTCGAGATGGTTGCAACGCCATGATAGCCCTTCTGCCCACTGATCGCGATATGATCATAACCAAGTGCGCGAAAGCCCTTGGAAGGAAACTGGTCATCGGGGCATTTGGTTTCCTGAAGACACAAAACATCGGGCTGGTAATCGCTTAAAAACTGCTCGACCAGCGGCATACGCAAGCGAACGGAATTAATGTTCCAGGTAGCAACAGAAAAACTCATAGGGATAAGACTCACAGCCATCAGAAGATGGCTGCAAACCTAACGGTTTATCTGACAAATGCAAAGATCGGACGCAGAGATCACTGGCCTTTTCGCTTCATCGCGATGCGCTGATAGTCAATTTTGAACATGTCGTCGGTGAAGCGGACACCACTGCGAAGATTGAACACCATGATCGTGGTGTCCAGCCCCTGCGCATCAGTGATTGTCCATTGCTTGAGATCCATGGTTTTTGGATCAAACATCATCGTGATCTTTGAATTGCCAAAAACCGTTTTATCACCAACCACCAGAGTGATCATATCCGGGTCCTGCCTGACGCTCTGAAGGCGTCCGCCTCCAAGATCAATACGATCAGCAAGCAGCATCTTCAAAGGTGTCGTTCCCAACGCATACATATCCCAGGTGTCGAGCTTGCGATTGTTGATAACAACCTGATTGCCATCCGAGATCACACGGATTGGTGATTTTTCATAATTGAATCGAATTTTGCCGGGACGCTCCAGATAGAAGGTGCCGCCGGTTTGTTCCCCCTTGGGGCCAAACTGGACAAATTCCCCCGTCAGTGTCCGCAATGAGGAGAAATGATCTGCAATTTTCTGTGCAGCCGCTGCACCACTTGCACCTTGCGCCTGTGCTGCAACAGGCACAAAAACCGGAGCAGCAACACCAAGCCCCAAGGCACACAATCCCAGAACAACCGCAAAACGGCTTGCTTTCACGAATGCGGCAATCCGGGAGATCATCATGGGCAAACTCTCTTTTTTCATCATTTTATTAAAGTAAATCGGCACTTGGGCACCAGTGTGGCAACCCGGACGTTCTGCTTTTATCAGAAATCATCATCACCTGTCGGCACCAGTATCTCACGTTTGCCCGCATGATTGGCAGGTCCGACAATGCCTTCTTCCTCCATACGTTCGATAATCGACGCCGCACGATTATAGCCAATGCCCAGACGGCGCTGGATATAGGAAGTGGAAGCCTTCTTGTCGCGCAGCACAACAGCCACGGCCTGATCATAAGGATCGTCAGAATTTTCAAGGTTTGACGTGCCTGCCGGGCCGCCGCCTTCATCCTCTTCCTCATCCTCGGTAATCGCATCGAGATATTCAGGCACACCCTGAAGCTTGAGATGCTGAACAATACGCTCAACCTCATCATCGCCCACAAACGGACCATGCACACGCTGGATGCGGCCACCACCGGCCATAAACAGCATATCGCCCTGCCCCAGCAATTGTTCAGCCCCCTGCTCACCCAGAATGGTGCGGCTGTCGATCTTCGACGTCACCTGAAATGAAATCCGGGTCGGGAAATTGGCCTTGATCGTACCAGTGATCACATCGACCGATGGACGCTGTGTCGCCATGATGACATGGATACCCGCCGCACGCGCCATCTGCGCAAGACGCTGTACCGTGCCTTCAATATCCTTGCCGGCCACCATCATCAGATCAGCCATTTCGTCGATAATCACAACGATATAGGGCATTGGTTCGAGATCAAGCTGCTCGGTTTCATAGATCGCTTCGCCGGTATTGCGGTCAAAACCGGTCTGCACGGTACGGGCAATCTGTTCGCCCTTCTTTTGTGCCTGCATGACCCGCTGGTTAAAGCCATCAATATTACGCACACCGACCTTGGACATTTTGCGATAGCGGTCTTCCATCTCGCGCACGGTCCATTTAAGCGCAACAACAGCCTTTTTCGGATCCGTTACAACCGGTGTCAGAAGATGCGGAATACCGTCATAAATTGAAAGTTCCAGCATTTTCGGATCAATCATGATCAGACGGCATTCCTGCGGCGTCATACGATAAACCAGCGACAGGATCATCGTATTGATTGCCACCGATTTACCCGAGCCCGTCGTACCCGCGACCAGCACATGCGGCATTTTCGCAATATCGGCAATCACCGGCTCACCATTAATGGTCTTGCCAAGCGCCAGCGCAAGCTTGGCTTTGGTGTGCTCAAAATCCCGGCTTGCCAGCATCTCGCGTAGGTAAACCATCTCGCGTTTCTGGTTCGGCAGCTCAATACCAATCACATTGCGACCCGGCACGACGGCAACACGCGCGGCAATCGCGCTCATGGAACGGGCAATATCATCAGCCAAACCAATCACCCGCGACGACTTGATACCGGGAGCGGGTTCAAGTTCATAAAGCGTGACAACCGGTCCCGGCTTCACATTGATGATCTCGCCACGCACACCGAAATCTTCCAGCACGCCTTCCAGAAGGCGGGCATTCTGTTCAAGCGCATCTTTGGAGAGCGATGCATCACGCTGGACAAGCTTCGGCTCGGCAAGAAAATGCAGCGACGGCATTTCAAATGCGCCACCATCTTTCAGGAACGAAGGCTGTGCCTCGCGTTGAATCCGTGCACCGCTTTTTGGTGCTGGCGCACGTTCACCAACACGCGCCTTGGCGCGTTGCGGCTGTGCATCATGCCATTCCTGACCCGCCAGAACTATATCTTCACCATCAGCGTTTTCATCAAACGAAGGTGCTTGCGATGGCGTAGCTCCAAAGCCCGGTTCCCGGCGTAGCCCATTCTGTGACTGCGCACTGTGGCGCTCCTGATTTATATCAGCATAATCATCGTCGCGATGCTTGCGCCGGTTTATTCCCGTCAAGCGTCTGAATGTTGCAGTCACGCTGTAAATCATATGGGTGAGCGAACCAATAAAGGCAGAAAAGCCGCCGGACGATGTTTCATCATCTTCGTCTTCAAAATCCGAATAGTCTTCCTCAGCCTGCCGCTCGCCTGCAGCTGGCGAATTGAGCTGCGCATTGCTTCGACCTATAATCCCGCTTGCAAACAGGCATAGCCAAAGTGCCGGAAAAGCCAGAACCAGCGCAATAGCCGAAGCAATTGCACCTTGCGGAAAAGCCCCGATGAATATTCCGGGAATGCGTAGAACCAGATCACCAAGCACACCGCCCAGACCAATCGGCATCGGCCAGCTTTGCGGTACAGCAAAGCAACTTGCAATGGCTGCAAACAGCAAGGCAGCCCCAAGCCAGGCAAAACTGCGCTTTGCAATACGGCCAACGCCACCGCGCGTCATCAGCAGCAACGACCATACAACAAGCGGCAAAAGAGCCGGAACACTGGCAAGCCCGAAAAACTGCATGGCAATATCGGAGAAAACCGCCCCCGGATAGCCAAGCGCATTGGTGACAGGATTATCCGTTGCATGGCTCAGGCTCGGATCAGCCACATTCCATGTGGCGAGCGCACCAACAGCCATAGCGCTCAGCGCAAGCAACGCCAGCCCAAAGAGGATATAGAATTGCCTGCGGAAGATATTGGCCAGTTTGAGCCTGTCTTCCGAAATCCGCTCGTCACGCAGCGGGTATGAGGGCGAATATCCTTGCCGCATAAAGCCTGTCCCGAACCATATTTTGTTGCCCTTTGGCTTTAAAACCTCGGGCGCAATGAATCGGAGTGATCCTAGCCTTGCGATGGTTAATTCCTCATTAACCATGCGATCTCTTATGTGAACAAATGAAAAAGGCGCGGTTTCCCGCGCCTTTTTCCTCTTGGGACAACCCTGTTCTACTGAACAGACTCGCCGTGCAAAGCAATATCAAGACCTTCCATTTCAGCCTGTTTGCTTGGACGCAGGCCCATGATCGCCTTGACCACATAAAGGATGATGGCAGTGGCAACAGCAGTGTAAACAACGGTAACGGCTGCACCGAAAAACTGCTTGCCCATGGTTGCACCTTCACCAGCCGCATTGATCGCAACATCGGCAAAATAGCCAGTCAGAATCGCGCCAACAAAGCCGCCAACACCATGTACGCCAAAGGCATCAAGCGAGTCGTCATAGCCAAGTGCATGCTTGAGCTTAACAGCAGCCACATAGCAGATAAGACCTGCAATAATACCGATGATCAGCGCACCCACCGGATTAACAAACCCGGCAGCAGGGGTAACAGCAACCAGACCCGCAACAGCGCCTGAGATAATACCCAGAACACTTGGCTTACCGGCGATTGCCCATTCTGCAAACATCCAGGCAAGCGCTGCACCAGCGGTCGCAACCTGTGTGTTGAGCATGGCAACAGCAGCAAGCGAATTTGCACCGGCAGCCGAACCCGCATTAAAGCCGAACCAGCCCACCCACAGAAGAGACGCGCCAATGACCGAGAGAACGAGATTATGCGGCGCCATATTGACATGGCCGTAACCGTCGCGCTTGCCAATAATAAGGGCTGCAACAAGACCAGCAACACCGGCATTGATGTGAACGACCGTACCACCCGCAAAGTCGAGAACACCGTCAGAGCCAAGGAACCCGCCGCCCCATACCCAATGCGCAACCGGCACATAGACGATGAAGAGCCACAGAACCATGAAAACGAGCATGGAAGAAAACTTCATACGTTCGGCAAACGAACCTGCAATCAGTGCCGGCGTGATAACCGCGAAGGTCATCTGAAATACAATGAAAAGATATTCAGGAATTGTGCCGGAAAGTGAATCCATCGTCACACCCGACAGGAATGCCTTATCGAAGCTTCCGATATAGGCGTTCATCGAGCCACCATCGGTAAAGGCAAGCGAATAGCCGAAGAACATCCACAATATCGACATCAGGCAAGTAATCGCAAAGCTCTGCATGACAGTGGAAAGCACGTTTTTCTTACGCACCATACCGCCATAAAACAATGCAAGGCCCGGAATGGTCATCATCAACACCAGTGCGGTTGATGTCAGCATCCAGGCTGTATCGCCAGTATCAAGGGTTGGGGTAGCTTCGGCTGCGTCCTGTGCAAGCGCCGTCCCGGCCAAAGCAAGAAATGCAGGGAGGGTGACAAAAGCCGTCTGCTTGAATCTTTCAGTTATGAGCATCGAGTATCTCCGTCGAATGGCGGCTTCAAACGCGTCTGCGCTGAAAAGACCGGTTCAGACTAAGAGAAACAAAAATCGTGCCAGTTACGCATTCTGGAGCCGTAAAAATACAATTTTTCTGATATTTGATGCATACTGACTTATGATCCCGGCCACAGAAGTATCGCATTTTCGCCCAAAACACTGGATTTTTAACAAATGGGATAAACGATAACAGTGCTCAAAAAATCGCTTTGAGAAGAGCAAAAGCGGCTTCTCCCAATGAGGAGAAACCGCTCTAAGTGATTCATCAAAATGAATTTTCAAGGCTCACGCCTCTAATGCTCAAACAGTGATTGCATAAAATTTATACAGCACTGCTATCAATGATTAAAAAATAATCATTTGCTGTTTTCATGCACGCGAATAAGCCCCTCCTGCGCAACGGATGCGATTAAAACTCCATCGCGGGTATAAAATGCACCGCGGTTAAACCCGCGTGCCCCGGAAGCGCTTGGCGTATCCTGCGTATATAAAAGCCAGTCATCAAGACGGCATGGACGGTGAAACCACATCGCATGGTCAAGGCTTGCCACTTGCAGATCGCGGTCAAAAATCGTGCGGCCATGCGGATGCAGCGATGTATCAAGCAAGGTCATATCCGAAAGATAGGCGAGAATGGCCGCCTGCAGTGCGCGATCATCCGGTACAATACCCCGTGCCCGCACCCAGACATGCTGGCTTGGCGCCAGCTTATCGCGCGAAAGATAATGCTTGAGCGACACGGGCTTGATCTCGATAGGACGCTCTTGCTCCCAATATTTGCGCACACCCGTCGGCGCAAGATGCAGATATTCTTCTTTCAGATCATGATCGCCCACCAGTTGCTCGGGCATTGGCAAGCCTTCCGGCATATCGATCTGATGATGAAGACCAGGTTCGTCAATCTGGAAGGATGCTGAAAGGGTGAAAATCGCCTTGCCATGCTGCTTTGCCAGCACACGGCGCGTATTAAAGCTTGAACCATCCCGAATGCGATCAACTTCATAAACAATTGGAATCGCCGGATCCCCGGGCCGCACAAAATAACCATGCAGAGAGTGAACCTGCCGTTCAGCTTCAACCGTACGCTGTGCTGCAATAAGTGCCTGACCGATCACCTGTCCGCCAAAGACGCGCTGCCAGCCTACCTGCGGGCTGTTACCGCGGAAAAGATCCACTTCAAGCGTTTCCAGATCAAGCGTTTCCAGAAGCTGCTTCATGGCAGCCGTCTGCTCAATCTTCAATAGATCGGACTTTTCATTATTCGACATGGACAGCCTGTCTCCTGAAACCCTATATATCTGTATATTGCCGATAGCATGTTTGGTCTTGCGCAATTGACACTGTCAAGCCTTACAAGACAACATGCAATTCATCGTAAGCAATGCCTGAATGATCCGAAAGGAAGAAGCGATGTCAGCCGGAAAGAAACAACAAAGCCCAGACACCATCGATCTGGTCATCGCGGGCGGCGGCTATGTCGGCCTCGTGACAGCCGTTGCTGTCAAATCCGCTGCACCCCATCTTTCTGTCACTGTCATTGATGGCGCACCGGCTGGCGCATGGAAAAATGATCCGCGTGCATCTTCCATTGCTGCTGCGGCCTCACGCATGCTCGACCAACTCGGCTGCTGGCAGGAAATTGTCATTGATGCGCAGCCAATCACTGAAATGGTCATCACAGATTCCCGCACATCAGATCCGGTTCGTCCTGTGTTTCTCACTTTTTCAGGTGATGTCAATCCGGGCGAACCTTTTGCGCATATGGTCGAGAACCGCGTACTCAACACCGCCCTTCATAAAACAGCTGACGCACTGGGTATCACCTTCATCGAAGGCATGAGCGTCGAAAATTTTGAAACCAGCCCTCAATCCGTCACCGTCTCGCTGGCCAATGGAAAAACACTCGAAACCCGTCTGCTGATTGCCGCCGATGGTGCAAAATCACGCCTGCGTGACATTGCAGGCATCAAGACGGTTAATTGGGACTATGACCAGTCCGGCATTGTCTGCAATGTTTCTCACGAACGCCCGCACGGTGGACGCGCGGACGAGCATTTCCTGCCTGCAGGCCCATTTGCAATCCTGCCTTTGAAAGGCAATCGCAGTTCACTCGTCTGGACAGAACGAAGGGCAGATGCCGAACGCCTTATCCGTGAAGATGATTTCATTTTCGAAGCAGAACTCGAGCAACGTTTTGGCCATCGTCTTGGCGCACTTAGCGTCGAGGGACCTCGCCGCGCTTTCCCACTCGGCCTGACGCTGGCACGCGAATTCGTAAAGCCACGCTTTGCACTTGTCGGTGATGCAGCCCACCGCATCCATCCGATTGCCGGACAGGGCCTCAATCTCGGTTTTCGAGATGCAGCAGCGATTGCAGAAATCATTGTCGAAACGGATCGTCTGGGTCTCGATATCGGCTCCTTCGCAGCCCTTGAACGCTATCAGACATGGCGTCGCTTCGACACGGTGCAGATGGGCGTCACCACCGATATTCTCACCAGACTGTTCTCCAACGACAATCCTGCCATTCGCACAATTCGCGACGTCGGTCTTGGTCTCGTCGACCGCGTACCAAGCCTCAAATCCTTCTTCATCAAGCAGGCAGCAGGGCTTTCTGGCGATACACCGCGCCTTTTGCGGGGGGATTCGATCTAGAGCATGTCTCCCAAAAGTGGGAGCTGATTTTCTAAAAATAGCGCTATTTTTCGAAAAGAAAGCTGTGCTTTCTGATGGCAAAAGCCTCAACCTCTGCTACAAAAAGACAAGCACGAGCTAGAGCGTCGGGGGGACTCACAAGCATATGCATACGGACAACAGATTGATCGACAAGGCTATCCGTATGCAAAGCGGTTTATGGTCCGCAGAACGGCTCAGCCGATTATCAAAGATTGCTGGCGCTATGGCCATTTTGGTCGCTATGGCTGTTTCTGTGATCTATTCGGTTACAAAACCGGATAACAACTGGGACATGATCGCCTATATCGCCACCGCAATTGAGGATCGCTATCCTGATGCGTCAGCACTGCATGAGGAAACATGGCGGCAGGTTAGCGCTGCGACCACCCAGGATGAACTCAACACTCTGAAATATGGCGGTGATTATCGCCGTGCACAATGGGAAAGCCCCGATAATTTCCAGTCACAACTCATCATGTACAGGGTCAAGATCGGCTATGTGCAATTGTTGCGCCTGATTGAGCCCTATACGGGACTGGTGCTGGGCGGACATCTCATCAGTCTTGCCGCGGCAATTGCTTCCAGCCTTATTATCCTTGCGATCCTTGCCCATTATAATGCACTTCAGGCCGGGCTTTTGGTCGGGCCTGCGCTTCTGGTCGCAGGTCTTGGCCCGATAACTTCCGCAGTCTTTCCAGATATTGTTCTCGCCGCATTATCTTTTGCTGCAATATTTGCCCTGCTGAAAGAACGCGACTGGTTGGCATCTGTCCTGCTCATTCTGTCATTCACGATCAGGCCGGATAATATTATAATGATTTTTGCATTGCTGATTACCGCAGTGCTTTTTGGCTGGCGCAAACTGCCTTTGCTCGCAGCATTCATCATATCTGTCATCATGGGCCTTGCCATCTCCAGATATGCCGGACACACAGGCTGGTGGGCACATCTCTATTTTACTTGCATCGAAACACAGAATTCAATGGCTGGCTTCAAGCCGGATTTCTCGCTTCTGCTCCTTATCAAGGCTTATATTCGGGGAGCTATTCTGGCTCTTTATCTCGAAAGCTGGCCTTCAATCCTTTTGGTTTTGCTGGTTGCCTGGGCAGCAATGGCGCGAGCCGGAATCAAAACCGGAATTCCGCGGCTCAATGGCATTGCCTTCGCTATGTTCATCGGAATTCTGGGCAAATTTGTCTATTTCCCGATGCCCTATGATCGCTTCTTCTTCAATATGCTCATAATCATGGTGCTCATGCTTTCCCTTATATGGGCAACACGCTCAAACGAAAAAGCTGCAATAGTTAAGTGATCAAACGGCCTGACACTGGAAGCCATAAAATGTCGCCCTATGTCAGGAGTCAATCCAAACAGAGGAGCTTCCAATGGATAGAAAAGCAACAGCAGTCTGGAGCGGTACACTCAAAGACGGCAAAGGCGCTCTGAGCACACAAAGCGGCGCGTTGAAAGATTTACCATATGATTTCAAGGCTCGCTTCGAAGACGAAAGCGGACAGGCAGGCACCAATCCGGAAGAGCTGCTTGGTGCGGCTCATGCAGGCTGTTTTGCAATGAACCTCTCTGCCCTCCTGACACAGCACGGAACTCCGGCAGAAAAGCTCGAAGCAACAGCAACGGTTACGGTCGTACCAGCATCCGGTGGCGGCTTCGGGATTACACGCAGTGCCTTGACGCTCAGAGCAACCATTCCCGGCATTTCTGAAACAGATTTTCAGAAACTCGCTGAAACCGCTGAAAAAACATGTCCGCTTTCCAAAGCGCTGGGCGCAATTGAAATAACACTGGACGCAAAACTCATTTAGAGAAAATCTTTGACCGAAAACCATTTTACACTTTTCGGGATGCGCTTTACTCTGACAATGATGGAGGCCATAAAGGCCTCCTAACAATATTATTTATTATTTATTTCATTTCGAGGTATTTCAATTGAAAAATATATTAGCATCTTTTGCTTTCTCTTCGGCTATTTTATTTGGATCATCTTTTGTCGTTGCTCATTCCAAATCGCCAGCTACACCAGAACAAATATTGGCCGGCGAGCAGCTGAAAATTGGAGCCCGTGCTTTCACAGCACCCGGATACAAGCCGGGAACTATCCAGCATATCGTTCTGTTTAAATATAAAAATTCAGTCACGGCAGCGCAGATTGAGGAAGTCAGAAAACGATTTCTGGCCTTGAAAACCAAAGCCAGAAGAAATGGAAAACCTTATATCCAGCGTCTGGAAGCAGGCGCACAAAACAGCGGTGAAGGGGCAGATCAGGGCTTTCAGGAAGGCTTTATTGTTACTTTCCGCTCAGAAGGTGATCGCAACTACTATGTCGGCACACCTGTTGTAACAGACCCGAAATTCTTTGATTCTGAACATCAGAAATTCAAAGATTTTGTCGGCCCACTCCTTGCTGAAAAGCAGGGGGCACTGGTTTTTGATTTTGTGGCCCAGACAAAATAGACTGCCGCTATTGGAGCAGAAAAAGCATGCACAGATGCCGATTTGATAGGATCAGTATCTGTGCAATTCGATGAATCCTCATCGCAAATTTCTTTAGAGCATAAGTCCTATCTTCGTTCAACGAGGATCGATAAGATTATGCTTCAAATAAAAGGAGTTAGAGCGTCGATCTGATTCAATCAGATCGGAATCCGCTCTAATGTCATTCCGGCAAGTGGCAGACAGCTTCGATATTGTGGCCGTCGGGATCAATCACAAACGCCGCATAATAGTCGGGATGATAATGTTCACGTATACCCGGCCTGCCATTGTCCTGTCCGCCCGCAGCCAGCGCTGCTTCATAGAAGCGATCCACTTCCGATCGCGTTCCAGCCGAAAAAGCGACATGAAGCACGCCTTCAAGCCTTGCCCCCTTCTGTTTTCCAATCCAGAATTCCGGCTTGCCATTGCGTCCATAACCAACCCAGTCACCGAACTCCATCGCCCGCTTGATACCCAATGGAGCCAGAGCCGCATCATAGAAGGCGGTGGATTTTGGCATGCTGGAAATATTGAAACCGATATGATCAAGCATTGTGAACCTATGAAATAGACGTAAGTTTCTACTTCCAGATCAGATATAGCCTACACGAAAAAATCAAGCCTATGCCATTCCTTCCGCAAAAGAAAAGGGAGGCAAAGCCTCCCTTCAACTTACTCAGACGTTTGGACAACTATACGCGGCGCTCAACCATCATCTTCTTGATTTCGGCAATCGCCTTGGCCGGGTTAAGCCCCTTCGGGCAGGTTTGCGCACAGTTCATGATCGTGTGGCAACGATACAGACGGAACGGATCTTCGAGATTATCAAGACGCTCGCCCTTTGCCTCATCACGGCTGTCGATCAACCAGCGATAGGCCTGAAGCAGCACGGCTGGTCCAAGATAACGATCACCGTTCCACCAATAGCTTGGGCACGAAGTCGAGCAGCAGGCGCACAGAATGCATTCATAAAGACCATCAAGCTTCTGACGATCTTCGTGGCTCTGCAACCATTCCTTCTGCGGCTCCGGCGAAACGGTCTTGAGCCAAGGCTCAATCGAACGATGCTGGGCGTAGAAATTGCTCAGATCAGGCACAAGATCCTTCACCACCGGCATATGCGGCAGCGGATAGACCTTGATGGAACCCTTGATCTCATCCATGCCCTTGGTGCAGGCGAGCGTATTGGCGCCATCAATATTCATTGCGCAGGAACCGCAAATACCTTCACGGCAGGAGCGGCGCAGCGTCAGCGTCGGATCGATCTTGTTCTTGATATAAAGAAGACCGTCGAGCACCATCGGGCCGCAATCGTCACGATCGACATAATAGGTGTCGATGCTCGGATTGGCGTCGTCATCCGGCGACCAGCGATAAATGCGAAACTCCGTTACATTCTTGGCACCATCTGGACGCGGCCAGCTTTTGCCCTCCTGCATGCGGGAGTTCTTGGGAAGTGCGAGTTCAACCATTGCTCATTCCCCCGATTAGTAAACGCGCTTTTTCGGCGCAATTTTAGCCAGATCAATACCGCCTTCATCCTGGGTCGTCAGCGGATCGAGATGAACAGGACGGTAATCAAGCTTCACCTCGCCATCTGGCGAGAGCCAGGACAAGGTATGTTTACGCCATTCAGCGTCGTTACGATCCGGGAAATCCTCATGCGCATGGGCGCCGCGGCTCTCCTTACGGGCTTCAGCCGAAACAACTGTCACCATCGCATTTGCCATCAGGTTTTCCAGTTCCAGCGTCTCAACCAGATCGGAGTTCCAGATCATCGAACGGTCGGAAACTTTGACATCCGGCAGTTCTTTCCAGATTGCCGCCATGCGCTCGCAACCCTGTTTGAGCGATTCATTGGTACGGAACACGGCTGCATCTTCCTGCATCGTGCGCTGCATTTTTTCGCGCAATACGGCAGTTGGCATCGAGCCATTTGCATAACGAAGACGATGGAAGCGATCCATGATCTTATCAACAGCTGCTTCGTTGATATCCGGGATTTTTGACTTGCGGTCAATCACCTGTCCGGCCCGGATTGCTGCCGCACGGCCAAACACGACAAGATCGATCAGCGAATTGGATCCAAGCCGGTTGGCACCATGCACGGAAGCGCAACCCGCTTCACCCACAGCCATCAGGCCCGGCTGAACACGATCCGGGTCTTCCTTCGTCGGATTGAGCGCTTCGCCCCAGTAATTGGTTGGAATGCCGCCCATATTGTAGTGAACGGTTGGCAGAACCGGAATCGGTTCCTTAGTCAAATCCACGCCTGCGAAAATCTTGGCTGATTCGGAAATACCGGGCAGACGTTCATGCAAAACAGCCGGATCAAGATGATCAAGATGCAGATAGATATGGTCCTTGTTCTTGCCAACGCCGCGACCGGCACGGATTTCCATGGTCATGCAGCGTGAAACCACGTCACGCGAAGCAAGATCCTTGGCAGAAGGCGCATAACGCTCCATGAAGCGTTCGCCTTCGGAATTCACGAGATACCCGCCTTCACCGCGTGCGCCTTCAGTAATCAGACAGCCTGCGCCATAAATACCGGTCGGATGGAACTGAACGAATTCCATATCCTGAAGCGGCAATCCTGCGCGTGCAGCCATACCGCCGCCATCACCCGTACAGGTATGCGCAGACGTTGCCGAGAAGTAAGAACGACCATAACCGCCTGTCGCCAGAACCACCATTTTGGCAGAAAAGCGGTGGATCGTGCCGTCATCGAGGTTCCAGGCAACAACGCCGGTGCACACGCCATCGGTCATGATCAGATCAAGCGCAAAATATTCAATAAAGAACTGAGCATTATGCTTGAGCGACTGACCGTAAAGTGTGTGCAGGATTGCGTGACCGGTACGGTCAGCAGCCGCACAGGTGCGCTGAACCGGAGGGCCATCGCCAAAATTCTGCATATGGCCACCAAAGGGGCGCTGATAGATCTTGCCCTCTTCGGTACGCGAGAAAGGAACGCCATAATGCTCCAGTTCGTAAACCGCAGCAGGCGCTTCACGCGCCAGATATTCCATGGCATCGGTATCGCCCAGCCAGTCCGATCCCTTGACGGTATCGTACATATGCCACTGCCAGCTATCCGGCCCCATATTTTTCAATGAAGCGGCAATACCACCCTGCGCTGCCACTGTATGGGAGCGCGTCGGGAAAACCTTGGTGATGCAGGCAGTCTTGAACCCCTGCTCAGCCATGCCGAGCGTTGCGCGAAGACCCGCACCACCGGCCCCGACAACCACAACGTCAAATTTGTGATCGACAAATGTGTAGTTCTTTTCGCCCGCAGCATTGGCTGCATTCTTTTGTGCACTAGCCATCGGGCTATCAACCTCCGAAGCTCAGCTTGAGGATCGCATAAATACAAGCCACACCAACAATCACCGTGAAAAAGGTGTTGAGCATGACGAGCACGACCTTCATGCCTTCGCTATGAATGTAATCTTCAATAATAACCTGCATGCCAAGACGCATGTGGTAAACGCCGGTCAACACAAACAGCGCCATCACCAGAGCAGTGAATGGATGCGCCAGAACAGCTTTCACTTCCGCGTAGCTTGCGCCCTGAAGCGAAATGACCAGACCGATGAAAAACAGAACCAGCGGAACAAGTGCTACAGCACTCATTCGCTGAAACCAGAAATGTCCGGTGCCTTCCTTGGCCGAACCAAGACCCCGAACCTTGCCGAGAGGTGTACGCATATCGCTCATGTGAGAACTCCTTTCAGCGCACTGCGAAAGCAACAACCCAGACGAGGATTGTTACAGGCAGTGAGAAGGCCAGCGTTGCCCAGGCAATCTTGCTGGCCGTGTGCTTTTCAAGTCCGGCGCCCATATCCCAGATGAAATGGCGTATGCCGCCAGCCAGATGGTGCAACAGCGCCCAGGTGTAACCAAACAATACCAGATAGCCGATCCATGAATTATAGATCCAGCTGATGGTATTGAAGGCATCTTCACCAATTGCAGCGGCAATCAGCCATGCAGCAAGAAGAAGAGTTCCAAAATAAAGTGCGCCACCCGTGATACGATGGATGATCGACATCGTCATGGTGATCTTCGGTCGATAAATCGACAGATGCGGAGACAATGGACGCTGACGCGTAACGGTCGGTTGTGTCATGGCTCTCGTGGGCTTCCCTGACGTTTCCATCCCCTTCATCATCAACCATATTTCTCTGGCATGATGAAGCAGATGCGGGCTCGCTTGGAGCCCGGTTCGATGTCGTTCACGGCGCAAGAAAACGGAACTGTTCGATCCTGCGCCAGCACGACCCAGAAAATGTGGCTTGATCGTGTCACACGACCCTATGTGGCGCTTTCTACTGCGCTTTCACCACCACGTCAAAGAAGCTTTTTCACGAAAAGACTAACAATTGGTCGCACCCACACGACACTTTCTCGTGATTTCGCAATTCAAACGATTGAAGTGCGATATTTATAAAAACATGTGTGATTTCATCCACTTTTGCAGACAAGACCTAATGGCCAAAGCGAATCACATAGCTGGACCAGTCGGCGGCAGTGGCAACCTGCTCATAAAGCTTGCGGCCATCTTCGGGCACCCGCGGCGCATTGAGAACAAGCTTCGACCAGCTGCGCTCTTCAGCCTTGTCTGCAAGCACATCAATCAGTGCTTTTGCAATGCCTTTGCCACGATGATCATGCTGAACATAGATGTGATCAACCTGTCCTGCACGCAGGCCCGAAACAGGCTCTGGCAGATCAAAGAAAATAACAAAACCGACGAGATTACCATCAACCCGGGCACCGAGTATTTCCGTTGCGCGATCCTGCAGCAAATGTTCGGCATAATAATCATCCGGGCGGCGTGGCGCACCACGCTTTAATGCCTGCGCATAACTTGCAAGCAGAGGCGCAAACTCATGAGCGTCACGCAGATGCAGAAGCGCTATATCAACGGCATGATCTGTGGTCATTTCAGGTCTTCCCTCAAAGCATATCCCCAAAACGGGAACTCAGCGATTGTAGACAACAGCCTGCCCAAAGGTAAAGGGCGCCTCTACAGTTCAGCGTGAATTATCAAACCTGGTTTGCACCGCGAAACTCGACAATATTGTCATCAAATCCCACCGGAAGCCCCATTGCAAGACCAGTACGGACACAATTACGGCCATGTTTCTTGGCTTCATAAAGAGCACCATCAGCACGCTTGTAGACATCGCAGAAAAAGTCATCAAACTCCATCTCTGTCACGCCGAAACTGACTGTGAAAGTAACATCCCCCTCCACAACCGGCAGCACAATATCAATACAAGCCAAGCGTACGCGTTCAGCAAAACGCCATGCCGACTGGATCGTATTCCCCGGCAGAAGGACTGCAAATTCTTCACCGCCCATACGTGCGGCAATACCACCTTTTATGAGCGCCGACCGGCGCAATTCATGCGCAAACACGGCAATCACCCGGTCGCCCAGAGCATGACCATGGGTGTCATTGATTGTTTTGAAATGATCAATATCGCAAACAATCAGGGACAGCGCCTGCCGCATGCGCTTCGATTTTTCAATTGCGGCATCGGCTCTGAACTCAAAGCCGCGCCGGTTGAGAAGACCGGAAAGCTGATCCGTTTCTGATCGCAAGGTGACATCTGAAATAAGCCCTCTCATCAGGCTTAACAGCAACACAAGACCACCGGCAACAGACAACCCGGCACCAAACGATTGCACCAGAAGGGCATAATCGGTGTGGATGTAATCATCAGGCGAATTGCCCGCCCCGCCAACCATACTGGCCAATACAGGCTTGATCAGAAAATGAACTGCACTGATAGCGAAAAGCCCCACCATCAGATTGTCAAGCACGCTCCATGATTGAACAAACGGACGCGCTTGAACACGGCTGCGTGAACGTCCCCGCATGATCACCCATACAGCCAGCAGCAACATGACAAAATATGGAACCTGATAAAGAACCTGGCCCAGTATTTTACTACGCGCAATATCATAGATGCTGAAAATCAATATAAACGATGCAACAATCACAACTGCAAGCTGCCACCATGGCACAGATATCGAATACATGCGGGCAAGCCCCACCACCAGACATGCAAGCGTCATCAGATAGGCACTGAAGCCCAGCATATAACCAAGTTTCTGGCTGGGTATTGATGGAATAAGCAATTCGATCAGAAAATAGAGCAGCGCAAAGCCGAAACCCAATGCAAAAACCGGTGCAGCCGCATTATCGCGTGCATAGGCAGCGATACCCAGAAATGTGACTGCAAACAGACCGGAAACGGTCATGTTGATCAACAGTACGAACTCAACTCCGTCCATCCATACATCCCGGCATATATATGCCTGATAGCGTCAAGTGCACTGCTCACAATCAAATATATTAAAACGCCATTTCACCCGCTCTTCGCAAGTAAAAAAAGCCGCCAGACGACCCTCCAACGGCTTTCAGGATCAGGACCCTAGGGTCAGGACCCATTAATTTGATGAGAATGGCATCTGAAATGACCAGATATGCTAGGAGAGACGTGAGGACCGGGGTTGTTCCCCCGGTTGAGCGGCTCGACGCAGCAGATCGCCAAGTCATTTCGATGTCCGAAGGATGTGGTCCATCCGCCCGGCCTACTTCGTCGTAAAGTCTTGAAAATGAACCACATTTCCTTCGCCTTTCCTTCTCGTATCCAAACGGATGACCTCACACCATTCCCGTCAAATTAATGGGTCCTGACCCTAGCTATTCATTGTGCAAAGATCATTTCCAGTCGCGAATATCCACGAAATGACCAGCGATAGCAGCCGCAGCCGCCATGGCAGGCGATACCAGATGGGTGCGGCCCTTGAAGCCCTGACGGCCTTCAAAGTTACGGTTTGAAGTTGAAGCGCAACGTTCACCCGGCTTCAACCGGTCATCATTCATCGCAAGGCACATTGAACAGCCCGGCTCACGCCAGTCAAAGCCTGCCTCGATGAATATCTTGTCAAGACCTTCAGCTTCAGCCTGTTCCTTCACAAGTCCCGAACCCGGAACGATCATCGCATTAACGCCCTCGGCAACCTTCTTGCCCTTGGCCATCCGCGCTGCATCGCGCAAATCTTCAATACGGCCATTGGTGCAGGAGCCGATAAAGACGCGATCAATCGTAATATCCGTCATCCGGGTGCCCGGCTTCAGCCCCATATAGTCCAGCGCACGCCACTTGGATGCACGCTTGGTTTCATCCTTGATCTCGTCTGGATTAGGGACAATGTCGGTAACGAATACGACGTCTTCAGGCGATGACCCCCAGGATACGACTGGTGAAATTTTGGCGGCATCAAGCTCGACGATCTTGTCGAAATGCGCACCTTCATCCGAATGCAGCGTCTTCCAGTAACGGATAGCCTGTTCCAGCTCTTCCCCCTTCGGGGCGCGTGGTTTGTCCTTCACATAAGCGAATGTCGTTTCATCGGGCGCAATCAGACCCGCACGTGCGCCGCCTTCAATCGACATGTTACAGACGGTCATACGACCTTCCATCGACAGCGAACGAATGGCGCTGCCGGCATATTCGATCACATATCCGGTGCCGCCTGCGGTGCCGATCTCGCCAATAATGGCCAGCGTTATATCCTTGGCTGTAACGCCCGGAGCCAGTTCGCCCTCGACACGCACCAGCATGTTCTTGGCTTTTTTCTGGATCAATGTCTGGGTTGCCAGAACATGCTCGACTTCAGATGTGCCGATACCATGCGCCAGCGAACCAAAAGCACCATGGGTCGAGGTGTGGCTGTCACCACAGACAATCGTCATGCCCGGCAGGGTGAAACCCTGTTCCGGCCCGACAATATGCACAACGCCCTGACGACGATCACGTTCAGAATAATATTCAACGCCAAAATCAGCCGCATTTTTTGCAAGCGCTTCAACCTGAATACGGCTTTCTTCATTCTTGATGCCGTTCACACGGTCCGGTGATGTTGGCACATTGTGATCAACAACAGCCAGCGTCCTCTCAGGATGGCGCACCTTGCGCCCTGCCATGCGCAGCCCTTCAAAAGCCTGCGGGCTGGTCACTTCGTGCACAAGGTGGCGATCAATATAAAGGAGGCAGGTACCATCTTCCTGCTGATCCACTACATGGTCATCCCAGATCTTGTCATAAAGTGTACGCGGCGCGCTCATTGCGAGAGTTCCTTTGAACAGTTCTTAATTAGGCTGTCATATGCACCCGCCACTGCATTTCGTCAAGAAACACAAACCGCAACAGGGTGTCGCAGTAACAATCTTGCGCAATGTGGGCGATTTTATGCAATATGTTATGCAGGCTTTTGATTTTTGCAAATAAAAAAAGGCGACCCAAAGGCCGCCTTTCTCAGATTCTTGCAAAACCGGCTTATTCAGCAGCAGTCTTTGCAGCTTCTGCCTTGGCAGCTGCGATCTTGTCAGCTTCACGTTCTGCCTTGGTGCGGTTGTCTTTCTTCTCGGCAATACGTGCAGCCTTACCGGTAAGACCACGCAGGTAGTAGAGCTTCGCACGACGGACCTTACCGCGGCGAACGACTTCAACGCCTTCAACAATCGGCGAATAAACCGGGAATACGCGCTCTACGCCTTCACCGTAAGAAATCTTGCGAACAGTGAAATTTTCATTGAGACCAGCGCCGGAACGGGCAATGCAGACGCCTTCATAAGCCTGCACGCGGGTACGTGTACCTTCCGTAACACGAACCTGAACGCGAACGGTATCACCTGGCTGAAAATCTGGAAGCTTGCGCTTTTCTTCGATCTTTGCTGCCTGTTCGGCTTCAAGCTGACGAATAATATTCATCGTCTTATCCTTCTCGAATTATTCTCAAACAGCCAGAGCGCTCTGCACTTGCCACCAGGCATCTTTGGCCTCGTGGTTATGCCCGAAAAGATCAGGCAGGAGCGGTACACCATTTATTGGTTTAGGACCTTCGGGCACAGCCCGAACGAAATATTACAGATGTCGGGTTTTCCCGAACTTGCGCGGCAATACACCATTGTTTGAAATGAATCAATATCAGGACATCGATTTCGCTATTTACCGCCAATGCGCCCCAGATGTGTATCCTGAAAGCTGGTTCCATATTTCAGGCCAAAGCCGAGAGCACGATCAACACCGATATGAACCGCCCAGATAAGGGCAATTGTAAAACAGAGCGGCCAGTTCATCACCCAGCCAAACACCGCCAGCAGCACAATACCGATCCAGCTATGCGCAATATTGTAAATGACAGCACCGAAACGTGGGCCTTTGAGATAAGCAAAGAACGACAAATCAGGCGCAAGGATGAGGATAATAAAAAGCCACCAGCTTGCACCACTGACCCAATATGCCCCCAGCGCCAGCAATGCGAGTGAAAGACTTTCAAGCCGCTGGATCAGATTCATTTGCACTTGCCTTCACGATAAATGTCCCACAGATCAGGACGCCGTTCCTTTGTAATACGTTCAGCCTGCGCATGACGCCATTTTGCAATGGCACCATGATTACCGGATGTCAGCACATCCGGGATGGCGCGGTCTTCCCATATTTGCGGGCGCGTATAATGCGGATGTTCCAGAAGCCCGGTTTCAAAACTTTCCGTCTCACCTGATTCCTGATTGCCCATCACCCCCGGCAAAAGACGCACAATGGCATCTAGCAAGACAATGGCTGCGGTCTCACCGCCTGAGAGAATATAATCGCCAATCGATATTTCTTCGAGTTGACGGCCTTCTATCACCCGCTCATCAACGCCTTCAAAACGACCACACAGAATAATTGCACCGGGACCGTTCGCCAGTTCACGCACACGCTTTTGCGTCAACGGCGCACCGCGTGGGCTCATAAGCAGCATCGGGCGATCATCAGCAACCGAATCAAGCGCACGCGCTACCACATCCGGCTTCATCACCATGCCGGCGCCGCCGCCCGATGGCGTATCATCAACCATGCGATGTTTACCTTCGGCAAAATCGCGAATCTGCACCGTATCAAGCGACCATGTTTTTTCGGCAAGTGCCTTGCCCGCAAGCGAAATACCAAGCGGTCCCGGAAACATTTCAGGATAAAGGGTCAGCACAGAGGCATGAAATGCCTGCTGTGCCTTTTCCGTGTCAGGCAGATTACTCATGACTTCTTCGGTCGCTTCTGCTCATTTTTCTTGTCACTGAGCGGATTGTCATCCTCATCGGCGATAAGTCCGGCTGCATAAGGCTCAACCAGAATAGTACCTTTCTCCAGATCGATCTCCGGTACTGCGGCTTCGGTAAAAGGGATCAGCATCGGGCGCTTACCCTTGAGGCTCAATTCAATCAGATCACCACCGCCAAAATCAAAAAGTGCGCTGACCACCCCATAGGATGTGCCATCGGCATCAAGCGCTTCAAGACCGATCAGATCGGTCTGAAAAAACTCATCCTCATCAAGTTCGTCATCAGGCAGTTGCGAACGATCAATAAAAAGCTCGACACCGTTCAAGGTTTCCGCAGCATTACGGTCATTAATGCCTTTGAAGCGCACAACAACCACTGTCTTGGCCACACGCGCTTCAAGCACCTCATAGGCCTTGCCCTGCGCATCATAAAGCAGACCGTAATCAGCAATGGCGAGCGGATCATCGGTGAATGTCTTGACCCGGACTTCGCCACGTATGCCATGGGCGGCTCCGATAACGGCAAGCTGGATCGGGTTTTCTGGACGCGGCATGAATAATTCCGTGATTAGCTACAATTGTTATTCGCTTACTCAATTTCCACTGAAAACGCCAAGAAAAACGCAAAGCCGTTCTTTACTGCCCGGCAACCTATCGCTGGCAAACTGCAACAACCGCAACCCAAGCAGCGAATCCAGACCATGACGAGCAAAGCCGAATTTCTTATCCCAGCCCGCGCAGACCTTGCGGCTGCGCGTGAGCAATGGCTGAAATCACTTCAGGATATGCGCCGTCTTTCAGACAATACCATTGAAGCCTATGAGCGCGATACGCGCCAGTTTCTGCATTTTATGACCGGCCATCTCGGTGAGCCGCCTTCGATCAGGGATATTGGCAATCTGCGCGTTGCCGATTTGCGCTCTTATCTGGCCAACCGCCGTAATGACGGCGCCGGTGCCCGCACATTGGGCCGTGGCCTTGCCGGTGTCCGTTCGCTGCTTCGCTATCTGGAAAAGCTCGGACTGGTCAATGCAGCAGGCGCTTCAGCCATAAGAAGCCCGCGCCAACCCAAATCCCTGCCAAAGCCCCTGACGGCGGAAGATGCCCGTCGCGTTGTTGCTGCCGATGGACAGATGGCGGAAGAGCCATGGATTGCAGCCCGCAATGCCGCTGTCCTGACATTGCTCTATGGTTGCGGCCTGCGCATTTCCGAAGCGCTCAATCTCCCGGGCGATGCACTAAATGATGCATCCATGCTTTCGATCACAATTACCGGCAAAGGCGGCAAATCCCGCATGGTGCCGCTGCTTCCCGCCGTCCATCGTGCGATAGCACAATATCGTGAGCTCTGCCCTTTTGATCTTTCTGCCGATAAACCCTTGTTCAGAGGTGCCAGAGGGGGCGAACTTCATGCTGCGATCATCCAGCGCGAAATGCAGAAATTACGCGCAGGCCTCGGTCTTCCCGACACCGCAACCCCACATGCGCTTCGCCATTCCTTTGCCACACATCTGCTTGGCCGTGGCGGTGATCTGCGCACCATTCAGGAATTGCTTGGCCATGCCAGCCTGTCCACAACCCAGGTCTATACCGAAGTCGATACAGCCCGGCTTCTTGAAGTATATGACAAAGCCCATCCGCGCGCCTGAACATATCCAAAAAAACAGGCTATCCACTTTTTAGCTCTGCTTGAGCCACATAAAAAAGGCCCGCTTGCGCGAGCCTTTCATTCTAAAGCTGAAACCCGAAATTACATATGAATTGGCTTGGCAAAAGTTGCCAAAGCCGATTCACGAACCGCTTCCGACATGGTTGGATGCGCGTGGCAGGTGCGTGCCAGATCTTCGGACGAACCGCCAAACTCCATCAAAACAGCCAGTTCATGGATCATTTCACCGGCATTATAGCCAAGAATATGTGCACCCAGAACGCGATCCGTTGCCTTGTCAGCAAGGATTTTCACAAAACCGTCCGTGTGCTGCATAGCGCGTGCGCGACCATTGGCCGTAAACGGGAACTTGCCGATCTTGTAATCAATGCCTGCGGCTTTGAGTTCTTCTTCGGTCTTGCCGACAGATGCGACTTCCGGCTGCGTGTAAACAACACTTGGAATGACGTCGAAATTTACATGCCCTGCCTGACCGGCGATGATTTCAGCAACTGCAATGCCTTCATCTTCAGCCTTATGGGCCAGCATCGGTCCCTGAACCACGTCACCGATGGCATAAATGCCCTCAACATTGGTGCGCCAGTGATTATCAATAGCCACGCGGCCACGATCATCGAGATTAACACCAGCCTCTGCCAAACCAAGTCCATCGGTGTAAGGACGGCGGCCTGTCGAAATCAGCACGGCATCGGCTTCAAGCACTTCAGCATCGCCACCCTTGACCGGCTCAAAGGTTACTTTCGCACCCTTGCCCGACTTTTCCACGCCGGTTACTTTCGCACCAAGCTTGAAGGCAATACCCTGCTTTTCAAGCAAGCGCTGGAACTGCTTGGACACTTCGCCGTCCATTGCTCCAAGCACCTTGTCGAGATATTCGATCACGGTCACTTTTGCGCCAAGACGCGACCAGACAGAGCCAAGCTCCAGACCAATCACACCACCGCCAACAACAACCAGATGAGCCGGAACCTTGTCGAAAGAAAGCGCACCCGTCGATGACACGATAACTTTCTCATCAATATCAACCTTGACGCCCGGAATAGCAGCAACATCAGAACCGGTTGCGATAATGATATTCTTCGCTTCGATTTCTTCAACCTTGCCGTCTTCGGCAGTTACGGAAACCTTGCCCTTGGCAACAATCTTGCCGGTGCCGATGAAAGCAGTAATCTTGTTTTTCTTGAACAGGAACTCAACGCCCGATGTATTCGACTTAACAGTCACATCCTTATGCGCCATCATCTTTTCAAGGTTGAGCTTCGGCTTGCTGATTTCAACGCCAAGTGCATCGAAAGAATGACCCGCTTCGGCAAAAACTTCAGAGGCATGCAGCAGCGCCTTTGAAGGAATGCAGCCGACATTGAGACAGGTGCCACCAAAGGTTTTGCGCTTTTCCACAACAGCGACCGAAAGGCCAAGCTGGGCCGCCTTGATTGCGGCGACATAACCGCCGGGACCAGTACCGATGACAACCACATCATAAGACATTGAACTATCCTTTTTCCGTCTGAGCCAGTTCCGGCTCATCAATTATTTTCCACCGGAAATTATCCGGTCATTCTTCTTCATGTGTGCAGGCTTTAAAGCGGAACGTTTCAAACTGAAGCGGCTTTTCCGGCTTCGCTGCACCAAAATCATATCCATCCAGCGCTGAGGCCAGATCAGGAAACAGAATTGCCTGTGCCGCAGGCTCGTCAGCCTTGGGCAACACATCCGCTTCCGCACCTTCCTTCAGGGCATAGACAACGCTTTGCCAGAGGCTGCAATCATCGAGGTCCTCCGGGTCCGTGCCGCCATTTTTGCAATTATAGGTGATAATCGCATAGGGGCGCGCAATCCCCTCTTCCGGCCAGACAACGAGGCCAGAGAGTTTGAACTCCGGCTTATTATCGGCTGTAATGATAAATTCATTGGTTGGCGCCGGGCTCAGTTGGAGCGCATTGGACTGCGCCTCATTGAATGTGAGCGTATAGGCGTCGCCCTGATCGCGATAGATTGCACGGTTCTGTGTGCAGGCGGCCTGAACTGCACTTGAGAAAACTGTCACAGCAAGCGCTGACGCAGCCAATACTTTGAAACGCTTTTTAAAGTCACGCATCGTCAGTTCTCCTCAATCATCCGCCAGCAGGTTACTGCGCTTTAGCAATGGCAAGTTTCAAGCCAAGCGCAATGAAAACCACGCCGCTTGCTCTGTCTATCCATTTTGAAGCACGCGAGAATATGGCACGCATTTTTGGCGTCGTCATGAAAAGGCTGACACCGACAAACCACGAAATCAATGCCGTAGCCATCACAACGCCATAGCCAAGCTTCACCTCTATGGGTGTATGCAAGCTGATAACCGTCGAGAAAATCGACAGGAAGAAAAACACAGCCTTTGGATTAAGCGCATTGGCGGCAAAACCGAGGCTGAAGGCTTTGAGTGCGCTCTGTTTGCGCTGTTTATCCTGATCCTTCATGTCGATATCGATCTTCGTCGTGCCAGCCCGCAATGCCTTGATGCCGATATAGACCAGATAGGCCACGCCGCACCATTTCACGATATTGAACAGGTAGATTGACTGGGAAATAATCAGCCCAAGGCCAAGCACTGTATAGGTGACATGCATCATGAATGCGGCGCCAATGCCAAGGCTGGTAATGATTGCCTCACGACGCCCCTGCATCAATGCCTGACGGATAACCATGGCAAGATCAGCGCCCGGCGAAACAATGGCAAAGACAAAAATCGCCATCAGGGATGCAAGTTCAAACAGATAGGGATGCATCACGTTTCCTTCGCCCTGCATCTGCGATGCAGACAGCCGTCAAAAAACCAGATTGAAAAACATCAGCGCAAGCCCGACCAGCGAACCGATCCAGACAAACGAACGGATATAAGGAATACCCGAAAGATAAAGCGGTATGTAGAGGATGCGACAGACAAACCAGATCCACGCACCATAAAGTCCGTAACCTGCCGTATCGCCCGTCAACACAAGTGCCAGCGCAAGCGCAACAAAGGCAGGATAGGTTTCGCGGAAATTGTTGGAAGCGCGTTCCGCACGACCGGCCAGATGACCGGAGGGCTTATAGCCTTCATCGCGCGGACCCGCATTCCATTGAGAGCCGAGTTCTTTTGTCGCCGTAAAACCCTGCAGGAGAATATGAACCACCAGCAGAACCACACTCCAGCCAATCAGCGGGAGAAAAGGCGACGCAGAAAAAATACCCGGCTCCATAGCTCTATTCCTTACAGGTCAAGAACCAGACGCTCTGGATCTTCCAGGCTTTCCTTGACGCGAACGAGGAAGGTCACTGCTTCCTTACCGTCAACGATGCGGTGATCATAGCTCAGAGCCAGATACATCATCGGACGGATAACGATCTGACCGCCGACAACAACCGGACGTTCCTGGATCTTGTGCATGCCAAGAATACCCGACTGCGGCGAATTGAGGATCGGCGAAGACATCAGCGAGCCGTAAACCCCACCATTGGTAATGGTGAAAGTACCGCCCTGCATGTCAGCCATTGAAAGCGAACCATCACGTGCAGCTTTCGCAAGACGTCCCAGTTCCTTTTCAACGCCAGCGATCGAAAGCTGATCGGCATCGCGGATAACAGGAACAACAAGCCCCTTGTCAGTGCCGACAGCCATGCCGACATGGGCAAAGTTCTTGTAGATGATGTCAGTGCCGTCGATCTCGGCATTAACAGCCGGAATTTCTTTGAGCGCATGGGTCACGGCCTTCGTGAAGAAGCCCATGAAGCCAAGCTTGACGCCGTGCTTCTTCTCAAAAATATCCTTGTAACGAGCGCGAAGCTCCATCACAGCCGACATGTCGACTTCGTTATAAGTCGTCAGCATTGCGGCAGTGTTCTGCGCGTCTTTCAAACGGCGTGCAATGGTCTGACGCAGACGGGTCATCTTCACGCGCTCTTCGCGTGATGCATCATCAGCCGATGAAGCAGGACGCGCAGCAACAGGAGCCTGAGCTGCTGGAGCAGCCGAAACGCCCTTTGCGATTGCCTCAAGCACGTCGCCCTTGAGAACCTGACCGCGCTTGCCCGAACCTTCAACCTGATCAGCCGAAAGGCCTTTTTCGGTGAGAAGCTTCGATGCTGCCGGTGCCGGCTGCATTGCCGGGCCCGATGATGCGGATGCAACAGGCGCTGCTGCCGGAGCAGCCGCTGCTGCGGGCTTGGCTTCTTCCTTCTTAGGAGCAGGAGCAGAACCCGCACCGGAAATCTGGCCGAGCAATGCGTTCACTTCAACCGTGTCGCCTTCCTGCGCCACGATTTCAGCGAGAACGCCGGCTGCTGCTGCCGGAACTTCAATTGTCACCTTGTCGGTTTCCAGTTCCACCAGCGGTTCGTCGGCAACGATTGTATCGCCAACCTTCTTGAACCACTTTCCGATGGTTGCCTCTGTAACGGACTCCCCAAGCGTGGGAACGCGAATTTCGGTGGCCATGGCTTCTTCTTCCGTGATCTTCGATCTTTAGATTTATGTTCAATTCAGAATGGAGCGATTTTTCCAAACCGCTCCAGCTTGAAAGTTAATTAGTTCCCGAGTGCATCTTCAAGGAAAGCCGCAAGCTGCGCAAGATGCTTCGACATCAGACCCGTTGCAGGCGATGCTGCTGCCGGACGACCGGTATAGCGAACACGCTGATGCTTGGCGTCAATATGCGCAAGAACCCATTCCAGATACGGATCGACGAACGACCACGCACCCATGTTTTTAGGCTCTTCCTGACACCAGACGATTTCCGCCTGACGGAAGCGCGACAGCTCATTGATAAGCGCCTTTGCCGGGAATGGATAAAGCTGTTCGATGCGCAGAAGATAGACATCATCAATGCCACGCTTTTCACGCTCTTCGTAAAGATCGTAATAGACCTTGCCCGAACACAGAACAACGCGACGGATCTTGCCATCCTTCTGAAGCTTGATGCCATCACCCTTATTATATTGTGCATCGTCCCAAAGCAGACGGTGGAACGAAGAATCGCCCGACAATTCGTTAAGGCTCGATACAGCACGCTTATGGCGCAGCAGCGATTTTGGCGTCATCATGATCAATGGCTTGCGGAAGTCACGCTTCATCTGACGGCGCAGAATGTGGAAGTAGTTAGCCGGCGTCGTAACATTGGCAACCTGCATATTATCTTCCGCACACATCTGCAACCAGCGCTCAAGACGAGCTGAAGAATGCTCCGGTCCCTGACCTTCATAGCCATGCGGCAGAAGGCAGACGAGACCCGACATACGCAGCCACTTGCGTTCACCCGACGAGATGAACTGATCGAACACGACCTGTGCACCATTGGCGAAGTCACCGAATTGCGCTTCCCACAAAACCAGCGCACGCGGATCAGACAGCGAATAGCCATATTCGTAACCAAGCACAGCTTCTTCCGAAAGCATCGAATTGATGGCTTCGTAGATCGCCTGTCCCTTCTGGATATTGTTCAGCGGGATATAGCGGCTCTGGTTTTCCTGATCATAAAGAACCGTATGGCGCTGCGAGAAGGTGCCGCGTTCCACGTCCTGACCGGACAGGCGGATCGGGCTGCCTTCAGAAACCAGCGAACCAAATGCCAGCGATTCAGCTGTTGCCCAGTCAATACCTTCGCCCGTCTCGATCATCTTGGCGCGATTATCAAGGAAGCGCTGGATCGTGCGGTGAACATTGAAATCCTTCGGCACTTCAACAAGCTTCTTGCCGATTTCTTTCAATGTCTTGATCGGAACGCCGGTCTTGCCGCGACGCTGTTCGTCGGCATTGTCTGCTGTGCGCAAACCACTCCATGCACCATCAAACCAGTCAGCCTTGTTTGGCTTGTAGCTCTGGCCTGCTTCAAATTCCTGCTCAAGTTTTTCGCGCCAGTCAGCCTTCATCTTGTCGATGTCAGCCTGTGCGAGCAAACCTTCTGCGATCAGCTTGTCGCTATAAAGCTGCACAGTGGTCTTGTGCGCACGGATTTCCTTGTACATCAACGGCTGCGTGAATGACGGTTCATCACCTTCATTATGGCCGAAGCGGCGATAACAGAACATGTCCACCACAACTGGCTTATGGAAGATCATGCGGAATTCCATCGCAACCTTGGCTGCAAAAACAACGGCTTCCGGGTCATCACCATTGACGTGGAAGATCGGTGCTTCAATCATCTTCGCCACATCCGACGGATAAGGCGACGAACGCGAGAAAGCCGGATTGGTGGTGAAACCGATCTGGTTATTGATGATGAAATGCAACGTACCGGCAACGCGGTGCCCCTTCAGGCCTGAAAGACCAAGGCACTCGGCAACCACACCCTGACCGGCAAAAGCAGCATCACCATGCAGCAGCAGCGGCAGAACTTTTACACGTTCGCTCAGTGGCACCAGATCATCGCGGGTACGGCCAACAAGCAGATCCTGCTTGGCGCGTGCCTTGCCCATGACAACCGGATTGACGATTTCAAGATGTGACGGGTTGGCAGTCAGCGAAAGGTGAACCTTGTTGCCGTCAAACTCGCGGTCTGACGATGCACCAAGATGGTACTTCACGTCGCCCGAACCTTCCACATCGTCCGGCGCATAGGAGCCGCCCTTGAACTCGTGGAAAATTGCGCGGTGCGGCTTGCCCATCACCTGGCTAAGCACGTTCAGACGGCCACGATGCGCCATGCCGAGCACGACTTCCTTGAGGCCCATCTGACCGCCGCGCTTGACGATCTGTTCCAGCGCCGGGATCAGTGATTCACCGCCATCAAGACCAAAACGCTTGGTGCCCTTGTATTTCACATCGATAAACTGCTCAAAACCTTCAGCTTCGATCAGTTTCGACAAAATAGCCTTCTTGCCTTCAGCAGTGAAAGCATAGGCCTTGTCCGGTCCCTCTATACGTTCCTGAATCCAGGCCTTTTCGACCGGATCGGAAATATGCATGAACTCGACGCCGATATTGCCGCAATAGGTGCGCTTGAGAATTTCAAGCATCTGCGGAACGGTCGCATATTCAAGACCAAGCACATTGTCGATGAAAATCTTGCGATCATAATCGGCAGGTGTGAAACCATAGGTTGCCGGATCAAGTTCGCTGAAATCATTTGGCTTTTCAGCAAGACCAAGCGGATCGAGATTGGCATGCAGATGGCCACGCATACGATAGGCGCGGATCATCATGATGGCGCGAACGCTGTCGCGTGCAGCCTGTGCAATCTCTTCCGATGTCAGTGCAGGAGCAGAGGCTTTCACATCACCCTTTGCAGCCTTGCCCTTGAGCTTGTCGGTGACATGTTTTTCGACTTCAGTCCAATTGCCGTCGAGTGCTGCAATCAACTCGCCATTGGGCTGAATTGGCCAGTTCTTTGGGGTCCAGCTTGCACCCTGTGCGTTTTTACGCACATCATCGGCCTCATCTTTGAGCTGCGCGAAGAACTCGCGCCATTCAGCATCAACCGAATTGGGATCATCCTCGTATCTGGCATAGAGCTCTTCAATATAGTCGGCATTGCCGCCATAGAGAAACGAGGTAAGGGCGAAAACGTCATTGGCCCGATTCGCGGCTTGTTCTTGGCTTGCCATAACCTAATCCGGAGCCTCCGCTCCGTCTCCTTGTAGTAGCTCATCATGCGCGGGCCGGAAGCTTTTGACCTTCATCCCTCACGCCGCCGGGGAGGAACCACAACAGACCCCGGCATAACTCGATCGCGAACTCAATTCCTGCGGAAGAATGATGGCTAAAGCCTTACATTCCCTTAAACCGGCTCTTAAACCAGCCCTTAAACCGGCCGTCTCCGGTATCTGTATTAAACCCGGCAGCAGCTTTCGCTCCTGCCGGGATATTTCAATCGGCAATGCGATCTCAGCCCTTGAGGACTTCGACCAGCGTCTTGCCAAGCTGTGCTGGCGAAGGAGACACACGAATGCCAGCCGATTCCATGGCTGCAATCTTGTCTTCTGCGCCGCCCTTGCCGCCCGAGATCACGGCGCCTGCATGGCCCATGGTGCGTCCTGCAGGAGCCGTACGGCCAGCAATAAAGCCAACCATTGGCTTTGAGCGACCACGCTTGGCTTCATCCTTGATGAACTGCGCTGCATCTTCTTCCGCAGAGCCACCAATTTCACCGATCATGACAATCGACTTGGTTTCATCATCAGCCAGGAACATTTCCAGCACATCAATAAACTCGGTGCCCTTGACCGGATCGCCGCCGATACCGACAGCAGTCGTCTGGCCGAGGCCTTCGTTCGAGGTCTGGAACACTGCTTCATAGGTAAGTGTCCCGGAGCGCGATACAACACCCACCGAACCCTTCTTGAAGATATTGCCCGGCATAATGCCGATCTTGCATTCTTCAGGGGTCAGGATGCCGGGGCAGTTTGGTCCAAGCAGGCGCGACTTCGAGCGTTCCAGACGCTCCTTCACGCGAACCATATCCATGACCGGAATGCCTTCGGTGATGCAGACGATGAAGCCGACTTCCGCTTCAATCGCTTCGATGATGGCATCCGCAGCCCCTGCCGGTGGAACATAGATCACGGAAGCGTCAGCACCTGTGCGTTCCTTGGCTTCGGCAACGGTTGCAAAAATGGGCAGCTTTTCGCCCTTTGAACCTTCCCAGGTTTCGCCACCCTTTTTCGGATGGATACCGCCGACCATCTGCGTGCCGTAATAGCTGAGCGCCTGTTCGGTGTGGAAAGTACCGGTCTTGCCGGTCAGGCCCTGTACGAGAACCTTGGTGTCCTTGTTAACGAGAATGGACATGCCTTAATTCCCCTTCACTGCAGCGACGATTTTCTGCGCCGCATCGTCGAGATCGTCAGCCGAAATAACATTCAGGCCCGACTCGTTGATGATCTTCTTGCCAAGTTCCACATTGGTGCCTTCAAGACGGACAACCAGAGGAACCTTGAGGCCGACTTCCTTGACCGCAGCGATAACGCCTTCAGCGATCACGTCACACTTCATGATGCCACCGAAGATGTTGACCAGAATGCCCTGAACAGCCGGATCAGCAGTGATGATCTTGAACGCAGACGTTACCTTCTCCTTGGTCGCACCGCCACCAACGTCGAGGAAGTTGGCAGGCTCCGCACCATAGAGCTTGATGATGTCCATGGTTGCCATGGCAAGGCCTGCGCCATTGACCATGCAGCCGATATTGCCATCAAGAGCGACATAAGCGAGATCGTGCTTGGAAGCTTCGATTTCCTTTTCGTCTTCTTCCGACAGATCGCGCAGCTCAACAATGTCAGGATGACGGAACAATGCATTGCCGTCGAACGATACCTTGGCATCGAGAACGCGCACGCGGCCATCGGTCATGACGATCAGCGGATTGATTTCCAGAAGGCTCATATCCTTCTCGGAGAAGGCCTTGTAGAGGATCGGAAACAGCTTGAGACCGTCTTCACGCGCAGCATCTTTAAGCTCCAGCGCATCGGCAAGCTTGTTTGCGTCTTCATCGGTCACACCCTTAGCAGGATCGATGGCAACGGTGATGATCTTTTCCGGGGTTTCTTCAGCAACAGCTTCAATGTCCATGCCGCCTTCGGTCGAAACGACGAAAGCAGGACGGCCAACAGTGCGGTCGATGAGGATCGAGAGATAAAGCTCGCGCTCAATATCTGCACCATCTTCGATGTAAAGACGGTTGACCTGCTTGCCAGCTTCGCCGGTCTGCTTGGTCACGAGTGTGTTGCCGAGCATTTCTTTCGCATGGGCAACCACTTCATCGACAGACTTTGCCAGGCGCACGCCGCCCTTGGCATCTGAACCAAGTTCCTTGAACTTGCCCTTGCCGCGTCCACCAGCATGGATCTGGCTCTTGACGACATAAAGCGGGCCCGGAAGCGTCTTTGCCCATTCTTCCGCCTGTTCGACGGAATAAACAGCCACACCATTGGCGATCGGTGCGCCATAAGTGTGGAGCAGGCGCTTGGCCTGATATTCATGAATATTCATCTGGTTGTCCTCTGCGGATTCCCGACCCTTTCAGCGGGGCCGGTACATATTGACAGCCGGAAAAGGCCGGATCCCCCATAAGAGCGACCCGGCCTTGTCTGGAACTTATTTCAGTGACGGAGCAATACCGACACAAGCTTCACAAAGACCGGCAACAGATGCGACCGACTTTTCAAACTCAGCTTTTTCGTCCTTATTGAGATCAATCTCGATAATACGTTCAACGCCATTGGCACCAATCACGGTTGGAACGCCGACATACATGTCTTTGACGCCATACTGACCGGTTAGCTGTGCTGCCACAGGCAGAACGCGCTTCTTGTCCTTGAGATAGGATTCAGCCATAGCGATTGCCGAAGAAGCAGGCGCGTAGAAAGCCGAACCGGTCTTGAGCAGGCCGACGATTTCTGCGCCGCCATCACGGGTGCGCTGAATGATCTTGTCGAGCTTTTCCTGTGTGGTCCAGCCCATCTTGACGAGGTCTGGCAGCGGGATACCGGCAACGGTCGAATAACGAGCCAGTGGAACCATTGAATCGCCATGACCGCCAAGCACAAATGCAGTGACGTCTTCAACCGACACATTGAATTCTTCCGACAGGAAGTAACGGAAACGGGCGCTGTCCAAAACGCCAGCCATGCCGACAACCTTGTGTGCCGGCAGACCGGAGAATTTCTGCAAGGCCCAGACCATCGCATCGAGCGGGTTGGTGATGCAGATAACGAAAGCTTCAGGCGCATATTTCGCAATACCTGCGCCTACCTGTTCCATCACCTTCAGGTTGATACCCAGAAGATCATCGCGGCTCATGCCCGGCTTGCGCGGCACGCCTGCGGTGACGATGACAACGTCTGCGCCTTCAATTGCGGCATAGTCGTTTGCACCGGTGAACTTCGCATCAAAACCGTCAACCGGTGAAGATTCTGCAATATCCAGTCCCTTACCCTGCGGAGTGCCTTCCGCAATGTCGAAAAGGACGACGTCGCCGAGTTCCTTCAGACCAGCAAGATGAGCGAGCGTACCGCCGATCATGCCGGAACCGATGAGGGCAATCTTGTTGCGTGCCATGTTGTTTCTTTCCTCAAGTTTGATCCAGAAACGCATGAAGCTATCCGGTTTCCTCCCGGAAAACGCGTCTGCGCTGCGAGGGTTCGATAGGACTCTTTGCAGAAAAACTCAACTCATTATTTTGCGACCAATGTTTTCAATCGGTTAGATTTATATGTTCTTACGTAAAGGTAAACTATTTTGGCAAAATTGGGGCAATTGAGTCTCTTCGTCCGACTGTTTCATTCCCTTTGAAACGAGACAGCGCGTCCGCAAATGATTTTGCTGGTGAGTACAATTCCACTGAAGAGATTTGCATTGACCCAGGCCATATCAAGGCAACATAACTCACAAATACTATAAGTCGAGTCTGTGGCAGTTCGATGATGGTAAAGGGGCAATACACCCCTCACTTTAGAGCACATCCCGAAAAGTGGGAACCGGTTGTCGGACAAAGATGCGCGTTAAAACAAATGATTAGAGCGCCGATCTGATTCAATAAGATCAAAACGCGCTCTACTGTGCTGCTTTTTCAGAAAATGCATCAAGATATTCAGCGCTCTGCATTTCAAACAGGCGTGACGCAGTACGATCAAACTCGAAAGCTTCCACGCCCTGGCTTGTCTGATAGAGCTTTTCCGGCTGAGCTTCAGCGGAAACAAAAAGCCGCGCATGATGATCATAGAGCACATCAATCAGCAGGATAAAGCGCTTGGCCTCATTGCGACGCGACTGGTCAAGCACCGGCACATTATCAATGAACAATGTCTGGTAGCGTGAAACGATAGCCATGTAATCGCTTGCAGCAAGCGGCTGTGAGCACAGCTCCTCAAAGGTGAAACGCGCAGCACCCGGCACGGCCTGCTGCACCGGAATATCGCGACCCTTTATATGGATGATATCGGGCTGTTCTTCTGCACCGTTTTTATGGGCACTCCAGGCCGCATCCATACGCTTGGCCGTCTCGGAACCAAGAGGTGTGAGATAAACCGGCTGACGATCAAGCTTTTCCAGACGGTAATCAGTACGCGAATCGAGATTGATCACATCGACATGTTTTTTGAGAATATCAACAAATGGCAGGAACAGCTGGCGGTTCAACCCATCGCGATACAGATTGTCAGGCGCAACGTTAGACGTTGCAATCAGCACCACGCCGCGTTCAAACAATGCGCTGAACAGGCGCGACAGGATCATCGCATCCGCAATATCAGTGACCGTAAATTCATCAAAGCACAGCACCCATGCCTGTTCTGCCAGAGCTTCCGCAACCGGCGGGATCGGGTCTTCCTGCTTGGTTTCACCGCGTTTCAAGGCCTGACGATGCGCATTGATACGCTCATGTGCATCAGCCATGAAATCATTAAAATGCGCCCGGCGTTTGCGCTCGACCGGCAAAAGCTCAAAGAACATATCCATCAGCATGGTTTTGCCGCGGCCAACCTCGCCGTGAACATAAAGCCCTTTGACAATGGCAATTTCCTTGCGCTTGCCGAAAAGCCAACCAAGAGCGCTCGATTTACGCGATAGTCGCTTGGTGCAGATTTCTTCGATCAAGCGGTCATAACGTGCAGTCAGCTCAAGCTGCGCGGGATCAGAATCAACCTCCCCTACCCTGACCAAGGCATCATAATGCTCGCGAACCGATGGGAACGCCTTCAGATTACCGTTGATGGACATGATTGCTTCCGTAATGACTTTTGTTATGCACTTTGGCCAAGCGCTTTTTTAAAAAAATGGCGAAACAGTCTTAATGACTGCCTCGCCGGTCTTTAACGTAATTTCTTTATCAGCGCGACAGCGAAACGGACTGACCGCTTGTGGTCTGGCCATCAAAACGGCCCTGACCGGATGAATAAAGCGTTGCAACCGTACCGCCATTGGCATCGTATAGCGAAAGCTGCTTGCCATTGACCGCCCATGAAGCGAGGCTTCCCAGTTCACCCGGGCAGCGCAATGGACCAGCGCGATAGCCCTGACCATATTTGGTCTGCGGCGTTGCGATCTTGCACTGCTGGCCGGAAAGCGAAGCATTCCAGACACCAGCCACCGCACCTGGTGTCAGATCAGGTGCAGATTCAGGTGGAAGGCTTGCAACCTGTGTCCCGGTCTCAGGCACAGATGTATCTGTTGTCGGCGCTGTCGGGAACGATGTCGGAGCATTCAGATTACCAGACTGTACGGAATGTACAGGGGCTGAACGCAGCGGCGCAGGACGAGGCGGCGATACATTATTGTCAAAGCCACCAACCCGGGAGCTCTGGCAACCGGCTAGTATTGCACCCGCCGCAGCGATGCTGAGCAAACTCGCTTTTGAAATTCCCATCTGGTTCTCCAATCTCGCCATAAGTTCTGGCATATTCGGGGGCTTGATATTCTGGGGCTTGATATACTGGGGAGCGCCCTCGCACCATCAAGTTTGAAAGCTCGACCTGAAACAATATTGCACCGATAAAATGGCGATATGGTTAAAAAATCAACCATAAGCTACCGTGAATTTATGCAAATTGAGCCGAAGGGACTTGAAAAAGCTTAGAAAATTTTGAAATGGCGCAGGAAGGCCACAGTTTTTGAAGAAACTGAAATTCATTATAATGGCAACAGGAGACTAATGCCGGCAATATTGTCTCGGTACTGGCAATTTACAGGCTTTTCCGCCATATAGTGCCTTTCGCGCATAAACGGCCAAACCAACAGGACCACGAACCAGCAATGAGCAAGGCTATCTTCGCCAAAATGAACGGACTGGGCAACAAGATCATTGTTGCCGATATGCGCGGACGCAGCGATCATATCGCGCCGGCTGCTGCAATCCGTCTGGCTGGTGACGAGGCCACCTCATTTGACCAGATCATGGCGATCCATGATCCAAAGACGCCCGGCACCGATCATTATATCGAGATCATCAATTGCGATGGCACACAGGCACAGGCTTGCGGCAATGGTACGCGCTGTGTTGTGCAGTGGCTTTCCAATGAAAGCGGAAAACAGGATTACACCTTCCAGACATTGGCAGGCATCGTGAGCGCCTATAAGCATGAAGACGGGCTGATCACTGTTGATATGGGCAAACCGCATTTCGGCTGGCAGGAAATCCCTCTTGCCCATGAAGTCGCAGACACACGCGCCATTGATCTTTTTGCCGGCCCTGCCGATGCGCCCGTTCTGCAATCGCCGTCGATTGCATCCATGGGCAATCCGCATGCGATTTTCTGGGTTGAAAACGATGTCTGGTCCTATGCGCTCGATCAATATGGACCTGTGCTCGAACATGATCCAATCTTCCCTGAACGCGCCAATATTTCCATTGCTCAGGTCACATCGCCCGAAAGCATCAATCTGCGCACATGGGAACGCGGTGCAGGCTTGACCCGTGCCTGTGGCTCTGCCGCCTGCGCTGCCGCTGTTTCAGGCGCACGCACGGGCCGCACGCAACGCAACGTCACCGTTCAAGTGCCCGGCGGCCCGCTCACGATTGAATGGCGCGAAGATGATCATGTCATGATGACCGGCCCTGCCGAGTGGGAATTCAACGGCACATTCGATCCTGCAAATGGCATATGGGAGAACGCCCCAAAGACGAGCCGGGGAGCTGCCTGATGGCTGTGGAAGTCGTAACTTTCGGATGCCGCCTCAACACCTATGAATCCGAGGTGATGAAGCGCGAAGCGGATAATGCCGGTCTTGGCGCGTTGAAGGACGGCGCGATCATCTTCAACACCTGTGCGGTGACAGCAGAGGCCGTGCGTCAGGCGCGTCAGGCAATCCGCAAAGCGCGACGCGACAACCCGCAAGCGCGTATCATTGTGACGGGCTGCGCTGCACAAACGGAATCGGCCAAATTCGAGGCCATGGACGAAGTTGACCTTATTTTGGGTAATGAGGAAAAGCTGAAATCCAACTCCTACCGCATGTTGCCCGATTTCGGTGTGAACCAGTTCGAAAAGGTCCGCGTCAACGACATTATGGAAGTGCGCGAAACCGCAAGCCATATGGTTGATGCGATTGAAGGCCGTGCACGCGCATTCGTGCAGGTGCAGAATGGCTGCGATCACCGCTGCACTTTCTGCATCATTCCCTATGGACGCGGCAATTCGCGCTCGGTGCCAATGGGCGGTGTGGTCGATCAGGTCAAACGCCTCGTCGATAATGGTTACGCGGAAGTGGTGCTGACCGGCGTGGACATGACCTCTTACGGTCCTGACCTTCCGGGAAGCTTACGCCTTGGCAAGCTGGTGAAAACTGTTCTTGGTCAAGTGCCGGATTTGCAGCGCCTGCGCCTGTCATCCATTGATTCCATCGAGGCCGACGAAGACCTGATGGAGGCAATCGCCAATGAAAAGCGCCTGATGCCGCATTTGCATCTGTCGCTTCAGGCAGGCGATGACATGATCCTCAAACGCATGAAGCGTCGTCATCTGCGTGATGATTCCATCCGCTTCTGCGAGGATGTACGCGCTCTTCGCCCGGATATCGTCTTTGGTGCCGATATCATTGCCGGTTTCCCGACCGAAACAGAAGAAATGTTCGCAAATTCGATGAAGATCGTCGAGGAATGCGGGCTTACGCATCTGCATGTCTTCCCCTATAGCGCACGCGAAGGCACACCGGCGGCGCGTATGCCGCAAGTCAGGCGCGAAATCGTCAAAGATCGCGCAGCACGCTTACGCGCCGTGGGCGACCGGGCTTATGAAAAACACCTCACTTCTCTCAATGGCACTCACCAGCGCCTGTTGATCGAGAAGGAAGGCATTGCCCGTACGGAAGGCTTTACGCTCGCCGCAGTGGATCAGGGCAATCCCGGCGAAATTATCGAACGAATTGTGACGGGGCATGACGGTGAAAAACTTCTCACCCGTCAGGCAGAGTACAAAGCGGCTTAGACAAGGCATCAAAATTCATGGCAATGGGTTTCATCAAGAAAATGTTCTCCTTCGGCAAGAAGGAGGTCGAGGAAAAGCCGGTCGAACAACCGGTTCCCGATACTGTCGAAGCAGCACTTCCGGAAACCGTCGAAACGCCTGAACAAGCTGAAATTCCTGCTGCCGAAGCAACCATTGCCGAACCGGAAGTAGCTGTGGTTGCTCCAGAGCCTGATCCGGTTGAAGAAGCCATGGCTGAACCGGAACATCCGGTGGCTGAAATCGAAATTCCAATTGAACATCCCCCGGTAATGGAACCGGTCGTGGTGGAAACACCGGCGATTGAAACAGAGCCTGCTGAAACCCCGGCAATTGCACCTGCTCCTGAGCCAGTCAAACCCAAAAAGGTCAAGGTCGCAAAAGCCGTTGAAGAACATCAGGAAGAAGTGGAGGTCGAAGCCGCACCTGAACCAAAGCTTTCATGGTTCGAGCGGCTGCGCCGCGGTCTGCTGCGTTCATCGAATTCATTGAGTGATTCCATCAGCGGCATTTTCACCAAGCGCAAGCTGGATGAAGATACGTTGCAGGATCTCGAAGACGTGCTCATTCAGGCCGATCTCGGGCTTGAAACCGCCATGCGGGTAACTGATGCCCTGTCATCAGAGCGTTACGGCAAGGATGTCACGGGCGAAGAAGTCCGCAACATCATGGGTGCGGAAATTGAAAAAGTGCTTGGCCCGGTTGCCAAGCCGTTAGAGCTTGATCTCTCGCATAAGCCCCATGTCATTCTGGTGGTTGGCGTCAACGGCACCGGCAAGACAACGACAATCGGCAAGCTTGCGGCAAAGCTGACCGCCGGTGGCCTCAAGGTGATGCTTGCGGCAGGCGATACATTCCGTGCCGCAGCCATTGAGCAGCTGCATATCTGGGGCGAACGTACCGGATCACCTGTTGTGTCAAGCAAGCTTGGCGCTGATGCGGCCGGTCTCGCATATGATGCATGGAAACAGGCGAAAGATGCGGGCAGCGATGTGTTGATCATAGACACGGCAGGTCGTTTGCAAAACAAGGCCGAGCTGATGGACGAACTTGCCAAGATCGTCCGGGTCTTGGGCAAACATGACCCGGAAGCACCGCACACGGTTCTTCAGACACTGGATGCGACCACCGGGCAGAACGCGCTCAATCAGGTTGAAATTTTCAAGAATATCGCTGGCGTCAATGGCCTTGTCATGACCAAACTGGATGGCACGGCACGCGGCGGTATTCTGGTTGCGATTTCGGCCAAACACAAACTACCGATCTATTTCATCGGCGTCGGCGAAGGTGTCGACGATCTTGAACCATTTGCGGCCAAGGATTTTGCCCGCGCCATCGCAGGAGTTGCCTGATGGAGCATCCCGTTTTCGAACGCGATCCCTCACAAAAAACTGAAATCCAACGCAAGGAAGTGCCGCCGCTGCTCAAGCTTGCGCTGGAACTTGGGCCGCTTCTGGTGTTCTTCTTTGCCAATGCACGTGGTGAAAGCCTGATTGAGCGCTTTCCTGTGCTGGCACAGATCGACAAACCGATCTTTCTGGCGACTGCGCTTTTCATGGTTGCGACCGTCATCGCCCTTGCTGTTTCATGGTCAATGACGCGCACCCTGCCTATGATGCCGCTTATTTCCGGTATTGTGGTGCTGGTCTTTGGTACGCTCACGCTCTGGCTGCACAATGATACCTTCATCAAGATGAAGCCGACAATCGTCAACACGCTGTTTGGCGCAATTCTGCTGGGTGGGCTTTTATTCGGAAAATCCCTGCTCGGCTATGTGTTTGACTCGGCCTTCAAACTCGATGCAGACGGCTGGCGCAAACTGACCTACCGCTGGGGTCTGTTCTTCATTTTTCTCGCCGTGGTCAATGAAGTGGTGTGGCGCAATTTTTCAACCGATGCCTGGGTTTCCTTCAAGGTCTGGGGCATTATGCCGATCACCATTGTCTTCACACTTTTACAAATGCCGCTTATCCAGAAACATACCCTGCCAGAATCAAAGTTAGAATCAAAGACAGACTAAAAACTTGATAGGAGAGCGCCATGTCCCCAATCGGCAAAAGACTGGATATTGAACAATTCATCTGCCGCAGCGATAATTATGGCGTTCTCATTCATGACCCGGAAAGCGATCTGACGGCAGCAATCGATGCACCCGATGCAAAGGCTATTGAAAACGCACTCAGGCGCCGTGGCTGGACGCTGGATTTCATCTTCACCACCCACCATCACCTTGACCATGTTGAGGGCAATGCGGCACTCAAAGCCAAATTCGGCGTCAGCATCATTGGCCCCAAGGCAGAAGCCCACAAAATTCCAACACTCGACCGCACCGTGCAGGATGGTGACGAATTCACTTTCGGGCTTTTCAAGGTCAAGGTGATTTCAACCCCCGGCCATACAGCAGGCGAGGTTTCCTTCTATCTGCCGGAAGCAAAAGTCGTCTTCACAGGAGACACGCTTTTCGCACTGGGCTGCGGAAGATTGTTCGAGGGCACAGCCGGCACAATGTTCCAGTCATTGCAAAAGCTTGTAGCCCTGCCCGGTGATACACAAGTCTATTGCGGTCATGAATATACCCAGAGCAATGCGCGTTTTGCCCTCACCATAGACCCCGATAATTCGGCGCTGAAAGAACGTGCCACCGAGATTGCACGGCTGCGTGCGGCTGATAAGATGACGCTTCCCACCAGCATCACACTTGAAATGGCAACCAATCCGTTTCTGCGCTGGCACGATGCGCGAATTCGTACGCGGCTCAATATGCAAAACGCAAGTGATGAAGCAGTTTTTGCGGAAATCCGTAAGCGCAAAGATTTATTCTAGGATTCTATCATGACAAAGATTTTCACGATGAAAAGCTTCAAGAATGCGAAACGCTTCCAGACCGCAGCCCTTTTGGGTCTCTCGCTTGCGATCCTGCCGCAATCCGTAAAACCGGCTTTTGCCGAAGATATTCTGGCAATTGCCACACCGCTCGAAACGCCGGCAGAAATCAACAATTTCAAGCTGAGCGAAGACCTTCTGTCACGCATGGAAAAAATCCACAACAAGCTTGAAGAAATGCAGCTTTCGCCCACAGCAGAAGAAGGTCAGGATGCCCGGCCTTCGATGGATTCGATGGTCAAAAGCATCGAGTCCCGCCCCCAGGTTGTCGAGGTGATGCAAGCGGAGAATATTGCGCCGCGCGATTATCTGCTGGCTTATTTTGCGATGATGAGCGGGCTTGCAGCGGCAGATGCGGAAGAAGAAGATCAGCTTGTCGATGAAGTGAAACAGATCAACCCGGAGCATGTCACCTTTGCCAAGCAATATGGTGAACGCATCCGCGAGCTGATAGGCGAATAATTTAAAAACCGGCGAAGGTGACTTCGCCGGTTTTATCTTAAGCTGGCTGCTTTAACAGCCGCAGCGCATTGATTGTCACCAGAACGGTTGCCCCCGTATCGGCCAGAATTGCAGGCCAGAGACCCGTAATTCCCAAAACCGTGGTTACAAGAAACACGGCTTTCAGCCCAAGCGCGATTGCAATGTTCTGATGAATATTGCGCATGGTCCGCTTGGAAAGATCGACCATCGCAGCCACATCTCCCACACGCCCATGCAGCACGGCTGCATCAGCCGTTTCCAGCGCCACATCAGTGCCACCGCCCATGGCAATGCCCACATCGGCTGCGGCAAGTGCCGGTGCATCATTGATACCGTCGCCGACCTTGGCGACAATCTGGCCTTCATTGCGCAGCTCACCGACGATCCGCTGCTTATCTTCGGGCAGAAGTTCAGCCCGCACCTCAATATCAATATCCTTACCAATAGCGTCCGCTGTGCGGCGATTATCGCCCGTCAGCATGATGGTACGGATACCGGCAGCTTTGAGTGTCTTCAGTCCTGCAATTGCATCAGCACGCGGTTCATCGCGCATGGCGATAGCACCCGCAATTTTGCCATCAGCAACAAGAACTGAAACCGTCTTGCCTTCATCGTTACAGGTTGCAATCTGCGCTGCCAGCTCTTCCGAAATAACCGAGATTTCATTGGCAGCCTTGCGCGAACCAAGGAACAGCTCACCCCCGTCAGCCGTACCTGATACACCCTTGCCGCCATGCGCTTTACCTGTCGAAACAGTTGAGAGTTTCAAACCACGCGCTTCGGATGCGCTCACAATCGCCAGCGCCAGCGGATGACTGGAACCGGCATCAAGGGACGCGGACAAACGCAGCACTTCATCTGCCGAAAGTGATGCGGACAAAACATCTGTTACCTGTGGCTTGCCTTGCGTCAACGTGCCGGTCTTGTCGAAACAGGCTGTCGTGATCTTTCCGATAGTCTCCAGCACTGCGCCCCCCTTCAACAGAAGTCCGCGCCGCGCACCAGCCGAAAGCGAAGCTGCAATGGCAGCAGGCGTCGAAATAACCAGCGCACAGGGGCAACCGATCAGCAATATAGCCAGGCCCTTGTAAACCCATTCGCCCCATTCGCCACCAGCAACCAGCGGCGGTAAAATCGCAACCAGTGCCGCAACCACGACAACACCCGGCGTATAATAGGTCGAAAACCGGTTGATAAAACGCTCAGTCGGTGCTTTCGCTTCCTGTGCTTCCTCAACCAGCCGTATAACACGTGCAATCGTGTTATCCTGTGCAGCAGCCGTCACTTTCACGCGCAGCAGGCCATCACCGTTGATGGTTCCGGCAAACACATTGTCGCCCACAGCTTTGCCAACCGGCGTGCTTTCACCAGTCACCGGCGCTTCATCAATGGCGCTTTCGCCGGAAATAATCTCACCATCGGCAGGCATACGGTCGCCAGGACGCACGGCAATCACATCGCCGACATTCAGCTCTTCCGCCGGCACTTCTTTCGTCGATCCATTGCTTTCAAGAAAAGCGGTCTTCGGCACCAGCGCGGTCAGCGACTGGATGCTGTCACGCGCTTTGCCAGCCGCCACACCTTCCAGCAATTCGCCAACCAGAAACAAAAACACGACAGCCGCGGCTTCTTCCGTTGCCCCAATAATGACCGCCCCGATCGCCGCAATGGTCATCAGCATTTCAATGGAAAAAGGCGTGCCATTGATCGCCGCCGAATAAGCACGTCTTGCAATCGGAATAAGACCGATCAGCATGGCCGCCGTGAAAGCCCATAATGCAATTGGCGGATAAAGATGTCCGATAATATAAGCCAGCACCAGACCGCCGCCACAGGCAAGCATCATCTGGCCCTTGTCGCTCTGCCACCAGCGCTTTGGCTTTGCTTGTTTCACCGGCCTGAATGTTGTATCAAGAGCCGATTGCACACTGGCCTTGTATCCCAGTGCTGAAACTTTTTCCGCAATCTCATCAGAGCGCGATGAACCATCATGATTGACAGTCATGGTACTATTGGTCACGGAAACCGAAACATCCTGAACCCCACGGATGCGCCGCACAGCCGTATCAATCTTGGTCGCACAGGACGCGCAATCCATCCCCTCCACAAGAAAACGGAAACTGTCAGCGCTTGCAATAATCTGCTTTGCTTCCGGCTCCTCGTGATCATGGCCATGGTCGTGATGATCATGATCATGACCGTCACAAGCCGCATGTTCGTGGCTATGTTCATGATCGTGATCATGTTGTTTGGCGCGTTCGGTATGGTTCATCATCTGCCCCAAAAATTGCCCAGAAATATCTGGTGCGGGTTCGCACTTGAATTATCTGAAACAAGGTCTACATCCTCTAGTGACTAGAGGAGCAAGCAGAAAATGAACCAAAATGTTCCGATTGGCGAAGCATCAAAAGCCAGTGGTGTAAAAGTGCCAACCATCCGCTATTATGAGCAAATCGGGCTTTTGCCGTCACCTCCACGCACAGAAGGCAATCGACGCCTTTATGACAAAACTGATATTCAGCGGCTTTTATTTATCCGCCATGCGCGGGATCTGGGCTTTGAAGTGGATGCAATCCGCACACTTCTCAACCTTCAGGATAATCCCGACCAGTCCTGCGCAGCAGCTGATTCCATTGCACGCATGCGTCTGGTTGATGTTGAAAATCGCATCGCAAAACTGATGTCATTGAAGACGGAACTGCTGCGCATGCTCGATTGCACAGCCCATGGCCGCATTGACCAGTGCCGGGTCATTGAAATCCTTGGCAATCACGATGAATGCCTGCATCCGCAGCATTAAAATTCAGCTATCTTACTGAATTTTCTCAAACCGCGACGCCTCGATTTTCAACGTTCCAAGCTGCGTACCTATGCGCGCCACCAACGGCGCATAGATGCCGGAATTGCCAAGCGAAGCAAAAGAGATCGTGATCTTGCTGCGATTGGCAAGATAATCAATGGCTTTCTTGCCCTTCTGATAACCGGCAAGTGGCACGAACTTGGCTGAACAGATAACAGATTCACCGGTAAATCCTTTGGTGGTAAAGGATTCCGTGCCATTGAAACTAAGATGGATGTCGGCACGGGTCTGACCGTCAAAAACGCGCAATATACGATTACAAACCGCTTTCGGATCTCTGGTCGGGATCATCAGCGCACTCAGCGGATCGCTGACATTGATAAGATCCTGTGGCGTTATTTCCACCCATGGTTCGCGCTTTTTCACCGGGGGCACATTCTCGGAAGAGGTTACATTGCCACCGGAAAAACCTATCTTGGTGCTTTTGTTCTTGCGCCCGTGCTTATAGGCCAGATCAAAGGCAGACGGCGTCACTTTGTTCTGATTGGCACGACCAGCCACATAGACTGTACCATCCGTATCATCAAAAACCCGGGCAATGCCGGACGTCTTGAAACGGCCATTAACGCCATAATTGGCCCCTTTGACGATGGTTTCTATAGCTGAACGGGCGATGGAAAGGCCAAATATCGAAATATCATATTCTGTCCGGTAAAGATCATCTGCATGGGTGGAACTCACGACAGAAACACTTGCAATCGTCAGTCCGCTCAGCAATGCAATACCGCGCACTGCGAACGGCTTCCAGAAATACAATTGCCTGATCATGCCAGATTTTCCTTTCAAACCTTGCACCCGTCTGCAAACCGATTCTACTTCCGGACAGATACACTGTCTTGTCCTTACAGCTCAAAATCTGCAGCAACATCCTGTCATATTCCCGATTATAGCCTTGTCGAACAGAGAAAACGGGCAAAGTTATGATCGGGCAAAGCGTCAATCGCCACAAAACGCCGTAAATAAGCGCCTTTAGGCTCTCGCAGCGGAATCTGTCTTGACTGTTTTCTCTCCTGTCACTATAGAAACGCGACTTTCCCAATAGGCCGCCTGTCCGAAATCGCGCGCCAGCAGCATTAAAACTGCTTTGATTGCTATGAATTCGGACATTCGAGTCGGGGCCTGAGAAACAAAAATTTGAAGGTGAGACCAAAATGTCCCGCGCTTGTGAATTGACCGGCACCTCGGTCCAGTACGGCAATAATGTAAGCCACGCGAACAACCGTACGCGTCGTCGCTTTTTGCCAAACCTCTGCAACGTTACGCTTATGTCCGAAGCACTCGGCCAGAGCTACCGTCTTCGCGTTTCCGCTTCGGCTCTGCGTTCGGTTGAGCATCGCGGTGGCCTTGATGCTTTCCTCGTCAAGTCAAATGACAAGGAACTCTCGCAGCGTGCACGCCTGCTGAAGCGTCAGATCGTGAAGAAGCAGGCTGAACTTGCTGCATAAGCAATCAGCTTTTTAAGTTTAGACAAAAAAGGCTGGCTTGCGTCAGCCTTTTTTACTGGTGACATCACCCAGGATAAAAAAATGTTTTATGCAAGCCCTGCTTTGTCCCGGCTTTTGCCGGCCATATTGTGCATGTGCGCAGCCGTTGCTGCCTCCAATATTCTTGTACAATATCCATTCGAGCATTTTGGCCTCGGCGAGTTGCTCACCTATGGTGCCTTTACCTATCCCTTTGCTTTTCTCGTCAATGATTTGACCAATCGTCGCTTTGGCCCTGCTGCGGCACGCAAAGTCGTCTATTTTGGCTTTGTGCTGGGTGTTATTATGTCAATCTGGCTGGCAACACCGCGGATTGCCATTGCATCCGGTTCGGCATTTCTGATTGCTCAATTAATGGATATCACGGTCTTCAATAGACTACGCCAAAAGACATGGTGGAAAGCACCTTTTGCAGCGGCCATGTTCGGCTCGATTGTCGATACGCTGCTGTTTTTCTCCATCGCTTTTGCCGCAAGCTTTGCATGGATCGATGCCATGACCGGCCTGCCCGATTCATCATTGTCCGATCCCGCAACCTTCCTTGGCCTTGGAATGCCCCTATGGGCCTCACTGGCCATCGGCGACTTCTTTGTAAAGGTTGTCATGGGCACGCTGATGCTTGTGCCCTATGGCGCTATTCTGGCGATTTTTGCGCCTGCGCTTTATGCACCGGATCGTAAATGAAAGGGGCCTGAAGACCCCTTTCATTTATCCAGTCTTATCTGCCTGAACGCCTGCGTCCCCGCCCGGCTCCACCTGCACCCTGTTCTTCAAACAGGGATGCAAGCTGTTCGGTCATTGCACCGGCAAGCTCTTCAGCATCCACAATAGTGACGGCCCGCTGATAATAGCGTGTCACATCATGGCCAATACCAATGGCAATCAGTTCAACCGGCGAACGCGTTTCGATCTCTTCGATGACAGCACGCAAGTGGCGTTCAAGATAATTGCCCGGATTGACCGAAAGTGTTGAATCATCCACCGGCGCACCATCGGAAATCATCATCATGATCTTGCGCTGCTCAGGCCGTGCCAAAAGGCGCTGATGCGCCCAGATCAGCGCTTCACCATCGATATTTTCTTTAAGCAGACCTTCGCGCATCATCAGACCAAGATTACGCCGTGCACGACGCCATGGCGCATCAGCCTTTTTATAGATGATATGGCGCAAATCATTGAGACGACCCGGATTGGACGGCTTGCCACGACCAAGCCATGCCTCGCGTGACTGTCCGCCCTTCCATGCCTTGGTGGTAAAGCCCAATATTTCGACTTTCACCCCGCAGCGTTCCAGCGTTCGCGCCAGAATATCGGCGCATGTTGCAGCAACGGTAATCGGACGCCCACGCATCGAGCCGGAATTATCAATCACCAGCGTCACAACCGTATCGCGAAAATCCGTATCGCGCTCCATCTTGTAGGAAAGCGGCTGTGTCGGATCGATCACGATACGCACCAGACGCGCACTGTCGAGATACCCCTCTTCCAGATCAAAATCCCACGAACGGTTCTGCTGTGCCATCAGGCGACGCTGCAACCGGTTGGCAAGCCTGCCAACAACACCTTGCAAATTGGAAAGCTGCTTGTCGAGAAAACCGCGCAGACGATCAAGCTCTGCTTCATCACATAAATCCGTGGCCTCAATCTCTTCATCAAATTCACGCGTGAAGACATTGTAATCGACATGCTCGGCGAAATTCGCAAAAGGCTGGTTCTGGCGGCGCGTGTCGCCCGGCGTTTCCGCGTCGACATCCTCATTGTCATCCATATCATCGGAAGCGGCGTCAGTGGCTTCCATTTCGCCCTGCTCGCCTTCTTCGCTGGAACTGTCCGATTCTTCGCTTTCCGCAGAATCAGAACCTTCCTGGCTTTCGTCGCCGCCTTCTTCGTTTTCGTCCTGCTCCGGCGTCTGCTCGTTATCTTCGTCCTGCTCGTCGCTCTGCTCTTCCTGAGAAAGCTCTTCAGCCATATCCATGGATGCCAGCATATCGCGCACTGTACGTGCAAATGCCTGCTGATCTTCCAGATTATCGCCAAGACGTGCAAGTTCAGGGCCGGCCTTCTGCTCAATCCACTCGCGCCAGAGATCAAGCACAGAACCGGCTTCCACCGGCGCCTTGCGGCCAGTCAGTTTTTCACGCAACAAAAGCGAGACAGCTTCCTCAAGTGGTGCATCATCCTTGTCGGTCACGCTCGAAAAATTGGCGCGGGCATATTTGTCAGCCAGCATCACCGAAAGGTTTTCCGCAACACCCGCCATGGCGCGGGCGCCAATGGCTTCCACACGCGCCTGCTCAACCGCATCATAGATCGCACGGGCCTGCTTGCCTTCCGGCGCGAGGCTTGCGTGAATACGCGCATTGTGGCGTGCCTGACGCAGTGCCATGGAATCACCCAGGCCACGAGTAACCGCAACATCATGCGCTGTCGGACGTTTTGGCAAATCAGGCAGACGGGCGCGGTTGGCGGTCAGTGCAGGACGATCATTACTGAAAGCCACTTCCAGTTCGTTCTCACCGGAAATGGCACGCATTGTAGCGGTCATCGCCCGCTTGAACGGCTCTGAATCCACTGGTCCGTTTGTGCGCTCGCGCGAATTATCGCCAATTCCTGACTTCTGGCCCGACATCTGCTTTTCCTGACTTTATATAAAGCATGTCGCGGAAAAGTGGGAACCGGTTTTCCGCTAACGACATGCGTTAAATGCACTGCCGCTCTTGATGAGCGACAAGCATCATCCAGCCTTATGCCAAAACGATATTGGCAGCCGATTCCGGGAGTTCCTCACCGAAAGCACGCTGATAGAATTCAGCCACCGTCTGGCGCTCAAGTTCATCGCACTTGTTGAGGAAGGTCAGGCGGAATGCAAAGCCGACATCGTTGAAGATTGCAGCATTTTCAGACCAGGTAATAACGGTACGCGGACTCATCACGGTCGAAAGATCACCATTGATGAAAGCCTGTCGGGTCATGTCGGCAACGCGAACCATCTTGTTGACGATCTCGCGGCCTTCAGCATTCTGGTAATGCTTGGACTTGGCGAGAATAATATTCACTTCATTGTCATGCGGCAGATAATTAAGCGTGGTCACAATCGACCAGCGGTCCATCTGAGCCTGATTGATCTGCTGCGTGCCGTGATAAAGACCGGTCGTATCACCAAGGCCAACCGTGTTGGCGGTCGCAAACAGGCGGAATGCCGGATGCGGACGGATAACGCGGCTTTGATCGAGCAGCGTCAGACGGCCCGAGGTTTCCAGAACGCGCTGGATCACGAACATCACATCCGGGCGACCGGCATCATATTCGTCGAAAACCAGCGCAACATTGTGCTGATAGGCCCAGGGCAGAATGCCGTCCTTGAATTCTGTAACCTGCACGCCGTCCTTGACGACGATTGCATCCTTGCCGACAAGATCGATACGGCTGACATGGCTGTCGAGATTGATACGAACGCAAGGCCAGTTGAGACGGGCTGCAACCTGTTCGATATGGGTCGATTTACCCGTACCGTGATAACCCGAGACCATCACGCGGCGGTTATAGGCAAAACCGGCCAGAATCGCCAAAGTCGTCGTACGGTCGAAAATATAATCCGGGTCTGTCTCCGGCACATAGGAATCACCTGCCGCATAGGCTGGCACGCGCATGTCGGAATCAATTCCAAACACTTCGCGTACAGAAACCGTTATATCCGGCAAATTGGCTATATCCCGCTCAACCTTGTTCATCATGCCTCCAGAGCGACAGGACTGTCCTGTCGCGACATTCAATTAATCAGGAAGCATTTTCCGGCGAGCCGGGAGACGCCCCCTTGAGTTCAGTTGCGGGCATCCTTAATCGCATCCGCACGAAAGCGCAGAAGATGAATGTCCGTCAGGGCATTGAACATGCCCTGATACTCGGCCTCATAAAGCCCAGACAGGCTTTAGCAAAAACCTGCCGTCTTGAGCAATTGATAAGCCTGAATGACTTCGCGAAATCTGTCTTCAGACCCACGGTCACCACCATTTGCATCGGGATGGTGTTGCTTCACAAGTTCTTTATAGCGAGACTTGATCATATCGCTAGTTGAATTTGCATCAAGGCCAAGTGTCGCAAGCGCTTTTACTTCCAGAGTGCGCGGTTTGCGTTGCACTGCCTTGGCAGTTCCAGGATTGTTTTTCGCATTCTTCACAAATCCGAACGGATCACGCATGCGATTCTGATAAGCGGCAGAACCAGAACGGCGTGTCGCCATATCAGGCGATGTACGCGCGGAAGCGGTCGAATTAGACGCCGTTGACCAGGTCGGACGATTGCCGGTGATCGCATCTTTCTGGAACTTGGAAATATCCTTGTCCGACAGGCCCGAGAAATAATTGAAATTCTTATTATATTCGCGGACGTGATCAACGCAGAAATGCAGATATTCACCCTCACGCATACGCCCCACCGGTGCACGATGCGTACCAGGCTTATCGCAACCATCCCATTGGCAGCAGGGACCACTGGACTTCTTTTCCGCTTCCTTCTTGGGACGGATGCGGATGCTGTCGAAAAATTTTGAGCTCGTTGTCATCGAATCAGATTATGCGAATTAAGAGTGGCTAAACAAGAATTGACATTTCATCCTGAATGGTTTTGGCCATGACTTCAGGGCAAAATTGAATATAGATTGCAATTCCTGTGCGGATTTGCCCCACCGGTTGTCGCCAAAGCGACGTCTATATGAAGCACAGCGTCTATATGGGGAGAACTGGCTCAAATGTCCATTCACAATAGCAAACAATCTTCAATGGAAGCAAAACTGCATGCAGCCTTTGCGCCTGAAAAGCTTGAAATCATCAATGAAAGCCATCTCCATGCCGGCCATCATCACGAAGATCGTGGCAATCATGAGGTCTATGACGGCACTGGCGAAACACATTTTCGCATACGCATCATATCAGCCAGATTTGAAGGCTTGAGTCGCATTGCCCGTCACCGCGCCATCAATGACCTTCTCAAAGATGAACTCAATAACGGTGTTCATGCGCTCGCACTGGAACCTTCAGCCCCCGGCGAAGTCACCCGCCGCTAATTTTCCTATACTTGAGCTTTGAGCCATTTGCGCAAACGAGTGCGCGCATTGGCGTAAGGCGAGGACGTATTGAACTGGATCATGCGTCCAAGCGTATATTTCTCATACCATTGAACGCCATAAAGCTCGGTATTGCTACGCGCTGCAACCAGTGCAACCAGCGCATTTTTCGCTGTTTCAAGCCGCAATAAAAGAGCGGCAAACGGCACATCCTCATAATCGCGGTAGAACTTGGCAGCAAGCGCACCAAGCTCGTTCCATTTGAATCCAGTTTCAGGAAAATCAACCTCCAGCCCCTGATCCTTGCGCTCACACCATTTGAGCACCAGTTCATTCCAGCCGACCAGATAGGCAACCAGATCATGCACACTCATCATGGTGCCTTTTGCATGACCTTCCATGATTTCAAGTGCAGACTGCTCCGGCGTGACACGTGCAAGGTCAAGCGCCAGCCGATCATAATTGCTTTCAATCGCCGCAAGCAGTTCCTGCTTGTTTGCAGGGACTGCCATCAGGCAGAAAGCCGCTCTTTAAGAAATTCAAGCACTGCCGTCGGTGGCACATCCCTGGCAATAAAGGACTGACCAATGCCGCGTGTGAGAATGAATGTCAGCGCACCGCGGGCGACTTTCTTGTCCTGTGCGATATAATCCATCAGCTTTTCAGCATCCGGCAATCCACCCGGCACATCTTGCAATGATGTCGGCAGACCAACCGCTTTCAAATGTGCCTCAACACGCTCAGCATCCTCGATACCGCACAGGTTCATCTTCACTGAAAAGCGATGCGCAAGCGCCATACCAATGGCAACGCCTTCACCATGCACCAGACGGCTCGAATCATAATTTGTTGCCGTTTCAAGCGCATGGCCAAAAGTATGACCGAGATTAAGCAGCGCACGATCGCCATTTTCATGCTCATCGCGTGCAACAACCGCCGCTTTCGAGCGACATGATTCGGCAATTGCCTCAGTGCGGGCAGAGCCTCCTGCAAAAACAGCTTCCCGGTTTTTCTCAAGCCATGCGAAAAAATCCGGGCGATCAATCAGGCCATATTTGGCAACTTCTGCATAACCGGCCCGAAATTCACGCGGGCTTAATGTATCAAGCACATCCGTATCCGCCAGCACCAGTTGCGGCTGATGAAAAACACCGACGAGGTTTTTACCATATTGAGTATTGATGCCGGTCTTGCCGCCAACGGATGAATCCACCTGTGCAAGCAGTGACGTCGGCATCTGCACAAAATTCATGCCGCGCCTTACGATACCCGCAACAAAGCCCGACAAATCACCGACCACACCGCCGCCAAAAGCCACCACCGCGTCACCGCGTTCAAGCTTTGCTGCCAGCACAGCATTGGTAACGGTTTCCAATGTCGAAAAGGATTTCGACTTCTCGCCGGGAGCCACAATAATACAGGTTGATTCGATGCCGGCACGGGTAAAACTTTCTGTCAGTGCCTCAAGATGCGCTTTGGCAACATTCTCATCCGTAATGATTGCAACACGAATGCCCGGCAGACGTTTTGTAATTTCTTCACCGGCACGCGCGACCAATCCCTTGCCAATCAGGATTTCATAAGAACGGTCTCCAAGCGAAACCGGAACTGTTACACTGTCGGCAATCATTGCATTCTCCCAGAGGCTTTAAACCTGATCCTTTTCCAGATGAGCGATCAAAATATCGATCAGCTCTCCGGCAATCACTTCTTTCTTATCGTCGCGCGTCATGGTCTGGAGATCGGCGAGCGCATAAACAGGATAGCGCTCATTCATCAGCCGCTGCATCACACCACGCGGGTCATCATTTTTGAGAAGCGGGCGATTCTGCCTGCGAGACACGCGATCCATCAGCACATCAAGCTCGGCATTGAGCCACACCGAAACACCATTCGCAGCAATGGCCTCACGGGTTTCAGCATTCATATAGGCGCCGCCACCAGTGGCCAGCACCATCGGACCATCTTCAAGCAGACGCAGGATCACCCGGCGTTCAAGATCACGAAATTCCGCCTCGCCATAGACCTCAAACAGTTCAGGAACAGTCATACGGGCTGCCGATTCAATCTCGTTATCGGCATCCTTAAAAGGCAGATTAAGCATGGTTGCCATTTTGCGACCAACCGTCGACTTGCCTGCACCCATCAACCCAACAAGAACAACCACTTTCGTGCCAAGAAGTTGACGGACAATATCCGCCTTCTCATTCAGACTTGTTTGTTTTGCTGTACTGCTCATTGACCTCATCCATTTCCTCCGGTTCCACATTAAAAACCGTGCTGCGTCAATCGCTTTCATCGACAAAATCAAACCGGGGGCAGCTTTTTCGCCGCAAAGACCACCAGTCCTTGCTTTCACCTCAATAGAACAGCATAAACGCTTCATGCCTACGCTAACGCGCATTCTTTTCCTGCTTGCTGTGATTGCTGCCATTATCTATGGCGCGATGTACTCACTTGCGCGTTTCGTTACGCCAACCACCCATGAAATCACCATCGAAATTCCAGCATCAAAGCTGAAACAGACGATCATAGATCCGCCGCCGCAACCAGCACCCCTCGTGGAAGACGAAACCAAGCGTGAGGAATAGACATGCGGGCGTCACTGGCCATTGAAAACTTTCTTGAAATGATGAGCGCCGAACGCGGTGCTGCAAACAATACGCTCGAATCCTACCGCCGCGATCTCGAGACCTGCGCCGAATTATTGGCGACACGCGGTGTCAATCTGGCTGAAGCCAGAACCGATGATATTCGCCATGTGCTCGACACTATGGCTGATGAAGGCTTTGCGGCCACCTCGCAGGCACGGCGTCTTTCGGCCATAAGGCAGTTTTTTCGCTTTCTCTATGCAGAAGGTTTTCGACAAGACGACCCCACAAGCCTGATTGACGCCCCCAAAAAACAAAAACCGCTGCCCAAAATCATGAGCGTCGAAAATGTCAGCCGCCTTCTTGATCGCGCAGCAAGAGAAGCACAGGAGGCCGTTGAGCCAGCAGAACGTTTCAAAGCCCTGCGGCTTCATGCTCTTCTTGAAACGCTTTATGCCACAGGCTTACGTGTCTCGGAGCTTGTTGGCCTGCCCGTCAGCGTTGCGCGTACTGACCATCGCTTCCTGATTGTCCGGGGCAAGGGCTCCAAAGACCGCATGGTGCCACTTTCACAAAAGGCACGCGACGCATTGCAGGTCTTTATAAGCCTGCGCGATACGTTGCCGGGCAGTGACGATAATCCATGGTTGTTTCCCGCTTATTCAGAAAGCGGCCATTTGGCGCGACAGGTCTTTGGCCGGGAGCTGAAAAGCCTTGCGGCACGTGCAGGCCTCTCAAGCGCTTCCGTCTCCCCGCATGTGCTGCGCCATGCTTTTGCCAGCCATCTTTTGCAAAACGGCGCAGATCTGAGAACCGTACAGCAATTGCTCGGCCATTCCGACATATCAACGACCCAGATTTACACCCATGTTCTGGAAGAAAGACTGCATAAGCTGGTAAGTGAACATCATCCGCTTGCCGATTAAGCTCGCGCCGTTTAAGAGAATTTCAGAAAAATTTGCATGATGCGCTCGAAGTAAATATGTAAGAAGCCGTAAAACAGCCGTTATCTGGGATGTTTTATGCCCGATATCTCTGGAAACGCACAATAGTCAGGCCCGATGTATAACTATCTCGATTTTGAAAAACCCGTCGCAGACCTCGAAGGCCAGATCCTTGAGCTGAAAAAGCTCGCGCAGGAACAGGGCAGCGTCGAGATGAGCGACGAGATCAGCCGTCTCGAGAAACGCTCGGCCGATGCGCTCAATGATATTTATCGCAAGCTGACCCCATGGCAGAAGGCGCAGATCGCCCGCCACCCGGACCGTCCGCACTGCCTTGAATATATCAACACGCTTTTCACCGAATTCACGCCTTTGGCCGGTGATCGGCAATTTGCCAATGACGAGGCTATTCAGGGTGGCTTTGCCCGCTTCAATGGTCTGCCTGTTGCCATTCTCGGTCAGGAAAAAGGCTCGGACACCAAGACACGTCTCAAGCATAATTTTGGCTCAGCCCGCCCTGAAGGCTACCGCAAGGCGGTACGCATCATGGAAATGGCCGACCGTTTCCAGCTGCCATTGATTACCTTTGTCGATACAGCCGGCGCCTATCCGGGCGTAAGTGCTGAAGAACGTGGTCAGGCGGAAGCCATTGCACGCTCAACAGCGCAATGCCTCAAGCTGCGTGTACCGGTTATCTCGATCATCATCGGTGAAGGCGGTTCAGGCGGCGCAATCGCAATTGCTGTGGCAAACCGCGTCTATATGCTCGAACATTCGATCTATTCGGTCATTTCGCCCGAAGGTGCAGCATCGATTCTCTGGCATGATTCAACCCGTGCAAAAGATGCAGCATCCAATATGCGCATCACCGCGCAGGATCTGTTCGATCTCAAGGTCATCGACGGAATTATCCCTGAACCTCTTGGTGGTGCGCATCGCGGCAAGCAATCGACCATTGCAGCAGCAGGCGAGATTATCACCGCTTCATTGCGCTCCATGAAAGATATTGATGGCGAAACCCTCAAACAGGAGCGTCGCCAGAAATTCCTGGAGATCGGTCGTAATATTTAGAGCGCATTCCGATCTGATTTTATCAGATCAGCGCTCTAAACTCTTTTACCTTAAGCATAATCTTATCGATCCTCGTTGAACGAAGGTAGGATTATGCTTTAATTTACCATAAAATTCAAAAACTTGCTCTGGCGCAGCACAAACTGCGCCGGATTTGCATCTGACCTGCATTTCCGCCATATTGCGGACACGCTGTTTTTTAGGTATTTGAGCAAGGATTCATCAACGATACCGAAAGGTTTTGTTGATAGTTAAGAATACTGAAAATTCAGATTTCGAACAGGTTTGATACGATATGAAGATCAGAACCGCACTTTTGGGAACTCTCATGGCATCCGCTTTGCTTGCGGGTTGTCAGGGTTCGTCTGTCTCCGATCTCAGTCTGCGTGCCGAAAAGCCACTGCCCCAGAAGATTGTTGCCAAGATGAAAGCGAAGGGCATGACCCGCACTTCGCCTGTCATGGTTCGTATTTTCAAGGAAGAAGGCGTTCTCGAAGTCTGGAAACAGAAGAATAATGGCAAATACGACCAGATTGCCTCTTACGAAATCTGTAAATGGTCAGGCAAGCTTGGACCGAAATTCATCGAAGGTGATCGTCAGGCACCAGAGGGTTTCTATACAGTTCGCCCGGCACAGATGAACCCGAATTCGCAATATCACCTTGCTTTTAACATGGGCTTCCCGAATGCCTATGACCGTGCACATAACCGCACCGGCCAGAATCTGATGGTGCATGGCGCCTGTTCTTCCTCGGGCTGCTATTCGATGACCGATGAAAGTGTGAGCGAAATTTATGCTTTTGGTCGTGATGCATTCAAGGGTGGTCAGCGCGATTTTCAGATTCAGGCATTTCCATTCCGCATGACCGCGGCCAATATGGCGCGTTACAAGAATGACCCGAATTATGACTTCTGGAAAATGCTCAAGCAGGGCTATGATTCTTTTGAAGCAACGAAAGTGCCGCCAAAAGTTGACGTCTGCGAAAAGCGCTATGTTTTCAACGTAGCAACACCTGACGGCCAGCCATTATCTCCAACCGGTGCCTGCCCGCCTTCGGCCAATGCCAGCTCCATGGCTTATGCCTCGTCCTATGAAAAGACGTTCCAGTCGGCTTTCAGTGCGGCACAGAAGAAACCTGCACCATCCATTCAGGGCATTAGCGAAGCCAAGCTCGTCTCTGCATGGAGCGCTGCGCGTGCACGCGGTGAAAAAGTAACGCGCGAACCGCCGTCGCTTTCGCCTGCATCGGCAGAAACGCCAAACGCCCCGGATATTGCACCTGCGCCAACGCCAATTTCGGCCCAGCCAACAGCAATTGCATCAACTCCCGCTATCGTTGATGCAACCCAGACAGCTTCTGTTCCTGTTCCGCAGCAGAACCCGGCCACTGTGGCACCTATGGCCACGGCAAACACCGTTGCAATCCCTGCGCCTGAAAAGAAAAAGCCATGGTGGAAACTCGGTGGGAATTAGAGCGCGTTTCGATCTGATTGAATCAGATCGGCGCTCTAACTCTTCTACCTTAAGCATAATCTTATCGATCCTCGTTGAACGAAAATCGGATCATGCTCTAATGCCACGCGATACTGATATTGAAATCTATGATCTGAGAGGACTTAAATGCCCTCTTCCCGTTTTAAAGACGCGCAATCGCTTGCAAAACATGCCAGCCAATGCGCTCCTCTGGGTGGAAACAACGGACCCTTTGTCGGGAATCGACCTTCCGCATTTCTGCACACAGGAAGGCCACACCCTGCTTTCGCAGGAGCGCAGTGAGAACCTTCACCGTTTTCTCATACAAAAAAAATAATTATCGCGTAGAATAACCCGGAATTGCCAGCGGATTATCCATCATTGCCGCGCGATCAGGACGATCAATCCCGGCCTTGCCAAGAAATGCATCAAAAAGCTCACGAATATAGGCTTCCGGCAAATCCTTGACGATCATGACCAGAAGCGTCTCATGCTCATCATTTGGCCATTTTGGCAAACGCGCAGGCGGGTGGAAAATCTTCTGCACACCATGAATGACCAGCGGACGCTCCGGGTCTTCCGCAATCTGCACAATGCCTTTCACACGCAAAAGTTTCTCACCATGGGTCGAGCGCAGCAGGTCCAGAAACATCTCGAAAGTTGAAAACGGGATCGGCTCCTTGTGGCGCAGCGAGAAAGAGCGGATTGCATCATCATGATGGTGATGGTGCCCATGATGATGGTGATCATGGTGGTCATGATCGCAATCAGGGCCGCACACATGATCATGGTCATGATGGTGCGAATGATCATGATGATCTTCATAGGCTTGAGCGTTCAGCCAGTGCTGCACATCTGCCGTTTTCGTTTCAGGATTATAAAGCCCACATTCAAACAAAGCTGCATAGCCTGTGCGCTTGTCCGATGCTTCAAGAACATCTGCACCGGGATTAAGCAGTTTCAACCGTGCTTTGAGCGCTCCAAGCCCGGCCTGCGCTTCCGGCATATCCGCTTTGGTGATGATAATGCGATCAGCCATTGCTGCCTGTTTGACGGCTTCCTCGTGATGATCGAGCGTTGCCATACCATTGACGGCATCAACCGTTGCAAGCACCCCATCCAGACGAAAAGCCTGCATCAAGACCGGATGCCCCATAATCGAATGCAGTACCGGCGCCGGATCGGCCAGACCGCTTGTCTCGATGATCACCCGCTTTAATGCCTTGATCTTTCCCGTCTGAAGACGGTCTATCAGATCGGCCAGCGTGTCGACCAGCTCGCCGCGCACCGTGCAGCACAGGCAGCCATCGGCAAGCTCGATCACCCCTTCGCTCGCTTCTTCAACCAGCAGATGATCGATACTGATCTCACCAAATTCATTGATAATGACAGCCGTATCGCTCAATGCCGGGTCTTTCAGCAAACGATTAAGCAAGGTGGTTTTCCCTGAACCAAGAAAACCGGTCAGAACAGAAACAGGAATGGGATGCGCCATGGTACGATCTTAATTGATTGAAGCCGCAGCACGCTGCGGGCGTGGCATTGGCAAAGGTATCTGCGAAATATCAAGCTGTCCGACTTTGGTAATCGTTGCAGGTGGTGCAGAAACAAGTCCAACCTGAACCGGAACAGGATCACGGGTCATCGCATGAATATAAGGCGAATTGAGCTGCAAACGCCCTTCAACATCGCGGCCATCCCAGCGATCAGCCATGGCTTGCTGATTACAAATCTGCTTGCGCATATCCACAGCCTGATTGATTGCACTGCTTGCTGGCGGAACCATTGATCCTAAAGTTGGCACACCCGCACCATTGCTGCGAAATGCATCGCTCATCAATTGCGCGGCCTGCACCGCACGGGTTTCCTGACGATCAGCCCCCAGAACCACAGCCAGAATTGTCCGGCCCTGACGGGTCGCAGAGCTGGCCAGATTAAAGCCTGACGCACAGACAAAACCGGTTTTCATACCGTCCGCACCATCAAAGCGGCCAAGCAGAATATTATAATTGGCCTGTGGCTTCTTGCCATCACCTGCATCAATGGCTTCGGTATTAAAGTAATGCGCATATTGCGGAAATTCACGGCGAAGCTGCACGCCAAGCACAGCCAGATCATGCGCGGTCGAATAATTGTTCGGATCGTGCAAACCATTCGGATTGGAGAAATGCGTTCCATGCATGCCGATACGCTGCGCTTCCGCATTCATGCGCTTGACGAAAGCTGCTTCACTTCCACCCACAGCCTCTGCAACCGCAACCGACACGTCATTGGCTGACTTGACCAGCATGATCTTGAGCGCATTATCAAGCGTCAATACCGAACCCGAACGATAGCCCATTTTGCTCGGCGGCTCTTTGGATGCATTCACGCTCATTTTGACCGGTGACTCAAGGCTCAATTGTCCAGCCTGAAGCGCCCGAAACGTCACATAGGCCGTCATCATCTTGGTGAGCGAGGCCGGATACCAGCGCTGGAATGGATCCTGCGCCGAATAAACCTTGCCGGTGGCTACATCAACGGCAATCGATGGATTAGCCAAAGCGCTCGACAAAGTCAGGGCTGAAAGAGCCGCTGCCGCACACAGGATTTTCAACGACTTCGAGATCATTCGTAGTTCCAATCAGCAAAAGCCCTAAACGGCTTGCGAATATATCAGTCAAATAGGAGGATTTATATCGCTCTTATCTATGCCATATGGCAATCAAAAGGCAAATAGAGCATGCGCAAAAAAGCGAGAGCACTTCTTCTGATCAGAGCACATCCCGAAAAGTGTGAAACGGTTTTCGGACAAAGATGCGCGTTAAAACAAATATTTAGAGCGCTGATCTGATTCACTCAGATCAGCGCTCTAAATCAAAAGAAATACTCCTCAAAGACAGATAATCTATTCGCTACAAAATTCGCTTTCAGGCTGGATCAGCTGCCGATTATTTTTGCAAGATAAACCCATACCGGTGCAGCGATAACAAAGCCCAGAACGCTTATTGCAAGCGAAGATGTTCCCGTGCGCGTATAGACCTGAAAACGGCTTGAGATGATAATGCCCGAAAAGGCGGGCGGAAGTGCAACGCTGAGAACCAGCATCTGCAATACAATCGGGCTAAGACCACATGCCCAGCCAGCAAGCAGGAATACGCCTGGCATCAGGATAAGTTTGAATGCTGTATTATAAGCAACCTCCCGATCCAGTTCTATCTTGTAGGCTGCGAGTGTAAGACCTGCCGCAAACACCGCTACGCTGGAATTTGCCTGTGCCAGAAGTTTGAAAGTCGGGTCAAATTGGGCAGGCACTCTGATGCCGATAAGAACAAGCACAACGGCCAATACCGGAGCCCATACAACAGGCTCTTTCAATGCTGAAAGCAATGCATTGTCCTTCGGAGCGCCGTCTGTTGACTTGTCACCGCCTCCGCCTGCATTCAACAGATAAAGACCGATCGGGATCGTAATTGCATTCACAACAATCGCCACAATTGCAATCACGAGACCAGTTTCAACACCTGTCCCGTAGAGCGGATCGAGAATTGCGTAGCCCAGAAATCCGATTGTTGGTGATCCGGCAATCAGGGCGCAAACGGCTGCCTCAGCTTTGCTGCGCTTGAAAAACCACTGCATCGTGAAATAGGACAGCATAAAAAGTGCAACAAGTCCGACAAATGAAATGATTGTCAAAGTCGCATTTTCAAACAACATTGCCCGGTCTGCGCGAACAATTGAAACAAAAAGCGCGGCTGGAAGCGCAAAATCGAGAACGAGTTTGTTAAAAACTTTTGCCTGGTCTTCAGCAAAAATATTCTTCTTGCCACTGACATAACCCAGAATCATTACAACAAAGATCGGGATGAGGTCCGAGACCAGCATCTTCGACATGAATTCTTCCATGATAGCTCCCCTTGACACAACCCACTGCATCAAAACCATCAGGTGAATGATCTGAGGTGATTAGCAGCGCATGACACCCAACAAAATGCACATAGTAAAATACAGTAAATGCAGGAGTTCGTTATTAATGAACGAACTCCTGACCTTAGAATTGGGCTATCAGCCCTTGACGATAGTCTGATATTTCTGACGCAGCGATCCCATCAATGGTTCACCAACATCCAGATGTCCCTTGACCAGCTCTTGCGGTGTTAATGCAAGCCAGTTGTTGAGCGAAATGTCTTTATATTCGCCGGTATGAAAAACATTCAGCACGCGGACCGGTTCAGTGCCGGTATTTTCAATATAATGGGCAAGAGTCTTGGGTACATAACCGACATCACCTGCCACGAAATCGAAAGTCCGTGCATTGTTGACAGCATCAAAAACCGTCATGCGGGCCTGACCGCTGATGTAATACTGAATTTCATCAGCATCAGGATGCCAATGAATTTCACGCATGCCACCCGGTTCCAGATCAATAAACAATGCAGCAAGATTGGTTGCTTCAAACGTCTTGTTATCAACGACCTGTGTGGCCCCGCCTTCAAAATGATTTTTCTGCTGCTTTGAGGCACGGAACACATATTTATCCGTAAAGGTCACAGCGCCAAGGTCACGGCGAACCTCTTCGATTGACGGTGGCACAGGCTGACGGAAAATATATTTTTCCTCTGAAGGAATGCCGTTAAAGGCGCTTTCAGGAACGCCAAAGTTTTTTGCAAGAACCTCACGCGGCGTATGGGCGAAAAGCTCTGTGACAAGAAGAGTCTGGTTTTCAGAAAAGTTTCCGTCGTTAAAGACGAGCACGAATTCCGTACCTTCTTCAAGCCCCTGGATCGCATGGGGAAACCCTGCAGGTGCAAGCCAGAGATCGCCCGGCTCAAGATCCTCAACAAGAGTCTGCCGCTGGTCATCCACGAGATAGAAACGGACCTTGCCTTTCAAAACATAGGCCCACTCAGCTTCCTTATGCCAATGCATTTCGCGTACAACGCCGGCAGGAAGACGCATGTTGACGATTGCCAACTCTTTCAGACTGCCCATTTCGCGCTGTGTGACTTCGCGTGCCCAACCACCGTCTTCAAGACGGTTATGTGCCATGGCAAAAGGGAATTTCAAATTTGGAATTCCGCCATGATCTGTTTCAGGTGGGAGAAAAATATCTGGATTCTGTGCTTCTACTGCCGGATTACGCGGCCCAACAATATCTGCACCCTTTGTACCCCGTATTGGCTGTATGATATCAGTCATTCAATCCGCCTTCCCAAAAAATAGAACCCTTTACAAGAGAGATTGAATACAAGTTAGGCCGATGCATCAAGTATAAATATTATTTTTAATTTAAAGTGACCCTATTGATATATTCTCAGAATCATCTACTTTTTTTCTCGCTATTAAGTAGGATAATTACAATTTTAGCGAAACTGTTCTTGATCTCATCAGCAGGTCCGGAGCATAATGGCGTTTGTCTCAGCCCCATCAACTATACAGGTCTATAACAGACAGGATATTTGCTTGTTCCAACAGCAATATATGTGATTTCAGCTTTAAAAGCTGCCTGTCCTGACGCAAGTAATAATCACCATCTCCATTCATTCCGCCGTAATGTCTGAAGCCAATTGTGAACATAAAAGCAGCTTTCAGAAAATGACGCGCTTGAACACAAAAAGATAGAGCATTTCCAATGTTTAAGTTAAACAGTAAATGCGTAAATACGGCAGGACTGAAATTATATGATTGCAAAACATTCATATAAACGAGTTCCAGGTTCAAAGTCATATCAGCGGACTATTGAACATGGGATCAGAACTTCAGTGTAATTTGCGTATCTGAATTTCATGAACGTCAATGCTAGAATATATGATGCGAGGTTTAAGTGACTGAAAATCAACCTTTGGGGCAAGATGTTGATGACACAAAAGCCCGCACGCACTCCCATGATCACATGCTCAGACCCGTTTTATTAATTGCAGGACCGATCATCGCAATCATAATTGCGCTTGTGATTTATTTTACCGGCGGTCGCACAGTTTCTGAAGATGACAGTTATGTTGGAGCGCCTAATATAACCATTGTCTCGCAGGTTTCAGGCCGCGTCATAGATGTTGAAGCACAGGAAAACGGACATGTTTCCGTTAATTCGACGCTTTTCAAAATTGACCCTGCTTTATACCGTATCGCTCTGGATCAATCAAAGGCGCAGGTACAGGCAGTACGGGAAAAGCTGGCCGGGCTTGCTCAGACCTATAAGCAAAATCTGGCCGCTGTAGAACAGGCTGAGGCCGATGTAACATATGCACAGGGCGAGTTTGACAGGGCGCAGCAGCTTCGCCAGACCGGTGTAGGCACCGTGCAGGCTGTTGATGCAGCACGGCGCAGTCTGCGCGTTGCTCAGGATCAGCGCCTTGCAGCGCAAGATGCCGCAAGCTCGACACTGGCTCTGCTGGGCGGTTCTGTCAATATTCCAATCGAGCAACAGGCAGAATACCTGCAAGCAATGGCAATGCAGGAAAAGGCTGAATGGAATTTGAGTCAGACCACTATATTGGCGCCCTTTGATGGCATCACCACCCAGGTCAGCAATATCCAGATCGGCACCTATCTTGAACCGGGTCAGGCAGCTTTCACGCTTGTATCTGAAAAATCATGGATTGACGCGAATATAAAAGAAACAGATCTAGCTCATGTAAAGGTGGGTGACCCTGTAGATATAGTCGTTGACAATTACCCCGATCTTCAGCTGAAAGGGCGCGTTGCCAGCATTTCTCCAGCATCAGGTTCGGTGTTTTCACTGCTGCCTCCACAAAATGCCAGCGGCAACTGGGTGAAGGTTGTACAGCGCATTCCAGTTCGTATTACAATTGATAATCGTCCTGAAGATATTCTTTTGCGCGTTGGTTCAAGTGCGAATGTAACGATTTACACCAATTACAAACGCACATTGAAAACACTGATAACTGACCTCGCAAGCATCGTGAACCTGTAATGGCATCGCCAATGATGGTAAAATCTGAGGTGACAGGCTCAAAACGGGTTGCGATAACGCTCTGTGTAATGGTTGCAACCCTTATGCAGGCGCTGGACTCCACCATTGCCAATGTCGCACTCCCCTATATGCAGGGTGCCCTGTCTGCTACAAGCACACAGGTCAACTGGGTTTTAACGTCCTATATTGTTGCTGCCGCCATTACCACACCGGCAACCGGCTGGCTGGAACAAAGGTTTGGTCGCCGGCAATTATTTATCATCTGCATCATTGGCTTTGTCTGTGCCTCGATGCTCTGCGGCACGGCGACCAGCCTGACAGAAATGGTCATGTTCCGGCTAATTCAGGGAATATTTGGTGCGCCGCTGGTTCCTCTGGCACAGGCAACCCTGCTCGATACTTATCCGCGCCGTATTCAGGGCCAAGCCATGGCCATGTTCGGCCTTGGGGTCATGCTCGGACCGATTCTCGGCCCGACACTGGGAGGCTGGCTCACTGAATATTACGATTGGCGCTGGGTTTTTTACGTCAATGTGCCGATTGGCGCCTTCGCCCTGTTTCTTGCTATAGGATCTCTTCCGAAGAAACCACCCAATCCCGATGCCCGGGTTGATGCTTTTGGCTTTGCTACACTTAGTCTTGCAATTGCCTCGCTCCAATTGTTTCTCGATCGCGGTCAGGAGCTCAACTGGTTTCAATCTGTTGAAATTCGTTTTGAATTTGGCCTGTTTGTTTTGGGCCTGTATCTCTTCATCGTGCATACGATGACAACACGCTCTCAAAGCTTTGTCGACCGCAAACTTTTCATAGATCGAAATTTCGTGGTATCGCAATTTCTTATCTTCGTGGTTGGCGCGGTACTGCTTGCAACGCTGGCAATGTTGAGTCCATATCTTCAGGAGCTGCTCGACTATCCCGTTTTGACTGCGGGAATCGTGCTTGCTCCACGCGGCATTGGAACAATGGCTGCGATGATTCTGGTTGGTCGACTGATCGGCAAGGTCGATATTCGACTGCTCCTGAGCGCTGGCTTCCTGATGACCGCTTTCTCATTATGGGAAATGAGCATGTTTACGAAGGATGTATCAGAGGCCACTTTGATAAGAACGGGCATAGTTCAGGGATTCGGAATAGGCTTTGTCTTTGTTCCGATGTCTACGGTCGCCTTCGCCACTTTGCCGGATGCATTGCGAACCCAGGGCACTGCTTTTTATAATCTGGTTCGCAATATTGGTTCGAGCGTAGGTATTTCTGTAATGAGCTTCTTGCTTGTAAGAAACGAGCAAATTATTCATTCTTCACTGGCTCAGCATATCTCACCTTACTCGCGTGCATTGCAGCAAGCAGGCAGCGCTGTGGATCTGTCCACCTTGCAAGGACGGGCAGAGATAAACAGTCTTGTCAGTGTGCAAGCAGAAGTCATTGCATATGCGGATTGCTTCTTGTTGATGATGTATGCCAGCCTGGCCGCACTTCCATTGATATTGCTTTTAAAGACTGCACAAAACAGTTCATCAAAGACAGTCTGATTTCCTGAAACCAGCACAATATTCATACGTCACTAATTTATCAGAATCAGAGGTATTACCTGAAAACGCTTGCGCCTGAACAAATCATGCGCAAGCTTTATAATATTTATACAAATATATTTACAAATATAAATTATTAAATAATAGTTAAAAAAACAAGCATGATGATAATACTTATTAAGTAAATATAAATTATAAAAATCTAAATAAGAGATCCATCATTAAAATGAAAACTCATAGTATAATTTTAAAATCATCAATATTATCTATGATTTGCACTTGTGCATGGGCTAATCAGCCTGTTCATGAGGCTTATGGCGCTTTTGGGGGAGCAAGAGCTGATGCGGTGAGCATATCAACAGACGGTAAAACCTTTGGCGTCAGGCGAATATCTCCTGGAATAGGCTATGATAAATCCTTCATAGTGACCCAGGATGGCATGGCCGACATTGGCTCTTTACTCGGCTCTGATCAGACCGCACTTCTGGCCGTGTCAGGAAATGGCATGGCCGCCATTGGTGACAGTACTTTTGGTTCAAGCCATACGCATGCTTTCTGGTGGTCACAAAATACCGGCATTCTGGATATTGGAACATTGGGCGGATCATCTTCTAATGCCAAAGCTGTTTCCGAAAATGGCAATATTGTTATTGGAGACAGTCAAATTTCCGGTGATGCAACCACCAATGTCTTTCGCTGGTCGCAAGAAGATGGAATCTCCAACATAGGAACGCTGGGCGGAATCTCGGCCTACTCCAATGCAATCTCCGCAGACGGCAGTACGATCGTCGGCTATAGCACGCTTGACAGTTTGGAGACGCGAGCTTTCAGGTGGACGCAGGCAACCGGAATGACCAGCCTTGATACACTTGGCGGCCTGAACTCGACAGCGCGTGGTGTTTCAGCAGATGGCTCTGTCATTGTGGGCGCCAGCGACACTACAGATAACAAACAGCATGCTTTCCGGTGGACACAGGCAACCGGCATGATTGATTTAAGCCCTTCAGGAAGTAGCTATAACAGCATTGCCGATTTCGTTTCCAAAGATGGCAAAGTGGTCGTAGGCATCACAGATGTAGAAAGTGGTTTTACACAGGCTTTCCGCTGGACGGCTGAAACGGGCATGATCAATCTGAGCTCGCTTGGTGGCGGCATGTCGAAGGCTCATGCCATAACGGATGACGGCAGCGCAGTCGTTGGCTTCAGTTATACAGATACAATGCAAATGCGCGCCTTTCGCTGGACGGCCAATGAAGGGATGATGGATCTCGGTACAATCGGTGGAGAAAACGCGGTTGCATTGGATATTTCTGGCGATGGCACTGTCATTGCCGGAACAGCAGAAACAGCCGAAGGGGAGCTTCACGCAACGCTTTGGAAAATTCCCAAGACGGATCATCATGTCAATCCAAATCCTGACCCAAATCCAAACCCCGACCCGGGCCCTGCCCCGGACCCAGACCCGGATTCAGCTACGAAACCGGGGAATGATATTGAAACCGGTTCAGGTGATGATTCATCTGCCGCTCCCGGCAATCCTTCCCCTTCCCCTGCCCCTGATTCAGGTTTGACTAAGAACCCGCCAGCAACAAAGCCCGGCATCACGCCTGTCGCCATCGACGTCAACCACACGCTCGCAACACTTTATCAAACGGCAGTCAGCAGTTTTTCCGCAATGGAAGGACAGCGCCTTACGCTTAACAAGCTGCAGAATGTTTGCGATGTGCGTGCTGCCGGCCAGACCTGCTATGCGCTGTTTACGGATTTCAGCGGTTTTGGCGATCAGAAAGACCTGTTGTCGGGTTTCACGCTGGGACACGGCTTCACGGAAAATCTTTCAGCGGGTTTCACTTTTGCACATTCATTCTGGCGCAATATGCCGGAAGGTTTTGATACTGGCAGTGATAATTTCGGTGGCGGTATCTATGCGCAATGGACAGACAAGGCCGCAACGGGTGATTGGTATCTACGGGCCAGTCTGGCAGGAAATCGTTACGATACCGATATAACCCGCTCCCTGCTCCCATACACAGAAGCAGGCACCGGCGAAAGCCGTTTTCAGGGATGGGGCACAGCGCTGGAACTTGGCCGGACAGACAATCTGAGCTTTCAGAATTCCCGTTTCGGATATTATGGCGGTCTCAGTTACAGCCATGTCACCATGCAGGGATATACAGAAAGCAATGCGCTGTTCCCTTTCACATATAGCGATATGAAATATGAGCTGACAACGGCCTATGCGGGTGCGCATTACAGCATCCCGCTCAATGACAGGTTTCAATGGTCCGCCAATATGAAAATTGAACAGGATATTGCCGATAAGACACCTCAATTCACTGCAAAGGCAGATTATATTGGTGTGGTTTCACTCGATTCTGAATTTTCTCATACACGTGGATCAGCATCGACAAGCCTGAGTTACCGGCTCAGCTATCAGGCCAATCTTGCACTGACGCCTTATTACATCCGCACTGCATCGCGCGAAAATGCTTTTGGTGCTCTGATCCGGCTTTCCGGCCAGTTCTGATTGCCCGACAGGAAATAAATAAAGCCTCGCGGCAGAACATGCCGCGAGGCTTTTTATTTATGGCTTCATGTTACCGCCAGCCAAGTTCCGGTGCGACATGTTTGAGGATCGCCTCAATCACATGAGCATTATATTCAACGCCAAGCTGGTTTGGCACGGTCAAAAGCAGCGTATCCGCTTCGGCAACCGCCTCATCCTGCGCAAGCTCCTTGATAAGAGCTTCTGGTTCGGCGGCATAGGAACGGCCAAAAATGGCGCGGGTATTCTCATCAATATAACCCACTGAATCCTGCTCCTTGCTGCCGCCACCAAAATAAGCCCGGTCGCGATCATCAACCAGCGCAAAGATGCTGCGACTTACCGAAACACGTGGTGTTCTGCTGTGCCCGGCTTCTTTCCATGCTTCACGATAGGCACGGATTTGTGCTGCCTGCTGAACATGGAACGGCTCACCCGTCTCATCATCCTTGAGTGTCGAGCTTTGCAGATTCATACCAAGCTTTGCCGCCCAGCGTGCCGTTGCATTGGAGCCTGCGCCCCACCAGATGCGATCCCGAAGACCTTCGGAGTGCGGTTCAAGGCGCAACAGGCCGGGAGGGTTCGGGAACATCGGACGTGGGTTTGGTTGACCAAAACCCTGACCTTTGAGCGCTTCAAAGAACACCTCGCCATGTTTGCGGCCCATATCGGCATCACTTGCACTCTCTTCCGGCGCATAACCAAAATAGCGCCAACCGTCGATCACCTGCTCAGGCGAGCCACGGCTAAGGCCAAGCTGCAAGCGGCCTTTCGAGATAAGATCAGCAGCACCGGCATCTTCCACCATGTAAAGCGGGTTTTCGTAGCGCATGTCGATAACGGCTGTACCGATCTCGATCTTGCTGGTTTTTGCACCCACGGCTGCAAGCAACGGAAAAGGCGAAGCAAGCTGACGTGCAAAATGGTGCACGCGGAAATAAGCACCATCTGCCCCCAGTTCTTCAGCCGCAACAGCCAGATCGATCGATTGCAAAAGTGCATCGCTCGCTGAACGGGTGCCCGATTGCGGTGAAGGGGACCAGTGGCCGAATGAAAGAAAACCTATTTTTTTCATAATCATATTCCTCGGGTGCCTGTCCTGCGATTGCAAAGGCACTTTTCAAGAGTTCTCGCAGAATATGGTCTTGTATGATAGCCACGGAAAGCCCCCTGAACACTGTGTTCATGAAACAGAATATAACGGCATATCAAAACAGGTTATGTGGACACGTTGACAGTCCAAACGGACCCGATTAAGCCTTGTTATCAGGCGGATAAACCTTCAATTTCGGACAGTGCGACATTGAACAAAGGGTGTAGGCCGACAAATGCCTTCACGGGCAAAGCACCGATACAGGGGAGATTTTCATGCGTTCCATGCTTCTGGCCTTGCTGGCCGCAACAGCCATAGCCACAACGGCTCAGGCTAAGGATGTAACTGTTGCCGTCACGGCTATTGTTGAACATCCGGCACTTGATGCTGCACGCGACGGCGTCAAGGATGCACTGGCTGATGCCGGTTTCAAGGAAGGTGAAAACCTCACTTTCATCTATCAGTCAGCACAGGGCAATCCGGCAACTGCCGCCCAGATCGCACGTCAGTTCGTCGGTGATGGCCCGGATGTAATTGTTCCGATCTCCACGCCTTCCGCACAGGCTGTTGTGTCGGCAACACGTGATATTCCGATTGTTTTCACCGCTGTTTCTGACCCGGTTGGCGCACAGCTTGTCAAGGATATGGCAAAGCCGGGCGGCAACGTCACGGGCCTTTCCGATATGTCGCCGGTTGTTGAGCATATCAAGCTCATCAAGGAAGTAATGCCGAATATCAAAAAGCTCGGCTATCTCTATAATTCCGGTGAAACAAATTCGGTTTCGCTACTGGAAGCACTCAAAGCTGCCGCCGCTGCTGAAAACATCGAAATCGTTGAATCGGCTGCCACCAAGTCGGCAGAAGTTCAGGGTGCTGCACGTGCTCTTATTGGCCGCGCAGATGCAATGTATGTGCCCACCGACAACACCATTGTTTCAGCGCTTGAAAGTGCAGTCGGCGTTGCAGAAGAAAGCAAGCTGCCACTTTTTACGGCTGACACAGACTCGGTAAAGCGCGGAGCACTCGCAGCTCTTGGCTTCAACTATTACGATGTCGGTAAACAGACCGGAGAAAAGGTCGTTGCAATTCTCAAGGGCGAAAAGCCGGGCGATATTCCTGTCGAAATCGCCAAGGGCACTGATCTTGTGATCAATCTTGGTGCAGCCAAAAAGATGGGCGTTGAATTTCCACAGGCTGTAATCGACCGCGCAACCAGCAAGATCGACTGATTGCAATTTTCATCATAAAGAAAAGGGCGGGACTATTTCCCGCCCTTTTCTTTTGAATATTTTCATGTCTGTCGAGTTTTAAAAATGCCTGCAATCCGCATCCTTCCAGCCGATGACAACGCCAATGGCTGGAGCAAAATTCTTGGCCCTCGTATCCCGAATACAGCACTCGAAGGCAATATCAAAGCCGACTGGATTGTACTTGGGGCCGGATTTGCGGGTGTTGCTGCCGCTCGAAGACTGGCCGAAAACCGCCCGAATGAACAGATTGCATTGATTGATGCACAAGAAGTCGGAAAAGGCACATCAGGACGCGCCGCAGGCTTTGCTATCGATCTGCCGCATAATGTCAGCTCATCCACGGAAGAGCTGGCAAAATCGCAGAGTTACCGCGCCTTGGCACGTGCAGCCATCAATCATCTGAAACAGCAGATTGATCGGCACAGCATCGACTGCGACTGGCGGCAGGATGGAAAGTTTCACGCAGCCGTTTCCGATCAGGGCATGCGCGAGGTGCTTGAGCCAACAGTTAAAGAACTGGAGCGCCTTAAAGAACCCTTTGACTGGCTCGAAGGCGATGCTTTGGCAAAACGGCTCGGTACAAGCCATTTCAAGGCAGCGATTTTCACCTATGGCACATCTTTGCTCAATCCGGCAGCACTGGTGCGCGGGCTTGCTGATAATCTGCCTGACAATGTTACGCTTTTTGAAAATTCGGCTGTCACCAAAATCGACTATGGTGATCGCATTCTCATAACAACGGCCAAGGGCAGTATTCAGGCACCGGCCATGATCCTGACGGTCAATGGCTTTGGTGAGCAATTCGGCTTTTTCAGACGAAAGCTTTTAAATTTTGCAGCCCATGCAAGCCTCAGCCGCAAGCTTGACGATGATGAATATAAGGCCATTGGCGAAGTTGCTCCCTGGGGCCTGACCCCTGCCAATTCCTTTGCAGGCATCACCATGCGCCTTACATCGGACCGGCGTATTCTGGTGCGGCAGAATGTGCATTTCTGCCCGTCCCTGCGTCAGTCGGACAGGCAGCGTGCAACAATCAGACAGGAACACAAACGCCTGTTTGATGAACGTTTCCCGATGCTGGCAAATGTGGATATGGAGCATACATGGACAGGTTTTATCTGCCTGTCGCGCAATGGAGCACCGGGTTTTGGGCAGATTGCGAACAATGTCTTCACATCACTGTGCCAGAATGGTGTCGGAATCACCAAGGGAACCATTGGCGGTATTCTTGCAGCCGATATGGCCTGCGACATCGACAATCCCCTGATCGATGACATGTTGAAACTTGGTTCCCCCAATGAATTGCCGCCACGCCCATTCCTTGATATCGGCGTGCGTGCGCGTTTTGCATGGGAATTATGGCGTGCTCGTGGAGAAGTTTGAACCTGAACAAGCGGCTCAAATGTTGTATCAAGCCCACAGAACGCGGCTTTTTGGCGCTTTTTCATTGATAATGCTTGCGTGTTGAAACTTTTGAGTTGTATCGGCAAAGATAACTGGCCAGAACAATCGCAATCAATGCAGTTGCGCATGAAACACCGGGGAATGGTTTCGCAAGGTCAAAACCTGCGAAGCGAACTCAAATCAAAACCGGTCGTGATTGAAACAGGCCTTTCAGATATAAGCGGCAAATGCTGCAATGTTTGAAAGGCGATGAATGATGTTTGCCGCAAGGCTGGATTCATGTTTCATTCGCGGCAAAGAACAAGGAATCTCAATGTGAGTCAGATCGCCTTCTGGGGTGCGGTCGAATTGGGCCTCGTCTTCTCATTTGTCGCCATTGGTGTCTATCTGGCTTTCCGCGTGCTCGATTTCCCCGATCTGACCGTGGATGGCTCTTTCCCGCTTGGTGCGGCTGTTACCGGCGTTCTGATTATTGCAGGCTGGAATCCATGGCTTTCCGCCGGTATTGCGATGATCGCCGGCTCGCTTGCCGGCCTTGTTACGGCAACACTGAATGTACGCTTCAAGATTCTCAATCTTCTGGCCTCGATTCTGACGATGATCGCGCTGTTTTCAGTCAATCTGCGCATTATGGGCCGTCCGAATATCGCATTGATCAATCAGGAGACGATGCTGTCGCCGTTTTTCGGCCATGGCATTCCTGAATATTATGTGCGTCCGGCTTTCCTTTTTGTGCTGGTGGCAATCACGGTTTTCCTCGTCTGGCGCTTTCTTGAAAGCGACATGGGGCTTGCCATGCGTGCAACCGGCGCCAATCCTAAAATGGCGCGGGCACAAGGTGTTCGCACTGACCGTCAGATTTATCTCGGCATGGCGCTTTCCAATGCGCTTGTGGCGCTTGGTGGTTCGCTTTTTGCCCAGACCAATGGTTTTGCAGATGTGACTTCCGGCGTGGGCACCATTGTGGTTGGCCTTGCCGCCGTGATCATTGGTGAAACATTGCTGCGCTCACGTCTGATTCTTGTCATCCTGATTGGCTGTGTGCTTGGTTCGATCATCTACCGCATCGCCATCCAGCTGGCACTTTCCAATGGCAGCATTGTCGGCCTTCAGGCGTCAGATCTCAACATTGCAACGGCACTTCTGGTCACCTTCGCGCTGATATTGCCGCGTCTGCGTCGCGGAGGAGCATCATCATGATCGAACTATCCAATCTTGACGTTATCTTTGGCCGTGGAACACCGCTCGAAAAACAGGTGCTCAACAGGATCAGCCTGACGATGGACCGGGGATCTTTTGTCACCGTGATTGGTTCCAATGGCGCGGGTAAATCGACAATGCTCGGGGTTCTGGCAGGCGATGTTATCCCGACCGCTGGCAAGGTGATGATCAGCGGTCAGGATGTTACCCGCAAGTCAACAGCAGAGCGCGCTGGTCTTGTGGCACGCGTGTTTCAGGATCCGCTTGCAGGCAGTTGTGGAACATTGACCATTGAAGAAAACCTGGCATTGGCGGCATCACGGGGAACACGCCGTGGCCTTACAGATGCACTTAATTCAAAGCGCCGTGAATGGTTTCGCGAACGTGTGGCAAGCCTTAATCTTGGCCTTGAAAACCGTATGCAGGACCGTATGGAGCTTCTCTCCGGCGGCCAGCGTCAGGCGCTTTCGCTGGTCATGGCTACACTTGCCGGCTCGCAAGTGCTGCTGCTTGATGAGCATACGGCAGCGCTTGATCCCGGCATGGCAGAATTTGTGATGGAGCTGACCCGCACACTGATTGCTGAAAACAAGCTTACAGCGCTTATGGTCACGCATTCGATGCGACAGGCGCTGGATTATGGCGATCGGACAATCATGCTGCATGGCGGCAAGATCCTGCTCGATGTCACGGGTGACAAGCGCAAAACGCTTGGTGTTGAAGACCTGATTGAGATGTTCCGCAAGGTGCGTGGACAGACGCTTGATGACGATGCTTTGCTGATTGAGTAGCATTGCAAACAGCTTTGTTGCACAGCCGCCGCCCAGTTTGACCGGCGGCTGTTTCGTTTGAAAACAAATTGCGCTAGTTAAGCTTCATGGCGCAGAAAAAAGCACACGAAGTCGATCAATTTATCAACAGACCGGGCAGCTCGTTTCCGGTGGTCCTGCTCTATGGCCCGGATAAGGGGCTGGTGAATGAACGTGCTCGCCTTTATGCGAAAGCAACCAAACTGCCGCTCGATGATCCTTTTGCGGTTATTCGTATGGAAGCCGACGAGATTGATGCCGACCCCGCAAAACTGGCTGATGAAGCGCATACTATTTCAATGTTTGGCGGCGAACGACTGATCTGGATCAAAAATGCTGCCGGACAGAAGAAGCTTGCCGAAGCGGTAAAACTTCTGGCGACGGAACCGCCGCGCGAAACATATATTCTGATCGAAGCGGGCGATCTCAAAAAAGGGGCTGGCCTGCGCAGTGCCGTTGAAAATTCATCTGCGGGCATGGCTCTGCCCTGCTATTCAGATGATGCACGCGGCATTGATGGTGTCATCGACGATGTTCTCGCTGAATGGAAGATGCAGATCACCATGGATGGCCGTCAGCTCCTGCGGGCAAGCCTTGGTGGTGACAGGCTGGCCACGCGCGGAGAGCTGGAAAAGCTGTGTCTTTATGCACGCGGCAAGGAACGCATCGATATAGATGATGTGCGTGAAGCGGTGGGGGATGTAGCAGGACTGTCAACCGATGAAGTGATTGATGCCGTGCTGACGGGTGACTTACGCCGCTTTGAGGTGACATTTGATCGTGTTGTTAAATCGGGAACGGCACCCTTTCTGTTGCTTAATACCGCCGCCCGTCAGTTTCAGCAGATACAAACCCTGCGCCATATAGCGGACACCGAGCGCAAAACTGCATCAGTCGTGGTCGCGGCTGCGCGTCCACCGATTTTCTTCAATCGCAAGAAGCTGATTGAGAATGCTGTCAGCCGATGGAATGCTGAAAGCCTGGCGCGTGTGATGGAACGTCTGCAACGCGCGGTTCTTGAAAGCCGCCAGAATTCAGCATTGGCTGTAGCGATCATACGTCAATGTTTGCTGGCAATTTCAGTCGAATCCATCAAATTGTCACGCCGATAGCCAATTGCTCATGCATCAGCTGAGTTCATAAAGCTGGCTTTTTTGACCCTAGGGTCAGGACCCATTAATTTGACGGGAATGGTGTGAGGCCATCCGTTCGGATACGAGAAGAAAAGGCGTAGGAAATGTGGTTCATTTTCAAGACTTTTCGACGAAGTAGGCCGGGCGGATGGGCCACATCCTTCGGACATCGAAATGACGTGACGATCTGCTGCGTCGAGCCGCTCAACCGGGGGGAACACCCCGGTCCTCACGTCTCTCCTAGCATAGTCTTCTCATTTCAGATGCCATTCTCATCAAATTAATGGGTCCTGACCCTAACGATTCTCATGAAAAATCAGACGATGACATGCATTGAAATGAATTGATTATATAAAGTGTTTAAATGGTGATCCCGACTGGATTCGAACCAGTGGCCTCAAGATTAGGAATCTTGCGCTCTATCCTACTGAGCTACGGGACCGACCTTTATCAATGCTCCTGATGATCATGAGCATTTTCCGAACACATACTGTTTTTCATGGCTTTCGCCAACCCTGCAAAAAGCAGGGTCAACGTATTTATTCAAATCCTGCTATTCAGGGCGCAAGAGCAGTTTCAATAACTGATACAAAATAGCTTACACCATAAGGAATGGCTTCATCGTTGAAATCATAAGCCGGGTGATGAAGACCGGGCGTATCGCCATTGCCAAGGAATATATAGGCACCGGGACGTACTTCCAGCATATAGGAAAAATCTTCCGCCGCCATCATTGGTGAGACATCCGTTTTTACCTTGCCTTCGCCTGCAACATTTTTTGCAATTCGGGCTGCAAAATCGGTCTGATCATCATGATTATAGGTGACGGGGTAGTTGTTCTTGTAAAGAACAGTGATTTCTGTACCCGTTACAGCTGCGATACCAGCTGCTGCCTCGCGAATACGCTTTTCGGCATAGGCACGGGTTTCCTTGCTCAGAGTCCTTACTGTACCCGAAAGCTTCGCCGTTTCCGGAATAACATTATAAGCTTCGCCTGCATGGAATTTGGTAATCGAGATCACAAGGGAATCGAGCGGATCAATATTGCGTGAAACAATGCCCTGAAGGGCAATATGAAGCTGAGATCCGGCAAGGATCGGATCAATCGTGCGATGCGGTTGTGCTGCATGGCCGCCACGCCCCTTTATTGAAAGGTCAAACTCGTCAGTTGCCGCCATGATCGGACCTTTGCACATGGCAAACTGGCCGATTGCAAGACCCGGAAGATTGTGTACGCCATAGATTTCCTCAATGCCGAAACGCTCCATCACCCCATCCTGAACCATGGCCAGTGCACCAGCGCCACCTTCTTCAGCCGGCTGGAAAAGCAGGACCGCAGAACCACGGAAATTGCGGGTTTCAGCAAGATATTGCGCAGCACCCAGCAGCATCGACGTATGTCCATCATGACCACAGGAATGCGCTTTGCCCGGATTTTTCGAGGCCCATTCAACGCCGCTGGTTTCTGTGATCGGCAAAGCATCCATATCGGCACGAAGACCAATTGCCGGACCATCACCATGGCGCCCCTTGATCACAGCAACAACGCCACTGCGTCCAATGCCGGTTTCGACCTGATCGCAACCGAAAGATTTCAGCTTTTCTTCGACAAACCGCGCCGTTTCCTGAACATCATAGAGAAGTTCAGGGGTTTGATGCAGATGACGGCGCCATGCAGCAATCTCCCCTTGAGTTTCAACGACATGATTAAGCACTGGCATTTCGCAAATATCCTGAGATTCTCTACACATAATCTCAGGTAAGATAGGACGTTTCACTAAAAACGAGCAACCCCAAAAGGGCTGAGACCGGATATGACCTCAACACATTCAACAACGACCGGCATCAGCGGGTGCAAAGCTTCTTTGGAATGATGAATTGATTGCGAGACAAGTAATTTAGATTTTATAGCGAGTTATGTATAGACGTAAACTGTTGCACATGCCGTGTTCCGTACAAACCAAATTCTTGCAGCAGAACCTGTCGAACTCCCAGTTTAACAAAAAAGAGCGCGCGGAAATGTTCCGCGCGCCAACTTTAACTTAGTAAAGAACATTCTTCGCTTCTGGCTTGTCAATATTGTCCTTTGTGACAACAACAACGCCAGTATCGATTGTCTTTTCGACTTTTTCCTTATTAAGCAGCTTTAGCAGCGTCGCAATGCCTATATCGCCCATCTGGTAGGAGCCCTGGACAACGATTGCAGTGAGTGTGCCATCCTTGACGAATTCCTGCAAATCCTGGTTTCCATCAAAACCAATTGCCGCAATCTTGCCTGCTTTGCCAGCCTGCTTGATTGCCCGACCCATGCCGATTGCGGTCGGTTCATTCGCTCCAAAAATGCCCTTCAGGTCACTGTTTGCAGCGAGAACATCAGTGGTCTGATTAAGCGCAGTAGCCATTTGCGACTGCGAATAATAAGGACCGATTATTTCCAGTTCGGAATTAGCCTTTATGTAGTCGGTAAAGCCGCCCACACGACCGATTTCAGATCCGGCACCGGCAACATAAGACATAACCGCGATCTTGCCCGTGGTTCCGACCTCGTCGATAAGAGCCTTGGCAGCAAGTTCACCAGCCTTTTTATTGTCCGTGGACAAGAAAGACTGATAATATTTCTCAGCACCGTCAGCGAGCTGGCTGTCGATGATCACAACCGGGATGCGTGCTTCCCAAGCCTTTTTCACCGCTGGCACGAGCGCATCAGGATCGGACGGCGCAAGGAGTATGGCGTCGACTTTGCGGTTGACAGCATTTTCGACCATATTGACCTGATCAGCGATAGCCGACTCCGATGCAGGTCCCTGGAAAGTCATCGTGTGCTCGCCTTTTGCGTCGGCAATAGCAGCATCAGCACCCTTCTGAACATTCTGCCAGAAAGTCGAATTGACCGTTTTGACGATAACAGCAATTTCACCGGCTGAAGCCACGCCCCCTCCGAAAAAAACCATGACCGAAGCGAAAAGCGCAGTTTTAAATTTACCCATGTTTTCCTCCAACTAACCGAACCCGACCGGAGCTCGAAACGGGGGAAGGTTCTATCCTTCCCGTCCTCCTCTTCAGCGACGATTGCGCAATTGGTCGATCCAAACGGTGACCAAAATGACAAGGCCGATGATGATTTGCTGTGTGAAGGCGGATACGCCATTCATGTTCAAACCATTACGCAAAATGCCGATGACGAATGCACCGATAAAGGTTCCGGAGATTGTACCTACCCCGCCTATTAATGAGGTTCCGCCAATAACCGCGCTGGCAATGGCATCAAGTTCGTACATGACACCCTCATTTGGCTGCGCCGTAACCAGTCGCGACATCAACACACAGCCAGTCAATCCTGCAAGCGTGCCGGAAATCAGGTAGGTATAAGTGGTAATCCGCGAGACGTTGACTCCCGATAGACGCGCCGCAACAGCGTTTGAGCCAATGGCATAGATATGACGGCCAAACACGGTCCGATTGAGGACATATGCAGCAATTATCGCAATTAAAATCATCAGGACAACGGGATAGGGGATGCCTGGAAAAGTGACGACCGGAAATCCTTGCTCATCGATAGACTCGAACCGAAAGAGCGAGCCATTACCCAGAATACCGAAGTCTTCTCCCAGTCCCGACACTGCGCGGGCGCCAGTTATCTGCAACGCCACGCCACGTGCAATCAGCATCATGCCGAGCGTGGCGATAAAGGGAGGCAATTTCAACTTTGTAACAACGAGCCCGTTGATAAATCCACAAAGAGACCCAGTCAGAATGCCGAGCAGCATCGAAATCCAGATGGGTAGTTGCAATTCCTTGACGGCCAGCGCGGCGACAACGCCAGCAAGAGCGAGCACCGAACCAACAGACAGATCGATACCACCAGTGATGATGACATAAGTCGCACCAATGCCAAGCAATGCAATCGAGGTAACCTGAAGAGCAATCGTCATGCCATTGCCGACAGTAAAGAAAGCACTGCTCGTTGCGGAGAAGATCGCAGCCAGCACGACAAGACTGCCGAGTGCGGCAAACTTCTGAATAATATCCTTTTGCCGCTCGCTGAGACGTCGTCCTTTCCCTGCCGGGACTTGTGTCTGCTCTTCGGGTTTGTCGCTGATTACATCCGCCATGCTGATTATCCTTATTCGCCGCGCCGGCCACTGCCGGACGCGTAATGCATGATCTCTTCCTGATTGGTGTCTCGCGTCGTGAGTGTCGCAGCAATGCGCCTGCCATGAAAGACGGCGATGCGATCAGACATCCCAAGCACTTCCGGCAATTCAGAACTGATCAAAACGACCGCGATACCACGCGCCGCAAGCTCATCCATTATCTGATAGATCGCAAATTTCGCTCCAACGTCAATGCCACGGGTCGGCTCGTCGAAAAACATAACCCGCGGCTCACGAAACAGCCATTTTCCAATGATGATCTTCTGCTGATTGCCGCCCGACAGAAGGCGGACCGGCTGATGGAGACTCGGAGTCTTGATATTCAGAAGATCGACATAATGCTGGCTCGCATCCCGCAGCTGCTTGCGCTCGATAACACCGAGACTATTACTGACCGCCTGCATGTGCGCCATTACCAGATTGGCATCGACGGGCATTGCTACGGCCAGACCTTGAGCCTTGCGATCTTCAGACAGGTAAGCAATGCCTGCATCAATTGCGCTGCGTGGATCTGTAATCTTCAATTCTCGACCGTCGAGCATAATCGTGCCCGCATCAAGCGGATCAGCACCGAAAATTGCCCGCGCTACTTCCGTTCGTCCCGCCCCCATTAGTCCGGCAAAACCAAGAATCTCGCCACGACGAATATCAAAGCTGATGTTTTCAAAAACATCGCGCCTTGTCAGCCCCTTCACCGAGAAAATGACATCGTCAACAGGCCGACGGGTCGGCTCGGGAAACTTGTCCTCCAACGAGCGTCCAACCATTCTCGCGACAATATCATCGACAGTGAGGTCAGCAAAATCATCGGTCGAAACATATCGCCCGTCACGCAAAACCGTAACGCGATCAACAATTTCCTGCATCTCATCCAATCGATGAGAGATATAAATAATGCCGGTCCCCTGACTTTTCTGGTCGCGGATCACCTTGAAAAGAAGTTGCGCCTCCTGTTCGGTCAGAGACGAGGTCGGCTCGTCCATAATCAGCACATTCGCATCCAGAGAAAGCGCCTTCGCGATTTCCACCATCTGACATTGGGCGACAGAAAGCGTTCGCACCTGCAGATTCGGATCGATACTAACTCCGAGCCGATCCAAACAACGCTTGGCATCTGCGATCAACTTCTTTCGATCGACCAGAAAGCCCCAGCGGGGTTCCCGTGCGAGATAGATGTTCTCCGCGACGCTCAGATGCGGCACAAGGTTAAGTTCCTGATGAATAATGGCGATGCCAGCCGCTTCCGACTCAAGTGTCGAAGCGAAACTGACCGGTGCTCCCTTATAGGTGATCGAACCTGAATTTGGCTGATATACACCGCTGATGATTTTCATCAGCGTTGATTTGCCTGCACCATTTTCTCCGCAGACAGCATGAACTTCTCCGGCGCGTAGATCAAAACTGACGCCAGAAAGTGCTTTTACGCCTGGAAATTCCTTTGATACGTCTTCGAGCTTCAACAGCACAGGAGTCGCCCCATATGACTCCTTCGCAGCAAGACCTCTCATCGCGCTCCTCCTCCCGAGGCTCTGATAAAAGTTGCCATTTAATGGGGGAAAATAGATAATTGGTCAAGCCGCTTTCTCGTACTTTGTTCAAAACTGGAATAAAATGGGGAAAATGTCGCGATTTCCAATCGCTTTCAATTGTATTGGTCTTACCAAATGCTTGAGGCTCGAAAAGTTTACCAGCAAATCGCGGACCAGATCCGTGAGTTTATCGGTGAAAACTCACTGGTTGCCGGATCCAGATTGCCGGCTGAACGTGAATTGGCACAGCAACTGGGCATTTCACGTCCATCCCTTCGCGAAGCGCTAATTGCGCTCGAAATCGAAGGCGTTATAGAAATTCGATCTGGATCAGGCATTTATGTGCTTCCATCGATCTCTGCTGATGTGAACGAGCAGACATTGGGTGAAAGCCCTGTTGAATTGATGCAGGCGAGAATCTTGATCGAATGCGGCTTAATAGCGCAATGCGCAGCAAAAATCAGCGAGCAGGAATTAGCAAAACTGGAGAGCATCCTCGAAGCAATGTCGGAAGAAATTGAAGCCAATCGCAGGCCTGTCGAACAAGATAGACAGTTTCACATCGGTCTCGCATCGGCGGTGGGGAACAGTGTTATGATCAATATGGTAACTAAGCTCTTCGATGAAAGGCACAGTCCTATCTCAGAACACATGCAACGGCGTACGGAAAGCCAGAGCACATGGCGATCAGCAGTTGAAGAGCATTATGCCATCTTGACTGCGCTACGGGCGAGAGACCCCTTCTCGGCGCAGGTCGCTATGCATGCACACCTCACCGCGTCCAAACGCCGTTGGGTTGAAGAATAGCTGTATACCATTATTAACGAGCTGCCTTAGTGGTAGACTTAAGTATTTAAAAGAAAAGATTTACTTATAAATCGCAACCTATCACGAAAACTTAGATGAGTTCCGCCGCATATATTAGCGGCAATGATAATGCGCTCTGGCCTGTCGTGGTGAGCCAGAGCCTTATCTATAAAGCATTCGGCAATTGTTAGTTAGTATTAGTTCAGTTTGTCGGGATAGTTTCGGACATTTTGTTAAATTAATTTCCGCAGAGATTTAGGTCAGACCCACTGCCTACATCTGATTGTGTCTGGTTATCACCATGGTGCGCAGGGGATAGGGATAGATTTTTTACCTAGCGCTCACTTCGAGATGTTCGGAGCGATAAATTACTTCAATGCCCATCTTTTTCATCAGTGGTGCGAAGTGCAACCATCCGATTTGTAGCCCTTCTGCCGTTGAAAGACCTTGCAACATTTGACATTCAGCAAACAAGTCGTTGAGATACAGTTGGTCGATCCGGCACTGGTCGCGCAGAATAATAGGCTACTATTGGTAAAGCTGAGAAGCTTGGTCTACCGACTAACCGACAGCTTGCGGACAAGGTCAATAATTTCTTCCCATCCAGCAAGCCCGTCTTGCTGAGCGCTCTGGATAAAAATCGCTTTTCAGCGCCAGCTCCCCGATCTTGGCATGAAGCGTTTTAAAGTCATGGTTGGAACTGACGATTCAACCTTGGTCTCATCACCAAAGGCGCAAGTCGCGGACCCTCTCAAAAAGCTGATCTTTGCGCTGCTTGATCTGGTTGGCATATACATCGAATTGTTGCTATAATTCGACCAGTTTTTCTCACCACTGATCGCAGCAAACGCTACCTTAGCTTTAAAGGATGAGCTGTAGTTTCGCCACGACCATCTCGTAGCGTGAACTCCTGTTTCCAGCATCTAAACCAAATTCAAGCAGAACTTCAACTTATCATAACCATTCAAATTACAAGAACCACCTCTAATTGCCAGTCGCCATTCGTGGCTCTAATTCAAACCCGTCGAACCATAGCTCTACGTGCGTTGAGAAGAAGTGAACTTCAATGTGGTCCCTCAGCATAACCTCAACAAATGTATGATTGACTGAGACTTGCTTCTCAAATGCCTATATGCCTGATAATACAAGCATGCGGAATGCATCTCAAAATAGCTGCCGCTGTCAATCAAGGCCGAGGAGCTTTACTGCCACCTCAACCTTCATTTTGGTTGATTGCAAGAATCATATTTAGCATCGCGTTCGCCGTGCACCTGAATTAAATTCATGAGCATGATCACCAGCAACGAAACTATAATTACAAAAACCGATACCGCCGATATGGTTGGATTGACTTCGGTCGTCACCCCGTCCCACATCATTTTCGGCAATGTTGCAGTGCGTGCCCCAGAAATGAAAATCGCGATTAGCACTTCGTCGAAAGACGCGATAAAGGCGAGAAACCCGCCAGCCAGGATAGCATTGCGAAGCAGTGGAAACTGGATGAAACGAAAGACCTTGGCCGGACCAGCACCCAGACTGCGTGCGGCAGCCGCAAGATGATGATCGCGGGCTGACAAAGCCGCACTGACCGTGATGATGACATAAGGCAATCCCAAAACCATATGCGCCATCACCAGCCCTGTCTCCGTGCCGACCAGCCCCAAAGCCGAATAAAGCTGATAAAGCCCAAGTGCGAAAATAATATTGGGGACCAGCAGCGGCGAAAGCATTAATCCTACAAAGATATACCGTGACAATCTGCTCATGCGGCTCATGCCAAGTACGGCAAGGGTTCCCAGAATGGCTGCGCCGATTGCTGCGGCCAGCGCAATGCGCAAGCTGCGAAGGGTCGCCTCCATCCAGGCAGGATTGCCAAAATAAGCCTGATACCATTGCAGGGAGTAACCGGGCGGCGGGAAAGTCAGATAACGCGCCGAACTGAACGAAAGCGGGATCAGCACAAAAGTGGGCAGAACCAGAAACAGAAGCACCAGTGCCGCGTAGGATGGCAGACCCCACCCTGAAGATTTGACGACAAATGTGCCATTTGTTCCGCTTCGCCGTTCGCCCCGCTCCATAAAACGAGCGTAAGCCACGCATAATATGAGGCACAATACCAGCAAAACCATGGCTATAGCCGAAGCAAATCCCAAATTAAGCAATTTACTGACCTGCTGGTCAATCAGTTGCGCAACGAATAGGTCTTCACGCCCACCCAGCAACGCAGGAATGATATATGAGCCAAGAGATGCCACGAAAGTCAGAGTACTTCCCGCGATGATAGCCGGAAGCGACAAGGGCAGATAAATACGCAGAAACGCCGAAGCGGGCCGTGCCCCTAGCGAACGCGCAGCATTGATCAACGAAATGTCGATCCTTGAAAGCACGGCATAAAGCGTCAGGATCATGGCAGGCAGCAGGATATGCACATTACCGATGATCGTTCCAAGCGTCGTATAGGATAATGCCAGCGGCGAATCGATCACCCCAAGCGTTTTGAGCGTGGCATTGATGAGGCCGCGCTTTTGCAGGATAACAGTCCAGGCATAGGTTCTGACGAGCGCACTGGTCCAGAAGGGTATCAGGATGAATGCAAATGCAATTGTGCGCCGCCTCGCACTCAACCGTGTGAGCCATATGGCGACCGGATAGCCAAGCACGAGGCAGATCAGCGTCACAATGGCCGATATGCGAAACGTTATAACAAAAGACTGCCAGTAAATCTCGGTAGAGAATAGCCGGGCATAATTTTCATACCATGCATCCTGGGTAGAAAAGCTGCGCAACAGCGTCTGCACGATCGGGCCAAGATAGATAAACAGCAACACAATAAGAGCGGGAGCGCAAAGAATATAGGCTGAAGCCGTTGCTTTGTGCATCCGAAAACGCATAAGCAGGGTCTGGCCTTTTTCTGCGGCTTTTTTCGATGGATAATTGGCTGAAATATCGCTCATTGAGCTAACTCATGTGCGTTGTTCGCATCCCACCCCAGTTTGAGCCATTGGCCCTGCGCCAATTGGTCGGGTAGCTTTCCCTTTTCAAGCCTGACGGTGATCGGCCTTCCCTGTGCCTGCAGGGAAACAATATAATGCGTGCCTTCATAAATGATGGCCTGCACCTGCGCATCCAGCCTGTAATCCGAGAGCGTGACCCGATCGCCTGTATAGATATACTCAGGGCGAACCAGCATAGTCCCCGTCTGTCCCGGCTTGAACAGTTCCATCGGCATCAGATTGGCTTCGCCAATAAATTCGGCAACGAAGCGGTTAGCCGGGCGTTCGTAAATTTCCTGCGGTGAAGATAATTGTGCAATGCGCCCCTCTTCCATAACCGCAATACGATCAGACAGAGCCAGCGCTTCACCCTGATCATGTGTGACATAGATGACCGTGAGGCCCAGTCTTTGCTGAATGAGCTTGAGTTCAGACTTCATATGCTCACGCAAGCGTTTGTCGAGAGCGCTCAGCGGCTCATCCATCAACATGATTGCCGGACCAAAGACCTGCGCCCGCGCCAGAGCAACACGCTGCTGCTGCCCACCGGAAAGCTCCGAAGGATAACGCCCAGCAAATGCTTCCAGCTTGACGATGGTGAGGGCCTCTTCCACGCGTTTGCGGCATTCATTGCGGCCAATGCCGCGCATTTTGAGCGGAAAGGCAACATTCTGTGTGACCGTCATATGCGGAAACAAGGCGTAGTTCTGGAAGACCACCGCAATGTCGCGCTTTTCTGGCGGCAGATGCGAAATATCAACGCCACGCAGCTTTATAGAACCGGAATCACCTTGCAAGATACCGGCAATGATACTGAGCATAGTGGTTTTACCCGATCCGCTTGGCCCAAGCAGGGTCAGGAATTCGCCTTGCCGAACGTCAAGATCAACATCACGCAGAATAGGCGTTGAACCGTAATTTTTATTCAGCTGTCTGATTTGAATTATATTGGCGTCGTCTAAAGGGGGCACGACTGTCGTCCATACTTTCAAGGAAGAGAATGGGAGGGTGACACCCTCCCTTCAGAGAATTATTTCAGCAGCCATTGATTGAAACGTTCACTGACTTTTCCGTAATTCTCTGACCACCACTTCGGGTCGGTTTTCACCGCCTGTTCCTGCAACTGCGGTGAAGTCGGCAATTGCGCATCATCGTCGATAAATTCAAATGCGCGTTTGTTGCTCGGACCATAATCAATGAGCTTCGCAAGATCTGCCTGGCGCTCCGGCTGCGATACAAAAGCAATGAATTTCACCGCAGCATCCTTGTGCTGCGAACCACGCGGAATAACCCATGACTGAGATGTCTGAAGGGCCTGCCCCCAGTTCACATCTACAGGCGCACCGTCACGTTTTGCTTTCTGCACGCGTGCATTGCCAGCCGCCGAATAGGCAACTTCGCCGTCAACCAATAATTGCTCCGCCTTGCCTGCAGTTTCCCACCAGACCTGAACATGTGGTTTAATCTTGTCGAGGCTTTTAAATGCACGATCCACATCTAAAGGATAGAGCTTGTCCGCCTCAACGCCATCGGCCAGAAGCGCAATTTCCAGTGTATTGATCGGGCGCTTATTCAAGGTGCGATCACCGGGGAATTTTTCAACGTCCCAGAACTCAGCCCATGATGTGGCAGATTTTTCAAGATCAACACGCTCGGAATTATAATTTAATGTTGTTGACCAGATGATGCTCGGAACCGAATAATCGCTGATCAGACTGGCATCGAAGTCTTCACTTTTAACTCCAGCTGCGGCATAATCGATTTTCTCGAAAAGATTGAGTTTTGAGCCGCGATAAACGAACTCCTGATCGACATCGACCACATCCCATTCTACATTTCCGCTTTCGACCATGGCCTGAAACTTGGCTGGATCGGACGGCGACTGTTCGATAATTCTTATGCCGGTTTCCTTGGTAAAAGGTTCAAAGAACGCCTTGCGCTGCGCCTCCTGATAGGAGCCGCCCTGCCCCACGACGACAAGCGTTTCCTCCGCTCTGGACGAAGTGCTTGCAAGGCTTGTGCTGAGTGCGACAATGCCGGTTAAAATAAAAGCTCTGCGATTGAATGATGTCATGATGTGTCTCTTGTGATTATTCTGTTGCAGCATTGTCAGCAACATGAGCGGCGGGATGAGCGGGACGTTCCAGGCCAAGGTTTTCCCGCAAGGTTTTCCCTTGATAATCGTCGTGGAAAAGACCACGTCTCTGCAATTCAGGGATCAGCAGGTCAAAAATATCCTGCAACCCTTCTATGAAATAAGGGGGCATAATGTTGAAGCCGTCGCAGGCCTCGCCGACGAACCATTCCTCGATGAGATCGGCTATTTCTTCCGCAGTACCAACGACCTGACGATGGCCCCCCGCTCCCGATGTCTCGTATAATTCGCGGATGGTCAGCCCCTTGATGCGTGCTGCATCCAGTTGCGCCTTGATAGATTTGATGCCATTTGTTTCCGGCAGATCCGGGATCGGACCATCAAGCGGGTAAGCAGACATATCGCCGAATTTCGGCGCCAGCATCGCATAAACCACAGCAGGATGAATGAGCGACCGAAGCTTTTGGTGACGTTCTTCCGCTTCCATACGCGTACGCCCGATAATAGGCAAAATTCCCGGCAATATTTTCAGCGAATCCCGGTTTCGTCCTTCAGCTGGAAGCCGCGCTTTTAAACCTTCGTAAAAGATGCGTGCATTTTCGAAATTCTGCTGCGCAGTATAGACGAGATCTGAATAGCCCCTAGATTTGTAGACACCTTGTGACTTAAAAAAGAGGCAAGGAGCTTACGATGGGTAAAGCTAATTT
>NZ_ML636808.1 GCF_006476605.1 Brucella gallinifaecis
GTTCTCGGCATCTAAGCCGAAGTCAGGCAGAAATTCCACTTATCTCCGCTGTCCAGATTTCCCGAACCACCTCTGTATTGATTGTGAGGTTGCCTCGCACCAGGCCATAAATTCCACCCAGCGAGTCCCCCATCCTGTACACGTATTCTCCCGGCTCAAAACTTACCAGCAAGGATCTTTTCAGCACTTCGTTCTGAAATTCAGGGTTCTGACTGGAGAGCCAACCATTTGATCTCATGATCAAATCGGCTTCTTTCCTATCCATAGAAAAGTTTTGCGCCAGAGATCCTGAAAAAACCATTCATGTGTTTCCTTGCTGCATCCATTAGAAACCATGCTAGAACTATAAAAAATTATTGTAGAATGAACCTGAGGTTCAATCTTTTAAAATATATGTGCCTAAGTTTCTAGCTGAGTTCAGTCTAATTGATTGAAAAATATTTAACTATGTTTGCTTTACAGCTCAGGGGAATTATATGCGCAGCGGCCGTCATTTTAAAACTCAAGTGTTCATCGTATCGCTGTTACTAGCTGGCATCAATTCGGCACTCTCCGATCCTGCCACAACAACAACTCGCGATGCTAATGAGAAGATCCTTCAGCAGCTTCCCTTTGAAGACAGAAGAGAATTTGACGATGCTGCAAAAGGATTGCTACTGCGGCCCGAAACACTGACGATCAAAAGCGATGATGGCAAAGTAGTCTGGGATTTGGAGAGCTATAAGAAGTTCATAACGCTTGATAGCCCTGCTCCAGCGTCCGTGAATCCGAGCCTTTGGCGCAATGCTCAGCTAAATCTCCAATACGGCCTTTATGAAGTTACAGACGGGATATACCAGGTCAGAGGATTCGATCTGTCGAATATCACTTTCATTCGAGGCGATACTGGCTGGATCGTTTATGATGTTGGCAGTTCGGTTGAAACAGCAAAAGCTGCTTTCGCGCTTCTCACACAACATTTCGGAGAACGTCCTGTTGTTGCAGTCATCTACAGCCACCCTCATGTCGATCACTATTCAGGCGTAAAGGCTATTATAAACGAAGACGATGTTCTTTCCGGCAAAGTTCGCCTGATCGCTCCTGAGGGTTTTATGGAGCATGCAGTCAGCGAGGGAGTGATCGCCGGAAACGCGATGACCCGTCGTGCCACCTATATGTACGGTGTTCTTCTTCCGCGCAATGCAGAAGGCAGCGTTGGCGCGGGTCTTGGGCTTACCACTCCCCGTGGGACCGGTACATTAATTGCGCCCAATGAGTATATTAAAAATGATGGCGAAACACTGACTGTAGACGGAATTGAGATGGAATTTCAGCTCACTCCCGGAACAGAAGCCCCTGCGGAAATGAATACGTATTTTCCAAAGTTCCGTGCGATGTGGATGGCAGAAAACACAGTCTCTACCATGCATAATATCCTGACGCTTCGTGGTGCGCAGGTCCGTGATGCATTGGCCTGGGCGAAATATATAAACGATACCATAGATCGTTATGGCGATAAGATAGACGTGAAATTTCAATCCCACCATTGGCCAAAATGGGGAAACAACAATATTAACGACTATCTGAAAAAGCAGCGCGACCTTTACAAATTCATCCACGACCGTTCTGTTAATCTCCTTAATCAGGGCTATACCGGAGAAGAAATCTCCGAAATGATCCGACTTCCTAAAAGCTTGGAAAGCTTTTGGCCCGGCCGTGGCTATTACGGGACTTTGCGACACAATTCGCGGGCAGTCTATCAGCGTTACATGGGCTGGTATGACGGCAACCCCTCGGATCTGGATAACCTGCCTCCTGTGGAAGCAGCCAAGAAATATGTTGAATATATGGGTGGGGAAGAAAACGTTGTAGGCAAGGCTAAGGCAGATTTTGATAAGGGCGAATATCGGTGGACGGCCACTGCATTGAAGCATGTTGTTTTTGCCAACCCTGAGAATACGGATGCCAAAGAGCTATTGGCAAAGAGCTATGAACAACTGGGCTATCAGGCTGAAGCTGGACCATGGCGTTCTATATATCTGCAAGGTGCCTATGAATTGCGCAACGGAACGCCAAAGCTCACGACGAAAGGCGGCAGTGCCAGCCCAGATGTGATACAGGCAATGACGCCTGAAATGCTGTTTGATTATCTGGCTGTTCGCTTAAACGCTGAAAAAGCAGAAGGAAAAATTCTTTCCATCAATATTGACTTTACAGACCTTAAAACCACCTACAACCTCGCTATTGAAAACTCTGTTCTCGTTTATAACAATAAAGCTGATCCGCGAGCAGTTGCGACGGCAACACTTACCAAGTCTGCTTTAGACAAAGTCAATCTTGGCGAATCCAGTTTGGATGATGAAGTGAGCTCCGGGAATATCAAAATAGTAGGCGACAGTGGTGCTTTCCAGGAGTTCATATCATTGATAGATAGCTTCGACAGCAGTTTCAACATCGTAACCCCTTGATAAAATATAATTTTCTCTTGAAGAAGGGGCATCGTTTTGAAAAAAATTTTGACGGGTTTATTAATTTTACCGCTGTATCTGCCTTGCTCCGCTTGGGCAGACGGCGCACGCGACTGGCTGAATGTGCCAGTCGACATGAACTTTGCGTATATTTATTATACATACTCAAATGCAGAGACATCTATCAACTCGGCTTTGCCCATTACAGGCGCGTCGGTCAATTCAAGCATTCCTATATTCCGATATGCGCATAGCTTTGATTTAAATGGACAGATCGCGGGTATACAACTCGTAGTTCCCTACGCATTTGTCGATGCAAATCTAGACGCAACGAGGATAGGTGCCAACGTAGATGGCTTTGGAGACATCCAGGCAATTTTCCTCGTCAATTTAGTGGGCGCACCGGCGCTCTCCAAGGAAGCCTTTGCCAACTGGACACCAGAGCCCTATCTGACAGCATCCCTGGCTGTTTCCATACCCACCGGTCAATATGATAGAGAGAGAGTGGTAAATATCGGTGCCAATCGCTGGGGCTTCAAACCTCAACTGTCCGTTGGTGTGCCTTTAGGTGGAGCAGCAGACTGGATCACGGCAAACGCAAATGTGCAACTATTCACGAATAACGATGCATACCATAAGGACAAGACTCTTGCACAGGACCCATTATTTACGATTGAAGCTCACTACAGCAAAAACTTGAATAAGGCATTATGGGTTTCTGCGGATGCGTTTTATAGTTACGGTGGACAAACATTTGTCGACGGAACTTCTCAGGATAATTTGCAGAGCACGCTCAAGCTTGGCATTGGCGGGAGTCTCAACCTCACTCCTGTAGATGCGATTGCTGTAAGCTGGAATACAACTGTTGCCAAAAAAAGCTACACGCCAAACAGCCAAATGTTTTCCATAAATTTTAGCCACGCATGGTGAAATCAGCACTGTAGATATCAGGCAGCGCCTATTCTATCCCAAGCTCGTCATCGCTTTGCATAAGCCAAAAGAAAACTTTAAAGCGCACAGCTGCTCAGTGAGTTTTCATGTCATAGGTAAATTCTAAAGCATCCTCTATGTCCACACCAAAATATCTGACCCTATTCTCAATCTTGGTCTGTTTGAGATAGCCACTTTCATTCGCCGAAGCGAGAGTGTGCTATACTCTCACGTCGCATGCCAATCGGAGTCTGTCTCTGCGATTTCGCAATGGTGCGTCAGCCGATCAAGAAGTGCAGTTGTCATTTTGGCATCACCATAGACAGTGAGCCACTCGCCGAATGCCAGATTGGTCGTAACGATAATTGAGGTTCTGCCTTGTTGCGTGTTTCAGTTTCAAGTCGATTGACCAGATCAAAAGCATTGAAGAAACGGCCCCGTGTGTCATTGCGCGTGAGGCGGCCTATAAAGCCAATGATCAGGATATCGCCGATCTTCGGGCGATTGTTGGCCGTCAGCGTGAAGCATTGGGTGATGCGGATGCATTCATTTCGGCTGATATGGAATTTCATAGCCGTATTGCAAAGATTTCCGGCAATCCAATCTTTGTTGGTGTGAGTGAGGCCATGCTCGCATGGCTGCGCGAGTATCATACTCATATGCTGATCTGGACGGGTAAGGAAAATTATACGTTGGTTGAGCATGAAGAAATCATAGATATGCTCGCTGCCAAAAATTCAGACGGTGTAGAAGCTGCGATGCTTCATCATCTGGAGCGCTCGCGTGCGCTATATACAAAGTAGAATATTTGAAAAAAATGAAATGAATTCCTATGATACAACCTATTGCTGAGTAATGAATGTTGCATGGATTTGCCGTGGGTTTTTGTAATCAGTTGTAATTACATAGAATCTGTTTGGAACAAGATGCAACATGAAAACGGTGCGCAATCGAGTGTTTCATTTATCCATCTTGTTGATTTTATTAAGGAAAGCTTTGGCTGGGGAGCCTGGATTCGAAGTAGGAGTAACTGAGTCAGAGTCCAAGCCAATATATTGATAATATGATAATCATTTTGCAAAACGATGTATTTCATGTCCTATGTGAAACAATGGGTTAGCTGCCAAATCCAAACCATTATTTTGTAATTTGGCACGATGGGTTCGCATATAGTTGCTAGCTTCAACTGAGTTTAATAGACTTCAGCTTTTACCCCAAGAGCGGTTGAAAAGAAGGGGCCACATTAGGACATCGCTATGGCCGCCGCATCTAATCCTGACAGCTGCGTATTAGACGCGCCCTTGGGGTCAATAGTGCTAGTTTAAGTTCAGCTTAGGACCAAGCGCTGCCAGCAGCCGGGTGTTAAACCGAAGTTTGCTTTGAACCGGCGGTTCATATGAGCCTGATCGCTGAACCCGGCATTGATCGCTGCATCGGCTAAGGCTAGGCCTGCTGCGATATAAAAACGCGCCCGGTCGATACGACGCATCGTAAGATAACGATAAGGGCTTGTGCCGTATGCTTTGCGGAATTGGCGGGCGAGTTCGTAACGATTCTGCCCTGTAACGTTTTCAAGCTCGCTTGAAGCCACAGTCCTGCAAATATTTGCCTCAAGATATTCCCGCGCTAGGCGCACAGCTCTAATGTCGATAAAACTGCGTTGGGAGTTTTTGGTAGAAGCATCATATGCGAGCAACCCATCTGTCAGACGGGCCATTATGCCATCTAATGCAATTGGCTCTAATATCACATCCATGTCTGCAAAAGCCGAATGTATGGCGTTGAGCAATCTCGGATCGCCTAACACAGCATCTTTCACGAATGGAAGCGCACCGGCCGGTCGGCCTAGCGCCTCTCTGATAATTGCTGGTTCAACATAAAGCATGCGATAGTGGAAACCCTGCTCGTTTCCTGCTTCGCCATTATGAATTTCGTCAGGATGCAACACGATGACGCGCCCCGCCGTACTGTTCAAACGTGTTCCGCGGTAGTCGAAGCTTTGGACGCCATTAATCGTGTAACCGATCGAATAAGTGTCGTGTCGATGGGAAGCATATGCTTTGCCTGAAAAAAAGGCTTCTATTCGCTGGATTTCAACTTGCCGCGGGGCTGAACGGACCCAGTCACTCGTGCACGATCGTTCAAGACCTGATGTCATCTCCTGTGGCACACAACTTTGGTGACTGTCGTTAGCTGAAATTTCGTTTCTCCTTAACGGTCTAACAATGAGGAAACACAGATGAAAATAATTAATCTTGATGAAAAGCTGAACCAATTTTCAAGCCACTGGGACCCGCATGTCATCGCAGACTACAATGAAAATGACGTAATGGTAGTCAGATTTATTGGTGAGTATCCCTTCCACAAGCATGACGCGACTGATGATTTCTTCTACGTCATCGAAGGTGAAATGGAAATTGATATTGAAGGAGAGGCGTCACGCACCGTCAAAGCCGGCGAATTGTTTGTGGTTCCTAAAGGTGTTGTGCATCGCCCACGAGCCGAGAATGAAGTGAAGGTTCTTCTGATCGAACCGAAAGGCGAACCAAATTCAGGTGATTCCGATCGCGAACCGGCCTCCAAACCACGCATCTGAAATGACCGCTTTGGGCCGGAGTTTGCCATAGCCACAGTCCAATTGATGATCCGCTTTCTGAGGCTGTCTCCGAAAGCTGTCATTTTGCTTCTAACTTCGTCTAAGTTATAAACAGATCGATCCAATAATACCCCCCGCAAAAGCAGTCTGACAGACTTTTGATGCTTAAGAGGTTTGGAAAGTGTACCGTTGTTTTGAATTTAAACTATAACAGAAATAGTGAGTTATCTGGTTCAAAAACCGTGGCTTACGAAGTTTACAAACCAAAAAATGTAGACTAATATACAAAAAGCTTAACAAAATCAAATGGCTGGGGAACCTGGATTCGAACCAGGACTAACGGAGTCAGAGTCCGTGGGTCTACCGTTAACCTATTCCCCAGCAGAGTATTTAATTTTAGCCAGATAAGACTAAAAGGGTAGCGAACAAAGAACTTTTCTTTGTTTGTCTGCGGCCATCATCTAGCGAACTCAAACAGCTAGCGCAAGCCCCTCTTTGAAAAAATGTGGTAAATTCAGATATTTCTTTGTTATCCTGGTAGAGATGTTGTCTGTGCATTCCTGGGCTTGCAGCAGGCAAAAAGGCCCGGCAGCAGAGCTGCCGCCGGGCAAGGGGCAGGCTACCGGGAGGCGACCCGGTATGTGAAGGTGGCGCCTGCCAGATGTTCCTTCAGCAGACATGCCTGGCGGCTGTTATGCGCGCCTGTGCAAGATCTGCCAGAATACGTGTTGGATTCTCCGCGCTGCGCATATGGGTCGCGGTATAAAGATCTTCACTCTTTAGCCCGATGTCTTTGAGCAGATAATTGTCGAGTGTATTGATATGCTGGATATGACGACGACTATTTAAGAGCTTCCAGCGATGCAAAATTGATACAGATACAGCTTTTGCAATTTGCTGTAGCATGGACGCTAATGCGCTGGTTGCAGGTAAAAATGTTGCAGGGCTCTTGCTGGTCGCTATCATTGCCGCTCTCCTTCAAGCGTGCAGGTTTGAAGTGATCCCTGTTGGCAGCTCATATGCTTACCTTTGGGAACCTATAATCCAGAAACCGATCAGTTTCGGATATGATGACTTTATCTAATAATGAAATTGATTATTCCAGTGAATGTTTTTAATGTAATAGTTCAATAATAGTGATGGATTTTCTCGATGAACGCTCCGTTAGATCTGGATCAGTTGCAGACCTTTATTGCTATTGCGGATATGGGTAGTTTTACCAAGGCGGCGGATAGTGTGTTTAAAACACAGTCGGCTGTTTCCATGCAGATGCGTCGTTTGGAAGATCGCATCGGAAAGCCACTTTTCGAACGCGATGGCCGTATTAATCGTCTGACTGAAGATGGCGAGCGATTATTGCTTTATGCGCGTCGTATGTTGTTATTGAATAGTGAAACCATTGCGGCTTTCGATGATAAACAGCTTGAAGGGCATGTACGTATCGGCACGCCGGATGATTATGCAGATCGGTTCCTGCCGGAGATCATGGCACGGTTTGCGCGTTCGAACCCGCGTGTGGAGCTTTCGGTGGTTTGCGAACCAACAGTGAATCTTGATGAAATGATTCGCCGTGGCGCACTCGACATTGCCCTTGTCACGCAATGTGATGACAAGCGTCGTTCTGAGGTTGTGCGTACCGAACCACTTCTGTGGGTGACATCAAGCAGTCATACCGTGCATGAAGAGGTGATATTGCCGCTGGCAGTCGGGCGCCCGACATGCATATGGCGACATGCAGCCATTGATCTTTTGGAACAGGCGGAACGGGATTATCGCATCATCATAACGAGTTGGTCGGCAACCGTGCTGGCGGCTGCTGTTTTATCAGGGCTTGCTGTTTCTATTTTACCGGAATGTGCGTTGCGGCCAGGGATGCGTGTTTTAGGCGAAGCAGACGGTTTTGGTGTCTTGCCGGAATTTGGTATTGGTATCATGCGCGGCCATACGAAACAGAACGCTATTGTTGACGCACTGGCGCAGCATATTGTTGAAAGTCTTGATAATATTTCATCGCCAGCACCGGCAGTGATGGCTTCAGGGGAAATAGCATCTTTCCCATCGGTGCGTACGCGGCGAGTGCGCAATAATGAATTATTACCCGGCTGGTGACAATGAAGTTGCATATATGGCGGCGTCTTGTCCCGTTGACCATTGAATGGCGGCTGATACCTATTATGAAATGAGCATGAGTTCAGAATCGATAACGGACAACAGCGCTACCAATGTCGCTGAATATAGCGTTTCCGAAATTTCCGGTGCATTGAAACGCACCGTTGAGGATACGTTTGCGCATGTGCGCGTCCGTGGTGAAATTTCGGGCTATCGTGGACCCCATTCATCGGGACATGCTTATTTTTCTTTGAAAGATGATCGCTCACGGCTTGAGGCAGTGATCTGGCGCGGGTCGATGGGACGTTTGCGCTTTAAGCCGGAAGAAGGGATGGAAGTCATTGTTACCGGTAAGCTGACAACTTATCCGGGGTCATCCAAATATCAGATTGTTATTGAGCAGATGGAGCCGGCAGGTGCAGGCGCCTTGATGGCACTGCTTGAAGAGCGCAAGCGCAGACTGGCGGCCGAAGGCTTGTTCGATCCGGCAATGAAGCAGCTTCTGCCATTCATGCCAAAGGTGATCGGGGTTGTTACTTCGCCAACAGGGGCGGTCATTCGAGATATTATTCATCGTATTTCTGATCGCTATCCTTTGCATGTCATTGTCTGGCCGGTGCGTGTACAGGGGGAAACCAGCGGCTCAGAAGTGGCAGCAGCAGTAGACGGTTTTAATAGTCTGCCCCAGGATGGCTCAATTGCACGCCCTGATGTGCTGATAGTGGCACGTGGTGGTGGCAGTCTTGAAGACCTTTGGGGGTTCAATGATGAAATCGTGGTGCGTGCGGTAGCCGCTTCGCATATACCGGTTATTTCAGCTGTTGGACACGAGACGGACTGGACACTGATTGATCTGGCTGCGGATGTGCGTGCACCGACACCGACAGGTGCTGCCGAAATGGCGGTGCCGGTTAAGGCTGATCTCGTGGCAACAGTCGCTGCACAATCTGCACGTCTCACTTCTGCCATAGCACGTTTCATCGATGTGAAGCGTCAAGCATATCGCGCTGCCGGTCGCGCTTTGCCATCTGCCGATCAGTTGCTGGCTTTGCCGCGCCGTCGTTTTGATGAGGCTGCTTTGCGGCTGACGCGAGCACTTTTTGTGAATACACAAAAGAAGCGTGTTCATTTTGAGGGGCGGGCACGTATGCTGTCTGCCCGCTTGTTGCAGCGCAGTTTTGATGAGCGGAAACGTCATATAAAGCTGGTTGAGCAGCGATTGCCACGCGCATTGGAATCCTTTTTGCGCGAACGCCGTACGTTGTTTGCAAGGCGTTCTGACAGATTAACATCCGATCCTATATTGCGCCGTATAACCCTTGCAAACAGTGTTGCTGATCAGCTTCAACGGCGTTGTGATCAGGCGATCAACATATTGATTGAACGCATAAAAAGGCGTGGTCAGGAGCTGGAGCGTCTGATGCGTACACTTTCTTATGAAAGTGTTCTGGATCGTGGCTTTGCAGTTGTGTTTGATGCAGAAGGCAAGCCCGTCAAACAGGCCGCAAGTGTTTCGGAAGGTGACGCTTTATCTATTCGTTTTCGTGATGGTGATGTGGCTGCAAGGGTTGGAGATGCAACCGATTCGTCATCAACTTCTATGACCCGTCGTAAAACACCAACATCTGGCCGTGGTGGGCAAGGCTCATTATTTTAAGTGCGCCCCGAAAACTGTCATAGTTTTGAGACGCACTCTAATTATTTGTTTCGCTGTTTTTCGAGCTTGCTTAGTAAGCGTATTCCAGAAAGATTGGTTCGACAGAACCACCCCAGACGCTGTGATAGGCTTTGAGCATGCGTTCAGCATCGGTGATGCCGGCTGCAACGATTTCTTCGAGCGGTGCGAGGAAATGCGTTTCATCAAAACCGTCACTGTTTAACTGTTTGCGATTGAGAAGACCCAGGCGGGAGATTTCCAGCGTTTTTCGCGCAATCTGTGCCACAGGTTTACCGCGGAATGAGGCATTGAGTGCTTTCGCAGGAACGTCATTGCGTAGTGCGAGAACCTCTTCATAGGTCCAGTCTTTTGTCAGTTCTTCAGCGGCATCCAGTGCTTCATCATCATAAAGCAGGCCAACCCAGTAAGCAGGCAGGGCACAGATGCGGCGCCATGGGCCACCGTCAGCTCCACGCATTTCGAGGAAGCGCTTGAGGCGTACTTCCGGGAACAAGGTCGAAAGATGGTTTGTCCAGTCGCCCATGTTTGGCACAGGGTCGCTGACTTCGCCCTTCAAAGCACCATTCATGAACTGGCGGAAGGTGACATGTGTGCAGTCGTGATAATGTCCGTCGCGCAAAATGAAATACATTGGCACATCGAGCGCCCATTCAACATAATCGATGAAGCCGAAGTTTTCTGAGAAAACAAAGGGCAGCACCCCTGAGCGCTGGTTGTCCGTGTCTCGCCAGATATTGGAGCGCCATGACAGAAGATTGTTGGGTTTACCTTGCGTGAAAGGTGAACTGGCAAACAATGCGGTCGCGATCGACTGCAATTTCATCGAAACCTGCATCTTGCGGCGCATATCGGTTTCCGAACTGAAGTCGAGATTAACCTGAATGGTCGAAGTGCGGTACATCATGTCGAGACCTTCATGCCCGACTTTAGGCATGTAGTTGGTCATGATTTTATACCGTGATTTTGGCATGACCGGCGTTTCAGCCAATGTCCATTTCGGGCTGCCACCAAGTCCGAGGAACCGAATCCCGAGCGGTTCAGCAATTTCACGCACCTGCGAAAGATGCGCATTCACTTCGCGGCATGTCTGATGGATGGATGATAGCGGGGCGCCTGACAATTCAAATTGGCCGCCCGGCTCAAGCGAAATTGCGCCCTGTCCGGTTGGCTCAACAAGACCAATAATATTGTCTTCGTCAATAATTGGTTCCCAGCCGAGCTTGGCTTGCATGCCTTCGAGAATCGCTTTGATTCCGCCTGGCCCTTCATAAGGAACAGGGCTGTTATCAGCGGTATAGAAAGGAAATTTCTCGTGTTCGGTGCCGATGCGCCATGCGTCTTTTGGCTTGGCTCCTTCAGCAAGATAGGCAGCGAGTTCTTCAACACTGCTCAGTGCTGTTTCATCGGTCGTGTCGCGTGCCATACATATTATCCCTGGTCGAATTTGTCTTTGTCAGCGTGATTGGACAAATTTGTCAAATCACGCAAGTCAATTTCATTGATGATTGGATTTTATTGAATTCATGAGGGTGTTTTCCAGTCACCCAATACGGCCTGTACAAGGGTGAGCGCTGCAACAGCCGCTGTATCGGCACGCAGAATGCGAGGCCCAAGTGGAATTGCAGTTACAAAAGGGAGGTCGTGCAATTGCTGACGTTCGCTTTCCGAAAAACCACCTTCAGGACCGATTAACACGGCATAAGCGCCAGGTTCGAAACTGTTGAGAATGCTCAGCGGATTATCTCTTTCATGACCTTCATCACAAAAGATGAGGCGGCGTGACGGGTCCCACTGCTCCAGAAAGCGATCAAAGCGTATAGCATCACGGCATTCGGGGATTGCAAGCACACCGCATTGCTCGGCTGCCTCGATCGCATTTGCCCTGATGCGGTCTGTGCCGAGTCTGGTTACTTGTGTATGCTGTGTCACTACGGGTTGCAGTACACCTGCACCCATTTCCACGGCCTTCTGCACCATATAATCGAGCCGGCCCTGTTTAAGTGGCGCAAAGCAATAAATCAGATCGCAGGGTGCAGGCTGTGGCCGCGTCTGTTCAATCATTTCCAGAAAGAGCCGCTTTTTACCCTCGGGACGTAGTCTGACCTTCCATTCACCATTCCGCCCGTTAAAGGCTAAAACTTCGTCGCCTCCTTTCAGCCGCAATACATGCGTCAGATAATGGGCGATTTGTGATGGTGCTTCGACAGTTTTGCCGTCAGCAAGGTCTGCTTCAATGTAAATTCGTTGCATTTTGTAATTTGCGCGCATGATCATATCGATGGCAGAGGCCTTGACCCATGGTCAAGCCTTTTGCTGCCCGATGCCGTGCAAAATGCTATTATAGTTGAAATCATGACCCATTGGTTTGATGAGAATGGCATCTAAAATGACTAGATGTACAAGCTTATCCTCATTTGATCGGATAATTCGTTGCCACTTTGCCACAGGTGAAAATCATTTGGGTTTTCCACCCTGAAAGAAACAATTGTAACGATGGCGTTCAGTTGCGGGTAACTTTTTTCAGGTGTAGTGGAGGCCATGTTCCGGGTGGCAAATGATCTGGCAAGGTGCAAGCTTTGCTCATCAAGAAAACTCGGTCTCCTATTTCCGGTAATCCGTCAAAGAGTTTTCTATTATGACCACTAAACATGCCGCACTTCTTACAGTTTTGATGGTTTCCGGGATCGTGTTTATGGCAGTTGGAATTTTTACCGTCGATGCCGGTAACAGCATGACTTCCACTGACGGTTATGGCGTTTCCAGTGCGCGTTAAACAGCTGGCATAGCGGCTGGACCAGTCACTTCCAGAAAGCGTTTTTCCTGCCCATTGATGACGATGGCTGACAGCTTTCCATTCTTCCATGCATAGGTATCGAGGTTGACCCGATTGGGGTGGACATCGACAATAGTTTGCGGTGTATGACCGTGGATGATGACCTTCTGTAAGGGGTCTGCCCATTTCAGAAATGATGTTCTGATCCACATCAGCTCGTCACGGTCCTGCGCATCCAATGGAATGGTTGGGTTTACACCTGCGTGGCAGAAGAAAAAATCTCCGAAGCTTATAGAAGAGGGCATTGAACGGATGTAATCGACATGCGTTTGTGGAATGGCATGTAAAAGCTTGGAATATGCTGCTTTTGCCGATGCTGGATCAGCGTAGTCGACATCCACGCCGTAGGATCGCGCTGTGTCACTCCCCCCATGCAGTGCAAATATACCATTGGTATCGCCGGTTGCAAGATAACGCAGCAAACCATCATCATGATTGCCGATCAGTGAGATAATGCGCGGATCATTGGTTGACGCTTGAATGAGAAATTCAAGAACACCATTCGAATCCGGTCCTCGGTCGATGTAATCGCCAAGGTGAATAATGCGCCAGTCATGGGTTGGATGATGGTCTATATCGGCGCGGATCAACCCGTGCATATCTTGCAACAGGTCAAGGCGGCCATGGATATCACCTATAGCATAAAGCCGGATATCTTCCGGGCCTTTTGCTTCGTTTAAGGTTACGTCACTCATGAATCAGCGCTCTCTTTCACGTCTTTTCCAGCCCGCTGACGATAGCGCAGGCGTGATACGCGCTCACGTTCGTCGTTGAGTTCGCGGTCAGTGGTTGCCTGTTCGACAAAACGGATATGATTTTGAACTGCATTGCGCGCTGCTTGCGGATTGCCTGCAATCACTGCGTCGTAAATGGCGCGATGTTGTGACAGCAGCATGTCAGCGACGCCGGGATAACTGTAAATCAGACTGCGATTATAAAATACGCCATCTTTCAGAAGCTGATAGCAGGAGCGTAAAGTGTGAAGCAGAACGATATTGTGAGCAGCTTCTCCGATTGCGTTATGAAATTCGACATCGAGTTGGGCACCCTTATCCAGATCATTGGCATTATTGGCGTTTTCCATCGCTGTCATGATTTCTGCCAGTAGAGCCTTATCGGCTGAAGTGGCGCGTAGCGCTGCATATTCCGCTGTAATGCTTTCGATCTCGCGGCGATATTCAAGATAGTCAGCCGTTGCCTTGCGATGTTCAGCGAATAGTTTCACAACCGGAGCACTGAATAGCTGGCCAATGACATCTGCCACAAAGGTTCCATCGCCATGGCGTGAAATGACAAGTCCCGCATTTTCAAGCCGTTTGAGCGCATCACGCAGGATAGGGCGCGATATGTCGAGTTGTTGTGCAAGATCGCGTTCACCTGGAAGCTTGTCGCCACCGCGAAGAACGCCTTCCAGGATGAGGCTCTCGATCTGGTGGACAACGTCATCTGCCGTACGGCTGACTGGAATGCGAGAAAATACTGGTTCGGTCATGATGGTAAGTTAGCTTCAAGCGGAGATTACAGCAACGAATCTCTTGATTGCATAAACAAAAACCCCGGAAGCGATGCATCCGGGGTTTGAAACGTGAAAAACTGGTATCAGGCTTTCTTGCGCTTGCGGCCAGAGATGAAAACAACGAGCCCGGCAACGATCCCATACATTGCCCATTTGAAGGGCAGAACGTCGGCAGTTTCACTGCGGATTGGAAGAACGGTAACAGTTCCTGGACGGCTTTCAAAGCCAGTCTTGCCTTCTGCTTTTGCCTGCTCGATCTGTTGCGGGGAAACAACCCATTCAGCACCGCGCGATTTGTCATAAAACATAAAGCCACAGCCAACAACGATGGCGACGATGAGTGCAAAAATAAGGCGGGGGCCTGTGTTCATTTTCATTCCTTAATTTTTTGACGGATGTCTTGCAGTCCGGTCGCGTTCATACGCAATCATGTTTGCTTCGTCTATTATTTAGAAATGCCTTGTGGAGAACTTCCGCTCTCCCAATAAGGAACCGGTCCATAAAGATCGGCCAGATAATCGATAAAAAGTCTCACTTTGGCGGGAAGAAATTGCTTTGATGGGTAGACTGCGTGAATGGCGACATTTCGCGATGCCGTATATTCAGGCAAAACCTGTACCAGCTTCCCGGCTGCGAGATCCGGTCCCACATCCCATGTTGAGCGCTGCGCGATGCCAAGCCCTGCGAGCACTGCTTCACGCACCAGTTCACTTGAATTGGTCTGGAGCGGACCGACGGGCCGAATGGTAATTGGCCCTTGTGGTCCTTCAAGCCGCCATGGGTCATTATTATGGGGCGCAAGGCAGATATGATCGGTGAGGTCTTCAATTGTCTTAGGCGTGCCGCGTTCAGCAATATAGGCCGGCGAGGTCACAAGAATGCGGCGCACAGGTGCAAGACGGCGAGCAACAAGGGTTGAATCTGACAATTCACCAATGCGGATTGCAAGATCATAGCCATCCCCGACAATGTCGACCATATCGTCTGAAAGCTGCATATTTACAGTCAAATCAGAATTGGCACGCATGAATGGTACCAGATAGGGCGCAATATGCATTCGTCCGAAAGTGGTAGGTGCAGAGATTTTCAAAGTCCCACGGGCATCTGCGGAGCGTCTTGCAACAAAGGTCTCAGCCTCTTCGATGCTGGATAAAATTGCCAGCACGCGCTCGTGATAGCCTTCACCTGCTTCGGTGAGCGCAATCTGGCGTGTCGTACGTTGGAGAAGGCGGGTGCCAAGTCGTTCTTCAAGTCTGCCAAGTCTTTTGGATACGACAGCAGGCGACAGGCCGAGATCGCGTGCAGCTGCGGACATGCTGCCAGTTGCGACAACACGTGCGAAAATCTCCATATCGGCCAGACTGCTCATCATGATAGTTTCAAAACCTCCCCGACAGCTCCATGTGCTGATTATCATCTAACCGAGGGCTTGTCTGGATCGCAAGGCGATTATGCCGCAGCGTTAAAACTGTTTCGCCATAGGCAAGACTGGTAAATTCAGTTTACCAGTTAAGAGAGGGCGCTGGAAGCGGAGGAATATATGAGCGGATTGATCATGCCGGAGCCGGATGCAAATGTTTTGCAAAGACGGGCTGACATCGTGGCAGATTTGCGCAATATCGTGCCGGGCGAGGGTGTTGTCGATACCGTCAATGCGATGCGGGTTTTTGAAAGCGATGGTCTGACTGCGCATCGATCCTTGCCGCTGGTCGCTGTCCTGCCAGAAACGGTTGATCAGGTCGCACAGGTTTTGCGCTATTGTCATGACAATGGCATTCGCGTGGTGCCACGTGGTGCTGGCACATCGCTGTCTGGTGGCTCCATGCCGCTGGTTGATGCTGTGCTTCTTGTCATGTCGCGCTTCAATCGCATCCTTGAAATTGATTATCCCAATCGTGTGGCAGTTGTGCAGCCGGGTGTAACCAATCTGGGCATTACAAAAGCGGTTGAGCATGAAGGTTTTTACTATGCGCCTGACCCGTCTTCGCAGATTGCCTGCTCGATAGGCGGCAATGTTGCCGAGAATGCAGGGGGCGTGCATTGCCTGAAATATGGTCTTACTGCCAACAATGTGCTGGGTATCGAAATGGTACTGATCACCGGTGAAGTCATACGACTTGGCGGCAAGCATCTTGATAGCGAAGGCTATGATCTTCTGGGATTGATGACAGGGTCGGAAGGTCTGCTTGGTGTGGTGACCGAAGTTAGCGTTCGTATTCTGCAAAAGCCTGAAACTGCGCGCGCTGTTATGGTCGGCTTTCCGTCAAGCGAGCAGGCAGGGCAATGTGTGGCGGATATTATTGGGGCGGGCATTATTCCGGGTGGCATGGAAATGATGGACCGGCCTGCTATTCAGGCGGCTGAAGATTTTGTCCGCGTTGGCTATCCGCTTGATGTGGAGGCGCTGCTGATTGTTGAACTCGACGGACCGCCGATTGAGGTGGATCATTTGATCGGGCAGGTTGAGGCAATCGCGCTTGAAAATGGTTCGACCACTTGTACGCTTTCGCAATCAGAAGAACAGAGACTGGCTTTCTGGGCAGGGCGTAAAGCTGCTTTCCCGGCAGTGGGGCGCATATCACCGGATTATCTTTGTATGGATGGAACCATTCCGCGCAAGGAACTGCCACGGGTATTGGCGGGTATGCGTGAATTGTCTGAAAAATATGGGCTGCGGGTCGCCAATGTTTTTCATGCGGGTGATGGCAATCTGCATCCGCTCATCCTCTATGATGCCAATATTCCCGGAGAGCTTGAAGCCGCAGAAAATTTCGGTGCCGACATTTTACGTCTTTGTGTGAAAGTTGGCGGTGTGCTGACTGGCGAGCACGGTGTGGGTATCGAAAAGCGCGATCTTATGCCGGAAATGTTCAACGAGATTGATCTTGACCAGCAGATGCGTGTCAAATGTGCTTTTGACAGCAAACACTTGCTCAATCCCGGCAAAGTATTTCCACAATTGCGCCGCTGTGCCGAGCTTGGCCGTATGCATGTGCATCGCGGCGCATTGGCCTTCCCCGACCTTCCGCGTTTTTGATCTGTGGTTTTGATGATGACTGATGTAAATATTATAAAGCCGCAAGATGAAGAAGCTGTCCTTGAGGCCGTAAAATGGGCGCTTGGCACCTCCACTCCGCTGGAAATTATCGGCAATGGCTCAAAGCGTAAAATAGGTCATCCGGTGCAGGCCGCTCACATTCTGGATGTATCGCAGCTTTCTGGCATAACGCTTTATGAACCGGATGAACTGGTTCTTTCGGCCAAGGCTGGTACGCCTGTTGCCGAGATTGAAAACTTGCTCGCCGCAAACAATCAGTGTTTTCATTTTGAGCCGATGGACTATGGCCCCTTGCTTGGTGGAAAAGCCGGACAGGGGACGATTGGCGGCGTGTTAGCTGCCAATCTTTCTGGACCGCGTCGCTTAAAAGCGGGTGCGGCACGTGATCATATATTGGGCGTACGGGTGGTTTCGGGTCGTGGGGAATTGTTCAAATCCGGTGGGCGCGTCGTCAAGAATGTCACCGGATATGATCTTTCCAAAGGCATGGCTAATTCTTGGGGCACGCTGGGTATTGCAACGGAAGTTACATTCAAGGTTCTGCCCAAGCCTGAAACCTCTGTAACGCTGGCTGTTCGTGGGCTGGATGACGAGAAGGCGTCGCGCGTCATGGCCATGGCGATGGGGTCGCGCGAGGAGGTCGCATCGAGCGCTCATTTGCCACCCAGTGTTATCAATCGCTTTCTCGATGGCAGGCTGGGCTGGGATGCTGCGACCCTTTTGAGGCTCGAAGGCTTTGCGCCATCTGTTGCGCATAGAGCCAGGCAATTACAGGCGATGCTTCACAGCACCGGAGCAATTGACGAGCTTGATGAGCATCAATCTGCACAGCTCTGGGCAGAAATACGCGATGTGTCGCCCTATGCACAGGCGGGTGACAATCGGGTGGTCTGGCGTGTTTCGATGGCTCCACTTCAGGGCTGGCGCATGGTGGATGAGTTTCGCCGTCATGCAGGTGTTGATGCCTATTATGACTGGCAGGGTGGGTTGATCTGGATGCGGATGGAGGCGGAGCCGGAAGCCAAGACGCTGCGCAAGCTGATCGCCAAATATGGTGGCGGGCATGCAACATTGATAAGAGCGTCGGAATTTATACGTGCAAAAACGCAAGTATTTGAGCCGCAACCCGCAGCGCTTGCAGCATTGTCACAACGATTGAAACATCAGTTTGACCCGGAAAACATTCTAAATCCGGGACGTATATATTCTGAGCAGGCGGGAGTTTAAGCCATGCAAACTCATTTCAGTCCCGAACAATTGCTCGATCCCGGTGTGAATGAAGCGGACAAGATCCTGCGTAAATGTGTGCATTGCGGGTTCTGTACCGCGACATGTCCAACCTATGTGACGCTTGGCAATGAACTCGATAGTCCGCGTGGCCGCATTTATCTGATCAAGGATATGCTCGAAAACGGGCGTCCGGCGGATGAAGAAATCGTGCGCCATGTCGATCGCTGCCTGTCCTGTCTTTCCTGCATGAGCACCTGTCCATCGGGCGTCAATTATATGCATCTTGTCGATCATGCGCGTGCGCATATCGAAAAGACTTATAAGCGACCTTTCATGAACCGTTTTTTGCGTGGGCTTCTGGCGCAGGTCATGCCTTATCCGGGCCGGTTTCGTCTGGCGCTCAAACTTGCAAGGCTTGGCCGTCCCTTTGCGCCATTCATGCGAAAAAGTGAGAGCCTGAAGCCCATGGCAGCTATGCTGGAACTTGTGCCGCAAAGCCTGCCCTCCAAAGCTGATCCCGAACCGGTCAGTACGCCTAAGGGAGAAAAGCGTGGGCGCGTTGCAATTCTTAATGGCTGTGTGCAACCCGTACTCAATCCCGGTATCAATGCAGCAACACTCAGACTGCTCAATCGGTTTGGGATTGAAGTGGTGGCACCAAAGAATGAAGGCTGCTGCGGTTCGCTTGTTCACCATATGGGGCGCGAGGAGCATGGACTTGATCAGGCACGGCACAATGTTGATGTCTGGACGCGCGAAATCGATGCAGGTGGTCTTGATGCGATTATCGTGACTGCTTCGGGCTGCGGAACGACGATCAAGGATTATGGTTATATGCTGCGGCTCGATCCAGCCTATAGGGATAAGGCAGCGCGTATATCGTCACTTGCCAAGGACATTACCGAATATCTCACCACGATCGAACTGCCCAAACCTGAAGAGCCGAAAACGCTGAGCGTTGCCTATCATTCGGCTTGCTCCATGCAGCATGGTCAGAAAATCTTGCGTGAGCCAAAAGATTTGCTTTCAAAAGCTGGCTTTAAGGTGAAAGAACCGCTGGAGGGGCATCTTTGTTGTGGTTCAGCGGGCACTTATAATATTATGCAGCCTGAAATCGCGACCAAACTTCGTGACCGCAAGGTCAGGAATATTGAGGCCACAGGTGCCGATCTGATTGCGACCGCAAATATTGGCTGCATGACGCAGATTGCAACAGGCAGTAAATTGCCGATTGTTCATACAGTTGAATTGCTGGACTGGGCCTATGGTGGTCCAAAACCGCTGGCACTTACAGTGTAAAATAACGGCGTTGACTGCAACGCCGTTATTTTAAAATCAAACGACCGAGAAGGTCGCAGGATTTGGCCCGATACGGCCATCTGGCTTGTCCAGCTTGGTAATCGCATCATGGTCTGTGCCATTGAGACTAAAATCGAAAATCTCGAAATTTTCCTTGATACGCGCTGGTGTAACGGATTTTGGAATAACAATATTGCCGGTTTCGATGTGCCAGCGCAGGATGATCTGTGCGACTGATTTTCCGTGCTTTTCAGCAATGGATTTCAGGGTCGGGTTTTCCAGAATGGTGCCTTGCCCCAGTGGGCTCCATGCTTCGGTTGCGATGTTATGCTTGCTGTGAAACAGGCGTAGCTCGTCCTGCTGAAACTGTGGGTGCAGTTCAATCTGGTTGAGAACCGGAACAGTGTCACTTTCCTTGAGAATGCGCTCAAGATCGGCAATCTGGAAGTTCGACACGCCGATAGATTTCGCCCGGCCTTCTTCCTTGATCTTGATGAGCGCACGCCATGTATCCATGAAAAGATCTTTGGATGGAAGCGGCCAATGGATCAGATAAAGATCAACATAATCAGTATCAAGCTTCTTGAGGCTTTCGTCAAAAGCCTTGAGCGTTGTCTCATAACCCTGTTCTTTGTTCCAGAGCTTGGTGGTCAGATAAATGTCACTGCGGGCAATGCCAGATGCATTAATTGCTTTGCCGGTGCCTTCTTCATTGCCATAAATGGCAGCAGTATCGATGTGCCGGTAGCCCACTTTCAGCGCTTCGCTGACCGCTGAGATGGCTTCGTCATTGCCCACCTGCCAGACACCGTAACCGAGCTGCGGGATATGATTGCCGTCGTTTAGTTTTACTGCCGGTACGGTCATGATCAGTCCTTCCCTCTTACATATAAACTCTTCGTTTTACTTCCACAGCATATGGGTGTTCGGATTAAAAGTGAAAGATATTTCGACGGTCTTTTTGCGCGAAGGTGGTCGTTTTTCCTATAAAAACGTCAAAAATTTCAATTTGATGACAATTCAGGCCGCAGTCACATTCGCGACAACGGCCTGAATAAAGGGTTTGCAGCAGGTTTTGATCAGCGAACGACCACGCGTGTACCCACAGGAACACGGCCATACAGATCGGTCACATCTTCGTTACGCATACGGAAACAGCCTGAAGACATGGCTTTGCCAATGGTCCAGGGCTGATTGGTGCCATGAATACGATAGAGCGTTGAACCGAGATAGAGTGCGCGTGCGCCAAGCGGATTATTGATTCCGCCTTTCATCTGGGCCGGGAGTATGCGCCCTTTTTTACGTTCCCGCGCAATCATTGTTTTAGGCGGAGTCCATGTTGGCCACTCAGCTTTGCGGCTCACTTTCTGGGTGCCTTTCCAGCCAAAGCCCTGCTTGCCGACACCTATGCCATAGCGACGCGCCTGACCGTTGCCTTCAACGAGATAAAGAAAACGTTTGCCGGTATCGATCACAATGGTTCCCGCTTTCTCTCCGCCTGAATAGGAAACACGCTGCGGCAGGAACATGGGATCAAAATGCTGTTTCTTGCGCACAGCCTTTGCTGGATTGACGGCCGGTCGCTGCTGGCTCACATTCTGATAGCGTGCTTTGGAGGGTTGCTTCTTTTTAACAACGGTGCGCTTTTGCGGTTGCGCAGTGCCTGTTTGAGGCAAAACACGAACAGCTGGGCTGCCAAGTTGCGCAAGCCAGCGTTGTGATGTTGCATTATCGATGCGCACTGGTGGTTTGGTCGCATAACGATCATTTGCAAAAGCCATGCTGGTGGTAACAATGGAAACGGCAATCGCCGCAAAGGATCCAATCAAAAGCAGATGACGTGGTTTCATAAGCCAAATCCGTCTCTTTTGCGCCCTGCATTCACGCTGACGCGGTTGCCCATCGCACTCCTGACATCCCCTGTCAGTAGTACAGCCCTGAATTTCATGGGTCTATTGTGCGGGGCAATGGAATCATAAAGGTAAATTTTTTTGCGACTAAGAGATCATGGCGCTTCAAATTGAAGTTGTGGTTAGCGCAAGGTTGCGTGACATGATTAAGAGTTGATGAAACAGGGAGACCGGAATGAATGATGCGTCAGAAAAAAAGACCGGATTGATTGTCAATGCAGATGGCAGGACGCGTTGTTTCTGGCCTGGCGAGTTGCCCGATTATATCGCTTACCACGATAATGAATGGGGCATCCCTGTAACCGATGATTACCGTTTGTTTGAAAAAATTTGCCTTGAAGGGTTTCAGTCCGGCCTGTCCTGGCTGACAATCCTGCGCAAGCGTGAGAATTTTCGGGCCGCTTTTGATGGTTTCGATTTCAATCGCGTAGCACTCTATGATGAGAAGGATATTGAGCGGTTGCTGGCTGATAAAGGGATTGTGCGCCATCGCGGTAAAATTGTCTCGACCATCAATAATGCAAATCGTGCCATTGAACTGGTGCAGGAAAAAGGCTCGCTTGCTGCCTATTTCTGGTCTTTTGAACCGGGTGCGCAAGAGCGTCCTGCGGTCGTGGATTACCCGACCCTGATTGCCAATCCCACTACAGCGACTTCTACAAATATCTCCAAAGATCTGAAAAAACGCGGATGGTCTTTTGTCGGCCCAACGACGGTCTATGCTTTTATGCAGGCTATGGGGCTGGTAAATGATCACATTGAGGGTTGTCATTGCCGCGCTCATATTGAACAACTGAGAACGGCATTCAAACGCCCTTAAGCGTTGATTGCGTTTATATTCTTTTTCTGGCAGAAAGCCGCAACAGGAGATAAAAATGGATTTCACATCCCTTGTGGTTTTTGCCGGTATTCTGGTTGTCGCAGCAGGCACGCCGGGCCCAAATGTTGGCGCTTTGGTTGCGCGGGTGATTAGCCGCGGCCATAAGGGTGTATTTCCATTTATGTTTGGTCTTTGGCTGGGCGATGCTATCTGGCTCTCATTGGCGGTATGGGGCTTGTCAGCGATCGCAAACAGCTTTCATACTGTTTTTCTTGTTCTCAAATATCTCGGTGTCGCATATCTGATCTATCTTGCATGGAAAATGTGGATTGCACCCGTTGAAACGAGTGTGGACGAGAATGCCATTCCGAGCCATGGTGAAGCAAAGAAACTGTTTTTCAGCGCACTGGCTGTGACGCTCGGCAATCCAAAAATCATGGTATTTTATATAGCAATCCTGCCGACTGTGATCGATATTACGCATGTTTCGGTGATCGGCTGGCTGGAATTGCTGCTTGTTATGTTTGCAGTTTTGGCCGCAGTCGACAGTGCCTGGGTGGTGCTTGCTGCACAGGCGCGTCGTTTCTTGCGCAGTCCACGTGCAATGCGGATTGCCAATCGTACAAGTGCTGGAATGATGGCAGGTGCTGCGGTGGCGATTGCCACACGCTGAACGCTTCTTTTTAAACAGCTTCCTGCACTTGCCGCACCGGTCTTGATGCGTTAGGAAACCGGCAACGAATTTGCCGGATTTTCCGGCGCAATATGACAAAATCAGTGATCAGGCAGGAAAAATGGCCGATAAAGCGGACAAGATGAAGGCGCGGTTGCCGCGTGGGTTTGTCGATCGGGTGCCGGATGATCTGCGCGCCACTCAAAAGATGACCGCGACCATCCGCGAAGTCTATGACCTTTATGGTTTCGAGCCGGTGGAAACGCCGCTTATTGAATATACGGATGCTTTGGGCAAATTCCTGCCCGATCAGGATCGTCCGAATGAAGGCGTGTTCTCGTTTCAGGATGATGACGAGCAGTGGCTTTCGCTGCGTTATGATCTGACGGCGCCGCTGGCGCGGTTTGTTGCGGAAAATTACGAAAGCCTTCCAAAGCCTTACCGCAGCTATCGCAATGGCTGGGTGTTCCGCAATGAAAAGCCGGGCCCGGGCCGTTTTCGCCAGTTCATGCAGTTTGATGCGGATACGGTTGGTGCACCGAACGTCTCGGCGGATGCTGAAATGTGCATGATGATGGCTGATACGGTTGAGCGCCTTGGCATTGCACGCGGCGATTATGTTATCCGTGTCAACAATCGCAAAGTTCTTGACGGTGTGCTTGAAGCCATTGGCCTTGACGGCGATGCAAATGCGGGCAAGCGCCTTAATGTTCTTCGTGCCATTGATAAGCTCGATAAGTTTGGCGCTGACGGCGTAAGACTTCTTTTGGGCAAAGGCCGTCTTGATGAAAGCGGCGATTTCACCAAGGGCGCTGAACTGTCTGCTGCGGCCGTGGAAAAGGTGTTGGCCTTCACCGCTGCGGGCGGCGCAACAGGGGCTGAAACCATTGCCAATTTGCAGAGCGTGGTTGCTGGTAACGCCAAGGGCGAAGAAGGTGTGAAAGAGCTTGCCGATATGGAAGCGCTTTTTGACGCTGGTGGTTATGAGGGGCGTGTGAAGATCGATCCATCGGTCGTGCGTGGTCTCGAATATTACACCGGTCCTGTGTTTGAAGCCGAGCTTTTGTTCGATGTGACCAATGAAGATGGCCAGAAGGTTGTGTTCGGTTCGGTTGGCGGCGGCGGTCGCTATGATGGTCTGGTTTCGCGCTTCCGTGGCGAGTCAGTTCCGGCAACGGGCTTTTCCATCGGTGTTTCGCGCCTGATGACGGCGCTGAAAAACCTCGGAAAACTTGATGTGTCCGATGTGGTTGGCCCGGTTGTGGTGCTGGTGATGGACAAGGATGCGCAAAGCCTTGGTCGTTATCAGAAGATGGTGTCTGATCTGCGTCAGGCCGGCATCCGTGCTGAAATGTATGTCGGTGGTTCCGGCATGAAGGCGCAGATGAAATATGCTGATCGTCGTGATGCGCCATGCGTTATCATTCAGGGATCGCAGGAACGTGAAGCAGGCGAAATCCAGATCAAGGACCTGATTGAAGGCAAGCGTATTTCTGCCGAGATCGAGGACAATGCAACCTGGCGTGAAAGCCGCCCGGCGCAAGTCACGGTCAAGGAAGAGGATATTGTAAATGCTGTTCGCGAAATCCTCGATGCGCAGGCTCGTGATCGCGCACAGCAGGCGAAGTGACGGATAATATGGCTGGTCAACGCACATCTTTTGTCTTCACGACACTTCGCAGACAGCTTGATGCCAGTGAAGCTGAGCTGGTCGATATTCCGCTGATTCAACCTGCTGATCCGTTTTTGGATATGGCGGGTGAAGATCTGCGGCGGCGTATTTTCCTTACAGAAAATGAAAATGGCGACAGTTTGTGCCTGCGCCCGGAATTTACCATTCCGGTCTGCCGCAATCATATTGCATTGAATGCGGCAACACCTAAGCGCTATGCCTATCTTGGTGAAGTGTTCCGCCAGCGTCGTGATGGTGCGGCCGAGTTTCTTCAGGCTGGTATCGAGGATCTTGGTGCAAGTGATGAAGCTGCATCGGATGCACGTTCGATTGCCGATGCAATCGCTTGTGTGAAATCGGCAGCTCCAGACGCGCAGCTTCAAATCGTGCTGGGTGATCAGTCCGTTTTTGCTGGCATGTTGAAAGCGTTGGGTCTTCCGCAGGGATGGCGCAAAAAGTTGCTGCGTGCTTTTGGTGATGAACGCACAATGGAAACAGCTTTTGCCGAACTGAGCGGTGAACAGCGCACTGATCCGCTTCCAGAACATCTGGCCGGACTGGTTGCTGAAGGTGACGAAGCAGGATTGGCGCGAATGCTTGAAGCCGAAATGCTTGAAGCCGGTATGTCGCCGGGTGCAGGCCGTACGCCTGCGGAAATTGCTCGGCGCCTGATCGAGAAGGAAGATCTGGCCGCAGCGCGATTCCCTTCATCAGCGCTGGATGTATTAAAGCGTTTCCTTTCCATCCGCGTTTCGCTTGAAACAGCAAGCATTACACTGCGGGCTTTTGCGGCTGATAATGCGCTTGATTTAAGTGCGGTTCTGCAAAAGTTTGAAGCGCGGACCGATGCCATTTATGCAGCCGGTATTCCCGTTGAAGACATCATTTATGATGCATCTTTCGGGCGTCCGCTCGATTATTATACCGGTCTTGTTTATGAAATCCGTCAGGCAGGCGGCGATAAGGATATGGTACTTGCCGGGGGCGGACGCTACGACCGTTTGCTGACTATGCTTGGCGCGTCGGAGAATATTCCAGGCGTCGGTTTTTCCATCTGGCTTGACCGGCTTGAGGCGCTGAGCGGAGAATAATCATGACTGTAACGCTCGCACTTCCATCCAAGGGGCGATTGAAAGAACAGACCCTCGCCGTTCTGGAAAAAGCTGGATACAAGGTTATTTTGCCAGATGACTCACGCAATTATCGTGCGCGGGTTGAAGGCGACAGTGAGCTCGACATTCTGTTCTTGTCGGCATCTGAAATTGCACGTGAGCTTGGCTATGGCAGCGTTGATCTGGGCGTGACCGGTGAAGATCTGATCCGTGAAACATTGGCTCATGCTGATGAGCGCGTGGCGATTGAAGCAGAGCTTGGTTTTGGTCATGCGGATGTTGTGGTTGCTGTGCCGGAAGTCTGGCGCGATGTAACGACGATGGCTGACCTTGATGATGTTGCGGCCGATTTTCGCCAGCGTCATGGTCGGCGCCTGCGTATTGCCACCAAATACTGGCGCCTGACGCAGCAGTTTTTTTCGCAAAAACACGGTATTCAGGTCTATCGCATTGTTGAAAGTCTTGGCGCAACAGAGGGCGCACCAGCAGCAGGGTCGGCGGATATGATTGTCGACATTACCTCGACAGGTTCGACGCTGAAAGCCAACCTGCTTAAAGTGCTTGAAGATGGTGTGATCCTGCGTTCACAAGCCTGTCTTGTTTCAGCACGTCGTAGCGAAGAAAATGTAAAAGTGGCACAGATTGTTTCGCGTATCCGCAATAGTCTTGCTGGCTGATAACAATCGATACTGAAAAAAAGCCGGAGCAAAAAGCTCCGGCTTTTTTGTTTTAATTTTGTGGCTTGCTGCCAATAAGACCGTAATAGGCTATATAAATATAGCAGATGATTGGCATCAGGAATGCTTGATGAATGCCAATACTATCTGCCAGTGCGCCTTGAACAAGTGGAATAATAGCGCCACCAACAATTGCCAGACACAGAATACCTGAACCCTGACTGGTATGCTTGCCAAGACCATGCAGCGCCAGACTGAAAATTGTCGGGAACATGATCGAGTTGAACAGCCCGATTGCCAGAACCGACCACATGGCGACATGACCAGTGGTTGCAACGGTGATGAGCAGCAGCACAATTGCCACAACCGCATTGAATGCAAGCGCCTTGCCGTCATTAATATAGCGCATTGCGACTGCACCAATGAAACGGCCAACCATGGCACCACCCCAGAAATAGGCAACGTAATGGGCGGCTTCTGCTTCAGCCAGACCTGCAACATTCGGGTCGCTCAGAAAGTTGACGAGAAAGCTGCCGATACTGACTTCTGCGCCCACATAAACGAACAGGCCGATGGAACCCAGGACCAGATGACGATATTGCCAAGCTGAGCCGTCTTCCTTTGTGACCACATCAGTTTCTTCTTCCTGAACATCAGGCAGTTTCAGGATTGCAAACACAATTGCAAGAACTGAAAAGGCGAGTGCCAGCAACAGATAAGGAAACTGAACGGCATCTGCGCTTGCAGAATTTGCAGCATCGGAGGTTGCAGCCGACAGGATCAGGAATGCGCCGAAGATTGGTGCAATAGTGGTTCCAAGCGAATTAAAGGCCTGTGTCAGCGTCAGGCGGCTGGCTGCTGTTTCCGGCGCACCCAGAATGGTGACATAAGGATTTGCAGCCACCTGAAGAATGGTGACACCCGATGCCAACACAAAAAGCGCCCCTAGAAACAGTTCATAGACACGATAGGATGCCGCCGGGATGAACAGTGCACAGCCGGTTGCGGCTACAATCAAGCCGGTTACGATACCCCATTTATAAGAAATACGTTTGACCAGAGCACCGGCAGGCAGCGAGACGATGAAGTAAGCACCAAAGAAGCAGAACTGGATCAGCATCGACTGGAAGTAGTTGAGCGAAAAGACGCCTTTAAGATGCGGAATCAGGATGTCGTTAAGGCAGGTGATAAAGCCCCACATGAAGAAAAGCATTGTGAGGCTGGTGAGAGCAAAGCTGTAATTATTGCCCGTATGGGTATCAGCACGAAGCTGACCATTCGATGTCGGGGAAACTGCCATTTTTTCTCTACAAGCTAAGTTATGAAACGATATTATAAGTCGATATATCTTTTTTAAATTAAAATAGACCTTTGCATTATCGTACAAGATAGGCCGATGCAATCATGGCATTTTATTAAATAACAAAAGCATGTTCTATAAAGCAGATGCTAAAAAGCCGTACTGATGAGGTACGGCTTTTCTATTCTTTATGCGCGATATGTTGTTTAGTTGCGCTTTGCATCGATCGAAATCGAGCCCGCACCCTGAAGTGCCAGAAGAATAAGGCCACCAGCAATGGCCAGATTCTTTTGTGCCATCAGCGCGTTCAGGCCTTCAGCAAAGTTCATGTGGGCGACGAGTATCGCACCGATTGTGAACAGGGCAACGATTGCAGCAGCGATACGTGTCTGAAAGCCAACAAGAATAGCCAGACCGCCAATGAATTCAATCAGACCAACCAGAACGGCTGTTACCGTTGGGACCGGAAGGCCAAGGCCTGCAAAATAACCGGCTGTACCGGAAATTGCTGTCAGCTTGCTAAAACCAGCAAGAATGAAAAGGATCGACAGGAATACACGTGCTATCAGTGTGGCAATGCCATTGCTCTGGGGAGTAATAGAGGACATTTTGGTATCTCCAAATTAATATAAGCTACCAATTAAATGATAAGAACTGTCAAGAAAAGATAGATAATTCTCGACAGTTCGTTCTATTATCGTGAACAGTTATTCTGGAGCGATCATTTTCTCCGCTCGAACGAGCTGTTCATAGTCGTTCTCGGTGACGTGGCCGCTCTTGAGAGCCTCTTCCCGCAAGGTCGTTCCATTCTTGTGGGCAGTTTTTGCGATCTTGGCAGCATTATCGTAGCCGATGGCTGGTGCCAGGGCGGTGACAAGCATGAGCGAGCGCTCTAGCAGATCCTTGATGCGATCTTCATTTGCTTCAATTCCTTCAACGCAATGATCTGCAAAGGAAACCATCGCGTCACTCAGGATGCGGATTGATTGCAATACATTATAGGCGATGACGGGCTTAAACACATTAAGCTCAAAATGACCCTGACTTGCAGCAACCGTTACGGCAGTCTGGTTGCCAAAGACCTGTGTGGCAACCATGGTCAAGGCTTCGGCCTGTGTTGGATTGACCTTGCCTGGCATGATGGATGAGCCTGGCTCATTTTCTGGCAGCGAAAGTTCGCCAAGGCCTGAACGTGGGCCAGACCCCAGGAAGCGAATGTCATTGGCAATCTTGAAGAGATCGGCTGCCAGTGCGTTGAGACTGCCATGGAAATTTGCCAGTGCACCGTGACTTGCAAGTGCTTCAAACTTGTTGGGCGCAGTCTTGAATGTCAGGCCGGTGATTGCACTGACGGCATCCGCGAAGCCGGTATCAAATCCTTTTGGGGCATTGAGGCCGGTGCCGACAGCCGTGCCCCCTTGTGCCAGCAGGAACACATCAGCGAGTGATTGTTCGATGCGATGGCGGGCATATTCAAGTGCTGCACGATAGCCGGAAAACTCTTGTCCCAGCGTGACCGGCGTTGCATCCTGAGTATGCGTGCGGCCAATCTTGATGATGTCTTTGAATGCGGCTTCTTTATTCTTAAGAGCTTGTGTCAGCTTCTCCAGCGCAGGATACAGATGGCTAACAGTTTCCAGGGCAGTTGCGATATGAATCGCGGTTGGAAAACTGTCATTTGAAGACTGGCTCATATTGACATGATCATTCGGGTGGACGGGTTTTTTTGAGCCGAGCTCCCCACCGAGCAACTCTATCGCACGGTTCGAAATGACTTCGTTGGCGTTCATGTTCGATTGTGTGCCGGAGCCTGTTTGCCAGACAACAAGCGGAAAGTGATCGTCGAGCTTGCCTTCAATCACTTCGGTTGCAGCGACAGCAATCACTTGTCCCAGAACCGGATCAAGCTTGCCCAGCGCAATATTGGTCTCTGCTGCGGCCCGTTTGACCACGCCCAGTGCATGGATCAATGGTAGAGGCATCCGTTCATTGCCGATCTTGAAATTTTGCAATGAGCGCTGAGTTTGCGCACCCCAGTAACGGTCGGCAGCAACATCAATCGGTCCGAAAGTATCTGTTTCGGTACGCGTAGCAGTCATTTTCAGTCTCCGGCTATGGTTTCAGATATTAAGTATCTGCCTGTTGATTGAGCAATAGTCGCATTGGCAGGTTTTATTGGTATGCCATAGCTGAACGGTTTAGCTTTTGCCCAAAATTATTCAATAAAATATGACTATAAAAGTCAAATTTTATTGAATATTGTCTTCATCGTCGCCATTCTCGTCGTCGGCTTCTGATATCCATGCCGTTGGTTCAACCTTTTGCTGGGTTTTGCTATCAGTAAAAACCCACCATCCGGTGTCAGTTTCATCCCAGTCACCGCCGCCAGCTCTAAGACGGTCAAGAGAGCGGTATTGACCAACAGATTCATTGCGTTGATCATTATCATCAATCCAGATCACAGTGATCTTGCGCCCGTCTTTTGGTGCAGTGGCTATCGGCAGTATCTTGTGCATATGATTATTCATCCCATTTTAATTCGTATAATCATAGGGCGAAAAAGCTTTGCGACAAGTCAGAATTAGTAAGGCCCGGAACTGATGATATTGACGAGAATGCACTCATCGATAGGGCTTAAATCATTGGATATGAAATGGCAGCACGCTCTGAAAAGGAGAAAGGCAGGCGCGAGCCTGCCTTTCTTGTTGCCTGAGACAAGACTTCCAAGTGCGGGGGCAATCAGGAAGTCTATCTCAAATACACCTGTGATTGATCATGAATGACATCGGATGTAAATCAGAAAATTCTAATTTGAGAAATCTGCTTATTGAAAAGTTAAAAATGGATGGTTTTTCTTTAAAGAATAAAGTTTATGTAACGTAAAAAAGGCGGCTTAAAAGCCGCCTTTCTTTAAATTTTCTGGCAACAGATTTCTTAGAAATCCATGCCGCCACCCGCACCGCTTTGCGGTGCAGGCACTTTAACTCATGGGCGTGCTTTATGGATTTCTTGGAACTCCATGCCGCCACCCGCACCGCTTTGCGGTGCAGGCACTTTCACTCATGGGCGTGCTTTATGGATTTCTTAGAAATCCATGCCGCCCATGCCACCCATACCGCCAGGCATGCCAGCAGGAGCTGCATCCTTCTTAGGCAGTTCAGCGATCATGGCTTCGGTGGTGATCAGGAGGCCCGCAACCGAAGCTGCGTTCTGCAGAGCAGTGCGAACAACCTTAACCGGGTCAACAACACCAGCTTTGATCAGGTCGCCGAATTCACCATTGGCTGTGTTGTAACCATAGGTGTCCGAGCCGTTTTCAAGGATCTTGCCAACGATCACGGATGCTTCTTCACCAGCATTGGTCGTGATCTGGCGAGCCGGAGCCTGCAGAGCGCGACGAACGATGTTGATACCGGCTTCCTGATCGGCATTTATGCCCTTGGCAGAAATCTGGGACGAAGCGCGGAGCAGGGCGGTACCACCACCAGCTACGATACCTTCTTCAACCGCAGCGCGGGTTGCGTTCAGAGCATCGTCAACGCGATCCTTCTTTTCCTTGACTTCAACTTCCGTTGCACCGCCAACGCGAATGACGGCTACACCGCCAGCGAGCTTGGCAAGACGTTCCTGAAGCTTTTCACGATCGTAGTCAGAAGTGGTTTCTTCAACCTGCTGCTTGATCTGCGAAACGCGGGCGTCGATTTCAGCCTTCTGGCCTGCACCATCAACGATTGTGGTGTTTTCTTTCGAGATCGAAACCTTCTTTGCACGGCCGAGCATGTCGAGCGTAACAGTTTCGAGCTTGATGCCGAGGTCTTCGGAGATAACCTGACCGCCGGTGAGGATCGCGATGTCTTCGAGCATTGCCTTGCGGCGATCGCCAAAGCCAGGAGCCTTGACAGCAGCAATCTTCAGGCCGCCACGCAGCTTGTTGACAACGAGCGTTGCAAGAGCTTCACCTTCAACGTCTTCAGCGATGATGACGAGTGGCTTCGAAGTCTGAACAACAGCTTCGAGAACTGGCAGAAGAGCCTGCAGGTTCGAGAGCTTCTTTTCATGCAGAAGGATGTATGCGTCTTCGAGGTCAGCAATCATCTTGTCTGGATTGGTGACGAAATATGGCGACAGGTAGCCACGGTCGAACTGCATGCCTTCAACGACTTCGAGTTCGGTTTCAGCGGTCTTGGCTTCTTCAACCGTGATTACGCCTTCGTTGCCGACTTTCTGCATCGCTTCAGCGATCATCTTGCCGATTTCGGCTTCGCCGTTAGCGGAGATTGTGCCAACCTGAGCAACTTCTTCAGAAGTGTTGATCTTCTTGGCTTTGCCGAGAAGGTTTGCAACAACTTCAGTCACTGCGAGATCAATGCCGCGCTTCAGGTCCATTGGGTTCATGCCGGCAGCAACAGCTTTTGCGCCTTCCTGAACGATGGCCTGACCGAGAACGGTCGCGGTTGTGGTGCCGTCACCAGCAGTGTCATTGGTCTTGGAAGCCACTTCGCGCAGCATCTGTGCGCCCATATTTTCGAACTTGTCTTCGAGTTCGATTTCCTTGGCAACCGATACACCGTCCTTGGTGATGCGTGGAGCGCCGAAGGACTTGTCGATAACAACGTTACGGCCCTTTGGGCCGAGCGTTACCTTAACAGCATCAGCGAGGATATCGACGCCGCGCAGCATCTTTTCGCGCGCATTGCGACCGAATTTTACTTCTTTTGCAGCCATTTTACTCTCCTGGGAATTGTCCCGGTCAGATTATGGTGAATTGATTTGAGGTCAGAGCGACACCGCTCCCGGCTAAATTAGCCGATGATACCCAGTCGGAGGCGTTAGCCGACAATACCGAGAATGTCGGATTCTTTCATGATCAGCAGGTCTTCGCCGCCGATCTTGACTTCAGTGCCCGACCACTTGCCAAACAGAACCTTGTCGCCAGCCTTGACTTCGAGAGCAATCAGCTTGCCTGCTTCATCGCGAGCGCCGCTGCCCACAGCGACGATTTCGCCTTCCTGTGGCTTTTCTTTAGCGGTATCAGGGATGATGATCCCGCCAGCGGTCTTAGCTTCCGATTCAACGCGACGAACGACGACACGGTCATGAAGCGGGCGGAACTTGATATCAGCCATGGTATAACCCTTGGTGTTATAGATGTTGAACCCTGTTAACGGATCAAACCGATCCGCGCTTGTTAGCACTCTGTTATCTCGAGTGCTAACGTGTATCTGAGATAGGAGCGGCGTTATTATTTGTCAAGGATCGTTGCCATTTTTTGACAGTTTGGAAATTAAATTTTTTTGCAAAGCGTGGTGAAGGCAGCGAACAGGCTTTTGCCAGATATGGACACTATAATTTTGTTCGGCAAACGAGGTAGAAAATAATGGTTTTTGGCCGTTTATCTTAAAGAAACAGCTTGTGTGGTTAATAGAATCCACTTGTATGGCCGCTCATTTAGCCGCAGAGCGGTTCAAGTCGGGTGACAGATTGAGCTGGTTCTAGTAGACGAGAGCGCGTGGTGCATCTGCACATCATTTGATTTGACCGGCGAGCGGCCGGAGCCAGCATATTGAGGAAACCGATGAAACTGCCTGAACGCCTGGACGATCTGACGGATAGATATGATGCGATCTTCTGTGATGTCTGGGGCGTGTTGCACAATGGCGAAGTTGCCTTCGCCCCGGCGGTGGCTGCACTCAAACGCGCGCGTGCCAAAGGCATTACCGTTATTCTTGTCACCAATGCACCACGTCCATTCCCGAGTGTAATCGCACAGATGACATTGTTGGGGGTGCCGGAAGATGCCTATGACCGTGTTGTAACATCTGGTGATGTGACCCGTGATCTTATTATTGAAGGCCCACGCAAGGTTTTTCACATCGGCAGTGAACGCGAGCTTGCAATCTACGAAGGCCTTGATGTCGAGCTGGTCGAAGAGTTTGAAGCATCAGGCGTTGTCTGTACTGGTCTTTATGATGATGAGACCGAGACACCGGAAAATTATGCAGACTTATTACAGCGTATCCGCTCGCGTAATCTGCCCTTCATCTGCGCCAATCCTGACATCATGGTTGAGCGCGGTTCACGCCTGATCTGGTGCGCAGGTGCACTGGCGCGTGAATATGGACAACTCGGCGGCCGCACATTGATTGCTGGCAAGCCATATCGTCCAATTTATGAAGCGGCGTCAAAGGCTGTTGAGGAAATTCGCGGCCATACAATTGATAAGTCCCGTATTCTTGGCATCGGCGATGGTGTGCTGACAGATGTGAAGGGTGCGGCAGATTATGGTCTGGATGTGCTTTATATCTCAGGGGGCGTTCATGCTGCTGATTATACAGTGGATGGCACAGTTGATTTTGAGAGAATGAACATATTCCTGAACAAGCACGGGCATAAGCCGGTCGCATCGCTTTATGCTCTTGTCTGATAATTGTTGAAGAACCGGCCGCGATCATGACTAAACCAGCTTTTCAGCGCCTCTCAGGAAAAGACAAATTGCCAGAATCACTTCGCAATTGCGTGGTGGCGATTGGCAATTTTGATGGTGTTCATCGTGGGCATCAGGCCGTGCTGGAGCGTGCACTGGAATTGGCAAAGCAAGAAAACCGGCCAGCCATTGTGCTGACTTTTGAGCCGCATCCACGCAGTTTTTTCAAGCCGCATGAGCCAGTTGAGCGTTTAACCGATGCTGTTGAAAAGGCAGAAATATTGCGGATCATGGGGTTTGATGCCGTGGTTGAGCAACCCTTTACGGCTGATTTTTCGGCACTTTCTGCGGAAGCATTTGTCAGCAATATTCTCACAGACAGGCTTCATGCGCATCGCGTCGTTACCGGCTATGATTTTCATTTTGGCAAAAACCGTCGAGGAACACCGGAATTTCTGGTAGAAGCGGGAGGGGCTGCCGGTTTCAGTGTATCGCTTGTCGATGCGTTTAACGACGAGGGCGGTCATCTCGTTTCTTCAACACGCATTCGTACACTTTTGTGTAATGGCGAGGTTGCGCAAGCCGCTGGTCTTCTTGGTCATCGTTATCGTGTCAGCGGCGAAGTTATTCATGGGCAAAAACTTGGTCGCACATTGGGCTTTCCGACTGCAAATATGATCATTGATGATCATGTCAGCTTGAAACATGGCATTTATGCTGTTCGTTTTCGTCGTGCAGATGGCAAATTGCATGATGGTGTTGCGAGTTTCGGTCGTCGTCCGACTGTGGCAAGCGATGGTAAGCCTTTGCTTGAAACATTTGTTTTTGATTTTTCTGGCGATCTCTATGGTGAAGTCGCTGAAGTTTCTTTCTTCAGTTATCTGCGGGGCGAAGTAAAATTCGACGGGCTTGACCCATTGATTGAGCAGATGAAACGGGATGAAGAAGAAGCACGTGCAGTTCTGGCGGGTGCAAAACCATTGTCCGAGCTGGACCGCCTTCTGTCATTTCCAGCATATTAGTGTTTGCTTGCAACGCTCCTATAAAGAAGCGTTGATATTTTCTCCTATTATTTAAGTTTAATTTTACATCTTTCGTTCAAACAGTATTAATGACCCTTAAGTTTTATGGGGAACTGTTTATCGGAGTTTCATGTGACGCGTATTGTCTCTCTTGCCTTTGTTACAGGCACCGCATTGTTCATAGGTTCCCTGTCATCTCATGCAGCAGATGTGCAGCAGACGGATATTTATGCGGCTCAGGAAGTGCAGCCTGCTCGTAAACATTTCTGGTCTGGTGACTGGTATCTCAAGGTTGGCGCAGCCGGGATGGTAGCGCCAAAATTTGAAGGATCGAACAAGTACCGGTTTTCTGCGCAGCCGCTGATCTCGCTTGGCCGTCAGGGTGAAGCGGAGCGTTTTTCTTCACGCAATGATAATGCAGCTTTTGCATTTATTGATACCACGCATTTCCGTGCTGGTGCCGTTGGCAAGCTGATGTTCAAACGCGATACCGATATTGACGGGCTGGAGGAAACAAAATTCGGTGGTGAAGCCGGTGGTTTCGTCGATGTCTATCCGACTGACTGGCTGCGTTTCCGAGGCGAAGTGCGTCATGGTATTCGTGCGCATAAGGGCGTTGTTGCTGATATTGCTGCCGATGTTTTTTACGATGTCACTCCAAAAATCCGTGTTTCTGCTGGTCCGCGTGCGACATACGCTTCCAAGGATTATATGCGCACCTATTATGGTGTGACTGCTGAAGAAGCTTTAGCTTCGGGCTTGCAGGAATATCGTCCAGGCGGTGGTTGGGAATCGGTTGGTGTCGGTGGAGCTATCCGATGGAGAGCAACCGATAAAATTGATACCAGCCTGTTCGCGGAATATAGTCGTCTTCAGGACAAGGCCAAGAATTCGGGTATCGTCAGGGATTACGGTTCCCCAAACCAGTTTACGGTTGGTGTGTCGGCGACTTATCGTTTCGATTTCTCGCTTGATTGATAAATCTGTCAATCTGTAAAGATTTCAGAGGCAGGGCTGCAAGTTTATTGCACCCTGCCTCTTTATTCCTGTGAAGGTCATTGCTAAAAGCATCCCCATGATGACGGATTTTCGGCATATCGGCCCAACCATACCAGTTATTGGCATACGAATTATTGGCCCGGCCTTCCTTTAAAGCCTTAATGGCGCTGCCTGACGCGGCGCATGGCAGGAAGGTCCGGGAACGGCCTGCTGTGCCTCGCAGCTTTACTTTGTTTTCAAGCATTCTCACCCGCCATTTTGCGCCGCGGGATTACAGGCAAATGATAAAATGAGCGATACGACCGCTAAGATCGATTATTCCAAAACCCTCAATCTGCCGCAGACCGAGTTTCCGATGCGAGCAGGTCTGCCAGCACGTGAGCCGCTTCTTGTGCAGCGCTGGGAGGAGATGAACCTCTATAAAAAGCTGCGTGAAGCCGCAAAAGACCGTCCGCTTTATGTGCTGCATGATGGCCCTCCTTACGCAAATGGTAATATTCATATCGGCCATGCGCTGAACAAGATTCTCAAGGATGTGATCACTCGTTCGTTCCAGATGCGTGGTTTCAACTCGAATTATGTGCCGGGCTGGGATTGTCATGGCTTGCCGATCGAGTGGAAGATCGAAGAAAAATACCGTGCTCAGGGCAAGAATAAAGACGAAGTGGAAATCAACGAATTCCGCAAGGAATGCCGTGAATTTGCCGGAAACTGGATCAAGGTCCAGACGGAAGAATTCAAGCGCCTTGCGATCTGTGGAGATTTTGAAAATCCTTACACGACGATGAATTTCCATGCGGAAGCACGCATTGCAGGCGAACTTTTGAAGTTCGCATCGTCTGGCCAGCTTTATCGCGGCTCGAAGCCGGTCATGTGGTCGGTTGTTGAGCGCACAGCACTCGCGGAAGCAGAAGTCGAATATCATGACGTCGAGTCAGATATGATCTGGGTGAAGTTTCCGGTTGCAGGCAGTAATGATCTTGCTGGAAGCTCTGTTGTCATCTGGACGACGACTCCTTGGACCATTCCGGGCAATCGCGCTGTGTCTTATTCCAGTCGAGTTGCTTACGGACTTTATGAAATCATCGCTGCTGAAAATGATTTCGGCCCGCAGGCAGGTGAAAAGCTTATCTTCGGCGACAAGCTCGTAGAAGAATGCGCAAAGAAAGCCAAGCTTGAATTCAAGCGCTTGCGTGATGTTGCTCCTTCGGAGTTATCAAGCCTTGTTCTTGATCACCCGCTTAAAGGCTTTGGTGGCGGATATGAATTCGTTGTTCCGTTGATCGCCGTTGATCATGTGACTGATGATGCCGGTACAGGCTTCGTTCATACAGCGCCTAGCCATGGTCGCGAAGACTTTGAAGCCTGGATGGATGCAGTACGTGAACTTGAAGCACGTGGCATTGATCCAAGCATTCCTTTTCCTGTTGGCGATGATGGTTTTTACACCAAGGATGCGCCGGGCTTTGGCCCGGATCGTGAAGGTGGTCCTGCACGTGTTATCGACGATAATGGCAAAAAGGGTGATGCGAACGAATCTGTGATCAAACAGCTTATTGCGTATAATAATCTTTTTGCACGGGGTCGGCTGAAACATTCCTATCCCCATTCGTGGCGCTCGAAGAAGCCGGTCATCTTCCGCAATACGCCGCAATGGTTTGTCTATATGGACAAGAATCTCGGCGATGGCACCACGCTGCGTTCACGTTCGCTGAAAGCCATTGAAGAAACCCGTTTTGTGCCAGCCGCTGGCCAGACTCGTCTTCGTGCCATGATTGAAGGTCGCCCGGACTGGGTGCTGTCGCGTCAGCGTGCATGGGGCGTGCCGATCTGCGTCTTTGCAGATGAAGAAGGCAATATCCTTCAGGACGATGCCGTCAACAAGCGCATTCTTGAAGCTTTTGAAGAAGAAGGCGCTGATGCATGGTTCGCTGATGGGGCACGTGAGCGTTTCCTTGGCAACCGCGCCGGTGAAGACTGGACACAGGTTCGCGATATTCTGGATGTGTGGTTTGATTCTGGCTCGACGCATACATTCACGCTGGAAGACCGCCCGGACATGAAATGGCCTGCTGATGTCTATCTCGAAGGTTCTGACCAGCATCGTGGCTGGTTCCACTCGTCACTGCTGGAAAGCTGCGGAACGCGGGGTCGCGCACCTTATAATGCTGTTGTCACCCATGGTTTCACCATGGACGAGAACGGCAAGAAGATGTCGAAATCGCTTGGAAACACTGTTACTCCGCAGGATGTTATCAAGGATTCAGGTGCAGATATTCTGCGTCTTTGGGTGATGACGACCGATTATTGGGAAGATCAGCGCCTGGGTAAAAATATTATCCAGACCAATATTGACGCCTATCGCAAGCTGCGTAACACGATCCGCTGGATGCTTGGCACGCTCGCCCATGATGAAGGCGAGACGCTGCCATATGCTGATCTGCCGGAACTCGAACGTCTGATGCTGCATCGTCTGGCTGAGCTCGATGAAGTCGTTCGTTCTGGCTATGATGCGTTTGATTTCAAGCGTATTGCCCGCGCATTGATCGATTTCATGAATGTCGAACTGTCAGCTTTCTATTTCGACATCCGCAAGGATGCGCTTTATTGTGATGCCCCATCAAGCAATCGTCGTAAGGCAGCGCTTCAGACAGTGCGTGAAATTTTCGATCACGTGACGACATGGCTTGCGCCTATGTTGCCTTTTACCATGGAAGAAGCATGGCTTGATCGTTATCCGCAGGCTGTTTCGGTGCATCTGGAGCAGTTCCGCGCAATTGAAGCTGAATGGCGTGATGATGTGCTGGCTGAAAAATGGCGCAAGGTTCGCAATGTGCGCCGCGTTGTTACCGGCTCTCTTGAATTGGAACGTGCAGATAAACGTATTGGTTCGTCGCTTGAAGCGGCTCCAATTGTTTACATTACCGATAAGAGCCTTGCCGATTCGCTTGAAGGTCTGGATTTTGCTGAAATCTGCATCACAAGTGATATAGCACTGACCAATGATACTGCTCCTGAAGGTGCATTCACTCTGGATGATGTTAAGGGTGTTGCTGTTGTGCCAGCACGTGCGGAAGGTGAAAAATGTGCGCGTTCATGGCGCTATACGACCGATGTTGGTTCAGATCCGGAATTCCCGGAAGTTTCAGCACGTGATGCCCTCGCATTGCATGAATTGAAGGCTCTTGGTAAGCTGTCAGTATAATTTTTAAGGCCCGGTTTGCGTATGTTACCGGGCCTTTTACTATGGAACTTGCCTTGTAACGTGCGTAGATGGTCAAATAGCAATCAATATCGCGATTGCCCGAAGAGATGGTCTCATGTACAAGACTGACCTTGAGATAAACTTGCAATCTGCCTTGGAGTTGCCGGTTTTTTAGGTCAGAGATGTAAAAATGTCTCTGGTGAAGAGAGAATCGACAGGCGTAAAAGAAGTGGCGCTAATGAAGATTGAAGGACGAGTTCTGGTATTGATGACGGCAGTTGCAGGTCTTGCGCTGTCGGGCTGTGTATCGTCGCCGACTTATGGTACTGACAAGACTGCAGGCGCACAGTTTCTTGACGACATGTCGAATATGGCAAGCTTTGGTCAGGGCAAGAATAAAGAACGCATTAATTACAAGCCGCGTCCTGATCTTGTGCGTCCGGCACAAGGTGAAAAGGGCGTATTGCCTGCGCCGCAGGAGAGCGTTGCAAGCGCTGGTGATCCTGCTTGGCCAGAATCCCCGGAAGAGCGCCGCAAGCGCCTGCGTGATGAAATTACTGCCAATCGGGATAATCCAAGTTTTGTGTCGCCGATTGATCAGGATGTAGCCGTTGCACCCAATGCAAATAAGCTCCCGGGTGGCAATAGCCGCCGCGAGGAATTTGAGACACGTACACCGACTGCCGATCCGGCTCGTATTGCAGCGTTGAAAAAAGCGCGGGAACAGCAAGCGCAGGGGTCTGCCTCGACACGCAAATATCTGAGTGAACCGCCTTTGGCTTATCGTCAGCCTGCTGCGTCAGCGGCTGCCGGTGAATTGGGTACGGATGAAGCACAGAAAGAGCGTGAACGCAAAAAGGCTGCTGGCGGCGGTGGTAAAAGCTGGCGTGATATGCTGCCCTGGAACTGATTATCTGAATATTGATAATATTATTTACTCAGCCGAAAGAAACTCTTTCGGCTGACTTTTTTTATTGATGGTTTTGTTGTCATGGTAAGATAGTTTATCTTGTAAACTCAAATATTAATTATGTTTAATGCTTGTTGTGCCTGCATTGGCATTGCTGCGCAGTCACGGCAGTGGCCGTGGGTTCATCATTTTGTTCTGCGTGATAATATGTTGCGTCAGATGACTGGTCACAATGCTGTCAGCTAGGGTTCTGACCCTAAGGGCATTTATCGCTTTTCACGGAAAAAATCCCGGAGCAGGTTCTGGGATTCTTTTTCCGAAAAGCCTGCATATATTTCTGGAACATGATGACATGTGGGCTGTGTGTAAAAACGCGGCCCATATTCAACGCCGCCACCTTTTGGATCAGCTGCTCCATAATATAGACGGCGAATACGTGCGAACGAGATTGCCGCTGCACACATGGCGCAGGGTTCAAGTGTGACATAGAGATCGCAATCGATTAATCGTTCCGAGTTGAGTGTTTCGCCTGCCTGACGGATGACGAGTATCTCTGCATGGGCGCTAACGTCATTAAATTCACGTGTTCTGTTACCATTGCGTGCGATAATTGTGTTATCATGTACAATAACCGCACCTATTGGTACTTCGCCACGACGAGCGGCAGATCGAGCTTCTTCGAGCGCGATTTTCATGAAAGTTGCGCCCTTTGGAAGGGAGATATCTGTAATCTTTTTCAATCCCGGCTCATTTCATGGCTGGTAGAGGGAAATTTTACTCGCAAGCTTATGAGCGATTTGTTACTGCATAATTCACGAAATCAAAACCGATTTGCGAACGGATTTATACAGCGTTCTTGACCAGACTGTTACTCGCCAGCTCCCCCGCGGCAAGAGACGACACGGCAGCGCTGCTGAGAGGCTGATATCAGATGAGTAAAGAAGACGACAATAAGGGCGGACGCCGTCCTCCATATGGACGCAGCGAAGATCGTTTTAAAGACGACAGGCCGCGCCGTGAAGATGACCGTGGTGCTCCGCGCAAGTTTGTAGCGCGTGAAACGCAAGAGGGCGATGATAGTGGCGAGCGTATTGCCAAACGTCTGGCGCGTGCAGGCATTGCGTCACGTCGCGAAGCTGAGACGATGATTGCGGCTGGCCGTATCTCCGTTAATGGAAAAGTGCTTGCAAGCCCTGCAATCAATGTAAAACGAAGCGATGTTATTACCGTTGATGGTAAGCAATTGAAGCAGGCTGAACGCACGCGGCTATGGCTTTATCACAAACCATCCGGCCTTGTGACAACCAATCGTGATCCTGAAGGCCGCCCGACAGTATTCGAAGCATTGCCGCAAGAGATGCCGCGTGTGCTTTCTGTTGGTCGCCTTGATATCAATACGGAAGGTCTGTTGCTTCTGACTAATGATGGTGGGCTGTCGCGGGTTCTCGAACTGCCGTCTACCGGCTGGCTGCGTCGTTATCGTGTTCGTGCGCACGGAAAAGTAACACAGGCACAACTGGACGAATTGAAAAACGGTATTGCCATCGACGGTGTGTTTTATGGCAGTATTGAAGCAACGCTTGAGCGTGAACAAGGTGCCAATGTCTGGATTTCGATCGGTTTGCGCGAAGGCAAGAACCGTGAAGTTAAAAACATCCTTGGTGCCCTTGGTCTGACCGTTGGCCGTTTGATCCGTGTTTCCTTTGGTCCTTTCCAGCTCGGAGATCTTGAAGAGGGCGGTGTGCGTGAAATTCGTGGCCGTATTCTGCGCGATCAGCTTGGCGAGAAACTTGTTGAAGAATCCGGCGCTGATTTTGATGCACCGATCCTCAATGAATTTTCCAATACGGTTGTTCAGGGGCGCACTGCCCGTGACATGGAACAGCGTGAGCCGCGTGAACAGGACGGAGAGTATCGTCGTCAGCCACGTGAGCGTGAATGGATTTCAAGCCAGCCGGAGCGTCGCAAGCGTCCAGAAAAAAAGGAAGACAAGGTCGAGCCGCGCCGTCGTGGTGGTATGAACGTCTGGATGGCCTCTGGTGCGCGCCCGCAGGGTGAAAAGGCTGCGGCAGAAAAAGCCGCACGTGCCACTGCGCGTGGTGAACGCGCAAGTCGATCGGAAGGTGATTTCAAGGCACGTCGTGATGAGGGCCGCGAGGATCGTCCACGTCGTTTCGAAGGACGCTCTGACAGGTCTGATGGGCGTTCGGAAGGGCGCCCGACTAATCGTGCTCCGCGCCCTGAGGGTGATTTCAAGTCGCGCCCTCGTCGTTTTGGTGATGGTGAGCAGCGAAGGGACGAGGGGCGTGAAGATCGTCCGCGTCGCTTTGAAAACCGCACAGAAACGCGTCTTGAAGGTCGTGATGAGCGCAAACAGGAACGACGTCCGGGTAAGCGCGAGCGTGCTGAATTAAAAGCCGGTGGCGGTGAAAAATCATCTGGTGGTTATGAAGGTCGCAGCTTCGGCAAGCCTTCAGGTCCGCGCAGTGAAGGTCGTGGACCATCGAAGGGGCCGGGAGGTTTCGGCAAGGGACCTGATCGTGGCGGTTCGGGTGGTAAGCCAGGCGGTAAAAGACCTGTTGATGGAAAGCCACGTGGTGGCAAGCCTGGAGGCAATGGTGCGGATCGTCGGCGGTAAATTCCGCGGGCGCACGCTCGTTACACCCACAACAAATGCGATCCGCCCAACAACGGATCGCACCCGTGAAAGCCTGTTCAATATTCTTGCGCATAGTTTCCCGCAAAAGGTCGAGGATATTCGTGTTCTGGATCTCTTTGCAGGCACTGGTGCGCTTGGTCTTGAGGCGCTTTCGCGCGGTGCACGCTATACGGTTTTTGTGGAAGAGTCGGCGGAAGGGCGGGGTATTCTGCGTCAGAACATCGAGAGTTTTGGCTTGCAGGGGCAGACGAAAGTACTGCGTCGCGATGCCTGCAAGCTTGGTGAAGCAGGCACAATGGAGCCTTTTGATCTGGTATTTGCTGATCCGCCCTATGGACGCCGTATGGGGGAAAAGGCACTTTTATCAGCTCTGGAAGGCGGTTGGCTTAATCCTGACGCACTTATCGTGCTTGAAGAAGAAACAGAAGCCTCGCTTGAACTGGATGAACGATTCGTTGTGCAAGAAGAGCGCAATTATGGTGGTACCATCATTCGCCTCATTGAGTTGAAGCAAGGCTGAAAATTAGCCGATCCGGGGATGCTGGGCTGGCAATGATTTGAATATGGGCTTTGGGTAATTTCATCCTGATGAGTGGATGAAATGAAAACTTATTGGAGATGTCGTTTGGTGCACAACCCCTCACTCCGGCGCGTTGTTCGACGTGTTTTCCGACATGTTTTGTTGTCTACTGCACTCGGTTTTGCAATTGCTTTACCACTTGCAACGTTTTCTGTTCAGGCGCAGACATCAGCTCCGGCTGTAGACGTTACGGTTACGCAGCCGGGGCAAATCCTTCCGGTGATAACGAAATCGGAAGATGTCAGCAGTTTCACGCTCGAAAATGGCTTGAAGGTGGTGGTCATTCCTGATCATCGTGCGCCGGTCGTTACGCAGATGATCTGGTATCATGTGGGATCGGCTGATGAGGCTCCGGGTAAATCCGGCATTGCCCATTTTCTTGAGCATCTGATGTTCAAGGGCACCAGGACTTATCCAGCGGGTGAATTTTCAGCTAAGATTGCCGCGATTGGCGGTCGGGAAAATGCCTTCACTTCTTATGATTATACTGCCTATTTCCAGCGTGTTGCGCCTGAAGCGCTTGAAATGGTGATGGGCTATGAATCTGACCGCATGGCTAATCTGGTTCTTGATGAAGAGGCCGTAACGACAGAGCGTGAAGTTATTCTGGAAGAGCGGCGTATGCGGGTTGATTCAAATCCCGCAGCAATGCTGATGGAAAATACCGATGCGGTTCTTTTTTATAATCATCCCTATCGCGTGCCGGTTATTGGCTGGCAACAGGAGATGGAAAAGCTGAGCCTGAAAGATGCCATCGATTTTTATCAGCAATATTATACGCCGAATAATGCGACATTGGTTATTACCGGTGACGTGACACCGGAACGTGTGCGTGAACTGGTTATGCAGACCTGGGCCAAAATCCCCAAGCGTGCTGAAATTCTCCCACGCGAACGTCCGCAGGAGCCTAAAAAGCACGCTGCGCGTATCGTAACATTGCATGATGATCGCATTAGCACACCTTCATTTCGCATTTCATGGCTTGTACCGTCTTATGCCAATGAAAAGCGTTTCCCGAATGTGAAAGCCGGTGATGCGCCAGCGCTTGATCTTCTTGGCGAGATTTTAGGTGGGTCGTTGCGTTCACGTCTTTATCAGGAGCTGATCGTCAAGCAGGGTATCGCGTCCAATACGGGTGCGAGCTATGATGGCGATGCTCTCGATGATGGTACATTTTCGGTTTATGGTTCGCCACAAAATGGCAAGACACTGGCTGATGTAGAAAAAGCTGTTGATGCTGAACTGGCGCGGATCATCCGGGATGGTGTGACACAGGATGAGCTTGATCAGGCACGCAATCGTTTTCTCAAAGCAATTATATTTGCGCGAGACAGCCAGTCCGGCATGGCTCGTATTTATGGTTCGACCTTGTCAATCGGCCAGAATATTGAAGATATTCAGAAGTGGCCGGAGTTGATCAAATCTGTGAGCGTTGATCAGATCAAGGATGTGGCAGGCCGCTATCTGGTTAAGGAACAGTCCGTGACCAGTTATCTGTTGCCGCCAGAGGTTGAACCGGAAGCCGCTTCCGGGCAGCCTGCCGCCACAGCGGATGATGCAGAGGGCAATGGCGCAGAAGGAGCAATCCAGTGAGTAAAGTTGTTATATTGAGCATTCTGCGTGCGAAAAATACTTTTGCAGCAGCTGTGAGTTCAATGTTGCTGCTGGTGGCTGTGAGCCTGCCTGCCAATGCTATAGAAATTCAGGAAGTCGTTTCCCCAAAGGGTATCAAGGCCTGGTTGGTGGAAGATGATTCCGTACCGCTTGTTTCCATGCGTTTCTCGTTTAAGGGCGGGGCTTCACAGGATCCATCGGGCAAGGAAGGTCTTGCCAATCTGATGACCGGGCTTTTTGATGAAGGCGCAGGTGATCTTGATTCCGACAGTTTTCAGGAACGCATTGATAATCTGGGCGCAGAAATGAGTTTTTCGGCGTCACCGGATTCCGTTTCCGGTGGTGTTCGTATGCTGGCCGAAAATCGCAAGCCTGTTACCGATCTGCTGGCGCTGGCGGTCAATAAACCGCGCTTTGATCAGGACGCCATTGATCGTATCCGACAGCAGATTGTTGCAGGACTTGAAGCATCGCAACGCAATCCGTCGACCATTGCATCGCGCAAGTTTGGCGAGGTTCTTTATGGTAGCCATCCATATGGTCGCCCGGATGATGGTACTGTCAAATCGCTTCAGTCGATCAGCCGTGATGATCTGGTGAATTTCCATCGTAAAAATTTTGCACGTGATCGTTTGACAGTTGGTGTTGTGGGTTCGATCAACGCCAAGGAGCTTGGCGAGATGCTTGATGAGGTTTTTGGCGATTTGCCAGCAACGGCGGAACTTGTGCCGGTGCCGGATGCAAAACTCGCGCTTGGCACAACGACCAGCTTGAGTTTTGATATGCCGCAGACATCAATCAGCTTTGTTTATCCTGCTGTTCCACGCAAGGATGAAGAGTTTTTTGCGGCCTATCTGATGAACCATATTCTGGGCGGTGGGTTCACGTCTCGTCTTTACAAGGAAGTGCGTGAAAAACGTGGCCTTGCCTATTCTGTCTCATCGGCAATGGCGCTGCGCGATCATGTTTCAGCATTGACTATTTCCACAGCGACCCGGCCCGAAAAAGCGCAGGAATCGCTGAAAGTCATCCGCGATCAGGTGGCTGCGATGGCCAATGATGGTCCTACAGAAGAGGAACTGGCAGCGGCAAAGAGCTATCTTAAAGGCTCTTATGCCGTGAACAATCTCGATTCTTCCATGTCGATTGCGGATACACTTGTTGGTCTTCAGGAAGCAGATCTGGATCGCAATTACATCGACAAGCGTAATGAATTGATCGATGCTGTGACCCTTGATCAGGTAAGGGCTATTGCCAAAAAACTTCTGGAAGCAGAGCCTGCAATTTTGATTTTCGGGCCTGCTCAGTCCTAGGATCAGGAAGAAGCATATGGATAATGTCATGACAGCATCCCCGCGTATTGCCGTTGCTTTTGGCGGTGGCGGTGCACGGGGCATTGCGCATATCCATATTATCGAAGTGCTGGATGAACTTGGCATCAAGCCCGTGGCTATTGCTGGTTCATCAATTGGTTCGATTCTCGGTGCCGGTATGGCAAACGGCATGAGTGGGGTGGAAATTCATGAATATATGGCGGCGATTTTTAATCGCCGTTCGGAAGTGGTTCGCCGCATGTGGCAGGCCCGCCCGGAACGCTGGGTGGAGCTGCTCAAAGGCGGCTTGCGTGTCAGCCAGTTCAATATTGAGAAGATATTGGAAGTCTTTCTTCCTGCATCTTTGCCTGAAAATGTTGAACAGCTGAAAATCCCGATGAGCATCACGGCATCGGATTTTCATGCAGCGACTGAACTCAATATTGATACAGGTGATCTGCCTTCGGCTATTGCAGCATCCTGTGCAATACCGCCTGTTTTCAGGCCGGTGCGGCGTGATGGACGTATTCTGGTTGATGGTGGTCTGCTTAATCCTGTGCCGTTTGATCTGCTGTTTGACAAGGCCGATATTGTAATTGGCATTGATGTCGTTGGTGCGCCGGTTGGCCCGGATGATTATATGCCAACGACATTTGAAGCCATTATGGGCGCAAATCAGCTCACAATGTGTTCAATTATCGACAATAAGTTCCGCAATCGTCCGCCGCATATTTTCCTGCGCCCGAATGTCGAGCGGATTGGCCTGCTCGATTTTCTGAAATTTGAACAGATATTGTCGCAAAGTGCTGGAATCCGTGAAGAGCTGAAGCTGACCCTTGATTCCGTGATGAATGGAAAGCCTGCTACTCCTTGATCTATTCTGCTGCTGGCGATGCAGAAGAAGATGCTTCTGCATCGATATTGGCTACTGAGTCGATCCGTTGCCCTTCGCGCTGCGGCTTGACCAATGGTTCCGGTGTAACCGGCTTATTGAAAAGCAGATGCCGTCCCGCCATGATACCTTCTGACGCCTGAACATGCAGGCGGTCTTCGTCATGCTGTCGGATTTCTTCCCGAATGGCATAGGCATTCGCTTCAGACATCCCCAATCCTTCCAGAGTGCGTTGACCAAACAACAGCCCCGACTCGAAAGTTTCACGCAGTTCATATTCCACACCCTGCGCCCGGAGTTGTAGCGTGTGTTCACGGTCATAGGAGCGCACAAACAGACGCACATCGGGATATTCGGACTGGATCAGGTTGACGATCCGGTTGGTGATTTCTTTCTTATGCGTGCAAACGGCTACGATCTTTGCCTTGCGGATGCCGGCTGCTTCCAGCACATCCTTGCGTGTGCCGTCGCCAAAATAAATACGGAAACCGAATTTTCCAGCTGCACGTACCCGGTTAGGGGAGTTGTCAATAACAGTTACGTTGATACCGCCTGCCAGCAATATCTGCGCTGAAATCTGTCCGTAGCGTGAGAAGCCGATCATCAGAACATCTGCGCCTGCTCCTTCAAAATTCTCCTCAATGACGTCTTCAACCTTGTTTTTAATCAATAGTTTTGAGCCAATGGCAACTGAAAGTGGTGTTAAGGCCATGGATACTGTGACGGCTGCGATCAGTTCTGAACTTAAGGCATTGGAGATGACTGCTGCGGCGGCGGCTGCCGAGAAAAGCACAAATGCAAATTCACCACCCTGGGGCAGAAGAAATGCGATACGCACAGCATCATTGTGGCTGGAGCGAAAGATACGGCACAGAATGTAGATAATCGCCGCTTTGACAATCATAAAAATTGGTACGGCGATTAGTATGGTCTTCCAATATTGCAAAATGACCGTGAGGTTGAGTGAAAGGCCAACAGCCACAAAAAACAGGCCAAGGAAAATACCGCGAAAGGGTTCAATATCGGCTTCCAGTTCATGGCGATAGGATGATTCAGCCAGCAGGACGCCCGCAATAAATGCACCCATAGCCATTGATAGCCCTGTTGCTTCTAACAGGCTTGCCGAGCCTAGAACGATAAACAGGGCCGCTGCGATCATAACTTCGCGTGCGCCTGTATTGGCAATGATCCGAAACATAGGGTTGATCAGATAGCGGCCCGCAATAACAAGCGCTATAATTGCGGCAATAGCTGTCACAAGATGAAAACCGGCGCTGGTCTGTGAGGGTTCATTAGGGGAAAGAACGGGAATGATTGCCAGAATGGGAACGATCGCGAGATCCTGAAACAGCAGAATCGCGAAAGCACGCTGCCCGTGTTTCTGGTTAGTTTCAGACCGGTCTTCCAGCACTTGCATAGCGAATGCCGTTGAAGAGAGAGCAAAGCCAAAGCCAATAATGATGGCTGCCTGGGTGCTTAGTCCAGCCAGATAGATGCCGAGTGCTGCAAGGGCTGCGCCGCTCAGCAGCACCTGGGCCGCACCAAGGCCGAAAATTGCATGGCGCAAGGCCCACAAACGCGAAGGTTTTAATTCAAGTCCAATGATGAAGAGCAGGAAAACGACGCCAAGTTCAGAGAAATGTAAAAGATCTTCACTGTCCGAGATCAGTCGCGCTACAGGGCCGATAATAATACCAGCCGCCAGATAGCCGAGAACTGTCCCAAGGCCAAGCCGTTTGAATAGCGGAGCCGCGATAATCGCGCCGCCTAGAATCATCAACGCTTGTATGTAGAGGCTTCCGCCAGTTGGGATCATGATATGCTCTTGATATACGAAGAAAATGAGGGCTTCCCTTGAAGCCATCCGATTTCAGCAATATAGAAACAGGATATGTCTCTAATCAGTTCATTGTCGAATAATTTGACATAAGTTTTTTGCAAATTCCGATTACGGCTGGTTACATATCGTGGTTTTCCAATTGGGCCATCGTTGATTTCAATTTTGGATTATATAATGATTTCAGACAACTCTTCGGGTAAACTTGTTGATCGCGCTGCACAGCTTGTGGCCGCGGCCAAGCATGCAGGAGCGGACCATGCTGACGCGGTTGTGATCCGTGCGCGCTCGGTGAGTGTTTCTGTGCGGCTTGGCAAGGTTGAGGGAACCGAATCGTCAGAAAGCGATGATTTTTCATTGCGCGTATTTGTCGGGCGGCGCATTGCGAGTATTTCGGCAAATGCCGGTAGTGATCCGGCAAAATTGGCAGAGCGGGCTGTGGCAATGGCCAGAGTATCACCCGAAGATCCGTATGAGCAATTGGCCGATCCTTCATTGCTGGTTAAACAACCGCGTGACCTTGATCTTTTTGATCCGACTGAAATTGATACGTCACGGCTGACGGAAGATGCGCTGGCGACCGAAGAGGCGGTACTTGCTGTTGCAGGTGTTACGAATTCGGGTGGGGCAGGTGCATCGCGTAGCATGGGCGGCCTGGTTCTTGTGACTTCATCGGGCTTTGTTGGCGAATATGCGGCAACGCGGTTCGGACGCTCTGCGTCTGCAATTGCGGGTGAAGGTACGAAGATGGAACGCGACTATGATTTTAGTTCGCGTCTTCATTTTGCGGACCTTGACTCACCTGAAAATATTGGCCGAAACGCTGGTGAACGGGCTGTCCGGCGTCTGGGCGCGCGGCAGGTTAAAACAGGTCCGGTCAATGTTGTTTTTGATCCGCGTCTGGCACGCGGTATTGCAGGCCACCTTGCAAGTGCGATCAATGGTGCGTCGGTAGCACGGAAAACCAGTTTTTTACGCGATAGTCTGGGCAAGCAGATTCTAAAATCTGGAATTAATGTCACTGACAATCCTTTGCGCATTCGTGGGTCGTCGTCGCGCCCGTTTGATGGTGAAGGCATTGAAGGCCAACCGCTGACAATGGTTGAGAATGGTGTTCTGGCACATTGGCTTTTATCTGGGTCGAGTGCGCGTGAACTGGGGCTTGTTGGAAATGGGCGTGGTGTACGTTCCGGTTCTGGCGTTACTCCGGCTTCAACAAATTTTGCGATTGAGCCGGGTACTGAAACACCGCAATCGCTTATTCGAACACTTGGCACCGGTTTCTATGTGACAGAAGTTTTCGGTCAGGGTGTTGATATGATTACCGGGCAATATAGCCGGGGTGCATCGGGCTTCTGGATCGAGAATGGTGAAGTGACATTTCCTGTAAGTGAGGTAACGATTGCTTCCAATCTCAAGGATATGTTCCTTAACATGACACCTGCTTCCGATATTGACAGGAACTTTGGCATGACGGCCCCGACACTTGTGATTGAAGGCATGACCCTTGCCGGAAATTGAGAAACGAAAAGACATTCAGAACGAGCTTGAGCTGTTGCGTCATGCGACGCGGGAGGCTGGCCGCATTGCCATGCGTTATTTCGGCCAATCGCCGGAGGTATGGCTTAAAGAGGGTCAGTCACCGGTCAGCGAAGCCGATTTCGCTGTCGATAGCTATCTGAAACAGGTGTTGCTCGAAGCGCGGCCTGATTATGGCTGGATTTCAGAAGAAACAAGTGATGATCGTATTGCACAGCCGCGTCGCCGTGCTTTTGTCGTTGATCCCATTGATGGTACGCGCGGTTTTATTCATGGTCAGTCTCAATGGTGTGTGAGTGTGGCTGTTGTTGAAGACGGCAAACCCATTGCCGGAGTTCTGCAATGCCCTGTTTTGAACGAAGTGATTGAAGCTGGCAAAGGCTTTGGGGCATCGCAAAACGGAATGCCAATTCAAACACGATTGCCTGCCCCGGGTGAAAAAATCCCTATGGCTTCGGCGAAAAGAATGGTGGATGTGCTGCCCGAAGGCTGGCGTGATCGTGTTATCATCCATCCTTATGTGCCATCCCTTGCCTATCGTATTGCAATGGTGGCACGCGGTGATATTGCCGGTACCTTCATTCGGCCAAATTCGCATGATTGGGACTTGGCAGCAGCTGATCTTATCTTGAGAGAGTCGGGCGGAGCGTTACTTGATGCTGATGCCCGAGCCGTCAATTATGGTGAGACAGCGCTCAAGCATGGCGCATTGGTTGCGTCCAGTGGAAATCTTTTGCAGGAAATGTTGAGTGTTGTCGCAGACTGGCCATTGAGCTAATCATGTCGAAAAATTAGAAGTTTCAAGGGATTGTATTATGAGCGTTGAAGGCGACAAGAAACAGCTTCTTCATCTGGTGTTTGGCGGCGAGCTGACAAAGCTTGGCACTGTCCAGTTTCGTGATCTTGATAATCTCGATGTCGTCGGGATTTATCCTGATTATGAAACGGCTAAAACAGCCTGGAAGTCCAAGGCACAGCAGACCGTTGATAATGCGCATATGCGCTATTTCATTGTGCATCTGCATCGTTTGCTGGACCCGGAAGGTGTTGATCTGAAAATGGAATAAGTGCTTTTGACCGCTCCTGGTGAAGAACATATGAAGCAAAGAGAGGGCCCGGCGCAATCTGATGCACGTGCCCGATCGGACGGTTTCGCCAAACGCTTATGGCGCTGCATGCGTGGCCCTTTGGCGCGATCATCTTTGGTGAAATCTGCATTGGTGCAGTTGATTTGCAGCTATTTGAAACTGGTGCGCTTGACTAATCCACCACTTAAGGATTCTGCGGATATCAAGGTGCTTTTGCGGGAAAACAGCCCGTCCATCATAACTTTCTGGCACGGTCAGCATATTATGGCACCGGTTGTGCGTCCGGCTGAATTGTCAGTTGTGGCGATGTTTTCGCGTAGTGCCGATGCGGAGCTGAATGCGCGGATTGCTGAAAAATTCGGGTTCATCACGGTGCGCGGCTCTGGTGGGCGAGGTGAAGGAAATTCAGCGAAAAAAGGTGGTGCCCGTGCACTTCTGACATTGAAAAATGCATTGAAAAAGGGACAATCAGCATCAATGATTGCTGATATTGCTCATGGTAAGGCGCGCGAGGCCGGTGAAGGCATTATTTTGCTGGCCAAGCTTTCAGGTAGACCAATCATGCCTTTTGCATATGCTTTTTCGCGGAATCATGTTTTGCATAAGACATGGGACAAGACCACAATTCCACTGCCATTCGGACGCTCGATGATCGTTTGTGGAGAGCCGGTCTGGGTGGATGAAAATGCCGATGAGGCACAACTGGAAGAAAAGCGCATGGAACTGACGCGGCAGCTGAATGACGCGACGAACAGAGCCTATGCTGCATTGGAGGCAGGTCAATGAGTGAACGATGGGCGCGAAATATGTTGTCTGCCTATCGTATACTCGGTTCTACGGCCTATCCGTTTATCGGAGCGTATATTTCCTACCGCGCTTCGCGCGGCAAGGAGGAACGTGCCCGTCGCGCTGAACGTTATGGCAAAACTGCCATAGCCCGTCCGCAGGGGCCGGTCATCTGGGCACATGCTGCAAGTGTTGGTGAATCTGTTGCCATGGCACCATTGATCGAAAGCATTGCTGCAAACGGTATTCATATTGTCATGACTACGGGTACCGTAACATCGGCAAAGCTGGTTGCTGATCAGCTTGGTAATCAGGTCATTCATCAATATGCACCCCTTGATTTACAGCCTGCGGTCAATAATTTTCTAGATCATTGGAAACCGGATCTGGTTATTGGGTGCGAGTCGGAAATCTGGCCGACCACGGTTCTTTCACTTGGTGCACGCCATATACCGCAGGTTTTGGTGAATGGTCGTTTGTCAGATCGTTCTTTTGCCGCATGGCAAAAGCGGCCAGAACTGGCGGAAGCACTTTTTGAAAATTTTGCACATGTGATCGCGCAGTCCGAACTGGATGGGGAACGTTTTCGGACGCTTGGCGCACGACCTGTCAGTGTTTCCGGCAATCTGAAGGTTGATACGGCTCCTGCTCCTGCTGATCCGCACGCACTTTCCCTGCTTCAGCACCAGATTGCGGGACGACGCACCTGGGCTGCAATTTCAACGCATGACGGTGAAGAAGAAATAGCCGCTGAAGTTCATCAAATGCTGAAAGTGCGTTATCCGCGCCTTGTTACAATCATTGTGCCGCGCCATCCAAATCGCGCCGAAGCCATAGAAACCATGCTTGGTGAGAAGGGGTTGAAGGTAGCACTACGCAGTCGTGGCGATGCGATTGAAGCAGATACCGATATTTTGCTGGGCGATACTATTGGCGAAATGGGGCTTTATCTGCAACTCACCGAAGTTGCGTTCATTGGCAATTCGCTGACCAAAGAAGGTGGACACAATCCGCTTGAGCCGGCCATGATGGGAACCGCTGTTCTGACTGGCAAGAATGTTCAGAATTTCCGTGAATCTTTTCAGCGTCTTATCAAGAATGGCGGTGCGCGTGTTGTGAAGGATCGCAATATGTTAGCTGGCGCAATCAATTTTCTTTTTAACAATCCTGAGCACTTGAACACGATGATCCGTGCGGGAGTTGATACGGTTAAGGACATGCGCGGTGCGCTTGACCGGACACTCAATTCCCTTGAACCTTTTATTCAGCCACTGGTGTTGCAAGCGCAATTGCCGGGAAATCGCAATGATGCAGCTTTTGTTCATGGCGGCATTTGATCATGGCAGGTGAAGCGCCGCCCTTCTGGTGGCAAAAACCTGACTGGCGTGCCTATGCTCTTGCACCGTTTTCATGGGTTTATGGGGCTGTTGCAGGGCGCAGATTGCTTAAATCTGAACCGCCAAAGATCGACGCTCCTGTTTTATGCATTGGTAATTTTACCGTTGGTGGAGCAGGCAAGACGCCAACTGCCATTGCTTTTGCAAAGGCTGCAACTGCACGCGGTTTGCGTCCCGGCATTGTATCACGTGGTTATGGCGGTAATTATAAGGGTCTGCATATTGTCGATCCGGACAGAGACAGTGCCGGGCATGTTGGCGATGAGCCACTTTTGTTGGCGCGTCATGCGCCGGTTGCCCTTTGTCCAGATCGTTTGAAATCAGCGGTGGAACTGCTTAAGCGCGGTTGCGACTTCATCATCATGGATGATGGATTTCAGAGTGCACGATTATATGCAGATTTTTCTCTTCTGGTTGTGGATTCCACACGGGGAGTTGGAAATGGAAAAGTTATTCCCGCAGGTCCGTTGCGCGCACCTTTGATTGACCAGTTGCGAAAAACCGATGCAATTTTGCGTATCGGCAAGGGTGATGAGGCTGATTATGTGGTGCGGCAGGCATCGCGTGCAGGACGTGCTATCTATGAAGCACAATTGCTGCCATCGTCATCGGCCAATGTTGCAGGCAATCGTTGGCTGGCCTTTGCCGGTATTGGCAATCCATCCAAGTTTTTTGCAAGCGTACAGCAGGCTGGCGGAGAAGTTGTGGAGGGGAAAAATTTTCCCGACCACTATAGCTATCAGCCGGAAGATATAGCCAGGCTGATTGAAACGGCAGGGCAGTCAGGCGCTGGTCTTATTACAACGGCCAAGGATCATGTCCGTCTGATCACGATGAAGGGGTTACCGGCTGAATTCATTCACAATCTTGCTGTGCTCGATATTGACCTGCAATTCGAGCGAAAAGACGCTTTAGACCATATTCTTGATAAGGCAATTGAATCTTATAAACTACGCTCTTTGTGAGGCTATCAGGCCTTTTTGCGGCTGCGTAATTCCGGATTGAGTTCCAGCTCACGTTCATAGGAAATCAGGCCGGTTGCATAGGCTTCCTGTCGCGCAACGCTCCAATATTTCAATTCATCAAGAGGAATGGGGGCCGCTGATACTGCGCAGAGGACATATGAGCCGTGTTTGACGATTTCAAAATCGCCATCAAGATAGCGCAGGACGGCTTCAGATGAGCGTGGTGATTCAAATTTGTTCATTATGTAATTCCTTGATGCGAGAGAAGTCTTAGCGCCTTCCGAACAATCGTTCAATATCAGTAAGCTTCAGCTCTATAAAGGTCGGACGGCCATGATTGCAGGTGCCGGATCCGGGCGTTGCTTCCATATCACGCAAGAGTGCGTTCATTTCTTCCGGTTTAAGGCGGCGACCTGAGCGCACAGAACCATGGCATGCCATAGTCGCTGCAACATGGTTGAGCATGGCTTTGAGACCATCGGATGTGTCATGGTCGGCAATCTCATCCGCCAGATCACGGATCAATTGCTGCACATTCATTTCACCGAGCATGGCGGGTGTTTCACGCACGGCGATTGCACCGGGGCCAAATTGTTCGATGCCAAGTCCGAATTGCGCCAGTGTTTGCGCATGGGTGGCAAGTCGCTCGGCGTCATCTTCTGCCAGATCAACGATTTCCGGGATCAGCAACATTTGCCCGGGGATCGGTCGCGAATGCAGCGCATTTTTTAATGCTTCATAAACAAGCCGCTCATGCGCTGCGTGCTGATCGACAATCACCAGACTGTCTTCTGTCTGTGCGACGATATAATTTTCATGAATTTGTGCACGCGCAGCACCAAGAGGTTTCTGCATCAGCTCAACGGGGGCTTCTGAAATTGTTGCACGTGCATCGGCTGCCGGTGTCACAACTGTATCAATAACCGCCTGTGTTTCTTCGCGAAATGCTGGAATATGATCAAAATCAAGTGGCTTATGCGCGGGGTGTGCTGTTTGTGGCGACCATTCATTGCGCGGGGCAGGGGTGGTTGTGCGCCAGTTTTGTGCTGTATAATTGCTTGCAGAGGGGCGGGGTTGAAATCCTTCCGCCCGAAACGCTTGTAACATGGCTTCCGCACCACTGGTTGCGGGCCGTATTCCAGATTGTGCAAGTGCCTGTTTGATCGAGCCAACGATCAGTCCACGCACCAGACCTGGATCGCGGAACCGCACATCGGCTTTGGCTGGATGCACATTCACATCGACCTGTGCCGGATCGATTGTCAGAAACAAAACGGCCACCGGGTGCCGGTCACGCGCGATGACATCCGCATAAGCGCCACGTAGTGCACCAAATATCTGTTTGTCGCGAATGGGACGCCCATTCACATAGGCAAACTGGTGCAAGGCATTGCCACGATTGAATGAAGGAATGCCAACAAAACTGGCAAGCCGTACGCCATCACGTTCGGCATCAATATGCAGCGCATTATCGGAGAATTCGTTGCCGAGAATTTGCCCGATACGTTTTAATGTTGCATCCACCCCCGTTCCGGTTGCGGGCAGTTCAAGCGGGGTGCGGTCCGTGCCTGCGAGCGAAAACCGCACATGCGGGAAGGCAATGGCAATTCGCTTGATAACATCGGTAATTGCAGTTGCTTCTGCGCGATCCGTCTTCATGAATTTCAGACGGGCGGGGGTTGCGTAAAACAGATCGCGCACTTCGGCAATGGTGCCATGATTAAGTGCTGCTGGACGCGGACCATCCAGATGGCCGCCACTCACGCTCACCTCAAAACCGGATTCTGCATTTTGAGGGCGTGATTTAAGTGTCAGTTTTGAAACCGAGCCAATAGATGGCAATGCTTCGCCACGAAAGCCCAATGCACGAATATCGCTGACATTATCGCTCAGTTTCGAGGTGCAATGGCGCGAAACTGCGAGCGGAAGTTCATCGGAAGGTATGCCAGAACCATTATCGGTTACGCGCAACAGCGTTTTGCCACCGCCTGCGGTCACAACTTCGATGCGGGTGGCACCCGCATCAATCGCGTTTTCGACAAGTTCCTTGATCACGCTGGCGGGGCGTTCAATCACCTCGCCAGCGGCAATCTGGTTGATAATGGTTTCGCTTAAATGCCGGATTGTCATAAAGCAACTATAGCGGATTCGCTTCTGCGAAGAACTGCTAATTTGTTATCGGCTGATCAGGCACGTCCATAAACATCATCAAAACGAACAATGTCATCTTCACCGAGATATTCACCGCTCTGCACTTCGATCAGAACCAGCGGCAGAATGCCGGGGTTTTCCAGACGGTGTTTGAAGCCGCATGGAATATAAGTCGACTGGTTGTTGGTGAGCAGGATTTCACGTTCGCCATTAACAACTTTCGCGGTACCGGAAACCACAATCCAGTGTTCAGAACGGTGATGATGAGCTTGCAGGCTAAGGCGGCTGCCGGGTTTGACTTCAATACGTTTGATCTTGAAACCTTCGCCTTCTTCAAGAACCGTATAGGTGCCCCATGGCCGGTGTGCTGTACGATGCAGTTTGGCTGCTTCATGGCCCTGAGCACGCAGTTTGTTGAATACTTTGCGTACGTCCTGAGCCTTGTCGCGATGGGCGACAAGAAGTGCATCAGGCGTATCGACGACCAGAAGATCATGGACGCCGACAAGACTGACAAGACGGGTTTCTGACAGCACGAAGCTATCTGTCGTATCCTCAAGAACAGTCTCGCCGCGCAAACGGTTGCCTTGAGCATCAGGAGCAATCAGGTCGGCCATTGCAGCCCATGAACCAATATCTGACCAGCCGCATGAAACCTGAACACAGGCGATGTTGTCAGCTTTTTCCATCACCGCATAATCAATGGATATTGCGGGTGCCTCTGCAAATTGCTCTTTTGCGATTTCCAGTGTTCTGGTTTCCCCGTTCATGCCTTTGCGTGCATGATCAAGTGCTGATTTTGCACCCTTGAGCACTTCGGGTGCATGAAGCTGCATTGCTTCGATCATGGTTGCAGCCTTGAAGCAGAACATGCCGGAATTCCAGTAATAGCGTCCGCTATCAACATAGTCTTGTGCAGTTGCAGCATCTGGTTTTTCAACAAAGCGCAGCACATCTTCGCCATTGACTTCGATATATCCAAAGCCTGTTTCGGGGTGATCGGGTACAATCCCGAAAGTGACGATACGGCCTGTATCTGCAAGCTTGCGGGCTTTGAGAACGGCTTGGCCAAAGGCTGCCTCATCTTCGATCAGGTGATCGGCAGGCATCACAAGCAAGGTTGAATCCGGGCCATAGGTCGAAGCGGCTTGCAATGCTGCAAGGGCAACGGCTGGTGCCGTATCGCGCCCAAGTGGTTCGAGCAGAAATGTATTCTCGATCCTGCGTGCTTTAGCATCAGCATAAGCATCGAGCGTTAGAAACAGAAAATCGCGATTTGTAACAGTGATAAGCCGTTCCACATCATCAAGATGCGATGCACGTGCATAGGTTTTACCAATTAGTGTGCTGCCATCAGGCAGTTCGATGAAAGGTTTTGGATGCGCGTCGCGTGAAAGTGGCCAAAGTCTGGAACCCGAGCCGCCGCTGATGATAACCGGAATAAAGCTCATTTACTGTTCGCATCCTTCGTTGCATTGCGGGCGATATCAAGCCCCATTGTCAATAGTTGCGCGGCCTGTTCTCTCGTAACCGCTTCTACATAGCAGCGTAATTCCGGCGCATTGCCTGATGCGCGATAATGGATTGCGTTGCCTGATGCAAAAAACAGCTTCACGCCATCAATTGTTTCAAGCCGTACCACGACGTCGCTGATCGGGAAAAGCTGTAATCGTGCATCTTCCTGTGTAATGACAGAAAGAAAGGCGGCCGTTTTTTCCTGGGGTATATTTTGTATGCGATCACTCAAGGCAATGCGGAAACCATAGCTTGATGCAATTTCAGAGAGTGGTTTTTGTGTCTGTTTGATTGTGTTCAGACAAGCAAGGATTGGCAGCAATGCGTCGCGGGTCGGAAGTGCCGATAGTTGTTTTCCGTTTTTCTCAATGCTGCTTCCGAGCAATACGCCGCCATTGGCTTCAAAGCCGATAACGCATTTGGCTTCTTCATGCAGAGCTTGCTGCATGCCTGCAATGACATAAGGTGAGCCAACACGGGTGCGCACAACTTGCGCAAATTTTCCGCATTCTTCCAAAGCTGTATTGGAGGTGACAGGTGTCACAATCACATTAGCACCGGCCCAGAAGCAGGTGATAGCGCCGACAAGGTCACCGCGCACAAAATCCCCATGTTCATCGGCAATAAGCGGACGGTCAGCATCACCATCAGTCGAAACAATAGCATCGAACTGGTTTTCGCCAGCCCATTTTGCAAGGAGAGTCACATCTTCCGGGCGTAATGCTTCCGTGTCGACAGGCACGAACACATCAGAACGGCCAAGCGCTGTTGTTTCAGCACCAAGAGCATTCAGCACTTTTGTAAGCAGGTCACGCGCTACTGATGAGTGTTGATAAATGCCAATTTTCAATCCAGTGAGGCTGTTTGCGCCGAGCAGCTGGATATAACGTTGGGCATAGGCGTCAATCGCCTGTTCATTTACCGGCAGGTTTTCGACTTTATGAGCAACAAGATCATCGGGCAGGGCAGCATAGGCTTTATTGATTGCGGCTTCATCATCCTTGTCGATTTCGCCGTCCGCGCGATAGAATTTGAGACCATTGCGATCATCCGGGATATGGCTGCCGGTGATCATGATGCATGGTGCATGCTGCGCCATTGCAAAATAACTCAGAGCAGGTGTTGGCAGCACACCGCAATTGACGGGCGTTAAACCTGCATCTTCGATTGCACCCATTGCAAGAGCTGCAATGTCAGGGCTTGAAGGGCGCAAGTCCTGCCCGACAAAAACGCGCTCACCTGCGGCAATATTGCCCCTTTCCTGAAGCATTTTCACAAATGCCAGTGAATAGGCATAGGCGGGCAATCCGTTAAGCTCGGTTGCGAGCCCCCGAAGGCCGCTTGTGCCGAATTTAAGAGAATTGCCAGTCATGCGGTTTCCGAACCTGGTTTCCAGATCAAAATCAATTTAAAACTCATAAGATAGCTTTGTAAAAAGTCATTCCTGCTATCGCGTATATTGCATGTCGTTTCAATCATTGCCTATTGATGTGGTTATCGAGAACTTTCCGCTTACACATAATCGCGATGCGCAGGCAGGTTGAAATCGGGCAAGCTTTCAGCCTGTATCACTGCGCGGGCTACGGCCTGCGCCATCACAATTGCGCTAATCGCGCCTATTGCGGTTACATCCGCTTCAACATTCTTCGCAGTGGCTGTCGAGAGCGCAAAAATCGTATCACCATCCCACATGGTGTGGATCGGATTAATCGTTCGCGCAAACCCATCATGGGCCATGCCGGCAATTTTTTTCAACTCGGCCTTGTTAAATGGTGCATTGGTTGCAATCGCACCAATGGTCGTATTGGCGCCTGCGGCTTTAACCACATTGCGCCCCTGCATGATCGCATCCATAGAATTGCGAAAGCCTTTATTGTCTTCCTTGCGTGCGCCGGCAAGAATCTGTGTCGAGTTGGGTGCATAAACATCACCCACGGCATTGACGGCAACGATCGCGCCAATCACAATATCCGTGCCCGGTACTTTATGGCTTGCAGTACCAAGGCCGCCCTTCATGGCGTAGTCCATGCCAAACATTTTTCCGACTGTAGCGCCGGCACCAGCGCCGATATTGCCTTCGCCGGGGGTTTCAGTTCCGGCCGCCTTGCATGCGAGGTAGCCCGCTTCGTCATCCGGGCGTATTGAAAAATTGCCAACGCCCAAATCCATCAGGACAGCCGCAGGGACAATTGGAACAACGCCCTTGCTGATTTTGAAGCCAAAGCCGTTTTCTTCAAGATAGCGCATCACGCCGCTCGCAGCATTGAGGCCGTAAGCGCTGCCACCCGAGAGCAGAACCGCATGTACCTGTTCAACCAGATTGATAGGGTCGAGCAGATCGGTCTCGCGCGTTCCGGGTGCTGAGCCGCGCACATCAACGCCTGCTGTCGCACCTTCTTCACAAAGCAGAACCGTGCAGCCGGTCGGACGCTGTGTCAGCGTGTGATGACCGAGTTTGATTCCCGGTACATCTGTGATGCTTCCGCCCATGAGTTTGAGCATGTGTGTGTTGCTCCCGCTTGCCGCTCCTGCCTGAGCGCTAATGAACGGTATTGTTCCAAATCCTGCAAGTGATTTTGTGAATGTCCGTCTGTCCATAAGCCTGCTCCCTCAGATGCCCTGCTGCGCGATTTAAAGGGATGAGTTACCTGATAAATCGTAAAAATTATTACCAGTCACCGAAACTTGTCCGCAAAAGACTTTTCAACCAGTCATAAGCGTGTTACCAGCCAGTGCCAATTCAATACGTAACAAAGACCAGTCGCAGCTCACGGATTCATTTCCGGTGGAGGCGGCTTTTCTCATTCGGTAAAACCGGCAAAGGAATTGGCAATGGCTAAAATTGTGGAATCTTCCACTGGCGTGCTCGCTCTCACTTTTGATGATGTGCTTTTGCAGCCCGGTCATTCCGAGGTTATGCCGGGGCAGGTTGACCTGCGGACCCGTATTGCCAAAGATATTGAACTGAACCTGCCTCTTTTGTCGGCTGCTATGGATACGGTCACCGAGTCGCGTCTTGCTATCGCCATGGCGCAGTCGGGTGGTATTGGTGTTATTCACCGTAACCTGACACCGGAACGTCAGGCTGAAGAAGTTCGTCAGGTCAAGAAGTTCGAATCCGGTATGGTTGTGAATCCGGTCACCATTGGGCCGGATGCAACGCTGGCCGATGCACAGGCGCTTATGAAGGCGCATCGTATTTCAGGTATTCCGGTTGTCGAAGGCGGTTCCAAAGGACCGGGCCGTCTGGTCGGCATTCTGACCAATCGTGATGTGCGTTTTGCTTCTGATCCAGCGCAGAAGATTTACGAATTGATGACCCGCGAAAATCTGATCACGGTTCGCGAAAATGTTGATCAGGATGAAGCCAAGCGCCTTTTGCATGCGCATCGCATCGAAAAGCTGCTGGTCGTTGACGATAAAGGTCGTTGCGTGGGCCTTATCACGGTTAAAGATATTGAAAAGACACAGCTTAATCCGAACGCTGCCAAGGATGCACAGGGACGTTTGCGTGCTGCTGCTGCAACAAGTGTTGGTGAAGACGGCTATGAGCGTGCTGAACGCCTGATTGATGCAGGCGTTGATCTGCTGGTTGTCGATACGGCGCATGGTCATTCGCAGCGCGTTCTCGATGCCGTTGCACGCATCAAGAAAGCCTATCCGAATGTCGCTATTCTGGCTGGTAATGTGGCCACTGCGTCAGGCACTCAGGCATTGATTGATGCAGGCGTTGATGCGGTTAAGGTGGGTATTGGGCCGGGTTCAATCTGCACAACGCGTATTGTTGCAGGTGTTGGTGTGCCACAGCTTGCAGCAATCATGTCGGCGGTTGAAGCCGCCCATAAACACAATATTCCGGTCATTGCTGATGGCGGCATCAAGTTCTCCGGCGATTTTTCCAAGGCGCTTGCGGCTGGTGCTGCGGCTGCCATGGCTGGTTCGTTGCTTGCAGGCACAGAAGAAAGCCCGGGCGAAGTGTATCTGCATCAGGGGCGGTCGTTCAAATCCTATCGCGGCATGGGTTCGGTTGGCGCAATGGCACGCGGCTCTGCTGATCGTTATTTTCAGGCGGAAGTCCGTGATGAGCTGAAGCTGGTTCCTGAAGGCATCGAAGGTCAGGTCGCTTATAAGGGGTCGATTTCGGCAGTCCTGCACCAGCTTGCCGGTGGTCTGCGTGCTTCTATGGGCTATGTCGGTGCCAGGACACTGGAAGAGTTCCGCGAAAAGGCAACTTTCGTGCGCATTTCCAATGCAGGTCTGCGTGAAAGCCATTCGCATGGCGTGTCCATCACCCGTGAAAGCCCGAATTATCCCGGTGGCGTGTAAGTATTGGGATGATAGGATAAAAAAGGCGGCTTTTGGGGCCGCTTTTTTATTATATGAGGTTAGCAAGCTCCATATCATCAATGAAAAGATGGTTTGCACTTTCGATGATACATTCTGCCAGAGCCTGAAAGTCCTTGCGGCGTTTGCTTTGTCTTCGCCAGAAGAGGGCAATTTCACGTTTTGGCTGCTCGCCTTCAAATGGCACAATCCGCATATGATTGCTGCGTAGTTCTGCACGAACGGCTATTTCAGGAATAAGGGTCAGCCCCATGCCGTGGCTGACCATTTGCAAAAGCGTGGTCATGCTTGTTGCACCATATTTTACCAATTGTCTTTGGGGTGGTAGCGAGCAGACCGCAAGCGCCTGATCGCGCATACAATGGCCTTCTTCAAGCAGCAATAGCCGGTCGAGGACTGCATTGTCCTGCGTCAATGGCGAGGAGAGGATCGTCTGGTCATTGCTGGAAGTCGCGATCAGAAAGCGATCATCGAATAGTTTGAGATACGCAAGACGATCATCAGTAATTGGTAAAGCCGCGACAATAGCGTCAATTTCACCTGCATTTAACTCATCAAGCAGTTTTGCTGTTACGCTCTCGCGCAATTGCAGGTGGAAAGAGGGGTGCTGCTCTCTTAGTCGCGGAATAAGATACGGTACCAGATAGGGCGCTACGGTGGGGATGATCCCGAGCCGTAATTGGGTTTGCAGCAGCCCTTTGCTCTGGGCTGAAATTTCTTCAAGCGTATGCAATTCTTTCAAAATGGTCCTGATACCCGGCAGCAAGTCGCGGCCAAGTTCTGTCATGATGACTTTACGCTGTGAGCGTTCAAACAGAGGTGCACCTGCCGCAGCCTCCATTTCGGCGATTTGCGACGAGAGGGCAGGTTGCGAAATATGCGCAAGCTCAGCCGCTTTTCTAAAATGCAGGGTCGTTGCGAGCGCCTCGAAATAGCGCATTTGTCTTATCGTAAACATGATAGGAAAATCCTATCAATAATAACATAAAAAGCAATTGGAGATTATTATTGGAATGAGTCTAAACTGCATTTGTTACCCAGCCAGAGTTTGCCACAGCAGAGCTGTTGCACGCTGAAAGCCAGGCTGAATGTTGGATCAACCAATAGATTTTTCAGGAGGGAAGTTCCCATGGCAGACCGTCCGATTATGACTACAAGCGCTGGTGCGCCTATCCCGGATAACCAGAACTCCCTTACCGCTGGTGAGCGCGGCCCGGTTTTGTTGCAGGATTATCAGCTGATTGAAAAACTGAGCCACCAGAATCGTGAACGTATTCCTGAGCGTGTTGTCCATGCCAAGGGTTGGGGTGCATTTGGTACGCTGACCATTACAGGCGATATTTCCAGATATACCAAAGCCAAGGCATTGCAGCCGGGTGCGAAGACGCCAATGCTGGCGCGTTTTTCGACCGTTGCCGGCGAGCAGGGTGCGGCTGATGCCGAGCGCGATGTTCGCGGCTTTGCACTCAAATTCTACACTGAAGAAGGCAACTGGGATCTGGTTGGCAATAACACGCCGGTGTTTTTCGTGCGTGATCCGCTAAAATTCCCGGATTTCATCCATACCCAGAAGCGTCATCCCAAAACCAATCTGCGTTCGGCAACAGCCATGTGGGATTTCTGGTCGCTTTCGCCCGAAAGCCTGCATCAGGTGACGATCCTGATGTCGGATCGCGGCCTTCCAACGGATGTGCGCCATATCAATGGCTATGGTTCGCATACCTATTCTTTCTGGAATGATGCTGGTGAACGTTACTGGGTTAAGTTCCATTTCAAGACCTTACAGGGCCACAGGCACTGGACCAATGATGAGGCTGAACGTGTGATCGGCCGTAGCCGTGAGTCCACGCAGGAAGATCTTTTCACCTCTATTGAAAAGGGAGAATTCCCGAAGTGGAAAGTTCAGGTGCAGATCATGCCGGAACTGGACGTCGAAAAGACACCCTACAATCCGTTCGATCTCACCAAGGTCTGGCCACATGCCGACTATCCGCCGATTGATATTGGCGTGATGGAGTTGAACCGCAATGCGGAAAACTATTTCACCGAGATTGAAAATGCAGCTTTTTCGCCGTCCAACATCGTGCCGGGTATCAGCTATTCCCCGGACAAGATGTTGCAGGCCCGCTTATTTTCCTATGCCGACGCGCATCGTCATCGCCTTGGCACGCATTATGAAAATTTGCCGGTCAATCAGCCGAAATGCCCGGTGCACCACTATCACCGCGATGGCCAGATGAACACTTATGGCGGTATTGCAACAGGCAATCCGGATGCATTTTATGAGCCGAATTCATTTAATGGTCCGGTTGAGCAACCATCAGCCAAAGAGCCTCCGCTGCGTCTGAGTGGTGATGCGGATCGTTACAATCACCGTATCGGCAATGATGATTATTCACAGCCGCGTGCATTGTTCAACCTGTTTGATGATGGTCAGAAGGCACGTCTGTTCTCAAATATCGCGGCAGCGATGGGCGGCGTTCCCGGCTTTATCATTGAGCGTCAGCTGGCGCATTTCAAGCTGGTTCACCCGGACTATGAGGCGGGTGTCCGTAAGGCATTGCATGATGCTCATGGCTATCAGGCCAATACTATTGCTGTTAATGAGGAAGTGGATGCCGCGGAATAGCCGCGACTATTTCATTGTGTGAAAAGCCGGAGTTCCCCCAACTCCGGCTTTTTGCACCGTTACGCTAAACTTAATGTTACGGTGGGTTGCCGGTGCGCTGCGCTTTACGATTGCATCGAGATGGTAGCGTAGGACTTCGGGTTATATCCCCTTTAGAGTGGGTAATTGAGTGAGGAGACAGCATGTGACGGCTTATTTCAAATGTTTTTATTTCCCAAAAAGCGTTATCCTGTAGGCTGTTTCCGATGATGGTTTTCTGCAAGCAATGGCTGAATGCGGCGAAGAGATTAATCATGCTACGTTGGGCCGGTGGTTTGCTCGATACTCACCCCAGACTGCGGGTCAGGTAAGGCTGGTCGCAAAGATTTCACTTCCACGTATCCGATCCCACGATCTATAGTACTCGTACGCTACCCAGATTTTAGCCGCTGGTGTTCATCCAAAGATTGCCAGTGAGCAGTTCTGACATTCGACAATTGGTATCACGCATTACCTTTATTCACATGTTATGCCGGGAATGCAGTAGAACAAGTTGACGCCGCTATAAAAGCTGCTAAGAAGTCACTCGCTGAGTGAATGGGTAGCAAATCGGTGGTAACACTGATTTGAGGTTTTTCTGAAAGGAAGAAAAATACAACCATTACAAGTACTTGGAGGGGTGGCCGAGCGGTTTAAGGCACCGGTCTTGAAAACCGGCGTGCAGGAGACTGTACCGTGGGTTCGAATCCCACCCCCTCCGCCATTTCGCTGCCGATAGCACGATATTGTCGCCAATTACCGCTGTAGCGCGACGCTCGTTCCTGACATTTTGACGCTCGTTTTTAGACAAACGCAAAATTCCTAATCAGCCTCTAAACGTATTTTTATGGATTGTTTGAGGGGCATTTAAGCCCCCTTATTATTGCAGTGGCAAAGTGCGGTGCATAGCCCTGACAGCTGCCGCAACTGCGGCTAGCCTTTCCAGCTTCTCATCAATCGGTTCCAAGGCTTCAATAGCACCATTACGTAGCCCTCGCTCAAGTCACCTGCTGCAAGATCAATCTGGTCCATTATGGTCCAAGCTTTCTTGACATAGCTCAGAGTGACTTCGTGACCGTTGCCATGTGCACCCATACTGGCGAGCTTGATCGTCTTGTCGATTTGGCGCAGCACATCACCTTTCATACCGGTGCCAAGCAAGAGTTCTGTGATTTTGGTATTCGTTACGCCTCATGCTTCGATAAAGTCAAGCAAGTATTCCTTGTGCGGCTGCGCATAGTACAGACGCCTACTAATTCGACTTTTCAGCTGTGCATGCGATCTACCACCTGACTGGATGTCAGAGTGTCTGATAAAGCGGATATGGATTTCATCATTGCCAATCAGGGCAATACCACAACCATATCCGTGTATACGGCTCCCCCATGGGCACGAATATTTTTATTTGAAACTAGCCACCCAGTCGAATGAAGCGTTCCATTCTTCTCAAAAGTGACCTGAACATCAGCGCCGTTTCAGAGAAACGGATCGCCATTTGTCTATTGGCCTATTTCAATATGCGTGCAGTCAAATTGCCACCCATTGTTGTCCATTGTAGGGCAACATCACCAGTCCCAGAATTACGCAAATCAAGAAGTGCAAGAACCTCTCCAATAAGTCAGGGCAAGTCCACTCAGATGAAGTGAAAGAAAGCGGCATGACCGAGCTGAGTGTGCTATTCGACAATTTCCGCAATCAAGCGTTGGGCTGCGGCACTCAATTCACCATTGTGTCCAGAACAAATCCAGTTTTGCCTAACGGCCCATGGCTCGTTCAGAGTTGAAACCGAAAAGTTGATTGCCTTCTGCATGCGGCTGGCCACTGCGCGGGGAATAAAGCCAATTCCCAATCCCGCCTCGACCATGCGGCAAACCGCGTCAAAGCCGCCCGCACGAAAATTCGATTTAAGTGGAACACCATGTTGCAGGGCTGCGGCAGCAAGCGCGATCTGTATTGAACTACGCGCCTCTTGATGAACAATCGCAAACTCGGCAATCATCTGCAGATTGACCTGTTCGAACCCATCAAGCGGATGACCCGATGGAATAATAACGACAATTTCATCATCCGCCGAACGAATGATGTTAAAATCACCAATGGGTGGATCGCCGGACAAGAAGCCGATATCGGCAACCTTGTCAATCATTGCTCCCAATATGTCCGGACTCATCGCCGCTTGCAAATCAACCCTGACACCCGGATATTTGCGCCCAAAGGCTGCCAGTTTTTCTGGAAGATAATTAAACAACGCCGATTCATTGGCGAGAATGCGCACATGTCCGTTCAAGCCACGTGTGTGATCTTGTAGTTCGAGTTCCAGATCGGAAATATTGCGCAGCAGTTTATTGCAGTGTCGCAGAAGAACTTTTCCCGCTTCGGTTGGTTCCAACCCGCTGCGCAACCTGAAAAAAAGCTGCGTATGCAAGGCCTGTTCCAAATCTGCAAGACGTTTGCTGACAGCAGAAGAGGCTATATTTTCGCGCTCTGCAGCTTTGACAATTGTTTTTTCCTCGGCCATGGCCACAAAAAGGCGCAGGGTGAGGAGATCAAGCCTGTTTGAAATATTAACACGAATATTGTCGAGTTTGGTATTCACAGATGTCGTTCCTTCCCGGGCTCCCGTCCGGCTTTTAGGGGCAGGACCCTGGAGCTGGACGGCTTACTCGTTTCCCGGTGGCGAACAGGAGAGCACAATTATTTTGTGCCGACCAATCGCCATGACTGCATACGATCACGCAATAAACGGTCCAACATCCACTGCATTAGCGAGAACCCGAGACATGTAAGCATGATGATAACACATAATGCGGCAGCGGGTGCAGTATCTCCTGTATCATCCATCGCAACAACTGCGATCGAGGCAAGTTTTGTATGTGGTGCATAAAGGAAGATAACCGCACCAACAGTCGTCATTGCGCTTAGAAAGTAAAAACTTGCAATACGCATCATGGCAGGCCAGCAAATTGGTAAAATCACGCGGAAGAACGTGGTGGACCAACCAACACCCAACGCTTCAGCCGCTTCTTCAAACTCTTTGTCGAGTTGTTGAAGCGCGGTCGTCGCCATCAAATGTGGGATCGTATAATAATGCGCAATCGTACTGACAACCAGAATAGCAAAGCCACCATAAATGAAGTTGAGTGGATTTTCAGGTGAGTTAAAGACAAAGATATAACCCAGACCAAGTGCAAGACCTGGAACGGCCAATGGTATCATTGCCAGCACGCGATAAAGTAAATTCAGTCCACCGGCTAACTTGGCACGAAGTGAAAAATAGGTTCCACAGAATACAATGACAGTACCGATAAATGCTGTCATGAGTGCGAAATATACTGTATTCCAGTAAACCTTCCATCCCAATGGATCAAATTGTTCAAACTGATAATTGGTCAAGCCAAGTTCAAGATTGTATGGCCAGAATTTCACAAGCGATGCGAACACAGCAGTCCCGATCACTGTGATAATAAAGACTGAGATGCTCAGGGCCGCAATGCCAAAGATAGTATCTGCTATCAGTGAACCTTTTGGCTTATACAGCACTGATCGCGCGGATAGCATTGAACCTTGACGTCGACGCGCGAGCATATCCCCAAAGAATGAAATGACGCAGGGAATTAAAAGAAGGACGCTGACCACAGCCCCCATCTGAAAGTTCTGCTGGCCGATGACTTGCTTATAGATATCGAGAGACAAAACATTTGTTTGGCCACCAATCACCTTTGCAACGCCAAAATCCGTTATCGATACGGTAATAACCACAAAAACGCTGCTTACGAAGCCATATTTAATGCCTGGCAACGTAACTGTAAAAAATATTCGTGCGGGAGAAGCGCCTAACATACGGGCGCTTTCGTATAGCCGTCCATCAGCCGTTTCAAGCGATGTCAGCATCATCAAAAAAGCCAGTGGAAAGCAGAAAAAGCTTTGAGCGATGACGATTCCCAATGTGCCGTAGATAGAGGTATTGCCAATAAGCCAGCTAAGATAGCCCTGATTGCCGAACATATAAGTCAGTGCAATAGCTGGCAGCAGTGATGGAGCAAGGATTGGCATCACAGCCAGCAATCGCATAAACGATCTTCCAGGTACGCGCGTGCGCGTGATCGTATAGGCATAGATCAAAGCGGTGCCAACGGTAACGAATGTCGTGATGCTGGCGATTACGATCGAATTCCAAACCGACTGCACCATTGCGGGGTTTGAAAAATAAGCGGTAAAATTTTTCAAGCCAACAAAGGCGCCAGAACTGTCCTGAAAACTTTTTAGGGAAACCGCGATTACAGGCCAGGCAATCGACACGATGCAGAACAGAATGATCGGTATATAAACCAGTTCCATCGAGAAACGGCTTATGTAACGGGGCATGAAACCGCGCGTTTTGCTGAGCGTCGATATCTGATTAGAAGCAGTCAAATTGCTCATGCCAAATCCCCGGTAGGATAGATATGCAGTCGGCTGAACGGCAAACCAAAGCGAACAGCGTCGCCTTCTTTAACCGTTGGGCCCATACCGGCATGACAATCCACTCTGACGAGTTCGCGACCAAGCTTGGGACACTGAAGATAAACACGCACCATTGTTCCGAGGAACTCAGTTGCTGCAACTGTTGCTTCAAAGATAAATGTATCGTCGGTATCAAGCGGGTTAATCACAACAAATTCAGGGCGAATACAGATATCTGCTTTTCCTGCTGCGGTGTTAAACGTTGCATGTCTGCCTTTCTGACCACCAAGCTCTATCGTTTGATCGGGCAGGCAGACGCCAGAAAAAGCATTCATACTACCCACGAATTGCGCTACGAAGAGTGTCTTCGGAGCATTGTAAAGCTCATGTGGTGTGCCGTATTGTTCGATCCGGCCTTCATTCATTATGGCGATGCGATCTGCCATAGTGAGCGCTTCTTCCTGATCATGCGTTACCATAATCGTGGTAATGCCGATAAATTTCTGCAGGTTCTTAAGTTCAACCCGGAGCTTTGAGCGGATCTGCGCATCCAAAGCGCTGAGTGGCTCGTCCAGCAGCAACAGATCTGGCGAGGGAGCAAGAGCGCGAGCCAGAGCAACACGTTGCTGCTGGCCACCTGAAAGTTGTGCAGGATATTTTTTCAATGCTGCCTGCAACCCAACCAATTCGAGCAGCTCTATGACGCGTTTTTGTCTGTTGGTTGAATTCCAGTTGCGTCCACGCAGTCCATAACCAACATTCTGTTCAACTGTGAGATTTGGAAACAGCGCATAGGACTGAAACAGAATGCCGAACCGGCGGTCTGCCGGGTCGAGCTTATTGATGTTCTGCCCTTTTTTGAAAAGCTGGCCTTGAGAACTGGTCTCCAGACCTGCAATTATGCGTAGCAAGGTTGATTTTCCGCACCCTGATGGGCCGAGAAGGCAAACAAACTCCTGCTCCTGCACATGCAGCTGGATGTGCTTGAGCACATCATATGTTCCAAAAGATTTGGCTATATTTTCAACTGCGAGATAATTGTCGCAAATGGAGGTATCATAAGGCATGTAAAGGCTCTTAACGCTTATTGCTTTGGCTCGGACTTTGCATCATAGCGTTTGCTCCATTCGACGAGAACGGCGTCACGGTTCGCAAGAGAGACGGCATAATCATTTTCTGAAAGCAGGCTTTCAGCGTTTTCCGGATAGTTCTTCGGTTTCCCTGTAACGTCAGGTCGTGCGACAATTGCCATGAATTTGTTATATTCTTCATTGGCTTGTTTGCTAACCGTCCAGTCCATCAGACGTTTGGCAGCCTCTGGATTTTTGGTTGTCTTTGCAATTGCTGACGCTTCAATTTCCCAGGATACTTTATCCGATGGAACAATGATATCGATCGGCGCCCCCTTGGACTTAAGCGACGGAGCTACAATATCATTGGAGATGCCGACAACATATTCACCTGCAGCAGCCATTTTGCACGGCTTGGTACCGCTATGTGTATAAGACGCGATATTCTGGTTAAGGGCGTCCATAAATTCCCAGCCCTTATCATTGCCCAGTTTTTGCAACCAGTCATTGACATTCATGTAACCGGAGTGGCTTGACACAGCATTTGGCATGACAATTTGCCCCTTGTAGACAGGGTTCGCCAAATCCTGCCATGTCTTTGGTGCCGGTATTCCGCGTTTTTCGCCTTCAACGCTATTGTAGCAAATCATGCTTAGCCAGGTATCCATGCCTGCCCAGGTTGGATTTTCACGTGTATCCTGAAAGCGCGGCTTCAATTCTTCAGCACCTGCCGGACGGTAAGACATCAGCAGGTCATCTTTTTCAAACGACAGCAAATTGGTCAGGGGTATGCCCCAGAAAACATCGGCCTGCAGGTTTTGTTTTTCAGCAAGTACGCGTGCGACCAGGATACCGGGACTTTCACGCAGCCAGGTGATGGATATGTCGGGATTGTCTTTTGTGAAGGCGGCGGCGTAAGGCGCAAGCTGCTCCTTCTCAAGCGTCGTATAAACAACCAGCTCGGCTTTTTGAGCATAGGCTCCCCCAGCATAAAAAAGTCCCAGCGAAGCAATCAATGCGTATGGCGCCTTCAAGAGGGCCATATTTCTTACTTTTTTCACGTTGAGTCCCCTTTTTAACATTTATATTGGGTGGCGTTTGTTAACGCCCCGTATAATGGGTACTCTGCAACGAACAAATCGCAAATCCTCCATTTGGAAGGGTTGCGTCTTCAAAGACGATTATCATTCAAAATGCATAGGCGAATTCATGAAACCTGGCGTGTCGGGTTGCAGCTTGCTGTCTTAAGAATAATATATAAGAGCATAAGCCCTGTCGGAGTGCGGCGAGGATAGATAAGATTTTGTTGCAAATACAAATACTTTAGAGCGTCGATCTCATTTAACAAGATGCAAGCACGTTCTATTGTTCAAGGTGAAATTATTAAAGAATATAATTTATCTTCTTTGGAAGATGTGTTTATTATTATAATTTTTACAAATTCTTGCTGAACTTGGCAATGAGTTCGGCAGTATTTCTTACGCCAGATGACTTTATCAGTCTTGCGCGATGTGACTCAATAGTTCTGGTAGAGACACCCAATTCGTATGCAATTTGCGCATTTGTCTTGCCTTGGGTCATTAGCGTGACAATTTCTCTCTGGCGATCCGTCAGATGAATACGCTGACTGGCGACTGGCCGATTTATGGGCTGGAAACAATAAAGTGCTTCCGCAAACGGATCCGTTGGACAACGAGTGCGTCCATGTACTTGGCACCAGAACCGTCTGCCATCGCTGGCTGTCATAATCCGCTCGTCGTAATATATGTTGCCGCTACTCATATGGACTTGCCACATTTTACCAGTTCTGACGAAATCTGAATGCTTTGGGTATAGACGTGCAAAGCTTTTATCGACGAGTTCGGATCGAGCGTAGCCAAAAAGCGTCAGAAACTCCGTATTGCAATCCCGAATGATCCTGAACGTTGCATAAACCATGGGAACGGGAATTTCGTGCAGGGAAAACATGACATCACCTTATCTTCCATTGCTCAATTATTACAGTGACAAATTGCAGTATAAATACGGCTAACTGGACCCGGGAAACAAGACGTAATTTATAAGCTGCTATCAGACTGCATATAAAAGATGACTGGTGGGAGGAAAAATGGGAAAAGTTTATTCAACTGCAACGCTGGCGCTTGCAGATGTGCTCAAAGACGGCATGACAATCATGTCCGGTGGCTTTGGATTATGCGGTATTCCGACAACTTTGATCGAAGCTGTTCGCTTGTCCGGTGTAAAAGACCTGACCGTGATTTCCAACAATGCTGGCGTTGACGGCTTTGGGTTGGGTGTATTGCTGGAAACCAGACAGATCCGTAAGATGATTTCGTCTTATGTGGGCGAAAATAAACTGTTCGCAGAACAGTTTATGTCGGGTGCGCTGGAGCTGGAATTCAATCCTCAGGGAACGCTGGCCGAGCGTATTCGCGCAGGCGGCGCGGGGATTCCGGCATTCTACACCAAGACAGGTGTGGGAACATTGATAGAAGAAGGCAAGGAAGTTCGTCGGTTTGGTGACGATGATTACGTAATGGAAACCGGGCTTGTGGCCGATGTCTCACTTGTTCATGCCTGGAAGGCTGATACGGCGGGCAATCTTCTTTATCGCAAGACTGCGCGCAACTTCAATCCAATGATGGCAACCGCCGGGCGCATAACAGTAGCGGAAGTCGAGCATCTCGTGCCGGTGGGGGATATCGATGCAGATATGGTCCACACTCCGGGAATTTTCGTTCAAAGGATTGTTGCTGCTCCCGATGTCGAGAAGCGGATCGAGCAGAGAACTGTAGTTGCAAGAAAGCTGGAGGACGCTTGATATGGCCTGGACACGCAATGAAATGGCGGCCAGGGCTGCTCGTGAGCTCAAAGACGGTTTCTATGTCAATCTTGGTATCGGTATCCCTACTCTGGTGGCGAATTATATTCCACAGGGTGTGGAAGTAACTTTGCAAAGTGAAAACGGTATGCTGGGTATGGGGCCTTTTCCCTTTGAAGGGGAGGAAGATGCAGACCTCATCAACGCAGGCAAGCAGACAATCACCGAATTGCCGAATACAAGTTATTTTTCATCAGCCGACAGTTTTGCTATGATCCGCGGAGGTCACATTGATCTTTCAATTCTGGGTGCCATGCAGGTATCTGAAAGTGGTGATCTGGCGAACTGGATGATCCCCGGCAAAATGGTAAAGGGCATGGGAGGTGCGATGGACCTCGTTGCCGGCGTAAAGCGTGTCGTTGTTGTTATGGAGCATGAAGCAAAGGGTGAGCCGAAAATATTGAAGGAATGCAACCTTCCGCTTACGGGCAAGAGAGTGGCCGACCTCATTATCACGGATCTGGGTGTTTTTACCGTAGCGCGGCATGGCGCACCCAAATTGACGCTTATTGAACTGGCGGATAGTGTCTCGCTGGATGAGATAAAGTCAAAAACGCAAGCCGATTTCGACGTGCAGCTTACAGCCATTCAGGAGAGAAACGATGACTGATGTCGTGATTGTCGCAGCAGCGCGTACTGCGGTCGGAAGCTTTATGGGGGCGCTTGCCAATGTGCTGGCGCATCAACTTGGTGCGGCAGTGATCAAGGCATTGCTTGAACAAACCCATGTGCCTGCCGATGATGTGGACGAGGTTATTCTTGGCCAGATACTTACAGCCGGGCAGGGACAAAATCCGGCGCGACAGGCAAGCATTCTTGCGGGACTTCCGGTCGGTACGACAGCTTTTGGAGTCAATCAGCTTTGTGGATCCGGGTTGCGTGCAGTGGCCCTTGCCGCGCAGCAGATTACGGCGGGCGACGCCAGGATCATGATTGCAGGTGGTCAGGAGTCGATGTCGCTCTCTCCACATTGTCAGCACTTACGTGCCCCCGCAAAGATGGGGCCTGTTACGCTGGTTGATACCATGCTGTCCGACGGTCTGACAGATGCCTTTAATTCGTATCACATGGGTATCACGGCTGAAAATGTTGCAAAGGCATATGATATTTCGCGCCAGCAACAGGATGACTTCGCTTTGGCTTCGCAGCAGAAAGCTGCTGCTGCGCAGGCCGCAGGTCGATTTGATGCCGAGATTGTCCCTTTCTCGATTGAAACGAGGAAAGGGACTGTTGTGGTGAACAGTGATGAATATATCAAAGGAGATACCACCATAGAAAAATTGGTGGGGCTGCGGCCAGCTTTTGATAAGGCGGGAACTGTTACCGCTGGCAATGCTTCAGGTCTGAACGATGGCGCTGCGGCGCTTCTGGTGATGAAACGTGCGGAAGCGGAAAAGCGCAACTTGCCTGTTCTTGCACGTATTGCTTCCTGGGCAACCGCCGGTGTTGATCCCGCATTGATGGGTACAGGGCCGATTCCTGCATCGCGAAAAGCGCTTGCCAAGGCAGGATGGAGCATTGACGAGCTTGATCTGATAGAGGCAAATGAGGCGTTTGCGGCGCAGGCTTGCGCGGTTAATAAGGAGATGGGCTGGGACACGGATCGCGTGAACGTTAATGGTGGCGCAATTGCAATTGGCCATCCGATCGGCGCGTCAGGCGCACGTATCCTTGTCAGCCTTATTCATGAGATGAAACGCAGAAATGCCAGAAAAGCTCTCGCCACTCTTTGCATTGGCGGTGGTATGGGTGTGGCAATGTGCCTGGAAGCCTAGTTGAATTTCACTGGTTCGTTATTCTCGCCAATCGGCGAGAATAACTTCTTTAAAGACTCCGCAGATACAGTCTTAAACTCCACGCAAAATGAAATCTGCGCATCTTTCACCGATCATGATTGTGGGAGCATTGGTATTGCCACTGATGATGGATGGCATCACTGAGCAATCTGCAATGCGTAAACCTTTTAGTCCACGCAGCTTGAGGCTCGGGTCCACAACCGCCTGATCGTCTGTTCCCATCCGGGCAGTGCATGAGGGGTGAAAGACTGTTTTCGCAAAGCGGCGGCAGTGTTCTTCCAGTCCTTCAGCTGTATCTCCTGCGGGCCCTGGCGCCAATTCTTCGCTGAGGTGTTCAGCCAAAGCCGGAGCTTGCAATATGCGACGGCACAGGCTGACCCCACGCATCAGTGTTTGGATATCTTCATCTGTCGAGAGATTATTAGCATGCAGGACAGGCAGCGCGTCAGGATCGGCATTGCGCAGTGTTACTTGTCCGCGCGATGTCGGGCGAAGGCAACATGGATTAAGAGAAATGCCATGCTGTTGCGGCGGTGTGCGATCAGCATCCCCCACGAGAGCCGGAACGACATGAATTTGCACATCTGGCCTGCCGCTGCCGGATGTGTCGAGAAACCCGCCGGTTTCAATGACGTTTGAGGCAAGTACGCCGGTGCGTGTTAACAGATAGCGGCTCATATTCTTGACAGCCTTAAGCCCGCGGTCTGCTCCAAACAAACTCAAAGGTGACTTGAGCCCCCCATATACAGAAGCTGAAACATGGTCCTGAAAGTTGTTTCCAACACCATCCAGACGATGAATATGCTTAATGTCATGCGGCACTATCGAGGATTCGGGACCAATACCTGACAACATCAGTATCTTGGGTGTGCCAAGACCACCAGCTGCGAGAACAACATCATGACGGGCAGTGTATTTAAGTACTTCTCCGTTGTGCATGCGCACTTCGACGCCATATACCCGGTCCGCATCAACAAGCAGCCGTTGTACTTGCGCACCCGTGCGCAGGGTAAGAAGCTTGTTGTTTCGGATGGGCTTCAGATAGCATACGGAAGTCGAGGCTCGCCGTCCGGAATTGGTCGTATTCTGGTAAAAGCCAACTCCCTCTTGACGGGCGCCATTAAAATCCTGATTGAACGGGAGTCCGATTTGCTGTGCAGCCCTGAGAAAAGCATAGCCCAGCGGGTGACGATGTGCCGGGTCTGAGACGGTTAATGGTCCCGCGGTCCCGTGATATTCATTATCAAAGAGGCAATTTGCTTCAGCTTTGCGAAACCAGGGCAGCACATCGGCATAAGACCAGCCGGTGGCGCCATTTTGGTTCCAGTCATCATAATCCTGCGCATCACCACGAATATAGATCATCGCATTGACGGAGGAGGAGCCGCCAAGCGTTCGTCCTTGGGGGATATGCATTACCCTTCCAAGTGCGCCCGCTTCCGGTTCCGTTGCATAAGGCCAGGTCCGCTTTGAGCCGATCACACGCACGAAAGTGCCCGGAATATGCACAAAAGGAGTTTGATCGCTCGGTCCTGCTTCAAGCAGCAGAACGGAACGGCCAGCGTCAACCAGACGGCGCGTAACAACCGCGCCGCCTGAACCTGCGCCGATCACGATATGATCGAAGCTATCCATCTGATCAGCCATTCATTTGTGAGACAAATTTCGTGGTCAAATAAGCCTGGATCCCTTCGGAACCACCTTCTGAACCGTGACCAGAATCCTTAATTCCGCCGAATGGGGTTTCTGGTGCAGCAAGACCAAAATGATTGAGGGAGAGCATTCCTGTCTCAATCCCGCGGACCATAGCATTGCTTCGGTCATTGCGGGTTGTGAAGCCGAATGCAGCCAGCCCATATGGCAGTCGGTTTGCCTCTGTAATAGCTTCGCTTAATTCTGTGAAGCGGTTGACGATAGCAATCGGGCCAAATGGTTCTTCGTTCATGATCCGCGCAGATAGCGGGACATCGGCAAGAACAGTTGGCTCAAAAAAGAAGCCTATATTACCATGACGTGCGCCACCGGTAAGAAGCTTTGCGCCCTGTGCAACGGCATCATCGACCAGATCCTGCATCATATCCAGACGACGCGCATGGGCAACCGGACCCATGCCGACGCCATCGGCTGTGCCAGCGCCTAGTTTCAGTGATTTTGCATGGCCAACAAAAGCATCACTAAAGGCTTCATATGATGCCTGTTGAATCAAAAACCGCGTTGGCGAGGCGCAGACCTGACCTGCATTACGGAATTTGAGACCTGCTCCTAATGCGGCTGCTTTCGCGACATCATAATCGTCACAGACGATAAAGGGTGCATGGCCGCCAAGTTCCATGGTTGTGCGTTTGAGATGTTTTGCAGCCAGCGCTCCCAGATGCTGACCAACCGGAACAGAGCCAGTAAACGAAACCTTGCGGATAATGGGCGAGGGGATCAGGTGCTCAGAAATTTCAGCAGGAACACCAAAAACAAGGTTCAGAGCGCCGGCTGGAATGCCTGCATCTTCAAAACAACGTACCAGTGCAATGATGCAGCTTGGTGTTTCTTCCGGTGCCTTGGCGATAATTGTGCAGCCTGCGGCCAGTGCACCTGCAATTTTGCGTACGATCTGACCAATCGGGAAATTCCATGGGCTGAAAGCTGCAACTGGACCAACAGGCTCGAGTATAACACTCTGCATGACTTCTGGCTGACGGGTAGGGATCACACGTCCATAGGTGCGGCGCGCTTCTTCGGCATACCATTCGATATGATCGCCTGCGCTGCCCGCTTCCATGCGTGCCTCGGATAGGGGCTTACCCTGTTCAAGTGTTATGGCCTGTGCAATTTCTTCTGCACGTTCGCGAGCAAAGGATGCAGCACGCTTGAGCAGCGCGGCACGATCATAGGCTGAAGTCCGTGACCATGTTATAAAGGCGCGGTCAGCAGCTTCGAGAGCGGCATCCAGATCTGCAATCTCAGCCAGAGAAACTTCAGATAGTTTTTCGCCCGTTGCAGGGTTAACGACGGGGAAGCGGCGGGAACCGGAACCAGCAGTCCATTTTCCATCGATGAACAGGGTCTGTGTCATTTAATGTCTCCAGACAAAAGAAGAGCGTGCGGCCATATCAGACTGCATTGCGGGGGGATGTAATTTGATTTCAGACCTCGGGCAGAGGTGCATATTCCGGTCGGGCCGGGGTGAAAACATCAATGTTGATCACCTCTTCATCGCCAATGACAACGGCATGATGCATAGTGTCTGGTGGAATGACCACAATGCCACCGGGGCCAAGGCGTATAACAGTGTCAGCAATGTGAAAATCCGCAGTCCCCGAAACAATATAAGCGATTTGTTCGTTTGAATGCTTGTGAGGCTTAGGCTCATGGCCGGGCTGCAAACGGTGCAGCGCCAAAGTCGCTCCATTGCCCGAAAAAGCCTTTTGTTCGACGCCGGTGCGGATTGTCTTCCACTCGATTTTAGACCAGTCGATCTGATGAATGTTCATATTTGTTACTCCTTGATATTGTGAACTGCGCTCATCAGCTGGCTTGCTCCGTTACGAAGCAGACCCTGATCGGAGCCACAAACGAAAACGGTCATGCCGCGACTATGCAAGGCAGGGATATGACTGGCATCGGGGACGAAGAAACCGGAGGCTTTGCCGTGCCGTTTTGCAGCTGAGATAACCTGATCAATGGCTTTTTGCATTTCAGGGGCGTCGATTGTGCAGCCAAGCGACAGAGATAAATCCTGAGGCCCAATAAACAGCACATCGACTTCCGCTATCGCAGCAATTTCGTCGAGCTTATCGAGCGCACAGGCATCTTCGATCTGCGCAAGAAAAACAGTCAGGGAATCTGATGTGGCGCGATAGTCGGCAGCAGGCATCCGCCCATATTCCCCAGCCCGACCGGACGGAGAAAAGCCTCGTCCGCGTGCATATTTCATGGCGTCAGCCACTGCATTTGCATCGGATGCGTTGCGAATATGTGGCACCATAACGCCAAGGCAACCCAGATCAAGCGCAGGCCATATGGCTGCGGGCGAAGCAAGAGTTGCACGGATCATGACAGGCAATCCGACCGCGCGTCCGGCCAGAGCGATTAGATCCAGCGTATCGATACCGATTGGAGCATGTTCCTGATCGGCGACAATAAAATCGACGCCACCTAGTCCTAATAATTCGGTAATCTGTGGGCTTGGTGTTTTCTGGAACGGACCAACCAGCAGTTCGCCTGCTTTTATGCGTTCACGCAAGTTCATATGTTTCGCCCCTTGTTTATTTCTGAGGTATTTTTCAGCATTGCGAGATGCGTGATTTACGCATCTCCTGACGTCTTGCCGGTTTCATTCACAGGCGATGGAATGAAATGACGCCAGTGGTCATCAAGTTTGGGCATATCGGCAAATCGCTTGCGCGCATCAGCGGCGCGGCCAATAACGTCTTGAATGGCTACGTTTTTGGCTTTGCACCAGCAATCCAGATCGTGGACAGCATCCGACAGGACATGCCAGCCACGCAGCATCACCTCTGAAGACAGGCCAACGGCGGACGCGCCGGCAAGCACCATACGTGCGACGTCTTCGCCGCTTGTTGCTCCGTTAATACCGATCAATGATGATGATGGCCCCATCAGCGCACGTGTATTTGCCAACCAATGACAGGTTAGTGGCAGGTTCCAGAAGCCTCCGACACCACCACTTGTGCTTAAGATTGGTTCCATAGTGTCCAGATCAGGAACCATCCCAAGCGCACGGCCAGCCATGACAACGCTTTCTGCACCTGCGTTGAAGGCTGCCTGGGCAAGTTCAGCTACGCGCTCACTCTGACCTGTAATTTTGATCCAGACAGGAATGTCGAGTGCTTGAACCATCATGGCTGTCAGAGCGCCCACACGTTCAGGCGAAAGCTCTGTAGAGACGGCTCCTTTTGCAGCCTGGCTGGCATAGGGCGTGCCGATATTAAATTCCAGTACCCTGAAACCCGCAGCCTGAATAGCCTTTGCCATTGTCACTGCCGGTTCTGGCTCTGCCAGAATAAGCGACGCTACATAAAGACAATCGTGCTGCCGTGCCAGTTGATCCATCTTGATCGATTGTGCCAGCCAGTCGTCAAATTCCAGCGGATGAAGACCTGAACGTGACAATATGGTTACGGGTGGTGCATCGGCTGACCATGGAACGGGTTTCCAATCCGCTCCAAGGGCAACATATTCAGCTCTGGTCAACTGGTCTTTGGCTGCTTGCGATTCATTCGTGGATTTTCCCACGACTGCCCCGGCACCACTCAGTATTGCAGAGCGTATACCATCGGCATCGATCATATGTTCCCCCGGTGCGGCGATCACCGGGTTTTTGAGGGTTAAGCGGCCAATACGGGTTTCAAGGCGGTTCATGATATTCCCTTCATCCCATCATACGTGGCAGAGACAGCACAACTTCAGGAACGAGTGCGATGAGTGCGAGAACGAGCAGGGCAAGACCAATCATCGGCAGAGCGTGAAGCGCAATTTTTTCCATCGGTCTTCGGGTTATGCCTGCAATGACAAAGAGACATAGACCAACGGGTGGCGTTACAAATCCTATGAGGACATTGAACACGACCATCACGCCCAGATGAACAGGGTCCATTCCCAGAGTTGTTCCAATGGCGGTCAAAGCCGGGACGGTAAGAATGAGAACGCCGATCGTGTCCAGAAACATACCCAGGATCAGCAGAATAATGTTGACCATCAACAAAATGATCAGAGGATTATCCGAAATCGTGGTCAGTCCTGCGACTGCCTTTTGAGGCAGCTGCTCAACAGCGAAGATAAAGGCAACCACATTCGCCATGGCGATCAATACATAGATCGCCGCGCTAAGAATTGCCGTGTTAACCAATGCGCGTTTAAGAAATGTCAGTGTCAGTGCCCGGTAAATCAGTCCAGAGACGATCAGTGCATAAATAGCGGCAACTGCTGCGGCTTCTGTCGGCGTAAAGATGCCGCCACGAATGCCAACGACAATGATGATCGGCAACAGCATGACCGGAATGGCATGGATTGCTGAGCGCATGATCTCAGAAAACGGCATCGGAGCTGCGCGTGGATAATTACGCTTTCTGGCGATGAAGATTGCATAAGCAGACAATACAATCGCAAGGATAACACCCGGTACAACACCAGCGATCATCAGTGCCGAAATCGATGTGCCTGACAGAGCACCATAGATAATCATAGCAATTGATGGCGGAACCAAAGGCGCCATAAGTGATGACACTGCAATCAATGCGCCGGAATAATCAACGTCATAGCCTTGACGTTTCATATCCGGCACCAGAACAGTGCCGAGTGCTGCGGCATCGGCTGCGGCTGAACCCGTGACGCCGCCGAACAGGAAGGCGCCCCATACTGCAGTCAGCGAAAGGCCACCGCGGAAACGACCGACTACTGAATTGGCAAGCCCAACCAGTTTCTTGGTCAGACCACCAACATCCATCACATTGCCCGCAAGAATAAACAGCGGAATGGCGAGCAGAACGAACATATCCATGCCTGCCATCATGCGCTGTGGCAGCGTAATCAGAAACCGTGTCTGCTCGGTCATGACAAAATAGCCGAGCGCACTGGCTCCCAGAACGAAGGCAATGGGCATACCAATCAGCAGGAAGAAAAAGAAGAAAGCACCCAGCCAGATCATTCGTGTGCCTCCAGAATTTCAGTTTCCTTAACGCCGAAAACTTCGGCCAGAATGATATGAACGGCGAGAAGCACCGAGCCGACGACAATCGAAATATTGACCCAGAACAGTGAGAAGCCGAGTGTCGGGGAGAGCTGCAATTGGGTTTTCATTGCAAATTTCCAACCGTACCAGGCGATGAAGCCCAGAAAAATCAGCATTCCTATTAATGATATAAGATCGCAGATGCGGCGGATCGGGTAAGGCAGGTGTTCCACCAGAATCCGCATGCCGAGGAACTGGCCTCGTGAATAAGCCAGACCGGCACCCAGCATGACGATCCAGATCATAGTCACGCGCATCAGCTCCTCAGACCAGACCAGTGAATCGCCGGCTACATAGCGGAACCAGACCTGTAGTCCGCCAAGAAGTGTGACCAGCGAGATGCCTGCGAGGCAGATGCTTTCGATCACAATGGTGTAACATTGTTGCAATCGCTTCATTTTTGCATATCCCGATAGATTGGATGCGCCGAGATCATTGCGCGCCATTGAGGGCCGCAGCTTCATCAGCAAAAGCTGCAATCAAAGGATCGCCTGCCTTGTATTTCTCTACCAGTGGAGCAAGAACTTCACGCATCTGCGCTTTCATTTCTGCGGAAGGTTCAATCACCGGGATATTGCGTTCAGCCAATGTTGCGAGCACGCGTTTGTCCTGTTCAGCGACCGCCATAACCTGTGGGTGAATGGTTTCTGTGGCCGCATCGCGCATGGCTTTCTGCTGGGCAGGTTCCAATGTTTCAAACGTGTCCTTGTTGATGAGCAGAAGTGAAGGCCAGAAATAATGCCCCGTAAGTGTGACACCTTTCGCGACTTCGTAATATTTTTCAGAATCGATTGAGGACAGGTTGATCTCGACGGCATCGAGTGCACCGGTTTCAAGAGCCGAATAGACTTCACCATAGGCCATCGGCGTGGGGTTGGTGCCAAGCGTCTTCCAGATGTCGATGAATAACGGGGTCGGCGGGACGCGTGTTTTAAGTCCTTTAAGGTCAGCGAGCGATTCGACAGGCTTACCGATGCTGAGGAAATGGCGCTGCCCACCATCATACAGCCCAAGCACTATCATGCCATGGTCTTCGGTTTTATCCATGATCGCGCGTGCAGAATCAGATAGCGCCAATTTGGCGAAACCTTCATAATCGGGAATGATTCCCGGCAGTTGTAACGCATTGATCGATGGAATCATCGTCGCAAGAGCCGAGGAGGAATTAACGGCCATGTCAATTGTGCCCAGCTCAACTCCCTCCATCAGTTCCTTGACGTCACCAAGCTGGCGCGAGGGGAAAATCTCAATTTTCACATCGCCATTCGAGATTCGTTCTACCGCTTCTTTGAAGCGAACGGCTGTATCGTGATTAGGATGGCTTTCAAAAACCGCATGTCCCAATCGAAGAGTAACCGGTTCTGCATAGGCACTATGCGCAATCATGCCCATCATGGTGGCGGCCAGAAAATAAACTTTCATAATAATCCCTCCCAAGACTGTTCTCATATAGAGAACTCTGTTCTTAATAAAAACGACGTGCTAGCATCTGTCAACAGCAACATGGCAAACTCGTGTGGTGAATCGGCAATTGGCAGGGCGCAAAAGCAAAAACAAAAGAATTTACTGTTTAAATTCAATTCGCTAGGCGGGTAGCAAAATTGAAACGAGGAGAGATCGTGAAAGGAACAGACAATGTTAAGGCGGCTGAGCTATGCCTGCGGATATTGGAACACGTTGCTTTTTCAACCGAAAGCGACGGTGTCACGCAAATTGCCGATAGATTTGGAATTGCGAAAAGCGCTGCATTCAAACATCTGCATACATTGATCAGTCGTGGTCTTGTCGTACAGGACCCATCGACCAGTCGTTATCGCCTTGGCCCCAAAGCCTGGCTGATCGGGCAGCAGGCTCAAAGCCTCAATGATATAACGGCAATCGCTTTGCCTTTTATGATGGCAGCACGCAATGAAACAGGGTTGGCAGTTGTATTGTCAACGCCGTTGCCAGCTTCTGCCTATGTTATCCTGACGTGTCCGAGCACCCATCAGATTGAGATCGGTGTACGTACGGGCAGTCATTTGGCATTGCACGCATCGGCACAGGGAAAAGTCTTCTTGGCCATGGGGGCCTGCAATCTTTCTGAACTGAAAAAGACTTCGCTGACGCCAGTTACGCCGCACACAGTGACCAGTTGGGAAGTGTTGGAAGACGAATTGAAAAAGGTGCGTGAATACGGGTTCGCGTCAGCTCCACAGGAATCTTTGCTGGGCATAAATGCCATGGCGGCACCTGTGATCAATTACGATAACAAGTTAATAGCCAGCGTTTGTTTTGTCGGTTCTGTTCAGCATATACCAGACGTGCCAGACCCTGCACTGGTTAATCGTCTGTTGCAGCTGACAAAAGATATTTCAAGTGCTTTCGGCCATGTGAACTAGCGTGCGAATCTGAAATTCGTATCACTTTGGCGCAGGGCGTGGATCGGATTTCAGATTAAAGCCAATTCAGTAAATGCCGGGACTAAACACTTGCTTGATGATCATTCTTAAGCATTGACACTGGTTTGAAAAATGCTCATATGAGAACAGGGTTCTTACTGTGAGAACGTTTTAACAATTTGCATCGGATCGTGAAGGGCGCTCCCTATTCAGGGATTTTAATTGCCGCCATTCAGATAAGAGTTTTGTTGTCACATCATGGTCTTTGCAATCATTGCCTCAGTCATGTCGTGAACAACGGGCCAGCTCCTTGCTGATGCTGAATATTAGGGGAGGAACTGATATGGAAAACAGTCCGACAAGAACAGACGAACAGGAAGCCAGAATTGCCAGAATTTTGATTGGCGCAGTGGACCCTCATGTGCATAGCGGGCCTTCTATTGCGCCGCGCATGGTCGATCATCTGGAACTGGCGAAAATCTATTCAGATGCCGGTTTTATTGCAGCTGTAACAAAAGATCATGATTATGCGGGCGTTGCGACGGCTCAATTGATTGCAAGCCATTATCCGGATCTCAAGACAAAGATTTTTTCAGGAATTGTTCTCAACAACGTTGTTGGAGGCCTTAATCCTTATGCCGTGGAACATACCGCCGCAATGGGTGGAAAAATCGTATGGTTGCCAACTCTTGCAGCTGAAAACCATTTGAAATGGGAGAAAACCGGTAGCTGGGCGCATCCCGCTTCAACGCAGAAGATGCGTTCTGCATCGCCGGTGCCCGTTCTTGATGAGCAGAATCAGGTTGTTGATGCGCTTAAAGAAATTCTCGACATCATTGCGAAAAACAACATGACTCTTGCGAGCGGTCATATTCATGTTAGCGAAACATGGATCGTTTTTGAGGAAGCAAAACGGCGTGGTGTTGAACGCCTTATCTTTACCCATCCTGAAGATGTGGTGGGCGCCTCGCTTGAGGATGTGCAAGGCATTGCTGCAATGGGCGCATATGTGGAGCACTCACTGGCTTTTTTCGTGAAGGGTTCAAAGTTCAAAACATGCACGCCAGACGACATGAAGTCATTGGTGAGTGCAGCAGGCATTGATAAAACGATCATCTGCTCCGATCTTGGACAGGTCGGCGTTGTTGATCCGCTGGAAGGCTTCAAGCGCGGCGTCAGCATTCTGATGGATCTTGGTTATTCCGATGAGGACATCCACAAGATGGTCGCAACCAATGCAGCAGCAGTACTTGGCTTGTCAGGCTGATAGTAAGGGTGCCGGATTTAGAACGCCGATCTTATCAATCAGATTGGCGTTTTAAAAATGTGGGTGGCTTGTAATTCGCTTTTCGATTTCAGTTGCAGCGATCTTGGCGGTTTCGTGTAGAAATAAAAGTCTGTCATCTTTGAAACGCGATGCAATTGCTGCGGTTGTAACGGCACCTATTGCCTTGCCGAATGGATCGGTGATTGCGTGCGCAACAGCCCATACGTCTGGCACGACATGGTTCTGCGTATGCGCATATCCAAGGGTGCGTGCTTTATTAACATCGTTGCGGATGCGTTCAGTCGTGATGTCCGGAAACTGTTTAAAAGCCTCCTGATTTTGCAGCAGGATTTCATCGGCCTCAGCTTCTGTCAGTGTTGCGAGTATGGCGATACTCGCTGCACCCACGCCGAGAGGTCGCTGATCGCCGACCTGAATTGTCATGGTTTGCACCGGATAGCTGCCCAGTACACGGTCAAGACAAATTGTATGGTTTGCGCTGCGGAGTGTCAGATAGGCCGTATCACCTGTCATGCCAGCAAGATTAAGCAGCGCATCTCTTGCGAGCTGAGCAACGGGAAAACTCCGTGTTGCCGCCATTCCGAGAAAGACCAGCTCCGGTCCCAGGCTGAATGACTTCTGATCACGATCAGCCTCGGCAAAACCCTGTTTTACAAGTGCTTCCAGTAATCTCAATGTGGTTGGGAGGCCGAGACCGGTGAGCCGCGCAACCTGGGAAAGACGCAGGCCAGACTTATCGGCTCCCGCCAGCGCTTTCAGAATTTTTGCGAAACGATCCAGACTTTGCAATATACACCTTAATATCTACAGTTACTCTGCGCGATGGCTGTCTCTGGCCATTGAGTGTATTTCTTGGCCTGTAAGGATCGCTTTGACACTCGTGTGGCGAATCTGAAATCCGATCAAAACCCTGCTCCAAAGTGATGTGAATTTCAGATTCGCCACATTGGTAAACTACTGCATGATTTTGCTCTAAACTAGAGCGCGTTCAGTCCGCCGAGCAAGATATATTTGACTTCCGTAACTTCCTCTATACCAAAATGCGAGCCTTCGCGTCCCAGACCTGATTGCTTTACCCCGCCAAAAGGAACCGTCTCGGCGACGATCTGAGTGGAATTGACTCCAATCATTCCGCTTTCCAGCCTGTCACTCAGTCGAAGTGCCCGACCCAGGTCGCGTGTGTAAAAATAGGCCGCGAGGCCGGACACAGAATCGTTTGCCAGACTGATCAGTTCCTCTTCGCTTTCAAAACGAATGAGTGCGGCCAGCGGACCAAAGGTTTCCTCACGACAAACAAGCATATCCGATGAAATATTTGTCATAACGGTTGGTTCAAAGAAGTTTCCGCCAAGGGCATGCCTCTTGCCGCCGGCTACCAGATTTGCGCCTTTTGCGAGCGCATCCTGAACATGCCGCTCGACTTTGCTGACAGCTGCAGCGTTTACCAGCGGCCCTTGTGAGACGGACGTATCAATGCCGTTGCCTACGGTGAATTGTGCTACACGTTCGGATAATTGCTCAGCAAAACGGTCGTAAATGCCGCTTTGAATATACAGGCGGTTGGCGCTGACGCAGGTCTGGCCCATATTTCGATACTTCACCGCAAGCGCACCCTGAATGGCAGCATCAAGGTCAGCATCATCAAAAACGATGAAGGGAGCATTACCCCCCAATTCCAGCGATAGTTTCTTAACGGTGGAAGCAGCCTGCGACATCAGAAGTTTGCCGACATCTGTTGATCCGGTAAAGCTGACAAGGCGTATAGCCGGATGTGAGGTCAGGATATTTCCAATCAGCTTGGCGTCGCCCGTGACGAGATTGAGGACGCCTGCAGGAACGCCGGCTTCAAGCGCTAGAAAAGCAAGGGCAAGGGCAATCAGAGGTGTATCAGGGGCTGGTTTGCAGACAACAGTGCATCCGGCAGCGAGTGCTGGCGCGACTTTGCGTGCGATCATCGAAGCCGGAAAGTTCCATGGTGTAATGGCAGCGCAAACACCTATGGGTTGTCGATTGACAATGACATGCGCACCCTCAACATGGCTGGGTATTGTGGTGCCGTAGATACGCTTCGCTTCTTCACCAAAGAATTCTATTTGCGCTGCACTGGCAACAATTTCTCCCCGTGCTTCAGCAATCGGTTTGCCCTGTTCGCTGGTCAGGATCAGCGCAAGATCATCAATGTGCTCCAACAGAAGATCAGACCAGCGTCTCATGATTTTGGCGCGATCCTTAGCCAGACGGGCTGACCATGACGGGAAGGCTGCTTCGGCGGCCTCGACGGCTGCGATGATGTCCGCCTGATCAAGAGATGGCGTTTCGCCAATCTGTTCACCCGTCGCAGGATTGAAAACGGGATTATGCGCATTTCCAAGCCACTGTCCGTTAACAAGGCACTTGTTACGCAATAATTGCTGATAGGTGATCTGCATGATTTGACTCATTTTCATTGATTGAAACTAAATCCTGATATTATTCGATACTACGCAGCATTCAGGTAAAAAAGTAAAGTATATTATTGGATTTTTTGCATTTTACGAATACGCTCATTAAATGATTGTTTCATTAAGTGAAATTTAGGTGTCATAATGAGTGATATGGTCAGGCGAAGTGTTTTTCTTCCAGGCGCATCCCACCGCAATCCAATCCCGAATGCGTCTGTGGTGAGAGGTGTGCTGATGTCCAGTGTTATTAACGGTGTGGACAGCAGCACAGGCGTCATTCCGGCCACTTTGGAAGAGCAATGTGAATGCATGTTTTCCAATGTCCGCCATATTGTTGAAACGGCAGGTGGCAGCGTTAACGATATCGTTAAGTTCACTATATGGCTCAGAAACCCTGATGATCGGATCGCACTGAATAGCCAATGGGAAGCGATGTTCCCTGATCCTTTAAACCGCCCGGCCCGTCATGCCCATCAGGGGCATATGCGTGCTGAATTGCTGATCCAATGTGACATTGTCGCTATTCTCGACAAAGACTGATCCGGACGAACAATATGTCAGATTATTTTCCCTTTGATCCCGAACCGCGCCGCCCCAGCAACAAGGCTCCTGCAGGAAGTTGCGACAGTCAGTTTCATCCTTTTGGTGATCCGCTGAAATATCCTGTACGACAGGGCGCAGCTTATGAAATGCCGGATGCAACGATTGACGAAGCTTTGCGTATGCATCGTACTCTTGGGATTGAGCGCGGTGTCATCGTTCAATCGACCACCTATGGCAGTGATAACAGGATATTGCTTGATGCTCTTGAGGTTGCTGGCCCAGAATATAGAGGCTGCACGGTGGCGGCATCCCTTTCCTTAAGCGACACAGAAATAGAGCGGCTTAATTCCGCTGGCGTTAGAGGTGCGCGGTTTAATTTCCTCAGTTCAGTCAATCTTGTAACTTCTGCGGATAGTTTTTCGCGTTCGGTCGATCGGGCGCGTGAACTTGGCTGGTACATTAAGATTCAGCCGAGCGAGAACGGAATTACAGATGCGCTATCGCAGATCAGTGACATCGATATTCCGGTTATCATTGACCATATGGGCCGACCAGATATGACAAATGGCCCGGAATCAGAAACCGTGCTTGCTACAGAAGAGCTGCTTAAGCGTGGCAATTTCTGGGTCATGCTCTCGAATGGCCACAAGTTTTCGCGCAGCGGTGCACCATGGAACGATGTTGTGCCGATCGCGCAGCGCTATATTGCTGCCGCTCCGGACCGGGTGCTGTGGGCGACCGACTGGCCTCATCCGCTTTCAAAAAAACAACCGCCGAATGATGGCGATTTGTTTGACTTGCTGTTTCGCTATGCGCCTGACGCGCAGCAGCGTCAGAAAATCCTTGTCGATAATCCCGCATATCTGTTCGGTTTCAACAAGATGGCTGAGGTCACGCCATGACAGCAAGACTTCAGTTAGCCAGCGTAGTTATTAATGGATGTGAAACATTTGGTGCTGTAACGCAGCATGGTTTTATCGATCTTGGCAATCGCTATCCAGAATTCCGTGACCTTGGGCATGTGATTGCGTCTGCAGGTCTTGGCACGCTGCGCGGCAAGCTTTCAGGCTTGTCAGCAGACTGCGCTTTAGATGAACTATCCTATCTCATTCCACTTGCCAGACCGCAAAAAATTATCTGTGTGGGTGTGAATTATCCAGATCGGAATGAGGAATATAAGGATGGCCAGTCTGCCCCGGTCAATCCATCGCTGTTTGTTCGTTTTCCCACTTCGTTTGTTGGTCATGGTGATTTGCTGGTGCGGCCATCCGTTTCGCATCAGCTCGATTATGAGGGAGAACTGGCACTGGTGATCGGCAAGGCCGGTCGCCATATTGCGCAGTGCGATGCGCTGTCTCACATTGCTGCAATCACGCTATGCAACGAAGGTACGGTTCGTGATTGGGTCAGGCATGCGAAGTTCAACGTAACCCAGGGTAAGAACTTTGATCGAAGCGGTGCATTGGGTCCATGGCTGGTTCCATTTGATCATGAGGATCAGATTGCTGATATTCGTCTGACAACGCGTGTCAATGGAGAGCTGCGGCAGGAGGATCGCACCAGTCGCATGACATTCAGTTTTCGCGAACTGATTGCATATATCTCCACTTTCGCCACGTTGATCCCCGGTGATATTATTATAACAGGCACGCCAACCGGCGCTGGTGTCCGTTTTGATCCTCCAGTCTGGCTGAAGCCGGGAGACCTCGTTGAGGTTGAGGCCGAAGGCGTTGGTCTTCTGGCCAATCGCGTTGTCGATGAGGAATCTTGCACATGATGACCCGCGAACAGATTGAAGCCTGCGCCCGCAATCTTGCGAAAGCTGAAAAAACACGGAGTCAGACAGGTCTGATCAGTCTGGCCAATCCTTCGATGAGCATGGATGATGCCTATGCGATTCAGGCTGAATGGATGCGACAAAAATATGCGCAAGGCCGCTATAGCATCGGTCGTAAGATTGGCCTGACATCAAAGGCTATGCAATCTGCTCTTAACATTGATATTCCTGATTCAGGCGTGTTACTGGACGACATGATGTTTGAAGATGGCGGCGTGATACCGGCAGGCCGCTTCATACAGCCGCGCGTCGAGGCAGAAATTGCCTTCATTATGAAGGATGGTTTACAGGGGCCTGATGCGACAGCCATCGATGTTCTGAACGCGACGGCCTTTTTACAGCCTGCGCTTGAAATACTTGATACGCGCATTGTACGTGTCGATCAGCAGACAAAAAAAACACGAAATGTGCTCGATACAATTGCTGATAATGCCGCTAATGCGGGTGTCGTGTTGGGTGGTCGCTGTGTGAAACCGCTGGACGTGGATATGCGGTGGATTGGGGCCATTGTTTCCCGCAACGGTTCGGTTGAAGAAACCGGTCTGGGGGCAGGTGTTTTAAATAATCCAGCAACCGCCGTGGCGTGGCTGGCAAACCGGCTAGCTGAAGTTGGTGAGGCAATATTACCGGGCGAAATTATTCTCTCAGGCTCGTTCATTCGCCCCATTGAAGCGTTATCTGGCTCAACAATCTTTGCCGATTATGGCAGTCTGGGCACTGTGAGCTGCCACTTTCAATCGGAGTGAAAATGCCAGTAAATCCCAATAATTTTAAAGCTGCTCTTAAACATCAGCAACTTCAGATCGGGCTATGGCTTGGCCTTGCTAATGCCTACACCGCCGAGATTGCTGCGGGTGCAGGGTTTGACTGGCTGTTGATTGATGGGGAGCACGCTCCCAATGACATTCGCAGCATGCTGGCGCAACTGCATTCTATCGGCATATCCAGCCATCCTGTTATCCGCTTACCCGTTGGCGAGATATGGATGATCAAGCAAGTCCTTGATATTGGCGCGCAAACCATACTCGTTCCGATGGTCGAAACAGCACAACAGGCAAAAGCTCTTGTTGATGCAACACGCTATCCTCCAAATGGGGTGCGGGGTGTCGGGGCTGCACTTGCCCGTGCATCTGCATTTAATCGAACGGCTGATTATTTAAAAACAGCCGATGACCAGATTTGCCTGTTGGTTCAGGTTGAAAGCCGGCGTGGAATTGCGTCGCTTGATGCGATTTTGAATGTGGATGGCATCGATGGTGTCTTTATCGGTCCGGCAGATCTGGCTGCGGATCTCGGTTTTCTCGGACGTCCGGGCGCAGCTGAGGTTCAGTCTGTGGTCGAAGATGCCCTGTTGAGAATTGTTGCCTCAGGCAAAGCTGCGGGAATTCTGACAGCCGATAACCGTCTGGCTCGTCGCTATATTGATCTTGGCGCAACATTTGTTGCTGTAGGTAGCGATGTTGGTCTGTTTGCAAGCGCCACATCTGCTCTGGCTGCGGCTTTTAAATCAGATGAAAAGCATTCTGCCCGACAGGGCAGCTCAGATACAACATATTGAACATGTCACGGATGAGGTGGATCTGCTCATGTGGGAAGATCAGTCGGGCTGACTGATTTCTAATCCCACTGGGATTGAATGCCGATATACGTTTTGATGCGCAATCTGCGCATCAAAACGCATTGTTTCAAATCAGCTTCTGGTCGTATTGTTTTGCGCCCGGCCTTTCACGAAAAGCGAGGTCACAAGTAAAACGGTTGAGAAAACGATCATCGTTGTTGCCGCCGCTGCGAGCGTAGGGGTGATCGTGTCGCGTGCTGCCGAGAACATTTCCCTTGGCAGTGTTCTTTGACCCGGTCCGGCCAGAAACAGCGTGATCACAATTTCATCAAGGGATGCTGTGAAGGCAAATAATGCACCTGATATAATCCCCGGTGAAATGATTGGCAGAGTAATTTTTCGAAAAGCGTGCAATGGGCGTGCCCCCATACTGGCAGCAGCCCAGAGAAGGCGTTGATCAAGCGCTGTCATTGCTGCGCCTACCGTGACCACTACAAATGGGGCTGCCAATGCCGTATGCGCCAGAATGAGACCAAACATGGTCTGTGTCAGGCCGAGCATCGAAAAAATGAAATAGATACCCACACCGACTATGACGGCAGGCGCGATGAGCGGTGCTAAAAGAAGCGTTTCAATGAGCTTTCTGCCCCTGACTTTTCCGTTTGCCAGACCAATTGCTGCTGCGGTGCCAAGAATGGTTGACAGCACCGTCGTGGCCAACGCGATGGCGATACTGTTTATCAGGGCTTCCCGCCATGTCGGTGAAGAAATGAAATCCTGATACCAGCGCCACGTAAAGCCCTCAAACGGCAATGCGAGATAGCGTGAGTCATTAAATGACAAGGGTATGATTACCAGAATAGGCAGAATGAGGAAGCCTAGAACGAGCCCGGATATAAGTGCCAGAAGCAATTTTCCGGGCGAATATTTTTGTGTGGCAATCATCGTCATCAACCCAGATTAATTCCGCCGCGCGAGAAACGTCTTTGAAGCGTAAACAACACGGCAGTTATGATAAGAAGGAAGAGGCCCAGCGAGGAGGCAAGTCCCCAGTTGAGGGTAGCGGTCGTGAACATGGAGATATAGTAACCGACCATCTGGTCTCCTGGTCCGCCGAGGAGCGCAGGCGTGATATAAAAGCCGATCGTGATGATGAAGACCAGCATTGCTCCAGCCATCAATCCGGGAACGACCTGCGGCAGGTAAACCCGGAAGAATGCATAGAGCGGGCGGGCGCCAAGCGAGGCAGCAGCCCGCATCAGGCGCGGATCAACAGCTCGCATCGACCCAAGCAGTGGGAAGATAAGGAACGGCAGCATGACATGCACCATGGCAATGATAACCCCGGTTCGGGTGAAAAGTAATCCCAGCGGTTGATCGATAATACCAAGATTTTGCAGCACCAAATTGATCACACCGCGATCCTGCAACAGCACGATCCATGCCGTGGTACGAACCAGAATGGATGTCCAGAATGGTAAAAGCACAATGATCAGCAGAAAGTTTCTTGTACGGTCTGATCGTCCTGCAAGAAAGGCACAAAGCGGGAAGGCCAGAATGATGCAAACTATTGTCGTTATGGCGGCGATGCTGAATGTCCGCATCATGACATCTCGGTAGATGCCTCCCTCTGGTCGTGCTTGCACAATACCATTTCCATAGTCGCGCTTCAGATCAAGGGCAGACAGAATATGATAGCTATTTACCGGGCCACTCGCCCTTTTCATAACCTGCCAGGTACTGGGTTCTTCCCAGCGCTTATCCGTGGCCGCCAGTCGTTCGCGTCCGCTACCCGGCGCGGCATCGCCAATTTTGCGTTTTGTACCTGTAAGCAATTCGCGAGCGCTGGGGTTTTCGTAGGAGAGGCGTCTTGAAAGTGAGGCGAGACGAGCGGGAGCGACATTTTTGATCTCATCGGCCAGCGTGTCGAAAGCTGCTTCGGGCGGTAAATTAATTCCGTCCCACTGGTCAAGCACTGCGGCTGTTTCGGGAAGTGCCGTTATCAGCTCCGTATCGGAAAAGCTCCGCCACATCACCATCCCAAGGGGCACAAGAAATACTGCGATCATAAACACTAATAAAGGGGCGATCAGGACATAGCTGCCAAAGCGCTCTCTGGAAAAAATGGTTGCCATGCCTGATCCCTTTACTGGATTACAGTGCATTTCGATCGGATCAATTCGATCGAAATGCTCAAACGTCTGTTTTGCGCCGCATCTTTAATGGCGCGGCTTTATGCTTCTTCAGACCCAAATTAGTTCGCTGACCAGGTTGTCCATCTGGCGTTCAGAGTATCAATGTTATCGATCCAAAAAGCATCGTCGATTTTGAGCACATTGGCTGCGTTTTCCGGTGCGGTTGGCAAGTCGGCAAGGATCTTCTTGTCGATCAGTTCAAGTGCTGCCTTCGAAGTCACGCCAATTGGCTGATAAGACGGGATTTGTGCCTGATATTCTCCCTTCGACGCAAAGTCGAGGAACTCATAGGCTGCATCCTTGTTAGGGGAGTTGGCAAGAATAACCCAGCTGTCTGTTGTTTGAAGAGACTCGTTCCAAACCAGTTTGAAGGGCTTTTTATCAACATTGATGGCTGTTGTGACACGACCGTTATATGTTGACGTCGCGGCGACTTCGCCAGAGGCAAGCAACTGCATAGGCTGCGCACCGGCTTTCCAGAAAACGAGATTTGGCTTGATGCGATCAAGCGACTTGAATGCCCGGTCAACACCTTCTGCGGTCTTGAGTGTTGCATAGACATCCGCTGGTGCGACACCATCAGCCATCAGGGCAATTTCGAGGTTGCCTTTCGGTCCCTGACGGAGAGCGCGTTTGCCTGGAAATTTTTCAAGATTGAAAAAGTCAGCCCAGTTTTTTGGACCATCCTTGAAGACCGTAGTGTCATAAGCGACCACGAAATTATAAATTGCAGATCCTACGCCACATGGGCTGACAGCACCTGCCACATAAGCGTCTTTTCCACCTGCGCGATCAAAGTCTATTTCCTCGAACAGGCCTTCAGAACATCCAAGTTCCAGTTCTTCGGATTCTACTTGGACAACGTCCCAACCGCCGTCACCGGCTTCAGATTTTGTGCGCAGAATACCAATGCCTCCATCCCAGGAGTCTTCGATCAGTTTTTTGCCTGTTTCCTTGGTGAACGGTTCAAAAATAGCCTTGCGCTGTGCATCCTGAAAGGTGCCACCCCATGATGTCACAGTGAGATCACGTGCGCTGCTTACGCTCGGCAATCCTAAAACAATTGTCGCGGCAAGAAGGATTTTTCCATTTATGAATGCCATTTTCTGTTCCCTTTATGATTATTGACAGTGCATAATTCGAAGTTTTAGTCGGCTTTGTTGCGCCTGAGAGGTTGTGTGGTGCAGTTTTCAATTAAGGAATGATGACGCAGCTTTCTTCGGGGAATTTCAGTGCAACGCGATCACCGGGCTTAACCCGGCTATTTCGACCAGCAGAATTCTCCTTGATATGAATGACCTGTCCTGCATCTGTGGTGATATGGATCCGCAGGTGATCGCCGTGAAAAATAACAGAATTCACCTCACCATGCAGACCTGCTGCCGAAGCTGGAACGATCTGTACTTCCTCCGGGCGGCTGAAAATCGCGGCTGATTTTCCAACAGCAAGATCGCCTGATGCAATTCCGGAAAGGATAGCGTCATCGCGGGTCTTGACGCTCGCACGACCTGTTTTGATCTCAAGAACCTCGGCATCAATGAGATTGGCTTCGCCGACAAAGCCCGCGACAAACCTGTCCGAAGGGCGTTTATAGATAACTTCAGGCGGTGCAATTTGTGCGATTTTTCCTTTGTTGAACACAGCGATACGGTCCGACATGGTCAGGGCCTCATCCTGATCGTGGGTGACATAGACAAAGGTAATACCAAGACGTGCATGCAGGGACTTCAGTTCCATCTGCATGGTTTCACGCAAGGCTTTGTCGAGGGCGCCCAAAGGCTCATCCATAAGCACGATACGAGGCTCGTAAACGAGTGCGCGCGCGAGGGCGACACGCTGTTGCTGCCCGCCGGACAGTTGTTGCGGTTTGCGGTCGCCAACGGAAGGCAGTTGGATGAGGTCCAGCATTCTTGTGACAAGTCTGTCACGTTCAGCCTTTGGTATTTTACGTACAGCCAGAGGAAAGGCGAGATTTTCGGCTACCGTCATATGGGGGAACAATGCGTAGCTTTGAAACACGACCCCCATGCCACGATCATACGGTGCGCAACGTGTAACATCTTCGCCATTGATATGAATTTCACCAGAATTAGGCTTTTCGAAACCGGCAAGCATCATCAGGGTGGTCGTCTTGCCGGAGCCGCTCGGGCCGAGAAGTGTCAGAAACTCGCCGTTGTAAACATCAAGATCAAGATTGCTGATCGCTATATAAGCACCATAATTCTTTTTGACGCTGCGAAAGGTTGCAATCACTGAAGGTTGTGTTGCCTTTAACATATTTCCGATTGCAGCATTTTGAGTGCTGATATCTGTCTGCATTTCCACGGCGACCATTCGTAGATTCCATCTCTTTTAGCGAATAGTTTTCTATTTCGAGGACATTAATTTCATTCAGTGATCCATACTATTTTCTAAATGTCACGATAGATAAACGAATATTTCGCGTTTCATACGGCATCATATAGATTTTCTTTGCTAGAAGTTTCATTTAATGAAATTACCATCACATATCTGCTCACGTTTAATGATCTGAGTCCGAATGTACCAATGATTGGCTTTTCTATCGCCAATATGTTTGCCAAGTTTAGGGTCAGGACTCATTAATTTGACGGGAATGGTGTGAGGCCATCCGTTTGGATACGAGAAGGAAAGGCGAAGGAAATGTGGTTCATTTTCAAGACTTTCCGACGAAGTAGGCCGGGCGGATGGGCCACATCCTTCGGACATCGAAATGACGTGACGATCTGCTGCGTCGAGCCGCTCAACCGGGGGGAACACCCCGGTCCTCACGTCTCTCGCTTTGAATATTTGGGCAAATCTTGTCATTTCAGATGCCATTCTCATCAAATTAATGGGTCCTGACCCTAAGACACCGTCAGCGATAAGTTCATTCTTATTTTTGATTATCGTAACCCAGATTGATGCCATGTTCAAATGAACAATGTTACGCTATACGGTATTGTGTTTCATATTACGGTACGGAGATAGAGTTATGTTAAGCAATTCTGCGCATGATCGCGATATAGAAGGGCACATGCACCCTCAAACAGATGCACGGCTTCATGAAAAAGTCGGGCCAATGGTGATCCAAAAAGGAGACGGTATTTATGTGATCGACTCTGAGGGGAACCGTTTCATTGAGGGCATGGCGGGATTGTGGTGTGCGTCGCTGGGCTTCAGCGAACGCCGGCTTGCGGATGCAGCATATCAGCAGTCGCTTTCACTGCCATATCAGCAGATTTTTGCTCATCGCGGCAATCAGCCGACAATAGATCTGGCCCAGGCACTTCTAGCCAAGTCGCCGGGTTCGATGTCCAAAGTGCTCTTTCAATGTTCGGGCTCAGAGGCAGTTGATACGGCAATAAAGCTTGTATGGTATTATCAGTCAGCCTTGGGGCGTCCAGAAAAGCGCAAGATAATTTCCCGGCAAAAAAGCTATCATGGCACAACGATTGCTTCTGCCAGTCTGACTGGTTTGCCAAACATGCATAAAGGCTTTGGTATCTCAATAGATGGCTTTATCACCGTTACAGCGCCGCATGCGTATCGCAATGCAAAGCCAGGTGAAAGCGATGAAGCATTCGCCACCAGATTGGCTGCCGAACTGGAAGAGACTATTCTTCGTGAAGGACCTGAAACTATTGGAGCGTTCTTTGCAGAACCGGTGATGGGTACGGGCGGCGTTCTCGTCCCGCCTGCAACCTATTTTGATAAGGTGCAAGCAGTCCTCAAGAAATATGACATTTTGTTTGTTGCCGATGAGGTGATCTGCGGTTTTGGCCGTACGGGGGCTTATTGGGGCTGCGACAGGATGGGTATCAAGCCGGATATGTTGACCTGCGCCAAGGGGCTGTCTTCTGCATATTTCCCGATCTCGGCACTGCTGATTTCCGACGCCATATATCAGGTTCTTGCTGATCGCACCCATGAGTTTGGCGGCTTTGGCCATGGTTTTACCTATGGTGGCCACCCTGTAGGGGCGGCGGTCGCGCTGGAAGCTGTGAAAATATACGATGAAATGGATATCGTGGCCACAGTAAAGGCGTTGGAACCTCAGTTTCAGGATGGCTTGCGTCGCTTTGCCGATCATGAGCTGATCGGGGAGGTTCGTGGAATTGGCTTAATGGGGGCGCTCGAATTTGTTGCAGACAAATCCGGCAAGCTTCCATTTGACCCATCGCTGAAAGTTGCGCAGCGTGTTTCGGATGAATTGCGTAAGCGCGGTGTTTTGCTTCGAGCTCTGGGTGATACGCTTGTTTGTGCGCCGCCGCTGATAATCAAACCATCTGAAATTGATATTATTCTTCAGGCGCTGGGTGAATCACTCGATGAGGTCGCAGCCAGCCTCTAAGGAGCAAGCAATATTTCTTAAATGGAGTGCCACTGAGGCGCTCCATACATGATTGTTATCCTCTGGATACTTTGAACATTTCTGGCAAGCGTAAGTTGTGATCATAATGTGCATTTGCATTTAAAAAGCCATAACACTATCAAAGATAGAATTGAGTATCGTCTCACCAAAGACGCGCAGACCTCGCGGATGTCCGTAAAGTCTTTTTTTAAGGGATAAGCGCTTATTGTGACCGACAATCATAAACGCGAAAACGGCATCAAGTCACTGCACCTGGCTTTCGACGTTCTGGAGGCTGTGGCGTCGGAGGATGGCGAAATCGGCGTCAGCGAACTGGCCACTAAACTGGACACCACCAAAGGCACCGTTTTTCGTCATCTTCAGACACTTGTGGAGCGCGGATATTTGGCGCAAAACCATGTGACCCAACGTTATCACATGGGGGTAAGATCTTATCTGCTGGGTCAGGCGGCCGCTGGCCGCATCGGCATACTCCAGGTCTCGCAAGAGCCTGTCAAAGCTTTGCGGGACAAGATCGGCGAAACTGTTGTTGTTTCAACCATCGGCCCACGTGGATTGACGGTTGTTATGACTTTGTTGGGAAAGTCAAATCTAGAGATTGGTGTTAGGGTCGGCAGCTCACTTGATCTTCACGCAACTGCACAAGGTAAGATTGCGCTCGCTTACGGCAGCAACGCTCTTTTCGCACAAATCAAACGTAAAGAGTTACGTGCTCTTACATCAAAAACTATTACCGACGCCCAGAAACTCGAAGCTGAGTGCCGGTCGGTTGCAGCTTTGGGTTTCGCAAGTTCACCCAATGAAGATACGTTAGGCATTAATGCCATCGCAGCACCAATATTTGATGGAAACTCTACGCTGGCAGGAACGCTCGCTATTGTTGGCTCTATACAGAACGTTAGCTTTCCCGCATCTCCTTATCAGGTCGATGCAGTTTTTCACGCGGCTCAAAACATCTCACAGTCGTTGGGCTACAAGGGGAAGATTCCTCCTGAATTATAATGTTTCTTTGGCATTTCAGGCGTTGCGACACTTCCATGCCACCAACTTCGCCTTCCATTTTTAGATGCTGGCATCGCTGACGCCGTGTTTGCGGTAAAGCTCCGAGACCGGCATATCCGCCACGTACTCCTTCAGAAGACAGATGATCTGTTCTTTTGTGAAACGGTTGCGCTTCATTTTCTGATCCTCTCAATGAGCCAGAGCTGATTTCAAAATGGATTAATTCAATGGGGCAAGGTCATTATAGGCAAAAGACGCAATCCCTTATCCAAGGATTGAAAGCTTAATATGTAAAACTGAGTCAACTTGACAGCGTGTCACGTTACTGGTGTGTGCGATACGAGCCGCATAATGCTTCACTCATTTCTATGATTTGCTGATATAGAATGTTCTCTAAAGACCGGAATGAAACCGAGGCCAGAGCAAATGAAATCGGCACATAATCCATATAAAATAACAAAACTCAATTGAGCCTTGCTGGTTTTGCAATACCTTTTCGCACAAAATTAGAATTAAGTGGTGACTAAACTACAGAAGCGGGTTGGCACACAGGCGTCTTTGAAAAAAGACATTGCGAGGGGAATTTGTGCATGCTAGTTATGTGTTATAACAGATAACAAATAACCATTGAGGTGGATCTAATGAAGCGCATACTCCTTTCTTTTTCGGTGGCAACTCTCCTGTGCGGTGCTGCTTATGCTGAAGATATCAAGATTGGTGCTACTGCACCGCTTACCGGCCCGCAGGCGATCTTCGGCACGACGCTTTTCAACGGCACTGATCTTTATTTTGAAGAGCTTAATGCTGCAGGTGGCGTAAACGGTAAAAAGCTGTCTTTAGTTCGACAGGATGATAAGGCCGATCCGAAGGAAGGTACACTTGTTGCTCAGAAATTCTGTGATGATGACAGTATCGTTGCAGTAATCGGACATCTGAACAGTGGTGTTCAGCTTGCAGCGCAGTCAATCTATTCTGATTGCGATATGCCGGAGGCTGTCCTTGGCTCTAACCCGGATATCACCAAGCAAGGTGCTGAAAATATTGTCCGTCCAACTGCAAGCGATTTTGCGCAGGGCGAGCTTTCAGCTGAGTATGCCATTAATAAGCTGGGTGCGAAGAATGCTGTCATCGTCAATGACAAGCAGGCATTTGGTCAGGGCGTATCGGAAATTTTTGCGGATGACTTCAAGAAAAGGGGCGGTGTAATCCAGTCCACTTCGTCGGTTAATCCAACGGATGTTGATTTCACAGCTGTCATTACTCAGCTTAAATCAGCAAAGCCTGATGTGGTTTATATGGGTGCTGTGATGCCTCAGCTTGCTCTCTTTGCAAAGCAGATGCGTGAGCAGGGGCTGGATGCGAAACTATTGGTGCCGGATGGTGCCTTTACACCTGATTTCGTTGCGCAGGCAGGCAAGGAAGCGGCTGCAAATGTTATTTTGACTTTCCCGATTCCACCTGCGGATGCAACGCCTGAACTCGTCTCATTTGGAGAGCGTTACAAGCAGCGCTTTGGTCAGGAAGTTGGGCCTTATTCGATTTACGGCTATGTAAGCGGTCAGATCGTTGCAGAAGCTTTAAAGAATGCTGCCGAGCCAACACGTTCTGATTTGCTCCCTGCTTTGAAGGGTGTTGAGCTGGATACGATGCTTGGTCATGTCAAGTTCACCGATGTTGGTGAGCGCACAGTCGCTCCAATGTATCTTTATGAAATCAAGGACGGCGAATTCAAGATGGTCGGTCAGGCCGGCTGATTAAATTTGTGAACCGGTGGGCTGTGTAAAAAAACAGTCCACCGCCTGATTTCAATGACAATATTTTTAAACGCAAGCGCAACATTTGGCTGCCGCGCGTTTGAATTGCTGTCATCCAAGGCTAATCTCATATGACCAGTCTCATCATTCAACAAACGATCAACGCTCTGACGATCGGTGCTATTTATGCGCTTATCGCCCTCGGATATACGATGGTCTACGGCGTTCTGCGTCTTATCAATTTTGCGCATAGCGAGATGTTCATGCTCGGCGGCTATGTCGCTCTGGTGGCCTTGTCAGCTTTCGCGGTTGCAAGTGGCTTTTCTTACGTGTTCGTAGTCATGCTTGTGATGGCTGTGACATTTGTTGCTGTCGGCTCCGTGGGTGTTATTACCGAACGCGCTGCGTATAAGCCTCTTCGTAACTCAAGCAGACTGGCACCCATGCTCAGTGCGCTGGGCGTTTCGATGGCCCTACAAGCGGCGATGCAGTTGATCGCCGGGCCGCAGCCAATCGCTTTTCCAGCACTTGTTGATCCTGAGCGTTTTGAGATTGCTGGTGCAAGTATCACTTATCTGCAGATCTTTATCGTAACCCTATCGATCGTACTTATGTATGCGTTGCAGTTCCTTATCAATCGCACGCGACTGGGTGTATTGGTGCGAGCTGTTGCGGAAAACCATCACACGGCTGCTCTTCTCGGCGTCAATGTCAACAGAACAATCAGTCTTATTTTCTTCGTTGGCCCCGGTCTTGGTGCCTTGGGCGGCGTTTTATATGGTTCTTATTACGGTCTTGTCAGTCCAACAATGGGTGTTGTTGTCGGTCTGAAAGCATTTACGGCTGCAATTCTTGGCGGCATTGGGTCTATTCCTGGTGCAATGATCGGTGGTTTTGTGCTGGCCTTCCTCGAAGTATTCGGGACTGCATTATTGCCGATTGTGAGCCATGGTGTTCTGGGAACCGAGTATCGCGATATCTTCGCATTTGCTGTTCTGATTGCAGTGCTTCTCTTCCGTCCTGCCGGTCTTCTTGGTGAGAATGTCACTGAGGAATCGGGCGTAACGAAGCGGGAATTTTAACATGAGCGCACAAGAAAACACGCTTGAACGCAGCAGGATCGGTAACTCGGCCCCCAAAAAGCGTCTGAACTATCTAGGCCTGTTATGCATTGCCGTCGCTTTGGGGCTATTGGCCTATATCCCAACATTGCCAAATTATTATCTGCGTATTGCGGATCTGGTGTTGCTTTACATCATTTTGGGCATGGGGCTTAATATTGTCATTGGCTATGTCGGTCTGCTTGATCTGGGCTTTGTCGCATTTTATGCGGTCGGTGCTTATTGCTATGCCTTGCTTTCCAGCAATTACTTTGACATCCACTTACCGTTCTTTGCTGTTCTTGCAGTAGCAGCGGTCGCAGGCGGGTTTACCGGAATATTGCTTGGCATCCCTGTTTTGAGGCTACGCGGCGATTATCTTGCAATCGTCACGCTTGGTTTCGGTGAGATCATCCGCATTCTTCTCAACAATATCGACTGGCTGACAAACGGCCCGCGTGGCATCACAGGTATCGATCGATTGTCGCTGTTTGGCTATCAGATCAGTTCGCCAATGCAGTTCTATTTTCTGCTGCTTGGAATGGCGATTATTACCGGCATCGTCGTGTATCGCCTTGAGCGTTCAATACTCGGCAAAGCCTGGTTTGCCATTCGGGAGGATCAGGATGCCGCTGTCGGAGTTGGAATTGATAAAACCCGTGTCAAACTGATTGCATTTGCAACCAGTGCTGTCATTGGTTCTCTGTGCGGTGTGATCTTTGCGGCGTTTCAGCGTTTTGTAAGCCCTGAAAGCTTCACCCTGAATGAATCCATTCTCGTCGTTCTTGTGATTGTCATAGGCGGTATAGGCAATATTGTCGGCGTTGTTGTCGGGGCTATTGTTCTTGTGGTTATGCCAGAACTTCTTCGTGAATATGCGGAATATCGCATGCTTCTTTTCGGCTTGTTGCTGGTTGGCGTTATCGTGTTGCGTCCACGCGGGATTGTCCCGCAATCTCTGACGCCCGTACGGCTAATTTCTAAATTGGTGTGGAAATAATGCTGGAATTGAAGAATCTCGTTAAACGATTTCAGGCACTCGTCGCGACAAATGATGTCTCAATGACGTTCGAGCCGGGCAAAATTTATGGCATTATTGGCCCTAATGGTGCAGGAAAATCGACATTGATCAATTTGATGTCGGGATCATTTCCACCCACCAGCGGCGAAATTGTGCTGAACGGAACTTCTGTTCAGTCTCTGCCAAAGCACAAGATCAGCGTGGCAGGCATTGCGCGTACTTACCAGAATGTCCGTTTGTTTGATCATCTGACTGCGATTGAAAATCTGGAAGTGTGTTTTTATCCTGCCGATCGTGGTTCCGTCTGGAAGGAAGTTTTCGTTCCCGGTTTCGGCAAGAAGAGAAATAGTGAACGTCGTGATCTTTGTTACGCAATTCTGGAATTGTGCGGCATTGAACAATATGCAGATACACAGGCCAATCTGCTGCCCTATGGCCGTCAGCGTATTCTGGAAATAGCCAGAGCACTTGTCCGCGATCCTTCCGTGCTTTTGCTGGATGAGCCGGCGGCAGGCCTTAATCATCTGGAGACAGCTGATCTAACAGCGCGTTTGCGATCGTTTCTCAAGCCGCATCGCTCCATCATCGTCGTTGAGCATGACATGGATCTTGTAATGTCACTTTGCGACTGGATCTATGTCCTCAATTTCGGAAGTCTTTTGTTCGCCGGAACGCCTGCACAGGTGCAGGCAAGCGAAATCGTGCAGGAAGCTTATTTAGGAACAACCGATGAACTCGACGAAATCAGAGCCCTTGCTCAGGATCGAAAAGCTAACCTCGGGCTACGGGCCAACGCAGATCCTCAACAACATTGATCTGGAAGTCCGTGCCGGGGAAATCGTTGTCGTCGTTGGTCCCAACGGTGCTGGTAAAACGACGCTGCTCAACACGATTTCAGGGCTGACCAATGTTCGTGAGGGGCGTGTTCAGTTCGCTGGCACCGATATTACCCGTATGAATGTTGCACGCATTCCACATCTCGGACTGTCCCATTGTCCTGAAGGGCGCCGCATTCTCACCCGTCTGACGGTAGAGGAAAACCTGATCGCCTCCAATATTGACCGTAAACAGACGTTCGAGGAAAAGCGTGAAGATGTTTACACGCTGTTTCCGATCCTTCGCGAGCGGGCTCAAACCTCTTCACAGCGTCTCTCTGGCGGCCAGCAACAGATGCTCGCTATTGGCCGCTGCCTGATGGCGGAGCCTGATCTGGTGATGCTTGATGAGCCGTCACTTGGGCTAGCACCAAAACTGATAGCCCAGATTTTCCGCATCATTGTCGATCTGGCAAACCGCGGTATTGCCATTTTGCTGGTCGAGCAGAATGTGCGTCTTGCACTGGAGATAGGTGACTATGCCTATCTCTTTGAATCGGGCCGCTGTCGCCTTGAAGGCGGAGCAAAACGGATTGCCGAAGATCCCTCACTTGCCGCTCTTTATCTGGGCGCACATGGACAGGTAGAGCATTGAAGATGACACAAGATCAAATGCATCACTGGCGCAAGATATCCAAAGAGCAAGAGTTCAAAGCAGTCCCGCTCTATGGAGAGACAGTAGCCGATGTGGTTGTTATCGGAGCGGGTTTTACCGGGCTTAATGCTGCGATTGAACTGGCGATATCAGGCGCACGCGTTATCGTACTTGAAGGGGCCGATATTGGTCAGGCTGCTTCAGGGCGCAATAATGGGCAGGTGATCCCACACCATTCCAAAAAGAGCCCAAGCGAATTTGTAGAGTTGCTCGGTAAAAAGCGCGGGGATCTATACAATGAAATGGTGGCGACAGCACCGCTCAGACTGTTTGACCTGATCTCCAGATACAAGATCAAGTGCGATTTGGTCAGCCAGGGCTGGATGCAGGCATGTCATTCGCTTGAAGCGCTGAAACGGGCAGAGATTTTTCATAAGGAATGGAAAGCGCTCGGCTGCAAGGTTGAATGGCTGGATCGCGCGTCGATTGCCGAAAAAGTTGGCGGTGGTGATTTTCTCGGTGGCTGGAAAGCCTTTGATGCCGGTTATCTCAACCCATATGCTTTGACACAGGGGCTGGCGCGGGCTGCGGCGCAGGAAGGCGCGACTATCCATACCCAATCGATGGTTAAGGCAATCGAAAAAGAGGGGAATGGCTGGATTGTAAAAACGGATACAGGTCGTGTCCGCACAGCGAAAGTGCTTGTCGCTGCAAATGCGGTTGCCGGCCATTTCTGGCCTTCACTTCATAAGGCAATGATCCCTGTGCGGGTCTATCAGATTGCCACTGCTCCATTCTCTGCAGATTTACAGAAGAAGGTGCTGCCGGGCCGTGAAGGCGTTTCCGACACAAGCCGCGATATTCGTGCTTTCCGTTACGATTCAACCGGCGCTTTGGCAATGGTCGGTTCTCATACAGTGTGGTTTAACGCAGCCGAGCGGGGAAAGAGCAAGGTGATGCGCCGGCTTACCGCTTTGCTGCCACAGGTTCCGAATGTGCCTGCGGCAGAATATTGGGAAGGCGTTATTGCTGTTGTGCCCGACAAGGTTCCCCGCCTGATGGAACTTGCACCGGGTGTAATTTTTGCTGGCATATATTCCGGGCGCGGAATTGCGATGAGCACAGTCTGGGGTCGCAATGCGGCACAGATTCTCACAGGCCGTCTTAGCGACAGTGCGATGCCAATGCCGGTCAGTGGTCTCAAGACCGTGGCCGGTCACGGGGTTGGTGTGCAAGTGGCCCGGTTCATTCATCCCTGGCACCGATTGCAGGATCGACTGGACAAGCGTGATTGAAAACCAGCGCTGCGCATCGAAAAAATTCAAAAATTACTTGGTAGAGTTGATATGAAAAACGGACCATCCATAGACGAACAGCTGGAAATATACCGGCGTATGATTATCACCCGCAGGCTTGAAGAGCGTCTGGGTGATCTTAATAAGGCCGGTAAGACACGCGGCCCTATTCATCGTTGTGACGGTCAGGAAGCGGTTGGTGTTGCAGCAACTGCTATGCTTACCGACAATGATTTTATTACCAGTACACATCGTGGTCACGCGCATTATGTCGGCAAAGGTCTTGATGTTTATAAAATCCTTGCGGAAATCCTTGGCCGTGAAACCGGTTACTGTAAGGGCCGTGCCGGACATATGCTTGTCGCGGACGTCTCGCGCGGCATGATTGGTGGTAATGCTATTGTCGGTGCCAGTATTCCTGCTGCGACCGGTATGGCGCTGTCCATGCAGGTTCAGGGCCGCAAGGATGTGGCGATGTGTTTCTTTGGTGATGGCGCTTCGCATACAGGTATTGCGCATGAATCGATGAACATGGCTTCCCTGTGGAAATTGCCAGTTGTTTTTGTGCTTGAGCACAATCAATTCGGCCTGACCGTGCATCATTCGGTTCAGTCAGCAGTCTCTGATCTTAGTCTTCGCGGCGCAGGATATGCTATTCCCAGTGAGATCGTTGATGGAAACGATGCGGTTGCGGTCTATCGTGCTGTGTCGAAAGCCGTTGATCGGGCGCGCCGTGGTGAAGGCCCAACACTGATTGAAGCAAAAACCTATCGTATCGAAGGTTTTTCGACATCCGACATGGGTGGCTATCAGTCCGATGAAGACATCAAGGCATGGAAAAAGCATGATCCTATCAAGATCAGTTTTGATGCGCTTAAGGGCGAAGTGGGCGAAGACAAGCTCATTGCAATCGATAAAGAAGCTACGGCTGAAGTTGAAGCGGCCGTTGAAAAAGCGCTTTCTGATCCATATCCAACATTTGAATTGCATCCGGCCAGTGCGGCCTATTCGGAGGCACGTTAATGGCTAAGTTACGTTACGCAGAAGCACTGAATGCAGCATTGCGTGAAGAAATGCAACGCGACCCTAGCGTCTTTCTGTTCGGTGAAGATATTGCCCGTTATGGTGGCGTTTTCAAAGTCACCCGCGGGCTGATGGAAGAGTTTGGTGAATCGCGCGTGCGCGACACTCCCATCTCCGAGCAGGCTCTGGCGGCTATGGCCGTCACTGCTGCAATGACTGGAACACGTCCTGTACTTGAAATCATGTATGCTGATTTCATGCCACTCGTACTTGATGCCCTGATCAATCAGGCATCTATCTACGAGTATATCTGGGCTGATCAGGTGCAAATGCCATTTGTGCTGCGTACACAAGGTGGTGGCGGTGCCGGAGCTGGTGCGCAGCACTCCAAGAGTCTTGATGTGCTCGTTGCACATATTCCAGGTATTAAAGTGGTGGCACCGGTCACGCCTGCAGATGCAAAAGGACTGCTGAAAGCAGCAATCCGTGATCAGCAGCCGGTCGTGTTTCTTGAGCACAAGCTCCTTTATAATCTGCGTGACGAAGTGCCGGATGATGTTGATTTTGTCGTCGAGATTGGCAAGGCGCGTACCGTTGTTGAAGGCACTGATGTGTCCATTTTTGCCACTTCACGCATGGTGCTGGAAAGCCAGAAAGCAGCAGAATTGCTTGCTGCAGATGGTATCAAGGCTGAAGTCATTGATCTGCGCACATTGCGCCCGCTGGACCTTAATTCGATCAAGGCATCGATTGCCAAGACCAATCATGCTGTGGTCGTGAATGAAGGATGGCGTTTCTGTGGCTATGCCGCTGAAATTTCAGCAACAATCATGGATCATGCTTTTGATGATCTTGATGCGCCGGTGCAACGCGTCACGCTGCCGGACTTACCTGTTCCATACAGTGAGCCGCTGGAAATGTCTGTTCTGCCAAATGCAGCCAAGATTGCCGATGCGGCACGCAAGGCTCTTGCCTGAAGGAGGCGGTCATGACTGATATTGTCGTAACGGGCGCTGGCGGCGAATATATGGAAGCCGTCGTGGTCGTGGAATGGCTGGCTAAGGTCGGGGATGCCGTCAAAGCCGGTGATGTTGTTGTTATTGTTGAAACAGCAAAGGCCGCCACAGAAATCGAAGCGCCAGCTTCCGGTATTCTGACCGAAATTCGCGCTGAAATTGGTACGGAAATCGAAATTGGTGGTTTGCTTGGCATTATTGGTTCAAGCGATGACAAGCCTGTTACTGCCGCGCAGACGAAAACGCCCGCTGCTATCTCAACGCAGCCTGTCGAGGTCGTGGAAAAGCCCATCCTGAAGTATCGCGACCGGATTATCGCGTCTCCGCTGGCCCGACGTTTGGCAGCAGAAAAAGGCATTGATCTCAAGACTGTCAATGCCTCAAGTCCAAGTGGTCGTATCAAGGTTCGCGACATTGAAAAGCTGCTGAAACAGGCAGACGCCGCAGCAACTGTCACCAGCCAGAGCGCTGCATCTGAATTAAAGCCGCTTATCCAGTCTGCAAATGGTCTCCATATCCAGCGCAGGGCTGGCGAGGGAATACCGATCGTGTTTCTGCATGGTTTTGGTTCAGACTCGCTGTCATGGCGTTCCGTATTGGGAGCTTTGCGTTCGCGTAATACGACGCTCAGCATTGACTTGCCTTCTCATGGCCGTTCGCCATTATTGCCGGTCAATGATGTCAGGCAACTTGCAGGAGTTATCGTAACGGCGCTTGAAAATGCCGGTCTGGAACAGGTGCATCTGGTCGGCCATTCTCTTGGTGGCGCTACCGCACTGGCTATCGCTGAGGCTGGCAGCATTGATATTCGTTCCCTTACTCTCATTTCGCCGGCAGGTCTGGGCGCTGACATCAATGGAGCATTTATTGATGGTTTCGCTCGCGCCTCACGCAAGGAAAGCCTCGAACCCTGGCTGCGGCAACTTGTTGCCGACAAAGCCCTTATCAGCCCGGCTTTTGTTGCTGCCACCATGCAGCAGCGTGAGAATGTTGATCTGCGCAATGCTCAGGCTGATTTGGCTCAAAGACTGTTCCCTGATGGTACGCAAGCGTCCGATTTTTCGGATGTACTTACACGCCTCACAATCCCGCAAAGAATTATCTGGGGTCACCAGGATCAGATTATTCCATGGAAACATGCGCTGGGTGGACCCGGTAAGGCAGGTCTGCATCTGCTCCCCAATATTGGTCACATGCCTCAATTTGAGGCGGCTGAACAGGTGGCAAATATTATTGATGAAATCGTGAGAACTGCATCATGACTACGCGCATTTTACTCATTGGCTGTGGCAATATGGGATTTGCGATGCTTAAGGGCTGGCTCTCAAGCGATATGGCGGTTGAGGCACATGTCGTTGAGCCCGTTGCAGAGCTTCGTAACAGGGCGGCAGAGCTGGGTGCATCTGTTTCAATGGACGCGCACGGTGTTCCTGATGGTTTTAATCCGCAAGCTGTTATCATTGCGGTAAAACCACAGGTGATCGAGGCTGTTCTGCCCGACTATCGTTTTCTCGCAAGCAGGGCTTTAGAAAAAGGCGAGCGCACATTATTTATTTCGGTTGCTGCGGGAATAAGTATCTCTGCGATTACAAACCTGCTTGGTGAAGATGCAGCTGTTATTCGCTGCATGCCAAACACTCCCGCTGCCATCGGGGCGGGAATGATGGTGTGCTGTGCCAATCATGCTGTAACTGCCAAACAGTGCGATCTGAGCGTCAGCCTGTTACAATTGAGTGGTAAAGTGGCTTTCATCTCTGATGAAAGCCAGATGGATGCAGTCACAGCGGTTTCCGGATCCGGGCCGGCATATCTGTTTCACTTCATTGAAGCCTTGTCGCTGGCTGGCAAGAAGGCCGGCCTGCCTGAAGAGTTTGCCGCGGAATTGGCTTTGCAGACAGTTTATGGGGCTGCACGTCTGGCGCATGAAAGCAAAGATACCCCAACGACTTTACGCCAGCAGGTAACAAGTCCGAACGGCACAACGGCTGCGGCTCTTGAAATATTCATGGGCCAGTCAGAGCTTGTCAATCTGGTTGCAGACGCCGTTGCCGCCGCCGCCGCCCGATCCGTGGCTTTAGGAAAGGCTTAGACAGGTATGGCCAGGCCAAGAGCGGTAATCAGTGGTGCTACAAGTGGAATAGGTCGAGCCATTGCCTTGCGGTTGGCAGAGGATGGTTATGATGTCCTGGCGCTTGGCACCAATCCTGTCCGGTTGAAAGAGCTGGAAACAGTTGACGGGGTCGATACACGCGCACTTGATATTACGGATGCGGCTAGCGTTTCGGCTGTTCTGGGCGAAACGGTCGCGGATGTGTTTGTTCATGCCGCAGGTGTGCTTGGTGCTGCGGACAAATTATACGAGATGACGCCGGAAACTGCGGCAGAAATTCTCAATGTTAATGTCATTGGCACTATTAATCTTCTTCGCGCACTTGTGCCCGCTATGGTGGAAAAACAAGGTGGCTATGTCATTTTGCTTGGTTCTGTAGCCGGTAAAATACCCGGCAATGGACCGACACTCTATAGTGCCAGCAAAGCTGCGGTGAGCGCACTTTCTGCCGGATTACGCAATGATCTGCATGGTAGCGGTGTGCGCGTAACCGAAATATTGCCGGGCAGAGTGAGGACAGGCATGCATCAGCAACTCGCCAAGGGCGATTTTTATGATGGTTATGAATGTCTTCAACCAGAAGATATAGCAACAACTGTTGCGCATCTTATATCTTTGCCGGTGAATGTTGATGTCAGCCAGATGGAAATATTGCCGACCGATCAGGTTTTGGGCGGATCGCTTTTTTGGTCGCGCAAGACTTCAGAAGATTAAGAAATAAAGGGGACAAGGATGACATCCATATATTTCCGGTTCGAGGGTCAGGATCATGAGATTGAGCTGGCTACTGAACACTCACCCCTGGCGATAGGCAAGCTGCTGGCTTCCATGCCGTCGAGTGTTGATATTCATTGCGCAAAGATTGCCGGGCAGCATATTTTCTGGCACGCGCCTTTTCTTGCAGATGTTGAAAAAGCGACTGATATTCTGACCTTGCCGGCCGGGACATTTCTATATTGGCCAGAGCGACAGTTTCTTGAGCTGATTTATGGTGATTTACAGGCTGAAAAAGCTCAGGTTTCTGTACTTGGCCGCCTGACAGGTGATATTGAGTGGCTACGTGAGATGGGACGGCGTGTGGTCGAAGACCATGGCAAACAAATCATCCGGGCTGAGCTAATTCCGACGGAAGAAGCAAAAGCTTTGGCAACAGCTGAAGATGCAGCCGTATCCGAGGGGCTTTCCATTCTTCGTGCAGCACGCCAGGATGTTTGGGAAAAAGAACCTGAAGATGTAGCAGTTTTGTTAAATCGGTCCGGTATGATGCTGCCTTATGGACCGCTTGCCATGGCTGAAGGTGAATTGCGTAAGCTCCATGAATTGCTGTGGCGTTTGCGTAGTGGCACAACTTATTATGCTGGCGAACAGAAATCCGATCTGGCAATTTTCCTGATTGATGCTTTCGTAGCGCGAATCGATGGGTTCTGTGGCATGGTTGGTTGTGGCGCCATTCTTGAGAATGCTTGCCAGCTTTTGCGGGATGAACCTGAATATCAGGCTGAAATTTTGGATGAACTTGTCCTGTACACCGGTCGGGTAGCTGCCTGGCTCGACCTTTACATACCGTGGAACAGCCTCAATGAAGTTGTTCTTCAGACATTGGAACTACAGGGCTTGCGTGGGGCGCATTCTAGATGACCGACTATATGTTGGAAACAATTGAACGGAATGAAACTCTTTCTGACCGGGTGAAGGTGTCTTTGCGAAAAGCATTGATCGAAGGGACATTCGAACCAGGTTCAAGGATCAAGATAAGAGATATCGCTCATGCGTTGGGTGTCAGTCCGACACCTGCGCGTGAAGCACTGATGACGCTGATTGCGGAAGGTGCTTTGATAGAGGATTCCAACAAGACTGCGATTGTTCCAGCATTGACCCGCGAGAGTCTGCTTGAAATTACCGAGTTGCGTGTTTCGCTTGAGCGTACAGCTGCCCGAATAGTTGTGCCGTTACTGGATGATGCGTCTCTTAAGGAGATTGAGCACTTCAATATGCGCATTGTAAAAGCCTCTGAGACTGACGACATGAAGCGCGGTCTGGAGGAGAATGCGAATTTTCACTTCGCAATTTACAGACTGACGCAAATGCCGATGTTGCTGAAGATGATTGAAACGGTCTGGCTGCGTTCAGGTGCTTATCTCAATCTCGCCTATCCTGCTTTCGCAAATTTGAATACTTCGCATAGCAAGCATCGTGTAATTATCGATGCATTGCGCTCGCGTGACGTCGATGCATTGGAGCAGGCGATTGAGGACGATATCCGTACGTCCGCGCATCATTTGTTCAAAAGTTTGGACAAGCACTTGTCAGACAATGTCTGAGAATTGCGCTGACCCTAAGCCCTTTTCACAGGTTGAAAGCATATCATGACTGATCTGACCAATAATGCCGCTGCAAGCAGAACCGTTGACGTGATAGTTGTTGGCTCCGGTTCCGCCGCTTTAAGTGCTGCTTTGACGTCAGCCCGGTCTGGACTGCAAGTTGTGATATTGGAAAAGAGTGCGCTGATTGGCGGAACCAGTGCGATGTCAGGGGCAGGAACCTGGATACCAGCCAATCATCATGCAACTGCTGCCGGTATCAAGGACAGCAAAGAAAATGCTCTGGCCTATTTGCGTGCGACAGCTCCCGAAGGGTGGGGGCAGACCGATGATCATCTGTGGCAGGCATTTGTCGATGCAGCGCCTGAAATGCTGAAATTTCTTGAGGCTAATTCACCATTGCGCTTTGAGATTATCGCCGAACCCGATCCATTTACGGAAGCTCCCGGTGGTGTACAATATGGCCGAATGCTGTCACCACGGGCATTGAGCCGAAACATTGTCGGAAAATGGGCTAATCGTATCCGTCGTTCAACAATGCCGCATTTGTTTTCTTATAAAGAGGCCGTCGACAGTGATTTTTATGGCGCTCCGGTGCGCTCGGCACTGCGTTTGGGACCAACACTTATCCGCCGTTATTTTAACAATGAAGCAGGGCAAGGATCAGCCCTTATAACAGGCCTCCTTAAAGGTTGTCTGGATGCAGGCTGTGAAGTTTTGGCGTCCAGTCCTGTCACTGATCTTATTATTGAAAAAGATGACCGCGTTGCGGGTGTTGTTTTCCAGCATGATGGAAAACATGACGCTTTGCAGACGCGTAAAGGGGTTGTTCTGGCAACAGGCGGATTTGAATGGGACGAAGCAATGCTCCGCCAGTATTTTCCTGGTGCGATGGATCGTCTTGGCAGCCCAAGCACCAACACAGGCGACGGTCACAAGCTTGCATTGAAAGCTGGTGCTCGCCTTGAACATATGGATCAGGCTAATGTCTATCCAACTATTCCGACGATCTATGAAGGAAAACTTCAGGGCTTGCCGATTACGTTTCAGATTTCACCCCATGCAATAGTTGTTAATCGTCATGGAAAACGTTTCGCCAGCGAATATGATTTCAATCTTGGCGAGATTCTTGACTATCGGGATCCTGAAACGGGAGAGGCAATCAACCTGCCGGCTTGGCTTATAGCTGACACTCGCTTCATACAGGCATCTGCACCGTTTCGCCGTTTCGCCTCCAAACAACCCGGCTGGATCAAGACTGCTGCCAGCCTGGATGATCTCGCAGCAAAGATAGGTATAGATCAGACAAGCTTGAAAGAAACAGTTCAGGCATTTAATCGTTATTCCAGGAACGGAAAAGACGAGGAGTTTCAGCGCGGTGATAATGCTTGGGAGCGCTATAAATCCGGGGCGGAAGACGCCACCGCAGGCAATCCTGCACTGGGAGGCATTGAGAAGGGGCCTTTCGTTGCAATGAGTTTCAATCGTTCGATCCTTGGAACCAAAGGTGGGGCCAAGACGAATGAGAAGGGACAGGTTTTGCGTGAAAATGGCACGCCTATATCTGGTTTATATTGTGCTGGCTTAACGATGGCTAATCCGATTGGCACACGGGCTATAGGACCGGGAACGACAATTGGTCCGTGCCTGACATGGGGTTACATTTGTGGCCGTTCTTTATCGGAATCATGAGACGATAATTTCGCCAGAGATAATGCCATTCAATACTATTTTTGATTGGCATCGAGATTGGACTTCCCCTTCAAAAATGGAGGGATTCTGTTAGAAGGAACTGACAGAAGACCTAGAATTTAAGCAGGACGCAAAAACGATCCAGTGAATCGTTTTTCCTGCGTAACGCAACGGCTTTCTTCGCTCGAGTTGATGCGGAGAAGGTTCATATGTCTCTGTCACGGCTCTGTGCTTTCGCAGGTGTCAGCATCAGTGGTTATAATAGTTGCAAGCATCGTTAACCTAGCCGCCGCCAGCTTGATGGAATGATTATTCTGGCCCCCATTCGCAATCAGTTTGCCCCAAATTTACATTGTCGCGTGAAACCTATGGTAGTCCTCGTATGCATGTTGAACTGAACGAAGAAGGCATTCGGGCAGGTCGTCACCGCGCAGTGCGATTGAGCGGCAAGAAAATATTTGAAGGCCCGGCAGAAGGCGCATTTCAAGCGCACGACAGACAGTAATCATTGTGAACCTATCGTGCCCAATCTTCTGGATCAGAATTTCAGTTGTGAAGAACCCAAACAGAAATGGGTTTCGATATCAGTTATATCTGGACAGCAGAAGGCTGGCTGTATCTGGCAATTGTTGTCGATCTTGATTCGCGTCGCATCATCTCTCAAAGCTAAAGCCGAAAGAGCTAATCATCCTTACTTGGCTTACCCTATGCAACTCCGTCCAGAGCCGGGCAGGCCAAGTACTAATCCGTGAACAGAGGGCGATATTGGACAAGTAAAGGGGATTATTCTGTTCCGAGTGAAAGGCAACCGCATGTCTGACTGGTTCACGCAGACAGGATCACCGCATCTGACATCCCACTCGGTGCGCAAGGGTCTTGCAACAGACCAGGAACACAACGAGGCGACTGATAATATGCTGGAAGCCATGTTTGGCTGGAAGGATGCCAAGACATCTAAAATTTTTACCCGAAGCGCTGAACGTGCTCGGTTGGCGAGACAAGCAATACACGAATAAATTGGGATGGGATCGGACAGAAGCTATTGGCTGTAGGGGGAGGACAGAGAGTGAACGAATTGCCACACTTTTTTGAATAAACAAGATAAAACAATGCTTTGGGAGAATAATATAAGTAGGATGGAGGCCTCACCCGGAATCGAACCGGGGTGCAAGGATTTGCAGTCCTCTGCGTAACCACTCCGCCATGAGGCCTTGTAAAGCGCCCGATCAAATCATCCAGCACGCTCTTGATGAGTTCCAATATTGATCCTTATACACTTCGTCAAGCGTTTAGCAGCATTTATCATAGTTTTTCCAATACCTTCTGATTATAGGCTCAGAAGAGCACTATTCGTTTGGCTCGCGGTCTGAAGGCGTTTGCGGACGCGTAAGATTACCTTTGGAGAAAGTATAGCCTGTTTCCACTGCTTTGCGTCCAAATTGATTTCGCAAACGGTCTATCGCATTCTCCGCAATTGCGCGTTTTGTAGCTTGAGCATCAACCAGATCAGGGGGATCAGCAAGATCATCTGTGGACAGCTCACTCACGCCGATACCCAGCAGACGGAACTTTGTTCCATCCAGTTCTTTTTCTAACAGCTGGAGTCCCGTACGGAAAATACGATCTGCAAGCTGCGTTGGGTCCGTGAGTTGACGATTGCGAGTACGTAATTTGAAATCACGCGTCTTGAGTTTGAGTATGATTGTGCGACCTGCAATGTCAGATGTTTTCAAGCGTCGTGAAACTTTCTCCGACAAGGCACGCAGTACCGGAACCAGATCGTCTGCTTTTGACAGATCTTCATTAAAGGTGGTTTCAGCTGAAATACTTTTCATATCATGCTCAGGTTCAACTTTACGGCTGTCCTGTCCGCGTGAAAGTCGAAAGAGCCGCTGCCCCATGATGCCATAAGCCTTCATTAAAGAGCTCTCATCCATAGTCTGCAACTGACCGATTGTACGGATGCCATCGCTTTCCAGCTTTGCATTAAAAGATTTTCCCACTCCCCAGAGCATACTAACTGGCTTATTGCGAAGAAAATCCAGAGCTTCGGCCTCTCCTATGACCGAAAAACCGCGTGGCTTTTGAAGGTCAGAGGCGACCTTGGCGAGATATTTGCAATAGGAAAGTCCGACAGAAATGCTGATGCCTATTTCGGCTTCCACGCGTTTGGCAAAGCCAGCGAGAACCCGCGCGGCAGGAGCACGATGCAGCCGTTCTGTACCATTAAGATCCAGAAATGCTTCATCAATTGAGATAGGCTCAACAAGTGGGGTAAGATCATGCATCAATTGGCGCACTTCACGCCCCACACGAACATATTTCTCCATATCTGGTTTGATAATTATGGCCTGAGGGCAAAGCTCCAGAGCCTTGAACATCGGCATGGCAGAACGCACGCCATAAATGCGTGCAATATAGCAGGCTGTCGAAACTACGCCACGTGTACCACCGCCAATGATCACAGGCATATCGCGAATAGCGGGATTATCCCGCTTTTCAATAGATGCATAAAAAGCATCGCAATCCACATGAGCCAGTGAGAGCCTGTAGAGTTCAGTATGACGTATTAGCCGCGGACTGCCACAGGCATGGCAACGTCGCGTGGTTTCAAGTTTCTGCAGCGATAAACAATCACGACAGAAGCCTTGTTCTGGACTGTTGGCTATCAGTGGATTGACCATGTTAACGTTCGGTTTTGATGAACATAAAAGGAACATCGTCTTATAGCATTAAAATCTGCCGTTGCCACTATTACACAATAGTACTGTCAGTTGTGCACTTGACATTGCCGTGGATATCACCAAGTTTAGCAGTATGAATAATTGTTTCGCTTCCATACTCCATCGGGTTCACCCGATCACGGGATAGAACCCCTCGAGTCCTGCTTAGCGCAGAGGATTACGGGGGATGGATTGCCGCTTGCTTGCAAGTGAAATTACTGAAAGCGCCTTCTTCAAAAAATCAAACAATTATCCGGTCGATAGTCGTCCCGGAGTTAACCATCATTAGACAGCAGCGAGCTATCGTCATGAGCGTAAAGAACCGCAATAAGCCAAAGATCGTCGTCGGTAACATTGATCACGAGCGCCTGATAATTTTAGCCGGTAACGTTTCCGAGAAATTGGAAGAGGTTGCTGAGGAATTGTTGCAGGAGCTGGATCGTGCCAAAGTTGTACCGCAAAAAAAGTTGCCGCTTGATGTTATTTGCATGGGTTCAACGGTCGAGTTTCGTTCCAATGATGGCCATGAGCGCAAAGTAACACTGGTCTATCCCGGTGAAGCAGATATTGCACAGGGAAAGATTTCTATCCTGACGCCTATTGGTACGGCACTGATTGGCCTCGCACCCGGTCAGTCCATGTCGTGGACGGCACGCGATGGCAAGGCGCATGAGCTGAGTGTTCTGGCTGTATCTCAGGCAGAGGCAGTCGGCTCGTAATCCGGCAAAATTTAGAGCATAAGTCCTATCGGGATGCGTTCTAAAGCCCCGGAAAAGTACCATCTTTTCCGGGGCTTTAATTTCATATTCTTACACTTAATAATGCACTGACAATGAATCTATCGGAGCGTTTTTGGGCGGGGAAAACTTGGTCAGGTTAATTCCCTCAACGGCATTGCGATATTCTTCGATGCTTGGTGTGCGACCAAGGATTGCTGACAGAACCACCAATGGCGTCGATGCCAGCAGGGATTCGCCCTTTTTCTCGGCTGTATCCTCGACGACACGGCCCTGAAAGAGACGGGTTGAGGTTGCAAGAACCGTATCACCCTTTTCAGCTTTTTCCTGATTGCCCATGCACAGATTGCAGCCCGGGCGCTCCAGATACAAAATATTTTCATATTCTGTACGGTTGGATGTTTTCGGCTTCACATCATCAAATTCAAAGCCAGAATATTTCTGGAGAATTTCCCAGTCACCTTCGGCCTTTAATTCGTCAATGATATTATAGGTCGGAGCTGCGACAACGAGCGGTGCCTTGAATTCAACTTTACCCTGTTCCTTTTCAAGGTTCTTGAGCATCTGCGCGACGATCTTGATATCGCCCTTATGCACCATGCATGAACCAACAAAGCCAAGATCAACCTTCTTGTTGCCGCCATAATAGGAAACAGGCCGGATCGTGTCGTGGGTATAACGGCGCGAAACATCAGCATTGTTGACGTCCGGATCGGCAATCATCGGCTCGTTGATTTCATCAAGATCAACTATGACTTCTGCAAAATATTTCGCATTGTCGTCCGGCTTGAGCGCCGGTTTTTCACCGGAGCGGATTTCAAAAATACGAGCATCGGCCTTGTTGATCAGCCCCTGCAAGGTCTGTGCAGCATTGTCCATGCCCTTGTCGATCATGATCTGGATGCGCGATTTGGCAATCTCAAGCGACTCGATCAGCGTTTCGTCTTCCGAAATACAAATCGATGCCTTTGCTTTCATTTCCGCTGTCCAGTCGGTGAAGGTGAAAGCCTGATCAGCCAGCAGCGTCCCGATATGAACTTCAATAATACGGCCCTGGAAAACGTTATCGCCATGCTGCTTAAGCATTTGTGCCTGTGTCGCATGAACCACGTCACGGAAATCCATGTAAGGCTGCATCGTGCCTTTGAATGTTACCTTGACCGATTGCGGAATCGGCATGGTAGCTTCGCCGGTTGCAAGTGCGAGGGCAACAGTGCCGGAATCTGCACCAAAAGCCACACCTTTCGACATACGGGTATGGCTGTCACCGCCGATAATGATATCCCAGTCATCCACGGTAATATCGTTGAGAACCTTGTGGATCACGTCTGTCATCGAGTGATAGACACCCTTTGGATCGCGGGCGGTAATCACACCAAAATTATTCATGAAGCTCATCAGCTTCGGAATATTGACTTGAGCCTTCTTGTCCCAGACCGATGCCGTATGGCAGCCCGACTGATAAGCACCATCGACCAGCGGCGAAATGACAGTTGCTGCCATCGCTTCAAGTTCCTGGGCGGTCATCAGACCAGTTGTATCCTGCGAACCGACAATGTTCACTTTTACACGCACGTCAGAACCGGCATGTAGCACTTTGCCCGGCGTGACGCCGACGGCATTGCGATTGAAAATCTTCTCAACGGCAGTCAGGCCCTGACCTTCGATCGTGATTTCCTTGTTGGGTGCGAAAACCGGAGTTGGTTCAACACCCAATGTCTGTGCTGCAAATGTCTGGAGCTTCTTGCCGAAGACGATAGCATAAGAGCTGCCTGCCTTCATGAATTCCATCTTCTGCGGGGTGAAGGAAGACGCAACATCAACCAGTTCATTGCCGGTTTCGTCGCGAAGTTTCTTGTTCTTCGTGTCGATTTTCAGAACAGTGCCGGTTTCAACTGAAAATTTCTGTTCGAGAATCGGGTTGCCGTCATTATTGAGGATCGGCTTGCCATCTTCACCGGTCTTTTTGACCCAGTTTTTGAGGTTAATACCAATGCCACCGGTCACATCAACAGTTGTTGCGAAAATTGGCGAAATACCGTTGGTGCCTGCAACAATTGGTGCAAAATTGACAAAAGGTACATAAGGGCTGGCCGGTTTTCCGGTCCACAAAGCCACATTATTGACGCCCGACATACGCGACGAACCAACGCCCATCGTGCCCTTTTCGGCAATCATCATAACGCGTTTATCAGGATGCTGCTCTTGCAGCGCCACGATTTCCTGCTGCGCTTGCGGCGTGATCATGCACTGGCCATGCAACTGACGGTCGGAACGCGAATGCGCCTGATTGCCTGGCGACAAAAGATCGGTTGAAATATCGCCTTCTGCGGCAATAAAAGTCACGACCTTGATTTCATCTTCTACATCCGGAAGCTTGGTGAAGAATTCGGCTTTAGCATAGCTCTCAAGGACGTCTTTCGCGACTGCGTTTCCCGCATTATAGGCATCGCGCAGACGGAACATATCCGCATCATAAAGGAAAACCTGCGTCTTGAGGATATTACCGGCTTTCACCGCAATCGAAGCATCATCGCCAAGAGCGATATCCAGCAGAACTTCAACAGATGGGCCGCCTTTCATATGCGAAAGCAGCTCAAGGGCAAAATCCGGGGTGATTTCAGAAATGACAGTTTCACCAAGAATGATTTTTTTCAGATATGCCGCTTTTACGCCCGCAGCGCTGGTCGTGCCGGGCAGTGTATTATAGATGAAAAACTTCAGTGCATCTGCACGATATTCGCTCGTATGATCATCGATCAGTGCGGTGATTTCCGTAATAAGCGCACCGTCATCAATCGGCTTGGGAGCGAGCCCTTGTGTTTCTCTGCTTTTGATTTCAGCGAGGTAATCCAGATAAAGGCTCATGATAATCCCAACGTCATAATGTGAAGGTCGCCGCTATGCTGCGCCACCAAACGAGAATATTAATCTGACGGTTTATTATGAGTTTCAGTTATGTCAATCAAGACTAACTGACAAGATGCCGCATTTCAGCAAGCGTGGCTGATTATTCTCTGTCACAATTTCCCGGTAACGGCCTTGCTCAATCACGCGAGACAGGCAGTTTGCTGGCAGTCAAATGCCTTTCGGTCAGTGCCCGCTCTTCTAGAATAGAATAGCGAAATCTAAAAAGCTTTGCCGGACGACCACCCGTGTCACTGTCGCTTTTACCTGTCTCTTCAATCAGGTCTTGCTGTTCTACCAACCGACGGAAATTCTGTTTGTGAAGCCGCAACCCTGCGAGCGCTTCAACCGTTCGCTGAAGTTGTAAAAGTGTAAAATAATCGGGCATCAACTCGAAAACAACGGGACGGTATTTGATCTTTGCACGCAAGCGGGCAATCGCTGTCGCCAGAATGCGGCGATGATCGGCAAACATATGCTGACCTTTTTCAAGCCCCTCTTTTCCCGCCTCGTGCACAAGTCCTGCTTCAAAAAGCAGCTCATATCGATGAAGCGCCAAATCTTCGTTCCATCGCTCTCCATTCAAGCCGAATGAAAAAGCAATGCGTCTCAAACGCTGTGCAGCCAGTTCGGATGAACCGGCCTGCCTGGCCCATATGTGAAGATGGCTGTGAAGCTGAGTGACGATTTCGGGTATGCCCTGCCGATGATCTTCCCATGGAAGATAATCATACCAGCCACGCCAACTCGCCTGATCGGATGCAACATTATCCTCACGAACAAGTCCGAGATAACTGATTGAAATTGTACGCTCACCCTGTTTGTGGCGGTCACGGTCTGCAAATGTATAAAGTTGCTCCAGATAGCCGACAGGATGTGCAGTTTCAGCCTGGACCCAGGCACGCAATCCCGCTTGCAAGGAACGGTGCTCCGTTTCAAATGGCCCGGAAGGTAAAGCCTGTCCTTGCCGTACTGTCATGACGCGCGGCTGTTCACCAGTTACAGCGCTCAACACAGCAATCAGCTCTGTATGGACAACATCATTATTCAATATAATTGCTTCTTTCATCATTGAGCATCTGGAATATAAAATTATTTTGCACAACAGTTTTCAAAAACAAACCATGTTTCAAAAATGCAGAGCTGGGATCATAAAAAAACGCGCAGGGTTCACCCGCGCGTTTTGTCTCTTGCTTATCAGACGATCAAAAATCCCAATCGTCATCCTCTGTAGCGACTGCCTTGCCAATCACATAAGAAGAACCTGAACCTGAGAAGAAGTCATGATTTTCATCGGCATTTGGTGAAAGTGCAGAGAGAATCGCCGGGTTTACCTTGCAGGCTTCCGCCGGGAACAGCGCTTCATAACCAAGATTCATCAAGGCCTTGTTTGCATTATAATGCAAAAACTTTTTCACATCTTCCGTAAGGCCAACGCCATCGTAAAGTGCTTCAGTATAGCGCACTTCATTGTCATATAGTTCCAGCAACAGATCAAAGGCAAAATCCTTGATTTCCTGTTTTTTGGCTTCGCCAAGCGTTTCTATCGCACGCTGGTACTTATAACCGATATAATAACCATGAACGGCCTCATCGCGGATAATCAGCCGGATCAGGTCTGCCGTGTTGGTGAGCTTGGCGCGGCTCGACCAGTACATCGGCAGATAGAAGCCTGAATAGAACAGAAAGCTTTCCAGAAACACGCTGGCAATCTTCTTCTTGAGCGGATCTTCAGCATTATAATTTTCGAGGATCAGTTGCGATTTCCTTTGCAGGAATTCGTTTTCTTCCGACCAGCGATAGGCGTCATCCACGTCAGGCGTGAGGCACAACGTCGAAAAGATCGATGAGTAGGAACGTGCATGAACCGCTTCCATGAAAGAAATATTCGACAAAACCGCTTCTTCATGCGGCGTCGATGCATCCTCCATCAATGTCACAGCACCGACAGCGTTCTGGATCGTATCCAGTAGTGTCAGCCCTGTGAATACACGGATAGTAAGCTGTTTTTCTTCAGCTTTGAGCGTTTCCCACGACTGAATATCGTTGGACAGGGGTACTTTTTCCGGCAGCCAGAAATTACCGGTCAGACGGTTCCAGACTTCAAGATCCTTGTCGTCTTCAATCCGGTTCCAGTTGATAGCGCGCACAACCGCTGGCTTTTTTGCATTATTGTTTTTGAACTGCATATTCATTTGTCTCGATCCTGATCAAAGAGCGCAAGAGACGCAGCCTTCAACCTGCGTACCTTCAAGCGCCATCTGGCGCAGGCGGATGTAATAAATGGTCTTGATGCCCTTCTTCCATGCATAGATCTGTGCCTTGTTGATATCGCGTGTCGTTGCGGTATCACGGAAGAAAAGTGTCAATGACAGCCCCTGATCGACATGCTGCGTTGCCGCCGCATAGGTGTCGATGATCTTTTCCGGGCCAATCTCATAGGCGTCCTGATAATATTCAAGATTATCATTCGTCATAAAGGCTGCCGGGTAATAAACACGACCAATCTTGCCTTCTTTACGAATTTCGATCTTGGAGACAATCGGGTGGATCGAAGAGGTCGAGTGGTTGATATAGGAGATCGAACCCGTTGGCGGGACGGCTTGCAGATTCTGGTTATACAGCCCGCCTTCCATGACGGATTCTTTCAGTGCCTGCCAGTCTTCCTGCGTCGGAATCGCAATGCCGGCATTCTCGAAAATTGTGCGAACTTTTTCAGTCGCAGGTTCCCAGAGCTGATCGGTATATTTGTCAAAATATTCGCCTGTCGCATATTTTGATTTCTCAAAGCCCTTGAACGAACGCCCCTGTTCAATAGCAATACGATTGGAAGCGCGAACAGCGTGATAGGCCACTGTGTAGAAATAGATATTGGTGAAATCTATGCCTTCTTCCGAACCATAGAAAATGCGTTCGCGTGCGAGATAGCCATGCAGGTTCATCTGACCAAGGCCGATAGCGTGGCTTTCATCATTACCCCGGGCAATTGATGGAACCGAACCGATGTGACTCATGTCAGCAACCGCTGTCAATGCACGGATCGAGGTTTCAATCGTTTTGCCAAAATCGGGACTATCCATCGCTGCCGCAATATTCAACGACCCGAGATTGCAGGAAATATCCTTGCCAAGATGCTCATAAGACAGATCTTCATTGAAGATGCTGGCTTCACTCACCTGAAGAATTTCCGAGCAGAGATTGCTCATGGTGATGCGGCCATCAATCGGATTGGCGCGATTCACCGTATCTTCAAACATGATGTAAGGATAACCGGATTCAAACTGGATTTCCGCCAGCACCTGGAAGAAATCACGTGCATTGATCTTCTTCTTGCGGATACGACCGTCATCAACCATTTCGCGGTATTTTTCAGTGATCGAAATCTCGGTCATAGCGACGCCATAGACACGCTCGACGTCATAAGGCGAGAAAAGGTACATATCCTCGTCATTTTTGGCGAGTTCAAAGGTAATATCCGGGATCACCACGCCAAGCGAAAGCGTCTTGATACGGATTTTTTCGTCGGCATTTTCACGCTTGGTGTCGAGGAAGCGCATGATATCAGGGTGATGGGCATGCAGATAGACTGCGCCCGCACCCTGACGTGCACCAAGCTGATTGGCGTAGGAGAAACTGTCTTCAAGCAGTTTCATCACCGGAATAATGCCGGAAGACTGGTTCTGTATCTGCTTGATTGGCGCACCGGCTTCACGAATATTGGTGAGGCTCAGCGCCACACCGCCGCCGCGCTTTGAAAGCTGCAATGCGGAATTGATAGAACGTCCAATCGATTCCATATTGTCTTCAACACGCAGCAGAAAGCACGAGACAAGTTCGCCGCGCTGCTTTTTGCCTGCATTGAGGAAGGTCGGGGTTGCCGGCTGGTAACGGCCCGAAATGATTTCATCTACCATTTCACGGGCGTGCTGTTCATTGCCACGCGCAAGCGCCAGCGCCACCATGCAAACGCGATCTTCATAGCGTTCAAGATAGCGCTTACCGTCGAAGGTTTTCAGCGTATAGCTGGTGTAATATTTGAACGCGCCAAGGAAGGTCGGGAAACGGAATTTCTTGTCATAGGCATGATCGAACAGATCACGCACGAAATTGAACGAGTACTGGTCCAGTACTTCCCTCTCGTAATAGCCTTCACTAACCAGATAATCGAGCTTCTCACGCAGATTGTGAAAGAACACGGTGTTCTGATTAACGTGCTGAAGGAAATATTGCTGTGCTGCCTGCCGGTCACGATAGAGCTGAATCTTACCGTCATCATCATAGAGGTTCAGCATGGCGTTCAGCGCATGATAATCCAGCGATGTTTCCGTCAGCTCTCGCGGCTTGCTGCCCGATGCCGGGGATGACTCATGCTCTTCCATGGCGGTGGCCGTCTCGCGCTCCCGGGTCAGGGTTGTGTCTGCCGTGTCCAAAATCGTTCCATCCCGTCTTTAACATTGCCAATGTCTTCATCCGTTCCCAACAGCTCGAAGCGATAGAGATAGGGAACCTGACATTTGGCAGAGATAATCTTGCCTGCGAGGCCAAAAGCCTCACCGAAATTGCTGTTTCCGGCGGCGATTACGCCGCGAATGAGAGATCGGTTATCTGCATCATTGAGAAAACGAATGACCGGCTTGGGAACAGCGCCTTTCGTGCCGCCGCCACCATAGGTTGGCGTTATAAGCACAAAAGGCTCGTTCACGCGCAACAGGCCGGCATTATCCTCATAGCTTTCCAGCGGAATGCGCTTTGAGCGCATCCCGACACGCATCACAAAGCGATGGGTGTTCTCCGAACGGCTGGAAAAATAAACGATCTGGCCCATAGCTAACCCGGTAATGAACTGACTTAGGGTCAGGACCCTAGGCCAGTGAGCTGATCATATCCGGGCGGAATCCAGCCCAGTGCGTTTCACCCACAACAACAACCGGCACCTGACGATAACCAAGCCCCTGGACGAGATCATAAGCTTCTGCATCCGCAGAAATGTCGATGACATCATATTCAATACCCTGACGATCAAGTGCACGGGTGGTGGCAGTGCATTGGACGCAGGCTGGCTTGCTATAGACGGTGACGTTCATTTTTTCCTCACTGGGGACAAGGGATTTCCAGCAAAACCCGGCGCCGCACTGCGCTTCATCATGCATGGAAACTGAGATTCTACTGGCTGCGCTTTACAAAAGCAGGCATACAAAAACATTCACGCACTGCAAAATGCGTGTGGCAAACACAAGCAACAAAAGACAAAACGCTTTTTAAAAGCGCATTTACCGTAAACTAACCTGTACCGGGCGGCCCGGAACTATTCGGCCTTAAATCACTCGACATGCTTTTCACCCCGAAGCTTTTGAGGGGATATCCGGGGCACTGTAAAAGACACGGCAGAACTCTGCCGACATCCCTTTACGCACCAACCGACACCCCGCCCGTTGACGTTCACGTTCAAGGCAGGTCTCCTGGCTCGCGGCTTAACGCTTTACATCCGTCTTCCCGGTTTGACCCAGTGACATGATAGACATAAAGCTGGCCGCTTACAGTTGCGGGGGCAGCTACGGCATAGCCATATTCATTATGAATAGAACGCACCGTATTCCCATCTTCGCTTTCGATCCTCACGAATCGTAAGAACCTTGAACACAAGATATAGTATCTGAAGTTAAAAACTCGTCAACGGATAGATGGTTCAAAAAATATAAATCTGGACTTTATGAGAAGAGCCCTGTGAATAGCAGGGATAATCAGAAGTGCGTGATGCCAGGCTGCCCGACAAAAAAGCGAGCGGCGATCAATTGCGCACATATATGCATTGGGCTTTATGCGAGTCGCAACAGGATAGCTATTCAGCCGCGACCAGAATAACAGATTGTTGCAATGCAGCTTCTGTCGGTTTCAGCGCGACATAGCCGTTCTGTATCTCCAGCACATGCGTATAGACACTTTCACCATTTTCCAGTACCGGCAAATTTTCCTCATGCATGATGCTGATGACAATGGCATCGGGACAGCGAGTTTTCAGCGCCGTGTGAAAACGCATTTTCGATGATGGATCAAGCGCACCGGTTGCTTCATCCAGAAAAATAATTGACGGCTTGTGCAACAATAGTCTGGCCAGCATGATTTTCTGTTTCTGCCCACCAGAAAGAACCATATCCCATGCAGAACCATCGGCGTTATCGTCATTCATGCGCAAGATGAATTCACCAAGCCCTGCCTCGTGCAAAACAGCAGCTACTGCCAGATCATTGAATGCGCCTTCATCTTCAGGCAGGCATACAAGCTGTTTCAGCGTGACATTCGGAAACTTCGCTTCCTGCGGCGCATAGATAATTTTCGCTCTCTGAGGAAAGATAATATTTCCGGTTCCATAAGACCACAGGCCATTCAGCGCCTTGATAAAGGAGGTTTTGCCTGAACCGGATTCACCGCGCATGTAAACCCAGTCTCCGGCACGGATATTGATAATCCCGGAACGTAAGAATGGTGCTTCAGTGTTTGGCCCCTTCATAAGCGCAAGATTGCGCACCGAAAGGCCAAAGCGCTGATGCTGGGTCGAAAAGGTGAAACGATTTACACCCGAACGGGCGTAGAACTCCGCTGGCTCTTGTACCGCTTCGATTGCCTGCGCAAGTCCTGTTACACGACCGGCATTGGCACGCAAATTGGCAATGGCCGGCATGACCTGAATAAACCACGAGCAATCATTGATCATGGCTGCCACCAGTTCAGCACCGGTCACATAATTACGAAAACTGACAGCGCCACTCATATAAGGTACCAGGCCCGGAATATAGGCGATAATACGGTTGGACATAAAACCATAGGCCTGTGAGAAGGCAAGATAGGCAGCGTCGAAACGGTTAAGCCGGTTCCATGTGCCGTCAACGTCCTTGTAAAGCCGTTTGTTAACCGAACGCTGTACGGTTTCACCTTCAGACGCAGAAATCTGGAAACTGCGGCGCAGTAACGTCGTCCACTCACCACGATAGGAACCTTCGGCCTTCTGCATACCAAGATTGAGCTTCTCAAGCTGACGGCCGATCTTGATCGCGATGAACGTACCGATGGGTACATAAACAATGATTGCTGCAAAGGCCAATACAGCACCACCGTAAGAGCCAAGGAACTCAAGACCCTTCACTTCTGTTGAGATTTCTAACAGTTTCTGACCAATGAAAAAGGCTGACAACACAACGCCGACAATGCCCATGACCAGACCGATGGCTCCACCAGTCATGCCTTTGATCGATTCTTGCAAACGCTGATCCACATTATCCGGCAGGTTTACACCTTTCCCCTGCTGCAAGTGGAAATGGGTATGATTACGGTCAAGCATCGCATCGGAAAAACGATCATTAAGCCATTTGCGCCATTTACGATGCAGGGTCGTAGACAAAAGATGCCTAAAACCAACAAGCAATACGTCCTTGCCAAGCATTAAAAGGATCAGAATACCCGCATTGATAACAATAGCCATCAGCGGATTCTGAACCGGTGCGCTGTTGACATTAACGATAGAGTTCATCAAGTGCCCGGAAGCTTCTGCAACCCAGACTGTTGTTTTGCTGATAAACGCTGTAAAAATGAAGATAGCTCCCGTCAGCGCCCATGCTTCTTTCCATCGATCGGACATCCAGTAGGCGCACATCAAACCCCAAAACGAGGTCATCTGCGAAACGGCAGTGCTGCTCTCTCCATTAATGGACCGCTTTTCTATCTGCCGTACTGCTTCCAATTCGTGCCTGCTCCAAATTCCGCGCCTATTGTAACGCTATGTAACAAATTGCAACAAACTGTGGTTAACGTGATGTTAATAGTCAATACAAACGGTGATCACATTTCTGAATGGAAATTGAAACAATCATCAAGCAGCTGAAATCATGTGATGAATTGTTCGGCATGAAATGCGTGTGCAGAATTTCAATTGTCATCTGTGGTCAGAAAAACACGGTTTCCGATTGTTTAAAACAGGACAAACGACATTCGCCCACAGATTCGCATGATGAATCGTGATGAGTAATTGTGAGCTGACAGGTTTCATCAACATTATTCCAGCGCGTTGAGCTGTGCGATCACATTGTTTGAAAGCTCATGCGTGTTAATGCTAGTCTGTGAAATGTAGACAAGTTTGAGCAACGCTGCGCTCCATCCAGCAATGCGTTCGGATCTGATCGGTGGAAAGGTTAGAACTTGCAGGAACAAAGTAGTTTCTGGGAAACAAGATGACAGCAATATGAAGATTTACGCTAAGCTGTCCATAATGTCTGGCATGGAATTGCGTGCCTATAGTCTACCCTAAACAGCTGTCGCTATTAGAATGAGTCCACGCTCAGATTACGGATTTGAGTGCTGCTCTAATCTCGTCCTGCCCAAGGAATGAGAATGGCTTCTGCCTTGCGTAGGACCAGTTCCAGTGCGAATGCAATCACCGCAATAACGATAATCCCCATAATGACCACATCTGTTACGAGAAATTGGGCGGCCGACTGGATCATGAAGCCTAACCCTTTTGTTGCTGCGACAAGTTCGGCTGCGACGAGCGTTGTCCAGCCTGCACCGAGCGCAATCCTCACCCCTGTAAACATCGACGGCAATGTATGTGGAATAACGACATAGCGGGCCAATTGCCATCGGCTTGCATCGAAGGCACGCGCTGCGTTCAGCCGATCCTGTGATACGCTACGTACACCGGATGCTGTTGAAAGCGTTATGGGAGCAAGCATTGCCAGAAAAATCACCAATACCTTGGACAATTCTCCAATGCCAAACCAGATGACGATAAGTGGAAGATAGGCGAGTGGAGGAATTGGTCGAAGAAATTCTAGGATGGGATCCAGGATGCCACGTCCTATGCGGCTTAACCCGATAGCAAGGCCGACCGGGACCGCTATCACGATAGAAACGACAAGGGCTGCGAACACACGCGCAAGGCTAGCTCCGAGATGCTGCGCCAGCGTAGCATCGACAAAACCATTTTGTGCGACAGTGAAAAACTTGGCCAAAACCTGTGCAGGAGACGGTAGGAAGATCGGGGATACCAGCTTGAGACTTGCCGCAATCCACCACAGGACAATCAGCCCCACGATGGTGGCAAAACTGATGGCGCGAGTGCTGGAAAACCATGAAAATGCAGAACGTGGCGGTCGGATCACATCATTTTTGTTTTCCGTCTCGTTCTCGAAGGTTCGTGAACCAACAGAAACGCTCATACAATTTCTCCTTCAAAGATCGCATCTTCCAGTTCAGCACGCGCCTGCACGAATAAAGGATCGGCCTTGATCTCACGTACGGGTTCACCAGCCAGATAACGCCTTCCAAAATCGAGATTGAAAACCTGCGCAATTCGTCCCGGGTGCGGCAGCATCACCACAATTTTCGTTGCGAGAAAAAGCGCTTCTTCAATGCCGTGCGTCACCATTAAGACACCTGCGGAGTACCTGCTCCAGATATCAAGAAGAAGTGTCTGCATACGTTCACGTGTTAATGCATCAAGTGCGCCTAGCGGCTCATCCATGAGTAGAAAATCTGGTTCCGAGGCAAGTGCACGCGCAAGACCTACCCGTTGGCGCATTCCGCCGGACAATTCCCATATCGCCTTGTCACCCACACCTTCCAGCCGCACCTGAGCCAGAAGATTATTGGCTATGCGCTGTCGCTCTTTTTGAGATTTTCCGCGCAATCGCAAGGCAAAAGCGACATTCTCCCGCGTGTTGAACCACGGAAAGAGTGCATCATGCTGGAATACGACGGCCCGTCCCTGACCGGGACCGCAAAGAGGAAGACCATTTCGCGTTACCGCTCCTGTTTGTGGAGCTAGCAACCCAGCTGCGACATTGAGTAACGAAGTTTTACCGCAACCGGAGCGTCCAGTCAAAATGACGAATTCACCTGATGACAAATCAAGCGAAACATTTTCCAAGGCAGATATCGCAGCACCATCATAGTGCACACTTATCTGCTCAAGTTTCAGATTATTCATCAAATTGTTCCCGTTCACGAAAACCCTCGCCAGCCGAATAGCGGATCGGTGAGCGAGGGTGCATTCCAAGGTCAGGACCCTGAGTGGATTTCAGTCTTATTTCATCAAGCCTGCATTCTATCTCTTTGATTTACTGACATCTTGTCTGAAAAATTGTGCATATTTTTCGGGATATATTCTGGTAGATTTGCACCTGAGATTGACCTGTGTGCTCTGTACCAAAGCATTCCGAATATCAGGGGCAACGATGTCAGTTGCTAACAAGTGCGTCTGTAACATATTTTGTAGTTACAAAAGGCGTATAATCAACAAGGATATTGTCGACTTTGCCTTGTTCCTTGAGGAAAGCTGACGTATTGGCAATAGCATCGACTGTTGTACCTCCTAGATAGTTTGCTGATGCCTGATCTTTTAACGAGGGATATACATAGCCCTTCAAAAGCGCAGGGACCTCTTCCTGTTTAGCGCCAGTCAAACGCGCAATCTTCTCAGCTTCCGGTGACTTGTCGTTCCATGCATGCGGCTTGGAATTATAAGCATCGTAGGCCTTGCCGGTTACCTTCACAAAATCGCGCACCGCTTCGGGATGTTCCTTGGCAAAGTCTTTGCGCACAATCCACGCATCGAAAGTGGGTGCACCCCATTCGGCCACTTTTGCTGAATCGAGAATAACCTTGCCTTTTGTCTTGATTTGTCCGAGGGCAGGATCCCATACATAAGCGGCATCGATATCGCCACGTTCAAAAGCCGCAGCAATTTCTGGTGGTCGCAGGTTCAAGATTTCGACCGACTTGACGTCAACACCTTCATGTTTCAATGCTGCAAGCAGGCTGTAATGCGTCGTCGAAACAAACGGCACTGCAATCTTCTTGCCGACAAGGTCCTTGACAGAACCCGCATCCTTTGCAACCAGGGCTTCGGACTCGCCGATCAGCCCAACCACGAAAAAAGTCTCAATAGGCAATTCGCGACTGACGGCTGCTGCGAGCGGACTTGAGCCAACATAGCCAATATCGATACCGCCGGACGCGATAGCTGCAATCACATCCGCGCCGCTATCGAACTTGCGCCAGTTGATTTTCGCATTGATTGCTTTTTCATATTCGCCATCAGCTTGCGGAACCTTCGATGGCTCTACAACCGTTTGATATCCGATGTTGATTTCCGTATCGGCAGACCATGTCGGCCCCGCAGTAATAATTCCAATCAACACAGTCGTAGCTCTCAGAAAAATACGTCTCGTAAGTATAGTCATAAATCTCTCCTGAAATCTCTTGAGCCCCCGCAGCCCGTGAAAGCTCGTTTACATCACCAGCTCACCTTGCAGTCACAATATCTCCAATGATCAGAGATCGCGCAGTGATTGTGGAGAAACCCGTTGCCAATTTTGTTCGGCGGGAAGAAATATTTGCATCGCTATTTCGGATTTATCGATGCTCTCAGGGCAATGCTTCTAGCTGATGGCATAAAACGCATCTTACTTATAGAAAGCAGATATCTTCCCCTGCCGCCGTTGTGCCGTTTCCTATCGTGATCTTCAGTAAATAGCGGCTGGACATGGGCAGAGATTGATCATGCTACGTTGAACAGGTGGTTTGTTCGATACTCACCATAGATTGCGGTCAGGCACGGATAAGCAAACGCTCAACGCTTGGTTCATAGGGTGTTGACGAGACCTATATAAAGGTCAGAAGAAGGTGGACATCTATTTATAGGACGGTTGATCGTGCCGGACAAACACTTGAGTTTATGCTCTCTGAACACCGCAATCCGGGTGCTGCTTGGCGCTTCCTTAAGAAGGGATCGCTAATAAAGGCATTCCGGGCAATATAATCATTGATGAAAGTGAATCCAATTTTACGGGCGCTCAGACTATGAACAATAGCCTGAAGATCACCGGTACGGGCAAGCCGCTTGAAATCCTGCAGGTCAAATACCTCAACAATATTCTTCAACAGGACCATCTTTTCATCAGGAAGATCAGCAAACCCATATTGGGCTTCAAGGCATTTCATTCAGCTTCTTCGACAGTTGCAGGCATCGAAGTTGCGCATATGATGCGTACGAAACAGTTTGCGAACAACAACCGGTCGCTATTCGAGGCCTTTGCAGAGCTCGCGGCATAATTGCGTCAACAGATCAGTCCTCCCCCCTTGCCTGTTGAAAAATTCGCGGCACAGCCGTTTCTGCCTGATGCCTCGAAAAATATTTTTCGAGGCATTAAGCTAGAAGAATTATATTTTTTTATTCCTGAAATGCAGGAACCCCGGTATCTTTAATATTCAGCATGCCAATGCGATTCTCTCCATAAAGGGAGAAAAAGGATGTCGCATTCGACCCCCATACAAAACCAATTAAAACAGAAGCCATTGAATTTTTTCTGGTTTATTCCAACACATGGAGACGGCAGCTATCTCGGCACTGATCATCTGAGCCGCAGACCTGATTTCAAATATTTCAGGCAGGTGGCGATGGCCGTCGACCATCTTGGTTATAGAGGTGTTCTTTTGCCGACTGGCCAGAGCTGTGAAGATTCGTGGATTACAGCAGCTGGCCTTATGACAGCTACGGAACGGCTGAAATTTTTGGTCGCATTACGCCCGGGCGTTACTTCCCCAGCTTTTGCCGCGCGACAGACCGTAGCGCTCGACCGCCTGAGCAATGGTCGCCTGCTTTTAAATGTAGTTGTCGGCGGTAATCCAACAGAACTCGCTGGTGACGGTATATTTTTAGACCATGATGAACGCTATCTTCAAGGCGATGAATTTCTGGACATTTGGCGGCGCATGGTCAGTGGCGAAACTGTCGATTTCGAAGGCAAATATTATAAGGTCAAGGGGGCGCGGGTGGATTTCCCGCCCGTACAGAAACCCACACCCCCGCTTTATTTCGGTGGTTCTTCTGATGCAGGTCAAGAACTGGCGGCCCAAGCCGTCGACCTTTATTTAACTTGGGGCGAGCCACTTGATCAGGTTGCAGAAAAGATCGAAGCCGTACGTAAGAAAGCCGCATCTCGCGGACGTAATCTGCGTTTCGGCATGCGGCTACACTTCATCGTGCGCGAGAGCGAGGAAGAAGCCTGGGCTGCAGCGGATAAACTGATCGCCAATATTTCCGATGAGCAGATCGAACGGGCATGGAAACGCTTCCAGAACGAAATGGACTCGGTTGGCCAAAAAAGGCAGGCGGCGCTGCATGGCGGAAGGCGTGACAGACTTGTGGTTGCGCCCAATCTCTGGGCCGGAGTTGGCCTCGTTCGTGTGGGTGTTGGAACGGCCCTCGTAGGGACGCCAAAACAGATAGCCGAGCGGTTGCGCGAATATCAGGCGCTCGGCATCGATACGATTGTTGGATCAGGTTATCCACATCTGGAAGAGGCTTATCGTGTTGGCGAACTGCTGTTTCCAGAGCTTGGCCTTGGAGCAGTCACGCAGGAATTACGGGATGAAATTCCCAATGAATTCTCGGTCGGAGCATATGGCGGCTCAAGACTGGCTGGAAGAATATAGCGCTCGGTACTTTTTGCATCAACACACCTATAACTCATAGGGCTGTGTCGCGAATTTTCCAACAGATAAAGGGGACTGATCTGTTAATTCAGTGGTGGAAACTTTCCCCATTCGACTATCTGAGCACGGCTCAGGTCGAGCAAGAGGTCGCATAGGGGCGAAATTCTTCTCCAATTTTCTACTGCAAGTCCAAGACGAGGTTTTCTTACCTCTCGTTCTCCGGACATCGAAATAATACTAATTGCTGGCACGTCCATCTGAAGTGCTTCGTTTTGGAGGTAAGTTCGAATAAATGAGCAAATCTCAATCGTGCCGCTGCTTGCTCGTGCCGACCCCAACATCTATGGGGCGTATCTCGACCGTTGCCGTCATACCTGCTGCGAGTTCAACACCGGACGGCACCCGATCGATGTGGATGCGCACCGGGATGCGCTGAGCAAGCCGCACCCATGAGAACGTCGCCGCTACATTGGGGAGGCCGAGATGACCGGGCGCATCGTTGCTGTTATCGATACCGCGGCCGATACTTTCAACATGGCCCGATATTGGCTGATCAAAACCCATCAACATGATCCGTGCCGGGTCGCCAACTCGGATATGGCCGATCTTCGTCTCCTCGAAATAGCCGGTGATCCAGAAGCTGGCGGCGTCGAGGACGGCGACCTTCGTCACGCCAGCGGTCGCGTAGTCGCCGGGCCTAAGCCTGAGGTTGGTGATATAGCCGTCGACCGGCGCGCGGACAGTCGATCGGGCGAGGTCAAGCTTGGCCAGATCAAGTGCCGCCACCGCTGACTGGTAGGCGGCACTTGCGACCGCAGCAGCACCGCTCGATTGTTGAGCCGCCTCCCGGGAGACAATATCCTTGAGCTGACTGTGCCGCCGCGCTGTTGTCTGACGAACGATCATATCCTGTCGTTTGGCTTCGACCTCAGCCTCTGCCAACGCCACTGCTAGTTTCAGCCGCTCGGGGTTGATCTTGTAAAGGATATCACCCCGACGGACATATTGATTATCAACCACGGGAACCGCGCTGACTGTGCCGGAGACTTCCGGTGCGATCTGCACGACATCAACGCCAACCCGTCCGTCGCGAGTCCAGGGCGTCCGCTCATAATGGTGCCACACCTTCAGCGCGATAAAGGCAGAGACGCAGACGAGGCAAAGGGTCAGGGCATAGCGCCCAAGCAGGGATAGGATAGGTTTCAAGGCAGGAGTCCGGTTGATGGCAGATACTGCACGAGCAGGCTGTAAATGATAACAAAAGTTGCGAGTTCGGCCAGCGGCCGATATGCGAACAGGCGATTGAGGCTGGAAGCGGCAAACAGGCGGAGCACTGCTATGGTGGCGACCAGCGCGACGAATGAGAGCACGACAAGACCGGGGATCAGGACGCCTCCGATATTGAGATCAATGATCATCGGTTGTGATGCTCCTGTATGTTTGCAAGCCAAGCGCAAACCGCAAATCGATAAGCAGATCGACAATTTGCAGGCGGTTCTTAAGCTCGCTGCCTGCCGTCTTCTCGATCAAGGTCTCAACCCACAAATCGAGATCGGGCAGATCGGTCGTTGTTGACTGCTTGCTGCCCCTAAAGCGCCTGGCGATGACTGATAGAATGTCTCTTAGTTCGACGCCGATCTCACTCTTGTGTGGGATTGTCCTGCGAAGCTGACCAGTGACATGCCCGATACGAAGATGGCGCAATGTTTCATCGAGAACATCCGGATAGGCTTTGCCGGTCAGCCGCAACCTTGGCAGCAGCAAGGCTGTCCGATCGATCATCAGGCTTGTCCAGCGTGCCTCATTCGGCGCTTTGCCAAGCGCACGTCTTCCAACGTCGCGGCGGCTCAAACGAAGCAAGCGATTGATTGCTCCATCAACAGGCACGGTCTGGAACAGGGACATGCTCACGGCGCCGAAGCCGACCGCAGCAAACAGCGCAATCACACTGTTGAGTGAGGTAGCGAAGTCGCCTGTGTAATAGGGACCGAGAGGCGAGAGGATTGGAATGGTCAGCGTGATGCCGAGCGCCATAAAAGTTGTCGGCAGGCGTGCCTGGAGAGACCCCGCGAACAAAAACGCCGGCGCAAGCACCGCGACAAGAACCCAAAATTCCGTGACTGAGGGCAGGATGATGAAGCTGTAGACTAGGCTGATTATGACCCCGTAGATTGAGCCGACGATATATTTGACGACAAAGGGCACAGGCGCATCGAAATTGCCGAACAGGGTACAGCAGACGCCAAGAATGGAGACGGCCATTCCACCTTCCGGCCAGGCCGTCCAGATCCAGAAGGCGCAGCCGATGAGAATGCCGGTGATCGCGCCGAGCGCGGCGCGCCCTGCCATCAAGAGATCGCGGTGATAGACATAGCCTTTCGCCCGCTTCGGTCCATGAAGTGAGTTGGCATCGCGCAATCGTCCGCTCGCCGCAATGCTCCGCCCAAGCCTGTCGCAGTCCTCTAACAGACCGATCATCTCCGCCAAATGTCCTGCGAGGTTGGCTGCAAGCCTGTCGCCGGGCATCACACCGTCGGCGCGAAAACGCTTCTGGACTGACCGTGCGTGCGTGATCAGTAGAGTTGCGATCGCCTCCCGCTCTTCCGTTTGGGCGCTTGCGGCCCATACAGAGACCTCACTGACCAAGGCAGTCAACTCACCGGGCGCACCACCGTCGGCTAAATGAAGGGCTGCAATCCTGTCTTCGATCTCGGCTGCGAGCCACAGCAAGCGGGCGAGCCGGTCATGGATAAGTTGCAGTAGCCGGCGCGGTGGCGTTGGCGCCGGATCATAGGGAAGATGTGTGGCAAGCCCCTGAATTGCCAACAGGTCGGCTGCAAGCTGGTGGCGGTCACGACGGTTTACTTCCGGCGTTCCAATCAGCGCATTATCCGCCAGCCGACGGGCGTCCCGCAGCGTGGCTGAGAGCCTGCCGGTAAACTGTCCGGTCATGCGTTTCGGCAGAATGTAGCGATGGATCAGAACCGCGCAAAAAATCCCGATCGAGATTTCCTGAACGCGCAAGGATGCCGTCTCGAAAACTGCGCCTGGATCGAGCACGCTTGGGAAGCCGATCAGGCTTGCAGTATAACCGGCAAGAACAAAGGCATAGGCGCGTGGTGTGCGATCAAGCAGTGAGAAAAACAGGCACAGACCGATCCAGCCCGCAAGTACGACGCTGCACACTATCGGATCGTTTACGAAGTTCGGAACGATTGCGACCGTTGCTATTGCGCCAGCCAGCGTCCCGGCAAAGCGATAGACACCGCGACTGAAAGACGCGCCGGCGGACGTCTGCGAAACGATGTAGACAGTAACGATAGCCCAGAACGGCTTTGGAAGTCCGATCCTGAGCGAAATGTAATAGGCGAGCATTGCCGCAGCGAAACTCTTCACCGAAAACAGGATCGCATCCGCATCCGCCTTCATAGCGGGCGTGCGCAAGAAGAGCGTTCCAGCTTGCAGCATGACTGCAATGGCCTTGTTTGAGAGGGTATTTATGGGAGGCGCAATGTTCATGCCGCCATTAGTGACAGAATTGCAAAATCAAATAAATTCGTTATTATGACATAAAATACCTAAAAATGGCCATTCTCCATGTCCGTCTTACGATCTGCTGTTTCCGTTTTCGATCCTGATCTTACCCTTCTGCCTGCGGTGGCTCACAAGCTTGATTTCGCAGATCATGAGGCAGAAGTGCCTCTGCACGTCCATCGCAAAGGGCAGTTGATTCTCGCTCTGCACGGCGCGGTCACATGCACTGCTGGCAATGAAATATGGATCGTGCCTCCAAACTGCGGGGTCTGGATTCCAGGCGGCATGCCGCATAGTGCGCGAGCAACAGCGAATGCACGACTTAACTATCTTTTCGTCGAACCTGATGCGGCAAACTTGCCGGACACCAGTTGCACATTGTCAGTGTCTCCCATGATCCGCGAAATGGTAGATCGGCTTACTCGTGAGCGTGCGGATTATCTTGCCGATAGCCATGCCGCCCGGATTGCGCGGGTGATCCTCGACGAACTGGCGCAGATGCCGCATGAAAGGTTCAATCTGCCGATTTCCAGTCATCCGAAGATAAGGGCGATGGCAGACGCTCTGACAATGGAACCTTCAGATCGCAGCACATTGAGCGATTGGGCAAGTAGGCTCGCAATGAGTGATAGATCACTGGCCCGCCTGCTGATCCGGGAAACAGGACTGACATTCGGGCGCTGGAGACAACAACTCCATTTGATCGTAGCCCTTCGTGAACTGGCGAGCGGAGAAACGGTACAGAATGTCGCCGCCGAACTGGGATATGAGTCGGTAAACGCGTTCATAACAATGTTCAAGAAGGCCCTCGGCAGCACGCCGGCGCAGTATTTCTCACCCCGAGGCACACCACCACATTCATCTTAACATTGCGAGTCTTCGGCGGTAATATGGCAACATGCTCGCATGGCCATATTACACGCAATATATGGGAAAGCAGCGGTAGACAGCACCCTTGTTACAGCTCGGATGACAAGCGACCGGCGCGCTGCGGCTCGCGGATAAATCGTTCAACGAGTTCATCGGTCCATTCCACATATTCGACGTGGAGACCATCAGCATGACGCGCATAGAGCATCCGGCCTGTAGGCACATCAACAATCGGCTGGGTTATGGTTGCTCCACAGGCAAGCAGCTCGGCTTCAATTGCTTCGATATCGCGCACTATGACAGGGCCGTGGCTATCCCGAATTGGCGCCAGTGATTGCTCTGTGCCAGCCACAATAAACATATCCCCAACGCCAGCCAGATCCCATTCACCGAAGCGGAACCGCAAATGCGCTTTACGACCGTGAAGCCGCTCGAGGGTGGCCAGCGTGGCATCGCAGTCTGCTGAGAACAGCCGTGCATAGGTTTTTAGGATCATATCACACCTTATTTATTGATCACTACAAATCTATCTTCATTGACTTGCTGCGGTCAATAGTTATTTAGTGATCATTATGAAACAGCCAATGAATAAAGGCGGTCGCCCTCGCGGCTTTGACCGCGACAACGCAATTGAGACAGCAATGCATCTCTTCTGGAGGCATGGTTATGAGGGAGTTTCGCTTGCCATGCTGACAGAAGCAATTGGCATAGCGCCTCCCAGTCTCTATGCGGCTTTCGGAAGCAAGGCTGGCTTATACCGTGAGGCTCTGGATCGTTACTCAAGAATGGCCGAATTCACGCTTTCGCGTCGTGACGAGGAAGACCTGACCCTCGACCAAGCCCTGTCACATCTGTTCGACCAAGCCATTGAAAGAGTGACGGGCAAACAGGGCGAACACGGCTGCATGGTTTCAATAGGATTGCTCTTCTGCCACCCAGATCATGGCCAATTGGCTGACGAGCTTGCTAAGCGCCGACACGATATGGCCGCAAGCCTCGATCATGACCTTCGGCGTTGGCTGCCACCAGCTCATTGCAGCAAGGCTGCTCGCTTTCTCTGCGCTGTTTTACAAGGCATTGCGGTTCAAGCCAAGGACGGAGCGACCGCACATGATCTTCGTACCACAGCAGATATCGCTCGGGCGGCGATTAAGTCCATGGTTACGACGTATCTGCAGAATACATCATGATATTCATTCGCGTATACGAAACGCTCAAAGTGAAATGATGTATGACTACCGATCATTTTAAATGGTTGAAATAATTTAAGCTGCGACTTACCGCCAATATTTGTAGCAAAAACCTGCATAGCAGCTGCTAATTGGCTCAACTCTGTCTGAGAATATTTTCAGTACAAATACAGCATATATATGCTCATAGCATAGCGAGCGTTTTTAATGTAAATTAAAATATAATATAATAAGAAACACATGAATGGAAGCTGAATATTCTTGCTGAAATATAGATAATAGAACAATATACCTTATTATAATTTTCAATATAATTAAATTATCTCCAAAGAGATTGCCAACATTGGAGATGGTTATGGTGGGGAAATTAAACTTAAAGTCACTATTCTGGGGCGCTGTTGTTGCAGTCACCTTTGCTGGTTCAGCCTCGGCATCTGATGCACTCGTTAAAACCGATTGGTTGCAGGATAATCTCAAAAATCCAAATGTTCGTGTCTTTGAGGTGAGCGTTGATACAGGTGTCTATGAGCGCGGACATATCCCAGGTGCAGCTCATCTGAACTGGCACACCGACCTTGTTGATCCGGAAAAACGCGATATCGCCACACGTGCAAGTTTCGAAAAGCTTCTTCGCGAAGCAGGTGTCAATAAGGATACAACCATTGTTCTTTATGGCGATAACAATAACTGGTTCGCGGCTTGGGGTGCATGGATTTTTGAAGTTTACGGCCTTGGTGATCAGGTGAAACTGCTTGATGGAGGACGCAAACTTTGGGAGGCAAAAGGTCTACCGCTGGATACGGCTGCGCCTGATTATGCAGATTCAAGCATCGAACTTCCTGAACGCGATAATTCTGTCCGAGCGCGTTTTGCAGATGTGGTTTCGGTTGCTGAAGGTAAAGGTGATACCAAGCTTGTCGATATTCGTTCTGCTGACGAATATTCTGGAAAGATATTCGCGCCGGAAGGAGTGAAGGAGCTCTCTGTTCGTGCAGGGCATATTCCGGGAGCGGTCAACGTCCCTTGGGGCAAGATCGTCAATGAGGATGGCACATTCAAATCGCCTGAAGAGATTAAGGTGATCTATGCCGAGCAGGGTATTGATGGTTCAAAGCCGGTCATTACCTATTGCCGCATTGGAGAACGTTCAAGCCATACTTGGTTCGCACTTAAAAAGATCCTTGGTTACGATGTCCGCAACTATGATGGCTCATGGACCGAATATGGGAATGCTGTAGGCGTGCCAGTTACCAATCTCGCCGGCACTGTCTGGACCGGCAAGTAATTACAGTTCAATCCATCAGAATGCTTTGAGATGGGCGAAGTCTCAGACTTCGTCCATAAAGCTTATCACATAGAGGTGGTTCGGTTTGTCTGAACAGTTTCGGGCGTTTCGTTAAGTGGATTTCCGCCGCGATTATGCCGCCACCATC
>NZ_ML636809.1 GCF_006476605.1 Brucella gallinifaecis
ATGGTGGCGGCATAATCGCGGCGGAAATCCACTTAACGAAACGCCCGAAACTGTTCAGACAAACCGAACCACCTCTTACGTCTGAAATTATCGCAGAGCATCTTTCTGAATGCGGAATTCCATTCATCTTCATGACTGGATATAGTGATCAGTCATCCATTCCTGAACGTTTCCGGCAAATCGAAGTTATCCGCAGACCTATCGATATTTCATCGCTCAATATAAAGTTTAATTCTATGATTAATGCACAGATTTGATCCAAAGGGATGTACTCTGGATAATCGCTGATTTTAATCTTGATAGTTTTAAACTTGATGAATAGAGCCTACCCGTTCGGTTTACCGGGTAGCTTCCTTAAAATTGTCGGTCGCATATTTTCAAATACTTTTGGCTTGGCATCGGAAAGACATTCGATTGTGGCTTCGAGGAGATTAAGTGCGAGAAAATCAGCTTGGCTTTCCTGTTGCAATTTTTTGCGATCAAATATGGTCTCGTTAGCGGCTGTCTGCCATAACGCTAGTCCGATACGGGCCGCTGGATTGAGACGTCTCAAACGCCGTAGAGAAAACTTAGCGCGACGTGCGGAATCTAAGTCTAGCACGCAAAGAACAATCGCAGTAGCACCCGCAATGTCTTCCTTTCGCAATTGACTGGGTTGAGTTCGCTCCTGATCAATCACCTTGGTTTCCGCTGCCTGAACCGACAAAACCTGCGCCAACATTGCAGCCGTAACATCATCAAAAGGACCACGACCGCCTAAACAAATTATCGATTTTTTTTCACCTGCGGGGATTTGCAACACTTTGCTATCTTCGTTGTCTGATAATGCACCAACAGAGACAGTTTCTTCATTATCTTCTTCTTCATCAGCTATTTGTTCGAGATTTGCGACCAGCATTCTAGAACTCTGTGAAATCTGTTGTAGCTGTGTGTCACTGAGAACGCCGCGAATGCGATCCTGTTCTGCAATAAGCAGCGCTGGAATGGCTACGTTGCCGTAATATTCTACTAAAAATTGTTCGGATAATAATTCAAGTGCGTTGTCGGTTGCCTCATTGGGATCACCAGCCAGAAGTCGTTGATAAAGCCTCTCTTCGGGATTGAGTACCGGCTCCGAGCCAAACAGAATTTCAAGAAACCGAAACTGCGGAACATAGCGCCCCAGAACGACCAGACATACGGTCAGTGGTGTTGAGAGTATCAATCCAATAGGACCCCACAACCACGTCCAGAAAATAGCAGAAACGATAATTGCTAAAGGTGACAAGCCGGTTCGCGATCCATAGAGCCACGGCTCAATTATATTGTTGCTGATGAGTTCAATCAGAACGAAAAGTGCGATGGTCCATAAAAGAAGATCCCATCCGGGTGCAATGGCAAATGCCAAAAAGAGTGGCATTATTGCTGCGATCACCGGCCCAATATATGGCGCAAATCGCAAGACAATTGCCAGCATTCCCCACAAAAGTGCGTTCGGAACTCCTAAAATCCAAAGCCCAATGCCCAGCGGCACACCATAGCTAATATTCACGACGAGCTGTGTGAGTAGATAGCGCCCCACACGCGTGCCCGCCTCCTGCAAAGCTGACGTCGTGCGATGCAGATCGCCATGGCCCACCAGACGAATAAAGCGATCTCGTAATTCTTCTCTCTCGAGAAGCATGAAGACCACCACCACAATAACGAGTCCCAGAGTTGCTAGCGGCCCGATAAGCGGCCCTACGATTGTTTCAAGCGTTTGGACTGGATTCCGCTGTGAAAATATTTCCACCAGTATAGGCTTACGCTCTGGCTGTCCTGAGACGGCGGTATTGGTGCTTTTTTCCTCGTCCTGACTGATTTCCGCGCCAATGCGTTCCGCAAAGCTATTCAGGCGATTAAGGAGACCATTATCGGTGCCGGTTTCTTTGAGCGTACGAATTTTCTCGATGATATTATATTGATAGGTCGCAATGTTCTGACCAACTTCATTGACTTGAAATGCCAAAATTGCCCCAAACAATCCAATAATCAGAAACCCGCCTGTAACGCTGGTGATAATGGCAGGCAAACGCGGCAAACCGATACGTCTGAGAAAGGAGACAATCGGTGCCAGCATGAAGGTTAAAAGCACAGCAATGGCTAGCGGTAAGAACACGTCCTGAGCAAAATAGAGGACAGCAACGACTGCGGCGACAGCTGCAAGCGCGGGCAATCGTGATTGTTCGTGCGCTACAGCTAAAGAGTGGTTACCGCGTCCAAGCCCGCGCTGCATGATACCTCTTGCTACTTCAGATTCCTATTCTGCAAATTGATAAATAGAGCTGACATTTAAAATAGCAAAGTATCTGCAAAGAGTGCTTATGACGAAATTATTGACCGGGCTTTAATTGGTACAATAACGGCTCTCCGACAAAGCAAATCAAATACAGGGTTCACCACGATACGCAAAAAGCTCACTGCTTAAAGCAATGAGCTCTTCACACAATGCTCAATCGGTTATGTTTTATCGATAACCTTCTTCACCGCATCCTTTGCCTTACCTTTGGCCTGCTGTGCATCACCCTTGGCTTCCTGAGCCAGACCTTTGGCTTGCATCTCTTTGTTATCAATGGCTTTACCGATTGATTGCTTAGCTTTACCAGCGAGTTCGTTAGCCTTGCCGGATACCTTGTCTGAAGTACTACTCATAATAATTATCTCCCTGACATATTTTTTGAAATTTCATTCTAAAAACGATAATCGCTAAAATTGGTTCCAGGGGAGTTTTAATTTCAAGGTACGGCACTCTGAAATCAGCGTTGAGATCGGGAGGGCATTATGAATAAAACCGAACCCGACCCGGCATCACGCTCTATCATACATTAGTAGACGAAGAAGCAGGAAGAAAACGATGATAAGAACCGAAAACCTTCGAAAATCTATTCAACGATGCCGTTCGGAAGTAAAGCAGGCGTCACCCTGCCCGACTGGTTGAAAAATCACATCCTTTGGGAAGCATCCGAGCCCTATCTTCATCTCCGAACAGATAATCAGGGACGTCGGAGGGGCATCCATCCCATCACAACCTTATTGCTGAAGGCGAAGAAATTATCGAGGAGTTCAAGTGTACGAAAGCTCTCGAAGCAGCCTTGATATCCTCCGCTCAGGCTACCGAATATTACTAGATTACATGATATGGAGCGCTTGAGCGCTGGGCCACTGAACTTTGACACAAGGATGTTGCGACGGCTCTTGACGCAACGTTGCAGGAAGAGGGTCAACGGATCGCGATCTGACAAACTTGCAGAAACCAAAATCAACTTAAAGGCTGCACAATTTCTAAGCCTCGCCTCGACGAGGCTCTATCATTTTAGGCACGCTTAAATGGATAGGAAAAAAGCCCATGTCCGGTTCCAGATTTAGTTCGCGACGACCAGTCAGTGGATACTCATCCGATTTATCCAAAAGATCATAATGAAAAGCCTACACACTCACAATCAAATTTACCCGGCAATTCTAAAAAAGCAAGTACCTAGGCCGTGTGGACGGATTTGATTAAGATGAAAGCAGAAGCGATTGCGACGATGGATCGGAAGTTTCTTGCTGTTTTCTCGCAGCGTAATGCGACACGTTTGAACCGTTTGAGCTTCCCCATCATTTGTTCGATACGTGCGCGACCTCGATAAAGCGCCGTGGCAAAATGCTTCGGAATATTACGCCTGTTTGATCTGTAAGGGATCACAGGGATAGCGCCAGCCTTTCGCGCAATCTCTCGATTAACGTCGCTATCATAGCCTTTGTCAGCAATGATAGCGCGGTGCCTGACTTGAGGGCCCGTGTCCATGAGGCTTTCAAACTGTTTGCTATCGGAGGCTTCGCCTCCGGTCAGTTCAAAGCCAAGGGGCTGACCATTTCGGTCGGTTTTCAGATGGATTTTGGTTCCGAACCCTCCACGAGACCGGCCGAGCGCTTGACCTTCCTGCCCCCTTTAGCGCCTGCTGCAGATACATGGGCGCGAATGACGGTGCTGTCGAACATAGCGATAAGATGAGCGCTTTCATCAAGCCCAGCCAAAATGGAAAAATAGTCCTCGAAAACACCTGCTTTACCTAAACGGTCAAAACGCTTCCATACGCTGTTCCAGTTACCAAACCGCTCAGGCAAAGCCCGCCATGAGATGTTGTGAAGGGTGAAATAATGCAATGCCTCAAGGAATAGGCGGTCATTTTTAGCTTTCGCGCCAACGGCTGGCAGACAAGTCCGAAAAACCTCAAGTGCCAGTTCATAGTCATTTTCTGTCATCTTGGTGCACATTACTGACCTCCAAATCACGTCAGCAATATGTGAATCACGTCGAGAGAAAGTCTGGAACCGGAAAACTTATACCTGAGTCAATTCGTCCACACGGCGTAAGCCACCCCACCCCGACCGTTCTAAGTATTGATAAAATAAATAAATTTAGTGCTCACTGAAACCTTTTACTGGCTCACGAGTTTTCCCGAAGAGAGCGTAAGGCTGACAGCTTGTAAAATAGCTGCGTCGTCATTGTTACTATTTTTAGGAGATAACCAACATGAACTCTATCATCTATTTAGTAGGCCTAGTTGTCATCGTGTTGTTCATCCTCTCTTTTCTGGGATTACGTTGATGATGGATCCAACAGTTGTAGAAAACGCTCCTGATCGTAGCTATGTCGATTGGGCTGCTATTTTTGCTGGCGCCACGGTCGCGTCAGGTGTGATGGTTGTCCTCACAACATTTGCTGGTGGACTTGGTTTAAGTTCGCTCTCAGTTGATGATGGAGGTGACATTAGTGCAGTCTGGCTCGTCATTACTGCCCTATTTATTATCGTATCAATGGTCGCTTCTTATATGCTCGGCGGGTATATCACCGGCAGAATGCGCCGACCATCAGGAACCGCAACCCGTGATGAAGCAACCGTTCGAGACGGTCTGAATGGCCTCGTCGTTTGGGGACTTGGTACAATCGTCTCGGCTATTATGCTTGTCAGCGTTATTTCAGGTGGAGCGAAAGCTGTTGGAAGCGCTGCTGAAACAGCCGTTCAAACCGCAGGAACCGTTGTCGGCGGCACAGCTCAGGGAGCTGGTCAGTTAGCTGGAGGTGTCATTTCAGGCGCGGGGCAAGCAGTGTCGGGATTGGCTCAAAGTGCAGGACAAGCCGCTGCTCCATCGGTCGAACAGATGATGCCGCAAGGGTTGAAAACTAATCCATTCGACTACCTCACTGACACTCTGTTACGCACGGATAGTCAAGGCAACTCTGTTGCTGGACAGGAAGCTCAAAACATCGCGGATTTCCAACGTCAAGTTAGCGGAATTCTCGGAAACTTGCTTACTACCGGTCAAATCTCAGACGCCGATCGTACGTGGCTCACTAATCAGATCGCGGCTCGAACCGGCCTTAGCCAAACCGATGCTCAAACTCGTGTAAACCAGACAGTTGAACGCGTTCAGGCTCTGCGTACTGAAGCTCAAACGAAGGTTGACGAAGCTAAAAAGACCCTTGCTGATATACAGGCACAAGCTGAAAAAACTGCCGAAGAGGTAAAAGCAAAGGCAGCTGACGCAGCAGAAAAAGCTAGGATAACTGGCATTCTTACCGCCTTCCTGCTCGCGGCGTCTGCACTTGTCGCTGCCGTGGCCGCTTACATCGGAGCCGTGCACGGTGGTCGTCATCGCGACGAAGGTCGAATTTGGGGTGGTTTAGCTTACCGCAAATAATGATCCACAAATCATAATATTAAATAGGGCTTTGTATAAATACGAAGCCCTTTTCTTTTCGCGTACTGACTATGGCGATACTTTCGGTGGCACAAAAGGAAGAATTTGTTGGACCTGCCTCAATTTCAGTGTCTTCAATCTCTTTGCAACAAATATGAAATTGTCAGATCGCAAAATGTGCAAGCGGCACCGTTATTACCGAAGACGTGGATAAATTAAATATATTGCAGAGCGCAACAAAATTACTTTGTTTTGATAAAGTCTGTCAAGTTAGGCTTCAGGGCTCAAATGCAGTGCCGTGTCCGACGCCTACATCAATATTCTATATTTAATCGATTATAAAAAAAGCGAAATGCATAAAATTACGGCCGCTTATTTTCCTTATCCGACGGAACAATCAGCAGTATTCATTTGTTGTATTGAGCGGGATTAAAGGAGATAAAGATGCATATTCGGGTTGGCTATGAAATGGCTGTAGAAGTTACATCTCCTACCGCGATTTACACTTATTTAAATGTTCATCCACAACATTCATTGGATATGGTGTGGTCTTGTCCTGAGAGTTTTTTCGGTAGCAAGCATACCGATGTTCACGGTAATGAGTTCAATCGTCTCATTTTGCCTGCCGGCGAGACCGTTTTAAGTCATGATGCAATTTACGAAAACAATGGCCTTCCTGATGTCTTCGACGATAAGGCTGAGCAAGTCGATCCTGCTCACTTGCCTACGGAATATTTACCTTATCGTATGCGCCGTCTCTGTCCCATTGATTTGGCGTGTTTTTATTGAGTGACGTTTCTGCCAGAAGGTCTTTGGTCTTCCAAGTCGTCGGTCGGCAGGACTGTGATGATAGATGCGACCTATTTGAAAGCACACCGCACGGCTTCAAGCCTACGGATAAAAAAGGGGGCGATGGACGCCTGATCGGTCGGACGAAGGGTGGCATGAATACCAAATTGCACGCCGTCACCGATGCACAGGGTCGCCCCATTAGGTTACACATCACGGCGGGACAAATCAGCGACTATACCGGAGCAGCAGCCCTAATCGAGACGTTACCGAAGGTCGACTGGCTTCTTGCTGACAGAGGCTATGATGCAGACTGGTTCAGAAAACGGTTAAAAGACAAAGAGATAAAGCCGTGCATCCCGGGGCGCAAAAACCGCAAGAAAGCCATCAAATATGACAAACGCCGATACAAGCGGCGCAATCGTATCGAAATCATGTTTGGCAGACTCAAAGACTGGCGAAGAATTGCCACCCGTTACGATCGCTGCCCGGTCGTGTTCCGAGCAGCTATAGAGCTCGCGGCTGCCGTGATCTTCTGGCTCAGAAAGGAATGAGTCCTGAGCCTAATCTCCCAATCGGAGCAGGAAAATTTCTGTATCGCGTCCGCCGCCCTTGGCGGCGGGTTCTTTTCATAACTACTTTTTCAAGGAGTTTATCGTGAGGAGAACCGCTCCGGGCGGAACGTTTCCAGCAAGGGATGCTCGGCGCCAGTGGCGATCTCGTAGGCAAGCAGTTCGCCCACGATGAGGCCGAGCGTCGCACCACTGTGGCTAAAGGCTACATAATAGCCTGGAACGGCTTTCAAGGCGCCAATCACAGGCTCACCGTCTCCGGGGATCGGCTTTTCGCCGACGCCAATCGAAGCAAGCTCGAGCGCTGGATTGCCCTCCATTACCTTCGCCGCTTCGGCAAGAAGGGTTGAAGCGACGTTATTGTCGATTTCATAACTACCGTTGGGGAGCACCGTAACGCCTTCATCGGCCGCCCAATCTGCATCCAGCGAGAATATTCCACCCGGCGCAGGGCGTACGGCGACACGCGGCGTGTTGAGGACAGCACGTAACGGATGAGCGAGCGGCTTTGTCTGGACGAGAAGGGCCAGGAGGGTACTGTCACTCATCGTTTGTCCGGTTTCCGCTACCATTCGCGGGACGGCTGGCCCCGTCGCCAGCACAGCGGCATCTGCCGCGAAGCGGTTACCCACAGCGGTTTCAGCCCCCACTGCACGAGCACCTTCAATCACGATCCGGGCCTGCCCCTGGTTCGTTACTAGAACGCCCCCAAGCGCGGCAAACTCCTCAAGAAGCAGATTTATAAGTGAGGGCAGATCGACCCAGCCTTCGCCAGGATTGAAAATAGCGCCCTGTGGCGTTACCGCATTAGCTGCCACCCCCGGGGTGACACGCGCAACATCGGATGCCGAAAGTCGCTGCGCATCATAAACAAGCGAGACCTCGTGGCGATAAGCGGCATCGATCTCATTGCGCTCATCATCGGCATCCCAGGTCAAGCCGCCATTAAAGCGCAGCCACTTGGCATCCGGAAAGCGCGCCGAGAGTGTTCGATATCGGTCGATTCCGGCCATGCGCAGACGATGATAGGGCTCCGAACGCATGCGCGATGAGTTTAGCCAGGACAGTGAGCGGCCCGATGCCCCATTCGCCGGCGGACCGTCATTGATGATAGTCACGCGAATGCCGCGACGAGCAAGCTGTACCCCAGTAGAAACGCCGAAAATACCGGCGCCGATGATGACGGCCGAAGAGATGATGGTATCTGTCATTTCATTATCCTCTAATTGTACGATCAAGGTGGTCAGCAATCTTCCTAGCGACCGCTGACAGCGGAGCGGATAAGCGCGATAACGACCCGACACCGTTGTCCGCCTGTTTATCCGCTCGGCGACGCGGCAGATAGGTTGAACCGAAACATCGCAGAGGCCAGTTGCATTATCTTGAAGACGCAGATTCTACAGCGCGCCTCCGTCGCCGACGCATCCGCTTAGGTATTAAGACACTTCAGTACTGTATCCCCAGCCGCAGAGCGTCTAGCATGGCTGCATGAACCGACCGGCTGCTGACAGCATCGCCGATCCTGTGCAGTTCAAAGCCGGTGGACGTTGGGGTGCGCAACGGAGCTGGCCCAACCAGGGTTTTGATGTCGGTGACACCATCATTTGTTGAAAGCGGGCGCAATGCATCGAAGAGGTCGTTCACGGGCAGCGTGCCATGCTCGACGATGACCTGCCCGTGGATCTCGCGGAATTCTCGGCCTGTCAGCGCATGACGGAGAACTACTTCGCGCTGCCCCGTCTGTCCGCCTACCGAGACCAGTTCATATTCCAGCAACACGCGTACCTCCTGTTCGGCGAGCGCCTTGCGATAGGTGATGCTCGAATGATGCTCCATCTCTGCAGCAATAGAGGGGTCGCGGGCAACGAAAGTCACTTTCTTGTCTGCGGCTGCAATTTCTACGGCGACCGCGGGGGCAGGATGGCGACCGGTGGCATCGTAGATCAGCACGTCGTCGGCGAGTAACGAGGGGTTTCCGAGCGCATCGAAGGCGCTGAGGCATAGATCGCTGCCGACAACCGAACCGAAATCCGGAACACCACCGGTCGCGATGACGACGAGGTTCGGTTTCTCGGCAAGAACATCTGCAGCTTCCGCATAGATATTAAACCGCACATCAACGCCGAGACGGCTCAGCTCCGCGATGCGCCAATCGACAATGCCGGTCAAATCGCGACGAAGCCGCGCTTTCGCGGCCAGAACTAGCTGTCCGCCTAATCGATTGGCCGCCTCGAGTAACACAACCTTGTGTCCCCGCTCCGCTAGCACCCGCGCCGCCTCAAGTCCTGCCGGACCACCACCCACGACGACCGCCTTGCACCCCGCCTGCGGAGAGCGTTCGATCACCTGTGGTAACCAGGTCTCGCGGCCCGTTGCCGGATTATGAATGCAATGCACCGGACGGTAGAGACAGTGCGAAGCACCGACGCAGGGACGAACCTGCGCTTCACGCCCCTCCTGGAGCTTGTTGACAATCTGCGGGTCAGCCATATGCGCGCGCGTCATACCGACCATATCGACCAGTCCCGCTTCAACCGCGTGGCGTGCCGTTGCAACATCCGCGATCTTGGCTGCGTGGAAGACCGGTAGATCCGTATGCTTCTTAAACGCTCCAACTTGGTGCAGCCACGGCGCCGAGGCAGCTGTCATATCGGGGATGTTGTAGACGAGCAGATTAAGACGCGTGTCGAAACGGCCGAAAATACAGTTGAAAAAATCGACTAGCCCCTCGCGCTCGAGCATGTTGGCAACCGCAACCGCCTCGGTGAAGTTCAGGCCGTTCTCGTGATCTTCATCGATCGTGTAGCGGATACCGACCGGATAATCGCTGCCGACTTCGTGTCGGATTTCCTCATAGACCATGCGCAGGAAGCGCATCCGGTTTTCAAGCGAGCCGCCAAATTCATCCGTACGGCGATTGACCATCGGCGACAGAAACTGTCCGATCAGATGGCCGCCGGTCATCGTCTCGATGCCGTCAAGTCCGCCCGCGCGCGCGCGCCGCGCCGCCTGACCAAAGTCGCGTACAATGCGTGCGATATCATGGCGGTCCATCTCATGAGCGAAGCTGCGGTTATAATCTTCGCGCGAATGGGAGGGGCCAAGCGCTGGGAGCCAGTCGCCAACAGTGGCGTTAGCCCGCCGGCCTACATGGGAGATTTGACACATGAGTGCCGCACCGTGGCTATGGATTCGTTCGGAAAAGGCGCGGAACACAGGGATGACGGCATCGCTTGACACATCAAGCTGTGTGCCACCCCAACTTGAATCTGCCGAAACACGCGCTGAGCCACCGAACATTGTCAAGGCGAGCCCGCCCTTCGCCTTCTCCTCGTGATAGCGCTGATAGGCATCAAGCGGATAACCACCTTCGTCGAGAGCGGTCTCGTGGCTGGTGCTCATAATCCGATTGCGTAGGGTCAACCGACCAAGCTGTAGCGGCATCAGCAACGGATCGGCCCTTTTTGTCGACGAAGCGACCAAGTTTTTCTCTTCCATCTCCATATCCGCCTATGCCAAACTGAGGGTTTTGCGCATGGCCTCGACGCATTGTTTCAGCGGCGCAGTCGGATCGACGTTGTATTTCCAGTTCGTCAGTTCGATCGTCAACGAACCCTCGTAATTCTGGCTCCGCAGATAGGTGACCAGCTGATCAAGATCGATGATGCCCTCGCCCCAAGCAAGATGGCTGCCGCCAGCATCGGAATCGGTGAAATGAACATGGGCGACACGGCCAGCAAGATGGGTAAAATAATCCTGTGGCGTCTCATGGGTCATCACTGCGCCGGCGACATCATACACCGCATGCAATGCTGGACTGCCGAGCTTGTCCATCAGCTGGCGGATTTCACGTGCCGATCGGATGATGTTGGCAAAGGCATCCGGCAGTGACTCCATCCACAGATCGACACCGAGCTTCTGAGCACGATCACAGAGGATGCCCATGGAATCTACGCAACGTGCCAATGCCTGTTCGGCCGGTTCGTCGCGGTAACCGCCACCAGCGGTCACCAGAAGAGCCGGGGCTCCACATTCGGTAGCAAATTCCATTGATTCCAGAAAATAGCGCAGCGAACGGTCGCGCAATTCGGGTTCCTTAGCCGAGATATTGATGGGATAGATGCATTGCTCCGGTGTGAAGGCCACAATCTCGAGCCCCATGCCGCGCACTTTTTGCCGCAAGGCCCGCGCGTCGGCGAGGGTCTTGTCGCCGATATAAAAATGGGGAGCCGCGGCCCAAAGCTCGATGCGCGAGACACCAGCATCGCAGACATCGGCCAGAAATCGGTCCATCGTATGTCGTATATAGTGAAAATTCATAACGCTGATATTGCGTTCATCCAGTGGCATGATCGGTATTCCTCCATTAGCCGTCCGTGCGGCGATTCTTATCCATTTATGAGAACGTTCTCTGTTCACGGCGCAAACAGTTTCACTTTGTTGGGGGTTCAAGACGTCCGAAGAGCGAATTCTCTCACTGTCTCTTCGAAGAAAGCGGCAACCTGGACAGCCTCGTCTTCCTTTGTCCATCCGAGATGTGGTGCGGCCAGTTTTGCCGCCCTTTCCGCGTGGCGCCGGCCGAGATCCGGCTCCCAGCCGACAGAAAGACGACGGCGCAGGATGTCCGACAGCGAACGCGCCTGCTCGTTGAGGATGGCATAAGCGATGGAGGCTTCGGTGACGCGATTCATATCCGGAGACGGGGGCAATGGTGGATCGAGCGGATGTGACGAGCCGGATGGTTTCAGTCGACGACGAACAGCGCGCGTCAATCGCCGTCCGGCATCGCGGTGGGTCATCAGCAAACCGCCGGTGAAGGTAAAGACATTTGGCAGGCCATCATCTGTCAGGTCGTGCTCGCGGACAGAAGGCGTGGCGCTTCTGCCGTTCCCGGAAAGGCTGCGCGGCCGCACGCCGGCCCATGCATATACCACATCCTCGCGCTTCAAGCCGAAGCTTGGAAACAGGCGGCCGAGTTGATCAAGAACGGCAGATATTTCCGCCTCCGTCGCGCGAAACCCTTCCGGCCGGTAATCCGAAACGGAATCCCAAGGGCCGACATAATGAAGCTCACCCCAAGGGATCAGATAGAAGGGTGCCCCCGCCTCGGTCACGGTCTCGAAGCCGAGACCGCGCAGTCTCTCGGGCAGTTGAACGACGATATTGGTGCCTTTTTCACCGATGTTCTTTCGGATATGTGGCACCCCAGCCAAAGCAGTGACCTTATCGATCCAGACGCCGGCACAATTCACGACCGCCCGAACCAGAATATCGCGAGATCCATCAGCGGCCGCGAGCGTCACCCGCCAGAGATCGCCTTGTCGCGCCAGCGCCGTCACCGCCGTATGGTTCAGCGCCTCCATGCCGATTGCGCGTGCCTTATTGATCGTATCAACGACGATGCGCTCTGGCCAATGATATTGATATTCGGTGAAACACATCGCCCCGCGAATATCTTCAAGCCCTGCCATGCCCTGAAGCGCTGGGTGCATCTGCGCGTCTTTAGCCGACAGGATGCGAAGGTTGAGCGGCACCTGGCCGCCGTCGCTGGCCGCCATCAGGCGAAAGGCCAGTTGCGCCTTCCAGCGTGGGATAGCGTTTTCCGGCGTCAGCGGAACGATGAAGGTAATGGGCTTCACCCGCTCGGGCGCAAGTCGCACGAATTCCGCTCGTCCCCGCATCGCGCGCCGCATGAGACCCAAGCAATCCAATGCACTACGTGGATGGGCGAGAAACGCTGCGATCGAGCCACTAGCGGCGGAGAGATAACCAAGTCCACAATGCTGAAGACGCGAAGTCTTGCTGGAAGTGCCTGCACCGTAATCGCCTTGCTCGGCTAGCAACGTGCGATAGCCTGCGGCTGCTAGGTGTTGACCTGCAGCTGCGGCGATGATGCCTCCACCGACAACTACGGTGTCGTAAATATCTCTCACGCTCAACTCCCGTCAGTCGTAGCAACAGGCCTCAATATGTGAGAACGTTCGCAAAATTTCGACCGCGGTGTCAAGACCCGCTTGACGTCGCCACCATGTCTATAATACGTATTATAACGTCATATAGAAAGGTACATCCTATGCCCCTCCCTTCCGCCTTTGATGCCGGCGTCGCCGCCACCTTGTCTGCGCTCGACGCAAAGTCGGTGAAGCATGTATTCTTCATCGCATGCGGTGGCTCCCTGTCGATCATGCATCCGGCAAAATTCCTCCTCGACCAACATTCAACCTTGCCTTCGGATGTCTATAATGCCGCCGAATTCCTCACCCGCGCGCCGCGCTCGCTCGACAAGAATTCGCTGGTGATTTTGTGTTCGATGACCGGCACCACGAAGGAAACCACGGCCGCCGCTGAATTCGCCAGGTCTAAAGGCGCCACCACCATTGGACTGACTGTAGAGCCCTCTTCTCCGCTTGCCAAAGCCGTCAATCACGTCGTCGGCTTTGAAGCGCCTTATACGACCGGCGTAGCGATCGAGGCGAAGGACAGCAACTACGCGCGAATATACCAGCTCATCATGGGCCTTGTTGCCCTGACTGGCGGCGAGGATCTCACTGAAACGCTCATCAGCAGCCTTTCGGCCTTGCAGCCCGCGATTGACCGCGCTCAGGTAACGTTCGCACCAAAGTTCGAAGATTATGCCCCGCGCTTTGCCAAAGAAGACGTCATCTATACGGTGGCCAGTGGGGCGAGCTATGGTGCGGCCTATTCCTTTGCCATCTGTGTGCTGATGGAAATGCAATGGATCAACAGCCAAGCTATTCACGCCAACGAGTTCTTCCATGGCCCCTTCGAAGTGCTGGACAAAAACCGCGCCTTCATCTTGATGAAGGGGCTCGATAGTACCCGGGCGCTTGAAGAACGTGCAGACGAATTTTTGCATCGGTTCGGCTCGCCTGAGAACATCCTGGTTCTCGACGCTGAGAAGCTTGATCTCTCCGGTATCGACCCACGTTTCCGGGGCAATGTCGTGCCGCTGATCTTCTTCGACACGCTCTGGCGTTTCGCATATAAGATTGCTGACCTACGCAAGCATGAAATGCTTGCGGCGCGACGCTACATGAAGAAGATCACCTACTGATTGAGCCTGGAAGGGGCGGATGGACGAACAATCGAAGCTTTTGCCGCTCTATGAACAGGTCCGGCGCGCGATCATGACCGGTATCGAAACCGGCCAGTTCCCGGTGGGCAGCTTCCTGCCCGCCGAACCCGAGCTGATGTCGCTTTACGGCGTCAGCAGGATCACTCTTCGGCGAGCAATAGGCGATCTATGCGCCGAAGGGCTGCTGCAACGGCAGCAGGGGCGCGGTACTGTCATCATGCCGCGCAAGGTGCGTCAGACGCTCATTTCCCTATCAGGCTTTTCCGAAACGATGGACGGGCTTGGCCGAAAGGCCAGTCATCGCATTCTGTCACGGACTGATAATCCCGATGCACCTGCCGTTCGCGAGCGTCTGCACGTACAGGTGCTGGTGCGTTTCGAAAGGCTGCTGGAGGATAACGATCGACCGATGACGCTCGAAACGCTCTGGTTCGATCCCAGCCGTTTTCCCGAGGTGATCGAGCCTGTTGCGGCTGGCGGTTCCTTTTTCTCCGCGTTGCGCGACAAGGCTGGCATTGTGCCTGCCCACGCGGAGCGGCAGATTGATGTCGGCCTTGCACTACCGGCTGAACGCGACATCCTTTCGGTCACCGCCACACAACCCGTCTACAGGATCGAGAAAATCGTCACCGATTCCGAAGGGCGCCCGCTCGCCCTGTCACAACTCGTCACTCCAAGCCATCTGGTCAGCTACACGATCAAGACCTGAAAGGTTCGACATGCATGTATTCGATGCCACTTCCGTTCACGCGGCGCTTCCGTGGACATTTTTGATCGAGGCTTTGCGCAAGGCTCATTGCGGGCCGGTGCCTGCTTGCGATGTCATCGTGCAGTCAGATCCCGCTGGCGGCAATGCCCAATTCGTCACCTTGCCCGGTTGGGCGCCCAATGGCCCTGTCGTCGTGAAGATGGTCGGCGTGTTTCCGCACAATGAAGGCCTTACACCTCCCCAGCCCGCAGTTCAGGGGTTGGTAGCGCTGTTCGACGGCACGACCGGCGGGCCGCTTCTCGTAGCGGACGGTGCGGCAATGACCGCGCGGAAAACCGCAGCCGATTCCGCCTTAGGTGCTACCATCCTCGCCCGCGCGAATGTCGAAAAACTTTTGGTCGTCGGGGCTGGCGCGCTCGCGCCGCATTTTGCCGAGGCGCATCTGACGGCGCGACCCTCCCTACGACAGGTCACGATCTGGAATCGCACTCCGGCACGTGCTGAGGCCGTTGCAGCCCGGTTGCGGGAAAAAGGCATCGACGCTGTCGTTAGCGATGATCTCGACCACGCCACCGCCTGTGCCGATGTCATATCCTGCGTCACCATGTCGGATAAGGCGTTGATCAAGGGTGCGTTCCTGCGGCCGGGCACCCACCTCGACCTCGTAGGTGCCTACCTTCCCCACCTTCGCGAGGCAGACGACATTGCCCTTGCACGCGGCACAATCTTCGTCGACAGCCGCAACAACATGCAGGGTGGTGGCGATCTTTCGCAAGCGGTCGCGTCGGGTACGATCAGCTGGGATGCGGTCAAAGCCGATCTTTTCGAGCTGATGCAAGGTAAAAAGGCAGGCCGAACCAGCGTAGATGAGATTACCGTGTTCAAGAACAATGGCGGTGCCCATCTCGACCTTTTCACAGCCTCCGCCTTATCCCATACCTTGAGCTGACAATTAAGCGTTTCCGCGGTACCATCGGCGGAAACGCATCTACCATTTTCAACCCTCTTCTGGTCATGCAGACGCTTCACATAGGTTCCGAAAATGCGTTACGCATCAGCCAGAACCCGTGCCAGGAATGCTCTCGTACGTTCATGTTGCGGACGCGTCAACACGATCGCCGGCTTTCCCTGTTCCACAATGACTCCTCCATCCATGAAGATCAGGTGATCGGCGACATCGCGAGCAAATCCCATTTCGTGCGTGACGACGACCATAGTCATACCATCATCAGCGAGCTGACGCATCACGGCAAGAACCTCGCCTACAAGTTCCGGGTCGAGCGCTGAAGTCGGCTCGTCGAAAAGCATCACGTCGGGCTTCATTGCCAGAGAACGGGCGATTGCCGCTCGCTGCTGTTGGCCTCCTGAAAGCTGAACGGGATAATAGTTTGCTCGCTCCTTCATGCCGACACGCTCCAGAAGAACCATCGCTTCTTGAATGGCGGTAGCACGCGGCACTCGCTTCACGAGAATCGGCGCTTCTATAACGTTTTCGAGTACGGTCTTGTGTGGAAAGAGATGGAACCCCTGAAACACCATCCCCATACGCTGGCGCTGACGGGCGAGTTCATTGAAGCTCATTTCATAAAGCTTCGCGCCTTTCCAGCGCACGCCTACTGGTTCGCCGTTGAGGAAAATAGCGCCAGATGTAGGCTTTTCGAGATAATTCAAACAACGGAGGAGCGTGCTCTTGCCCGAGCCGGACGGTCCAACGATGCAGGTCACATCTCCGCGGTTTACCGCAACATCAATGCCTCGCAGCACCTCATGTGCGCTGAAGCTTTTTCGTAGCTTTTCCACCTTCAGAAGTGGCTGAGCATTGGTCTGGTTATTCATGATAAGGTCTCCTGCTGCCGCGCGAAGAAACGGAAGAGACCGCCGGAATTCGCTCCAGCACGATGTTCGGATTTCAGCCGGCGCTCGACCGCATGTTCGATGGCGGTCAATATGGTGGTAAGCACGAGGTACCAGATGGTTGCTACAAGCAACAGCGGCACCGTCTGATAGGTGCGGGCATAAACCATCTGGGCCGAATAAAGCAGGTCTGGCAAGGCGAGTACCGAGACGAGCGAAGTGAATTTCAGCATCGAGATCGTATCGTTGCCAATCGGTGGAATGACAATACGCAATGCCTGCGGCAGCACGATGCGGCGAAGCGTCTGACCGCGCGTCATACCGAGCGTCGCGGCTGCCTCAGTCTGGCCGATGTTGATGGCCTGAATGCCCGCGCGGATCATTTCAGCGGCATAGGCACTTTCAGTAAAGGCAAGCCCCATGATGGCAGCGCTGAAAGGAGTAATGAGCTGGTTGGTGTTCCAGGAGAGGAGCTTCGGCCCGCCGAACGGGATGCCAATTGAGAGTTCTGGCAGGAGCAGAGCAAGGTTATACCAAAAAATCATCTGGACCAACGGAGGCACACCGCGGAAGAACCAGATCCAGCCCCAGCTGACCGACCGAAAAATGGGACTGGTTGAAAGGCGCATGATAGCCAGCACCACGCCGAGGGCAAGGCCAAGTACCATGGCGAGCACGGTGAGTAGCAATGTCATACCCAGACCCGAGAGGATGGCGGAGCTGAACATATATTCAGCAACCACACTCCACTGCATGTTCCTGTTGGTAAACAATAGTTGCAAGAAGACGACTGCAAGAATGGCAAGCGCCACGCCACCGATCCAATGACCGATCCTTGGCACCGCGATAGGCTTTGTCTCGTGGATTGAGGGCGGTGGCAGTGGTTTTTCAGACATCCTAATTCCTTGCTGCTCTTCTTCAACCTTGCGGAGCCGGCCCACGGTTCCGCGGGCCGCCATTTGGCTTTTGTTCCGGAAGCCGGACGCCTTAGAGATCGGCGGGGTTCTCTTCAGTAATCAACAATGCCTTACTTAGCATCCCGTTGTCGTTCAGGCCCCACTTGGCCATGATCTTCTCATAGGTGCCGTCGTCGATCATCGACTGGATCGTGTTCGTCAGCACTTGGCCGAGCGGATCTCCTTTGCGCACGCCGATGCAACTGTTCACCGGCGACAAAACCAGTTCGGACACCCTCATGTCGCTGGTCTGTTTTGCCATATAGGTCAGCTTGACTGAACCACCTACCGTGGCTTGGGCGCGATCAGAGCGCACGGCAAGTTCGGCCTGCGCCTGTGTGCCATGCGTCTGCATGAGCACCGGCTTGTCCTTGCATTCATTCGCATTCAGCTTTTCCAAGAGACCTATGTCCCACGAACCGTTGAGAACAGCTACCGTCAGACCGCAGACATCGGCTGCGGATTTGATATCAAGCGAGCTTTGCGCGGGATAGGCAAACGAAGTTCCTATTCTCCGTTGCGACACGAAATCAAGCGCTTTCAAGCGGTCAGCCGTGGTACCGAAAGAAGCGAAACCTGCGTCAAAGCGTTTGGATTGAAGCCCAGGGATAATGGCATCGAAACTCGTGCCCTCGAAGGTGAACGGCACGCCAAGGCGTGTTTGCATCTCCTTGGCTATGTCGACGCTCCAGCCTTTGAGTTGGCCATCAGCATCCTGATATTCGTCCGGCGCCCAGTCATTGAAAACTGCAGCCTTGATACCGTTGTCCTTGTATTCCTGCGTTAGCGCATCGTGCAACGCAGGAATGGCGTCGGCCATGGCTGGCATTGCCAATGCCGTGCTCAGGACACATCCGGCGAGAATGGATTTAAACATGACGTCCTCCTTGTTGTGGCTAACCCGATGGGTTCGCATCTGCGTCCTCTGGTTCCCCTTGAAAAAGTTTAGAGAACGTTCTCATATAAGAGACACGGACATAACCCGTCCGTCAAGCACCGTTTTATCAAAGCATTGCGCTTATGGCCATTGAAAACCGGTGATGATCTGCTAACACCTAAGCAGATATGTCGTTTTCCAACGCCACGTATGATACTATTCTCAGATCGGCGAGTGATAAATGTGAGAGGAATTGCCAATTGGCTCCGAAAAGCAAAGCGACGATTGCCGATGTTGCGCGTGCAGCAGGGGTTTCCACGGCGACCGCGGGACGTGTGCTCGGCGGCTATGGTTATACCAGCGAAGACAAGAAGGAACAGGTCCTCAAGGCAGCTCAGCGCCTGGGCTATCAGCCCAACGCACTGGCGCGTAGTCTCATTACCGGCAAGACCCGCACACTTGGTGTCGTGGCCGGTGACATTCAGAACCCCTTCTACGCTTCAGTCCTGCGTGGCATCTCCAACGTCGCGGAAGCCAATGGCTTTGGTCTGTTGATTACCAATAGCGATGAAGCCCAGCCCAAGGAAGTTAATTCGGTCGAGCTACTTGCTCGAAAGCAGGTAGACGGGCTGATCGTCACTCCCAGCGATACGCGCAAAGCGCGACATCTGCATAATCTGCGAGCTATGGGCGTCCCTCTCGTCCTCATCGACCGTGCAGTCGCCGGCTTGGTGGTGGACCGAGTTGCAACCGACAACGTCACAGCCGCTGAAATTGCTGTACGCCGATTGATCGCTGCCGGACACCGTCGGATCGGCATCGTCGCTGAACTTGTCGATGAAGAAGGTGGTGGTTTGGAAACCTTCCTCGCTCGGGCGATCTCGGGTGATCCGATCGAAAGCGAAACACTCTATCCCAGCTGGCAACGCCTGCTCGGTTATATTCGCGCCCATCGGATCGAAGGTCTGCCTGTCGACCCACGCCTGACGCTCCGAGCCGGAAGCTATTCAGCGCTCGCTGCACAGGCTGTTGTGCTCGGTTTAATGGCGACTTCCGGAGCACCGACGGCGCTCTTCACAACAGACGGCACCATGTCGGAAGGCACGATGCGTGCGCTCGCGGAAATGAAGCTTTCGATCCCCGAGAGCATTTCGCTTATCTGCTTCGACGATCTTGACTGGATGAGTTTTCATCGCCCCGGCATCACCACCGTTGCGCAGCCGCGCCTTGCCATGGGGGAAGCCGCTGCACGGATGCTCCTTGAGCGCATTCGCGGCGAGGATTATCCGCCACGCACCGTTCTTATGCCGGCGGAACTGATCGAGCGCGGTTCTGTCGCACAACGCTGATTCCGCAAAATCGAGCAAGAAGACCTTCATCGCATGCTGATGCATGACGGCAGTCGCCCAGTTATCTATTAGTGTTCCGCATGCGGACGTGCCTGTTTTAACGGACGCCAGCACGTCCGCTTATCTCCTCGCAGTTTCTCGGCTCTTCATCGCCCGGTGAAGGAAACCATTTGCCTTTTTCGCTACAGCCCTATAAATGAGAACGCTCTCAGTTTCTTCTCAGGAGAGCTCGTCTAATGCCCCGTCCCGTCAAAATCCTCGCCTTTGGCGATAATGTCGTTGACTGCTACCGTGATCGAAACCTGATGTTTCCAGGCGGAAACTGCGTCAATCATGCCGTTTTTGCGCGCCGTACCGGGGCCGAAACTGCCTATGTGGGTGCCGTATGCGATGATGACGCCGGGCGGTTGATCCGGCGCGCATTGATCGAAGAAGGGGTGGACGTCTCCTCGCTACGCGTGGTGTCTGGGCAAACGGCTTATTGCGTGATTGAGACGCAAGATGGCGATCGCGTATTCGTCGGCGCCAATCTTGGTGTCTCGATTATCGCACCGTCGAGGGCCGATATTGCTCGACTTTCGGATTTCGACGCCATTCACACCGGCCGTTCAAGCCATGTCGACGCCTGGCTGCCCCATTTTGCCGAGATCACGAAAGTGTCCTACGATCTTGCCACCGTACAAGACCCTGCCCGCATCGCCCAAATAGCACCGCACTGTTTTCTGATGGCCTGCTCCGCCGGTGGAGGTTCGCGTGAGGAGGCACTTGCGTTAGCTATGAGTGTCCGCACCGCTGGCGCTCGCTGGAGTCTAGTCACTCGCGGCATCGAAGGGGCTATCCTCGCCGGTGACACCGGTGTTTTCGAGGTTCCGGCCAAACCCGTCGACGCCCTCGATACGCTCGGAGCCGGTGACACCTATATCGCCAATGTCCTTGTCGGCTTATTGAGCGACCTGAAGCCCGAAACTATCCTTAGGCAAGCAGCAGAAGCTGCTGCTCATACGTGCCAGATGCACGGCGCTTTTGGACATCAGAGTTCCATGAGCGTGGACCTCACGAACATGATGAGCCTAGAAGAAATTTATCGCGTCACTCGTCCTGTGAAAGCAGCGGAGGAGGCCTAGCGTTATTTGAGCGATCAACCTCAAATGCGAATCCGATTATAGCGCTCTTCGGACATAACTATATTTGCACAGTTGATGCCGTGTGCATGTTATTCTAGCTATGTCCGGCAGTGTGAAAGGTATTTGCCTCTCCGAGAATCTGAAAAGCGCGTGACGCATTGATTGCCAGTCAAGATTCTCCCCTCGCTTAACGCGAACATCCGAGCTAAAATTGATACTTATATGGCTTTTTTGGGCGGTCCTGCTCGTAATAAGCATTCGGCCTATCTCATGAAAAATGCTGTATCATAATGCTGATGTCACGCCCGATTATGGATCGTTCATCGGAACCATTTGGACAGGTTTCTCGTTATTTCTGTTTCTCTGGCCTTAGCGCTAATATCTACCGAGAATGGTTTGGGTCCCATATGAACCCGAGAGAGCGACAATGAGAAATTTTGAGAAAACTCGTGACCAAATGGTGGAACAGCGGGTCCATCGCGGTGTTCACGACGTGGGCAAGCCGGAAGCAATGGGCACCGCGCATGCGGAAAATTCATTGATGAAGGCTCTATCGAATTTGCATATGAAGACTCACTCCATCAATTCAAATGGCCAGGCGATTTCACAGCAGGAATCTGGACCGCGAAGAAGGGGAGAAAGTCATGATAGAAAATGGTTACAAACTTCAGAGAAGAGGCGACGGCACCTGGTCCGTGATCGATGCCTTCAAGGGCAATCCGGTCACGTTCGAAGGGCGGTTGCAGATCGCATTGAACGAGGACGAGGCGCAGCGGGTCCTCGACTGCCTCAACCGCCAGAATCTCGAACGTCATCCCGAAGACGGCAGCGGTCGCCTGCCGTGATCCAGAGCATTATCGAAACATGAAGTGATCAAACGTGCCTATCTTAAATAATCAGGAAGCGTATTGCTGAGTTTTCGAAAGGAGTATTCCATGCCGCTCTTTAACGAAGCGAGCCGTATCTACAAGCCGGAAGAAGTGACCTTCATGCGCAACTGCTTTTCCCATGCCGCGATCATTCTTGAGGAGAGCGACCGGGAGTATGCTGCAGCCGATCTTTCGTCCGCGATCATCATGCTTTACCAGAACGGCCTGAGAGATCTGAACTACATTGCTGAACTGGCATCGCGGCTTGCCCACAAACGCTATCAAGACCGCCACGCAGAAGCGCCCATTGCCGCGAACCTGAACATTCTGCCGGATTCGGACGGTCCTTCCTGATGCGTCAGCCCTCGCCCAACGACACGCTCCCTTAGGCATTCTTGTCCGCATCAACAAACTTGTTGAAGCGGCTGTCGCCCGCGTCTTCATAGAGGAAAGCCAGATTACGATCATCGAAGATGGCGAAGAAATCATCCCAGTTGATCTCTTCCAGATTCTCGTCTTTCTCCGCGAAGTCGATGCGCAATATACCGACGTCATTACCCGTATCCACCACTGCCGGACGTCCGTTGCGGTCTTCCGCCCACCGGCGGATTTTGTCGTGGTCCCGTGTGATCTGAGCCATGTCTTATCCTTCCGCTTTGAATTTCTTCGCTTTTTCCAGCAGTTTTTGCCGGTCTCTGCCGAAACACTCAATCAACTGGCGGGCCTGAAGCGGCGAAATATCGGAGTTCTCGGCGAGAAACTTTACTTCTTCATCGTCCGTCAGCGGGGTGGTGGTTTTCTCGTTCATGGTCAACCTCATTTCTGATCTTCTGGCGGGTTGCTCGGCTGGTCCCCGCCGGTACCGGTTTGTGGCCGTTCGTTTTCACCCGGCTGCTGGATTGCGGGCTGATCGACCGAACCCGTCGCGGGCAGTGTCTGTATGCCCTGTTTTTCCGATACGGACCCACCGCCAGTCAGGCTCCACCCAAGGAAGAGAAGCAGCAGAACCGCCAGCGTGGCCAAAGCGAAGCGCGAAAAATATCCGAGTGTTCGCGACGAAGACTGGTCCCGTCTGTCCCGCTCAGGTTTCGATTGCATATTCATCACCATACCCATGAAATTGCGAAATAACCAATGACGACCATTGCGATGATGAACCACCAGACGAGATAGGCCGGGCCTTCCCGCATCTTTGCTTTTCCTCTGGCGGGTGGCGCCTTTTTCTCGGATGCCCACGCACGCAAGCCGGAAGCATGGCTGGAAGCGTTGCTGTCCTCAGTCGCCACAGTGTTGACACGGGCAGGCTGGGAATTGCCACCTGCCTCCGCATCCGTCTCCATCGGCGCTGCCGCAGGATCAAAACCGGGAACCTTGTCGCCGGTCTCACCCCGTTGGATCGCGCCCCTTGCACGAGCGCCAATGCTTTTATCCGGTGAAACTGCTTTCATCATTTTAGCCTCCCTATTCCAACCACAAGGCAGACCAATTGTTCCGCAAAACCTTGTTGCGGCAATCTGGTTGGTTTTTTCGGTCGCCCTTCCCGTTTCGTCCAACGAAACAATCCACGGTTTGAAAAGTTGGGCCACCAGTTCCAACGAATTGAGGCTCTCATGAAACACGACCCGAAAGTCGGCACCACGGACCAGAAACCGAAATGGGAAGGCCCGCCTGAAAACAGGCCTCACGGCTATGAACCTGCCGTTGATAACCCGGCAAAAAAGCGCGACGCTGCTGGGCACAGGCTGTCCGATCCCGACCGCAAGAACCTTTCCGATGCGCAGAGTGAGCCTCAGCATGCGGAACGAAAGGGCGACGACGGATGACGTGCCCAACTGAACGGCCGTTCCTTCACCCCACTGCTTGCTGCATTGTCGGATGGTCCGGACTTGCCGGGCCGGGCGAAGGATGTTCGGGTATGGGAAGCGGCGGTATCTGTTCCGGTTCGTCGGGGCTGAATGGCCCCTTGTCCGGTTGCGGAATGGTTTCAGGCGGCCGGACGGAAATACCTTCCGGCTCCTTTTCGGGTATTTCCGGTGGATCGGAGGGCAGCTCGGAGTCTGCGAACAGGACGAACGGCAACGCCGCTCCCCATTCTTCGATATGGATTTTCATTCGATTTCTCCCTTCAACGGGTGTCAAGCGTGATCCGGCCTGCCATAAGCCTTGCGCAGTTCATCCTTGGCTGCTTCCAATACCTGCTTGCGCTTCTCCGGCAAATTCTTGCCGGCGCGGTTGATATAGAAGGTCAGCATGGACATGGCCGAACGGAACGGCTCTGCCTTGCGTTTGTGGCTCTTGTCGGCTGAGCGTTTCAGGGAAGCGGCAATTTTCTTCGGATCGTCCTGCTCGAACACTTGCGGCTCGAGGTCCAGCGCATCGCTTTGCTCGGTCACTTCGGCTGACCACTTCTTTGTCGGGGCCATATCAAAATTCCTCTCTTGCGAGCTTCGATAACTGCCGAAGGCTGCCCATGTTCCTTTTACCCTGTCCGCGACATCGGCTGGTTTCGTTGCCTTGAGGGAACAAACCGCTCGCAAGCCGGTTCGGAAGCACGTTTCAGCCGTCATGGCACCCAACTGGAGGAATCATCATGTTCTACGATGCCGCAAGGATCAAACTGCCCTTTTTCGACAGGGATCGCGTCGGGGCGGGCGAACCATCCCAGCACGAACCGCGCGATCATCAGGCACGGCCGACGCATGAGCAGCCGAACGCGCCGGGCAACCCGCGCCCGCCACAGCCGGACAACCCGCAACAGGACTTCGATTTCGACAGCCCCAACAGCAAGCGCCCGAATGATCTGGCCAACCCCAGCGCGCGTGAACTGCGGCGGGAAAGCCGTGGTACCGAACAGAACTGACCATCCCAGGAGGTGAAGATGCCTGCAAAATCCAAAGCACAGCAACAGGCTGCCGGCGCGGCTTTGGCCGCGAAGCGCGGAGACAAATCGAAAAGCGAACTGCGTGGGGCGTCCAAGGAAATGGCCAAATCCATGAGCGAAAAGGAACTCGAGAAGATGGCCTCCACCAAGCAGAAGGGCAAGCCCGAGCACAAGTCGAAATCCTGACGGGACGTAACGATGACCACTTTGAAATGGCTTGCCGTCGTGATGTTCGCCGTGGCGCTGCAGGGGTTGGGCAGCCTGTTCATCACTTCCGACAAGGGGGACGTTTCGCCGGAGAGCCCCACCCAACCGGCCGGCTCTCCCACGCAGCCCTGACGTTTTGATTTTGCCCAATGGGCGAAACAAAACGGTCGCTGGCGGGTTAGGTGTTCCGTCGTCGGGATTTTCAGCCGAACGACATTGACAGTTTCGGAACTATAGGAGGCCTGCAATGGCCAGCACCAAACAACGCAATCTCGAGGACATTTATTATGCGGAGCGCAAAATCCTGAAAACTCTTCCCAAGATGTCCCGCGCGGCCAATGATGAGAAGCTGAAGGGCGCGTTCGAAAAACACCGGGAACAGACCCAAGGACATGTGGAACGTCTGCAGCAAGGTCGGCCGGCAGAGTCATAAGAACTCCTGAATGAAAGGGGCAGTCGTGTGCTGCCCTTTCTTAACTCAGTTGCGGATTGAAAAGGCTAAGACGATGTTATCCAAGCCAATACCCGAGTAGGCAATGTAACTTTAACCTATGCGCGAACACAGCTGTATCTATGATACTGATATCATGGGGATTTCAAGCATGCTATTTCACGCCAGGTCTGCATGGCAGACTGGCGGAGAAAGCGGTGGTTGGAGCGGGGAAAGTGATGAAGATTGTAAATTGGATCGTGTATGGACGCAAACTTTTGCAAATGGCGCGCTGATTTGAACCGCTTCATCATCCGCTCGCGTCGCCGTATAGGCTGGTGGGAATTCTCTGCCCGATTGTTCAAACTCTTATGCTGACGGTGATCACATTGAGTGAGACCAATCTCCCGCTTGGCGGCACCATAAGAGCCAAGCTTGTCTGTGACCATGACACGGGGAGAAACACCCTGACTGCTTAGTAATTTACGCATGAAACGCTTGGCAGCCTGGGTATCACGGCGTTTCTGTACCAAAATATCAAGGACAAAGCCGTCCTGATCGACAGCCCGCCACAAAATATGCCGCTCACCTTTGATGGTAATGAAACCTCATCAAGGTGCCATTTACCGCCAAGGCGCGGCGTGCGGCAACGGATCTGATTGGCATAGTCCCGACCAAACTTCTCCGCCTATTCCCGCACCGTCTTATGGGTAACAATAATGCCGCGGTAAGCTAGCATGTCTTCAACCATGCGAAAGCTCAGTGGAAAACGGAAATACAGCCAAACCGCTTCAGCAATAATCTCGGCCGGAAAACGATGGCGGTGATAAAGCGAGGCGCGGCTGTCGGTCATAACCAATTCTATAATCGCACAAACTTACGGAAACTTAAGGTTACGATGCCGCGCTCGGTCACCGTCAATGATTTTGGCGGCGGTGCAAAATCACTGCAGGCTTTGGTCGGCTCGGTCGACGTGGTCAGCGGGGCCTATGAACACACCATCCGCATGCAAAATCGCGGTCAGGATATCAAGGCGATCTGCGAACTTGGTCAGTTTCCCGGGATCTGCATCGCGGTGCGCAAGGACCTCGCAGGCGAGATCAAAACCATTGCCGACCTCAAAGGCCAGAATGTCGGGGTGACGGCACCGGGGTCGTCAACCTCGCTGTTCCTGCAATATGCATTGATCAAGAACGGCCTCTGAGCGGATGATGCATCCATTATCGGTGTTGGCGGCGGCGCCAGCGCTGTAGCAGCCGTCAAAAAGGGTGAAATCGCTGCCCTTGTGCACCTCGATCCAGTCATTACCCGTCTGGAGGTCGACGGTGATATCACCATCCTTCTCGATACCCGCACGGAAGCGGGAACCCGCGCCTTGTTCGGTGGCACCCCCCCCCGCCGCCATCACCTATGTCCAGCAAAGCTTCATCGACGCCAACCCCATCACCACCCAGCGCGTGGTCAATGCCTTTGTCAAATCGCTGAACTGGATCCACCAGGCATCCGCTGATGATGTGGCCGACGCCGTGCCGGAGGAATACCTGCTGGGTGACCGCGCCCTCTATAAGACCGGATTTGAGAAATCGCGCGCCATGTATTCCGAAAAAGGCATCATCGCAGCCGATGGTTTTGACAGCATGATGAACATGCTCAAGGCGCTTGATCCCGAACTCGCCGATTCAAAGATCAGCTTCGAGCAGACCTTTGACCCGCGATTTGCGCAAGCGGCCAAGACGTAACAGGGTTAAACCAGCATCATCTGTTCCGGCAAGCCTGTGCTGCCGGAACAGCCCGCAGCACCTTTGATCGAGCTTTGATCGCGAAAGCGACAATTCCGACACGACGGGTCAGCCGATCGAACCAATTGCTCCGACGCGCGTTTAAAAACCGAGAATTTCGCGCGAAGGAACATCAACTTGACGCAACAGGCAGTAACGCAGAAGCGACAATTGCGGCAGTCCCGGCCCTAGGGAAACAACCCCGAAAATCACCCTGACCACCCGACAAAAGCCCGCGCACCGGCATTACGATGTCATCGTGGTGGGTGCCGGCATCAGTGGCGCGCTGATCGCCCAGGCGCTGATGGACGGCAAACGGAAAATCGCGATCCTCGATCGTCGGCGACCGGTGTTTGGCAGCACAATGGCCAGCACCGCGATGCTGCAGCATGAGATCGATGTTCCACTGTTCAAGCTCAAGAAGCTTTTGACAGCGAAAGCCGCCGAGCGCATCTGGCAACGCTCGGCCGACAGTGTCGATGCCTTGATCAAGCTGACAGGAGAGCTTGATATAAATTGTAGCATGCAGCGCAAAAAGACCCTCTATCTGGCCAGTGACGAGTATGGCGCACGCGCGCTCAAGGAAGAAGTCGAAGCGCGGCAGGCGATTGGCCTTCGTGCGGAACTTCTCGACGCCCACACATTGAAGCAACGCTTTGCGATCGAGCGGACGGCTGCGATTGAAAGCGATATGTCGGCCTCCGCCAATCCCGCCCAATTGACCGCAGGTTTGTTGCGGCACTGCGTGAAAGGCGGTATCGAAATCATTCGCGACACGGAAATCACCGATTTTCTCAGTCTCAACGATCAGATCGCTCTCGCCACCGCGCAAGGCGCGGTGATAAGCGCCGGCGCTGTCGTGTTCTGCACCGGCTATCAATTCCTCAAAGCGCTGGCGCATAAGAATCATCAGATCATCTCGACCTGGGCGATCGCAGGTACCAAGCAACAGCCCACACCCGCCTGGCTGCGTGATTATCTGGTCTGGGAGGCGTCCGATCCCTATCTTTCTTTTCGCACGGCCAGCGATGGCAGACTGATCGCCGGTGGCGAGGATGAAGCCTCTGAGGACGCGTTTGAGGACCCACAAAAAGCCGCGGGGAAAAGCCAGACAATTGCCGGCAAAATTAGCGCATTGATCGGCTGTGACATACGCAAGCCCGCTTATCAATGGTCGGCGGCCTTCGGCTCGACGCCCACGGGTACGCCGATGATCGGGGCCATCGATGGCCATCCAAATGTCTATGCTGCGATGGGCTATGGTGGCAACGGCATCACCTTCAGCAAGATCGCTGCGGAAATTCTCGCCAAGGCGATCGGTGGCGGGGAAGATCGCGACGCAGCACTGTTCGCCTTTCTCTAGCCGCAGCACGTCGGCACCGGCAAACTGCGTGCAAGCCGCAGTCCGCAGGCGTGCCCGAAAGCCTGACGGAACAATCCGCAACGCGCGCGTTTATCCTTCTACGAGCCTTTGCAGCCGCTTGGTTTACCCTATCAAGGGTTGCGAAAGAATCAAGCTCCAGGCACGATCGCCTTGACAGTCGTGGCCTGGCGTAACGATCTTATAACCGGAGCAGGAAAACGCATGACGTCCCACCACACCGATCCCCTCACCCAGGATGAAGATATCAAGTTTCTGGCGAAAAACTCCGATCTGTCACCGCTTCAGGCCAAAGCGCTGATCGAAAAATTTGGCCGTGACCGCGAAAAATTGCTCGAGGAGGCCAAGCGGTTCAAAGCGGAAAGCTGATCCTCGCCGGGCTGAGCACCATTTCGCCTCTCACGCTGGAAGGAGGGGATGGCGTCCTGCGCAAACCATAAAGCATCGGCTGAATGAAGCGGGGCAGCGGTGCAACGCCCCGCGCGCCCGGTGTCTTATTTTTTGACGAAGACGGCGCCTCAACAGTCATTGGCTCGGGTTGTTGTGCCCACATGGCGCAGCCATTTCAAGGCGATCCGCTCATCCTGATCAAGCAGTGGTGCGACAACACGCAGGCGGGAGGCCGCTTGCACCATTGCTGTCAGTTGATCCTGCTCCCATTGCTCAAAAACCAACGGATGAATATAGGAGCGTCTGCAGACGACGCGTGTGTTGCAAAGCCGTTGCGCGATTCTGTCGATTTCCGCGTTCAACACCCGTTTCGACGCTGCCGCACCTTCGGGACGCGGCAAGGCTGACAATCCCTTCACAGCCGAGGCCGTCGCTGCCCAGGTCCGGAAATGCTTTGACGTGAAATCAGCCTTCGTCACATCCCGCAGATAGTCATTGATATCCTGCGAGGTGATCGCATGGCGTTTCCCTTCATCACAGACATACTGGAACAGGTGCTGACCTGGGAGTTCCTGCAACGAGCGAATGATTGTGGCGATCCGTCTGTCGGAAATCTTCAGGTTCCAGTCCTTTCCGGATTTTCCCTTGAAGATCAGCCGCAAGTTGTTGCCATCATTTTTTAGATGACGGTTGCGCAGGGTCGTCACGCCAAAGCTCTTGTTGGAGCGCGCATAGTCGGGGCTGCCGACGCGCACAAGCAACCGGTCCATCAGCCAGACAATCGTCGCAGTCACTTTTTCACGACACAATGAGCGCCGCCGCATATCGGCCTCGACCTGCCGGCGCAAGCTGCTCAACACGGTTGCGAAATCACCCAGACTGGAGAACTTCGTCTCGCCCTGCATTGCTGACCATTCGGAATGATAGCGATATTGTTTGCGCCCACGCAGATCCCTGCCCGTTGCCTGAATATGGCCGTTGGGATGCGCGCAGATCCAGACATCCTGCCAGGCGGGCGGAATGGCCAGCGCCTTGATGCGCTCAATGTCGCCGGCAGAGACGCGGCCTGCGCCAACGCCCTTATAACGGAAACCCGCACCGCAGCGCAGGCGTTGAATGCCGGGCTCACTGTCGCTGACATAGTGCAGGTCGCGCTCAAGCACCGGTGCGGGCTTTTCTGCAGCAGAAGCGTTCAATCGGTCAAGCAAGTGGCACCTCTTAGCGTTAGCGCAGCGAAAGCCTGCAGCCATCAACGCAGAGCGCCCGGCCGGGTTCCCGGTTATGCGACGCTGCGGAACCAAGCCACGATTGGCGAGTTCAATCCTGCAATCGGGCCTGCAATCGGGCCTGCAATCGAAAGGGATAAAACGGTGCCCAGTGCGTTTTGGAAAGGCTATCTCAAACTCTCGCTCGTCACCTGTGCAGTTGAACTGCGACCGGCCACCAGTGACAGCGAACGCGTGCGCTTTCACACGCTCAACGAGAAGACCGGAAATCGGGTGATCAGTCGTTACGTCGATCAGCAGAGCCAGAAACCGGTGCGCGATCAGGACCAGGCGAAAGGTTTCGAGAAAGCGGAAGGTGGCTATATCATCCTGGAGGACGACGAGCTTGAAGCCGTCGCGCTGGACAGCACGCGAACCATCGATATCGACAGATTTGTCCCACGCGACACCATTGGCTGGATCTGGTATGACAAGCCACATTTTCTGACCCCCGCCGATAAGGTTGGCGCGGAAGCTTTTGCAGTTATTCGCGAGGCCATGGACAGCGCCGGCGTCTCCGGTCTGGCGCGTCTTGTGATGTATCGCCGCGAGCGTGCCGTTCTGCTCGAGCCACGCGACAAGGGCATTGTGCTCTGGACACTGCGCTACGGCGACGAAGTGCGTGATGAGAAAGACTATTTCAGTGCGATCGAGGCGAACAAGCCCGAAAAGAAAATGCTGACCATGGTGCGCAGCCTCATCAAGAACAAGACGGAAGACTGGAACGAGCAACTGCTGACAGATCCCGTGCAGAAAAACCTCAAGCGGATGATCGCCGCCAAGAAAAAGAAAACGAAACCGCATGCCGCAAGCAAGCGCCAGGCCAATCCGTCAGGCGGGGGCAATGTCATTGATATCATGGAAGCGCTGCGCAGGAGTCTGGAAAAAGACCGCAAGAAATAGCTTTGGGCGCAGCCCTGTCGCAAGACGCGCAAACCCGATTGGCCATCCGTTGAAAAATGCATCGCTTTAACGCGATATGCACTCAGGAGATTGCCCGCTTTCGTCACCTGCCGCAATCCTCCCAACATGCCAGCTATCAGCTGGCGCTTGCGTGGTTAAAGCCGAAGAGCCCGTGACAATTGCCGGTTTCATGTCCATTTCCATCGCCATCAGCGACCGGATTGCCCTGCCGTGATTGCTGGTTCCGGGCACAGTGAAACCCGTCGCCTTGCTTATCCGGACACATGGCTTGGGGCCAATCAGCCGCATCCTAGACATGCCCGACCCCTGCCTGCACAGTTGGGCCCTGCACTGTTGAGCCCTGCAATTGACGGCGTATTTTCAAGCGGCGGCAGCTGCCGGCTGCAATTCTTTTGGTCACCATACTTAAGCGATTTAAATATTATTATTCCCTTTATTATATAGTCTTGAATTTAAAGCATGCAAACCTGCAATAACTTGCCATTTTCGAACGCCACTTCGAAAGATATAAGCGCGTTAATTGGTTCTTTAACAAAATCTTAACCATCCTCTATAATAATAGGCATTATAACCACTCTTTCTATGCGCTAATATTTATATTTCTACTGTCTAATATTGCATTGTCTATTTTCGTATCAGAGTCGGTCCGAGAACTTATTCATGTTGAACAAAGTCTTCGTAGCATGAGGTGAATTGATGCCAATTCGAGAAAGGCGAGTGCATTTCTCGACAGGTTCTCAAGATCCTTTGCCAGTCTTCGACATCTCCCCAGCCACGCAAATGTGGGCTCAACGACCTAGCGCCGTGGCAATATCTCGAAGCCCTTGGCAGTATCGGACCGTTTCACGATCTCGATGGTCAGGCCGGGCATGGCCTTCTTCTGACCCTTGGCAAAGACCGCCCCCCTGATAACCGCCATCAGCAAACAGCTGCTTCAAAAAAGGATAACCCCAAACAGCGTCTTCAGGACCAGCACGCCGCCGTCGCGCTCCTGGATGTCGGCCGGATGGACTAACGCATGCAGCAAAAGCCCTACCGTATCAACGAGGATATGACGCTTCTTGTCTTTGATCTTTTTCTCAGCATCATACCCGAACGGGTCGACACAACGCCCCCTTTTTCCGCGCCTTTGACGCTTTGGCTGTCGATGACCGCTGCAGTTGGACTGGCTTCGCGGCCCATGGCTTCCCCTACATTTCAGGTAGAGTTCCTCGTGAATGCGAGCAAGCGTGCCATCCCAATTCCAGAGATCGAAATAGCCAAACAACGTGCTACGGGGCGGCAGATCTTTCGGTACGGCGCGCCATTGGCAACCTGTCGACAGGATGTACATCAGGCCGTTGACAACCTCCCGCAACACAACCGTCCGTTTTCCCCCACCCCGCTTTCCCGCCGGGATCAACGGCTCGACAAGGGTCCATTCCTCATCCGTCAGGTCACTCGGACAACGCATTTGCTGCGATCATAGCGTCCGCGGCTCTCTGTCGTCCGCATTGAGCCTTCCTCACATGAAAAGATGCATTAAGGAATCACAACTCAGAGACAACTGCAAACCCTGTTGCAGCTAATTAATTCTGAATACAAATAAAGTGTCCGGACGGACACTCAGACCTGCGCGTAACAGTGCGTAGTGAAAAGTGGATTTCTCAGACATGCGACTGCGGTCAACCGGAACAATGCCCGCTGAGGCGATCATCTTAGAGGCTTGAATGTCAGCTCCCCTCCCGCGTCGCCGCACGCAGCTTTTGTGTTCTGCAGCCGTTGGTCTTGCAAGCCCGGTCGTGGCAAACCTGCCCGCGATGGCGCAGCCACAAATCACCTATACCGGCTCGGTGACACCCACACCACCGCCCGGGGCGACCGATTGGGACTTCTCTTCCAGTCAGACCCTCGTCGTTGGATTTCAGACTGCGGGCTCACTGAGCATCACAGGCGGTGCCAAAGGCACAGGTGATACGGTCCATGTGGGCGATCAGGGCTTCTTTGGCTCCGCTGATCTCTTGGTGGATGGAGCCGGCTCCAGCCTGCAGATCGCCGACCTCCGCATTGGCAACGAGAATAACAGCACTGGCACGGTGACGATCAGCAATGGTGGTGGGATCACCCTCAATTCAGTCGATCCGTTTTCTGTTACTGTTGGTAACTATTCAAACACCACTGCCGATCTGATTGTTTCCGGCGCTGGATCTTCGCTCACCGCCAATCAACGCATCATCATTGACGGCGACGGCACCGGCCATGTCACAATCTCCGGCCAGGGCTCAGCCTGGAATGGGCAGCATGGCATCTGGGTTGGACAATTCGGTAACGGCAGCGTGGACCTTTATGATGGCGGCACCATCAACGATAACACACTGGAAATAGCGTACAAAGCCGGAACCACGGGTATCGTCAAATTCGGCGGCGCCGCTGGGGCGCCAGCCAGGGCCGGCGGAGTCCTCAATGTCGCGACCATTGAATTCAATCGCGATGGCGGCGGCAGCAACGGAGTCCTAAACTTCAACACAACCGATACTGTTGCCGTCCACGCGGACATCAAGGGCGCAGGGACGATCAACCAGATCGCCGGAACGACGGTCTTCACTGGCAACGGCGATGATTTTACCGGCGTCACCAATATCACCGGGGGCGTGCTGCAGCTTGGCGATGGCGGCAACAGTGGCACCCTCGCTGGCAATATCAATACCGGAACCGATGCCGCCCATGCCGGCATGCTGGCTTTTAATCGTGCCGATAATGTCGAATTTTCAAACCCTGTCTCTGGCGCAGGTGCGGTCCGGCAGATGGGCACAGGCACGACCACGCTCGTGCAGGACAATAATTATGCCGGAGGCACCTGGATCATCGCAGGGACCTTGTCGGTGGCCTCCGACGCCAAGCGCGACCTTGCAACCGGCGCAGTCACATTGGATGGCGGCACGCTGCACGTGACCGGCAGTGCCGTTGGCAGCGCCGCGCGCAGTCTCACGCTCGGGAATCACGGCGGTGGCTTTGATATTGCTGAGACTTCCAACACAGTCACAGTGGCGCAAAGCCTGTCGGGAGCGGGTCAGCTGTGGAAACACGGTCAGGGCACTCTGATGCTTTCGGGCGATAACAGCTTCTCCGGAGGCTTGCATTTTGAATGCCGGTACCGCAAAGGCCGGCATGACCGATCATGCCTTTGGTTCGGGCATTTTGAATGTCGAGGCTGGGGCAACCGCTGATCTTGATCAATTCAACACTTCAACCGGCGGCCTTGCAGGCGCGGGCAGCGTGGCGCTCAATGCCGCAACGCTGACGCTTGCGCAAGACAGCAACACCCTGTTCTCCGGCACCATCAATGGCAGCGGTGGCCTTGTCAAGGATGGCGAGCAGGCGGTTGTCGGCGGCGCCTTCGCCTATACATTGCAGCAAGGTGGCGCCCAGGACGGCTCACAGGGCGCCAATGACGGCAACTGGTATCTGGTCTGCCATGCGCCGGATCCGGATACACCGCCTGTCGATCCGACCTGTCAGGACACCAACAGCTGTCCACCACCACCCAGCACACGCTACAGTAACGGTGCACCGGTGTATGAAGGCTATGGGCAGAACATGATGGCGCTCAACAAGCTGCCAACATTGCAGCAGCGGGTTGGCAATCGCTATTTTGCAGGGACCATCGCTTCTGATGCCGCTGCGACTTCCGGTGTCGGCGCTGGTGCTGGTGCAGGCGCGGAGCAGCCGGGCATCTGGGCACGCGTTGAAGGCGCGCATAACCGACTTGAACCCTCCACCTCGACCGCGCGCATGAAACAGGACATCAACACGCTTGAGATGCAGGCCGGTGTCGACGGACAGTTCTATGAGAATGACCAGGGCCGTCTGCTTGTCGGCATCACCGGCCAATATGGTCATGCCAAAGGCGATGTCTCCTCCATGCATGGCGATGGAACCATCACCACCGATGCATGGAGCTTCGGTGCCACCGCCACCTGATACGGCAATGACGGGTTCTATCTCGATGGTCAGGGCCAGGTGACATGGTTTGACAATGACCTTGTTTTCTCAACCGCCACTCAGTCGCTGGCCAATGGCCGCAAGGCGACCGGCCATGCGGTGAGCCTTGAAAGATGCAAGCAGATCCCTCTTGCAGGCAACTGGTCGCTGACCCCGCAGGCGCAGCTCTCCTGGTCGTCAATCAGTACCAACAGCTTCCGTGATGCGTGGAATGCCCGGATTGGTGTCGATGATGGTGACAGCCTTGTCGGTCGCCTGGGACTTGCCGCCCAATATGCCACCGCCTGGAAAGATGATCAGGGCCGTGCAAGCCAGGCTTCGCTCTATGGCATTCCCAATCTCTATCAGGAGTTCTTAGGCGGAACCACGGACGATCCGTCGGGTGTTGATTTTAACACCGACAATGACCGGACCTGTGGTGGCATTGGTCTGGACGGTACCTATGCCTGGGCCGACAGCAAATATGCGCTTTATGGCGAAGGCTCGGTCAATACAGGCCTCACCCACTTTGCCGACAGCTACAGCCCCAGGGCCAATGTTGGCTTCAAGGTGAACTGGTAACGTCGCACCTCAATGAAGAAAAAGAGCGGTTACGAACGCCCTTTTTCCATGAGCTGCGGATTTCTCCACAGTGTCAGCTCTGCGCTATTGGCACACTCATGAACGCGAAGCCGCCGCAACTGTCGTTTTGTTGTGGTTACCGGTCGTCATCATCCGCTCTCACTCTGATCAGCTTCTGATCAGCTCAAGCAAAGCTTAAGTTTCACCGCGAAATCACACGATTGGCGAAAGAAGAAGAAAGCAGCTGATCGTTGCAGCAAGCGGGTTTCAATTCTTTAGCTCGCCTTTTTGGCCCCACCCTGCTTCGCGGGCGTTTTCTTGGCAGCCGGTTTTCGGCCAACCGATTTCTTGTTCCCACCTGCTCCTTCAGCGCTCTTACGCAGCGCTTCCTTGAGATCAATGACCTGCGCGGATTTCGCTGGCGCCGGTTTCTTGAACGGTTTGCCTGCAATTTTAGCCTTAATCAGATCGGCCAGCGCCGTATCATAATGGTCATCAAAACCGGCCGGATCAAAACTGCCCATCTTGGTATCGATAATATGCCTGGCGAGATCGAGCATTTCCTTGTCGAACTTGAAACTGCCAATGTCTGAAAACGCTTCCTTGGTCGAGCGCACCTCGTAGTCGAAATTCAGCGTGGTCGCGAGAAGCCCCTCACCATATGCGCGGATCAGCAGTTTGCGAGCGCGCCGAAACAACACCGCCTCGGCAATCGCCCCAACTTTTTGCAGTTGCATCGCCTCGCGTAGCAAGTTGTAGGCTTGCTGATTGTCGTCATTCGGCGCCAGGTAATAAGGCCGGTCAAGATAAACATCATCAATCGCGTCGCAGGCAATAAAGCACAGCACATTAAGCGTCTTGTCGGTTTCAGGCACAGCCGCAGCGATTTCGTCGTCGTTAAAACTGACATAGGTCCCCGAGGCGATCTCATATCCCTTGACCTGATCCTCGCGGTCGACCGGTTTGCCGGTGTCGCTGTCGACAAATTCGCGACTGAGCCGATTGCCCGTCTTCCGATTGATCAGATGGAAGGAAATCCGGTCCGATGTTGACGCCGCCGTGTAAAGCGCGACCGGACACAGCAGTTCGTCGACCTTGATCTGCCCCTTCCAGTTTGCGCGCGGTGCCATTGTTACGCTCCATCCTCGTGCGAACTCGCCCTGCCGATCCTTTTCAAAATTTTCTCAAAGGCAAATCCAAAGCCCAGCAACAAGGGGAGACCCACCAACACGATCCAGAAAAATAACCATCCCATCGATTTTCCTCCCTCCTGCTGTAACCATTTCGATCAGGCAACAGCATTGATATGCTGCGCCCGTTTCCATGCTGAACAACCCATCCTGTTGAAAATGGTTCCCTGTCGCTGCAAACCATTCAACGCCCCTCTATTGCGGATATCGACTGCGGATCAAGATGCCCACCGACAGTCGACATCTCTCTGCCGCAGACACCATTGAACCCGGTGTCGCGGAAACCATGTCTTTTTAGAGAGTTCCCCTATTGCAGTTGGCGCCACCCTGCGCGCTTTTCACATTCTGCATCAACCCAATCTCGGGATGTCTCCATCGTAGTCGATCGTTCTTCTCAACAAGCCTGCGAGCGGCGTCAAGCATTTCACCTATCTCCGCGCGAAACAATGCAAGGGAACCAAGGCGTTCGCTGTTCGTTATGAGAAAATTCGCGGTGCATGGAGGCTTTGATGAGAAACGTCGACAGGAAAGATCGTTTGATCCTGGCACTCGCAGCGCTGCTGCGGGCTGAGCGCGAAACCCGTGGCGCCCTGGAATCAGCCCTTCAAAACGAAACTGTGAGCATCGAGTCACTGCGCGCCATCCTCTCCGATCCGGTCCCGGTGATCACGGAAGACGACATCTCATTTGCCGAGGATTTCGCCCGCTCAAGACATCTTCCACCGTTTCACCTTACGAACAACCCTCTCAGCGCAGCGAAGCGAACGTCCTGACGGTCAAGCCTATCCCTCTTTGCTTTCCAACGGGCGGAAACACTGTTGTCGTTTTCTGAAAAAACGCTAATCTTCCGTCATCTCCTGTTTGAGATTGTTTTGGAATTTCTCGCCGGAGCGGACTGTGAGCGATAACAAATTTATGCAGGATCGAGTTGCACCATTGATCTCCACCACGCATGCGGCAAGCGCAACTGCTCCCAACGCATTGGCGGACATCCCTGACTGTCGTCGCCTGCTTGGGACAATGGACTGGCCCACAAGTCCCCTTGGCCCGATGGATAGCTGGCCGCCTGCCCTGCGTTGCGCATTGGATCTCGCCCTTCCCTCCGACGCGCAGATTGTCATTTTCTGGGGTCCCCAGTTTATCGCGCTTTATAATGATGCCTATCGTCCAACCATCGGTCACAAACATCCCGCAGCCTTCGGTCGACCGGCCCAGGAGAACTGGTCGGAATTGTGGGATGATCTGAAACCATTGCTTGAAACCGTGCTTGAAACAGGTCAGACCGTTTCCGCGCAGAACCGCCCTTTTCGCATCGAGCGCTTCGGCTATCCCGAAACCGTTTATTTCGATATTTCCTATTCTCCGATCAGCGTTTCTGACAATGGTGCCTTGGGCGTGCTTTGCATCGTCAATGAAACCACATCGCGCGTCATCGCGCAGCGCAAGCTCACCGAAAACCAGCAGCGACTGGAGCTCCTCTTCTCTCAAACGGATGCCGGAATAGCCCTGAGCGAGCGCACGGGCAGGCTGATTAAGGTCAATCCTCGGCTCTGCGCGCTTTCCAGCCATCGTGAGGAAATCCTGCTGGCTGGCGGGCTGGATGCCGTGCTTGAACCCGCTGATCGGGAAGCTTACCGGACTTCACTCAAAGCGCTGTTCACCAACGGAGAAAGCTTTCTTCATCGATTCAGCCTGCTCGGCGCCAATGGTCGCCACACGCCTGTCAGTTGTGCGGCAAGCCCGGTGCGCAACGACACCGGCCTTATAACCCATGCTGTCTGGACGATTATCGACATCACGGAACAATTGCGCGCGCAGGAACTGGAAAGTCAGCTGGCGGCAATCGTTTCTTCTTCCCATGACGCAATTCTGAGCACTGATCTCGAAATGCGCATTCTGAGCTGGAATCACGGCGCGGAACGTCTTTATGGCTACAGCACTGACGAGGCTATCGGGCGCAAAGTCACTATGCTGCTCCCATCCGACAGGATGACCGAAGAGGTAGAGATCATTGAAAAAATCTCGCGCGGTCTCGCCGTCGCACCCCATGAAACAGTGCGGCTGCACAAGAACGGCGCGCGACTGGATGTTCAGTTGACGGTATCGCCGGTCCGGGATGGCAATGGACGCATCATTGGTGCGTCCAAAAGCGCCCATGATATCAGCGACCGAAAAAAGTCCGAACAGTTGCAGCAGGCAATTCTGGGCGAGATGAAGCATCGTATCAAGAATGTCCTGGCCACCGTCCAGGCTTTGGCACGCCAGACCTTTCGCAATCCCAGTCATAAAAGCGCCTATCAAACCTTTGAAGCCCGACTAGGCGCCATGGCCCGAACCCACGATCTTCTCACCGCCGATGTCTGGCAGGCGGCAGAACTCGACAAACTGGTGGAGGAGGCGCTGTTACCATTCGGTCTTTCCAATTTTGCGATCAATGGTCCGAAGATCGACGTTTCTTCACGCGCTGCCATGGCCTTTTCTCTCGGCCTGCATGAATTGGCGACCAATGCGTCGAAATATGGTGCGCTTTCAGTGCCGGGTGGCTCTGTCGACGTCACCTGGGCCTGCGATCCAGCATCGCAGCAACTCAATTTTGTCTGGAGAGAAAAAGACGGTCCCAGCGTCTCCGCTCCCAAAAGCAGAGGCTTTGGCAGCAAACTCATCGAGGGCGTCCTCGCAGGAGAAATCAGTGGTAACGTTGAGCTGAATTTTCACCCCGACGGCTTGCACTGTCAGCTGAGCACCAAGATCGCTCATCTCACGCAATAAACCTAAACGCCCAATTTGGAATCTTCGGCCGCGCGTTCAGCTGCTTATCTGCCGATAGCCGCATCTCGCCTCGACCGCCAAAGCGTTAGGCGCGCTGACGACGACCGCACCGCATCATCCGCAAGGCCCACCTCCGGGCCTCCGATATTTCTTCAGAAATTTAACCCGAGGCATGAAACAAAGCTGCCTCCTGGAGGTTCGGTCAATATGCGCATGCAACAGGCATCGCTTAACCACGCGCAATTTAATGGAGGAGCCGGAAAATGGCCAAAGCAAAGCAACGTAATCTTGATGATCTGTTTTATGACACTTTGAAAGATATCTACTATGCCGAACGCAAGATCCTCAAAGCGCTTCCAAAAATGGCGCGCGCCGCAAATGATGACAAGCTGAAAGCGGCGTTCGAAACCCACCGGGAACAAACTGAAACCCATGTCGAGCGCCTGCAGCAATGTTTCGAACTGCTCGGCAAGCGCGCGCAGGGCAAAACCTGTGACGCCATCGAAGGCATCATCGCGGAAGGCGAAGAAATCATGGAGGAGTTTTCCGACAGCCCAGCGCTTGACGCGGGTTTGATCTCGGCTGCCCAGGCGGTCGAGCATTACGAGATCACCCGTTATGGCACACTCAAACGCTGGGCTGAAACCCTGGGCCATAAGGATGTCGCCAAGCTTCTCGATGCAACCTTGCAGGAAGAAGGTCAGACGGACAAGGATCTGTCCTCGCTCGCCGAAACTTCGGCAAACGTCACCGCTCAGGCCGCCTGACCTCATCAGGCTGATTCTAAATGCTTGCCCGGGCGCGAGAGCGTCCGGGCCGACCAAGATCACCCGATCAGCGCGTTGCTAATCCCGGAAATTGCTCGCGCTCCTCGCACGCAAACGGACCAGGAAAGCAGACCAAAAGAGATTGACCGACGCATATTTTTCAAAGGAAGGCGCAATGGCTTGTGTGAGTGGACTTTTTGACAGCTTTGATGAAGCCTATGATGCGATGTCAGCCTTACGGGAAGCCGGAATAGAAGCAGAGCATGTGAGCCTAATCACCAACAATGTGGTCTTGCAGGGAGTCCAGCAAGCCAGGATTTGCGGGGCCCCGCAATCGGTTGAATGCCTGAACGATGCCGCAGCGCAACCGTCCCCGCACGACAGTCACACCCTTGACGCCTTGGGGATCATCTCGCTGCCGGGAATCGGTGAGGTGGCTGTGATTGGTTGGGTCACCGCCTCTCTTGTTGGCGTGGCGGGATCCGCGCGCAATGCTTCCGAACTCACAAGCATCGTTAACACCCTGCCACAACATGACATTTCCGAACGCATGGCTGATACATACAGCGAAGCACTGCGTCGCGGCAGTACGCTGTTGCTCACGCGTTGTGATGAAGCGGAGGTCAATAAGGTGGAAGCACTGCTCGATGAATGGGGCAGTGTGAAGATCGACGAGCGCCGCGATCTCTATGTGGCGGAGGGTTGGATAGCATTTGATCGTACAATGCCGCCTTTGACCTTTGAAGAGATCGAAAGGGATCGCCGTGCCAGAGGGCTCGAACGATGAAAAAGATTGACCCGATCAAGGCACGTCAAGGGTCTAAAGGCCGTCCGGTGCTGCTCGTTCTTGTGATGAGCCTTGTTCTCGCTCTCCTTGTCTGGGCTGCGTTCGAATTCTACGGGCAGATGCGTCCCGGACGTGGCTTTATGGACGATGACGCCAAGCTGCCGGCTTCCTCTCCTTCGCAAACGCCGCCCTCGGCCACCGGCCGTCAATAAGCCCGCTATTCTGTGATGCCTGTCCTTGTTTGCCAAGGTTTCCCGTCGCCTTAGCGACGCAGATCCTCATTCCGCCTATGCTCCCGCGATGTCCCGTCAATATTGACGCGGCGGCTGATGTCGGCCGCGCCGAACCGGACCAGCCAGATGCTCCAACGGCTTGCCTTCTTTGCACGGCACGCTTGGAGGCTAGCCGTCTTGCCAGCATGTCAGACACATCGATCACCGGCTGCTGTCCAAACTCGCGGAAAGCCAATCGTGAACGATGTTACAACGGCAATTTCGGAACATCCAGTGTTTCGCAGGGTTAGACCCTCGTCACGCGCGACAAAACATCATCCTACAACATGAAATTGGGAAGGAAAAAACAATGGCACAGAATCATAGCCAGGGCGGCAGCCACGAACAGCACGTCAAGGCCGGCCAGCAGAGCCACAAAAACACCGGCAAGCAGGCCAGCAACCGTGACGATAATAAAGAGAACCCATCGTCCTCGCGTGGCGGCACACATGAGCAGCATGTGAAGGCCGGGCAACAAAGCCATAAAAATTCATAGACTCGAAAGGGCAGCTTCGGCTGCCCGCACCGGGCTGTGCCCGGAAAGGCTGGAGCAATGTCTTGCAGAACCCCCGAAAAGAGCACAACCGACTGTGTGCTTGAACCCGACCAACTCGTTGCCATGATCCCCGCATTGAGGGCATTCGCGCGCAAATTCTACAATCAAAGAGAAGACGTCGACGATCTCGTTCAGGAAACGCTCGTCAAGGCGATCGCCAACCGCGCGAAATACGTACCCTATGCGCCGCTCAAATCATGGTTGTTTACCATCATGCGCAATACATTCTGTACCCGTATTCGGATCCAAACCCGCGAAGCGCCCGGGATCCTGGATTGTGTTTCCCAGGATATGGTGGTCAAAGCGTCCCAGGAATACGCGCTCGAAGCGCATGAGGTTCAACTGGCGCTTGAAACCTTGCCGGTTAAATATAAACGGGTGCTTGCCCTGGTGGTCTTTGAAGGCAAGTCCTATCAACGGGCAGCCGAACTCTGTGACTGCTCGGTCGGTACCGTGAAAAGCCGCCTGCATCGTGCCCGCTACAAACTTCACACGATCGTCGACGGTCACCGCTAAAAAACATCCACCGAGTAAAATCTGTTCACGCGCATGACTTGTAATTTTCATCCAATCATGGCGAACTCGCTGTAATGGTTCATTCAAAGCTTGGCACGCCGCATTTGTTTCGCGGCAAGAAAATACTAATTTTTGAGGATGGCTTCCTCCTGACCGAGGACGCGAAAACCAAGCTTGTGGGGCTTGGAGCCTCAATTCTCGGACCCGTCAGCACCCCGGAAACCAGCCTCACTGTGCTGGCAAGCGAAACAGTCGATGCGGTCATACTGGATGTTGCAATCGAACCCGAAGCAGTTCTGCCGGTTATAGCGGCGCTGGAAACCTATTGCATTCCCTTCATCTTCGCGCTCGCTGCCCATCCAGGCCTTGATGGGCAGCGCTTCGCAGGTTTTGTGCTCAGTGCCACGGATGACGATCTTGCGACCATCGCCACCGCATTGTTCGGTCAATCCGACCTGGTCCACTGACCAATGCGATCAGCAGGGTGCAACCATGCATTGCTACATGGCCTCTGTGAATCTGCGGCTTGCTCGAGCGCTTGTCTTTAATTTCTAAAAACATCACCACGATGCTACGGCGCAGGGACCAGTTTGTCTGCTATCGTACAGAAAAACCACGCCGGATCAGGGTGTTATAGATTGTTCCCCGTCAAACAGAATCGAGGGGGCAATGCGGTGCGGAGCGCGTTCCATGCCCAAAAGTAGGATACATGGACGGCGTCAGACAATTGCAGAACCGAATACTCAACAGCCTGCCCCCCGATATATTTTGCGAGATTTTTACGTCCCTTGAGCCAGTGACCCTGGAGCGCGGCCAGGTCATCGTCGCAGCAGACCAACCGATCGATTATCTCTATTTTCTTTGTAGTGGCATTGGTTCTGTCATTATAGTGCCCGCAAGCGGAAAACTTGCTGAAGCCGGCATGCTCGGTCGCGAAGGGTTTGGCCCAACCTCGCTTGCAGTCGGGACTCAGAAAAGCATCCATCAGATTGTGATGCAGGTCGGAGGACACGGCCACCGGATCGATGCGCGCGCCGCTCGCAGCCACATTAAACGCCATAGCCTGTTTGCCAATCTGCTGGCGCGTTACCTTCAGAGTTTTTCCTCGCAGGTCTCCTACACCGTCTGGGCCAATGTCAATTTAAATATTCATGAGCGCCTTGCCCGCTGGCTTCTGATGACCCACGACCGCACTGACGGTGACGAGATTATCCTCACCCATGATTTTATCGCCTTGATGCTCGGCGTCAGGCGACCCAGCATCACTACCAGCCTGCATATGCTTGAGGGAAAGAAACTGGTTCGCTCCGAGCGAGGACGGATCACCATTCGTGACAGAAAAGGATTGGAGGAATTTGCCGGTGAAGCCTATGGCAAGCCGGAGCAGGAATATCATGAACTCTTCGGCACAAAGCTCTGACATCCCAAACAAAGCTTTTCCATTTCGGGGCGCACGAACAAATGGAACCGGAAACACATTCCGCTTGTGCAAGCCTTCGTTGCTCCAAAAGAGAAGTGACATCGTTTCCCCAGGGCTCCGCCAAACCTACGGCGTTGCCTGAGGAACGCGGTTTGTCTTCGCCCAGGCCAGCCTGACGGCTGAAAAAACGCACAGCCCTTCATCGGCGTCATTTCCATCCACGCAGAGCTGAGGCCGAGAAATCTTAAGCCGGGCAATGATTGGCGTGCTTTCCATCTCCATGCCTTATCGGCCGTCGCCTGCGAAGAATAACCGATCCCGCGTGGATCCGCAGCGTGCTTATGCGGGTTGGACGCTGGCTTTCGTATTCAGATCCTGCATCAGCCGGCGATATTCCTGTTCCGCCCAACCATAGGCTCCGCCGGCATAGGCCTCGAGCGCTTTGCGGTCCCAGATCACGATATTGTTGCGCAAGGAGCGGATCAATCCCAGTCCCTCAAGCACATGAAGCGAAGTCGTGACGCTTGGCCGGCGCACGGCAAGCATGATGGAGAGAAACTCATGGGTCAACGCGATTTCCGAGCCTGAAATGCGGTCATCACACATCAACAACCAGCGCGCCAGGCGCTGATTGATCTCGTGGACGGCGTTGGTCACCGCTGTCGAAGCGAGTTGCACCGAAAAGGCTTCAATCGCCCGGATCATCACCCGAGAAAAGCTGCGGCTCGTCTCCATGCGTTCACGAAACCGATCATAGGCCACCGCATAGCCCTGTCCCGCTACCTGCATGATGACATCATAGGAGCTGGTCTCAACACCGGCCACCGCTGAGGTCGGCACATATCCATCAAATCCAAACAGCCCGGCTTCCGCCCGGTGCCCTTCGCGCGTGGTGACGATCACCGAGCCAATTCCAGCCGTTAAAAAATAAACAGCCTCTATCTCCTTGCCGGCCTGCGCCAATATGTGCCCGCGCGGAAGTTCAAGAAAGCGCGCATGACCGGCAATCGCGTCGTAATCAGCTTGCGAAAGGAGCGAAAGAAGCTGGTTTTCCATATTCTGCAGCTGCGGGAATGTCATTTCAACTTGCCTTGTTTTGCCGCCCTCAACCCAAAACAAGCCAGGCAGGCTTTTGTTCCGCCTGGCAACCTCATCGCTTAGAGCGGTAAGCAAGGCCTTTGTACGCTATCGGACAAAAAAAACGGGGTGCTTTATCCGCTATACTGGATTTCTGCCCACCAACGGGTGGCTGATAACAGCGAGGAATTTGCCGTGCCCCTTTTTAACGAAGCGAGCAGAATCTACGCGCCCGATGAAATCGACTTCATGCGAAACTGCGTTGCACTTGCTTCCCTCAAACTATCCGGTCCGCAACTCGACGAAGCCGTTCTGGCCGAGCAGGTGTTGCGGCTTTACGAAAGTGGCCTGCGGGATTCATCAGCAGTCTGCGATCTGGCGATCCGCTTGATCAGTCCAGCGCAACAGTCTCAAGACGTTTTCGCCGCCAATGGCAATGCTGCGCAGGAACCAGACATGCTTCCCGAATAAACACCCGTTACGACGTTGAATTCAGATCCAACTCCAATTGCATGCGGGCGCGACACAGCCTGCTTTTTATCGTGCCAATAGTACAGCCGCTCTGGGTGGCGGCATGTTGATAGCTCAGACCATTGAAGACAACCATGTCGATGACGTTGCGGTGGCTCTCCGAGAGTTTGGTGTAAGCGCGCCCAACGTCCTGGAGTTCAATCGCCATTTCCTGCGGCGCGTTGATGACCGGCCCCCCTTCATCGCCCAAAGCTGTTTCCCGACGCGCGCGCTTGAACCGGCTGCAAAAGCTATTTTTCATGATCGTGAACAACCAGGATTTCAGCGAGCCATAGGGCTGGTATTTTTCCCGGTTTTTCAGGGCCTTGACCAAAGTCTCCTGAACAAGATCTTCTGCATCGGCAGATTGGCGGCATAAGGACCGCGCGAACTGCGTCAGTGCCGGTAGCAGCTGCATCAACTCATCTTCGAAATTTGGCTGCGATAACATCATCTCTCTCCTGTCCGCCATTGATTTAAGGCCCGACCGGGGCTTTGGTTCCGAGAGACGGTCCAACCGTACGATATCGTACAGGGAAGATCTCAGCTGCGGTTGCTCTGTGGCTGTTGGGTTCACGACCGGGAACGGCTGCTGGCCGTAAAAAGCGGGAACGAAAACAGAATGGCGGAGTTTGGTGGGTAAACCGGCAACCAACTCCGCGCGAAAATGGCGGATGATTGGAGCCGGCCGCACAATTGAAAAGAAAGCGCGAGATCAAAATGCTGCCTGAAACCGGGATCACCAAAGGGAACCTCCGTGCTGGGAGCATGCATCTTTGCGTCGACATGCAAAAATTGTTCGGCCCCGGAGCGCCGTGGCATGTGCCCTGGGCGGAGGCGGTTCTTCCCAACATTGTCAGTCTTTGCGGGATCTGCGCCGAGCGGACCGTCTTCACGCGCTTTATTCCGCCACACTCTCCAGACGACGCCGTCGGCGCCTGGAAACGCTATTACCGCAAATGGCAGAGCGTGACGCTCGAATTTCTGGACCGTGATCTGCTCAATCTTGTTGATCCCTTACAACGCTTTGTCCCGCCGGCCACTCTTCTGGACAAGGGCGTCTACTCTCCCTGGACGCAAGGTCTGCTCCAGAAATTCCTCTATAAAAAACGTGTCCACACCTTGATCGTCAGTGGTGCGGAAACCGATCTCTGCGTACTTGCGACCCTTCTTGGAGCCGTGGATCGCGGCTATCGCGTCATTCTGGTGACGGATGCGGTCTGCAGTAGCTCCGATGCAAGTCACGACGCAATCCTCGCACTCTGCCATCATAGGCTGGCGGAACAATTGGAGCTTGCGACAACGCAGGAGCTGGCCGATGCATGGTAACAACCCCAAGAAAAGGATCACGGCCCCTGCAATGGTGTCCGTGTCTGTCATCAGCCGGGGCGCCCACAAGCTTTTGCTCACCTCCTGTGAAGAAGTGGAGCTGGCGCCGGCCCGCGTTGGTCAAAGCTCTTCCCCGATATGGCTATCGCTTATCGTAACCGCTCATGCATGAAACGGCACCGCGGCTCCAGCCGGCGCAGCGCGACGTTCACGAGAGCCGCGATAAAAGCGATTTCGCATGTGCGACTACAGCGCAAGTTTTTCTGGATTGAAAGGGGGCGGGGGTACCTCCTCTGGCATCGGAACCTCGGGTGCTGGATCGGGACGATCAGGAATATCAGGTCCCAGCGGTTCGGGTAGACTGTCTGGCTGCTGCTCGGGCACGGTAGCCGGAGGGATATCCGGGATTTCCGGCGAATGCTCCGGCACCGGAACATCAAGCGTGGGCTCGGGCCGGTCAGGAATGTCAGGTCCCAGCGGTTCGGGAAGACTATCTGGCTGCTGCTCGGGCACGGTAGCCGGAGGAATGTCCGGGATTTCTGGCGACTGTCCGGGCTGCGGTAAATTGGACGGATTGCTATTGTCCTGCGGAAGCGGTTGTGTCGTCATGGTTTTCTCCTCAAAGCTCTCAAAACACCAACCCTTTGCCGGTTGCTTTGTTCCAAAGCGAAATTTCCACAGCGTCACCCATTCTGGCGGTTCGATCAATCACCGGTTTGGTGATTGCTGGCCTGCACTGGCTTGGATTCGGGCGAACCCTTCTGACGCAAATAAATCGATAAGAGAACCAGCGCGGCCGTCGACATAAATTCAGACTGCCAGTTTTGGAAAGATTCAAACCATAGGCCCGAATCCAGCAAGTAAGGCCAGAATGCCGCCAGAGCTGCGCCATGCTGTACCGCTTCTTCACGCGCTGCGCGAAAACTGGCTATTACGTGGAAAACAAAACTGCTAGCAAACAATGCAAAGAGAGCAATGCCCAGCGAATGGGCATAGAGAAACTCTATAGCAGGGTGGAATCGGCTGGCTGCGGGCGATGGTCTTTGCGATGAGGGCGCCCGATCCTGATCGGGATCTCTTGACTCCGCTGAACCACGCTGAAACAGCATCGCGGTCAGGACGACATAGACCCCCATCTGCAGGAATTCACTCTCCCAGTTTTCAAACAGAGCCGAAAGAAATTCCCCGCTCTTAAGGTACTCGAACAGCCCAAGCGGTGCCCGGTGATGACGCACGAGCGTTTCGTTTACATTGGAAAGTCCCGCAACAACCATACCCACCAGCGACAGAAGAAACAGCGCGATAAGAGCGATCGTTAGCCCATTATCTTTGAGAAAGCGGCGCATCGGCTGCGGCCGCTTACTGTCGTTGCGGCTCTTCAGACATTGAGCCTGCGCCAGATTTTCTTCTGTCGGGATTTGGTCTCCGCCATCTGCTCGAACGGCGCCTGGCTCTATCTGGTCCCTCGCCTCAGCGAGACCGTCAGCAATGGATGACGGCAAGTTCGATCTTGTTTTCCTGGTCATTTTTGCAATCATCGGTCACTTCCTCCGCATTCCGAACTCGCCGGGTCGAAGCTTGTTCCAGATGTTTCGCTGATTGCCTTCCGCTCCCCTTCTTTGCCCCTCGGCCAATCTATCGAGAGGTGGCTTCATCAACAGCGACCTAATGGGTGACGGGGGAAAGGCCAGTGAGTTGCACGAAGGGACCCTTGAGATAGGCCTGCAAAGTTGTAAGTTGGCTCGCAGATCTGCCTGAATCCCTTAGAAAGTGCTGGATGAGCGCGTCTGATCCTTTCTCGAACCGACCTGGTGCGATTTCTGCAGTGGGGAAGCTCAGGGCAAAAAAATGCCGGGAGAGTTCTGTCCGGATGTGTCTCTCTTCCTGCGTGTCGGCGTCGAATTCCTGAAACGCAACGCGGTCCATCAACCCGGCTTCGAGCAATGCAAGACGCAGCTTAAAGCAATAGGGACAGCCCGCTTTCAGATAGATGACCGGCTTGAATCCGCAAGTTCCCGGGTGCGGAACATCACTCTGCCCGGACGAATCCTGAAGCGAAGGCGGCGGCTGTTGCACTGCCAAAGCCCCAGTGGCACCGCCGGTTTCTTCGTCGGCTGTAGGCAGTGTCGCTGCCCTGTCGGATGTCCTGTTACTATTCTGGCTTGCTGGGTTCTTCATCCTCTCATACTCCTGTCATTGGAAACACCCCAACAAGAAGGCGAAGACACTGTTCCCTCAATTTTGAGAACCACCGAATTTTTGAATCCTTCTTGCATGGCGACCCGCCAACCCCATGGAGGAGAGCGGACAGTCACTCAGCAAAGCCTCGCTGCGACGAAACCCTCAACAATTCAAGGTTCAATATAGCTTACCACGCGCAGCTTCGGCGCGCGATTGCGCGGATCGTTCAAGAAAAACAGTGCGCCCGAGGACCGAGCTTGTGATGCCACATAATCGAAGATTGCGATCGCCTGTTCCGCGCCCCCTTGCGGTTCGTCAATGGTTCCTACAACACGAACCTGGGCGGCGCTTGATCGCGACGAGTTGAAAACTGCAAAAGCGACCCGATACCCATTTTCGACCGCAGTATAGCCGGTCACTTCGACACGGAAATCGGCTTTGTCTGGCTGATATTGATAACTATGATACCCCAACCAGCAAAGCAGCGAGGCGATAAGCAAAGCGGATAGGCCACCCGCGAGCCACTCGCTCCAATGGACTTCAACGGTCGCTGCTTCATTGTTCTGCCTGTTAATTTGCTTGTTCATGTCGCTGCCTCACAAAACCAGGCGGGCGGATGCCGCCCCAATCGCTGTGGGAAACGACAGCACAATAATCGTTGTCACCATCTGGGCGAATGAGGTGTCATCCAGCCGTTCAAATGTCCATAATGTGTATGCACTGGTGGCAAATGCCAGCACATAGCCCGGCAGCGTGAACCGGACCAAAGAGCTCCACCACGGCGCGCCTTCCTGCACGCGATGCTCGCCTTTGAAATGAACGCTATAGACAAAGCCATGCATGATGATGATCGACACAAGCAGGATCAGCACGGCCTGGCCAGGCACAATCTTGTAGGCAATCAGGATCATTTCCTCGGTGGGGGCCACATTCAACCCCAGAAAAAGCGCTCCAACGATCATCATAAACAACTCATTGAAATAGCCGCTCTCTCCATCATATTCTCCATCCTCTTCGTCATCCTCTTCCGACCGCATGCCGAGTTGGCTGCGTCCCAGCAAGGCGCCGATACTGGCTGGAACGGCTTGCAGGGCAATCATCGCTATCATGTGGTGCAGCGGCAATTCACGGCTCAACAGGCCAAACAGCCAAAGGATCATTCCGCTCAACACAATACCAAGAGCGAAGGCGATAGCCGCGTCACGCAGCGTTTGTGACCAGGTCGACATGCGCTCAAACCCGATACGGTAAGCAAGCCCGATCAGCAACGGAATGTTCAACAGGCAAAGCAGCAGCAACCGCATCGGATTGGCGTAAAGACCAAGCTCCCACATTTCCATCGTCATCAGCATCGGCAGCGCAAATAACAGAGCACCCCCTAGGCCACGCGCAATGCCTGTAAAAAAGTCAGGGTGGATATTGGCAGAAGGAATGGTTGACGTGGAACGCACAATTAATACCTCATCATCGCGACCAGACAGATCTGAAACTTCCACGCCTGCAACATGTTCCCAGTTGTTCCCTTCATATGCCGCCCATCAGGAATTCTTGGGCTCTGTGGAAGTTTTTTGGAACTTAACCTCCGGGCGTGAGTTCGGTAGGTGTAGACATTACATCAGTGGAGAAAAACCATGAAAATCAGCGTTTTAGCGCTTGCTGGCGCGTTCCTTGTCGCGCCGTCTTTTGCCTTTGCACAGGATAGTGGTGCCACTTCACCGGAAACCCCGGCAGTCTCGACCCCGGACAGCAAAAATCCAGATGCACCGGTGAAGGGCGCCAATAGCTTCACCGAAGATCAGGCCAAGAGCCGCATTGAAGAAGCAGGGTACAAGGATGTCACCGCTTTGAAACTGCGGGACGATGGTATCTGGGAAGCCTCGGCAATGAAGGGCACTGAAAAGATGGAAGTGCAGCTTGATTACCAGGGTAACGTCACCAAGAAGGCGATGTAATCCCCACCCCCCGTCGTAATAACACCTTCATGAACCAGGGAGAAGAATATGCGAACTGTTACTGGACTTTTTGATAGCTATTCCGCAGCTCAGGACGCGGTTGCACGCCTGGAAAGCGCGGGCTTCCCTTCAGACGATATCTCGATTGTCTCCCACCACGATGACAGAGAAAGCAATGCCGGCTCCGGAGCGGGTGTGGGTGCTGGCATCGGTGCCGCTGTGGGCGGTGCGGGCGGGCTTCTCGCTGGCTTAGGCATCATGGCTATTCCTGGCGTCGGGCCCGTGGTTGCTGCCGGTTGGCTCGCAGCTACCCTGACCGGTGCCGTTGGCGGCGCCGTGGTTGGCGGTGTGGCGGGTGGACTAATTGGTGCCCTCACCGAAAGCGGCGTGTCGGAAGAGGATGCGCATGTTTATGCTGAAAGTGTGCGTCGTGGTGGCTCGCTTGTGACTGCGCGTGTCGCCGACGAGCGCTATGCGGAAGCTGACGCCATCCTGGCCGGGACCAACAGAGTGGATGTCGCGACGCGTCGCAAGCTTTATACCGAGGAAGGCTGGCAGTGTTTTGACGCCGATGCTGATCCTTACACGCCCGAGGAAGTCGAGCGCGAACGCCGTCGTTACCTGTAAATGAGAAAGCGGGCGAAAGCCCGCTTTTTTGCTATTTGGAAGAAACGAATTGAATTTCCATTTCTTCCTCATTCGCAAAGGAAGAGAAAATGTCTGATAATCCGACACTCCAGGATCCACGTAGCCTTTATCCGGCCCCACCGTTTCCCCAGCAACGCCAGGCAAGACCCGGCATTGCTGAAAAGATGTTGCCCGAACCCGATCACGGTGAACAATCCTATCAGGGTCACAATCGATTGGAGGGGCGGCGCGCACTGATCACCGGCGGCGATTCCGGCATCGGGCGAGCTGCAGCGATCGCTTTTGCCCGCGAAGGAGCCGATGTGGCAATTTCCTACTTGCCGGAGGAAGAAGAGGATGCGCAGTCGGTCATCGCTTTGATCCGCGCTGAAGGCCGCAAAGCGGTTGCCCTGCCCGGTGACATCAGTGACGAAGTCTGGTGCCGCGAAATGGTCGCACAGGCGGCGCATCAACTCGACGGGCTCGACATACTGGTTATCAACGCCGGCCGGCAGCAGTTCCGTGAAGAGATTTTCGAGCTCACCAGCGCGGATTTCGACAGAACCATGAAGACCAATCTTTACGCGCTGCATTGGATCGCTCAAACGGCAGAACCATTGCTGCCGGCCGGTGCAGCGGTGATCACAACCGCCTCCATACAGGCATACCAGCCTTCGGAAATCCTGCTGGATTATGCCACGACCAAGGCCGGTATCGTTGCTTATACCAAAGCCCTGGCCAAACAATTCATCAAAAAGGGCATTCGTGTGAATGCGGTGGCTCCCGGACCCGTCTGGACGGTGCTGCAGCCTTCTGGCGGGCAACCCGATGAGAAGGTCGTTCATTTTGGTGAGAACAGCGATTTCGGTCGACCGGGTCAACCCGTCGAACTGGCCCCCATCTATGTATTGCTTGCTTCCAATGAAGCAAGCTTCATCAATGGAGAAGTCTATGGCGCCACGGGCGGCAAGGGCATCGGCTAAATTCTGCCTCCCGGGTTTTCAGATGACTATCCACTATCACAACAAGGGTGCCGGTCGGCACCCTTTTTCCCGGTATGTCCAACCAGTCAACGGCATGGCGGGAACCAATAGTTATATCCGCCGTTGCCATCCGTCATGACTTTGCAGGCAGGCAAGTTCTGCAAAGCAGAAATGGCGCCCTCTTCTACCTGGCGACAGCGGATAGCGAACAACAGTCGATGCACAACCCACTCTCTGGCTCATTCGCTGGCCCGATCGCGCTGGCCCCGATTGGCGTTGTCTCCGAAGGCTGTGGGCTCACCGCAAGCATCATGCAAAGCGCTGATCACCGCTCCATTGCGGGCCTTGTTCGCCGTCAACCCTCAGCCATTGGGTCTCATCACAACCTTGATGCAGCCATCCTGTTTGTCGCGAAACCTTTTATAGGCCTCAGGACCGTCTTCAAGGCCCAGGCGGTCGGTGATCAAAAAGGATGGGTCGATCTTCCCCTCTATGATCAATTGCAACAATGGCTCAAGATAGCGCTGCACATGGGTTTGTCCGGTCTTCAAGGTAAGACCCTTGCCCACCACTGCCCCCAGCGCCGTCGGAACTGCAGACCCCACGAATACGCCGGGGATCGACACAACGCCACCCGGACGACAAGCGAGAATTGCCTGGTTAAGGGCATAGGGCCGTTCACTGGCAGTAAGGCTTGATTGCAGGGCTTCGATCACCCCGCCCGCTCCATGACTTTCCATGCCCACTGCTTCGATCACCGCATCCGGTCCCTGACCGTTGGTCAGATCGATAATCTGCTGCTGAAGCTCCTCATCTGTGTAATCCAACACGTCTGCTCCTGCCTGCCGAGCCAAAGCGAGACGTTCTGGAATGGTATCAATCGCTATGACTTTCTCCGCACCCAATAAAAAGGCCGACTTGATTGCAAAGAGGCCGACTGGACCACAACCAAAAACCACCACGCTCTGTCCGGGCCGAATGTCGCAATTCTCCGCCGCCATATATCCGGTTGGAAAAATATCTGACAAAAAGAGGACCTGGTCATCGCTGAGCCCGTCCGGTATCACGACCGAGCCGACATCGGCGAAAGGCACCCTGAGATACTGCGCCTGCCCACCTGGGAAACGTCCGTAAAGCTCGGAATAACCAAAGAGACCCGCCGTTGGATAACCGATCTGCTCAGCCTGCAAGGCAGCTTTTGGATTCGAGCGCTCACAGAGCGAAAAAAGACCACGGCTGCACATTCGGCACCCACCGCACGAAATCGTAAAAGGCACAACAATGCGGTCGCCCACCTTCAACTTGCGGCTTCCTTTGCCGACCTCCACCACCTCGCCCATGGTCTCATGGCCCATAATATCGCCGGCATGCATCCCTGGCACAAAGCCACCATAAAGATGCAGATCAGAGCCGCAGATGGCACAGCTTGTCACCTTGATGATCGCATCGCGCTCATCCTGGATGATTGGATCGTCGACTTCCTCACAACGTATGTCGCCAGTACCGTGCCACGTTAACGCCTTCATTGTCTTCTCCCTGTTTGCAACTGCGAGCATGCCCGCCAACGAGATGGCTGACTGGACGCCGGGTTTCCGTTCCCATTGTTGTCATTGTTCTCATTTTCATCCCCCGAACTCGTCCGCGCGGGAACTGTTCCATTTGCACAGGTTTTTCGTTGGGTGGTTTCGCAAAGCAAAGGGAACAAGTGCTTGCCAGCCGGGTTCGGCCATCAAGGCATCACGCCAAAAAGGAGTGTCCCATGCGATATCGAGATATCAACCCACCCAATGAGTGGGGCGAAGCACCAGATCAAGGCATTGCCGTCACACCCTTGACCGAAATGTACCTATTTGCCCTGCTTCCCCAGCAAGGAGCCGAAGCACAGGATCGAGCCCCGATTTCAGGCGGGCGGCTGGTCGCGGCTGCCTCTGCCGCCGATGCTAGACTGGTCGCCGCCGCAACAGAGTTCATGCAGGAAACAGATCAGCAGCCAATGCCCAGCTTAAGCCATAGTTCAGCGTTTCGCGACGAAAAGCTCTACCGTGTCGAGCAAATCGACCAACGCCCCGTCGAAGCGGCTCGCGGTCTGATCGCAACCGAGTTTGATGAGCAATGCCAGTCATTTCTCTCGCTGCCCAACCCGCGTCGTTAGCTGCGAAAAAACCTACACGCGGTTGCGATTATTCACGCTGCCGCGGATTTAAGGAGCGCGGACCTATCATTGCTTCGCAATGTGTTTGGTGGCTTTGACGACCAAGCCAGCCCTATAAGTGCGCACCCATCCTTCAACTCATATAGTCATCGTTGCGCAATGCATAAACCGCTCCCTCCTTAAGGAGGGTTCAATATAGGAGCTGCGTGGTGACGGCACCAAAATTTGTGCCTCCCGCCATCGTCAACGCGCGGGCGGAAGGCGCTCTGCTTATCACAGTTTGACCGGAGTTTCCCGCGCCCAGACGCGCAATTTTGCGCAGGTCGCGTAGAAATTCTGGATCGCCTTCTCGTCTTCAAGCAAAATCAGCCCTTCATCCATATCTGGATCAATTCCGGCACGTTGCAGCAGCGGCAGGGCACCTTGCGTGAAAGCGATGTATTTGCAATGCGCAAAGGCATCCGACACGAAATCCCGCGCTGTCGCTTCACCGCATAAGCGCTCTGCAGCCTGTTCCGATAGCACGAGTGCGACTGCGTCAAACAGAACCGATGGACCGCCATCGACCATATAATCCGCAGCAATCAAGCTGCCATCCTCTGCCTCGACACCACCCACCTGCGGGGCGACGACCTCGACCATGGCATCGCCGCCTGCAAACCGATCTCTAAGCGTGTTGAAGATTCCGGCATCACAGCCTGCGCCCACCAGAACGCCGAGTTTCCGTCCCGCGAAGCTCTCGGGGCCGTTTTTGATAATACTGAGCGCTGGCGAGGGCTCCAGATCCTGTCGCGGCCTAAGCGCGGTATCCGCAGCAGCGGGCAGCGCCTGAATACCAAGCTTATCAGCGACGTTGGTTGCCAGACCCTCATCAATGTTAAGCAGGTGTGAAACCATTCTTTCCCGGATCTTCACATTCTCGCATCGACTTAATTCAAACGTCAGCGCGGCGGCGATATGATGCTGTTCCACTTCTGTCTGACTGATAAAAAACTGTCGTGCCTGACTGTAGTGATCCGCGAAGCTTTCGGGACGCAGCCGAAGCTTTTCACCACGTTCCCCGGCCGGATAGGTCGTGAAACCTCCCTGCGGGTCTTCACGCGGCTCCTCCTGCCATGAATTGGGCTGATAATTCACCCGCCCCACGGGATTTCGCATCGCCATGTGCCCATCCTGCTGAAAATGATGAAACGGACATTTGGGAGCGTTGATCGGCAGATGTGTGAAATTGGTGCTGCCAAGTCGTTTAAGTTGCGTGTCGAGATAGGAGAAGTTGCGCCCCTGAAGCAGGGGATCGTCTGAAAAATCGATACCCGAGGGCACGTTTTGCGTCATGAAGGCAACCTGTTCCGTCTCGGCAAAGAAGTTATCCGGCATGCGATCCAGAACCAATCGGCCGACCGGTATCGGGGCGAGAACCTCTTCAGGAATAATCTTGGTGGGATCCAGCACATCAAAATCAAAACTGTCGGCAAATTCCTGGTCGAAGACCTGCAGATTGAGTTCCCATTCCGGGAAATCTCCGGCTTGAATGGCGTTCCACAGATCGCGGCGATGAAAGTCCGGATCCGCCCCATTGATCTTGACGGCCTCGTTCCACAGCACCGATTGCAATCCGAGCATTGGCTTCCAGATGAATTTCACGAATTTGGGTTCGCCACTGGCATTGACCAGACGGAACGTGTGGACCCCAAATCCTTCCATGAACCGGAAAGAGCGCGGTAAGGCGCGGTCAGACATCACCCACATGATCATATGCATGGATTCCGGCGTGAGGCTGATGAAATCCCAAAAATTGTCATGCGCGGATTGCGCTTGCGGGAAACCGCGATCCGGCTCCGGCTTCACCGCGTGAATGATGTCCGGGAATTTGATCGCGTCCTGAATGAAGAAGACCGGTATATTGTTGCCGACAAGATCCCAGTTTCCTTCCTGGGTGTAGAATTTGACGGCGAAACCGCGCACGTCCCGCGCCAGATCAAACGATCCTTTTGAGCCCGCCACCGTGGAAAAGCGGACAAAAACCGGCGTTTTCTCGCCAGCACGCTGAAAAAGATCTGCCCGTGTATAGGCGGCCAGCGACGCATAATTCTCGAAATAGCCATGCGCGCCATATCCCCGTGCATGAACCACGCGTTCGGGAATGCGCTCATGATCGAAATGAAAAATTTTCTCCCGAAAATGAAAATCCTCCATGAGAGCCGGGCCGCGCGACCCGATCTTGAGACTGTTCTGATCGTCGGCTATCGGTACGCCCTGGGCGGTGGTCAGCCGCGTCTTGCCCTCCTCGACAGTCTGATGAAGCTCTCCTCCCGCCCCTCTTTCAAGCTTCTGGTCGTGAATCGTGGCGGTTGCAGGCTGGCTTTTCTTGGCTGGCATTCGCTCTCTCCCTTCAAGAACTGCGCTCCTAACCCGCCGATTGGTTCAAGGTTCCCTAACCTTCAAGCCAAAGCTGCTTTTCGTTGTCATATCCTACCTAGCCAGGAGGTTCAGCGGACATCTCATCCCAAATTGCGACCAATGCAGTGGAGGGAGCGCGAAACATTTTGCAGTTGCTGTGGTTAGGTCAACCGCGACAATGCCGATCCATAACCGGTCAATAGCGGCGGTATGGCCGCCCCCCGACACCAAGAAACAGTCCGGTGCGCCCGGTGCTGGTGTAGACAATAAAGGAATAATCATGAGCAGCCGATCACAGAAGCCGTTGAAAGCTCTCGCTCTCAACGCGACATTGAAAACGTCTGACAAGCAGTCCTCGACAAAAAAGCTGTTATCCTATGTCGAAACTGAGCTTCATCCGTTTGGTGTGGAAACCGAGCATGTGCTTCTGACAGATTTTACCATTGCGTCTGGCGTCAGCTCGGATGAAGGTGGGGATGATCAATGGCCCGAGCTGCGACAGAAAATCGTCGAAGCCGATATTATTCTGATCGGCACGCCGATCTGGCTCGGCCAACCATCCAGCGTCTGCAAACGCGCTTTGGAACGTATGGACGCGTTTTTATCGGAAGCCGATGACAGAAACCGCATGCCCTCCTACGGACGCGTCGCGGCTGTCGTTGTGGTAGGAAACGAGGACGGAGCGCATCATGTTTCGGCCGAGCTTTTTCAGGCGCTCAATGATGTTGGCTTCACATTGCCTGCCAACGCCGTCACCTACTGGGTGGGCGAGGCCATGCAGTCCACCAACTTTATCGATCTCGACGAGATCCCCGAAGCCGTTGTGACCGCCACTAGGCTGCTGGCAGCCAATTGTGTTCACCTGGCTGCATGTTTGCGAGACGAGCCCTACCCGGGCTTCACGTGATACAGGGGCGAAACTCCGATAGCCGCTTTCTTAGCCGGAACGCGATGTTGGGATGGCCGTAACCATCACGTCAGTCTGCGGGCAGGCGGGCGGCTGACATAAGGACTTCCTGAAAGCCAAAACCGCCAGGCAACGTCCTGCGCGCGGCTGATCCCGATGCGAGGGCCTGTTTCAATGCGTGGATCCGCCTGTGAAGCGATCAGTTCGAACGGCTGATCAAAAAGTGGCGCGCCGTCAAGCTCAGCGGTAACCCCCATCGCCTGGGCAAGTTTCGCAGGTCCTGAGCCCAAAGCCAACTCATTGCTGGTCCCTCTTCTTTGTTGCATGAAAGCAAGACCCTTGGCGGGTGCTAGCGCTCGCAACAAGACAGCAGAACCATCCAGGCAGACAAAGTTCAAACACCAATGCAGACCGTATATTCGGTAGACATAAGCATGGCCAGGAGGTCCGAACATCGAACGATTTCTTCGGGATGGGCCTTTGAAGCTGTGGGAGGCGGGATCCATCCGGTTATAGGCTTCGGTCTCCACAATCATGCCCCCAACTCCCTCAAGCGTTAGCCCCCAGCCGATGAGCTGCGGTGCCACTACACTCGCATCGCGGGCAAAGAAAGATTGAAGATCATTATTTTTCAATTGGGAACATCTCCCTAAAGCCGGCGGCGTTCCGTCTTAAGTTGGCGCGACGGGATTGCACGTTCCCGGCAAAACATCAACTGTTCCGACGCTTCCTTGTTCCCTGGCTGCTGACCCTATCGCCCCCTCTGCCGAACCGCAATGGCGCACATTTTCTCATCGGTCGAGAAATTTGCCTGTCAATTGGAGCGGTAGTCAAACGGGCTTGCGCGCCAATTCGCTGCAGGAAAGTTTTTGAACGCCAAAGCGGAAGCGCGGCAATTGTGAATATGCGCAATGAAAACTCTCCCAAAAGCCAAGGGTTTATCTTCGCGCTTCCGCAGCCCGCGCACGATCCAGATCGTAAGCCACGCGACCAAGGTCGCTCATTGCCGATGTCATGCGCATCGCGGGTTCATGTCGGGGAACAAAGCTGTTTCGCAGTGGTTGGGGGCATGTTCCACAAGAGGAGATTTAGACATGACAGAAGCAAAAGAATGGCTCGTGCAGTGGCTGCGTGACGCCCATGCCATGGAGGAACAGGCGGAGACAATGATGAATGGCCTCTTGTCCCGGATTGAGAACTATCCGGTGCTGGCCGAACGCATTCAACAGCATGTCGAGGAGACCAAAAGACAAGCTTCGCGTCTTGATCAATGCCTTAAGATTCTCGGCGAGGATTCCTCGGCGCTTAAGGATGCGGGTGGTAAGATGATGGCGATGGCACAATCGCTGAGCGGGGTATTTGCAGGCGACGAAATATTGAAAGGTTCTCTTGCCAGCTATTCGTTCGAGAACATGGAGATCGCCTCCTACCGTATTCTGATTTCGGCAGCCACCTTTCTCGGTGAATCCGACATCGCGCGGCTTTGTGAGGAAAGCCTTCGAGAAGAACAGCAAATGGCGAAATGGCTTGAAGATCATCTCGATGAGACGACGCAGATGTTCCTCAACCGCAGCCTACACGAAGGCGTTTCCGAAAAGCGATGACCCCTGGCTCTGCGAAAGTGCGGTTGCAGGTCGTGCAACCGCATCGCGTCCAACAAGCCTGCGCAACACGCGGCACAGCCTGCATGAGATTTTAAACGCGATCTTTATTGGCAAATGATGAAAACATAATGGGAGTCTCAAACATGCCTGCCAAGTCAAAAGCGCAACAACAAGCAGCGGGTGCGGACCTTGCCGCAAAACGCGGAGACAAACCCAAAGCAGAGCTTCGGGGAGCCTCGAAACAAATGGAAAACACGATGAGTAAAAAAGAGCTCGAGGAACTCGCTTCAACCAAACACAAGGGCAAGCCTTCGCATAAGAAAAAGCAATCCTGATCGGGAACAGTCTGAAGGCATCCAGTTCAAATTATGCCCTAGGGATCAATTATCGATCAGTGTGTCTCGCGCTCCTACGCATTCGTTGAAGTTCGCCACGCTTAAATTGCCATAGGCCGTCGCCCGCCTTTCGTTGTAGGACGCATGGCGTGTGATTTATCGAAATGCTAATCTATGTCCTGCTGTAAAGCGGGTTCATTTCTTGCTGTGTTTCACATTATATTCACGACATGCTTTGGCATCCTGTCCCGGCGCGCATATCCTTAGCTTTTCTGCCTTGCGTTGCGCATCTTCCTGTTGCTCCTGCGGAGATTTCGGCGCCGATTTGCTGTTGGGTGGAACAGGTTTAGCGCCCGTAGTGGAATTGTTGCCAGGGACCTCGGGTTCTTGTCCACTTGATTGATTGGGAAGGCCGGATTCTTCAGCCGATACGGCACTCGGCAGATGACACAGTGCCATGGTGAAGAGGACCGCAGCAATGGTGGCAGGTTTCATGGTTCACTCCTTAGGCTGGGCTAGCCTTGACTGCGCTTGCTCCCCATCTAACATCCCAGCGGTTAGAATGTTCCGCGCCGCTTCTGGCAACGATAATCATTTTGGGTATAGCCCAAGACCTCCAGCGTCGATGGATTGATCGTTCTCCTTATCGACAACGCGTGGGTTGAAGCCTTCTGCGGACAATGGTTGCGACAAAAAAATCATTGGCAGAGAACAGAGCCTCATGATGTTTTTCGCTTTGCCTTCCTCCGCTCACCTCAACATTTAACCAAACGAGAAGGATGACTGCGACCCCGAGCACTGCAGACAGCACTATGGAAGCTGCATGAAGGCCGCTATCAAGCCGCGTGGAAAGCTTTGGCTTGCCAAATCTGTCTCGGCTCTGGATCATTTTAACACATTGAAACATCACCAGATAAGCAACCATTGCCAGAAGACCCGAGGTCCATGCAAAATCCTGCCCAAGCGTTGGATTGCCCGGTACGCCCAGAATCTACGGCAACAGCAGCAAACCGCATAGACAAGCGGCGAAACTGGCAAAGTAGCGTCTGAAGAAGCGAGGAACCATCTGAAATCCGGATGCGTTATTTTGCAATCAGTTGCTTATAGCAACAATGGTGCGATGGATGGAAACGACATCGTGACGGGGGCAGTGTAACTTTAACCTATGCGCGAACACAGCTGTATCTATGATACTGATATCATGCGGATTTCAAGCATGCTATTTCACGCCAGGTCTGCATGGCTGGAGTTTCATGTGGCTTAGGTCCTTTAAAAATCCTGTTGGATGAAACCGGGAAAACAATCTGGCTTAGATTGGGGATGTTTCTGGTCACTCCCACTATGTTTCTACTCTGGAGATGGATTAAGAAGTGCTTTCTTCCATTTAATTAGCTGGAAAAGTCATAATTACATCAATCTCCGTGCCCCTTGATCGGCCGGTCGAGACGACGTTGATTGGCACCAATGGCGCCAGTTCCGGTGTTTGCTATTGTCAGATGGCGGGCAAGGCCGGTCAACGCATGGCGCAGGATATCGAAGGGGTTGTGCCCAAGGGTCCCCTTGTCAAACTGGAAGCCGGAAGTCTGATCGGCGTGTTGTTTCTTGAGAGCGTGCTGCAACCCTCGTCTGGCCTAGCATCACGGAACGAAGCAATGCCATGAATAGGGACGAGGATCTTTTCGGCCGGACCATCATGTGGCGGGAAACCATGCGCACTCCCTCGTTTTTCCTGCTCGACGCGCATTGCATTTTTGTCCTGCCGCTGTTCCTCTTCCATAAAAGGTGGTGGACATTCGCAGTGCTGCTCGTCACAGTTCTGTCTTTCGCTGCCATGCGATTGTTTCAGTATCGCCCGTCAAGTGCTGTGCGCGCATTCAGATCGGTGCTTGCCGGTCCTCTGCGCCAGCCCTTTGGCGACAGCAGACTGCGTCCTGGCGTGGATTACGGTTTTGAATATCGCATTGAAGGCAAAAAAAAAGCGCTTCAGACATTAAGGCGCATTCGCTGTTTGTTGCGGATGTCCCCCGTGCAAAGCTCCACGCTTTTGCAGGGTTTTTTGAGTGCGCAGAGCACGGCAGGAACAAAAACCATCTTTCGCGGTTGTTGTCTCAGTGATCAGGTGCCGAGGAGACCGCGGGGCCAGCGACGGTCAAGTTCTTCCTTCTCTCGTCTCGCGGCAGCAAGACGCTGCGGGTCAGAATTGAGCAGTCTGGCATCACCGCTTTATAGTGGACGTCTCGATGTGGCACTGACAGCTTGATGAGGACAGTCATGGCCCGCGATAAACTCGCAACCTACAAAAAAAAGCGCGACTTTGAAAAGACGCAGGAGCCAAAAGGCGCGAACCGGCCAAAGGCCTCGAAGAAGCTGCGCTTCGTTATTCAGAAACATGCTGCGACGCGACTGCATTACGATCTGCGTCTCGAACTTGACGGTGTTTTCAAATCCTGGGCCGTAACCAGAGGACCCTCTCTTGATCCCGGCGACAAGCGCCTGGCGGTCGAGGTCGAAGACCATCCGCTTGATTACGGGGATTTCGAGGGAACGATCCCCAAAGGTCAATATGGCGGCGGCACTGTGATGCTCTGGGACCGTGGTTACTGGACACTAGAAGGAGAACTGACCGCCGGCGAGGCGCTTGCCAAAGGCGATCTGAAATTCACGCTGGAAGGTAAGCGACTGCATGGCAGCTTTGTGCTGGTGCGCATGAAAGCGGATCACAACGGCTCCAAGCGCACCAACTGGTTGCTGATCAAGCATCAAGACGCGTTTTCCGTGTCCGGCGACGGTGCTGCCGTTTTGGACGACAATGACACCTCTGTCGCATCCGCTCGTTCCATGCAGATGATAGCAACCGGCAAAGGCAGAAAGCCGCGCCCCTTCATGGTTGAAACTGACGCTATCGCGGCAGACGCCGTTTGGGAAAGCGGTCATGGCCTTGCTGCTAAAAAGCGCGAAAAGAACAAAAGGATGTCGGAGACCGCCAAGTCAAAGCCCGCCACCATGCCGGACTTCATCCCACCCCAATTATGCGAAACCCGCGAGAGGCCGCCGGCTTCGAAAAACTGGATTCACGAAATCAAATTCGACGGCTACCGCATCCAGATGCACGTCAATTCTGGCATAGTCACCTTGAGAACCCGAAAGGGTCTCGACTGGACAGAAAGATTTCCAGCCATTGTAAAAAGCGCGGCAGCACTCCCCGACGGCATCATCGATGGGGAAATCTGCGCCCTGGACGAAAGTGGAGCACCTGATTTTGCAGCGTTGCAGGCAGCTTTGTCCGAGGGCAAAACCGATGCCCTGGTTTATTTCGCGTTTGATCTGCTTTTTGACGGCAGCGAGGACCTGCGGCAACTTCCGCTCACCCACCGCAAGCAACGACTCGATCAGATGGTAGAAAGCGTCAGTGAGGATCCGCTGATCCGCTATGTGACACATTTTGAAACAGGCGGGGAAGCGGTTCTGCGTTCCGCCTGTCGTCTTTCGCTGGAAGGCATCGTTTCCAAACAGGCGGACGCCCGCTATGTTTCAAGTCGTTCCGACAGCTGGGTCAAGTCCAAATGCCGTTCAGGCCATGAAGTGGTGATTGGCGGCTATGCCGCGACCAAGGGCAAATTCCGTTCTTTGCTCGTCGGCGTCAATCGCGGCAGACATTTCGTATATGTTGGTCGTGTCGGCACCGGCTATGGCGCAAAAACCGTTGCGGGCATTCTACCGAAACTTCGTGCGCTTGAGGCCAAGAAATCGCCTTTTACCGGTATCGGTGCGCCCAAGGGAGGCACCGATATCAAATGGATGAAACCGCAATTGGTCGCAGAGATACAATTCGCCGGGTGGACGGCAGACGGCCTCGTTCGCCAAGCGGCGTTCAAAGGGTTGCGCGAGGACAAGCCAGCGAAAGAGGTGGTTGCCGAAAAGCCGGCAGCGCCGAGCGACGTCGATGTCCCTGAAAACGACACCGCAAAGCCTGGACTTATTCTCGCCTCTCAAGCAGGCGGCAAACCCAATATCATGGGCGTATTGATTTCGAGCACTGATAAGACACTCTGGCCGGATGCCGGGGATGGAAAGCCGGTCACAAAACTCGATCTCGCCCGCTATTACGAGGCGGTGGGACCGTGGTTGATCAACCATGTCAAAGGCCGGCCCTGCTCGGTGGTTCGCGCGCCCGATGGTTTGCAGGGCGAGCAGTTCTTCCAGCGTCACGCGCTCCCAGGTACCTCGAACCTGATCGAACTTGTAGAGGTGTTTGGTGACAGGAAGCCCTATCTCCAGATCGATCGGGTGGAAGGGCTCGCAGCAGTCGCTCAAATGGGTGGCGTCGAACTGCATCCGTGGAATTGTTTATCCTATGAACCCGAAATCCCTGGTCGGCTGGTGTTTGATCTCGATCCTGGCCCTGACGTGGCTTTTTCGAGCGTTATCGAAGCGGCGCTGGAAATGCGCGATCGCCTTGATCAGCTTGGTCTGGTCAGCTTCTGCAAAACCACGGGCGGCAAGGGACTGCATGTGGTCACGCCGCTTGGCCGCGGCAAACGCAAAAAACTCAGCTGGGCAGAAGCCAAGGGTTTCGCACACGATGTTTGCCAGCAAATGGCCGGCGACTTGCCCGACCGCTACCTGATCAAAATGGCCAAAAGCCAGCGCAAAGGCCGTATTTTCCTGGACTACCTACGCAATGACCGCATGTCGACAGCCGTTGCACCGCTCTCACCCCGAATGCGCGAGGGGGCAACGGTGTCGATGCCGCTCAACTGGACCCAGGTCAGAAGGGGCCTCGACCCCAAGCGATTTACAATCCGGACCGTTCCCGCGCTGCTCGGAAAGAAAATGGTCTGGGAGGACTATTTTGACGAGCAACGTTCTCTGCGTGAGGCGATAAAGAAGCTCGAAAAATCGATACGTCCACCAGCTTGAGCAATCGTCAGCACTGTACGCGCACCCGCGATGAGAATGGGGTTGCATTCGTAGTGCAATATATGAATCCTTTTGTAACATCGTATTTCTGCAAGTGTTTGCACCACGATTTGTGAATCTCGGGTGCCCTTCGCGTAATCGGGGCAGATTTGTCGGCGGTTCTTTTATTTTTGAGTCAAAGTCAGAAATGCTTTTTACTCAAGACTTGTGCATAACGCCGAAGTTTGTCGATCATTTTGAGCCCGAGGATTCCTGATTTTGGCAAATCATGATTCTGTGTCTGTATGCCGAAGAGAACGCTTCCCTCGCCTGAGCATGCTGACACGCTTTCACTGAGCGCGTTGCGCAGTCTGGTCACAGGCCTGGTTGAAAAGGCAGAACGTGCAGAGGCTCGGCTTGAGAAACTGGAAGCTGAGAATGCAGCACTCCGTAAGGAGAATGCCGAGCTGCGTCTGGAAAACACCCAGCTTAAGGTTGAAAACCAACTCCTTCGCGATGAGATTGCGCGACTGAAAAATCTGCCGCCACGGCCACCGTTCAAACCGTCGGGCATGGACAAGGCAACAGACGGGAAGGGTGAGGACAAGCAGGCAGGCAAGAAGAAGCCGCGTGGACCAAAACTGGATGTCGAGCGCGTTGATCGTGACGTGGTTCTTCATGCCAATGTTCCAGACGGCTCACGTTTCAAGGGCTACAAAAGCTGTTACGTGCGGGATGTGGTTTTGCGCGCTGAGGTTATTCATTACCGGCGCGAATGCTGGGTAACACCGGAGGGTAAAACAGTTCTTGCGCCGCTGCCTGCCGGAATCGTCGGCGGTTACGGACCCAATCTGCGGCGGTTGTGTTTAATGCTGCATGCACAGGGCCAGGTGACGATGGAACGACTGTCGACCCTGTTGAACGATATCGGCGTCGAAATCTCGAAGAGACAGGTCGTCCGTTTGCTCTCCAAAGGGCTCGATGGTTTTGTGACCGAGGATGCTGCCGTCCTGCATGCTGGCCTGGTGTCAGCAGCCTATGTGACGGTCGACGACACCGGTGCCCGTCATGCGCGTGATAATTTCTACACCACCCATATTGGCGGCGAGCATTTTACTGTGTTCCGCACCACGAAGACCAAGTCACGGCTGAACTTCCTGTCGCTCTTGCGCGGCAATTATCAGGATTATGTGCTCAATGATGCCGCTTGCGATTATCTGAAGTCGCGGCATGGCGTCGATCCGACGGTTATCCCCAGGCTGCGAACCCGCAAACCACAGCACTTTCCCAATCAGGTGCCGTTTCTTGAGCACTTGGCCCATAAGGGTATCGACATCTTCGATAAGGATTTAGTTCGGATAATCGCGGAATCCGGTATCTGGGGTTCTATTCGCCATCATGGTTTGTTGGGCAATGCCGTTATTGTCTCTGATGATGCTGGTCAGTTCCGTGTCGGAGACCATGCCCTGTGCTGGGTCCATGCTGAACGCTTGGTGCACAAGCTGATGCCAGCAACGCCGCAACAAGTGGCACATGTCGAAACTCAGCGTAAACTCATCTGGCTCTTTTACAAGCTTTTGAAAGACTTTTCCCGAAGTCCCAGCGCTCGTGCAGCCCAGGCCCTTGAAGTCAGGTTCGATCGGATCTTTTCCATCCGCACCGGATATGCTGAGCTGGATAAGCTTTTGGCACGCTTACTGCGTCGTAAACAGGAATTGCTGAAAATTCTCGAACGCCCGGAAATCCCCTTGCACACCAATGCGTCCGAGAATGATCTGCGCAGCTGCGTCACCAAACGCAAGATCTCAGGCGGCACCATGAGCCGGGATGGACGTGTCGCCCGCGATACCATGCTCGGCCTCATGAAAACCTGCAAAAAGCTTGGGCTTTCCTTTTATCATTATCTTGGCGACCGGCTGGGCGTTCCCAGTCAACCAACAGCAATCCCTGAGCTTGCAGGCCTGATTATCGCGAAAGCCTGATTGCACGTCATCGGCGAGGACCAGGTTTTGGAAATGAAACAACCTGACCTGCTCTTGTTGGTGCTTCATCCATAATATGACCGCCAGTCAGGCTCAGCAATGACGGCGAAACATTCCACTGCTTATCGTCATCCGTATGCACCGTCACTGTCTTGCGATTACGGCGAATGACAAAGCCCCGAACGATCGCGCCATCTGGCCCTTCAAACATCACGCCGCTGCCAATCTTGATCTCCTGAAGTGCAGCGACCATTTTCTGCTGCTGAAGGAACTGCAAGCGTTCGACGATGCGCCGGTTCAAGGCGATCAGCATTGCTTCATCCAGACCATCAATATCGATCCCGATCATAGGCGGCTTGTTCATCAGGCAATCCATAAGGCTGTTGAGGACAGAGAGGATTATGGGAGATTACAAATCAGTGCGCAATTGCCCGGCAAAACGGCACTGCCACTAAATTAGCCCCGCTTACCCCCCTTCGTAAGCGGAGCAAATTGAGAGGCGAATTTGTGTTTCTGATAACAAATCAGAAATATTAAGCCCTGTGCATATCGCGTGTTTCGGATAGGTATTTTGGGTGTTCGGGATTCCTGATTTTGGCAACTCATGATTCTCTGTGTGTATGCCGAAGAGAACGCTTCCCTCGCCCAAGCATGCTGACACGCTTTCACTCAACGCGTTGCGCAGTCTGGTCACGGGTTTGGTTGAGAAAGCAGAACGTGCAGAGGCTCGCCTTGAGAGGCTGGAAGCTGAGAATGCTGCACTCCGTAAGGAGAATGCCGAGTTCCGTCTGGAAAACACCTCGCTTAAAGTCGAGAACCAACTGCTTCGCGATGAGATTGCTCGTCTGAAAAATCTGCCGCCACGGCCACCGTTCAAACCGTCGGGCATGGACAAGGCAACGGACGGGAAGGGTGAGGACAAGCAGGCAGGCAAGAAGAAGCCGCGTGGACCAAAACTGGATGTCGAGCGCGTTGATCGTGACGTGGTTCTTCATGCCAATGTTCCAGACGGCTCACGTTTCAAGGGCTACAAAAGCTGTTACGTGCGGGATGTGGTTTTGCGCGCTGAGGTTATTCATTACCGGCGCGAATGCTGGGTAACACCGGAGGGTAAAACAATTCTTGCACCGCTGCCTGCCGGAATCGTCGGCGGTTACGGACCCAATCTGCGGCGGTTGTGTTTAATGCTGCATGCACAGGGCCAGGTGACGATGGAACGACTGTCGACCCTGTTGAACGATATCGGCGTCGAAATCTCGAAGAGACAGGTCGTCCGTTTGCTCTCCAAAGGGCTCGATGGTTTTGTGGCCGAGGATGCTGCGGTCCTGCATGCTGGCCTGGTGTCAGCCGCCTATGTTACGGTCGACGACACCGGTGCCCGTCATGCGCGTGATAATTTCTACACCACCCATATTGGCGGCGAGCATTTTACTGTGTTCCGCACCACGAAGACCAAGTCACGGCTGAACTTCCTGTCGCTCTTGCGCGGCAATTATCAGGATTATGTGCTCAATGATGCCGCTTGCGATTATCTGAAGTCGCGGCATGGCGTCGATCCGACGGTTATCCCCAGGCTGCGAACCCGCAAACCACAGCACTTTCCCAATCAGGTGCCGTTTCTTGAGCACTTGGCCCATAAGGGTATCGACATCTTCGATAAGGATTTAGTTCGGATAATCGCGGAATCCGGTATCTGGGGTTCTATTCGCCATCATGGTTTGTTGGGCAATGCCGTTATTGTCTCTGATGATGCTGGTCAGTTCCGTGTCGGAGACCATGCCCTGTGCTGGGTCCATGCTGAACGCTTGGTGCACAAGCTGATGCCAGCAACGCCGCAACAAGTGGCACATGTCGAAACTCAGCGTAAACTCATCTGGCTCTTTTACAAGCTTTTGAAAGACTTTTCCCGAAGTCCCAGCGCTCGTGCAGCCCAGGCCCTTGAAGTCAGGTTCGATCGGATCTTTTCCATCCGCACCGGATATGCTGAGCTGGATAAGCTTTTGGCACGCTTACTGCGTCGTAAACAGGAATTGCTGAAAATTCTCGAACGCCCGGAAATCCCGTTGCACACCAATGCGTCCGAGAATGATCTGCGCAGCTGCGTCACCAAACGCAAGATCTCAGGCGGCACCATGAGCCGGGATGGACGTGTCGCCCGCGATACCATGCTCGGCCTCATGAAAACCTGCAAAAAGCTTGGGCTTTCCTTTTATCATTATCTTGGCGACCGGCTGGGCGTTCCCAGTCAACCAACAGCAATCCCTGAGCTTGCAGGCCTGATTATCGCGAAAGCCTGATTGCACGTCATCGGCGAGGACCAGGTTTTGGAAATGAAACAACCTGACCTGCTCTTGTTGGTGCTTCATCCATAATATGACCGCCAGTCAGGCTCAGCAATGACGGCGAAACATTCCACTGCTTATCGTCATCCGTATGCACCGTCACTGTCTTGCGATTACGGCGAATGACAAAGCCCCGAACGATCGCGCCATCTGGCCCTTCAAACATCACGCCGCTGCCAATCTTGATCTCCTCAAGTGCAGCGACCGTTTTCTGCTGCTGAAGGAACTGCAAGCGTTCGACGATGCGCCGGTTCAAGGCGATCAGCATTGCTTCATCCAGACCATCAATATCGATCCCGATCATAGGCGGCTTGTTCATCAGGCAATCCATAAGGCTGTTGAGGACAGAGAGGATTATGGGAGATTACAAATCAGTGCGCAATTGCCCGGCAAAACGGCACTGCCACTAAATTAGCCCCGCGTACCCCCCCTTCGCCTAGCCTCATCTTTGCCATCCACATACTTATCTAGTTATAATTAATGACTATTAGTTCTTTAATTCAACCAAATCATTTATTAAGTATCGTTACCGCGACATTAACTATGTTTGTTTATAACCTCTGATAAGTATAGCTTATCGAAGCTTATTGATTTCAGGGCGCAAATCAGTAAAAATTGGGCAAAGGCCGCGCCGCTGAAGGCCCGTTTTCAGGCCCACCAAGGAGTTTTTTGCCCGTGTCGTCACCGAGAGTTTCTTCTGAAGAACAGCGCGCCGAAACGCTCGACACAATTGCCGCCGTCTTGCCGATGAACCGGCGCGATATGCTGGCATGTATTCTAAGCGATGAAGATGTCGAAACGCTCCGCCATCTGGTCAATGAGGGCATGGGCGAAAACACCCTGCGCGCACTGACTTCAGACCTGGCCTATCTTGAAGCCTGGTCACTCGCTGCAACCGGCAGCCCCCTCCCCTTCCCCGCACCCGAAGCCCTGTTGCTCAAATTCGTCGCCCATCATCTTTGGCGTCCACAACAACGCGAGATCGAACCTAATCATGGTATGCCTTCCGGCGTCGCAGAAGAATTACGTCAACAAGGATTCTTGCGCGTATCCGGGCCGCACGCACCGGCAACCGTCCAACGCCGTCTGGCCAACTGGTCAACACTGACCCGCTGGCGCGGTCGGGAGGGTGCGTTTTCGTCACCAGCCGTCAAATCAGCCATCCGCCTTGCAGTGCGCGCGATCAACCGGCCTAGAGCCCGCAAGAGTGCCAATGCCATTACCAGCGATATTCTGACCAAACTCTTAGCCACCTGTTCCGGTGGGGACCTGACTGACATACGTGACCGAGCCATCCTGATGGTGGCCTTTGCGTCCGGCGGCCGTCGCCGCAGCGAAATCGCTCGATTGCGCGTAGAACAGCTCGTCAAACAGTCGCCTGTCACCGACGAGGATGGCTCCCCCCTCCCCTCGCTCGCCATTCATCTTGGACGCACCAAAACCAGTGGCGTCGACCAAGACGAAGTCGTCTATCTGACTGGCCGTCCTGTTGAAGCCCTCACCCGCTGGCTAAAAGCAGCACGGATCGACAAGGGCAGCGTGTTTCGAAAGATTGATCGCTGGGGCAATGTTTCCGCACGTGCACTGGAACCGAGCGCCATCAATCAAATCGTCAAGCAACGCGCACGAATGGCCGGGTTTAAGCCGGAGAAGTTTTCTGCGCACGGGCTGCGCTCTGGCTATCTTACCGAAGCGGCCAATCGTGGCATTCCCCTGCCGGAAGCGATGGAACAATCCCGCCATCGCTCTGTGCAGCAGGCGTCCGATTACTATAACAATGCCAAACGGCGCAGCGGACGGGCGTCAAGGCTACTCTGAAGCCCGAATGCACCATAGCAAGATTGATTTGCAGATGTCGGAAGTTGAGTTGTTATCGGTTTGGCAGGATTCCGGCAGCCGATCCTAAACGCCGACAAGACGACTTCAAACAAAGCGATTGTGCAGGTCATAGGATTGCCCAAGTGAGCAACGATCCTAAAAGCCTTTCTAGTGACCACCATTTCCTGCAAGTCCAATTCCAGCAATCAGCGCGCCCCACACCTTCAGGCGCAGGCCAACAGCCTTTATAACGCCTGTAGCCGCAATGAGGTGTCCTGTAAATCCACCAAGATTGTTGGTATAGATTTGAACAAGGCAACCAGTGCCGTCGAGCATAATCTTCTCTTGTTCTTTATGCTCAAGCTCAAGGTAAACAAGTAGCGATCCGCGTGGTGCTCGCGCATTAAGTTCAACCAGTCTTCCTCCCGGCACGATCTGACCTGTTGAGATTGCGGGCTGGATGTGAACGACCCTTGCAGGCAGAACTGTGTTGCTGAAGGACAAGCCGATATTGCTGTCACACGCGATTTCTGCGGGCATCCCCTCATAGATTGTCGAGCGTGTCACTTGTGAAAAGCCCGCCGTAATCCTGAGCGGCAAATCGTCGGGACGATCGGGAATGATCACCATCGCTGGACTCAATATGAGAGTTGACGCGGGACTTCCTACGCTCAAAGATAATTGGGTTACGACACCGCCGGTGAACGAGCGAACCTCAGTCATGCTTAGCGCGACCCTGGCGCTTTCGACTGCCGTCTCGGTTACTTTGCGTTGCGCGGGAAGCGATTGAGAGATTTCCAATTGTGCCAGGCTCAGCTGGGCCTGTGCCGCCGCCAGATCTGCCTCGCCAATCTGGAAAGCCGACTCTGCTATGCGCACAGTATCCTTCGTGCCTGCGTTCTTGGCGAACAAGGCCTGCGCGTTCTTGAGATCACCTCTCAACTTTTCGAGCGATGCTCTCGACTCGACCACGCTTGCCTGCGCAACCTTCAAGGCGTCAACTGCTTTCGCTTCTGCGGCAGCAATTCGGTCGAGTTCAGCTTCGGCTTGCTTTAGCGTCGCTTTCTGGGCGCTGTTTTCAATCCGGAAGAGTAAGTCACCGGCGGAAACCCTCTGCCAGTTTCGTACGGCGATTTCTGTTACAGGACCACTAGTTTGCGCCACGATTGACGCGGTACGGAAAGGTACCAGGCCAGAGTATGACTTGGGATGAAAGTAGAAGATCACGACAAAAAGGAAAAAGGCAAGCACGGCCCACAAGAACACCGCGGTCCGCATGTTCCATACCGTCATGGATTCGCCACGACGTCTCAATTGGTAGTACCGGATAATGACCGGAAAAGAAGTAAAGAGAAGCTCAAACATTCTGGGGGGCCTCCGGCGTGGCGGGGCCAATAACGTCGTCAGTCAGTTCCGGCGAGACTACCGCCGGCGAAGCAGTTGTGTCGGACGCCACTTCCTGAACACTGGGCAGATGGAAGCGCGACCAGTCCGCCAACAAGGCAAGAAGGATCGCGGTTAACGGAAGAAGAACGTGGAAATGCTCAAGCGGAAAGATCTCGTAGAGCAGGGCAATCGTCAACAATGTCGGGATTGTCTTAGCCAGGGGGGTGCCCTTCGACCTGTGTTCGGCCCAGCGATCGAACACTGCATAAAGGGTCACAATCCCATAGAGAGCGAGGCATATCAGTGTCAAAGCCACCCACGCCAGCATGTCCGCATCACCCGGAGCAGTAAACCAGGATGGACTTGCATGTCCGAGGCCATCTTCAATCCCCATCAATTAACCCCCAGAAAACAATCGCCGGAATTAGTATCGAGTAGTAGGACAATAATTACAATACTAAGATTGGCTTTAAAGTCGTGAACGAGTTTTTCTGTCGACTGGTGCGCAATATTTCCAAGCCACTGCGATACTTTTTAGATTTCTGCCCGGGCGACAAGAGCCAAAGGGAAATTACATGCGCTTTAAGCGAAAGTCGGTGAGCATCTCCTGTCGAGAATACAAGTGATCAACCATTCTTGACTATTCGTCAGTTATGGAGTTTACGGCCGTAAACTTACGGGGTAGCGACTTGTGTTAACCTTTCGTTAACTTAAAACTCCTTGCAGAACCCGGAGAATCGGAGCTAAATGCGATAAATTGCTTTTAGAGCAAATAAAATCGCACTTTCGGGTTCCGCTCTATGAATATCGCATTTGATGCCGACAAACCACTGACAGACTTCGATCAACTCATCCTGAGGCAGGGATCAGCGTTGTCGGGTCGACTGGAAAAGCATCGCTTGGAGAACTTCCCGCCGGACGCAGTAAAGACGCTCCGCGTATTCCAGCTTGCTGAAGCAGCAGAGTATATAGGGGTTAGCCAGGGACATCTTAAGAATCTGTCGCTCAATGGCAAGGGGCCACAGCCAGCCGTTACCGCTACTGGCCGTCGTTCTTACACGGCAGAACAGATGCTGGAAATGCGCCAGTATCTCGATGCCAATGGCCGCTCCGATTCACGTATATATGTTCCTCACCGTAAGACTAACGAGCATCTGCAAATTATCGGTGTCGTGAACTTTAAGGGCGGCTCAGGTAAGACTACGACTACGGCTCATCTCGCACAGCACTTGGCACTGACAGGCCATCGTGTCCTCGCCATTGATCTCGATCCCCAGGCATCTCTGACAGCGCTTCATGGCATCCAGCCAGAACTCGATCATATGCCCTCGCTCTACGAAGCCATTCGCTACGATGATGATAGAAAACCTCTCAGTGCACTTATCAAGAAAACGAATTTTCCCGGTCTCGATATAGTGCCTGCCAATCTTGATCTGCAGGAATTCGAATACGATACACCGTTGATCCTGAGCGAGAAGGGCACCCGAGACATGGGGCGCACATTCTTCACCCGCCTCGACGCCGCTCTGTCTGAAGTCGAAGATCAATACGATGTGGTTGTTCTCGACTGCCCTCCGCAACTGGGGTATCTGACGCTTACCGCATTGTCTTCGGCAACTGCTGTTCTCGTTACAGTGCACCCTCAGATGCTAGACGTTATGTCGATGTGCCAGTTTCTGCTCATGCTTGGCGAAATCCTGGACCCGATTAAGCGTGGCGGTGGCAACATGTCTCTAGATTGGATGCGATATCTCGTTACTCGTTACGAGCCTGGTGATATTCCACAACATCAAATGGTTCACTTCATGCGGTCATTGTTTGGCGGCTTCGTTCTCAAAAACGAAATGTTAAAGTCGACCGCAATTTCGGATGCAGGCATCACGAAGCAAACGCTGTACGAGGTCGAGCGCTCACAGCTTACGCGTTCAACATATGACCGCGCTATGGAAAGCTTGCACGGTGTTAACGGTGAGATCGTGAACCTTGTCCACAAAGCATGGGGTAGGATGGTCTAATGGCACGTAAAGGCATCATGTCCGGATTGTTGGACGATACTAAGGATGAGAAGTTTACTGCCGTAAACGCTGAATCGGAAACACCTACACCCACAGTTGCAATAGAGACATCAGGTCGTCGTGGCGCTTTTGGGATGATGTCTCGTGCTGCCGATGAAATGGCTTCTAAGGTCGCCGCGGCTGAAGAAATCGAGAAGCGGCTTCAAAGCGGTACCCACATCATTGAGCTCGATCCGAATGAACTGGAGACTTCATTTGTCGTTGATCGCTTAGAAGATGATGACGATACAAGCCTTCAGGAACTTATTGCAGCAATCCGTGAACGTGGGCAGGACACGCCGATACTGGTGCGTCCCAATCCAACTGTTGAAGGCAAATATCAGATTGTTTTTGGTCATCGCAGAGCAAAAGCTGCAAAGGCTTTAAATATCAGAGTCAAGGCCACTGTGAAGCCACTCTCTGATCGCGACCATGCTATTGCACAAGGTCAGGAAAACACAGCTCGTGCTGATCTCAGTTTCATTGAACGTGCACTATTCGCCAAAAAGCTCGCGGAGCAGTTCGACAACGAAACGGTGATGTCTGCACTAGCTGTCAATAAGACCGTTCTCTCAAAGATGCAGTCAGTGACCAACTATGTACCGTCTGATCTCATTTTGAAAATTGGACCATCTAAAGGTATTGGTCGAGATCGATGGTATGACCTTTCGGTCGCATTTAAAGATGGAATTGCAACCGACATTGACTCGATGACGGACCAGCACAAGTTCTATTCAGCGTCATCTGATAATCGCTTTTTGATGGTTCTCGATACCATCAAGTCAGGTACGAAACCTGTAACTGCGCAGAATGCGAATGTTGGTAAGAAACAACAGCCAGCAAAGTTCTGGAGATCCAAGGACAATTCAGTTGCCTTTTCCATGAATCGGAAACCAAAGAAAGTCGATATCTCTCTGAAGAGCGATGATGCAGGATCCTTTGGTGAATGGCTATCAACTCGTCTGGAAGGCCTCTATGAGGAATTCAGAGAATCTAAACCAGATAGTGGAGAGTAATCCGCAAAAGAAAAAGCCCCCACAAACGTCAGTCTGCGAAGGCCATTTCGTTTTTCTGTAGCAAGATACGAATCGCATTTCTCAGAATCAGTGTCAAGAGTCATTGGCGTCATTTTGGCGGGTGGATTTCTTTTGCCTTTTGAAAGGTGAGAGGGAATGCAACTTTTGGGAACTGTCACGTCCGCGTTTCGCGGGCGAAGGAATAGTTTTGCCCAAAATCCTGAACTGCAGAATAAGCAGGGCAGGGGGGTAAACAGATGGGTGATTTACAAACAGCTCTGTGTGGCCAAGTCGGCACTCGATCTCAATGATCGCTGCCTTGCTGTGCTCAGTTCGCTTTTGTCATTTCTCCCTGACGATGACATGAATGAGAAAACCGGCCTCGTCGTTTTCCCATCCAATCGTCAACTGTCGCTGCGTGCCCACGGCATGCCTGAATCAACGCTGCGCCGTCACCTGGCTTCGTTGGTTGAGGCCGGGATCATTGCGCGCAAAGATAGCCCGACCCGCAAGCGTTATGCGCATAAGGACAGGGAAGGGGCTGTTGAACTTGCCTTCGGCTTTTCCTTTGCGCCGTTGCTTGATCGCGCGGCTGAGATTGCCGGTATCGCAGATAAAATCCTTGCGGAGCAAAAAGCCCTGAAACGGCTTCGCGACGAGGTGTCCGTCATGCGCAGAGAGATCGCTTCGACTTTTTCAGAAAACACGGATGGGTCCGGTGACCTTATTGAGGGTCTTGAAGGGCTATTTGTTAGCTTCCGTGGGCTTGTGGACACCATTCCGCGCCGAGCATCCCTCGATGAGCTGATGATTATCAAAGCCAATCTTGCAGCCATATACGATGAATTGGCTATCGCTTTGAAAAACATGGCAATTGTTCCAGAAATGAGCGGCAGCGTCGCTCAATCTGAGCGGCAGCATAATGAATCCCTGCCAGAATCCCTTTTTGAATCTCAAAATAGCAAGAAGATTGATTTGAAGGTGTCTTCTTCGGAAGCGACGGATCCTTCGATCTCCGAAAGCAAGAGCAGTATCCCTGTTTCAACCCCCATTTCGCTCGATCAAGTACTGCGAACATGTCCCGATATTCGCGAATATGGACCAAACGGCATCAGCACATGGCGAGAGCTTCACGATGCGTCACAGATCGTTTCCGGGTTCCTCGGCATTAGCCCATCCGCCTATCGCGAAGCACTAAGCTTCATGGGAGCAGAAGCGGTATCAACGGCCATTGCCTGGATCCTGCAGAAGCTCACGACCATCAGTTCACCAGGCGGTTATTTGCGATCTCTTACCCAAAAGGCGAGGGCAGGGGGCTTCTCCATCAGCCAGCTTCTGTTCGCTGGGATGAAAAGCAATGGAAACCTGGCATTGGCAGGATCGCAATGAGCTCCGACGCGCAGGAGGCGACGGAGTATGGACTTTTACCATCCTTTGTCGGTTCATACCGTAGCAACCTGTAACGTGAGACGTTTACTAATTTCGGTACTTCGCACGCTGCGATGCAAACAAAACACGCAGCGCAAGCCAATTGGAGTTCTAGCTATGAGCTTTCCCGAGGAGAGAAGCACGGATCAAATCTCTTTTGTTGTGTGCCTCCAAAGCGGGGGAGGGGCTGTCGATGAGCTCAGAACCTGGTTCGTTTGTTGTCCGAAGGCGGCCAGACTCTCCTGAGTATTTATTCTGTCAGTGTCCGAAACGGGCTCTATGGGATTCCCGTCAAGGTGATGGCGGATCGCGCCAGCTTTGCTGCAGCTGAGATAATAGCGTTTCGAATGAACATAAGCGCCGATAGCGCGACGAAGGGTAGTGACGCTTGCGTCCGGCTTGAGAAGATTAAGAGAAATGAAAAACCCCGGCGCTCTTCCCAAAGACACCGGGGCCGTTCATCGCAATCTGGTCACGTTTCCATCCGCTCTGAACGCGGAAGATATAACCACCGTCTAGTGAGATTCCAACCTGGCGTTTGTCTCAAAACGTCGAAGAGGCATCGGTAGAATCCCGATCTCGCGTTTATCAGGATTGGCTCCTCAAACGATGCCAGTGCGCCATTTTCGGTGTGAGCGTAGCGAGCGCCGTCGGCCGGAGGCACCCGCGCTCTCATATCGCGCTGTAGGGTTGCCGGAGGCCCATTCGGAGAGGCGAAACGGCTGAGGTTATTGCAAGCGATAGTATGAGTGACATTGCCAAAAAGGTAATATTGGAAGGCCGGTGAGGCGGACCTATAGAGGAAGATTTCGTCCAATTTCTAGAGATAATGGCCTCATATGGCGCACTTCTCTTGCCGTACGCCTGTTTTAGGGTTGCCGAAAAGAACCAAATCGGTAACATTCGTGCCGTTGAATACCAAACTTCAAGGAGAATGTGGCCGGGTAAAAAGAAAAACCGCTCCCGAAAAAATCCGGAAGCGGAGTGCAAATTTCAAACGTTTAGTCAAAATAAAATCGCACTCCCATCTTCCAAAGTCAATAAAAAACGCTTTTCGGCGAACGGGAAAGCTTTGCCTGGTCTTTAAGAGGAGACGAGGAGTATGGGGGAAGCCCTACAGCCTGTGCGGCGGATCGGCCGTAAAAATACACCACAACGAACCGAGTTTCGTCGAATGGCTCAGTTCGCAGAGATTGGAACGGTGACACGGGGCCAGTTGACTGGTCTTGCTCAGTCACTCCCTTGCCTTGGCCTCATCAATGGCACCGAGGCGCACTTGCTTGTTGCCCTGATCATTACGGCTCCGGCAGAGAGCTATGACAAAGGCGGCCGACCGATCGTGTTCAAATCCAATGCGGCGCTTGCCTTTGAGATCGGGCGATCTGAGGGTCGTGTGAGCCGCATGTTGTCACGGCTATTCGATGCCGGTTTAATCACCATGCAGGACAGCGGCAATTACAAGCGCTATCCGGTGCGTAGCGGGGACGGCAGTATTGCCGACGCTTGCGGCATCGATCTGCGCATTTTGATCGCCCGCTTCCCGGAACTCGATGGGATGGTCCGGCAAGCAAAGGCGGAAAAGAAAGCACTCAATGCGATCCTGCGTCGCTATCGCGGCGCTGTTCGCAATCTGCGTTACGCGCTCGCCTCTATAGATGAGCTGCCCGCTCGGCTGCGCTCAATAATTGAGAAGCGTTTCGCCCGTGTTCGTGATGCCGTAGGCATCGCGACAAAGGCATCCAGCACCGTTCTCCGTCGCGCAACAGGCCTAATTGAATGGATCGTCGAGCGGGTAATGCAGCTGCCTCACCGTGAGCAGCCGTCCGATAGAAATGAAGATTCGACATGCCCGTATGCCGAAAACGACATGCACAAACAGATTACAAACCCCTATTCCTTTGAAAATAGTAGAGTTGAAAAGCGTTCGGCTAACGCCGAACAAATCAGTTACCCAAAGATCGGCTTGGTCGGTAAGAGGGCTTTAGAAAAAAGCCTGGGGCGCAATTCGTGCCAAGTCAATCAACCCCATCACCCGCCACAGGTGTTAGTGGCCCTGCAGGATCTGTTACGAGCAATACCGGCGCTGACTGCCTATGGAATGTCGCGCCCCCGAACCTGGGCTGAATTGGCGCGGCTCGCGCCACAAATCTGCCGCTTGGCCGGCATTTCCGAAGATGCTCACCGCCGCGCGGTCGATCAGATGGGGGAACAGGCTGCCGCGATTGCCATCGCTGTCACGCTGCAGAAGTTCGACGAGAGGCATGTGACGTCGCCAGGCGGCTATTTGCGCGCCATGACTGAACGCGCCACCGCCGGCGAACTACATCTAGCCCGCTCGGTTTTCGGGCTTGTTGCCCGTCATGGAATGGAGGGTATAAATTGATCGTTGGCTATTTTATCACTGCCGCGGCGGCCCTGCTGATGAATGTCGGTCTTGCCGTTGCTAAACAATGGCCGGGTTCCGTGGCCGGAACGGCCCGCGTCATCGATGGCGATACGATCAGCATACGACAACAGCGTGTCTGGATCGCCGCTTGCGAAAAGAAGCAGAGCGGCTTTTAGAACGGAAGTTCCTGACATCTGGAGGAAGTTCAAAAGCTCAGGTCAATAGGCTCTCAAGACGGTTTTCCTGACCCTTCTTCGCACTGCAGGGTTTATTGCAATTCGGTTTGCTGTAATTGGCCTGTCCAAGTACAACGTGGGAAACTCCTCCGTCGAGGATTACACCAGGATTAGTTAATGCGATTGACGCTTTACACAGACTTCTCACTTCGCGTTTTGATCCATCTCGCATTGCACCGGGAACGTTTGTGCTCGATCAGGGAAATCTCGAATAGTTACGCAATATCACATAACCATCTTACGAAGGTCGTGAAGGGGCTGGTAGACGACGGTTTCATCGAAACTATTCGTGGACGGAGCGGAGGTCTGCGTCTGGCACGGGCTCCAGACAAGATAACTGTCGGCCAGGTTGTCCGACGCACCGAAGAAGGTCTTCAACTGGCAGATTGTCCTGATTGTGTGCTTTCGCAGGCTTGTGGCCTTACCGGCGTCCTTGCCAAAGGGGTTGAAGCGATGCTTGCTGTGTTCGACGGCTACACAGTTGAAGATTTGTTGACAGATAAAGTGGTCCTGCGGCGACTGACAAAACAACAGTCACCTCTCGGTTTCAGCGTGACCTGAAGCTTCTCTGCACGAGACAGGCCGATTGCCATGCTGGAATACGTAACGAGGGAAAACATTCTATTTTCCCTCGTACTCATCATGATACAGGGCTAACGGGCATAAGCTATGCGGCCAGAAGCTCGTCTGCCGGTCCGAAAAATTCATAGTGAATGCGATCCGACGGCACGCCGGCAAGCGACAGGGCTGAAACCGCTGCGCGCAGGAAAAGGCGAGGGCCGCAAATATAATAATCAGCGCTACCTACGGGTGTGTTTGTAATCAGCCAATCATCAGTGATCAGTCCTGCACGATCGTAGTCCTCACCAGGGGTTTCGTCAGGGAGAGGCGTCTGATGGAAGTTTGTAACCGTGACTGCTGTACTCCTGGCGGCAAGGGCATGAACGTGGTCCCCCATGGCATGGGTCTCACGGTCATGTGTGCCGTGAATATAGTGTGTTGGAGCTTCCGGATATCGATTGGCGATTGTTTCAAGCATGGCGATCATTGGCGTAAGACCGACACCGCCTGACAAAAGGACGGTTGGCCGCACTGGCCGTTCCGCCAGAAAAAATTCGCCAGCCGGCGCTGCGACCTTGATCACTGTTCCTACGGTTGCATGATCGTGAAGCCAGTTCGAGGCAACGCCTTTCGGCTCGCGCTTCACGGAGATGCGATAGGTTTCCCCGTTGGCCGCACTGGAAATAGAGTAATTCCGTTTCACAGCAGGCTGGCCGTCGATGTCAAACGAGAAGGTCAGGTATTGACCGGGTTTGTGCTCCATAACTGGCTGGCCGTCGACCGGACGAAGAATGAAAGACGATATGACGCTGCTTTCGCGGGCAACATGTTCAATGCGGAAATCACGCCAGCCATTCCAGCCGCCTGTTGAGCTTTTTTGATCCCCGTAGATGCGGTCTTCGCGGGCCATGAGGATATTTGCCAGAAACCAGTATGCTTCTCCCCATGCTTCAAGCACTTCTTCAGTTGCCGCGTCTCCAAGAACGGCCTTAATAGCGCCAAGCAAAGCTTCTGCGACATGTGGGTAGTGTTCCGGCAAAATCTGCAGCCCGACATGTTTTTGTGCAATGCGCTCTACGGCTGGCGCCAGTGCGCCAAGGTTATCGATATTGCTCGCGTAAGCGAGTATGGCGCCGGTCAATGCCCTTGGTTGCGCGTCGGTCAGTCCTTGATGGGATTGATTGAACATATCCCGAATCTCCGGGCTCTGGAACAGTCGTGAATACATCTCATTCACGATATCAAGCCCATGAGCGTTCAGCGCTGGAACGGTTGCCTTGACGATTGCAACGGTTTGTTCACTCAGTGTTTGTGACATTTGTGCTCCTTTTGACCGCGCTACTGGTTCGGAAATCAACATAAAGCTTCTTGGGTCAAGCTAACGGAACCGGGCTAAACGCGGCGCGTTGGTCGCTGCATTAAAACATGTAGCTGAGATGCATCTATAGAGCTTGCAGAAAACATGCAAGTGAAATGCATCTTAAAAGATGAAGCGTGAAAATCGTTGCAAGCCTTTCAGCATGCCAGCTATGCGAATCTGGCGCTTCTGCCCACGCTAGCTCAGACCTATATGCTGTTTGCAAGACAAAGAGAGAATTTTTGAGGAGAGAGAAATGAACCTGATCCGCTCGTACAGCAACTGGCGCCGTTATCGTAACACCGTAAACGAACTGAGCCGCCTGAATGCTCGTGAACTAAACGATCTGGGCATCATGGCTTCGGAAATCCCGTCCGTGGCTCGTCAGGCCTCGGGTCGCTAATAAATTTTGATTATCGCTGAGGCCGTTCCTCCCAATTCCTCGGCGATCTAAGACCAGCATCTTCCTCCCAAGGTCTGGTCTTCACCATAAACACCCGTCGCTCCTCCCGCGGCGGGTGTTTTATTTTACGCTACGTTTTCGCCCCGCGGTGGCCCAGCTGATGACAGTCGGTCTTGCTGTCGCTGAACAATGGCCGGGTTCCGCCGCCGGAACGGCCCGCGTCATCGATGGCGATACGATCAGCATAGGACAACAGGGTGTTCGGATTGGCGTGATCAAGGCTTGCGAAAAGGGGCAGAGCGGCCTTTTGAACGGTAAGACGTGGCCATGCGGCCTGGTTGCGCGCAGCTACCTTCGCAAAATGATCGACGGGAAGCACGTGTTCTGCCGAACCGTTGATGTCGATCGCTATAAGCATACCGTTGGTCAGTGTTATCTTCAGAACAACGATATCGGCCTTGCAATGTTGCGCGCGGGACAGGCAGCAGCGATGTTGCGCTTTTTGCCGCGAAACCACGGCATCGACTTAGCCGAATACGGGTATGCCGAGAACGGAGCACGCGAGCGTTTGCTTGGAATATGGTCGGCGGACGCAGAGAGCCCACATCTCTATCGACGGGCCCATGCCTCCAGAGAAGCCCGCTAATGCATAGCCATATTGGCATTGTCGAATGATCAGCGCAGAGAACCGTTACGGTTATCAAATTTTACCATTGGTAACACGATACACGTTGAAAATGCGCTGTATCCGGCTATTATGCGTTGCAATATCGGTACCGTATCAACGGTCTATGCCAACGAGAGGAGTTGCCATATTGGCGCATAGAGCACACCTCTAATCGGTTGCTTTTGACGCTCGTTCGCACGTCGACGCGGTTGCTGCAAAGCCGGAAGCCTGAAAATTTCCCCGCCTGCGGCTCCTCGCGCGACAAATTTTTCGGCCCTCGGCTTCCTCCGCTGCGCTCCGGCCCAAGGGTGCAACACCGCTTACCGTCGTGCCCGTGAACGATCATCGCAACCACATAGAGGAGTGAATACCATGGCCAACGAAATCACCAACTTCATTCAGTTCGACAGCGAAGACCTCGACACCGCATCCGGTAATGGCCGCATCTCAACCCTGACCGACGACATCGACATCGAGGTCGTGCCCTTCAACTCGGAAAACCCGGACGCTCCGACGCACCGCGTTTTCGCCAAGTCTCCGCGTGGCTTCAATATCGAGGTTGGCGGGATCTGGAAAAGGGCAAAGGCCGATGGCGAAGGCTTCAAGCGCAATCTCGCGATCCGTCGCCTGAACTACAACGCCAACCTCGGTCGCTTCGGCGGACAGGACGACCCAAGCCTTCAGGCCGTTCTCGAATGGGAACCGCGCAATTGATAGCCCAACAGCGCCCGGCCAAGTGCCGGGCGCAATGCATCGAAAGCCTCAAAAATCCCTTAGTTTTCTGGATTTTGCGCTAGGGTTTATCACAACAGGAGTTTTGACGATGAACTTTCATGCCCCCCGTCCGGATCGATCTCCAGAAGCTGTTGCCAAGCGCAAAAAGGCTACTGATCAGGCGCGCGCCGCAAATATGCGACAGGGCTATGTCCACGATCCACTGTTGGAAGCGGCAACCGCGGCCTATGTCGCAGGCGATATCACGCGCGACGAATACAAAGAGCGCGTTGTCCGCAAACCGCAATAGTTAAGGCGGAACCTCGTTCCTACACGGCTCGCGTATCGAGATGGGCTTGGATGAAGCCTTTAGACCGATCCGGAATCCCGAAATTTTGCGTGGATCTTCGGTCGAACGGTTCGCCGAGATCGCCGGTAAAGTGTTGGCAGAGTTGAATTATGTGCACCCGTTTCGAGAAGGAAACGGACGGACGCAGGAGGCGCTGCTAGCATCTCTTGGTCGCGAATATGGTCATGAGGTTGACTTCACGGTCATTACCAAGCCGCGCATGATCGAAGCGTCGATCGCGACGACCAACGACCCCTCCAATCCGGCGATGAAATATGTCTTTGAAGACGCGATCGATCCAAACCGACAGGAAGCCATAAGAGCTGCATTCGTCGATCTGGAAATGCGCGGTGAGAATGCTTTCGAGCACAACGTGCGCAGCGCCAGGCCGGGCGAACAGGTTTCAGGTCAGGTTCTCGGTCACGATATCCGTGTGGCCAGCCTTGTTACCGATAACGGGATTGTTGCCGTCGATCGCGCCGACCTTCCAGAGCGGTTGCCCAATGATGATACCGAAATCACATTCACGGCTTGTTCTGACTTGTCCCGCCTGTCGCATCAAGATCAGGTCAGAAATGCAGATGAACCCGTCGTCGAACGAATGCCGCCAGAGCAGAAAAGCGCCGCGAACACATCCCGGCTTGCAGAGTTGTCGGCGCACAAGCCACCCGAGCGGGATTCCGACGACCGCGAACGATAAGCAGTGCAACCTCCGCGCCGAGGCCGGTCCCGTTCGCAACCGGTGACTGACATCTAGGCCGTCTCGTTCGTTGGCTGATTGACGGACAAGCTGCGATAGCCACTCTCCCATGCAACCGCTTCGCGGTCCTCCTCTTCCGTTGCGGCCCAAAGGGTGCATGGGCTCGTTTCGGCTATCTCCGTTTCTTGCCGTCAACCAACGAATGGAGACGGTTATGAACAATGTCAGCGACACCTATCAGCGCATCACAAACCTCATCATCGAACAGCTGGAAGCCGGCACCAAACCTTGGGTGCGGCCGTGGCGCGGAAATATCCGCCCGACCTCCATCATCCCACGCCGATCCAGCGGCGAGGCCTATCGCGGCATCAATGTCCTTATGCTCTGGATCGCATCGCAGATGAACGGCTACGAGGACACCACCTGGATGACCTATCGTCAGGCAAAGGACATCGGCGGTCAAATCCGGAAGGGCGAACGTGGATCGCTTGTCGTTAAATATGGCACCTTTACCCCGAAGGATCAGGACGCCGATGACGACCGTTCAATCCCTTATCTCAAAGGCTACACGGTATTCAACGTAGAGCAGATCGAACACCTGCCTACCGAATATTACAGCCCAGCCGAACCGATGCCTATGGTGCCCGTGCCGCACAACGAAACCGTCGACACCTTTGTCCACCAGACCGGAGCTGTCATTCACTACGGCGGCACGAAGGCTTGCTATCGTCCTGGACCTGACGACATTCTCATGCCCGACCGAGAGCGTTTTTTAAGCGACGTCCACCTGTACTCGTCGCTTCTTCACGAAATTGGTCATTGGTCAGGCGCAAAACATCGCCTTGATCGTGATATGTCGGGCCGCTTCGGCACCAACGCTTATGCGCTCGAAGAGCTGGTCGCAGAACTGTCCGCAGCATTCCTTTGCGCTGACCTGGGTGTATCCCATGATCCTCGCGAAAACACAGCCGCTTACCTTGAAAGCTGGATGTCCGTCATGAAGGCGGACAAACGCGCCATTATCACCGCAGCAGCCAAAGCTCAGGCGATTGCCGATTATCTGCATGGGCTTACATCGATACACGGATCGGAGGTCGCGTAAGCGACCTCCATGTCAAACAGGCCTTTTCTGCCGCATCGGATCTGACAGAAATAACAAGATTATGAGATACTACTGTGTTCTGGAGCGAGCGGTATTATAAACATCTCCACGCTCACGTTTTCCAACGGCCACGACCAACACCGTCACAGTGTCGTCGTTGACGGAATAAACCAGCCGATAGCCTAATTGACGTAGTTTTATCTTATAGTGGTCAGGCATACCGTGAAGTGATGCGCTAACGACCCGCGGCGTTTCCAAACGTTCACGCAGTTTTTTCTTTAATTGTTCCTGGATTGTTGAGCCGAGTTTATTCCATTCTTTGAGTGCCGAGGGCAAGAATTCAAGCTTATAAGGCATCGATATCGACCGAAATTCCTTTTTCGTCGGCTCGTTTCCTGATTATCTCAGTAAGGCGAATATCGTCCAGCTTCTCGAGCATGGCTTCATAGACGTCAGCGGGAACCATATAAGCCATAATTCGATTATGATTAAGAACGGCGACGGTCTCGCCATTAGCCTCGTCCATAACTGCGGACGGACTTTTTTTGAGATCCGAAACACTAACCGCTATATTTGCTTCCACACGTTGCATGACAAGTTCCGTATCCAATTTAGTGCGAAATTTAGTATCATATTAAGTCTGGCAATGCAACAGTGCACCTGATCAGCCAATCGATGATTGGTTCTTAAAGCGTGTCGCGTTCAATCATATTCACACGATACGCTTTAAGCTTTTGTTTTTACGCATGTCTCTATCCCGAAACCGGTTCCCACTTTCGGGAGACACGCTTCAGATCGTGCATTTCGAGCAATTGTCGGCTATTCGCAATAGCCATCGCTGGCTTCGACTATTTCGTTGAATCCGTGCTTTGGGGTTTGGCATCGACCTGGCTTTGTAGGTCTGCCATTTTTTTAACCAACGAAAGCAAGTCACGCGTAGTGCTGTGCGGGAGATCTGCCACGAGTTTCGCAAGTTCGACGCGATCCCTGGCTTCTTCCTCATTATTACCCCACAAATGGGGGGCTGCTTCGTAAAGCATATCGATGGGCATAAACCCCAGCACTTCACAGATATGGATCATGCGAGTGACGTGGAGTTTTGAAAATGCCCGCTCATAACGACCATAAACTGGCGTAGACAGTCCCATGAGTGGTGCAAAATCGGCTTGTTTGAGGCCCGCTTTTTCACGTGCGTCGCGAAGGTATTTCGCAAGCCGCTGATCGATTTCTTCAAACGTGCTTATTCCGCTGAAGCCCGGACGCCTAAAGACCGGCTTATCAATCTCAGGATCATTGGTTTTTTCCAAAGAATGTTCACTAGCGAAATCCAATGCCTCACTACTCACGCGGAAACCCCTTTTGCCTGCCGTGCCACAACAGCGATCATTATCACATTTTCATAAAATAGCAGCACTCCAGAGGTGGCGTTGGTCTGTTTCAGCGCGCGTTTATATTGAAATGAAGGAGGAGGGCACTTTCGGCGCTAGCGTTTGGGATACCCAATGCCGATCGTCGTCACATCGGTTATCTGGATTTCACCGCCACAAGGCGCCAATCATTGGCCGCCCCCTCAAAGACGGCTTCGATGGCTTTGGGCTCGTTCAGCCAGCTTAGTGATGCAGACAATTCGCATGCAACAGTCTGCTCTTTGATTGGAATACAACGCAGGACCGACACTTTGGAAGAATGGCCGTAATCGGCGTAATTCCAGTTCGACAATCGAAACAGCTCCGTCCTGGCTGTTTCGTCATCAGGCCAAATGGTATCGTCGCTGTGTTTTGCCAGATTAACAACCGTCTGTTGGTCATCGTTAAAACCGAGATTGGCGCGCAGCGATGGCGCGATATAGATGCCAATGGCAATTCCGAGCGCAATGCCCATGAGAAAACTTCGGCCAAGCATGATCAGTATCCGTTATCTTTGAGATAGTGATCAATTGCGTCGCGGAGTATGACGGTCATTTTGAGACCGTTGTCGTGTGCTGCATTCTCAAGACGACGTTTCGTTTCATAATCAAGCGAGACGTTGACGAAATGCTTGCTTTCACGTTCACGGGATTTGCGAAGCTCACGCAGTCGGTTACGGGAGTCTTCCCGGCGGTTCGCATTTTCAATTGTACTTGCCCGGTGTTGTTCTGGTGTTGTCTCGAGAGGTTTGTGCTGCTTTTTCTGACTTGATATCGCGGGCGCCGATTCATTTCCAACTCTTGCAGCGTCTTCGTCGTGCGTGTGCGAAATCGGCGGGGAAGAAGCCGTGACCTTATCCAGATCAGCAGAACGTTTTCGACGTTCCGCGACAGGGAAATCAGAAAGAGAGATTTTTCCCTTAGCCATTGATAGTCTCCCCTTGGTGCGCCGTTTTAAGTTGCTCCAACTCCTCGACGAATGCATTAACCTCAACTCTGGCCTTGAGAACCGGTTCACTCGGTTCGAGCATTTGTAGCGTGCCAAGACCGCTGCGGATTTCGCGATAGCAGTTGCGCTCGATCAACTCTGTATCGAGCAACACGGAATTATAGCCGTGTTCGCTCAGATTTTGGACGAAAGGGCGAATGATCCGGTATTCTTCCAGATGCCGATTGACGATCGTGATACGGGTTCGCAGAACTGCTTGAGGAATACTACGATCAAGAACGTCCGTTCGTGTCGCAATCGCCTCCGCGGCCTCACCAACTGCTTTAATCTCATCTTGGGCGGGCTGAATGGGTGTGATGACGATATCTGAATGGTCTATTATCGTATCCATCACAACACTATCGACGCCCGGCGCGTCGATCAGTATGGCGTCATAGTTGTCCTCCTGTGACGCCATTAACTTCTCTATATTGTTTTGTCGAAGTGCGGTCGCGAGTGAGATCGAGGCCGGCACATTGTCCTTTGCCTCGCACCGCTTCCACCACTCGGCTAAGTTCTGTCGTGGATCGGCATCAATGAGCAATACCCGTCGATTTTTAAGTGCGAGTTCACCTGCAGTCAAAATGACTGCGGTCGTCTTTCCCGCTCCACCTTTGCCGCTTACCGAAGATATTCGAAGTGTCAACGTTGGCCCTCCTGTACCTGGATAATGCTGGTTTTCTTTGTGTTAATTGAATGCCTGAAGCGCCGGCGAATGTTGCCCACAGGGCGCAATGCTTTTGTGTGAAGCTACGTTACTTTCACACGGTGTAACAACACCATTTATAGCATGCGACACACGATATGTTCACAGCACACTTTCACATCAAATAAACACACCAAATCTGCCTTTCCGGAGCAGCCGTTAGCCGGTTGTATCTTTCGGGCGAGAGTGAACCCCGGAGCCGCGCAAGAGCCGTCTGTGCTGTTAGAACGCAGGCCGGCAAGGGCGAAGAGCGAAGCGTCCCTTGCTGGCGAGTACGATGGCACACAAAGGCGATTCAAGCGGCTGCAGGAGGTGAACCTTGGTGAGCGTAATTCCGCTGAAACGCCGAGGCGCAGCCTCGCGTGTAGGGCGAGCAGAGCGAGGCCAAATTAGACGAATATTGAATGGTTCTCTCTGTAATATGGTAGGCAGGATACGGAAAAATGTGCTACATTTTTGCTAAGCAATCGCGAAACATGTCCGCGATTGTCGATTGCTGCACTGAACTGGAGTTAACAACGCCTATGAATGAAGCAATTTCATTGGATGTGGCGGCTGTAAAAGCCAAACCGCAAACCATTCATAGCCGGGTGTCCGCAGACGAGTATGATGCAATCGATGCAGCCGCAAAGGCGGCCGACATGACGATGAGCGCATTTTTCAAAGGTCTGTTGCTTGAAGGGGCAGGACTAAAGCCGATCTTCAATGCCGAAGACAGAGCGCTTTTGTCCCTTATGCTTGAGGACATGCGTATGATTGGCGTCAATCTCAATCAGGTGGCAAGAGCGCTGAATAGTGGAAAGTCGGTGTCTGATAGCGAAATCCGAATGGTGGTCGGGGATGTGCAGAAGATGCAAGTGGCGGTTCTCAGTGAGTTGAGGCGCGTGACCAAACGGTCTGGGTATAGACACCGCAGCAAGGATTAGCGGCTATGGAATTCTTTCTTGGGGCCTTTGAGAGCGAATGGGAGCAGCGCCGTGCGGCGTTGCTGCATGAGCTTTCACTGGGTTCGAGTGCTGCAAGCAGCGCCGAGGAAGAAATGCGGCGGAGGCTGCGCGAATTACAGATCGCAGGCGGAGCTGCCGCTGCAGGTGGTGCTTCAGTCCCGAAAATGCGCACTGGATCCTCAAGGGCACAGAGGATCCAGTTCTTTGGAGGCTCTGCAAGTAAGCCCGTTGCGGCAGCGAGGCCGATGGAAACACGTTTGGCCGCGGTTGCAACAGGCAGTCAGCCTGCGGTGGTCAAGTTGGCGTCGTATGGTGGCGGCGCGCGTCTTGGCGCAATGGTGAATTATGTTGCCCGCAATGGTGAGATTAGCGTCGAAAAGGAAAACGGTGAGCGGCTTCAGGGTCGCGAAGAGCTGGCCCGATTGCGTGGTGAATGGGAGCCATTGTTTCAAAATCGGGTCGAGAGCAGGGATATCGGTACGTTCCGAGTGTCGATCGAAGCTAGCGGTTTCGCAACAGAAGAAGCTTTGCACCAGCACGTGCGCGATAGCCTGGCGAGCGCATTCGGTAATCGCAGCTTCGCTTATGCTGTTTGGCAGCCTTCACGTGGAGTTTTACAAGTTGACGGTATTGTAGTGTTGCGCAGTGCGGAAGGGGAACGGTTGACCGGCGACCCGAAGGCAGCGGACATTATTCAGAGGCGTTACAACGAAAGCGTAGCGTCCGCGCTGGCTAGGGCGCGGTTCCGTTTTACCAGCTATGGTAATGGCGTGGAATATGGCACTGCCAAGCTGCGCAATCTGGTCGAGGAGCATAAAGGTGACGTTCGTGACGATAAGGGTCGCGTCGTTCCGGATGCGCGTTCCGCAGGCGACCTGGTGCAAAAACAGTGGCGTCGCGAGTTGCACAGCCGTAAGGGCAGGGATGTGATGCATGTCATCATGTCTGCCAAAGCTGGCACCAATGTTCAGGCATTCGAAGGCGCTGTTCGGGATTTTCTAGCCGCGCAGTTCGAAGGACATCGCTACATATTTGCAATGCATGATCCGTTCAGCGATCCTAAAGAGGCAGAGCAGGGCGGAAAGCGACCGCATATCCACGCTCATGCCATTATCGCTATGCGTTCGGATGCCGGTGATCGGATCGAGACCTCGCCACAGGTGTTTCGCCAGTGGCGTGAGCTAATGGCTGAAAAGGCGCGCGAGCACGGCATCGCTATGGAAATGACCGACAGGCGCGAGTTTGCAAATGCGCCAGCCTATACGCGCAATCAGGTTCGGCCGGTTAATCACGAGGGACGAACGGAACATGAGGGGACGAGTGCGGCGGCTCAGGCGCGTTATGATGCCAAGCGCTCGGGTCGGCGGGGCATGGCGCGAAGCGTACGCAGCCGTGAATATACCGTAAAGGTAACTCAGAGTTGGGAGAAACTCGCGATGGCCAGCGGCAATCATCAAATTGCCTCATACGCCATGCAGCAAAGAGATATCGTTGTATCAACCAGTTCGATTCAATCGGAAGCCAAAACTTCTCACATCGCTCATGCAGATTTTGGGTCACATTACCGCGCCAATTTGGTAAAGTTGCAAAACATCATTTTGGAGGGTGAAAAAGTGCGCGAAATGTCGAGAAGCGATTTTGAATCCTATGAGAAAGAAGTTGAAACAGCTCTGTTCCGGCTTGGCCGCAATCTCGAACCGGAAGACAAATCCGATCTGGATCAGGTATCGCAGTATGCGCGCGAGCATGTCAATCTCATGCGCGAGCATATGGAATTGACGGAACAGCGTGGATTGACCGTTGAAACCCCATCTCGTGAAAGCGAGCAGGATAGCTCGTCGATGCAGATCGCTCGCGAACCCGATTCCGAAATTGCAAAGCCCGCGCATGTTGTCGCGGAAGCGGATGAGGAACGGTCATCGGCAGATAATGTCAACGAACCTCGTTCCAGCATGGATGACGAGGAGAAAGCGGCGGCCGCATCCTACCGGGCTGAAATGGATCGTTCATTCCCGGATGAAATCACGAGACGATATTATATTCGTGAGGATCACGGGGGGACGCAGCGGGTCTTTGCCGATTCAAAGGGTGAGCGCGAAGTGTTCCAGGACAATGGAGAGAAGCTACGCGCTAAATCGTTCGATGCTCAGGGCGTTCGATTGATGATCGAAACAGCAGCACATCGAGGCTGGACGAGCATCGAGATAACGGGGAGCAAGGCGTTCCGCCGTGAAACGTGGCTGGAGGGTCAGGCGCACGGCATCTCGGTCAAGGGCTATCAGCCGACGGAACTGGATTGGCAAGATCTGGCGCGTCGCGAGCAGTCCTATTTGCGTAATGAAATTGTTCCGATCGAGGGCAGGACGCTGGATGCGGCTCACCGGGATCAGGAGCAATCTGCAGGTTCGGATCAGTCGAGCAAGATCGATAGAGAGCCACAGAACGCAGATAATTCCGGAACGCCGCAGTCCAAGACCGGCAACTATAAGGAGGGCGTTCAGGGTATCCTCGTCGAGACAGGCGAGAAACCCTATCAGGATAATGAAAAGAACGAGCCTTCGCCGTTCGTCGTTATTGAAACTGCCAACGGCAATCGCACGGTCTGGGGTGTCGGATTGCCGGATTCGTTGCATCGGGCCGGCGCTGATATCGGTGATGTAATTCATTTGCGGTCCACTGGTACGGAACGCGTCCTGAAAACCGCTATACAGGAGATTGACGGTCAGAAGCACCGTGTCGAACAAATGGTTGATCGCCGGGCATGGGAAGCGAACTTGCTTGAAGAGCGGGATCGGACAGATGGAAAAGTTGAAGGTGCCAAACAGCTCGATAATCGTGCGAATATGGAAACAAAGGCCGTCGTTCGGGACGGAGAGACAACCCGTACAGATCCGCCGCAACAGCAGATTCCGCGATTGCAGGAACTAGAACAAGAGCAGCAGCAAAAGAAGGAACGCGGCGAACACGAGCGTTAGAGGATGATGCGACACGATTACATCTGTAATTCACCTCCCGATCCGAAGACCGAAGAAGCTTTTGCAAAGTTCTTTGCGGTTCTGTTCTGGCTCGTTCTGGGGCTGGTAGCGATCGTGTACATAGCTACTGTCGTAAGAAGCTGGTTCAATGCAGCCATCGCGTGGTTAACCGATATGATCAGTTTCCTTGGAGGATTTTTGCCGTTTTGACGGCAATGAATATTTAATCAGACGGGCACTTTTGCTGCCCGGAATGTTTGAAGTGGGATTGAGATTTAAGCGGGTCTGGGGTCAGTTACAGGAGCAAACTACATTATGGGGCGGGAATAAACGTGCTAAGTCGAATCCGATGCCCGAGTGTAAAACTCAATGTCTTTAATATATCTAATGCATAAATGCCGACCCTATAGCCGGCCGTTGTAGGCGGTGGACTGTGGAGCTCCCCTAGCGTTCCTGACGTGGCCTCAACTCGATCGTTAAAGGGTCGATCTCTTTCATAGTCAGGAGGGCATTCACCCGCCGCGCCGCGCCGCCAGCGCGAAACCACTTGGATGCTGCGTCAATATTGAAGCGTGGGCGCCGACGGCCCTCCTGGGGCTTAGATGCTTCTGTCACAACCTTAACGATCTCATCGATCCGGTAGAGTCCGCCTGCGACAGGAAGAGGCATTTTTCGTTGCTGGAGCGCCTGCCGCTGCACTTCAAGCTTCTCAGCGACGTCAGCCAGGCTTACCAGGTCAGGTCGAACCTCGTGAAGGGTCGTGCCTTCGGGAAGCGCTTTGATCAGCGCCCGTGCTGCATTAAGAATTACGTTCTCAGCGTCATCGCCTTCCGCTTCTAACTCGACACCGAGCAAGCCGGGCGTACCAGTGCCCACCAGGGCGTCCTCGAAGCCAGCTTCGAAGATGGCGTCGGACAACACAAATGGATCGTGTTCCCCGTCAGGGAGCGCGAAAACTAACTCGAATTCGAATTCCTCAGCCATCGACATTTCCTTCGTCATTTTTCTTTAGTTGCACGCAAGCAAGGGCTTTCTGGCGGAGCTTCTTAGCATGTTGCTGAGGGTTTTTGGGTGTCGACCAGACCGACATCTGGCAAAACTCGCCACAGCGACAATCCTGATCATTGGCAGGGCAACGCAGGATACCCCAACAATGCCCTTTTCCCTCGATCAGCTTCCACCCGAGCTTTTCGAGCTCCTGGAGGACGCCTTCTATTTCCTTCGACGTGTGCCTCTTTCTAGGCAAAATATATACTCCGCCATATTAAATTGTCAATTGACAAGTTAGAATGCCGCATACTCTTAACCATAAGAATGAGTATGATGCCATGTCATCCTTCCTCGCGTGTGACTTGGTAAGTTATAGTGGTACACAATTACAAGCGAGAAGTTCAAAGGTCAGATCGCTGTCGCATATCGACGTAGGTTCTAGACGGTCACGGAAAACGCATGGACCGGCCAAAGTCGAGCGACATTCTCTAATTCTGCAATTTCACCACGTTTCGAATGAGTGCTTTCGGCCCTCTAGAGGTCGTTACGAAGGGCTCCGTTCCCACCCGCAACTCGCCGTTCATTCTGGATGAGATGCACGACGGAGTCGGGGCCGAGAACGGCCTGTCTGATTCTGGCGATCGTCAGGCGGTAAGGTGACGTTCTCCGTCCGACCAAATCGCTTGATCGATGAAATGGTTGGGATGATGCTAAACTTCGGCGACTACTTGGCGAGCCACTCAGCATATGCCCGAATGTCAATCATGGGTACGGTACCGCTAAACTGCAGCTGCGCGATCAATTCGAACAGGAATGCCGTCGCCGGCCGGTTCTCCGGCTGAATTTCGTATTCGCCGGGTGTTGGCTGATAGACGAAATTGCCGTGTGCAGCGACGCAACCCATATTGAGCCGCCGGTTTCCCGCGCCTTTATACAAGGCTGCCTGAAGAGGTTCGCCGAGCGGAGGTTTCCAATCGGACTCGAAGGTCAGCAGCCCGCCGATGATGGGCACCGGTGGCTTTGGCGGATACACTCCGCCTGCGTGCGGGATCGGCAGGCTGGTACGATGCAACTTGCGGACCGATTCGACCTTTGTTTGAGCATATTCGACCTGATCCGCATTGATCGATTGCTTCGCTTCGAAGACAGCATAAACCGCCTCTGCTGGAACGATCTTGCTTCCCTCAAATAGGAAGATGAAAGGCGAGTACTGGCGGTCAAAAATAACAATGTCGATCTGCTGGCTGAAGTGATCTGTGCTATCGACGACGAAAGCCGTCTCGGCTTGATACCGCTTCGGTAGATAGTTTTGGAGCATCGTCAGCCAGGCTGTCTCACTAGCGTCACCCTTAGCAACGGGGTGCCCCATCAGATTTCGCGCTTTGTTTAAGCGTTCCTGCATGTCGGTATGTAGACCTTCGAGAAGACGGGGCAATGACCATTCTGTCATGACGTTGCTCCATCTTGAAAAGGTGGTGTCTCGACCATGTGCATTGCGATCTCGATGGCGCGGGCTGGTGCGATTGCGTGTCGCGGATAGGCGTCGAGAACAATCGTCGGCAACAGACGCTGCATGATGTCCGAGAAGGTAAAGCCGTGGGGGCTGTCCTTCCTTGGTCCGGTCGCCTGCACCAATTTGCCGATATCCGAAGCGGAGAAGCCTATCTCCGACAGGGCATGACTGAGCAGCGCCTGACGCTGCTCAGGGTTTGGGCGCGCGAAAGACAGGATATCCGCGGCGCGGCGCTTAATCGCCGGATCGAGCGCACTGAGGCGATTAGTGCACATGATGACGGCGGCGGGGAGCGCAGCGTTTGCGATCCGATCGATACCACGAATGAACGCATTTACGCCGGCGCGATCTTCATGGTGCATCTGGGCGTTCTCGCGCGACTGCGCGAGCGCATCGGCTTCGTCGACCAGCAAGATGACACCTCCACGCGCCCGCCCATTTGCGCCCTTCAGCTTAGTTGCCTCAGAAATCGTGTAGTCGAAGGCGGTCGTCACCAGCTGCGTCATTTCACCCACGCGCCCCTGCCCTCGCGCCGACAAGCTGAGTGGCAACAGCGATATCTCGATATCCTCCTGTCTCGCGACAGCATCACCAACCGTCTCGGCGAGTTCGGTCTTCCCCGAGCCGACGTCACCGGCAAGCACGACGAGCGGCGGCCTCCGCAAGACGGAGGTCAGCAGCGTCTTCATCTGCGGATGATTCTTTTTCGCCCATGTCTCAAGGCTGGTAGGGTTGACCAGCAAACCCAGTACCTTCGTTATCCGAGAGATCTGATCGTCGAGACCGACCAACCGAGCCAGTCGATCGCGTGCGGCAAAATCCGGGTAGCTGATGCGGCGCTCGAAAACGCTTTCGGTCGGTTTCATCGCGTTCATGTCAGGACCTCACAGTAGACCGGTTCAGCGCGCGGCCACCGGCTGAGTACATTTGGTCGCTACTGAAATAGCCCGATACGCCGGGCTCCGGCGCGTCACCGCGCGTGAAGGGCAGCGTCTTGCCGAGCGTATCACGCTCAGCTTGGGTCAGCGCGTAATAGGCGGGAGTATAGGTCATATACGAATAGAAGCTCGCCCCGACTACACTCGCGCCAGGCTTGATCTTTCCGGGATCATCATCGCTATGGCCTGTGCCGGACAATTCCTGCGCAGTGTAGCGCAGGGTCGGTTCGATCCACTGCTCGTTACGCCGGAAACCGTAGGTGACAGTTTCGACGTATTTGCCTTTCAGCATCGCGATCAATTCGCGCTCATAATTGCCGATCCGTTCGTCGGTCGGGTGATTGTAGAAGCGCTGCACGCGCTTCAAATCGGTCGCGACCTTGGCAGCGATATGCTGCGCGTGGGTAACGGTAAAGATGGTGGTGTCGGTGTAGGTAAAGCTCTGAGTCATTAGATCATACCTGAAAAGCTGTGCCGAAGACTTTTTGCCAGTAGTAGACCGTCTCGCCCTTGGTCGGCGCTGCCAGCGCCGCATCAATGGCGTCGCCCGCGTCCAGTGCGGCCTCGACGATCATCTCGATATTCTTCACCGTGTAGAGGCGGCTGACATTGTTCTGCGCGTTAACGGGGTCGATGATTTTCATCGGCTCAGAAAATGTGCCGACGGTATATGCAGGATAGTAGTCAGAAAATAGGATCTGTTCGCGGAAGTTGCTGGTCGCAATGTAGGTGAAAAATTGCTGCAGTGCCTCTGGGTAGTTTGAGAAATCCGCACCTTTATCCTGCAGGTGGGCGAGGATTAACTCGACCATAAAGGACTTGAAGCGGAAGCCGTCGCGCTCGCGCTTCATAACGCGAGTCCAGAATTTGACGAGCCGCACCACCTGGGCAAAATGTGTTTGTTGGGCTGCCTTCCGTTTGCGTGCAAATTCCAGATGCAGTGGGATGCTCGTTTTCAGGAAGCTGCCATCTTCCTGACTAACGAGATTCCCATACCATCGCAGGTCGCCGTCGTAGAGGATCGGTACGACATCGACGTCGAGGCCTGAGCCGCGAAACGAAACTGTCACACTGTAGGTCTGTGGCTGAACCTGATCGGGACTGAAATTCGGAAACGCCTTACGCAGGCGTTCGGCGAGATATTGAAGCAGCGCCTGCACATCCTGCGGCGCGTTGGCGCCACTGATATAGCAGGCCACGTCAATGTCGTTTAGTGACCGCAGGGCGGTTCCTTTGGCAAGACTGCCGGAAAGCAGCATTTTCCGTAGCGTGAAATCCGGGTGTTCTTGTAAGTAGCCTTCCAGCTTTTCGCGTAGTCGGCGCGCTTGGGCGCGATACTCGTCCGCCTGCTCTTTCGGCAGATTCACCTTCTCGGCAGCGAAGCGGACCAGGTCGGCGTGATCGACGTGGAGCAGGCTCATTTGTCAGTTTTCCTTTCCATGTCGAGTTCGCCATGTTATATATGTCGAGATATAAGCGATCAATAAAAGATCGTCAAGTACAACATGCCGGAGTCGACATGACCGATGCACAGCCGCCCTCAGTGATATTTCAACAGCGATTGCGCCGTGCGCGCGAAATCCGCGGCTGGAGCCAGAGTGACCTCGCCACCGAAGCCGGCATGCCGCCCAGTTCGATCGCGCATTTCGAGACGGGCACGCGCAAGCCGTCCTTCGATACGCTGCGCAGGCTGGCGAACGCGCTCGATATGACCACTGATTTTCTGCTCGGCCGCGTTGAGGAGCCCGGCCTTGCAGAAGCCGGCGATCCGCTTTTCCGGGATGTCGGTAAGCTAAGTGCAAACGATCGCGAGATCGCGCGCGATTTCCTGAAAGTGCTTGCCGATCGCAACGCTAAAAAGGGGAATAGCGGTGGGTAAATTCCGCCTTTTGTTGGCAAAGCAGGGTGCGGAACAGTTTCTGACCGACGAAGGAATCGACACGTTGCCGGTCGACCCATTCGCCATTGCCGAGAGCCGCGACATCATTGTTCAGGGGAAGCCGCCAGAAGTTGAAGGCGTGTCCGGCATGCTGCACCGCTACGGCAACACCTTTGGCATCATGTATGCCACCAGTATCGCGTCGCCAGGCTTTCAGCGCTTTTCCGTCAGCCACGAGCTGGGCCACTACTTTTTGCCCGGACATATCGATCATGTCTTGCCGGTCGATGGCGTGCATGTCTCGCGAGCAGGATTCGTCACGGAGAATTCCTACGAGCTGGAAGCCGACCATTTCGCAGCCGGCCTGTTGATGCCGCGGAAACCATTTAAGAAGGCGCTTGCCGATCGCGTTCCAGACCTTTCTGTTATCAGAGAGATGGCCGAGCTGTGTGACACGTCCCTCACAGCCACTGCAATTCGCGTCGCAGAGTTGAGTGATGCCGCCGTGGCAGTGATCCTGAGTACGGGGACCACAGTTGACTATTGCTTCCGATCTGACGCGATGAAATCGCTGCCTAAGCTCGACTGGGTGCATAAGGATTCACCTGTGCCGGTTGGAACACCCACTTCACGTCTCGCGGCCGATGTCGGTCGCGTTCGTGCGGGTGGGGTGATCGAAGATGAGATCGATATCCGCGATTGGTTTGGTGGCACGCAGAGGGCTTTTGTTTCTGCCGAATCCATCGGTCTGGGTAATTATGGAAAGGTGCTCACCATTCTCAGTTCGCCGCATATCGGCCGGGAAGACGAGCCTTCTGACGAACAGGAAGAAGCGGATCTGATCGACAGCTGGAAGCCTAAGTTTCGTCGGTAGGGAAGTCGACGAATGTAGGAGCTGGAAACAGTTTCTCATTGCGTGCGGAGCGGCGGGTACGCAGATCTTGTGCAGTTAAACGTACACACCGACCTCCCTCGTCGGCACACCTAAGCAAGAACCCGAATTCGGCGAGCACAAGCGCAAAGTGCAACAAATCGACTTGAGAACGCAAGCCGACAAGCACCGAGAAGGTCGGCAACGTCTACTTTCGAACTAGGATAAGGTTTGCGTAAACGGCTGCAATGAAGGCGCAAAGCTGCCGGAATTCGGCGACCTATTGAGTGGCAGCTTTTTCAATTTGGCCGGTCAGAAGCGTCGAGGCAAGTTATACCCAATTGTGCTGCTGAGCTCGGCGCGATTGCTGAGTCTCACTCAACACCTCTTTCGAGTGCCGCAGTTATTTTCACAATGTGACATTGGTTATCAGCCCAATATCTTCCGGGTCTGGCACAGTAGCATTGAATATGTCTAGATAACTTTTCCGCTTTCGAGGCGATGCGCCCGAGGCTTCGACTTTTTCGTTCACAGCCTTCAATAATCGTTCTGCGCTCGGTTTAAGCTGCGCTTCGACTTCTTCAATCCGATCATGGATGTCAGCGGGAGGAGCTGCCGACTTCGTGTCACTCCCTGTTGAAGCTAATTTGACGTTCAGATTGACCGTCCTGCTATTTGTTTTTTTCCTGTCATCAGCGTTAGGAATTGACGGAGAATTGTTTGGGCCCGATTTATGCAGAGGTTCCTCATGCTTTTCAGGACGGGCGGGCAGGGGGCTAATTGTCTGCTCAACGGCCTGTTGCCCATCACTCGCGTATTCGCTCGTCAGTGCTGGAACTGCCCTATGAGGTAGATATTCAATCGTCGGCACATCAGGAACATGCGATTGCGAATAAGCTTCAGCGGCCTTGAAGGGCATGGTGTTGAAAAATCGCAGCTTGTCGCCATAGATCGGTCGTTGTCCTTCAACGAGCAAGATCATCTTGTTTTCTGGCATTTGCCGCACCTCTTGGGCCATCATTAGATCGCGTTCGCGGATTTGCTCAACTTTTGTACGTCGAGGTAAACCGAGAATCTCGATAGTGCGTGATTCAGATTTGTAGCGGATCGTTCTCTTTCCAAGTGCGCGGGATGCATATTCCGCTGTCGCTTGATCGTTGGCACCTAGCACCAGCTGATATCCACAGTTGCCAAGAAGGGAGTGACGCGAAGTCTCACCGTAAATCTCGTCGAGATTCTTGAGGTCCTGAATAATGATTGCGAGCTTGATATTATAACCAGCCACATAGGGCAGCTTTGTCATAATCTCGTCCATCTTTTTAAGCTGTCGAAATTCATCCAGCAAAAAATAGACGGGTAGCGAATTTGGATCGTGTTCCAGCGTCAGAATGTTCATGACTTGCTGTACGAACAATGTGAGAAGCGGTCGCAGGATCGTAATATCAGTAATATTCGGTGCAAGATAAATTGAGATTGGCCGCCGTTTCATGGCGGCGATATCCATGTCAGTTACCTCCGTTGCGGCAACAATGCGTTCATTTCGGAAGGGTCTAAGCGCGTTTTGGATATCGAGCAGAGCGGATGCTGCAGCACGCTCTGACAATGCCAGAAATGCGTTGAAGCTTTCGACCGTATATTTTGAAAGGTTAGGCTCTTTTTCCTTGATGAACTTGATTTGCGCCTGAAGATCAACACCACTGTTTACAAAAGAAATGACTTCGCCGAGGTTTCGGCGTCCATGGTAAAAGGGGCTCTCAAGAACGTAGCTGATAATTCCCGCAACGACCTGTTGAGCTAAGCCCTGCCAAACTGAATTTTCAGAGCCTAGATTCTCAGGGACGAGAATGCTGGCGATATTTTGTATATCCGTGGTGCGATTACCGCGCTCGGGGCGCACAAAATCGAGAGGATTATAACGATTTGTCGTTTCAGAGCCGGGGGCGAAGAGGAAAACCTGGCTACCGTTCTTCTTGCGATACCCTGCTGTCGCTTTGAAAATTTCGCCCTTCAAGTCGGATACGATCATTGACCCTTCATGCACGAGAGCATTTGGAATGACATAACCCGCTCCCTTTCCCGATCGTGTAGGGCCGATTATCAGATGATGGCGACTGTCGGCCGCTCGCAACACATTTCGGCCGAAACGACCGAATATGTGCCCTTTCTTGCGGAACCACTTGCCGCGTCGAAGGCCCATGACGTCCTGAAAAGCCGCGTCGCCCAGAGGGTTTTCGTGAGCCCTGAGACCAAGGTAGCCCGCAAAAACTGCGGCGGCGATGGCAGGTAATAAGGCACCGATGGCAACACGTTGCAGAGTTGAGTTGGACGCGTAGGCCCAGACTTGCTGAAGCGGAGCAAAAGGATTCTCGGTGATCGTGATATTCAATACTCGGCTGTCTTTATAAACTACCCCGAGTACGACTCCATAAGCCAAGGTCCAAACAAGGAAGGCTATGCTTGCACAAAATACCAGATAAACCGCTTTGTAACCCTTGCTCATGGTTGCTCGTTTCGCGCGAAAAATATCTCCGATACGCCCCGTTTTCCGCCGTCGCGACGCAACTGGATGACGATGGGGATGACCATCCGGATATACGACATGAGATCATGCTTCGAGTATCCGCCAGCTAGCCCCGCTTGCTGCATCATCATGGCGAGCTGTTCATAGGCACCTTGCGGCGTATCGGCATGAACCGTCGACATAGAACCTGGATGACCGGTGTTAATGGCGCGAAGAAATGAAAACGCTTCAGCGCCGCGGATCTCGCCAACGAATAGACGGTCAGGCCGCATACGAAGGGATGATTCAAGCAAGTGCTGAATTGTGACGTCAGCCGTGCCCTGTCCACCTTTCGAGGCTACCAGATGAACGCGGTTCTCCTGGGGCGGTAACAGCTCGCGGGTGTCTTCCAGCGTGATAATTCGTTCCTTTGGATGGACAGATTTCAGGCAGGCATTCAGAAAGGTAGTCTTTCCCGATGATGTACCGCCGCTAATCAGGATCGAAACCCGTTGCGTAATGGCCGTGTTGATGAAATCGAAAATTCTGTTTTGCTTCAGATGCTCGATCAGCAGTCGGTCAATATCACTAAGCCCACCAACAGCCACGGAAACCTTGTCCAGCGAACCGCTATCCCTATATTCTTCCAAGCTGAAATTGCTAACGACCTGCTTGCGGATCGATATCGAGCCGCCATCCGGTGCAGCAGGTGGAAGAACCACCTGAATGCGCTCGCCAGTCGGAAGCGCTGCGCTCAGGATTGGCGCGGATTTACTGATAAACTGATCAGTCGCACCCGCAACACGCTCACCGATATTCTGAATCTCCGCCGATGAAAGCGCATGAACCTCGTGGAACTCCATGTGATCGGCACCAAGTCGCTCGATATAGACGTGACCTGGTTTGTTGACAGCTATTTCCACGACTTTTGGATCGTTGAGAAATGGCCGCAGCGGCTCAAGTGCTCGATCTAAAAAGTAATATCTGCTTTGTGTGGTTGCTGCCGCACTATTTGCCCCTGCGTTCACGTTGAATTTCCTTCATCGCTTCTGTTACGGGATCGTCGTACATGGCCGAAAAATCGAGGTCCTGACGCACAAATATGAAAATGCGTTCGCCTTGATGGACGCTGATTGTCGGCTTGATGCGCAAGTTCTCGCTCAGTGCGGTATTTGCCATTTGGGAGAAAGTGTCGGCGATCGTCTCGCGGGCTAGTTCTTCTCCGCGTTTTGCATCGTCATTGTTACGACCGAAGGCTTCACCGCTGCCGAAACCTGTCAGATAGCTTGCGCCGGCGCCGACCATGGACAACATGATGGAAGCCCCGAACCGTTCACGCCATTTTTTATCGACGATACCGGTCAGACCCGATCGGCCAAGGCTGTCAGTTCCCACGGAGTTCAGGCGCACGCTTACACCATCATCCCTAAGCAAGCGGGTCCAGACTACGAAAACGCGGGTCTGGCCTGTCATGACGTCGCTTTGATATTCACCAATGAGGCGGGTGCCGGTCGGAATCAGAATGCGACGACCATCAAAACTGTAGACGTCTTCAGAGGTGATTGCGCGAACTTGGCCCGGCAGATCACTTACGATCGATGTTTCGAGGATACCGGGTATCATCGTTCCTTCCGGCACAACTGCATCGATGCGCTTGATTTTCGTAGCCTTGGCATTACGGTCGGCCATTGCCGAGGCCGTCGCCAGAAACTTGCTGTTTCTGTCTTCGCCAGCAACAGTCGGTGTTCCTTCGCCACTATCGCCACCAAGTCCCCCATTTGCTCCGCCTGATCGCGCTTGATCCATCTGAATAAGTTTGGATTTGAACCGGTCTGGAAATTCTTCAACGATCTCCGGCGTGGGTGCCTGATCGGGTTCCTTCACCGCGACTGTCGGCGGGGGCGGGGGAGGGACATTAAATGTCGTGGTGTCGACTTTCTCCGGCTCCGGTGGCGGTGGAGGCGGCGGGATATTGATGATGTTGGGTTCGGGCGCAGCAGGAGGCTGATCCTGGTCGCGCACGAAAGACGGCGGTCTGAACGACGTGGTGCTGAACTCCTCGTCACCGCGCACGAGATCGCGCGGCTTCTCTGAAGGTTGTTTGAGAACAAAATAAGCCATAGCTACACCTGCAAGCAGAAATACGGCCATCGCAGCCGTCTGATTCCGCTTTGCATTCTTGTTGCTGACTCCGGCGTCATCTGCAGACGCCAGTGCTTCCAGTTCGGGAGACTGTTTCATCAGTTGCCGCTCCTTCTCCGCTTGGTTGCCACTTGATCAGGCGCAGGACCCATGATGTCGGGATCGGGTGCGCCAAAATCCGGCTTTCTAAGGTTGAAGATGCAGATCCACTGATCACCGTCGCGGAGGGTGTATTGAGTTGCCGTGCCATCCACGACCAGATATTCGCCTTCCTTGCGGAAGTTACGCAATGTTTCGGAAAAATCGCTGTTCACAGCAAAGATTGCTGGCGTCCGACCAGTGAATTTGAAGAAGGTTTTCTTGCCGTCATCGAAAACCATTGACGGCTTCAGTTTTGTATCTCCCGTAAATGAATAGTCGATATTGACGTTTGCCTTGTCGATTTTAGAGATATTCGGGTTGGCAGCGCGATATTCAGCCTCTTTGCGCATCGCTGCATTCAAATCCTTCTCGGGGTAAATGAAACGGACGCCAAAGACCTTTTTGCCAGCATCCGGGGCATAGTCGTGCAGCTCCAGAAAATAGATGCGCTTGGTTGTGACAACGTTCATGTTTGTGACGACGTTCTTCGCCGTCGGTTTCACAAACAGAATGTTGCCTTTTTCGGTTGGAGCGACCTGCCAGCTCTCTGTATCGCCGAGTGAAATCGTCTCAAACTTTTCATCCTCATCGAAGATGATCATTGTCGATATGCCATACGTCGCGGAGATTTTGACGACATTGTTTGGCTGGTAGACAACACTGGTAACACGTGAATCGAGCGATCCAGCCCTTGGTGTCTGTACTGCGTGGGCGTGCGAAAGGAGGACGGTGGAGAATGCCGCCGCAATTAGGAAGCGGTTTTTCATCCCTTGCTCCCTTCCGTGACGGTTTCCTGATCACGCCGGTAATTGTAAACTTGGAAGCCGAGGGGATTTTCAAACCGCCATTCGTTTGTGGCGGGTTCGTCCGTGTAGCGATAGCGCACGACACCTATGTAGTGTCTGGTGATGGCATCGGTATCGGACTTTTCAGTGGTTGAGAAACGAACAAGTGCGGTGGAGTCATTGGGGAAGGTGACAGACTTCACATTGACAAGCACACGCTTGTTTTTCCCGTAGACCTTCGCCGGATTGTTCGGATTCGCAGCGCTGTATTGCTCTTGCAATTCGCGAGCGGCATCACCTGTCGACAGCAGTGCTGCCGTGCCGAAGTTCGCATCAATCGCGTAAGGATCATAGCCTTCACGTGTCCTGATATACCGAACGACGTTGGCTTGTGTAATTGCGCGTGAATCCGTCAGATTTTGCGCTTTTGTCAGTCCGCTTTTGGTTTCGATGTAGCCGGTAGCCTTGTCAACGACGACAATCACAGGCTCGAACGATTTTAGCGGAACCAGCATAACGAGCGCGAGCAATGCGAAAAGCGCGACCAGCCCGAATATGATGGTTACGAACCATGCCACGGCCTTTGAACGTTTTGCTTTCCGGACGATTTCGTTCTCCCAACGATCACCGTCCTGAAAATAACTTCTCAATGCAGCTTCTCTGGAATCCGTCATGATCTGGCCTTTGACCTCTTATGAACCTGCAGCCTCAGCGAGGCAGGCTGTTGCTGCTTATTCGGTTTTGCATTGCTTCTTTTGCGCCCTGGCTTGTCGGGGAAATAGAGCCCCCGCCGCCGCCAAAACGATTGTAAAGTGAACGTCCGCCTCGGTAGCTTGCGCCGATCCCCTTGAAGCCAGCTCGCGCAATCCGCATTGGGGCGGTGACACCGGTCATGCGAGCAATCCGAGTCGCGGCAGCGCCAATACCAACGGCCAACCCACCTGCAATGTCCTGAGCAAGGACCTGGATGTTCAACAGGACGAAAGCGCCTGCGAAACAAAGCAGGAGGAAAGCTGAAATATCACTCAGCGTAAGGCGTCGCTCTGTAGCGGCAGCGGATACCTTCGTCAGTTCAGGGTCCATTGCGGCGATAAGGAAAGCGGCGACGACAAACACGAATAACGGGATCAGTGCGTATAGAAGAACTTGTTGGAACCACGCCTGCCCAAGGCTGCGCGATTGTTCAAACAACATGCAGGCGATAAAAATCGGTGCGGTTCCGATCAGAACCCATAACATCACCTTGGCTAATACGAGAATTGCGAGGGCAACTGCGATGAAGATTGCCACGCAGGCCATGATGAGAAAGCCAACCATAGAAGGCAAAACGGAAAAATAGCCCGATTGCTCGGCAAACGCGGAAGCCGCCTCATTCGCGGTTTTCCAGATCATGGAAAGACCATTTGTCGGTTCGGTAATTCCCGTCCCGGTGGCGGTCAGGATGGCGCGACCTACATCTTCAGGGGTATTGTTCAGCCACTTATAGAAAAAATCGTTGAAGTATCCCCAATTGCTGATCAATGCCAGAATGAAGACCATGCGGAATACGCGTGTAACAATTTCAGCCACACTAATCCGCGAAGTCCCCATTATTACTTGGATACCGTAATATCCAACATAGGCGATGAACATCACCTTGAGCAGCGGCGTGATTTCAGAGCCAATAATATTGTAAGCCTGCGATGAAAAATTCTCGCCGGAATTATCAATTCTCTCCAAAAGATCGCTCAAGAAATCATGCATAGCGGCCCCCGATTATTCCGTCGCTATCGAATTGATCGCAGCAATGGCGGTCGCTGGATCGCCATTAACAAAGGCCATAGGTCCACAGTCTTGCCGAATGTCTTCGGCAAATGACGTGAGATTTGCGGGACGTTTGCAAGGAGCAGTCTTTTCCTTGACCGTTCCGCAGCCGGCAACGCCGGCTGCAATGGCGGCAAAGATAAAACACTTCAGGAAGCTGTTAGCGATGTTAGTTTGCACTGTACGTCAACACCTTCTTGGAATTGGAAATGTCGGTGAGGCGGCGCTGATTATCGGCCTGCAATGACGACACGGCACCGTTCATCACGCCGATCAGTTCATTGATGGTCAGTCCTGCTTGGACTTGCAGCTGCGTGTTTTGGTCGATGGAACCTTTAATGTCCTTTGCCTGACCGATACTCTGCCCGGCCTGCTCAAAAGCGCTTCGGCGCGTCGTTACCGCCTGTTGCGAACCATTTACGAGTGCGGCGACACCAAGCACAGTGTTGACCATCTGTTCATAGGACTTGTCTCCGCTGAAGCTGCTATTTGCTTGCCCCGACAAGTTCTTAACGAGCTGAAGCCCGTTGATGAAAGTGGACGCCACCTTGGCGATGTCACCACCCATGCTGCCAAAATTTGGCACTCCACCGGACATAAGGCTGTCAAAAGAGGGCATTGACGATACGCTAAAGCCATTCCCGACGGCCAGGCTTTGCATCTGGTTCGCATCGCTGCCGCGATCACCGGTAACGGCCTTCAATGTCTCCTCGACCGTTGTCAGGATTTCCTTGTTTGTCCCGAGGATCTTGTCAGTCGTGACGGAGGTTTGTTTTGCCACTTCATAATTGGCAGCGTCGATGACCGGGACACCACCTGCATAAGCCGCCATGGGAGCGAACGATGCTAGAGCCACGGCAATCGCTGACGCCGAAATGATCAGTCGTTTCATTGTTAGTCTCCCTTATTGAGGATCAAGGTTCAGTTTGATGTTCGCCTCGCGTTCACGCTGTTGAACGCAAGCCTTTTCTTCAGTATTCCATTCGAGGCCGGTACGGGGATCGCAGACGCCGGTCGTTTCTCGCGGCTTGTCGTCTTTCTTGTTGAATGAAGCCGATTGAGATGCGCCCGAAATGCCACTGGCTGAAACTGCTTTGCGGCCGTTGAGCAGTTCGGCCATTGAATTGCCGAGGACAATCACCTGGTTGACCATTTCGAGGTTCGCATTTCGAGCGCCGGCGTTGTGATCCCAACTGTCTTGAATTGTGCCGGATTGCATGCCGCCGAGCTGCGTGAGCCATGAGGCGACGTTGGCGGTACTTTCCTGTGTTGCCTGCGTCGTTGCCATCGAATTGATGGTCGAATCCCGCATACCGGAATATGCTGTATCACCGCCGCCGTAGTTCATGGGCAGGTCCTTTGACCCGCCGAACGCCGGTGTCCATTTCTGCGTGATATTCCGGACGTACCCCTGCGTTTCTTTGAACGGTGGAATGCCGCCGTATTTATTAACGTTGCCAGCGCCAGCATTGTACGCTGCAAGGGCGAGGTTGGCGTTGCCGTTGAAACGCTTGAGCTGCTGTTTAAGATAACGAGCACCACCGCGGAGGTTCTGTTCAATGTTATGCGGATCTACGCCCAACTCTTTTGCGGTATCAGGCATCAACTGTGCCAAGCCGATAGCCCCCACGCCCGATTTCGCGCATGGATTAAAGCGGCTTTCCTGATAAACGAGCCCTAGAAACAAATTTTCGTCTACACCCTCTTCGCGTGCCACTCGTTTGACCAACCCGGAAATTTCCGGATTGGCTTTGGCGGCTGCAACGGGATCGTCCTTGCGCCCCGGTCGGTAGACAGCACATGTTACGCTCTTGTTGAGGGAAAACCGGTCTTTATCCGTCTTCTCGATTTCCGATGTTTTTTGATCCCGGACCGTTCGTTCGGACAAATTAGATCCGTCAATGACAGGAACGCCACCAGCCCACGCCGACAATGGCATGTTTGCTGACGCCAAAATTATGCATAAAGTTGCTCTCTTATGCATCATTCCTCTCCCATCCGCAGAATTCAGCCAACCAGTTTTCAGGCTCATCGCCGTATCGTTCCCGCAGCGCAGCACATTCTGAGACGGTCTCTTTTCGACCCGAGAGTACTTTGACGAGATCAGGCATTTTCGAGAGATCGAGACGGGCAATGACCGAGTCATTCCCGTGCTTGACGAGAAATGTGCGCTTTTCAGGCGGAGTGTTTTTGATGAAATTGAATTCTTTAACGCTCAATCCAAAGCGTCTGAGGTAGCTCTCTTCGTCAGCGCGCGGGTTCGGGAAATGAATGTTCGTGGCCGATTGCTCAATAAGGGTGTGAGACGCCTTGGCTTTGGCAATGTCGGCGGCCGACTGCGTTCCGAAGCCGACAATACCGTTGAGCTTTCGAATGGTTTTCATCTTGTCGATGATGAAATGACTAAACGTTTCATCCATAAGCAGCTGCCAGCCTTCGTCCATGAAGAACATGACAGGATCGCCGTTCAGAAGCTCATCGAGACGGTGATAAAGGTACATCAGTGCGGGGGTTCGGATATCCTCGTTGCCGAGGATGCTGGTCATATCGAAACCGAAGACGCTACGCCCGGAGAACGACAGCACGTCATGGTGGGCGTTGAAGAGCCAGGCCTTTTCGCCGTCGATCCAAGGACGCAGCCTTGACGCCAGGTCGTTCGCATCCGCACGCGAACGTCCTACAAGCAAGCCCGACAGGTTTGGCAGGTTGCGCTGAGCTGCCGGCTCTTCCATGATACGGGCAATCGCCCGTTCCAGCGTATCTGCGTCCTCCTGGCTTAAGTCGCGACTATCGCTGGAGCGCAACATGGACTTCAAAAGACGAAGCAGAAAGTCCCGATTTGGCCCGGTATTCTCCAGTTGAAGCGGGTTAAAGCCTGTTGGCGTTCCCGGCGAGAGGACTTCGTATGCTCCGCCCATGGCCCGTACGAAGATTTCAGCGCCCCTGTCCTTGTCAAAAAACACAGCCTTCGGCGTTGGAGTAACACGCATTGCCTGAGCCAGCAGGAATGTCAGGGCAACGGTCTTGCCGGAGCCAGTTGGCCCGGTGACCAAAAAATGGCCGATATCACGACGGTGAAAATTGAACCAATACGGGGTTTGCGAGGTGGTTTCGAGTATCGTGATCGGCAAGCCCCAATGCAGATTGTCCGATTGCCCAGTCGCGAAATTATGCATCGATGACAGGCCGGAGAAATTTGCCGATGACAGCATGGCCTTTCGTGCACGATAGCTGTGATTGCCGGGCAATTGCGCCCAGAACGACGCTTCGAGGTTCATATCTTCCCGAAGCCAGTTGATGTTCATATCGGTCAGGCAACTACCGAGTTCGGAAACTGCCTTGCTCAAACCATCAAGGTCGCGAGAGAGGCAAAGCAAAGAGAAATGGTGGATGCCAAAAACAGCCTCCTGGTTCATGAGACTGTTCAGAGCGAAATCGATATCGCTTTCGACCGCGCTGCCGGATTCATCCGACGCGGCAATCTGGCGCTGAAGCCGGGTAATACGCTCTTGCGCAATCGGCTTGTCCGAGATTGTGAAGCTTTGCGTCAGTATAAACTCGTGATTTACCTGCAGCAGACCGTCCAGCATTCCCGGACCGGTGTACGGCGGATATTCCTTTATGGAGAGCATTGCGCCAAAGCGATTGTCTTCATCGACGGCGGCTTGTGTCTGCATTGCTCGCTTGCCGAAATGCAGGCGTGACGCTCCGACGTAATTTCGAATCCCCATCCGCGGCAGTCGCATCTTGCGCGGTACACCGCAGGTCAGGATTGTGTTGATGAATTCGCACGGTTCAGAGTATGGCTCCCCATTGCGATAGGTGATGCCAAGCTCGCGTGCGCCATACTTTTGCAGCTCACGGGTCATGTTGGCGACGAGCTCTTCGAGCTCGGTCACTATTTCCCGCGTTTGCTGATCTCGAACCTCAGCCCCGCCGGATCGCGTGAAAGCACGGCTTACTACGTCGCTGAGACCGAGGGCGCCGCGCATATTGGTTCGCACGATGGAGAGGTAAATTTCGTTGGCGAACATGCGTTTATGACGCAACTGGCTCATATATCGGCTGTTTAGTTGATCGCAAAACGGGTCATCGAAAGCGCCACCAATTTCGGAATCGACCTGTCGGCGAATAACAGTCGACCAGACAGAAAAACGGCTCGATCCAAGCGCTCGAATGATCGTATTCTGAACATTCGAGCGCATGTTGAGTTCGGCTTGATCTTCGGTTTGGAAAAAGAGGCCGTCGAGTTTGATGACCGACAAGAGAGCGCCGTTTTCCAAGCCGATCACTGTATCCGACATATGCCTCAGATATGGGATATGCGAAGCCATAGGCCGCTCATTATGAGCGACCTTGCCAAATCCGAGTTCTTCTCTGACGACTTTCAACATTAGCTAAGGTCCGTACGAATTTGTTCCCCAGAAGGACTTGTTGCGTGTGCGAGGCGTTTTGCGCGCGGTGACTTCAACAACATCGAGAATTTTGTTGTCCCAAGCGCAAAGGGAGAACAGAACCACATAGCTGATCGGGGCTAGGAGCAGGATCCAGAACGACTTGCTGACCAGCCATGCTATGATTGTGATGCCGATAACGACGACGACTGCCATATACGGGACACCCCACATGGTGGGAGATCGGGTTAACCCGATTACCAACGGGGTCAGCTGCGGCTTTACATCCTCGTACTCAGCCATCGCTAGTTTCCAACTGTGCTGATCAGCTCGTCGACGATTGATGGAGCACCGAAAACAAGACCGATCCCGAGGATCACACCGCCAGCAAAAAACCAAGACAGTCGGCCAGCAAATGCGAGAAAGCCCAACGCCATCACGGCGATGATTGCAAACAGGCGACCAATAGGGCCGCTGATGAAATCAACGATAGCTTGAAATACTGTCTGAATGGGCGCGAAGGCACCACCAACGCCGCCTGACTGTGCCAGCGCCAAATCCGCCCCGACAATTTGCGCGGCAGCCACCAAACCAAGGCAGGCTGCCAGCTTTGAAGCGCTGATATGCCAAGCCTTATTCTGTTCGCTGATCATCCTTCTCTCCTTTAAAAATGCATCACGCCACCAACGAAGGTGCCGGTTTTCTTGACTGCAATGACCCCGGATTGAGTTTCGCTCGCCATGACAGGCGAGGATCTCCGACTACCACCAACGAGCTTCTTTTTCGGCGCTGGCATAGTTACGCCAAGCTGGTAATTGACGACCTTTGCGACGTATCCGATGGTTTCCCTGAACGGTGGAACGCCGCCGTACTCATAGATGCGGCCTTCGCCTGCGTTATAAGCGGCGGCAACAAGCAGGGGGTTTTGGAACTCGTCCAAAAGCACCCGGAGATACTTAACGCCGCCTTCAATATTTGACGCCGGATCACAGACGTCGCGGACGCCGAAGCGCTCAGCGGTTCCCGGCATGAGCTGCATCGGCCCGCGTGCGCCTTTGTCTGAATTGCGGGAACGATCGAACTGGCTTTCTGCCCAAGTGATGGCGGTAGCAAACAGAGCATCAACTTGATGTCGGCGAGCGGCCTGTTCGACCAGAGTTTTGATTTCCTCTGGTGTTAGCGGGGAGGGGCCGCATTCGGGAGTGGATACAGCTGCCTGCTTAGAGGAAGGCAAATCGCCTAAACGGGTAGATTCATTCTGAAACGAGATAACTGGATTGGTAATATTAGATAGGGAGCCAGTGGCTAAAACAGTGCCGAATAAATTGCCAAAATGGTTATTCGTATTAGTGCCGTTTCCACTTTTATCCTCCGCGGAAACGATGCCATCAGAGCCCACAACAAATTCTTTGCTTTCGCTTGTCCAGCGGCGGTTGAATACGGTCAAGTCCGAGCGTGATCCGGATGCGTTGTGAGTTGCGGCCTCGCCGTCGCCATCTTGCGCGAATGGCGCAATTGCGCCTTTTACTTCTGCGCAAGTGGCGGCAATCCCGAACGGGATGAACAATGTGGCGCTTAGCAATAGCGCTTTGATTGAAAGCCTCTCCATTCTAGCCCCTTAGCTCCTGTCGCAGACCTCACATGCGCTGTTGAGGTTGCAGCGAAAACCGATTAAGTTCATAATAGCATGATACCGATTTGGCTAAGTGATACATGCTTTTTCGCAAATCATAAACCCCCTATGAACATGGAAAATGAATAAGCAATACGGTAAGGGCTGGAAAATGAAGAGAACCATCGCAATCGCAATGAGCAGTTGTATGTTGGCAACAGCCGCAATCGCCGCGCCTGCAATCAACAAGGATTACATCAAGTCGCTGGCATCGCCGGGTAAGACCGTGCTTGTCATTGAGTATTATGACGGAGACGGAAAAGTTACGGCTCGGAAGGGGTTTGCATCCGCCTCGGGCTATAAGGCAACTTCACCGACCGAATTTCGGCTTGATGATAAGACCCTTCTGAATCTGTACGGGCTAGAAGCCTGCAAAGGTGAAATGGTCAATCGTAAGGATGATTTTGCTGGTTCTTGCACTGACTACGCCAAGCAGCAGCTGCAGATCATGTTGCAGTCGCCGAAGGTTCTCTTTTGTCGGGCATTTGTAAGTGAAGAGAGCGCACCCAAACAAAATGTAACGTGCTACGGCTATTACAATTACCCCGGGAGCCTGGACACGGTAGATATGCTCGAAGAGCAATTGCTCTCTCTTGGCGCGCTCCGCATTGCCAAATCGAAAGACGGGAAGCTAGAGCGTCCCGATCTGGAGAACGCGCAGAAGATTGGAGAAGACGGCTCCTATGGTATGTGGGCCGATCCGCGGGTGAAGGCCCAATGAAGCCAGCCCTATTATCGCTCTGCATGGTCCTTTTTTCGACAACGGCTTTTGCAGCGCCGGAGGGATATTTCGACCTCCAGCCGGGCGTTACTTTGGAATCTGGCGATACGTGGGTCTCAGAAGGCCAGCGCTATCGCCTCTATGGTGTTCAGTCATGCCTTCGAGGAACTGCTTTCACTGATACGACCGGAAACAAGAAGGACTGCGGTGAGGCGTCGCTTGCCGTATTCGCCGCTTATATCAAAGACACCAAACCGGTGTGCGCTCCCGTAGCGCAAACTGCCGATACTTCCTATGTCATTTGCTACGCGACAATCGGCGGAAATCGCCTCGATTTAGCGACGGTGTTGATTACGAGCGGCTATGCCTTTGCCGCGCTGAAGGCTGACGGGCTTCCCTACTATCCAGCATACGCAGTGGCCGAACAGGAAGCTCGTGAGAAGCGGGCAGGCCTCTGGCAATTCGAAGACGTTCAGCATCCTGCCATCCTGTTGAGCAAATCGGCAAACGAACGGACGAGGAATGCCCAACAATGAAATATCTGATCGTAGCAATGTCATTTGCCGTCGCATCGACACCAGCATTCGCAGCTGATGCTATTAAACGCGCGCCAGCTGCCAGCGTATCGGTTCAACCTAGCCAGCCGGTACCGCTTCCAATCTTCAAGGGTCGTGTCGCGGTTATTGATGGTCGGACCCTATGGTTTCCCACTTATGCCCAACGAGTTCGGCTCGCGGACATTGACGCGTGCGAATTGCCTCAATGGGCGCTTGATCCGAAATGGACGAACAGGGACGTCACGAAAGCACCGCCGCCTGTACCCTGTGGCCCCTTTGCAAAAGCTTGGCTCAAAAGAGCGATCGGGGCGTCCGCCGTCTCTTGCGGTGTCGTCGGCTATGATGCTGAAGGCATGGCACGAGCGAGATGCACATCGCGGGGACGCGACCTAGCTCTCGAAATGCTTCGTGTGGGTTGGGCGAGGGTGGATTCATCCTACCTCAGCCACCCTCAATATATAGGCTATCAGCGTGCCGCCATGTCGGCGCGATATGGCATGTGGGCGACCTATATTCTGGATATGAATGAGTGGCGGCGCAAGGCCGTCGACAAAACGCTCGATCGTCAGCCAATCGCGGATTTCAACCTACTCGTAGAGCGCAAAAGCGAAATCTCTCCCCCGTTTGCCGAGGCGCGCAGAAAACCAAGAAGGACAGACCGATAGTTGTCGGAAATCGCTCATATTGCGCTCAATTTCGCGCGCGATCCTACGGCCTGCTTGTTGCTGGCCATCCTGCTATCGTTTTTGCTTATCATCCCGTCGTCCAAAATCTGGTGGGTCCACGGCATAATCGCGGCCCTATTCCTCACCGTATCGCTGTTTTTCCACGAACAACGGCAAATGTCGTTCGATGCGTTCTTGATCGGCGTCTTTGCCTATCCAGCGGTATGCCGCGATATTCCAAATCAGCTCCTGGTCTATCGCGTTGGAATCTACTGGTTTTCCGCGTTCACACTTATCGCCCTATGCAGCTACGCGGCCGGAGATCTCATCACACGGTCCCCTTTTCACGCCCGAGACATGTTGCCTACCAGGTTGGTTTCAACCGCTACAATATGAGGATGACCTGAAATGAAGCAGTTTCTGTTTGCACTCGCTGGCCTTGGCACTATCGCCGTGATGCCATCCGCTGCAATAGCGCAGGACACGGGAGGGATGCCATCTTGGGGCTGTCAGGTCCTTTTGTGCGCAGCATCATCAAACCCTTCGTGGCATGGTGTCCCTTATTGCGTCCCGCCAATGACCAAGTTGATCAAGGCCATGGCAAAACCGGGTTTTTCATGGCCCATTTGCCATGAAGCTAAGTCTGGCAAACCCGGATATCAGCCTTACGAGGATTGCCCATCTGGATTCAAGGAAGCCAGCAATATGAGTGATCGCGGCGCAATGCTGTCCAACCGCTGCGAAAAGACAATCAACACCTGCACCAACAAGATCAGGGAACAGAACAAAGAGCTTCAGCAGTACAAGGATGTTCAATATCGAGACATTGGCAACTCGGATCGCGGAAATAGTTGTCGAAAGGTCGTCTCCATTGCTCGTCCAATGCGAAAAGACCCTTACTTTTTCGACATTCCCGATTATCAAGGTTTGAAGGGGCGCTATTGGTTCAGTTTGAAACTTTAAGGAGCTCTAATGAATCAGAACGCACTTCTCGCACTGGCAGCAAGCGCCGGCATCGCTGTTGGCGCGGGCGGTACTTGGTTTGTAGTCTCCAACGCTTCGAGCAACGCAACAGCCATTGCAAAAGCCGATATTGTTGCAGCGATCAAGGCCGACCCTACACTTTGTCCCGTTCCCGATGAGCCAGCGGCGAGCGCCAAGCTCGATGTGCCAACTCAAGCTGAAGCATTGTTTGCCGTGAGGAAGCTGGAAGAAAAAAATCCGCTCTTATGGGACAGAAGAGAACTCGAAAACCTCTCTGTCACGTTGGCGAATTGTTGGCCAGTCGACGGTGCGACCGGCATGGTCGAATGCGTAACCAATGTCAAAAAAAACCCGTCGGCGCAAACTATCGCGAGAACGGTTGGATTTGCCAAGGATCAATCATCCGGCGAATGGATTGCGACAGACCGCAAATAGAAGAAGCCCGCTGGCGGGCTTCCAAAGCAATCATAATTTCTTATCGACGCTTTTCAAAACTGATGCCATTTCGCCCCGTGCGAGCGTAATCCGCCCGGAGATAAGAGAAGCGGCGAGATAGACCAGTTTTCCGATGGCGTCATCCACATCTTGCGGCTCATAATCTACGATCCGGCGCGGATCTTCCGCTAGCGATGACATATCCAGCAGTCGTTTTGTCGGGCCATTGTCGCCTAGGAGAACGACATTGGTTTCATCCCGCCAATCCAATGCATTAGCAATAGCATCCATAATGGCCTCCGAAATTCATTTTCAGAAGATGGGTGATGCTCGTAAGTGCAATCCTCGAAACTGATGCCTAGTTGATAGCAGCACGATACACGATCATTAGTAGATCAATGCTTCTTACTGTCCGATGCACAGTTTCTCGCCTCCATACACCAATTTTCTGACGAAACAGTCATCCCAAAATCCAAGTGATAAAAATGTTGATTAAGGCATCCCACACGATAGGATAAGAAACACTGCGAAACGAAACGAAATCTGAGCCGCTAAGCTATTGACAAAGAACGGAAAGTTTTTTCTCCCGCCACCGAAGGATGGGAGCGACTTCAAAGAATTGTTCAAGCTCATTGTCGCCGCCGGTGCTGGTCGCCCGCTAGGATCCGACGGTCATACGGCAGGTCCATGGACGCCAGAGCTTCTGGCGGAGGCCATAACGGATGTAGATCCTAAGCGGATTGGCGTCGATCTTCGAACGGTTCAGCTCTGGTTTCAGGAGAATGAAAAAGGCATAAGCACGACCAACATCGGGTTGCTGGCAAGAGTTTTAAGTTGTGGTGATACGGTTGCTACAAGCGAATGGAGTATGGAACTCAGCGCTGCACACTCTCGGCTTGTCGCTAAAAGACGTGAGCAGAAGAAGACTGAAACAGTCGAACCGTCGGAGCCAGCCCAAGTTGAACCCCGAATTGCAACATCGGACTCCGCAAACGATAACGATGGTAAGCGATGGAATCTGACTAGATGGTCAGAGAAGCTTTTCGGTGAGGGGTCTCCGCTGAATCTGTCTGCCTCGGCTTTTGCTGGAATGTCGGCTCTCGGGTTCCTTTCGTACATCATTGGCATTCACAACGTAACATTCACCCGATCGGATGGCATGATCAAGCAGGTCGGATTCCTTTGGGCGGCGAACTGGACCCTCGTGTTCATGGTGTTTCTTCCGGTCTTCCTGGCCTTCGTTTCCGAACTGGTGCATTCGTGGAAGCACGAAGAACGTCGTCGGCTTTGCGATGGCGCGCCCCAGGACAGCGAGCGCGCATGGCGACATATTGTCGACGCCTCATCGGGTTCGTTTTGGGCGGTCTTCCTGATTTGTTTGCTATTTGCCGGTGTGTTCCAGTGGATCGGCGTTTGTCTGGTCCCCCTTATTAATGGAGGAGGAAATTACGCAACCGATTGGGGCACAATCGCGATAGTCCGGCCTGAAATCGTCACGATACCTGTTGCGATCGGTTTTACGGCATTTGCCTATCTTTATATGAGTTTTTCATTTTATCTCTTCTTCGCCGGCCTCATTCTGCTTTACTCGGTCATCCACGACCTTCGAAAGTTAAGCGAAGGTGCAACAGCGCTGACGAACGCAGGTACGGGCTTTAGAAGCGAGACCGCAATCTGGGTTATGCAGGGGGTTTTTCGCTGCACGGTTTTAGGCATATTGATCGCTACCGTGATGAAGCTACAAAGCTCGTATTTAGCCTCTAACGGCGCGAGCATTGTAGCCTGGGTGATCAACGACCTTTCATCTATTTTGTACGATCAAGCGACGGCCCAAAGCCGTATTAGCTATCGCATGCCCACACATTACAGCAGTCTGCTAATCGCAATATCGACCTGTTTTGTTTTCCTTTATGGAGTGACCCGCACTGGAGCGGGAAATCATTTTAAAGTCACATTGTGGAAAATGAGCGCCGTTGTGATGCTTCTATTTGCAAGCTATCTGTCAATCGACACGTTTTCTGGTTTTACTGTCTTGATGTTTGTCGGGCTCCTAATCGCTATTTATGGCTTATTTGATCCGGCCCTTGGGTCCCGGCGCGCGAGTGAGGTGAGTAATCAAAGTGTTTCATAATTGGCTTGATAGATGGGACGAGATACGGGCACGACGCGGCGAAGACGCAAAAAAAGTAACTGATGTCAGACTTGATGCAGAACTTGCGTTTCCGGGCGCTGCAAATGTTTGCAGTATCGATGAATTCTGCAAACTCGGGGTACAGGCCGCCGCCATGCCTTCGTTCTTCAGAGAGCCGTATGGCAGTGAAAATGATTATGAGCGGGTAGGGGATTTCGTCAAATTTCCATCTGACATTTCGACCGACGTAGAGGAAAACAACCTGGTCTGGGCCAAGATCACTGATAGCTGGTCACGGGATAAGGCACTGGTGATATTCCATCATTGGAACGCACGTTCCCGTAATAGTCAGATCGCAGGTTATTTCTCGAAAAGAGGTATTACGGTTGTCGAGATCGCAATGCCTTATCATTTCGAACGAAGCCGTCCGGGGTCCAACTACGCTGATTATATGCTTAGCGCGAATCTCGGCCGAACGATTCAGTCGCTACGGCAAGCCGTGTGGGATGGACAGAAGCTCATCCGCTGGCTCAAAAGCGAAGGGTATCAAGAAATCTCCGTACTCGGAATGAGCCTCGGTTCGTGGGTCGCAGGATTGGTAGCAGCCCATGACACCAACGTTAAGAAAGCCTCGCTGTTTCTCACAGCCGGAAGTCTTGCCGGTATGGTTTGGACCGGGCGCGCAACGCGAGCCATACGCGAAAGCTTTGAGCCTACGATAGACCTGTCTCATCTGCACAGGGCTTGGGCACCGCTCGATCTCGGAAATTACGCCTACAGTCTCGCCCGACCGGCATTGGATATTCAGATTGTTTTGGCAAAAAGAGACAAGGTTGTACTGCCAGAATTGTCAATTGCTCTGTTGGAAAGTCTGAATAATGCTGGGGTAAATCCGAATGTTTTGCAATTAAACTGTGGTCACTATTCACTTGCAATTCCGCCGTACATTCTTAGGGCTGGAATCAATTTGAAGCGATTTGTTGCTTCAACATCGTTGCGAGAAAATGTTCCATAATAAGTATTATGTGATCGACGTATATAACAGGGTACATTCTATTTTAAACTGCAACATGCCAATGAATTCATGTGGTTAGCCATGGAGGAAATTGGATGTCGAATCGCTATTCGCAGATCACTTTGTCCGAACGTCGCCGTCTTTTCGAACTTAAACAGCTTAAAGTCCCTCTCGGCGATATTGCGCGGCTGATGGGTCGTCATCGCTCGACGATCTATCGCGAGATCAAGCGCAACAGCTTTCGGGACACTGAGATACCAGACTATAACGGCTATCATAGCGTTGTTGCCGACAACATTAGTAAGGAGCGCAGAACGCGGTTGCGCAAGCTCAGACGTTACCCAGAACTGCGCAAGTTCGTCATAGAACAATTGGAAGCACATTGGTCGCCGGAACAGATCTGTGGCCGGCTGATTAGCCATGGCCTGAGCGCGATACGTCTATGCGCAGAAACGATCTATCGCTTCATTTATTCAAAGGAAGAATACGCGCTGAAGCTGTATGAATACCTGGCTGAGATGCGAACAAAACGCTGCCCACGCGGCACCAGACGATCACGTAGTTCCCGCATTCCTGAAGCGTTTCGCATTCATCAACGTCCTGATTTTATTAGTAATCGTCTGCAATTTGGAAATTGGGAAGGTGACTTAATCATCTTTGATCGTGACCTTGGAGAAGCCAATGTCATGACGCTTGTTGAACGCAAAAGCCGCTATTGCGTCATCATCAAGAACAACAGTCGGCACTCAAAGCCGATCATGAATAAAATCATTCAGACCTTTGCTGCATTGCCTTATCACGCACGTCGAAGTTTTACCTTTGATCGTGGTTCCGAGTTTATGGCGTATCGGGCTTTGGAGGATGGAATGGGAGCTAAAAGCTGGTTTTGTGACCCAAACTCACCATGGCAAAAAGGTGCTATCGAGAACATCAACAAGCGCATCCGACGGTATTTGCCCAGCAACACTGATCTGACACAAGTCAACCAGGCTCAGTTGACTGCCCTCGCCCATAAGCTCAATGCGACCCCGCGCAAGTGCCTTGGATTTAAGACACCCGCCGAGGTCTTTGCTCAACTTTTGCAGGAAGCAGTATAATCGGATACCCTCACCACTGGCATGATGCAGTTGGGGTAGCTTTTCCACAGCAATATACAGATGCGACACTTGGGCAAATTAGAGATGCGACAGATTTTGCATCTCGTGCCCTGTTCAAACCGAACAAAGAAAGGAAGACTGGGTTTTCAGATGCAAGCAGCGGATGGGAGCCGTCATGTCTTGTTTGATCACGATGTCGCAGAAAGAACTCAACCGGCTGAAGACCGTTCAGCAAATCAGAGATAATCAGCTTCGTGTGGTGGAGGCAGCGGCGCTGCTTGGCCTCAGTCGCAGCCAGGTTCATCGGATGTTACAGGCATTTGATCGGCTTGGTGCAACGGGCCTTGTTTCGGGCAAGCGCGGTCGCCCGAGCAATCGCCGTTATGGCGAGGATTTCCGGAATGATGTTCTGGATATTGTACGGACGTATTATCGGGACTTTGGGCCGACACTGGCCTGTGAGAAGCTGATTGAACGCCATCAGCTTTCAGTCAGCAAGGAGACGCTGCGGCAATGGATGACAGCAGCGGGATTGTGGACATCGCGTCGCGAACGCAAGCGACAACTGCATCAACCGCGCGGCCGGCGTGATTGCTTTGGTGAACTGATACAGATCGACGGTTCGCATCATTGGTGGTTCGAGGAGCGGGGTCCCAAATGCGCCCTCCTCGTTTATATCGACGATGCCACTGGCAAGCTCCTGCATTTGCGCTTTGCGGGCTCAGAGAACACGTTTGATTATTTTCATGCGACGAAGGCATATCTCCAGCAATGGGGCAAACCACTAGCTTTCTATAGCGACAAACACGGCGTTTTTCGTTCGCTTCATCCGTCGAAGCAAGACCGAACAAGCGGCCTGACACAGTTTGGTCGGGCACTTTATGAGCTCAACATCGACATTATCTGTGCCAATACTCCACAGGCCAAAGGCCGTGGTGAGCGGGCAAACAGGACTTTGCAGGATCGTCTGGTCAAGGAATTGCGGCTGCGCGGCATCGATACGATCGAAGCAGCCAATGCATATGCGCCAGAATATATTGCAGATTTCAATGGCCGTTTTGGCAAGGAGCCACGCAATCCCAAGGACATGCATCGACCGCTGGCAGCGCATGAGAATATTGATGGTGCGCTGTGCCGGAAGGAAGTGCGAACGCTGTCACAAACACTGACACTACGCTATGATAAAGTGCTGTTCATCCTGGAACCGACCGAAGTTGCAAAGCGGCTTGCGCGGCAGAAGGTCATTGTCTGCGACTATCCCGACGGACGTCTGGAGATCATGCACGGTACGGACACCCTGCCCTATACAACATTCGACAAGCTTCGTTCCATTCATCGCTCGCCTGTTGTCGAGAACAAGCGACTGGATGACATGTTGTCGATCGTCGCTGAGATGCAGGCGGGACGGGAGCAGCAACGCAGCAAAAGCGGTCCGCGTCGTACCGGTCAGGCCAACCATATGTTTGGTATCCCTGACGGCAGTGTCGGGAACGGCTATCAGAAGCGAGAGCGTAAATCGCGAACAGCTTACATGAGCGACCCTGCCGTCATTGCCCGGCGAGAACAAGCTTTATTGAGACAGTCGGCGCCGGAATAAAGGGCGTCAATGGACACCGATATCGCTTTGCGTATCCGACTCCAATTGCAGGCAAGCTGTCCAGAGCGGTGTTTTGTGGAAGGTTCCGTCGTCGAGCAAGCTGAGCCCTTCTCTTGCCTCAAAAAGCAGGCCGAGCCAGCATAAGCGTCGCAGGACACCGTACTGAAGCTCGAATTTCAGGTCCCACGCATCGACGGTTATTTCAGTGTCGGACAGATGAGCGATATCCGGATAGAGTATCTTTACAATGTCCATCGCCTTACACCCTTCTCTGGTCTTGATATTGAGCAGATTGAGATACATACGCCACCAACGCAATCGTGCCTGGATCGCCTCTTTACGTTCGGTGGCATGAATATACGAATAGAGATAATCGGTGGCGATCAGATCGAAGAAAGCGTGTGGATTGACCAGAAACTCCAGGCCACGTTTGGTTGGCAGCAGTACATTTTTCCTGCGGCGAAGAAGCTTCAGATAACGGATCAGGTCGTGCACAACACAAAGTGGAGGCATGTCGTTTTCATTAAGCACCTTGTGCATGCTGTAGAGGTCTTTGGCTGTGAACCTGGGCCAGAGGAAGTTCTCAGCAGCCCAATGCACGAACTTGCGGTTCATCGCGCCGGTTGCCGTTAGTCCGATGCCGCCCTCGCGCTGCGCATAGGCAACTGCAAGCAGCATACCGCGAAGCAGTGGTGAGAGTGCAGCGATATCGACATCACCTTGCAGGCAGATTTTTGGTAGCATTGTACGACTTGGATCCCTCTCCTGCCCGATGCAGGTGAGCCGAGTATCAACTGCTGACAGAACAATTGCTACTGAGAAAGCTAAAGCCGAAGAGGTGGATATTCACCCGCCCCCATTCCTCGTTTGCAACCCCGACCAGCCTCTCGGAATGGGGGCTGAACGTCAGCACCTGTCGCATCTGTAATCTGCTGGGAATGTCGCAACTTTAACTTGCTAAAACAGGTCTGGATCGACCGCTATAATTACAAGCAGATCTTTTGCATCGATCTGGTCACCGGTCTTGACGAGGACTTCGGCGACCGTGCCGTCCTTCTCCGCATGCAGCGCCGTTTCCATCTTCATCGCCTCGACCGACACCAGCACGTCGCCAGCCTTGATCGCCTGACCGGGGGTGACGAAGACGCGGGGGATGACGCCCGGCATCGGCGCGGCGACATGGGCTGCATTGCCGGGTTCCCCCTTTCGGCGCGCGGCACCGCCCGACGCACCATGGGCGCGATCCGGCACCTTGATGCGGCGCGGCTGGCCGTTGAGCTCGAAGAACACCTTGACCATCGCCTGCTCGTCGGGTTCGCTCATGGCTTGATGCTGGACAACCAGCGAAACGCCCTTTTCAAGTTCAGGCAGCAGCTCTTCGCCGGCCGATAGCCCGTAGAAATAAGCTGGCGTCGGCAGGACGCTGACCGGGCCATAGGTATCGGCGGCCATTGCGTAATCGGCGAAGACCTTCGGATACATCAGGTACGAGGCAAACTCGAAGTCGCTGACGGTGCGTTCCAGCTTGGTCTCGATCACCTTGCGCTCGGCATCAAGGTCGGCATCGGCAAGCAGCGAGCCCGGGCGCTCCGTGTAGGCCTTTTCGCCCTTCAGCGCCTTTTCCTGAAGCGCCTTCGGCCATCCGCCCGGAGGCTGGCCGAGATCGCCCTTCAGCATCGACACGACCGATTCCGGGAAGGACACATCCTTGGCCGGGTTCTTGACATCGGCAACCGTCAGGTCCTGGGACACCATCATCAAGGCCATGTCGCCTACAACCTTGGACGACGGCGTCACCTTGACGATATCGCCAAACATCTGGTTGGCATCTGCATAGGCCTGCGCCACCTGGTGCCAGCGGGTTTCGAGACCGAGCGAGCGCGCCTGTTCTTTGAGGTTGGTGAACTGGCCACCCGGCATTTCATGCAGGTAGACTTCCGACGCCGGCCCCTTGAGGTCGCTTTCGAAGGCTGCGTACTGGTTACGCACGGCTTCCCAGTAGAACGAGATACGGCGGATCCATTCTGGATCAAGACCCGGATCACGCTCGGAACCGCCTAAACGGCAGATGGCTATTTTCGGCCCGATTATTGAGGCCCTTGTGCGACCAATGGCCAAGGCCGGGTGCCACTTCTGCCTTTGCTGCACCGTAGGAGCGGAGCTTATCGGTGATGATCCGTTTGGGAGCAAAGCCATAGCGCTTCATTAACGCCACGAGCAGTCGCTTTGCCGCCCTTTTATCACGCCGCTTCTGCAAGATTTCTTCGAGAACGGAGCCATGTTGATCCACCGCACGCCAGAGCCAGAATTTCTCTCCAGCGCATTTGACGACCACTTCGTCCAAATACCAAATATCGCCGGGGCGCGCCTGACGCCGCCGCAAGTTGCGTGTGATCTGGGGGCCGAACTTGGCGATCCAACGACGAACTGTCTCGTATGATACGTCGATTCCACGCTCAAGCAGCATTTCCTCAACTTCACGCAGACTAAGGTTGAACCGCAGATAAAGCCACACCGCATGAGCAATAATCTGTGGCGGAAAACGGTGACGCTTGAAGATGATATCTGATGTCTGCATCGCCAAAATTTACGCCCAAACCGTCAGGCAGGCAACTGTAGCCCAGTTAACGTGACAACACCGCTTAAAGCTATAAATACGTCAGTGCACTAGTAGACATATATTTTTACAACACGCAATATTCTGCCATTTCATAGTGCTTTAGAGGCATTGAAATACCAGCCTAAAAAGTGTTCAGCCAGCGATGGCTTAGCAAACGGCGAGATAACAGAGGTGGTTCGGTTTGTCTGAACAGTTTCGGGCGTTTCGTTAAGTGGATTTCCGCCGCGATTATGCCGCCACCATC
>NZ_ML636810.1 GCF_006476605.1 Brucella gallinifaecis
GAAATTCACAGCCTTACAAACCGTTCCTTCCTCAATACATCAAGCAAACCTAAACCCGCTCAATGCCGCCCAGCTAACAACTCTTAACATCACTGCCAAGCACTCTAACTAAACTACAAGGACGAAACTATCTGCCGCTAGCAGCGTCGCCGCCCTCGTTGATCGCCATATACAACCCGCAAAGACGGGAAGTCAACGGACTTTCTGCAAAAATGCTAAAGTTTCTTTCCACAGGGAATATGGGCTTTTTTAACCAGACTTCAACCACTATCACCCGTTGATTCTTATCTTTTGCAACAATGAAATGACAAGCCAATGCATTATCTCTTCGGAATCGACGGTGGCGGCACTGGATGTCGCGCAATATTGGCCAACAAAGATGGAACCATTCTCGGAAATGGCCTATCCGGTCCTGCCAATATAGGTGCCGATACGCCAAATGCCATTCGACATATAAGGGAAGCCGCTGAACAGGCCCGGCTGGAGGCCGGATTGCACTCTTCTATATATGAAACAAGCAGCGCCGTACTGGGACTGGCGGGAGCAAACTCCCTCGCCGACCCTGACAGCGTCTATGAAGCGTTGCCATTCGCAGAAAGCAGAATCGTTTCCGACACAATAACGGCCTTACAAGGCGCAGTTGGTAATGGCGACGGTGCTATTGCAATTCTTGGCACCGGTTCTGCATTTGCAAAAAGAACAGGAAATATCGTCAAAATTGTAGGCGGGCACGGCTTTATGCTCAGTGATCACGCCGGCGGCGCACGTCTTGGCCGCGATTTGCTGGAACAATCATTGCTTGCTCATGATGGAATCGTCAACGAAACAGTACTGACCACCACTATAATGAGCAGATTTGGCAATGATGCGCACAAGATCACCCAGTTTTCCAGAACTGCGACTGCCGCCGACTATGCGATTTTCGCGCCAATGGTGTTTGAATTTTTTAAAAAAGATGATCCACTCGCTCTGAAACTTCTGTCAGATGCCTGCGTGATGATTGAACGACAGCTAGACAAATTAAACATCAAGGCTGGTAAGCGGTTCAGCATAATTGGTGGTTTGGCGTCTTCTTATGCCTCACTCGACTTGTTGCCATATAAAGAATATTACATCCCCGCGCAGGGCGACAGTTTGCAGGGCGCATTGGCCTTGGCTTTGCAAAAAAATGCTGATCACGCAACTGCGACGCGAAGGTAGCTTGCCGCAGCCTGTTTTCCTGCCTAATTCTCTTATAGATATAAATCGGGTTTGGGTTGTCCAACGGACATTGCAACGGGGGCATCATGCTAACCAAAAAAGGCAAATATGGCCTGAAAGCCATGGTTCATCTTGCCAATGTAACCGATGACCAACTGGTTTCAGCAAGCGAAATCGCAGAACGGCATCATATCCCGCGCAAGTTTCTCGATAATATATTCACCGAACTGCGCAATGCAGGCTTTGTGCTTAGTCGCAAAGGCAAAGGCGGCGGCTTTTGTCTGGCCCGTCCCGCAAATGAAATCCACATTGGCAATATCATCCGTGCATTGGACGGCGCCCTCGCCCCCATTGCCTGTGCAAGCAAGACTGATTATCAACCTTGCGATGACTGTGATGAGACGGAGTGCGAGGTTCGTCACATGATGCTGGAGGTTCGTGAAGCAATCGCCAATGTGCTTGATCATCGTACGCTTGCCGACAGCAGGGCTTCCGAACTTGCCGCGCTGTCGGCTGAGTAGATTTTAAGCCACGGCGGACCAACTCGGGAACGGATCGTTCAGACCTGTCCAGCTTTCCGGTTTAAACACCTCTTCCGGCACCAGACAGCTATCCAGTTCAGCAATTATCGCCGCCTTGTCCATTGGATCAACGCCGATGAAGACAATCTCCTGCCGACGATCTCCCCATTCAGCATCCAGATAGTCCTGCATTGCCTGATGCCATTGCGCATCTTGAGGCCAATAGCTGCGCGGAACGGCTGACCACCAGCGACCACGCTTGCTGGTGCGGACCAAAGCACCTGCCTGACTTAACTCGCCGACATAATCAGGGCGCGTTGCCAGCCAGAAAAACCCTTTGGCGCGAACAACGCCGGGCCAGCTTCTGTCGATAAATGTCTGAAACCGTGCCGGATCAAAAGGACGTCTGGCCCGGTAGACGAATGAATGCACGCCATATTCTTCCGTTTCCGGGATATGATCATTGAAACCATGCAGTTCTTTATACCAAAGCGGATGCTCGTGAGCGCGGTTGAAATCGAAACGTCTTGTGTTGAGAATCACATCAAACGCGACCTGACCGAAATCGACTTCTTCAATATGAGCGTCACGATTGAGCGAGCGGATAACTTTTCGTGCCAGATCCAGCTCTTCAGCGGAAGCCGTAGAAACCTTGTTGAGTATCACAATATCAGCAAATTCAATCTGTTCGACCAGCAGATCGACCAGCGTACGCTCATCTTCATCCCCAAGCGACTCACCGCGATCACGCAAAAAATCACTGGAAGAATAGTCTTTGAGCAGGTTCGCCGCATCTACGACCGTTACCATCGTATCAAGACGCGCCAGATCTGACAGGCTTTCGCCCTTTTCGTCGCGAAACTCAAATGTCGCAGCAACCGGCAAAGGCTCGGATATGCCGGTCGATTCGATAAGAAGATAATCAAAGCGGTCCTGCGATGCGAGTTGCGCTACTTCTTTTAAAAGATCATCGCGCAAAGTGCAGCAAATGCAGCCATTGGTCATTTCGACAAGCTGTTCTTCAGTGCGCGACAGATCGGCCCCGCCCTCACGCACCAGAGCAGCATCAATATTGATTTCACTCATATCATTAACAATCACCGCAACACGGCGGTTTTCCCGATTGTTGAGAACATGATTGAGAAGTGTGGTCTTACCTGCACCGAGAAAGCCGGAGAGTACAGTAACGGGAAGCCTTTTCATGGCAACTCCTTTGCTGGCAATTATAAGATAAGCTGGCTAGGTATTAATGTTATATCATTACATTTATTCGCCGAATAAAAGGCGGCAAAGCCACCTGATCTATTCACCGCATTCCGGTCCAAAATCCGAAAATGCGAAAACTTGTTTTAGAACATGCTCTGTTTCAATAGCTATAAAAGGTAGTGCCGGACTATCAAAAATCATGACAGTCCGGCACCAAGAACTGATCGCTGCCGGAGTGGGGTCCAGACTGCTCGCGACCAGCGCTATTTCGACAAACAGTCCTTCAGTGAATCAGCCAGATTACGAATGAGCTGCGGATAAAGATCCGGCCCATCCTTGAGTTCCGAACCAAGCGGATCGAGAACACCTGTCTTTGCCTGTGTTCCATCGATAACCGTATTGACCAGCTTGGGCTCGAATTGCGGTTCCGAGAAAACACAGACCGCACCCAGCGATTTGATTTTCTCGTGAATATCCTTGATGCGTGCAGCACCCGGTGCCTTTTCCGGGCTGACCGTTATCGATCCGGCTGCATTTACACCAAAGCGGTTCTCGAAATACTGATATGCATCATGGAAGACAATAAACGGCTTGTCCTTGACCGGTTGGAGTTCCGTTTCAATATCCTTATTGAGCGCATCGAGCCTAACAGCATAATCGGCTGCATTTTTCTCATATTGGGATGCATGTTCAGGATCACTTTCGCCAAGCACCCTGGCAATATTGCCAACCAGCACCTTGCCATTTTGCGGATCCAGCCAGAAATGCAGATCAAATTCCCCATGATGATGGTGATGATCATGCCCCTTCTCAGCAGCCTCATCTGCATGATCATGCTTATGGTCATGCTTATGGTCATGCCCGTGATCATGTTCATGAGCATGATTATCATGGGAATGGGAATGCTCTTCTGCACCATGATCGTGACCTTCATGTCCGTGATCATGGGCTTCAAACGGACCGCCCTCACGGAATTTCAGCTTCGTCAGACCATCAGTTTCACCAAGCGCTACCACTGTTGCACCTTCGCCAAGCGTGTCGATGGGCTTATCCAGAAAAGTCTCCATTGACGGTCCAGCCCAGAAGATCACTTTTGCGCCCTCAATAGCTTTCGCGTCAGATGGCTTGAGATTATAGGAGTGCTCTGAGCCGGCCCCCTGAACAATCAGCTTTGGCTCTCCCACCCCCTGCATTACCGCAGACACCAGCGAATGCAAGGGCTTGATCGAAACGACAACGCCTTCACGTTCGCCAGCAAAAGCCGCGCCACTCACAACAGACATAAAGGCAGATGCCAAAAGCAGAGATCGTAAGTATTTCATGATAGCCTTCTCAAAGTCTCTCTTGAACGTCCCCTGAACAGGAACAACATATAAGAATGATATGTTATTTTATTACATCATTTGCGTTATGCTATAACGTCTGCAATAAGGAGACACAACCTCTTTTTGGAGAAAAATGCACAGCGCCTAACCGCGCGAGGCAAATGATACCGAATCAGAATATCATTCACATATCTTGAGACAGGAATTTCGGGGCGGCTTTTATCCTTCGATAAAGGCATTTGCGCCCTGTCAAAAGGCAGCGAAAGCGCATTTAATGGCCCAAAAGACCGCCCTCCCCGCAGATCACAGACGGGAACCACTTCTGGAACTGAAAGGCGCCGGCATTTATCGCAATGGCCGCTGGCTTGTCCGCAATGTCGATCTGGCGATCAATCGCGGGGAAATCGTCACGCTGATTGGTCCTAATGGTGCGGGCAAAAGCACGACCGCCAAAATGGCACTGCGTATTCTCAAGCCTGATGAGGGTGAAGTTCGTCACATAACAGCTCTGCGCATCGGTTATGTACCACAAAAGATCAATATTGACCGGACCATGCCATTATCGGTTGAACGTCTGATGACCCTGACGGGGCCGCTTTCCAAAGCCGATATTCTCCATGCGCTTGATGCAGTTGGAATCTCGCATCTTCTCAAGGCGGAAATCGCCAATTTGTCGGGCGGTGAATTCCAGCGTGCATTGATGGCACGTGCCCTCGCCCGCAAACCGGATATTATGGTGCTTGATGAGCCGGTGCAGGGTGTTGATTTTTCCGGCGAAGCCGCCCTTTATGAACTGATCGCCAAATTGCGTGACGAGACCGGTTGCGGCGTATTGCTGATTTCCCACGACCTTCATCTGGTGATGGCGGCAACCGACCGCGTTATCTGTTTGAACGGCCATGTCTGTTGCAGCGGAACACCGCGCGATGTGACGGCAAGTCCTGAATATGCGCGATTATTCGGCAGCCGGGCCGTTGCTCCCCTCGCCATTTATGAACATCACCATGATCACACGCATCTGCCAGATGGTCGTGTCATACATGCCGATGGGACAGTAACCGATCACTGCCATGCAGAAGACGGCCACCATCACCACCATAAAGGGGAAGAACCCCATGCTTGATGATTTTTTTACACGCGCCCTGATTGCCGGCATCGGCCTGGCAATAACCACAGGACCGCTCGGCTGTTTCATCATATGGCGGCGCATGGCTTATTTTGGCGATACAATGGCGCATTCAGCCTTGCTGGGTGTGGCTTTAGCCTTGATTCTCGATATCAATCTGATGATCGGGGTTTTTGCAGTCGCTGTCGCAATTTCCGCCATTTTGCTTCTGCTTCAAAAGCGGCATTCTCTGTCGGCAGATTCACTTCTTGGCATTCTGTCCCACGCTACCTTGTCTCTGGGGCTGGTCATTGTGGCTTTCATGACATGGGTGCGCGTTGATCTGCTGTCCTTCCTGTTCGGCGATCTGCTTGCTGTTTCGCGTCTGGACATTGCTTTTGTTTATGGCGGCGGAATTCTTGTTCTGGCGCTGCTTGCATGGCTGTGGCGACCATTGCTTGCGGCAACACTAAGCGAAGATATCGCACAGGCTGAAGGCCTTAATCCGGCTTTATCACGGATTATTTTCATGCTCCTGCTGGCAATCGTCATCGCAATTTCGATGAAGATTGTCGGCATTCTGCTCATCACTTCGCTTTTGATTATTCCTGCCGCTACAGCACGACGTTTTGCATCGACGCCCGAGCAGATGGCCATTATTGCCTCTGTTATCGGCGTGTTTGGTGTCATCGGCGGGCTTTATGGCTCGGTTGAATTTGATACACCATCCGGCCCCTCAATCGTCGTTGCCACACTGGCTATTTTCATTTTAAGCCTCTTGCCATTACATAGGAGAGAGACTTCACCGAAACGGACCGCTGACAATGAGCAATCATCACGATCATAATCACGCATCGCACGATCTGACCCGTAATCAGTCTCTCGTTTTTGATGTATTATCAAAAGCAGATGGTCCACTGAGCGCCTACACCATTCTCGACCAGTTGCGCGATGATGGTTTCCGGGCTCCGCTGCAAGTCTATCGTGCTCTGGAAAAACTGCTGGAATACGGGATGATACATCGTCTCGAAAGCCTCAATGCCTTCGTTGCCTGCGCGCATCCGCAATGCCATGAGCATGGTCTCATCGCCTTTGCCATTTGCGAACAATGCGGCCAAGTCACCGAATTTTCCGATCCGGCGATTGAAAATCTCGTTGGTGCATGGAGTGTTCAAAATGGTTTCAAATCGCGCAAAACCACACTTGAATTACGTGGCTTATGCGAAAAATGCGGCCATCACTGATTTATACAACTCATAAAAAAGGCGGGCAATGCCCGCCTTTTTTAATATGCTCTTGAATATTACACAATCAGATGCCCGACTTCGAGCATATCTATAATGCCAAGCGAAAGGGCGGTTGCGACAGCTGCCGTCCTGTTGGCGCAGTTCAGCTTGATTTTCGCATTTTGCAAATAGGTGACAACTGTCCAGCGTGCGATGCTAAGAATTTCTGCAATCTCGCCATCGGTTTTTCCACTCGCAGCCCAGCGCAGACAATCGATTTCACGCGGTGTCAGCAAGCCTGCAGCAGAACTTACATCTTTGCTGCCACACATTGAATTGTGAATGATACCCGAAAGGCTCAGAAGTCGTGGACGCATACGCGCCACAAATTGCTCATGGTCCTCGTTTTCAATTTCAAACGTGAACAATGTGCATCCCAGAACGCCCTTTGCATTACGCGCAGAAACCGCAACATAGAGATTGCCAATTCCATGCTTCTCAGCATCTTGCAACATCTCTGCAACTGCCGGACATTCCTTCGCATCTTCTGCAAGGTTTTTAACAATTCCACTGGCATCGCTGTTGAAAAAAGGCGAGCTATCCTGGAAAATTGGGTCAATGACAAAATAGTTTTTCGTCGAATAGCGCGAGGCCCAGTTTGTCGGAACTGTTATGACAACGGTGAGGTCATCGGAACTGACCTTAGTGCTGTTACCCATCCGCCCCTGATAGGCATGCATGATATGGCGACAGTCAATCTCATCGCGAATACGCTGAAGCAGCGAGAGTGTATCACTCTGAAAAGACAGACCAAAAAAGGTCTTCTTGAAGTTTGGAAAATGAATCAGATCTAAAGTCATTGGCTAAATTCCTTGGCAGCGCAGATGCTCATTCCTCTCTTCAGAAACGGAACATCCACTTTGAAAAATTGAAGCTCCAAATGCTTCAATTCTCCATAAGTCACATAAAAAATACGTCTTAAATCAACTCGCAACTAATTTATTGCAATGAATTACCTGCATAAAATAAGTCAAAAAATATGACGTTCATGCACAAAAACTATTTTTTTTGTAAATTAATGCCCGCATGAAAGCGAAAAAAGGACCAGCTGTTTCATTTCTGAACAGCTCACTTTTTCTTACCAAATGCCTTGAAGAAAAAATCAACAGCCGATTCGACATTTTTAACGATCACCTGATCGGTCGGAGATTCTGGCATAGCACCAAACAGACGCGGACGATAAAGCCCCGCCAAAAACAGATCTATCAACTGTTGGGCTTTTTCCATTGGGTCAAGCGGTTCAATTTCCCCGGCCTTGACCATTCTTTCGAGATAATCTGCCATAATCAGAAGACTGCGCTTTGGACCCCGCTCATAAAAATGCGCCGCAAGTTCCGGCTTGCGCTCACTCACACCTATGATGATGCGCTGGGCACGCAGTGCCGTCGACGATGTGATGATTGTCACAAGCGCCACCCCGAATTCGACCAGTTCCTGCCGTGTAGAAAATCCGCGTTCGAGTTTGTCTATGAGATTACTGAACATTGTGCGCCGATAATGCTCGCACAATGCAACAAACAGCTCTTCTTTGCTGTTGAAATAAACGTAAATGGTGCCCTTTGAGACACCTGCTTCGCGCGTGATGTCATTCATACTCGCCGCGTCAAAACCCATGCGCAGAAAAACTACCTGTGCGCCTTCAAGAATCTGCTGTCGCTTAACCGGATCCTGCCCGGCACCCAGACGTATCCGCCCAGCTTCAGTGCTCAGTTCTTCAGCAGCGCCCAATTCTCCACCAGCACTCAGTTTTATTGACTGCGTTTCAACCTGATCATTTGTGGCGCCATCTTTGATGCCGTGTTCACGATTCATTGTACAAACTCATCATTAATTTCGAACCAAGCGGTTCGATGACACTTGATATGGGCAACTTATTGCTCTAAGTCAACATCGAACCAAGCGGTTCACCAGGGTCCATCCAGAAAGCTTTCCCATGCCCGCACCCAAATCTGTTGATACAGCTGATATACGCCAGTTTCCAAATTCATCGTCGCCGGATGAGCCGCAGACAGCGGCACCGGCAGCTGAGCAGCATTCGGACGCATCAAAAAGCAGCAGGAAAAAAGGCTTTGGCAAAGGATTTCTGCTTCCAGCCCTTCTTGTCGCCGCTGTCGCCGGCGGTCTGTGGTATGGTTATGACTGGTGGACAGTGGGCCGGTTCATGGTTTCAACTGACGATGCCTATGTGCAAGGTGATATTGCCTCCATTGCACCAAAAGTCACCGGCTATATTGAGAATATTCCTGTCGCTGCCAACCAGCATATCAAGGCTGGTGACGTGATTTTCCAGCTTGATTCAGGCGATTATCAGATTGCACTGGATGAAGCAGAGGCCAAGCTTGCGACACAACAGCAGACGCTGAACCGCATCAATGCACAGATCAAGGCGGCAAATGCCGCGCTTGAACAGGCAAAAGCAGATGAGCAGTCCTCCCGGGCTGTTCTGAAAAATGCCGAAAGCACGATGGTTCGCATTCAAAGGCTGCACGATACGCGCTTTTCTGCCCAGTCTGAACTCGACAATGCGCAGTCAGCGCTTGATCAGGCGAAGGCAAAAGTCGCCGGATCAAATGCGCAGATTGCATCGGCCAATGCGAATATTGATGTGTTGAATGCGCAATATAAGGAAGCGGAAAGCGGCATGCGTTCGCTTGAGCTTGCACGTGACAAGGCTGCCCGTGATCTCGATTTCACCACATTGCGTGCACCATTTGACGGCGTTGTCGGCAATCTTGCTGGCAAAAAGGGAGACCTTGTTTCCGCTGGTCAGAAAATTGCAGCCCTTGTTCCGGTTAATCAGCTCTATATCGATGCAAACTTCAAGGAAACACAGCTCGGCCATATCAAAACTGGCGAAACAGCACGTATCCATGTCGATGCCATTGACGGTCCCTATTTTGAAGGCAAAGTCGCATCAGTTGCGCCTGCATCCGGTGCCGTGTTCTCGCTATTGCCACCTGAAAATGCGACCGGCAATTTCACAAAGATCGTTCAGCGCGTTCCGGTTCGCATCACGATTCCGCAGGAAGCGCTTGATTCGGGCAAAATCCGCGCAGGTCTGAGTGTTACCGTAGAGATCGATACGCGCACGGCACCTGAAGAAACCGCAGATTGAATCGACGCGCCACGTTCCTTTTTCCTTTTCGGAGTGCGCCTTCATGGCTGCAAACACCACGATGGGAGCAATAACTCCCGCAGATGATCGCATTGATCCCAAAAAAGCTATTGCTTTTCTGGCGATGGTGTTTGGCATGTTCATGGCTATTCTGGATATCCAGATTGTCTCGGCGTCATTGTCCGAAATTCAGGCCGGCCTGAGCGCCAGCTCCGATGAAATCTCGTGGGTCCAGACCTCCTATCTGATCGCGGAAGTCATTATGATCCCGCTATCGGGGTTTCTGGGGCGCCTTGTCTCGACCCGCGTTCTGTTTACGGTTTCTGCGGCAGGCTTCACGTTTGCTTCCATGCTCTGCGCGACTGCAACCAATATCGATCAGATGATCGTCTATCGCGCCATTCAGGGCTTTATCGGCGGCGGCATGATCCCAAGTGTGTTTGCGGCAGCCTTCACAATCTTTCCGCCATCCAAGAGGTCTATTGTTTCGCCGATGATCGGCCTCGTCGCAACGCTTGCGCCAACCATTGGCCCGACCGTTGGCGGCTATCTGAGCCACGCTTTCTCATGGCACTGGCTGTTTCTGGTCAATGTCGGTCCCGGCATATTGGTGACAATTGCAGCCTGGAACCTCATCGATTTTGACGAAGGCGACAGCTCGCTTCTGAGCAAGTTTGACTGGTGGGGACTGGCTGGCATGGCAGCCTTCCTTGGCTCGATGGAATATGTGCTCGAAGAAGGTCCGCGCAACGACTGGCTACAGGATGAAGCGATCTTCATTTTAACCGGTGTGATGACCCTTGGCGGCATCGTGTTTTTCTATCGAGCATTTACTGCCGAAGAACCCATCGTGGATCTGCGTGCTTTCAAAAACGTCAATTTTGCCTTTGGCTCTCTGTTTTCCTTTGTGATGGGCGTTGGCCTTTATGGTCTCACCTATCTTTATCCGCTTTATCTGAGCCAGATACGCGGCTATGACGCCCTGATGATCGGCGAAGCACTGTTTGTCAGCGGTCTTGCCATGTTCTTCACAGCGCCGCTTGCCGGATTCCTCTCAAGCCGCATGGACCCGCGTCTGATGATGATGATCGGCTTTTTGGGTTTTGCCGCAGGAACATGGATGGTCACGGGCCTGACCGCTGACTGGGATTTTCATGAATTGCTGATCCCGCAAATCCTGCGCGGCTGCTCGCTGATGCTGTGTATGGTGCCGATCAACAATCTGGCGCTCGGAACCCTGCCCCCTTCCTTGATGAAAAATGCGTCCGGTCTGTTCAACCTGACGCGCAATCTTGGCGGCGCAGTCGGTCTGGCAGTGATCAATACAATTCTCACACGCCGCAGCGACATGCATTATGAGCGTCTGGCCGAACATGTTCGCTGGGGCAATAGTGAAGCTGAACAGATGCTGGCCAACCTCACTGCCAAATACAATGCAGCCGGTCTCGATGGAGCAACTATTGCGATCTCAAAAATGTCCGGCATAGTGCGTCAGCAAGCAACGCTGATGTCATTTATCGATGTGTTTTTTATTCTTACAGTCATGTTCTGCTCGCTTGCTGTTTGTGCGATCATGCTGCGCAAGCCAAAACAGGGCGTTGGCGGTGGTGGTGGTGGTCACTAGGAACAAAACCTGCCGTTTTGAGAAAAGCCCCGTTTCAAAATATGACAATGACGAAACATTTGTCATATTTATTGTCATAAAACTATGCATCACCCCATGGGTCAATTGCTAAGTCCCTGAAAACATGTTTCACTTTCTGTCATTGATAATTTGTGACAATAAACAAACTGTCATCCAACCGTCATCCATGACGGCTATCGGAAATGCGCGCGCACTGGAATCGACCGGGAGCGTTCGTCCGACTTAAACAGGGGAGTCAAACAATGCTTGCATTTACTGCGCGTCTGCTGTCGTTTTCGACCGCAATCGCTGTTTGTGGCGTTTCCATCGCTGCTGCTGAACCATCAGCCGAACTGATCGCCGCCGCCAAGGCCGAAGGCGAATTGACAACCATTGCACTGCCGCATGACTGGTGTGGCTATGGCGACATCATCCAGAGCTTCAAGGACAAATATGGCCTGAAGGTCAATGAACTCAACCCTGATGCGGGTTCAGGTGATGAAATCGAAGCCATCAAGGCCAACAAGGATAACAAGGGTCCACAGGCGCCTGACGTTATCGATGTCGGCTTTGCATTTGGCACCACTGCCAAGAAAGACGGCCTGACCCAGCCATACAAGGTCGCAACCTGGGACGAAATTCCAGATAGCGCCAAAGACCCGGAAGGTTACTGGTATGGCGACTATTACGGTGTTCTCGGTTTTGAAGTGAACAAGGACATCATCAAAGATGTTCCACAGGATTGGGAAGACCTGCTCAAGAGCGATTATGCCAATTCGGTCGCCCTTGCCGGTGATCCACGGGTTTCCGCACAGGCAATTCTTGGCGTTCACGCTGCCGGTATCGCACGCGGTGCAGAACCGGGTGCTGAAGCTGGCAAGAAGGGTCTTGAATTTTTCAAGGAACTCAATGCTGCCGGCAACTTCGTTCCGGTCATCGGCAAGGCTGCTTCGCTGGCCCAGGGTTCAACCCCTATCATTATTCGCTGGGATTACAACGCGCTCGCAGACCGTGATACGCTGAAAGGCAACCCGGAAATCGAAACAGTCATTCCAAAGAACGGCGTCGTTGCAGGCGTTTATGTGCAGGCGATCAGCGCTTATGCACCGCATCCAAATGCTGCAAAGCTCTGGATGGAACACCTTTATTCGGATGAAGGCCAGCTTGGTTATCTGAAGGGCTATTGTCACCCGATCCGCTTCAACGCAATGGCTAAGGCTGGCAAGATTCCACAGGAACTGCTCGACAAGCTGCCACCGGCAGATGCCTATGAAAAGGCTATCTTCCCAACTCTTGAACAGATTGAAACCGCTCAGGAAGAAATCACCAAGAACTGGGATAGCGTTGTTGGCGCAAACGTTCAGTAAACGCCCTTAGAGCGCATTTCGATCTGATTGAATCAGATCGGCGCTCTAAAGTCTTTGTATTTGAAGCATAATCTTATCGATCCTCGTTGAACGAAGGTCGGATTATGCTCTAAACTTGCCCTGTTTATGATCTGTGACGGCCAGAAATGGTCGTCACAGTCTTTGCTTTCATAGCGGACAGTTATGCCGATTAATCTGGAAAGCCTGTGGTATTTTCAGATTTCAGCCTCTAAGAAAGAACATATGAATTCAGCAATCGATACAGAAGCATCGTTCAAGCAGGTGCGTAAGCGCCAGTTACCGCTTTCCTATATTGGTGTTGCGCCTTTTTTCCTGTTTGCAATACTCTTCCTCTTATGGCCGACAATGTATCTCATTATCGGTGCCTTTCAGGACCCGGACGGCAATTTCACTCTCAAAAACGTACAAGATCTTTTCCAGCCCCAGATTATGAATGCCTACTGGGTTTCGATCAAAGTAAGCCTTGCATCGGCGCTTGGTGGCGCCTTTATCGGCTTCTTTCTGGCATGGGCCGTGGTGCTGGGCAATCTGCCGCGCTGGTTGCGCCCGACAGTTCTGACTTTCTCAGGTGTTGCATCCAATTTCGCTGGCGTTCCGTTGGCCTTCGCGTTCCTCGCGACCCTTGGCCGGACCGGTTTTGTCACTATTTTATTACGCGAATGGTTTGGCTTTAATCTTTACTCGACCGGTTTTAACCTTCTGAGCTTCTTCGGCCTGACGATCACCTATCTATTTTTCCAGATTCCATTGATGGTGCTGATTCTGACACCTGCGCTTGATGGCCTGAAAAAAGAGTGGCGCGAAGCGTCCTCAATTCTTGGCGCAACCAATCTGCAATATTGGCGCATGATTGCCTTTCCGATTCTCTGGCCGAGCCTGCTCGGAACCACCTTGCTTTTATTTGCAAATTCATTTGGTGCGATTGCCACAGCCTATGCATTGACCGGCTCTTCGCTCAATATTGTTCCGATCCTGCTCTTTGCACAGATCCGCGGCGACGTGCTGCATAACCAGAATCTGGGCTATGCGCTGGCGCTTGGCATGATCGTCATTACCGGCATTTCAAACCTGATTTACATCTGGCTACGTATGCGTGCCGAAAGGTGGCAACGATGAAAAAGGGCTTTAACCCCCAAAAAATCGGGGCATGGATCGCTTTTCTCATTGGCGCAATCTACTTCATTGTCCCGCTGATTGGCACGTTTGAATTCTCGCTGCGCATGCGCCGCGGTGAATATTCATTCGATGCCTATCGGGTTGTTTTCAGTGATCCAAAATTTCAGGAGACCTTCTCCTATTCGATTATTCTTGGCATTCTGACAATCATTTTCGGTATATTGCTGGTGGTGCCGACCGCCTATTGGGTGCGTTTGCGTCTGCCGCATCTGCGCCCATTAATCGAATTTATCACCTTGATGCCACTGGTTATTCCGGCCATCGTCATCGTATTTGGTTATCTGCGCATATATAACTCGTCTTCATGGCTGCCATTCACAGCATCGACACGTGCAACCGATCTGCTTTTGATGTTCGGTTATATGACCCTGTCATTGCCTTATATGTATCGCGCCGTCGATACAGCCATGCGCACGATTGATGTGCGCACGCTCACCGAAGCAGCGCAAAGCCTTGGGGCCGGCTGGGGCCGGATCATGTTCAAGATCATTTTCCCGAATGTGATTTCCGGTGTCATGAGCGGTGCCTTCATCACCTTTGCCATTGTAATTGGTGAGTTTACGCTGGCGTCGCTTCTCAATCGCCCTGCCTTTGGTCCTTATCTCCAGCTGGTCGGCGCCAACCGCGCTTATGAGCCATCAGCACTGGCGATCATTTCCTTTGGCATCACATGGCTCAGCATCATCATGTTGCAGCTTGTGTCCCGCCTCAATAAATTCAAGACAAATGCCGGGTAAAATTCATGGCTTTTCTTAATCTCAAGCACCTGAAAAAAAGCTTCGGCGCCAATACCGTCGTTCACGATTTCAACCTTGCCGTCGAAAAAGGGGAATTTGTTTCCTTTCTCGGGCCATCGGGCTGCGGCAAGACAACCGTTCTGCGTATGATTGCCGGTTTTGAAAGCGCGGATCAGGGCGCAATCGAAATTGACGGCAAAGACGTTGTTGATCTCAAACCGAACCAGCGCAATATCGGTATGGTCTTTCAGGCCTATGCGCTGTTTCCAAACATGACGGTTGCGCAAAACGTGGCCTTTGGCCTGCGGGTTTCGGGCAAGCCGAAAGCTGAAATCGATGCAACGGTCAAGGAAATGCTCGGCCTTATCCGGCTTGAGCATCTTGCAGACCGCTATCCCTATCAGATGTCGGGTGGCCAGCAGCAGCGTGTTGCACTGGCGCGGGCATTGGCAACCAAACCGCAGGTACTTTTGCTGGACGAGCCGCTTTCTGCACTTGATGCAAAAATCCGTATCTCGCTGCGTCAGGAAATCCGTGCAATCCAACAAAAACTTGGCATTACCACGGTGTTTGTCACCCATGATCAGGAAGAAGCGCTGTCTATCTCGGATCGTATCGTCGTCATGCATGAAGGCAAGGCCGATCAGATTGGTACGCCATTCGATATTTACAATCGCCCGGCATCACGCTTCGTCGCTTCCTTCGTCGGCACGCTCAATATGCTTGAAGCATCAATAGCCCAACCGGATCAAAACAGCATTGAACTTGATGGGCATATGATCAAGGTGAATGAGGAGCTTGGCCATCATCCAAAGGGTAAGACGATCACCCTCGCGCTGCGCCCGGAAGCCGTCAGCATGGAAGCACGCAAAAGTCATGATACGGCGCTTGAGGCAACGATCGAAGACGTCCACTTCCTCGGCTCAGTTATTCGGACGCGCGTTGCCCTTGGCAGCAATCAGCTATCATTTGACACATTCAATGATCCGGCACACACGCCGCCTCAGCGCGGCGACAAAGTGACGGTGCATTTTGCAGCCCATGATCTGCTCGTTTTGGCCGATTAATTCATAGAAGTAACAAAAAAGCCGCCAAAACTGGCGGCTTTTTTGTGAAACTGGTGTTTATAGCATGTCAATTTTATGGCCCTTTTGTGATTTTCATCATTCAGGACCATAAAGTCAGGCTCTTAGCTGCCCCAGGGACCGTGGAAATCACCTTCCTTGTCGATGCGCTTGAAGCCGTGCGAACCGAAGAAATCACGCTGACCCTGAATGATATTGGCATTGCCCTGCGACTGGGTGAAGCTATCAAAATAGCTCAATGCCGAACCCAGTGCCGGAAGCGGCAGACCGGCAAGTGCTGACTGTGCAACAATCTTGCGAAGACCCTTCGATGCCTTGCCCATGCGTTCAACAAAGGCTGGAACCAGCAGAAGATTTTCGATGTCCTGACCTTCAAAGGCTTGCGCAATATCGTCAAGAAACTGAGAGCGGATAATGCAGCCTTCGCGCCAGATGCGGGCGGTAGTTGCAAGCGGAATATTCCAGCCATGCTCCTTGGAAGCTGCGGCCAGAACTGCAAAGCCCTGCGCATAGGCAACGATCTTGCCAGCCAGCAGCCCCTGCTCGAGATCAGCCAGGAACTGAGCCTGATCAGCAATATCAAGTGTGCGCGGCGCAGGCTTATAGGCTTTTTCAGCAGCCTGACGTTCAGCTTTCAGCGACGAGATCGAACGTGCATCAACGGCTGCTTCAATGCCGGTCGCAGGAACGCCAAGCATTTGTGCTTCAATCGCCGACCAGCGGCCAGTGCCCTTCTGTCCGGCCTGATCAAGGATCATATCGACCATTGCCTTGCCGGTTTCGGGATCAGTCGCCTTCAGAACTTTGGCAGTTATTTCAATCAGATAGGAATTGAGCGGACCTGCATTCCATTTCTCGAATACATCACCGATTGCAGGCGCCGAAAGGCCAAGACCATCACGCAGGATGCCATAAATTTCGGCAATCATCTGCATATCGGCATATTCGATACCGTTGTGAACAGTCTTCACAAAATGGCCTGCACCATCCGGCCCAACCAGCGCACAGCAGGATTCGCCCTTGTATTTTGCAGCAGCAGCCAAAAGAATTGGCGCAATACGATCATAAGCTTCCTGCGTACCGCCTACCATCATTGAAGGGCCGTGACGGGCACCTTCTGCACCGCCCGATACGCCCATGCCGACAAAGGTCGGATCGTTCGGACCAAGTGCTTTCAAACGACGCATCGTGTCACGATAATCGGAATTACCGGCATCGATCATGATGTCGCCCTTCTCAAGATAGGCCTTGAGGCGGGTGGTTTCGGCATCAACCGGAGCGCCGGCCTTGATCAGAAAGATGATCGGACGCGGCTTGCGAATATTGTCAGCCAGTTCTTCAAAAGTGGCGCAAGGGATGATCTTGTCACGCAAAGCGCCTGCTTTTTCGATGAATGCTTTCAGGACTGGCTCATCGCGGTCATAAACGGCTACTGTATAGCCTTTCTCGGCGATGTTCAGCGCAAGGTTTGAACCCATGACGCCAAGGCCAACCATTCCGATATCTGCTTTTTCCATTTTCTGCCCTTTTGAAACACAGCCATCCAGCTTGTTATACATAAATAGAGAGCTAGGGTCAGGACCCTAACAGACTGGACTGTCTTAGCTTTGACTATCGCATCATTAAGCGACAGCCTGTATCCTATTCTTGGGTGATCTAGGGCATATGACGCAATTTTGATAGGGCTTTTTCTAAAATACTAACCGATTTAAATACCCCACCCCTCTCGTATTTCCGATAGAACGGGGTTAGCAAACAAAAAACCGGGGATATGAGAGGCATTGGCGGGAAAACCATGACAAGCAAGCAACACGACGCAAAGCACTTTCGCTGGGGCATCTGGGGCACAGGCACTATTGCCAATGCTTTTGCCGCTGATATTCAGGCGAGCAATGATATGCGTGTGAGTGCCATATGCTCCCGTTCGCTTGAAACTGCTGAAACTTTTAAAACCCTTATCGGTGCAGACCATGCATTTGATGATGCATCGGCCTTTCTTGAATGTGCCGATTTTGATGCCGTCTATATCGCCACCCCCAATGCCATGCATGTATCTCAGACTTTACAGGCAATCGCCGCAGAAAAAGCGTGTCTCACGGAAAAGCCGCTGACACTTGATGCCGAGAGTGCAAGCCGGATTGCAGCGGCAAGCAAGGAACGCAATGTCTTTGCCATGGAAGCGATGTGGAGCCGTTTTCTGCCGGCCATTCATGCAGTGCGCGAATATATCAAAGCCGGGCGGATTGGCAGCGTTAAACGCATCGAGGCTGACCTCTCCTATTGGCGTGAAGAAGACCCGCAAAGCCGCTTTTTCAATCCCGCCCTTGGCGGTGGTGCCGCTTTTGATCTTGGTGTCTATCCTGTTTCGCTTGCCCTGAGTTTTCTGGGGCTGCCCGATGCATTCAGTGGAAGCTGGACAAAATCCAAAAGCGGCGTCGACATGCGCACAAAGATTACATTGAGCTATGCAAATGCGAAAACAGAACTCTCATGCGGCTTTGATCATGATGGTCAAAACCAGATGCTGATTGAAGGAACTGACGGTGCGATTCTTATTCACGCGCCATTTCTCAAAGCACAGCGTCTGACGATTTTTTCTGCAAAGATGCTGCATTCATCCCTTGGGCCAAAAGGCCCGGGCGGATTGATTGGCAAGGTTCTCAACCGTCTGCCACTGCCGGGCAGAACAATCGAGAATCATGCATTTTCCGGCAATGGATTGCAGTTTCAGGCGCAGGCTGTTCGCGATGCGCTCACACGTGGCGAGATTTCAAGCCCGGTCATGCCGCTGGAACACAGTGCTGCAGTGGCAAATATCATCAGCACTGTGCTTGCGCAAAACCCGGATTAAAAGCTGCTCTGCACCTTATAGGGTGCTGCATTTTCACCGGCATTGTTGAGCGCAAGAGCAACTTCGGTGATATGCAGAGCGACAGCGCCTGAAAAGAATGCCGTGGTACCCGTTTCAATGGCACGCGCCTGATCAGCCACGCCGCGCATGAAATCAATCTGTGACGGAAAGGATGGCAAGCGCAATGCATCGCCTTTTGGATAGGCAAGCTTGCTGCCAATGGCCGGTTTCCACGACAATGTCTTGCCGAGCTTTGCTTCCAGACGGCCAAAGACGCGAGACAGAATAGAGCGCTTACGATCAGTTGATTCAAGACGGACTGTAGAACGGTTGTTCCAAAGATCATCGACCGTAATCGAGCCTTTATCCGCAACAATCGTCAGGCTCCGATCTTTGGGCATGGCAAGACCGGACGTCAGACGCGCAACAAGGCCGGATTTGAAGCGCAGGCAACCGACCGAGAAATCAGGCGCCATGTGCAGATGCTCCGTGCCCGGTCCTTTATTCTGGAAAGTGATCGAAGAAAAAGCCGTAACAGTTTCAACCGGGCCAAACAGCGACACCAGCCATGAGAGTGCGTAGCCTGCATGTTCCAATGTGCAGCCAATTTCAAACTCATGCAGGCCCGGCCATGGCGCACCCGATTGCGAGCGCCAAGTCGCCCATTTGTCACGGAAAACCGGGCCGTCTTCCATCTCGGCATAGACCAGACGCGGCGTGCCGATCTCGCTCATCGAAGTTGCGACAAGCTTTTGTGCATCGCTCAAACCATTGGCAGGGGCTGCGGCAAGGGTAAGGCCTTTGGAGGATGCAAATTCAACCAAGGCTTTCGCATCATTGAAATCCATCGCCAGCGGCTTTTCCGAATAGACATGCTTGCCCGCCTCAAGTGCCGCGCGTGAAATCGCATAATGATTTTCCGGCGTGGTCAGGTTCAGCACAATCTGCACATCTTTATCAGCAAATACGGCCTCAAGGCTCTCATAAGCGCGCAGCTTATAATGTGCCGCAAAAACCTTCAGCCGCTCTGATGAACGATCATAAACACCAAGCAGCTTTAGCTGCGGGTAATTTTGCAGCGTCGTCATGTAGTAATCAGCGACGAAGCCCGTGCCAATGAGTGCAATATTCATGCTAACTCCGATCAGAGCATTTCCAGCAAAAGTGCGAAGCGGTTTTGCGTAGGATAATGCGTAAAAACAAAACGATAGAGCAGTTCTTACGTTTCCTTTTCAACAGGAACTGCTCTAAACAGCCCGTTTGGGGATGGTGACTTTGGCTGTCATCGCCAAGCCAAAAATTGCAAAAACAAGCATGAGCCAGACCGGGTCCATACGACGAAAGAAAAAGCTTTCCAGCATTGCATTAAGCGTGCCAAAAAACACATACATCAGGAAGAAATCTGCAAGAAGCAGGTTCTCGCGTTTGGGTCTGCAGCGCATATAATTGACCAAAGGCATTATGATGATCACAGCAATCGCACAAAGCAATGCCGGAATCCCCATTGTGACGGCTATATCCAGATAACCATTATGCCCGTGCACAATGCCACGCACATCCCAATCGAGATAATAGGGTTTGGCAGCCTCTTTCGCGACATCGCCACCCCAGAAACTTTCATAGCCAAAACCCGTCCACGGACGATGATGCAATGCATCAATTGCAAAAGCCCAGATCGATGTTCGACCGGTAAAAGTTGGGTCAACAGAGCTATTTTGCACAATCTGTTGTATCGGCTCAAACAGCACAGTGCCGATGGTAAAAAGCGCAAACAAAAGCTGCGTGATAAATATTATCAAAGGCGCAAGGCCACGCAGCCCAAACAGGCCGGGGATGATCACAAGCAACATAGCAAAGGGCACAAGGGCGACTGTGGTTTTTGACCCCGTATGCGCGACAAAAAACAACGCAAGCACGGCAATCAGTGCGCCACTGATCCGCCAGCCGCGCCGCCACAGATAAATGCCTGCAAAGGCAAAAAACGCCATAACAGGTCCAGCAATATTCTTGTGCGTAAACACCCCTCGCCAAAGAAATGAATTCTGCGGCTCGCCGGTATCAAACCCATGGGTGCCAAGATTGGGCAGAAAAACAACACCCGCATATGAGATGAAAATGACAATGAATGCCGCAATGAGCAGCATCCAGGAATAGCTCTCCCCATCCTGCGGCAAGGAGAGTACAGCGAGGATCGCAAGCACACCGATCATGGTCAGCATGATACCGCGAATTGCCGTGCCCGGATCAATGCTTGTGAAAGCTGACATCAACAAAAAGCCGAACATTAACAGCCAGCCGGGACTGATCAGCCGCAAAAGCCGGGCAGGATTGGCCAGCATCGCCATTGATGCCAGCGCCAGCATTCCGACAAGCCCGAAACCAATCTGGGTGACTGCATCACCGGCCTGTTGCCCATCTGCCGCCACAAAAGGGGAAAACGGGCGAAAGGAAATCAGCAAAATGCAGAATATAGTCGTCGCGATGACGAGCGCAGTCTTGCGCATCGTCATCCTCAACGGATCGGACAAGGCCCGATCAGTTTTTGTCCGGGTTGCGATACTGCTCATTCAGATATCCAAAATGCGCCATAACCCGACCAAGACCAATATGGATAAAGTAGGTGCCAACAGGCGCAAAACCGGCAGCAACACCTCTTCTCACAGCCTTGATTGGCGAATAGGCCAGAAGAGCAAGGCTTTTCAGGAATACACGCAGCTGACCAAATGGCTCGTCCTTGCGTTTACGCTGTTCAATCAGCGTTGAAAGAACACCATTGCGAAGACCGCGTGATCTGATCCAGTCATTTTCCAGACGGCGCTCAGGAATAGTTTCGCGTACAATGCCTTCAGCACACCAGGCAACTTTAAAACCCTTGGCAATGGAACGCGACAGGAAGTCTGAATCACCACCACCGGTAAAGTTGAATTTGAGATCCATAAATGGATAGCTGTGAGCCTCGATAACTGCACGCGCAATCAGCAGATTGCCCGACGAATAGATAATCGGAACCGGGCCAGTCTTGGTATAATGCGGCAGAAAGATAGGGTGTTTTTTCCACTTGTCCGAATTTGGCTTTTCAAAGATCGGATATTGCGGACCGCCAACCAGACTGGCATCATAACGCTCAGCGGTCGCAACCATATTCTCGATCCAGTCAGGATCAGCCAGCTCATCATCATCAATGACAATGATATATTTATAGTTCGGGAAATACTTCGTCGCCGTCAGCCAGCCAGCATTATAGGCGTTGCAATTGCCGCGATGCGATTCACCGATCAGCATGCCCCTGTATTTGCCCGCATCGAAAAGAGGGGCTGCAACAGTCGCGCCTTCCTTCTTTTCAGTCTCGTTCTCAATCACAACAACGGCCCATTTACGCTTGGTCGTCTGTGCATTGAGTGTATCGAGCGTTCTGATCAGATGTTCCGGCCTGCGAAAGGTCGGAAGAGAAACGACGATTTCAATTTCCTCATAGGGAAGATCAGGTGTTTTAGCAATTACTTCAATATGATCTGGTAAATCTGTCATCTCAGCTTCCAATTATTTCAGAGATTTGTATTTCTATGTTTAACCTTCCACTATTGATAAACGCTTAAAGAAAAGTTCACTTCATGGCTGTAGAGACTGCTATTAACAAACACACGCTAAAATTGGTCAGGAACTGAATGCAACCGTTACGCCTTGTCTTCGTGACATCTCTTGTTCCGCATGCCGTGGCCGCAACAGGTTATGAAGTGGCCAATGCTGCCGTGATCGATGGTCTGCGTCGCGCGGGCGCACAGGTTACCGTTATCGGCTTTACATGGCCGGGCCATGAGGCGGCCGAGAGCAAAGACACGATCGTTCTTGGCGAAGTCGAAGTGCGAACCGAAGGAGCAGGTCTCAAGCGCAAGGTGGGCTGGGTGCTGAAATCCTTCCTGAGCGGGCTTACGGTTTCCTCAGCCAAGCTACGGGTGATCCCGGCTGTCGAAATACGCGAGGCGATAGCTGATCTGGGGGATTTTGATGCCTATGTTCTCAATGGCGTCACTCTTCCCGGCGCATTCGAAGATGTTTTCAAAGACAAGCCCTCACTCTTCATTGCCCATAATGTCGAACACCGTTCAGCAGAAGAAAATGCCGCCGATGCCAAAGGGAAAATTCAGAAATTCCTGTTTGGTCGCGAAGCACGGATTCTCAAAAAGCTTGAAAAGCGCCTCTGTGAACAGGCCTGCTTTGTCTTTACATTCGCAGAAGATGATGGCCCTGCCCTTGGCCTGTCAGCGGAAAAATTTGCAACCCTGCCGCTGGTCATGCCCGTAAACAATGCCAAAACGAAAGCCCAGCCAGCAGAATATGACCTTGCATTGATTGGCACATGGACATGGCACCCCAATCGCATTGGTCTTGAATGGTTTCTGCGCGAGGTAAAACCTTTGCTGCCCGAAACTGTTTCTATAGCAATAGCCGGCAATACACCGGCTGACCTCATTGCAGCCTATCCCGGTGTCAATTTCGTCGGCAAAGTACCGGATGCGACCGAATTTGTGGAAAAATGCCGGCTCGTTCCGCTGATCAGCCGTGCAGGTACCGGTGTTCAGCTAAAAACGATTGAAACATTTGAACTTGGACTGCCAAGTGTGGCGACCGCACATTCAGTGCGCGGTATTGGCAATATTCCGGCCAATTGCACCATCGCCGACAAGCCGGCTGAATTTGCTCAGGCCATTATTGAGCAATTAAAAGCAATTAATGAGGGTGACAGCCAGCGACTGAATGGTAAAGCCTTCAAACAGGCACAGATTGCAGGCATGGACAGCGCTATCGCCCAAGGTTTAAAGAAGCTTCAGGATGTCACAGGAAAAGCAAACTGAATATGACGCAAAATTCATCCGAAAAACTCAAATATCGAAATATTCTCGGCATCAAGGTCGCCTGTTTCGATTGGGACAGTTCATTTGCTTATTTTGAAAAGCGGATTGAAAACCGCGAATTCCTGAAACAGGGTTGGCTTAATGCCAATAATGCCAATATTGCGCATGAAAACCCGGACTATATGGCTGCGCTGAAAAATTTCCTGATATTGCCTGACGGTATCGGTGTCGATATTGCCAGCAAGGTTGCCTATGGTGAAATATTTCCGGCCAATCTGAATGGTACCGATTTTATTCCCGGTCTGATGCAGCACATCAAGCGTCCGATGAAAATAGCCCTTTTGGGCGGCGGCCCGGGCGTTGCAGCAGAAACTGCCATATTGTTTAAAACCCAGATTCCACAGCATGATTATCGCGTCATTGCGGATGGTTATTTCAAGCCCGATGCGCTCAATGATATTCTTGCGCAGATAAAGGATTACCACCCGGATATGCTGCTTGTCGCCATGGGGGTTCCACGACAGGAGCTGTTCATCGACCAGCATATTACAGCCGGGCATTGCACGATTGCGAGCGCTGTCGGCGCCTTGTTTGATCTGCATACTGGCCGCGTGCAGCGTGCACCGGGCTGGGTCCGCACGCTCAAAATGGAGTGGCTGCACCGCCTTTCACAAGAGCCGCGCCGTCTGGCAAAACGCTATCTCATCGGCAATCCGGTCTTCCTGTGGCGGGTCGCCAGGAACAAGCTTTCAGGGGGCAAACCTTGAAGACAGCGATTGTTACGGCAAGCTGGGATCAGGATTTTGAACGCTGCAAGCTCCTGTGTGAAACCATGGATAAATATGTCACCGGTTTCACCAAGCATTATATTCTTGTCGACAGTAAAGATGTTGCGCTCTTTCGTAAAATAGAGAGCACAAACCGCATCGTCATCGATGAACGCGATCTGCTGCCTTCATGGCTGCGTCCTTTCCCGGACCCGACCTATCTGGGCCGACGGCGCGTCTGGCTGTCGCTCAAGACAAAGCCCTTGCGCGGCTGGCATGTGCAGCAATTGCGCCGCATCGCCCTTGCCAGCAAGGTCGATGAAGACGGCCTTCTCTATACCGATTCCGATACGGCCTTTGTGCGTGACTTTGATTGCAGCAAATTATGGCATGGCGACAAGTTACGCCTGTTTTACCGGCCCAATGCGCTTGCCAATCCCGAATGGCCCGAGCATCCGGTCTGGGCTGAAAATGCCGGCAAACTTCTTGGCGTCAAGAATGGTAAAAGTTTTCTGAATGACTATATCGGCCAGCTTGTGTCATGGCGCAGAGATTCAGTCATCGAAATGTGCAAGCGTATCGAAGAACACACAGGGCAACATTGGGTTGCAGCGATTGGCAATGTCCGCCGCTTTTCCGAATGCTTCATATATGGTCATTATGTCGATGATGTTCTGGAAGGGGCCGGACACTTCCACGACACCCATGATCTTTGCCGTATGCAATGGTTCGCCCCGCCTCCCACAGAGGAGGAATTTCGCACTTTTATTGCTGAAATGGAGCCGCATCAGGTCGCCATCGGAATGCAGTCATTCCTCAGCCTCTCGGTCGCAGATATCCGGCGTATCATTGGCGCGTAATTGCCCCCGGAGTGGTCATGCTCCGGGCATTACACCCGTTTTGCAGGCAATCGCATACTCGTATAGGTGAAAACCAGCGACAGAAGATAAATCCCTGCAAAGACAAAATTCAAGCCGACAATCCAGTCACTATTATCACCATAATTGACAAGAAGCTGCCAGACAAACAAAGCCTTGGCCGCTGTCATCAAAACCATGCTTATGGTGCGCAAGCCTGACTGTCCGCGCGCGTATAAAATCTCTGTCTGATACTCAATCAGATTGCGAAAACCCGGAACCAGCAGAACCAGTGGCAAAAGACCGACGATCGGTGCAACACTTGCACCCAGTGCATTTGGAAAGAAATGCAGAAAAACCACCATCGCGCCAAGACCCGCGACGGAAACTGCAAATACGGCAAGCTCGAGTCCAGCCCTGATGCGCAGGGAAGCGAGCATATCAGGGGTCCGCATGAGCTTCTGAACCAGAAGCATGTTGAAAGAACGGATCGGCAGCGCTGTGAGGTCCACAAGCCGCATGATGATTGCGTAAATACCGGCAGTCGTTGGACCGCCAATACTTAAAACCAGAAGCTTGTCGAGTTCGCTCTGGATATAGAAAAGCAGCTCTGCACCCATGACGGCAATGGAATCTGAAACACGCCGGAGATAAAGACGCAACTCAAAGCGCAATTTCACTTTCGGATAGAACCACAATGCAACAATCAGCGCGACAGCATTGGCTGCAAGATACCACCAGGCCCAATGCGCAACATCATGGGTGGAGGCTAAAAACATAAACAAAACGGCAGCTATCGCGCGTGTGCTTGTGCCAAAAATCACCAGAAATGCAGAGATTCCAAACCGGCGCAGCCCATTATTGACAATGATGATCATTTCGATTGAGCGCCACAAAAGCGCTTCTGCAATCACCACCACAGCAAATGGCAAGAATGGAATATCGCGACTGAAAAACACAAAATAGACCAGCCATGAGCATAGGGCGAAAAGCGGCAGTGAAAGCACGACCGCAGCAAGATAACCCGTGGTATATGTGCCAAGCAGCAGGGGCTTAACGGTCGAAATGCGATAAAGTGGTGAACTGAAACCAAGCGAAACCAGACGCGACAACACAACGCCAGTCCCCGAAGCGGTCGCAAAAATACCAAAATCCCCTGTCGGCAGGCTATTGGCGAGTGCAATGAAATAAAGAAGCGAGACCACAAGCCTTCCAGCGGAACCGGAAAACAGCGAGAAAAAATCCCGTATCATGGAGCCCCGGCTTCCCAATAATCTCTGGACTGCTTTCGCGATCACCCAAACGCCTCATCTTTATATTTCATAATGCTTATTTAGTTACCTATACTAATCCGCAGAACAAAACTTAGCCGAAAAGACTTAATTAAAAAGAACCAAGTCAATTTCGATCAGCAAATTAACCATTTGTTCTGCACAAAAACATATAATCGCCTCAGATAAGTCATTTCGGGATACGGAAATCTTTGACGATGAATGGTGAGGACAAGCGCAACAAAGGAAGAGAGGATAAGCCTCTTCTGGCATTTTCAGACGCGTCAAAGACAGACCGCGAAGAATTTGCCATGCGCGATGATGAGCAACCATCGATAATCCCGCCATGGACACCGCCAGCCAAACCGGAAGAGCGCACTGAATTTTTCCGTAAACAAAATGAAAAGACGGCTGCTGAAGAACACGACGTTTCTGAGCTGCGCACGCGCATGGCATCAATCAGGGCCGAGCTTGAGCGCAAGATCGCCGAGCACGAAAATGCCTCAAAAGCAGAGCAATCTGCTGCACGTGCTATAACACCGCAAGCAAGTGCGGCAGAGGAAAAACTGCCATTGCAACAGATTGATCCTGAGAGCGAATGGAAGCCGCTGATCGATCCGCGGGCTGCATTTGAAGTGGTGCGCGGCGCACGCAAGCTGCTGATTGCAACAACCCTGCTTGGCGGCATTATCGCTACACTTTATGCGCTCACCATTCCGCAGATGTATGTTGCTTCAACCGATCTTCTGGTTGACCCGCGCAACATTAAAACCGTTGGAACAGAGCTGACGCCTGGGCAATTGCCAACCGATGCTTCACTGGCCATTGCTGAAAGCCAGGCTCGCATGCTTGATTCAAGCAGTGTTTTGCTCAAAGTCATCAAACAGGCCGACCTTACAAAAGACCCGGAATTTAACGGCAGCTTTGTGCCGACTGGCATTGCAGGTTTTTTTGCGCAACTTAAAAACCTGTGGGAGACAAAAACCACAAGCGATGGTCAGGCGCTGGAAACCCGCGTCCTCTATAATCTCTATGACAGTATCACGATCGGGCGTGATCCCAAGACCTTCATTTACTCAATCGCGGTCAAAACCCGCAACCCGGAAAAATCGGCTGAAATCGCCAATCTCATTGGTTCTGTCTTTCAGGAAGAACTTGATTCCGTACAATCCGATGCTGCCAGACGCAATGCAGAAGAGCTTTCAAAACGTCTTGCAGACATGCGGGCCAATGTTGAAGCAGCAGAAAAAGCCGCAGCAGATTTTCGTGCCACACGCGATCTGGTTGATGTCGATGGCAAGCTGATCAGCGACAGTGATCTGGCACGCCTCAATGACCAGTTGACCAATCAACGCGCCGAAACCATGCGGGCGCAGGCGCGGGTTCAGGTGCTCAATGATACCAATACCGGCAGTGTTATTGCCGGCACCCTGCCAGAAGATCTGCGTTCCAACACGCTCACAGCATTGCGTGCGCAATATGCGCTGGCAAGCCAGAACGCCAATAGTGCATCGTCCCAGCTTGGCCCGCGACACCCGCAATTCATTCAGCTTCAATCACAAAAACAGACAGTTCTGAATGATATTGATGCGGAATTGCGCCGTATCCGCGCATCTTTACAGGTAGAAGTTGCCCGTTCCGTTCAGCAGGAGAAAGACCTGAGCGCAAGGCTTGCGCAACTCAAGTCGCAACTTGCCAACAGCAATAATGATCGCGTGAAACTACGCGAGCTGGAGCGGGAGGCAACAACATTGCGCTCCGTCTATGAAGCTTTTCTGCTGCGCACGCGTGAAACAAGTGAACAGGAAGGCATCACAACAACCAATGTTCGTGTGATCTCGGAGGCACGGCCTCCGCTTGATCCGGCAGGATCGTCGCGCAAACTGATCGTGATTGCAGGTTTGATTGCAGGCTTTATGGTGGGGCTTCTCATTACAGCCGTCCGCAATTTCGGACGGCTGGTGCGCCTGAATTAGAGCGCGTTTCGATCTGATTGAATCAGACCGAAACGCGCTCTAAATATTCGTTTTTAACACGCATCTTTATCCGAAAACCGTTTCATACTTCGGGATGCATTCTATAAGCGCGATATTTTTCGTCCGCTGGCGCGTAAAATTCCCTTTGCACCATCAAGATAAGCCGGTTTCAACTCAAGAGCCAGAAAACGGTGTTTTTCAAACGGACCAGGCATGGAGAGATCACCCGTCCTGATCGCGCTAAAGCCAAAACGGGCATAATAATCCGGGTCGCCAACCAAAAGAATGGCGCCATAGCCACGCAGTTTTGCCTGAGCAATCGCATGCTGCATCAAGGCCGAGCCGATGCCGCGCCCGCTTGCCGATGGATCAACGGCAAGTGGACCAAGCAATAAAGCTGATAGCGGCAAGCCGGACGCATCATGGCCAGCATGGATATTCCACAACCGGACAGTGCCTGCCAGTTGCCCATGGTGATCAATCGCTGAAAAAGCCAGACCCTCTGCTGCTAAGCGGCCGCGACGCAGTTTTTCTGACGATTTCCTGCGGCGTCCTTCGCCCATGGCGCGATCAAGCAAAGCCTCACGCGCAACATTATGCTCCGCCTTTTCATCCACAATGGAGAAAGCTGGCACAAAAAGCGGCGAGAGGCCGGTTTCAATATTTTCCTGAATTTCCAGATTTGTATTCATGACATCTCAGCCCACGCATGGCAGCCACACAGCCCCACCGGCATCTTGCGATACCGGTGAGATTGAGAGAAGCAATCGGGAAGAACCCGATTGATCAGATGACGTATGATCGGAGCGGTTCAAAGCCATTAAACGCGACTGCCGAATAGGTGGTCGTGTAAGCACCGGTGCCTTCGATGAGAACCTCATCACCAATGGTCAGCGAGATCGGCAGCGGATATGGCGTCTTTTCATAAAGGACATCCGCGCTGTCACAGGTTGGACCCGCCAGAACACAAGGCTCGGTTTCGCCACCATCACGCGGGGTCACAATCTGATAGCGGATCGCCTCATCCATGGTTTCGGCCAGACCGCCAAATTTGCCAATATCGAGATAGACCCAGCGCACATTGTCATTATCCGACTTGCGCGACACCAGCACCACTTCGGTCTTGATCACGCCTGCATTGCCAACCATGCCGCGGCCCGGCTCAATAATGGTTTCTGGAATCCGGTTGCCGAAATGCTTGGAAAGCGCGTCGAAAATCGACATGCCATAAGCCTGAGCGGTCGGAACATCCTTGAGATAGCGGGTTGGAAAGCCGCCACCCATATTGACCATACGCAAGATGATGCCTTCGTCAGCCAGCGTGCGGAAAACCGATGCAGCATCGCCAAGCGCACGATCCCATGCGCTAAGATCTGTCTGCTGTGAGCCAACGTGGAACGACACACCATAGGAATCAAGACCAAGCGACTTTGCATGACGCAGCACGTCAATCGCCATGGCAGGTACGCAACCAAACTTGCGCGACAGCGGCCATTCAGCGCCTTCACCATCGGTCAGAACACGGCAGAATACACGACTGCCGGGAGCGGCACGCGCAATCTTTTCAACCTCTTCAACGCAATCAACGGCAAAGAGGCGAATGCCCAGCTCGAAGGCACGCGCGACATCACGCTCTTTCTTGATGGTGTTGCCATAAGAAATGCGGTTTGGTGTTGCGCCCGCTTCCAGTGCCATTTCAATTTCGGCAACCGATGCCGTATCAAAGCACGAGCCAAGCGATGCCAAAAGGCGTAAAACTTCCGGTGCAGGATTTGCCTTCACAGCATAAAAAATGCGCGAATAAGGCAATGCCTTTTCAAAATTATGATAGTTTTCGCGCACGACGTCGGTATCGACGACGAGGCAAGGACCATCCGGACGACGGGTGTTGAGGAAGTCGATAATACGCTGTGTAGCCATGGTCGTTCTCCCGCACGGCTTATACAAATGCCGCATTCAAAGGGACAAAGTATATGCATAAGCGTATCCGCAGTGAGGCCAGCCTTTGGAGATGCTGAGGTCACGCGAAAACTCATGCGGCGATGGAACAACGCTCAACTCGCGTCACTCCGCTTTGTCTGCCTTGGATTGGAGTTGGAGAACCGCGTCCGCACTTCTGGCAATGAAGGTGTGCCTCTTCAGCAATTTCGGCTTTTGGACAGCCGAAAGACACTAGAAAGGCCCGCACCGTCGTTGCTTCAAGATGTCCTTGATCTGGCGGTTGGCCAACAGATCAACTGGAGCGGTTAGGTCCAGGTACCGTACCGAATTCCTCACCATTCGAGGATCGGCGGACACCCACAGGCACGTGCGACTTTGGGCAATGGCGATATAATCGCAAACATGTGTCCATACAATGACAAATATGTGCGAGGAAAAATTATTTTTCAGACGGATCAAACGGGCGCCATACTTGCCATTGTTCAATATTAGTGAAACAATTCATGGGTATAATTTCCGTTTCTTGAACCATAAACGCTGTTTTCCCAGGCAAGTCGTGAACAATGTCCCAGTTTTTTCCTTCATTGATCTCATCAAACCAGATGAAACAGGTCCGAAACGCTTCACAGGCATCCCATTACGAAGTGAGCAATTGGCCACGAAAAACAGCGATAACATGTTTCAAATGCAAAAAGCGTTCATAAATTTGCAGCATACAGGCGAATCACCTGCCAGAAAGCAGGGTTTTACCAAATGCTGCCTGCCCATTCCCGGCAGCCCCTTTTCAACCACGTAAAATCGCATCAGGACACAAGGCCGAGCCATGGATACTCTCACACGTATGCGCGCATTCATCGACGTGGTCGAAGCAGAAGGTTTTTCGGCAGCGGCACGAAAAATCGGACGTTCCAAGGCACTGCTTTCCAAATATGTACGCGAACTGGAAGACGAACTCGGGGCACGGTTGTTAAACCGCACAACCCGTCAGTTCTCACTCACAGAAGCAGGCCATACCTATTATCACCGCGCCGGTGAGATCATTCGCGAGATCGACGCATTACAGGATGCTGTCAGCGAAACAAATTCGGATGCCCGCGGACGCATCAAACTTTCTGCACCACGTACCTTTGCCGATGCGGTAATCGGACAATCGCTGATCGATTTCTGCCTTGCACATCCAGAAATCGTTCTTGATGTGCGGCTGGATGATCGCTTTGTCGATATGGTGGAAGAGGGTTTCGATCTTGCCATTCGCATCACGCGCCTGCAGGATTCCTCACTCATTGCCAAAAGGCTTGCACCCTTCCATTCAGTGCTGTGCGGAGCACCGGAACTCATTGCCCGTGTTGGCAAACCACAACGCCCGGAAGACCTGACGGACAAACCCTGCATCATCGATACCAATGCGCGTTCACGCAATAACTGGCATTTCCGCAATGTTGACGGCTCGATGATGACCATATCGGTCAATGGGCCCATCGAAATAAACAGCCCCGTTGCAACCAAGACCGCAGCACTTGCCGGGCTTGGCTTTTGCACACTTCCGGCTTTCATCGCGGAAGAGGAAATCGAGCGCGGCAGGCTTATTCCGTGCCTTGAGGAATTTATCATAAAGGATGGGGGGATTTATGCAGTTTACCCGCATCGCCGATATCTGCCCGCCAAAATTCGCGCGCTTGTCGATTTCCTGGCACAATGGTTTAAAGACCACGAAACGCGCGAAGACACAAAACTGTAAGCAACAGCATATAAACGACAGCTCATACAAATTGTGTCGCTGGTCCCACTTTTGCCGCCTTCACCATTATCTCTTACGGGGTAACTTCTGGAATCATACATGCTCGATTTATGCCCATGGCTTAAAAAACCTGTTGGCCTCGCGGTAACGCTGATCGCAGTGTTCACGCCTGTGGCAACAATTGCGCATCCGCATGTCTTTGCCGATGCGCGGCTGGAGCTGACAATTGCCCCCGATGGCACGGTGCAAAATCTCGCCCATATCTGGCGCTTTGATGATGTATTTTCATCGACCGTGCTGATGGAATTTGACAAGAACGGCGATTTGCAGCTCGACAAGAATGAGCTGATTGACCTTGGCCATGTCATCAATGATTCCATTGCCGAGTTTAAATATTTCCAGACCGTGCTTGCCGATGGCAAAGATGTCAAAATGGCTCGTCCCAAAGATCTGGCAGCGGATTTTATCGACAATCAATTGCTGATTATCTTTACCAGCAAGCCCGAAAAGCCACTGAAGCTTGAACCCGGACACAAGGTCAGTTTTGGCGTTTATGATCCGACTTTCTATACGGCCATCGATTATGTCAGTGACAAGGAAATGACCGTCAAAGGCCTTCCCGCCGGCTGCAAGTCCAGCGTCGTGCGCCCTGATCCTGATGAAGCTATTGCGCAAAATCAGGGAACCCTGACGGATGCCTTTTTCAATGATCCGGCAGGCACAGACATGTCGAAGATTTTTGCCACCCGTCTTGAAATAGACTGCGAGAAAAAAGGATAGGGGCCTTATGAGAACAATGCTCCGTTTCATTCTCACAATAAGTCTTGTGATGATCACCACACATATGTGGGCGCAATCATCATTGGGCATTGGTGCCAATGAAGTCGCCATGAAACCGACCGGACCTTTTGCGCATATCATACTGTGGATGAATGAACAGCAGCGCAGCTTCTATCTCGCCATGACCAATGCGCTCAAAGCCATGCGCGAAGATCCATGGCAGGCATCTGTGCTGATCGGTCTTTCCTTCGTCTATGGCATTTTCCATGCGGCTGGTCCCGGCCATGGCAAGGCTGTGATTTCATCTTATATGATCGCCAATGAAACAGCGCTGAAACGCGGCATTTTCCTGTCTTTCATCTCATCACTTCTGCAAGCGATCATGGCCGTATTCGTGGTGGGACTGGCATGGTTTCTATTGCGCGGCACCGGCATTTCGATGAACCAAACCGCACGCTATATGGAGATTGCAAGTTTCGGGCTAGTGCTGTTTTTCGGCCTCTGGCTGCTTGCACGCAAATTGCCGCTTTTGTTTAAAAGAGGTGATGGCGATGAGCCTTCATCGACAAGTGCCCTTTTTACAGCGACCCCGCAAACAGCCCTGGCCAATGGCCCTGCCTGGCAGGGCAGCGTTTCGCAAAGCACACGGGCGCTCGGCACAAGCAACACTGTCAGGCTCAATTACAAGCCTGCAAATGCCACCACAGATCATGTTTTCATCGGTGAAGGCGACATATGCGCAGATTGCGGCAATGCCCATATTGCAGATCCATCAACGCTTGGTGACGATTTTAACTGGAAAACCGCATGGTCAGCAATATTTTCAGTGGGCCTGCGCCCCTGCTCCGGTGCGCTGATCGTGCTGACCTTTGCACTTCTCAACGGTTTGATGATTGGCGGATTGCTCTCGGTCTTTGCAATGGCCTTTGGCACATTTCTGACAGTCGCCTTTCTCGCAACCCTTGCCGTAACCGCCAAGAACACCGCCTTGCGCTTTGCGGGCAGCAGCGCCATGACAGGACGGCTGAAAGCAGCAATTGAAGTGGGCGCGGCTTTGTTTATTGCGCTGACCGGTGCCCTGCTACTCAGCGCTGCACTCGCAGTTTAATTCTTGTTCTGGCAGCGCGAGCGCAGCCAGAATATGCCAAAGAAACTAAGCACGAACACTATTCCAAAAATAGCCGCAGCAATATGCGAACGTTCACCAAGCGCAATCATAATGCTCGGCAAATAATAGGCGAACACGCCAAATCCAACCAGAATAATGGCCGCGGCAATTGCCGGATTGCTCTTCTTCGATTCAGCCAAGACTGCGAAACTCCTCAAGCTTCTTTTTCTGCTTACCGTCCCTATCAAAATTTGTCCGTGCAAGCCATGCCTGATAGGCCTGTTTCAATGCTGGCCACTCGCTGTCGATAATCGAGAACCACGCAGAGTCACGGTTTTTTCCTTTCGCAATCATATGCTGACGAAAAGTGCCTTCAAACTGAAAGCCAAAACGTGTCGCCGCCCGCTTGGATGGCGCATTGTCATCATTGCATTTCCATTCATAGCGGCGATAACCAAGCTCATCAAAAACATACTGCATGAACAGAAACTGCGCTTCGGTCGCAGCCGGTTTACGCGAAATAAGCGGTCCCCAATAGACATTTCCAATCTCGATAGCACCATGAACCGGATCAATGCGCATCAGCGCCTGACGGCCAGCAACCTTGCCGCTGGCCTTGTCTATAACGGCAAAGAACAATGGATCTTCGCTGGTCGAGGCTTTATCAAGCCATGGCTGAAAATCTTCGCGCGTTTGAGGCGGAAACTCGAACAACCACGTAAAACGCCGATCCGCATCATCGACAGAAGAAGCGGCAAAAAGCTCATCTCCATGCTTTTGCGCATCAAGCGGCTCAAGTCGGACATAGTGGCCTTCCAGCACTTTTCGTTCAGGCTTCGGGCGTTGTGTCCAGTTGTGCAAATCAGTCATCTTATGCTCCCATCTGATACAGACAGGAGCATAAAAGGCGGATTACGCAAACAGGAAAATTTTCACGTTTTTTACTATGGCTTATTTTTCCCTGACTGCAGCACGATCCACGGAGACAGCCTTGACAAGCGCCACGACCTGATCGCCCACAGCAAGCCCCAGATCATCAACCGAGCGCCGGGTCAGCCTTGCACCAAGACGCCGTCCCTGAAAGTCGAGCGCGACATGCGCATTGGGACCGTCTGCCGTTTCAATCGCCACAATGGAAACCGGCAAGACATTGCGAATACTGATTGCATCTGGTGCCTTGCGGGCAATCGAGACATCGCGTGCGCGAACCCGAAGACGCACATGCATATTTTGCTGAAGCCCCGTATCGCTTAGCTGGAATGTTGTCCCGCCAAGGTCGATTTCTGCAAGCTTGTAATGCTCGTCATAGGCGCAAACTATCCCCTCCAGCAACACGCCAGCCCCCTCGCCATCCCCATCGATGAGCGGGAAAATTTCAGCAGCCTCGCCACTGGCTTTCACCTTGCCGGCTGAGAGCAAGACAATTTCATCGGCAAGCCGCGCAACCTCATCGATTTCATGGCTGACATAGACAATCGGCACATGGCTTTCATCGCGAAGGCGCTCGATAAATGGCAAAATCTCCTGCCTGCGAGCATGGTCAAGCGAAGAAAGCGGCTCATCAAGCAGCAGCAAAGCCGGATCAGACAAAAGCGCACGACCAATTGCCACGCGCTGCCGCTCACCACCTGAAAGCGTTGATGGACGACGATCAAGCAAATGCGCAACACCAAGCAGCGCCACCACTTCATCAAAACTGCGTCTGTTCTGGCGCTTGCCAGCCCAACGCGCATAATTGAGATTGCGCTTCACACTCATATGCGGAAACAGCCGCGCATCCTGAAACACATAGCCGATACGCCGTTTTTCAGGCGGCAGGTTGATGCCTTTATCTGCATCAAAAAGCGTAAAATCATCAACAGCTATACGGCCAGTTTCCGGGCGCAGTGTGCCTGCAATCATTTTGAGAAGAGTAGTCTTTCCCGCACCTGAATGCCCGAAAAGAGCCGTTATGCCTAAACCTGCGGAGAAATCTGCCTCAACCTCAAATTTGCCATTACGACCAGTGACAAAAACTTCAAGACCGCTCATTTCGCGTCTCCTGCAAGCCTGCGCTGCAACCATTCAGACAACACCACGGCGGCGATAGAAATGGCTGCGGAAATCGCAATCAAACGGAAAGCTTCAGCGTCACCGCTCGGCGTCTGCAACAGCGCATAAATTGCCAGCGACAGCGTTTGCGTTTCACCCGGAATGTTGGAAACAAAAGTGATGGTTGCACCAAATTCACCCAGCGCCTTGGCAAAACCAAGCACAGCACCCGCCAGAATACCCGGCAGCAAGGGCGGCAAAATCACCGTGAAAAAAGATACAAACCTGTTGGCGCCCAGCGTACGCGCCGCTTCTTCCAGCCCGCGATCAAGCCCTTCAATCGACAGGCGAATAGGGCGCACCAGCAAAGGAAACGCCATCACACCAACAGCAAGTGCCGCCCCTGTCCAGCGAAAAGAAAAGGAAAGGCCAAACCATTCCTGCAAAGGTGCGCCAAGCGCACCGCGCGCTCCAAACAGGATCAGCAGCAGATATCCCGTCACCACCGGCGGCAAAACCAGCGGCATGGTGACAATGGCCTGCACAAGCGACTTGCCCGGAAAATTAAACCGGGCAAGAATCCATGCAACAAGGAAGGCGATGGGCAGCGCCACTAAAATAGCTATTCCGGCAACCCGGAGCGACAGAGCAACAATCTGCCAGACATCCCCTTCACTCATTATTCAGTTGCCTCTTTAGCGCCTACAAAGCCCTTATCCTTGATGATCGCCTGACCGGCATCGCTTTCAAGGAAAGCAAGAAAAGCCTTGGCCGCATCGGTTTCATTTTTCGCAATCAGGGCCGCAGGATAAAGAATAGGCGCATGGCTGGAAGCCGGGAAGCGATAGGCTTCAATCAGATCAGGTGCTGCTGCGCGATCAGATGCATAGACTATTGCAGCCTTCACTTCAGCACGGCTCACATATTGAAGGGCAACCCGCACATTTTCGGTAAAGACAGCGTTCTTTTCAACGTCTTTCCAGATGCCAAGCTTTTCGAGCGCGGCCTTGCCATATTTGCCAGCAGGCACATTTGATGGATCACCCATGGCAAAACGACCAGCGCTTAAGAGTTCCTTGGCATCACCCTTTGCATCATCTTTCTGCGTTGCAATCACCAATGCATTACCGGCAATCACCTTGCGCGAAGCCTTGTCAATCACATCAGCTTTCTCGACATAATTCATCCAGTCGAGATCGGCAGAAATGAATATATTTGCTGGTGCGCCCTGCTCTATCTGCTTTGCAAGAACCGATGACGAAGCAAAAGAAGCAACCACTTCTGTACCGTCCTTGGCCTTGATCTGCTTGGCAGCTTCCTCGATCACATCCTTCATGCTGGCTGCGGCAAAAACCGTGACCTTTTCAGCAGCATGGGCAACCGATGCAGCGCCGGCTGCAACCGTGATAAGAAATGCAGCAATAAGTTTTTTCATTGTCGACCTCCATAGAACCCGAATTTGGGCAATCACCATCATCCGCCGAAAAAATCCGACGCTATTTCAACTTGCGATGATGGGAATGATGGAGGCAAACGCGACCCGGATGCCGTCAGACCCTTGGCTAACATGGGCGTTCATGCAAAAGTCGCCCCATTTTCCGTAACGAATTCAGATCGTTCCGAAAACGAGGCCACTTTAAAGAGCTGTGTTGGCTTTGACTAGGGTCAGGACACGAATATAATGCGGCAAAAGAACCGCGCACCCCTAAATTCTAGCGACCAATATGTTTGTGGCTTGTGCCGCGCTGCTTGGCGAGACGTACCTGTTTTTCACGCTCGGCAAAGCGTGCTCGATCTTCCGGCGTGCGCTCATCATAACAGCCCGCGCAGGAAATGCCTTCCTCGAAAAACTGTGAAAGCTTGTCTTGCGCAGTGATCGGACGACGGCAGGCCCGGCAAAGTTCAATATCACTTTCCGTCAACCCATGGCCGATTGCCACGCGCTCGTCGAACACGAAGCAATCCCCCTTCCACATGCTTTCTTCCTTGGGCACGTCTTCAAGATATTTCAGAATGCCGCCCTTGAGATGAAACACATCATCAAAACCCAAACCTTTGACAAAGGCAGTCGCCTTCTCGCAACGAATGCCGCCCGTGCAGAACATGGCAATCTTCTTGCCTTCAAGCTTATCGCGGTTTTGCTCTACCCATTGTGGAAACTCGCGGAAGGTTTTGGTGTTCGGATCAAGCGCACCCTCGAAAGTGCCAATCGCATATTCATAATCATTGCGGGTATCGACCACCACGGTATCTTCATCGGCAATCAGCGCATTCCAGTCCTTTGGCGCAATATAGGTGCCAACGCTTTTCAGCGGATCAATGCCATCCACACCCATGGTCACAATTTCACGCTTCAAACGCACCTTCATGCGATAGAAGGGCATTTCAGTTGCATGGGAATATTTAAGCTCGGGATTGGCAAGCTCAGGGATAGACGTGATGTAAGCAATCAACTTCTCAATGGCAGGTTTTGTGCCTGCAACCGTTCCGTTAATACCTTCCGCAGCCAGCAGCAACGTCCCCTTGATGCCATTTGAGCAGCACAGCTCGGCCAGCGGCTCACGCAGGCTTTCATATTGCGGCAGCGGCGCAAAACAATAAAGGGCAGCAACAGTAAAAGGTAAATTACTCATCGGTCGTATCTCTTTTCGGTTTCTTCCGAACTAGTCCCCGAACGCGGCAAATTCAAGTTATTTATCCCCGCCCCCTGAAAGGCAGCGACAATCTGGCCTCGATAAATGTGCATTTCAGAGGGAACCCTATTGTTTGATACCGAAACTTTTGCAGCAATTATTACAATGGCCAATGAAGCGGAGATTACCCCTGCCGCACTTCTTGCGGTCGCAGAAGTCGAAAGCGGTGGCCGTGCCCTTTTTGACGTGACCGGAAAAAAAGAACCGGCCATCCGTTTTGAAGGCCATTATTTCGACCGCCGACTTGCCGGCAAGCTCAGGGATCAGGCGCGAAAGGCCGGATTGTCAGCACCCGAAGCCGGGCGGGTACGAAACCCAAAAACGCAGCGTGAACGCTGGCTTTTGCTGGAAAGGGCTATAAAACTTCACAGACAGGCAGCGCTTGAATCCACCTCATGGGGTCTTGGTCAGGTGATGGGTGCCCATTGGCAATGGCTTGAATATCGCAGCATTGATGAACTGGTGACAGAAGCCCGCAGCAGCATTGCAGGTCAGGTCGCCTTGATGCTGAACTTTATCGACAAGGCCGGGCTGAAAACAACGCTTCGGGAAAAGAACTGGCGCAATTTTGCGCGTCGTTATAATGGGCCAGGTTTTGCCCGCAATCACTATGACAGCCGCATGGCCGCAGCCTATGAAAGATGGAGCCGCAGCTTGAGCCATATGTTTCAAACAGTGTAAAAAAGGGCGCTCAAAGCGCATCCCGAAAAGTGTGAAGCGGTTTTCGGATAAGATGCGCTTTAAAACTAAGCTTTAGAGCGCCCTTCTTTTTACAACAGAACGACAGCTTATTGTGGCAGCTTGTCGTCAACACCTTCAACATAGAAGTTCAGACCGAGCAATGTTGCATCATCAGCCTGTTCGCCTTCCTTAAGCCATACCGAACCGTCCTGCTTCTTGATAGGACCAGTGAATGGCTTGAGTTCACCCGACTTGATCCTGGCTTCGGTTTCCTCTGCCATTTTCTTCACGTCGTCCGGCATATTGGTATAGGGTGCCATTTTGACGAGGCCTTCCTTCATGCCCCACCAGATATTCTGGCTTTCCCATTTGTCATCAAGCACAGCCTTGGCGCGGTCGATATAATATGGGCCCCAATCATCGACAATCGCGGTGAGCTGGGTTTCAGGACCAAACTTGATCATATCAGAAGCCTGACCGAACGCCTTGATGCCACGCTCATGCGCAACCTGAATGGGAGCGGTCGAATCTGTATGCTGCGTCAGAATATCGACTCCCTGATCAACCAGCGCCTTGGCAGCATCTGCTTCCTTGCCCGGATCAAACCATGAATTGACCCAGATGACCTTCACTTTAAATTCAGGATTGACCGATTGCGCACCAAGCATGAATGCATTGATGCCCTGAACAACTTCCGGGACCGGAACCGAGGCAATATAGCCTGCAACACCCTTTTCCGAAAGCTTTGCAGCGATCTGGCCCTGCACATAACGGCCTTCATAGAAACGTGCATTATAGGCGGAAACATTATCAGCAGTCTTATAGCCGGTTGCATGTTCAAATTTCACATCCGGGAACTTGGCTGCAACCTTGATGGTCGGGTCCATATAGCCAAATGAAGTGGTGAAGATCAGCTTGTTGCCAGCGCGTGCCAGACGTTCAATGGAACGCTCGGCATCGGCACCTTCCGGTACATTTTCGAGAAAAGTGGTTTCAACCTTGTCCCCAAGGGCTTCGATCATTTCCTTACGCGCGACGTCGTGCTGATAAGTCCAGCCGAAATCTCCCGGAGGTCCGATATAGATGAAGCCAACTTTCAGCTTGTCTTCTGCATGTGCTGCACCGCCAAGCACGAAGCTTGCTGCGGTGGCAATCGCCAACAGCATCTTTTTCATGTTCCCTGCACTCCTTTTTTTCACCCTCAAAACAAAACGGCAGGCCGTGGGAGCCGGTCTGCCGTTCAGAACGCATATTTACCTGTCCGGCACGAATGGCTTGCCAAGCGACGCAGGCGTATTCATCATCGTCAAACGTCTGTTGCGCGAGATAATGACCAGCACCACGATGGTCGCAATATAAGGCAAAGCCGACAAAAACTGCGATGGCAGACCAAAGCCAAGCGCCTGCGCGTGAAGCTGTCCGATTGTCACCGCACCAAACAGATAAGCACCGATCAGCACGCGCCACGGACGCCATGATGCAAAAACCACCAGCGCAAGTGCAATCCAGCCGCGCCCGGCTGACATGTTTTCAACCCATTGCGGCACGTAAACCAGTGAAAGCTGCGCCCCGGCAAGCCCGGCGCAAGCTCCGCCAAACAGCACAGCCAGATAGCGCGTACGCACCACATGCACACCAAGCGCATGGGCAGAGCCGTGATTGTCACCAATGGCCCGCAATTGCAGCCCTGCGCGTGTGCGAAACAAAAACCATGTCACACCGATTACCAGCAGGATGGAGATATAGAAAATCGGATCCTGTCCGAACAAAAAACGTCCGGCATAAGGAATATCGGTCAGATAGGGAATGCTGATTGCATCGAGCCTGACGCCCGGCATGCCGACAAAGCTTTCGCCCAGCATGGCCGATGCACCAATACCCAGAATGGTGAGCGCAAGTCCTGTTGCCACCTGATTGGTTACAAGTGTCAGGGTCAGGAATGCAAAAATACCGGAGAAAAGACTACCGACAATAATGGCTGCAATCATGCCAAGCCATGCCGAACCGGTAAATTGCGCTGCCGCAAAGCCGGACACGGCTCCCATCAGCATCATGCCTTCAACACCAAGGTTAAGCACGCCAGAGCGCTCGACGACCAGTTCGCCAATCGCTGCGATCAGCAAAGGCGTTGCAGCGGTTGCGATGGTGAGAAGGATTGCCTGTGTCAAATCCATTGATCACACCTTTCCTGCTGCGCGACCCGCCACAAAGCGGATGCGATAGTGGATGAGTGTGTCGCAAGCCAACACAAAAAACAGGATCATGCCCTGAAACACCCGGGCCGATTTTTCAGAAATACCAATGGCAACCTGTGCAGCCTCGCCCCCGAGATAGGAAAGCGCCAGAACGAAGCCGGCTGCAATCGCGCCAATCGGGTTGAGCCTGCCAAGAAAAGCGACAATGATGGCCGTAAAGCCATATCCGGGCGAAATGACCGGACGAAGCTGGCCAATTGCACCGGAAGTTTCTGCAATACCGGCTAGACCGGCCAAGGCACCAGAAATCGCAAAAACGAAAAACACCAGCCTGCCCCGGCTGAAACCTGCAAAAAGGCCTGCTCTTGGACTTTGGCCAATAACCTTGATTTCAAAGCCTTTCAGCGTTTTGGCGAGCAAAAACCAGACAATGATTGCAGCAATAATGGCAAAAATGAATCCCCAATGCGCACGTCCCGATGCGCTCCATATTTCCGGCAGCACCGCACTTGCATTAAACTGTCGTGTTTCGGGGAAGTTGTACCCTTCCGGGTTGCGCCATGGACCACGCACCAGCCAATCAAGGAAAAGCTGTGCCACATAGACCAGCATCAGGCTGGTCAGAATTTCATTGGTATTGAAGCGCACTTTCAACAAAGCAGGAATAGATGCATAGGCAGCACCACCTGCCATGCCCATCAGCATCATTAAGGGCAGCACAGCCCATATCTGCAAATCGGGAAACATCACCGGCAGGATGGATCCAGTAATGGCACCGATGATAAATTGCCCTTCGGCGCCGATATTCCAGTTGTTGGACTGGAAACATACACAAAGACCGATCGCAATCAGGATAAGCGGTGTTGCCTTGACCAGAAGCTCATGCCACGACCAGACATCCAGCAAAGGCTCGACAAAGAAGACATAAAGCGCATGAAGCGGATCCTTGCCCATCAATGCAAAGGCAATACCGCCAAAAACAAGCGTCAGCGCCAGTGCCAGCAATGGCGAAACGGCACTGAAGATTTTTGAAGGTTGCGGACGTTTTACCAGTTCAATACGCATCACGCCGCCCCCGCCTGATCAGAGCCGGATATACCCCCCATGAGCAGACCGATCTTTTCCAGCGTCACCTGTGCAATCGGCATTGGTGTGGAAAGCGTGCCATGGTGCATCACGGCAATACGGTCACTGATTTCAAGCAGTTCATCAAGATCCTGACTAATCACAAGAACGGCTGAACCAGAACGGGCGAGATCAACCAGTGCCTGACGGATATGCGCAGCCGCACCCGCATCAACACCCCAGGTCGGCTGATTGACGATCATCACCGCTGGAGAACGATCAAGCTCACGCCCGATGATAAATTTTTGCAGATTGCCACCAGACAAAGCCGATGCCGGCGGGTTTTCAGCACTCTTGCGCACATCCATTGTCTTGATGATACGCTCTGCGGCCAGCCGCAGCGCAGTTTCCGCAATAAGCTTCAAACTGCCTCCGCGCATGAATGATCTGGCATCCGTTTTATAACGTGAGAGAAAAAGATTATCTGTGAGTGACAAAGCAGGTGCTGCGCCATGTCCCAGACGCTCTTCCGGGACAAAAGCGGCGCCCATCATACGGCGATCGCTGATACCGCACTTGCCGGCATCCTGGCCACGAATACGCACGGCGGATGCAGTTGATTGCTGAGCCTCGCCGGAAATGGCTTCAAAAAACTCACCCTGCCCATTGCCTGCAACCCCTGCAATACCAACAACTTCGCCAGCTTTGATAGACAGCGAAATATCGTTTAATGCAGTGGAAAATGGACCCCGCGGTGGCTGCGACAGATTGCTGATTTCCAAAAGCGGGACTGGCTGGCTTTGCGCGCCTTCAATCGGGCTGCGTGCCACGACTTTAATATCATTACCCACCATCATGCGGGCAAGCGATGCGGCAGTTTCCTGCCTTGGATCGCAATGCGCAACAACTTTACCGTGACGCAATACGGTAGCGCGATCACAAAGGCGCTTCACTTCTTCAAGACGATGCGAAATGTAGAGGATCGACTTTCCTTCCGCCTTCAGACGCTCAAGCGTTTCAAACAGACGATCCGCTTCCTGAGGGGTCAGAACCGAGGTGGGTTCGTCAAGAATAATCAGGTCTGGCTGCTGCAAAAGGCAGCGCACAATCTCAATACGCTGGCGCTCCCCCACCGAAAGATCACCAATATGAGCCTGCGGATCAATCGGAAGGCCGTAGGCCTGTCCCACATCATAAGCACGCTTGGCAATGTCAGAAAGCGAGAGCGAACCTTCAAGAGAAAGAGCAATATTTTCGGCAGCAGTCAGCGAGTCAAACAATGAGAAATGCTGAAAAACCATACCAATGCCAAGCTTTCTGGCCATGGCAGGCTCGGTAATCGTTACACGCTCGCCTTTCCAGACGATCTCGCCTTCCAGCGGCTGCAATGCCCCGAACAGCATTTTTACAAATGTGGATTTGCCAGCACCATTCTCGCCCAGAAGCGCGTGAATTTCTCCTTCAGCAATGACAAGATCAACGGCATCACAGGCTTTGAGCTTACCAAATATCTTAGTAAGCCCACGGACATCCAGAAGAGGCCGGGCGGTTAAAGGCGCTGACATTATTCCCCGAGTTTATTTTTGGATAATCTTATCCAGCAAGATCACAGTTGAAAAGCTAAAAAGAAAACGGCGGAGGACATATGCACACCGCCGTCAGATTTATACACTCAACATAAACTATGGGAGCAGGATAGTCGCACCCGTTGTCTTACGCGCTTCAAGGTCTTCATGCGCCTTGCGCACATCTTTAAGCGCATAGGTCTGGTTGATTTCGATCTTCACCGCGCCGCTCGCCACCACATCGAATAATTCATTCGCGGTCTTTTCGAGTTCAGAACGCTTGGCGACATAATTGAACAATGTCGGGCGGGTCGCAAAAAGCGAGCCTTTCTGCGCAAGCAGATTGAGATCAAAAGGTGGAATAACGCCAGATGACTGACCAAAACAGGCAAACATGCCCAGCGGCTTCAAAACATCAAGCGAACCCATATAGGTATCACGCCCAACGGAGTCATAGACAACATTGACGCCTTCGCCGCCGGTCAGTTCCTTCACACGCTCAACAAAGTTTTCGGTGCGGTAATTGATGACATGATCATAACCATGCGCCTTGGCCAAAGCGACCTTCTCTTCCGATCCGGCCGTCCCGATAACAGTTGCGCCAAGATGCTTCGCCCATTGACCGGCAATAAGCCCGACACCACCGGCTGCCGCATGAAACAGGATTGTATGTCCCGGCTTCACCACAAAGGTCTGACGCAGAAGATATTGCGCCGTCATACCTTTAAGCATCATGGCTGCGGCAGTTGTCAGTTCGATATTGTCTGGTACTTTGACAAGCCTGTCGGCGGGCAAAATACGTTCTTGCGCATAGGAACCCGGTGTCGCAGCATAGGCAACCCGATCACCAATTTTGAGATTTTCAACCCCGTCGCCAACGGCCACAACAATGCCTGCACCTTCATTGCCGGGTGTGAACGGCATCTGCGACGCTTTGTAAAGTCCGGTACGGAAATAGACATCGATGAAGTTCAGCCCGATAGCCTCGTGACGCACCTTGGCTTCACCCGCTTGCGGTTCACCGATCTCGACCTGCTCATATTGCAGAACTTCCGGTCCGCCAGTCTGGTGAACCCGAATGGCATTAATCATGTTTCCTCAGCCTTTCTTTTTCGCGTCAGCCGCCTGCTCCGCCGCAATCACCGCAGCGGTTCGTCCAAGCTGTGGAAAGAACTGCATGATTGCACCGATGAAATAGATATAAAGCCCCGTCACCGTAATGCCGATGCGCACCCAGAGCGGGGCATCAAGCATATAATAAAGACCGGCAACACCAAAAGCACACCAGAGTAAAAAGATCGTCAGATTAAGCGGGCGCAGACGCACCACGCGCACCGGATGCAAAAAGCTGATTGGCAGGAAAGAAAGAATGGCCGACAGGACCACAATGGCAAAAGCTTCCCATTCGCCGGGGCGGACAATGAAAAGCGTGAAAACCACCATGTTCCAGACAACGGGGAAGCCTTTGAAGAAATTCTCCTTGGTCTTCATACCGGTATCGGCATAATAAATTGCGCTGGTTATCACTATGATCGCCCCGGATATGAAGGAAAGATTGGTCCCCATAAATCCGCTTTGATAGAGCGCAAAGGCTGGTATCAGGACATAGGTCACATAGTCGATGATATTATCGAGCAGCTCTCCCGACCAGTTGGGAAGAACATATTTGACTTCCAGCTTGCGGGCAATCGGTCCATCAATACCATCGACAAACAGTGCCAGGCCAAGCCACCACCACATAGCGGTATAACGCCCGTCACTGGCTGCAACAATGGATAAAAACGCCAGAAACGATCCCGACGCAGTAAGCAGATGCACAGAAAATGCCTTCGCCTGGGGCGCAGTCACTTTCCTGGCTTTTAATTTTCCGGTCAGTTTGCTTTTCACGCCGCTCGCCATTTCTCTTGATCACCGTCACCCGCATTTTCAAAACAGCATGAGACGGCAGACAGGACTTACGGGCATAAAGCCATCGCAAGCCATACTCTCTTGATAAGCTTTCTCCGAATAAGGCCAAAAGAGCAAGTAAGTCATGAGACAAAACCGCCATCATTCCACCAAAGATTGGGATTTAGCTGAACGCGCAATGGCCTTTGGCTGTCACTTGCGGTTAAATACCATAAGACACGATGCGATAAGAATCGCTTTGGACCGAAACATCTTCGGTCAGGGATAGAGCATTATGAATGATGTAATTGTAGAAAAGCCCCTCACCGAAATCACGATCAGCGGCAGCGGGCCTGCTGGCATGATGGCGGCACTGGCGCTCAGTGCCAAAGGATATCGCACTGCATTGCTCGGCCCTGAAACCGATATCAATGATCGTCGCACCACGGCTCTCATGATGCCTGCCATTCGTTTTCTTGAAGACATCGGAATATGGGCCAATATTGCCCCGGAAGCCGCCCCTCTTGCCTCGATGCGCATTATTGACGCAACAACACGGCTTATCCGCAGCCCCACCGTTACTTTTCGCGCCGGCGAAATTGATGAAGAGGCTTTTGGTTACAATATTCCAAATGCAGCACTCAATCAGAAACTCGCGCAAGCCGTTGCTGAAAATCCGAATATTAAGCGCATAACCCGCAACGCCATTGAATATCGCAACAATAGTGATCACATCACCATCACACTTGCGGATGGCAATACACTGCATACACGACTTGTCGTTGCCGCTGATGGGCGCAATTCTGCAGCGCGTCAGGCAGCAGGCATTCGCACCCGCCGCTGGAGCTATCCGCAGACTGCCGTTGTGCTGTCCTTTGCGCATGAAGTCGATCACCAGAATATCTCGACCGAATTTCACACCGAAGAAGGTCCGTTCACACAGGTTCCGCTTAAAGGAAAGCGCTCCAGTCTGGTTTGGGTTGTTAATCCAAACCGCGCTGACGAGCTGCTTAAACTTGATGAAACAGCTTTTGCCCAGCGTATTGAAGCCATGATGCAATCAATGCTTGGCAGGATTACCATTGATATCCAGCCCCAGGCATGGCCGCTATCGGGGATGGTGCCTTTGTCATTTGCAGCAAAACGCACCATTCTGATCGGTGAGGCAGCCCATGTCTTTCCACCGATTGGTGCGCAGGGTCTCAATCTCGGCACACGCGATGTCGAAACACTCGTCCGGGCAATGGCAAGTGATCCTTCCGATCCCGGTTCAGACCGTGTGATCCGTGCCTATGATCGTGGCCGCCGCCCTGATATTCTGGCACGCACCGGATCAGTCGATGCCTTAAACCGCTCGCTCCTCTCGCCAATGCTTCCTGCACAAATAGCACGCAATATGGGGTTGGAAATGCTGCGCTCATTCGCGCCACTGCGTGCATTCTTCATGCGTGAAGGTTTAAAGCCCGGCAGCGGCTTTTCCAAATTTTTGCCGCAGCTTCCAAAATCACCGGATCATGGAAACCGTGCGACAAAATAGTTAATGCCCCTGAAAATTCTGCAGCTTTAATTTTGCAGCCGATGAACTACATATGTTCCATGGGTATGACACAGATAAAACACGCCAAGTTTCAGATCGGACAGATTGTCAAACATCGACTGTTTCCATTTCGCGGAATCATTTTCGATGTCGATCCGGAATTTGCCAATACGGAAGAATGGTATGATTCCATTCCCGCAGAAACACGGCCACGCCGCGATCAGCCATTTTATCATCTTTTGGCAGAAAACGAGGAGGCCGAATATATGGCCTATGTTTCCGAGCAGAATCTCATAGCGGACATAAGCGATAAACCCCTGCGCCATCCGCAGATCAGGGAAATGTTTGATAAGCTTGAGAATGGATCATATCGCGTCAAGCTCCATGCAAACTGAGCACATCCCGAAAAGCGGAAAGCCGGTTTTCGGAACAAGGTGTACAAACAAAAAGGGCGCTAAAAGCGCCCTTTATCAATTCATGCACAGCGCAAATTAATTCGCTGCACCCTTTGCCTTGGCCTGTTCAGCCTTCATCTTTTCTTCGAATTCCTTCTGGCGCTTTGCAACAGCATCCTGAAGTTCTTTCTGGCGTTCTTCAAGTTCAGACTGCTTGAGACCCGGACCGGTAAGAGCTGCCGAGAAACCGGTCAGCGCAACAGGAATCGGGTTCTGCTTGTTCTGGTAGTTAACCGAAGTCAGAGTAAGCTTGCTGCCCTTCTTGAGCGCATTGATCAGATCGACAGAGAGCGGAGCCTCAGCAATACAACGATCCGGGAAGCAGATGCCATATTCAAGCTTGGTTGGCTTGTTGTTGTCGATCTGCAAGCCAACGCCCGCAGGAATCAGACGACCGATTGGTACAGTGACCTGAAAAATCTTGCGGTTGATCTTGCCCTTGATCTCAATGAGGTTCACAGCGGTCAATAGCTGGCCTGAGTCAGCGGTCACAATGTTCTGCGTATTGCAGATGTCATTGTCTTCCTGTTTTGAGCAAACCTTGAACCAGCCCTGCGGGGGCTGCTGTGCGGCTGCCGGCATTGTCGCAGAGGCAAGCAGGGCGAACGCGCCAGCAAATGCAGATGCGGCAGCGATTGTCTTCGTGCTGGTCATGATCAACGGTTTCCTTTCAAGGCTTTGATCTTCCGTCTCTGTTTTGAGTCAGCGATAGACCGTCACTGATTTGAAAATGCGGCAACAGCGTGACCTCCGGGTATGAACAATCCCGATCTGTGCGTGGTGTTACAACGAGTTGCCGCATGAATCCAGATGGTTGAATGCATTCAGAGAGCAAAATGCAACATATTCTCTGTTTTAATTTGCACTGTAACGCCTCAGACACGCTCTTGATCGGCATCGGGGCAAGGAACATGCTAATTTCGCCATACGAATCAATGATAAGATTTCACATTTATTTACAGTGAGCTTATTGAAGTTGAACAGGATGCAAAAACTTGACTGAATTGTTTGCTCTTTTCCGCAAAGCAGCTTTTGCTGGAATGATCGGCATTTTTGCCGCTCATGCCCCGGCGCATGCAGCAAACAATGTTACGCCGGATTACGCACTTTCAATGCATGGCGATGTTGCGCTTCCTGCCGGTTTTACGCATTTTCCCTATGCCAACCCCGATGCTCCGCAAGGCGGAACACTCAGAACAGGTGTTGTGGGCACATTCGACAGCCTTAATCCGTTTGTGCTTAAAAGCATGCGCACAACAGCACGCGGCGTGTTTGGCGATCAGGATTTCGGCAATCTGGTCTATGAAACGCTGATGCAACGCTCGCGTGACGAGCCTTTCACGCTTTATGGTCTGCTTGCCGAAAAAGTTGCAATCGATCCTGAACGCAAATGGATTGAGTTCACCCTCAACCCGCAAGCCAGGTGGTCTGATGGACAACCTGTAACTGTCGATGATGTGCTGTTTACCTATGATATTTTGACTGAAAAGGGCCGGCCACCTTATAACAACCGCATGAGCCGCATCGAAAAAATCGAAAAAACCGGCGAAGGCTCGGTGCGCTTTGTGTTCAATGACAAGTCAGATCGTGAATTTCCGCTGCTGATTGCCGGAAATATGCCCGTATTGCCTAAACATGCAATCGACCCGGCCAGTTTTGGCAATTCCACCCTTCAACCACCGCTTGGCAGTGGACCATATATCATATCGAATGTGCAGCCAGGACAGCGGATCATCTATAAGAAAAATCCCAACTATTGGGGCAAAGATCTGGCTGTGCGACGCGGTTTTGATAATTTTGATACATTCAGTATCGAATATTATCGCAATGAAACCGCGCTGTTTGAGTCCTTTAAAAAGGGACTGCTTGATGTATTCATTGAAGCCAACCCGACCCGCTGGGAAAAATCCTATGATTTCCCGGCAGTGACACAGGGCAAGGTCATCAAGGAAAGCTTTGAAAAAGGCACCCCTGCAAATATGCTGGGATTTGTCTTCAATACACGTCGCCCGGTATTTGAAGACCCGCGCGTGCGGCAAGCGCTTGGCTTGTTGTTTGATTTTGAATGGGCCAATCGCAATCTTTTTGCAGATCAGTACAATCGTTTGCAAAGCTTCTGGCAAGGCTCGGAATTATCATCAATTGGCAAGGCGGCCAATGCGCGCGAGCGTGAACTGCTTGCACCTTTTCCAAAAGCCGTGCGTGAGGACGTGATGGATGGAAGCTGGCGGCCTTCCAAAACCGACGGCACCGGGCATGATCGCGGCCCGGCCAAACGAGCTTATGAGCTTCTGATTGAGGCCGGTTATTCGATTGAAAACGGCCAGGCAACAGACCCATCCGGCAAGCCGTTGCAATTTGAAATCATGACGCGCTCTGTGGATGAAGAAAAAATAGCGCTGGCCTATAAGCGCAATCTTGCACGACTTGGCATCAATGTCGAAATTCGAAGCGCTGACGATGCGCAATATCAGCAACGTTTACAAACCTTCGATTATGATATGATCCTTGGTGCTTTGACCGGCTCGCTTTCCCCCGGCAATGAGCAATGGATGCGTTGGGGTTCTGCATCGCGCGATGCACAGGGCAGCTTCAATTATGCAGGCGTTGCCGATCCGGCGGTTGATGCCATGATCGAGGCGATACTTGCAGCACGCGACAGAGATGACTTTGTAAGTGCTGTGCGTGCGCTTGATCGCATTCTCATCTCGGGCGACTATTATATCCCGCTCTATTACCTGCCTTATCAGTGGGTTGCACGCTGGGACCGGATTGGACGCCCTGAAAAAACATCGCTTTACGGCTATCATCTGCCAACATGGTGGCAGGCAGAGCAATAGGCCTTGTTGATCGCAGTCTAATTCACCCTATATTTTCGATCTAAAATTAAGAAGTCAGCGACAGGGTAATCCTGCCGCCTGCTGAATGGAGCACCTTATGACCATCAGAAAAATCACCATCGACGTTGTGTCCGATGTCGTCTGTCCATGGTGTTTCCTTGGCCGCAAAAGACTTGAACAGGCACTTGAGATGACGCCGGAGGTTGATGCAGAAGTGCGCTGGCGCCCTTATCAGCTTGATCCGGCAATACCTGCGCAAGGCAAGGATCGTGAGACCTATATGCGCGAAAAATTCGGCAATGGCTCGAAGATCGATGATATTCACAAACAGCTCACCGAGCTTGGTGAAGAAAACGATATTGTCTTTGATTTTGAGGCAATTACCCGTGCGCCCAACACGCTTGATGCGCATCGCCTGATCCATTGGGCAGCACAGGCTGGTCCCGGTCTGCAAGACAAGCTGGTGGGACGGCTGTTCTCGCTCTATTTCGAGCAGGGACAGGATATTGGCGACCATGAGGTTCTGGTGGATGCTGCCGCAAGCATCGGCATGGAAGCCCCCATCGTTGCACGACTTTTGCAAAGTGATGCTGACAAGGACACAATCCGCGAAGAAATCGACACCGCCAATCGCATTGGTGTACGTGGTGTTCCGTGTTTTATCATTGATCAGAAATATGCTGTCATGGGTGCGCAATCAGCTTCAGCCCTCGCCGATGCCATCCAGCAAACGGCAGAAGGCTTTGAGCCGGGTATTTCTGAAGATCGATAAACCTAATCAGCGGCGGGTTAACCCGCCGCAATTTTGGCAAGCTGCGTCATGATAACGGCTGATCCATTCAGGCGCTTTTCAGGCGTTGGCCAATCGCGGATGAAGACAATGCTCTGATCCGGCCTGATCTTGGCCATGGAGCCATGTTCGCCGATCATCTTTACCAAACCAACCGGATTGTTGAATGTCGCATTGCGGAACTGGATAACCACGCCCTTCGGACCGGCATCCAGCTTTTCAACATTGGCGCGGCGGCAAAGTGCCTTGATGTAAACGATTTTCAACAGATGCTGAACCTCTTCCGGCAATGGGCCGAAACGGTCAATCAGCTCTGCGCCAAATGCATCAATATCCTGCGGCTCGGCAAGATCAGCAAGACGACGATAAAGCCCAAGACGCAATTGCAGATCCGGCACATAGGCTTCCGGGATCATCACGGCTGTGCCGATGGCAATCTGTGGCGACCACTGGCTGTCCTCAACTTCAATCGTTCCCTTGAGCGTCGCAACAGCTTCTTCCAGCATCTGCTGGTAAAGTTCAAAACCCACTTCCTTGATATGGCCCGACTGTTCCTGACCAAGCAGGTTGCCCGCGCCGCGAATATCCATATCGTGGCTTGCAAGCTGGAAACCCGCACCAAGCGTATCAAGCGATTGCAGCACTTTAAGACGACGCTCGGCGGTAGGGGTCAGAGTGCGGTTTGCAGGCAGTGTGAACAGTGCAAAAGCACGCTGTTTGGAGCGGCCCACACGTCCGCGCAACTGATAAAGCTGCGACAGGCCAAACATATCGGCGCGATGCACGATCATCGTATTGGCGGTTGGAATATCAAGGCCGGATTCCACGATAGTCGTCGACAAAAGCACATCATATTGCCCGTCATAAAATGCATTCATGATGTCATCGAGCACGCCCGGCGCCATCTGGCCATGGGCTACGGCCACTTTCAGCTCAGGCACATGTTCCTTCAGGAACTCTTCAATCTCGCTGAGGTCGGCAATGCGCGGACAGACATAGAAGCTCTGGCCACCACGATAGCGCTCACGCAACAATGTTTCGCGGATGACCAGCGGATCAAATGGTGAAACAAAAGTACGCACGGCCATGCGGTCAACGGGTGGTGTCGTAATCAGCGAAAGCTCACGCACACCCGTCAGTGCCAACTGCAATGTGCGCGGAATTGGTGTGGCCGAAAGGGTCAGAACGTGAATGTCAGATTTCAGCTCCTTGAGCCTCTCCTTATGCTTCACACCAAAATGCTGCTCTTCATCAATGATAAGAAGGCCAAGATTTTTGATCTTGATCGAATTGCCCAGCAGCGCATGGGTGCCAATCACAATATCGACTGTGCCATCTTCCAACCCCTTCTTGGTAGCGGCAAGTTCCTTTGCCCCGACAAGACGCGATGCATGGGCAACAGTGACCGGCAAACCATGAAAACGGGTTGAGAAAGTCTTGAAATGCTGGCGCGACAGCAATGTGGTCGGGACGACGACTGCCACCTGAAAGCCGCTTAAAGCTGCAACAAAAGCGGCGCGAAGCGCCACTTCGGTTTTACCGAAACCAACGTCACCACAGATGAGACGATCCATCGGCTTTCCGGCACCAAGATCATCGGTGATTGCATCGATAGCGCGAAGCTGATCTTCGGTTTCGTCATAAGGGAAGCGGGCGGCAAATTCTGCATAAAGCCCTTCGGGTGGCTGCATAACCGGCGCACCACGCATCTGGCGTTCGGCTGCAATCTGGATCAGATGACCCGCAATCTCAAGCAGGCGTTTCTTGAGTTTGGCCTTGCGCATCTGCCATGCGCCGCCACCAAGCTTATCAAGAACAGCCTCTGAACCTTCAGACCCGAAACGCGATAACAGCTCGATATTTTCAACGGGCAGAAACAGCCGATCATCACCGGCATAATGAATTTCCAGACAATCATGCGGCGCGCCCGCTGCCGTAATCGTCTTAAGCCCTATAAAGCGACCAATACCGTGATCGACATGAACAACAACATCACCAGCCGAAAGCGATGCAACTTCGGAAATGAAATCCTGATCGCGCTTGCGGCGCTTGGAACGGCGCACAAGGCGGTCGCCAAGAATATCCTGCTCGGCAACAACAACCAGATCACCCGCATCAAAACCACTTTCAACCGCCAGAACCGCCGCCGTGATCTTGTCGCGCGACAACGCCTTGACCATTGAGAGCCGATCCACCGTCTCGATCTTCTCCAGCCCATGCTCGTCCAGCACTTGCAACAAACGATCAAGCGAGCCTTCCGACCATGCGGCCAGCAGCACTTTTTTACCCGCAGCACGCAGATCAGCAATATGTTTCACTGCCGCTTCAAACAGGTTCACATCGGTTGCAGCGCGTTCTTCGGCAAAGCTGCGGCCCTTATGCACATCGGCATGAATGACCACACGCCCCGAAACCTCCGGCGCACCAAATGGTGTGAAATCAATCCGCAGCCCCTTGCTTGCTGCAATTGCCTCGACTTCTTCAGGTGTCAGATAAAGCGTTTCCGGCTTGACCGGCTTATAAGGCACAGAATCGCTGCCCGGCTCCTTGCCTTCCGCCTGTCTCAGACGCGCCTCATAGTGATCGACAACCATTGTGTGGCGTTCACTCAGTGCTTCATGCACCAGATGATCAAACACCACCGGCATACCGCCTGCATGATCAAATAGGGTTTCAAGATTGTCGTAAAAGAGCGGCAGCCAATGTTCCATACCGGCAAAGCGGCGCCCTTCACTGATTGCCTGATAAAGCGCATCATCACGTTGCGGTGCGCCAAACATCGCCACGTAATTTTTGCGAAAACGGCTGATCATATCGGCTGAGAGCGAAATTTCGCTCATTGGCTGAAGCGTGAATTCCTTGCGTGCGCCCGTGGTGCGCTGCGAAGCCGGATCAAATGCGCGGATTGTTTCAAGCGTATCGCCGAAAAAATCAAGCCGCAGCGGTTCTTCCGAACCTGGTGCATAAAGATCGAGAATGCCGCCACGCACCGCATATTCGCCAATGTCGCGCACAGTCGAAACACGCTCAAAACCATTGCGCTCAAGCCGTGCACCCAGATCATTCATATTGAGCTGATTGCCGGGACGTGCAGAAATAACCTGTTCCGCAATCGCCGCCTGTGGCGGCAGCTTTTGCAAAATGGCATTGGCTGTCGTGATAATAATGGCCGGATGCGGCGATCGTTTCAAAGAAGCCAAAGCGCCAAGCGCCGAGAGCCTGCGTGCGGAAGCATCTGCACCCGGCGATACACGATCATAGGGCAGACAATCCCATGCCGGCAAATGCAGAACCGGCAGGTCCGGCGAGACAAAATTCAGCACCTGTTCGAGATCGGCAATGCGCTGACCATCACGCACAATATATAAAACTGGCCCGCGTTCTCCAATCTCTTCAACCAGTCGTGCAAGACAAAAGGCTTCAAAACCATCAGCAACGCCATCAATGACGATATGCTGGCCATTTTTAAAGCTTGAGCCGGTTTTAAGACCAAGTTTGCTGAATACGGGCATCGGTATTTATTCTCAGAATTCTATACGGTCACGGAAAGCGATAATGTCGCGGAATAAAGGCGTGTCATATTCCTGCGGTGTTTCGCTTTCACCTGTCACCCATTTCAGAAGGTCACGGTCCAGCACTTCAAGAATATGCTCAAACTCGTCAAGCTCAGCTTCAGTAAAGCCGGGAAGATACTGATCGGCATATTGGCCAAGGATCAGATCCATCTCACGCATGCCACGATGCCAGGCGCGAAACAAAAGCTTGCGACGCCTTACATCAAGATTTCCTGCCGCAAGTGTGCTGCCAGTCATTGTTTGTGCGCTCCGTTAAAAAATATGTTGCCGGTATATAGCATCATCCATGCAAGTGGGAACCCGTTTCCGTAATAAGAACAAAAATAGTACAAAACTATTTCAATGGCTTGCACATCAAAGCAAAGCAGTTAATGCTCCGATTATGCGTCCGTCTTTGCTTGATCCGTTTTTCGCTTCCGTCCGCTCACTTTCCGGCATTGGCCCGAAAGTGGCAGCTCTGCTTGGCAAATTATTGGGCACAGATGTGCCCGGCACTGAACCTAAGGTTGGTCAGCTTCTGTTTCTGCCGCCCCATAGTGTTATAGACCGCCGCAACCGCCCCGGCATCGCTTTTGCGCAAGAGGGAGCAATTGTCACGCTGGAGGTGAAAGTCGATCAGCATCAGCCGGCACCGCGCGGCAAAGGCAATGTCCCGCATCGGGTGTTTGCCCATGATGATACCGGCGAAATCGCTCTCACCTTCTTCCATGCACAATTGCCTTGGCTTGAAAAAATGCTGCCCGAAGGCGAAACCGTCATTGTGTCCGGCAAGGTCGAATGGTTCAATGGACGTGCCTCAATGGTGCACCCGGATTATATCGCAAGCTTGGAAGATGCGGCCAGTCTGCCGCTGGTCGAGCCGGTTTATCCGTTAACCGCTGGCCTTTCATCGAAAACCCTTGGCCGCGCGATGAAAGAAGCGCTGACACGCGTGCCTGTTCTACCTGAATGGATCGACGGGCCGCTGATTGCGCGTGAACGTTTTGCACCATTCAAAGTTGCGCTGGAAACAATACATCTGCCAGAAGACCCAAGCGATATCGCGCTTGAAGGCATCACACGGCGCAGGCTTGCCTATGATGAATTTCTGGCAGGCCAACTGGCTCTGGCGCTGGTACGGGCCAAAACGCGCCGCCTTTCAGGGCGTCCGCTTGAAGGCAATGGACGAATTGTCACTGAAATCATGCGCCACCTGCCCTATCAATTGACCAAAGGTCAGGATCAGGCAGTGCGCGAGATCATCTCCGACCTTAAATCACCAGAACGCATGTTGCGGCTTTTGCAGGGAGATGTGGGTTCCGGCAAAACGGTTGTGGGTCTTTTATCGATGGCACATGCCGCAGAATCCGGCGGCCAGTCAGCATTGATGGCACCAACGGAAGTTCTGGCACGACAACATTTTGCAACCATTGCACCTTTGGCCGAAAAAGCTGGCCTGAAAGTGGCCCTGCTCACAGGCCGCGATAAGGGCAAGGAGCGCACAGCCACGCTTGAAGGCCTGAAAAACGGGGATATCGATATTGTCATCGGCACCCACGCACTGTTTCAGGAGAAGGTCGAATATCACGATCTGGTTTTCGTTATCATCGATGAACAACACCGTTTTGGTGTACATCAGCGTCTGATGCTGACTGCCAAAGGCACCGCACCTGATATGCTGGTCATGACAGCGACACCCATTCCGCGCACGCTGGTGCTCACTGCATTTGGCGATATGGATGTTTCCAAACTCACTGAAAAACCAGCCGGACGCCAGCCAATCACCACGGCAATTCTACCCATGGAGCGGATGAACGAACTGGTTGAACGTATCCGAAAGGCCATCCATGAAGGACAGAAGATTTACTGGATTTGCCCACTTGTGGAAGAATCCGAACTCGTCGAACTGACTTCTGCAGAAGAACGGTTTGAATCGTTAAAAGCCAGTTTTGGCAACAAGATCGGCCTTATTCATGGACGCATGAATGGCGCTGAAAAAGACGAAGCCATGCGTGCTTTCAAGCAGGGCGAAACACGGCTGCTTGTGGCCACTACCGTCATTGAAGTTGGCGTTGATGTGCCGGACGCAACTATCATCATTATCGAACATGCCGAGCGTTTTGGCCTCTCGCAATTGCATCAGTTGCGTGGACGTGTTGGGCGTGGCGACAAGCCATCCACCTGCCTGCTGCTCTATAAAGGGCCGCTTGGTGAAATCGGGCAGGCACGGCTCAAGGTCATGCGGGAAACGGAAGATGGTTTCCGTATTGCCGAAGAAGATCTGAAACTGCGCGGCGAAGGCGAGTTGCTCGGCACCCGCCAATCCGGCACGCCGGGTTTTCGGCTTGCTTCCATCGAAGCGCATGGTGATCTGCTGGAAATAGCACGCAAGGATGCCCGCTATATTCTGAACAGCGATCCTGATCTTGAAAGCCAGCGGGGACAGGCGCTGCGGGTATTGCTCTATCTCTTTGGTCGTGATGAGGCGATCCGGTTGCTGCGCGCGGGATAATAAAATGGCCGCATCGCTGCGGCCATTTTTATTTTATTCAACCGTAACAGATTTTGCCAGATTGCGCGGCTGATCAACATCCGTACCCATCAAAACAGCAGTATGATAGGCGAGCATCTGGATCGGCAAAGCATAAACAAGCGGAGCGATAAATTCCGGCACATCCGGCAAGACAATGGTCGCCATCGTATCAAGGCTTGCGCTTGCGGCACCCTTTTTATCGGTGATCAGAATGATACGACCGCCGCGTGCTGCCACTTCCTGCATGTTGGAAACGGTCTTTTCATAGAGACGATCAGACGGTGCAATGACAATGACCGGCATGGTCTCATCAATAAGCGCGATCGGACCGTGCTTCAGCTCACCGGCAGCATAGCCTTCGGCATGGATATAGGAAATTTCCTTGAGCTTCAGCGCACCTTCCATAGCCAGCGGGAAAGAAGTTCCACGGCCAAGATATAGCACATGATTGACCTTTGAAAGCTCGGTGCAAACGGCCGCAATCTGTTCTTCAAGCTTCAAAACCTGATTGATAAAACGTGGTGCCTCGGAAAGTTCCCGAACCAGTTCCTGTTCTCGTTTTTCATCAATCACGCCACGCGCTTTTGCAGCGGCAATTGCCAGCGATGCCATGGTCGAAAGCTGGCATGTGAAAGCTTTGGTTGAGGCCACGCCAATTTCAGGACCGGCAAGTGTTGGGAAAACAGCATCGGATTCCCGTGCAATGGTCGAACCGGTAACATTGACCACAGAAGCGATTTTCAAGCCCTGCTGCTTGCAATAACGCAATGATGCAAGCGTATCAGCGGTTTCACCGGACTGCGAAACGAACATTGCCAGCGAATCTTTTGAAAGCGGCATTTCACGATAGCGGAATTCTGAAGCAATATCGCTATCAACCGGCAGACGCGCAATTTGTTCAAACCAGTATTTGCCGACTGAAGCTGCATAAAAGGCGGTGCCGCAGGCCGAAATGGTCAGACGGTCAATCTTGCTGAAATCGATCTTGACCGCTTCTTCACGTACTTTACCGGTCGTGAAGTCGAGATAATGAGCGAGCGTATGCGAGATGACTTCCGGCTGCTCGAACATCTCTTTTTGCATGAAGTGACGGTGATTGCCCTTGGAAACAAGCATATTGGCGGTCTGCGATTTTTGAATCTCGCGCTCAACCTGCACATTATTCTCATCATAGATGGTCACACCCTTACGGGTCAGCACAGCCCAGTCGCCATCTTCAAGATAGGCAATCGTGTCGGTGAATGGTGACAATGCAATAGCGTCAGAGCCAAGGAACATTTCACCTTCGCCAAAGCCAACAGCCAAAGGCGGTCCCTGCCGCGCACCAATCAGCGTTTCTTCATCGCCGGAAAACAGGAAAGCAAGCGCAAAAGCGCCCTGTAACAAGGGCAGGCTATCACGCACAGCTTCAACCGGCGATTTTCCCTTTTCCAGTTCGCGCGTCACGAGATGGGCGACAGCCTCGGTATCCGTTTCGGTCTCAAACCTGTAACCGTCGGCTTCAAGCATTGTGCGCAGTTCGGCAAAGTTTTCGATAATGCCATTATGCACAACAGCCAGACGCGGTGTGATATGTGGATGCGCATTACGCTCAACCGGCTTGCCATGTGTCGCCCAGCGGGTATGACCGATGCCGATCACACCCGGAAGCGGATCAGCCGCAAGGCGCTTTTCAAGATTGACCAGCTTGCCCTCGGCGCGGCGGCGATCAAGCGTTCCATCCACCAATGTGGCAATACCGGCAGAATCATAACCGCGATATTCAAGCCGCTTCAACGCATCAACAAGACGCGGTGCGACTTCGTCATTGCCGATAATGCCGATAATTCCACACATATTGTGCTCCAAATCCGAGATTTACGCATATTGCTGCGATTTAAAACTTCTAAAGCTGAACGGCAACCCGATGGGTTGTCATTCTTCACTCTGTTTACTAATCATTTCGACGCAGTTTTAGCCGCTTTGATGGCAGCATTTTTTTCACGCAGCAACTTTCCACGACCTTCTTTGGTTTCCTGTCGTGCGCGACCAAAAGCCAGCGCATCAGCAGGTACATCATTTGTGATCGTGCTGCCTGATGCAATATAGGCATTGTCACCAATCGATACAGGTGCCACCAGCGAACTGTTTGAACCAACAAAGGCGTTTTCGCCAATCACGGTCTTAAACTTGTTATATCCGTCATAATTGCAGGTGATTGTGCCTGCACCGATATTGCTCGATGCTCCAATAATAGCATCACCGATATAGGTTAGATGATTGATCTTGGCGCCCTTGCCGACTTCTGCATTCTTCACCTCGCAGAAATTTCCAACTTTGGATTTTTCACCGAGATTTGCCCCCGGACGCAAACGCGCAAATGGCCCGATTTCGGCATTCGCTCCAATTCTGGCGCCTTCTATATGCGAAAAAGCATGAATCAGCGCACCGGATGCCACATAAACATTGGGCCCGAAAAACACATTTGGTTCGATGATGACATCGGATTCAATCAGCGTATCATGCGAAAAGAACACCGTTTCCGGTGCAACAAGCGTAACACCCGCCAGCATCATTTCCTGACGCTTGCGGTTCTGCCAGATCTTTTCAGCTTCAGCGAGTTCCGCACGATTATTGATGCCAATCACATTATCAACAGGCACTTCAATCGCCACCACATTCAAAGATTTATCATGGGCGAGCGCAACAATATCGGTGAGATAATATTCACCCTTGGCGTTTTTATTTTCAACCGCATCAAGCAAAGCAAGCGCGTGGCTACCGCGAACAGCCATAAGCCCACCATTGCAAAAACCAATCTGCTTCTGTTGTTCGGTGGCTTCCTTTTCCTCAACAATCGCTATCAGCTTGCCATTTTCTTCGATCAGGCGGCCATAGCCATGCGAACTTTCCGGGCGAAAACCTATAACGACAACATCAGCGCCATCCGCAAGCCTGTTGCGTGCCGCCTGTAATGAATGCGCTTCAATAAGCGGTGTATCGCCAAAGACAATCAGCAGATCATCATAGCCGCGTTCGATTGCTTCACGCGCAGCCAGAACTGCATGGGCCGTACCAAGACGCTCTTTCTGCTCGAAAGCCGAAACGCCATCCGTGATTTTTTCGACCGCGCTACGCACCTCATCAGCGCCCCGTCCGACCACCAGTGCAACATCACTTTTGCCTGTGCCCTGGACAGCTTTGACCACATGTGAAACGAGCGGCAAGCCTGCCACCTGATGCAGCACTTTTGGCAAATTCGATTTCATACGTGTGCCTTCGCCAGCGGCAAGCACGATGGAAAGGCAGGTACGTTCGGTCATGATATCGTCCAGAATGATTGAAGGCTTCTCTGCTCAATAGCATCAAAGCGTATATGGAAGCTTACAGCTTTTATCCCAGTCTGCCCAAAGCCGGAAATGTTTCAAGCAGCCAGAAAGAGAAAGATTGCATTCCGCCTGTCAGGAAAAGAATGCCAGCCATAATCAAAAGAACGCCCATGGCTTTTTCGACTTTACCCAGATGGACACGAAAACGGGATAAAAATCGCATGAAAGCGCCCGAGAAAAGGGCAGCAATCAAAAACGGAATACCAAGCCCCAGCGAATAAACGGCCAAAAGCGCTGCGCCCTCGACGACTGTATTACTGCCGCCTGCCAAGGTGAGGATCGGCCCCAGAACCGGGCCAATACACGGTGTCCAGCCAAATGCAAAAGCCAGCCCCATCACATAAGCGCCCAATGGTGTTGCGGGTGCACTTCTTGCCTGAAAACGAGCCTCACGCGACAGAAAAGAAAACCGCAGCACCCCAAGGAAATTAAGGCCCATCAGGATGATGACAACACCGGCCACCATTGCAATTTCCTGCTGCCACATACGCAGGAAAGCACCAATCGATGATGCACCGGCGCCAAGAGCGACAAAAACAGTGGTAAAACCGAGTACAAAGCAAATAGCTGCAAAAGCAAGCGAACGCCTGTGTGAAGGAGCTGCCGCAATACGCGCTTGCTTGTCAGCACGAAAATCTTCCACGCTCACACCCGCCATATAGCAAAGATAAGGCGGAACCAGTGGCAGGACACAGGGCGAAAGAAACGACAGGGCACCTGCACCGGCAGCTGTCAGATAAGAAACACTAAGCACTAAAACCTCATAATATCAGACAGGCTAATTATTATCTCAAACATACAAATAGCTCTAGTCATTTGTTTTTGAACAATGACTGATGCAGCTTGTCAAAAATTCTTAATTTATCGCAAAACCTTGGTGGCGAGCGCCTATCCACACACCTTATGGCACCAGTGTGGCGCTACTTTCAATATGGAACCCATTCGAGCACCAGTTCACCCCTGGTATCACTTGGCTTTCGGAAATATTGCAGACGGATGCTGGATTATTATTGTGACCGTAAAATCACGGGACGATGGTCGAAATAAAGGCAGGTACAGCGACCTGATATGGACCAGCCTGAACAGAAGCTTTAATTTCATATAATATACAAAAAAACTCGCCCGGTTAACCGGGCGAGTTTTGTTAATTTGGCTCAGAACCTGACATTCAAAGTAGCGTTAAAGCCATTTTGTTTGGCTCCATTTCCATATTGGCCACTATAATTAATGCCAAGTGTGGAAATCTTGCTCAAATCGACTTCAAAGCCTGCTCCAAGAACTGCAACATCCTTGGCAATAGCCACGCCATCTACACTAAATGCCTGGCTGCCGCCAAAGGACTGAAGAGATGATGGGATAATATCGCCATATGCATGGCGCCATCCAAGCGTTCCCGTCAATTTGGCATTTGTGGCACCAAGGGCAATCGTTGAGGCCGCACGCAGACCCAATGTTGTAAAGGTCGTGTTTGTCGTATCTTTCTCAACGGACAGAGCCGCGTTGCCACCCTGCTCGGTGAAGCCATTCGTGCGCAAACTGATATGCGAAAGATTTGCAAATGGCTCAAACGAAGCAGATGCCGTATCAATACGATAACCGACTTCACCAAAGGCCTGAAGCGAACGGGCGTTGTAATCTGCACTCAAGCTATCTTCAAAACCGGAATACCATACCGAGCGTGACGCATCAATCTTGTGCCAGCTCTGCACCAGACCCAAACGCAGGCCGATAGCATCCCACTGATTACCGCCGTAAATTCCCAGATGCCAGTTATCGCTGGTGGCAGAGGATGAACGGTTTTTCCCATCCAGATCAGTTTTGCTATACCCACCGGCAATACCAAGCCTCCAGTTGGATTGCAGAGCAAAATCTACACCCGATATGAAGCCGCCAACCGAAGTTTTCAAACCACCAGCATTGTCGTTACCAGATTGATTAACCCAGGAGCCAAAACCGGTTGCCCAGAGCGCATAGCTATTTGAGGCCTCTGCCGAGGTTGCACGATCAATCGCCTGTGCGCCGGAAGATTTCGAAACCTTTGCATAGGACAATGCAGGGACATTCGTTGCTGCAACCCCATCGAATGCCCCACGCAGACGCTCATTGATAGCATCAGCGCTCAGGTGAGACGTTTCGATCAAACCGGATTTATTCGATGCATAGCTGTCACCTGAGAGTTGCTCAAATGCCTGACGGGCACCGGAGGCATCCAGCAGGGAAACAGAATTCACCAATGTATTCTGTAAATTCAGGCTATCAAGCGCATCAGCAGTTGCTGCCTGATTAGCAGTCTCGGCCACGCTGGAAAAAGCAACATCATTTCGGCTGAGCGTCAACTGAACTTCCTGCTTATCAAGCGGCAACGCAGACCGATAGGCAACCTGTTCAGCTTCTTTTGTGTAGCTAAGCTCAGGATCGATGAACACCAGATCTTCGCTAAACTCAACATTGTCAAATTTTGTGCCGCCAAAACTGTTTGCGGTCAAAATCGTATAGGCACTGCCAATCTTATACCCATCCAATGGAGTAACCTTGACAGAGCCAGCAAGGTTTGCGGTTCCATTAACTTCTATACGATCAGAATTGCCATTTTTATCTATTTCGACCAGATAAGTCGATTCACTGCCCAGTGTAAGATCTTTACCAACAGTAATTACGCCAAGCGAATTACCCGGCCCAATCGAACCATTACTCGTAACATTACCGGAAATTATCCAGTTTCCGCCAAGGACAGACTGTGGGTTTATGAGCGCATCACCACCCAAGATTATTGGTGTATTATGGCCACCCTTTGTCGATGAACCTGCATGGAGCGTCAAGTCACCGGCAATAAACGCACCTTCAGGGTGGAATTCAGCTTTACTGCCAACCAGAACAAGATTGCCAGCAATAGAGGTATTCTCACCAAAGTTCAAAGTGCTACCTTTTTCAGTGGTAATATCTTTGATGCCTCGTATCGAACCGGTCCAGCTTGCACCTTCTTTGACGAAGAAGTTGGTTTGACCAACCTTATCCTCGGCCTCGTCAACAATATCGCCTTTGCTTTGCGAACCTGCATCAAGCGTAAAATTAACTGTGCCGTCCAGACCACCTTCTACGCGATTGACCTGAAGCAAAGTACCATTATTGACTGTAGCCACAGTTCCCTTACCGAAAACGATATCCGCTACATCTGCATCAGAATTCAGAAGAACACTTACAGTGGCAGCATTTTCAGATGAAAGCGACGTATCCTTGACCTCGACACGACTTGAACCGACAACGGCAATCGAGGATGCCTGATCACCGGTCGTTGTAATCGTACCACCATCAAGGGTAACGCTGCCACCATAGGTTGCGACAACACCATGCGCATAGGCGCCAGATGTTGTGACATTGGTGTTTACAACATTAAGCACGCCACCTTGGGCTGTCTGATCTTTGTAAACTGATTTACGATCATTATTGGCAACCAAAGCACTGGTATCTTTGCCAGATGTGACAATTTCTGAATTCGCAATGTTAATGGTTGATGCTGATTCAGCAATCGCACCATAGCTCTTGCTGACGATCCTTACATTATCCGCATTGATAACGCCCTGATCGACAGCATGCAGGGCCGTCGCCCAGCTCGTTCCATCCTGCGCGTTAACGGTAATCGTACCGCCCGTCAGATTGACTGTTCCGGCTGTGGAACCATCATAAACTGTGGAATTAGTACCGTTGCCACCAGCCTGCACAGCATGCGCGGCTTCACCATTGGTGGTAATATCCGCATTGCTGGTAATTGTACCGTCTTTTATCGCCAGAAGACCATAGCCACGTTTACCATCGGTGGTGATGCTGCCACCTTTAACATCCGCCTGACCACGCTCAGTGGAGAAAACACCATATGCATTTAAGCCGGTTGTTTCGATTACAGTGTCTGTCAGCGTAACCAGACCACCATCATCTGCATAAGCACCCGTAGCATTTGTGCCTGTCGTTTTGATAACCGAGTTGCTGGCAGAAACTTTACCCGCATCCACGTCCTGATCATTATTGGCGATAATGCCATGTGCACTTACGCCCGATGTGGTAATATCGGCGCCATCCAACGCGATTTCCGAGCCACTTTCAGCAAATGCACCAAAGCCATTTTTGCCGACTGTCACAATCTTGGCGGCACCTGATATGCTTCCGCCATCAATAGCATGCAGCCCGAACGAATCAGAACCTGAAGTTTCCACCGAAACCCCGGACCCCAGACGGATAAGGGAAGCATCATTGCCCGTGTAATTTTTTCCACCAGAGGCTCCGACCTGAATGCCATGCGCCTTACTGCCTTTTGTTTCGACAACTACATTGGAAACATCAAGTGTGGAATTTGAGTGAACAAGCACACCCCATGCACGTTTGCTGGAAGCACCGCTTGTTTCAGCTTTGTAAGTCTGACCTGAGATATTGTCAACAGCGTCTTTTGCAAGCGTATAAGCCGCGCCATTTACAACAGTGCCATCCGCAGAAAATGCAACCGCGCCAGAAAGGACAACGACAATAGCTGTCGAGCCCAGGACCAGTTTGGCATTTCTAGACAAAATTTTCATAAATCCCCCGTAGTAGAAACACGTTCTACAGCAAGCCTCAACCCCTAATTCAGCCCATATAGCATGACTATAAATTTGCTACCTATAAGCACATTATGTAAAAGTAGTAAACCTTAATATACATAACTATCAATGAACTTATTAAAGACTGTTAATTATTTCCTTCCATAATGCCTTGATCAAAACTGGATTCTGTCGCTACAGCAGAACGAGACTATGTCCCCCCAGATAAATGGCAAAATATTTGTCCTGAACCACGCAGTTTCCCGAGAACCATTTCACGTCTTTCGGGCTTTTCTTAAAAAAAACCCGCTCAATGAGCGGGTTTTCCATTCTCAGATCGATCACACGTAGCGATTGACCACATTCTCCAGATATTCCTGACGACCGGATTTTGGTTGTGGATTAATATCTTTTGCTTCCACCTCAGCGGCAATCTGCTCCAGCGAAAGGCTGGTTGCGAGCTTTTTGCCGAAATCGCCGGACCAGTTGGCGTAGCGCTCATCAAGCGGCTTTGCCAAAGCGCCATCTTCCAGCATACGGGCAGCGGCCTTGAGGCCACGCGCACAGCAGTCCATACCGCCAATATGACCAATTAGCAGATCCTGAGGATCAAGCGACTGACGACGGAGTTTAGCATCAAAATTAGTGCCGCCATTCTTGAAACCACCATCCAGCAGAACCTGATAATAAGCCAGCGCCATTTCCGGCACATTGTTGGGGAACTGGTCGGTGTCCCAACCCGACTGATAATCATTACGGTTCATGTCGATGGAACCGAGGATTCCAAGGCTGCGAGCCAGCGCCAGTTCATGCTCGAATGAATGGCCTGCAAGAATGGCATGGCCCTGTTCGATATTGACCTTCACTTCATTCTCAAGACCATAACGCTTGAGGAAGCCATAAACCGTCGCCACATCATAATCATATTGATGCTTGGTCGGTTCCTGCGGCTTTGGCTCGATCAGGATCGTGCCCTTGAAGCCGATCTTGTGCTTATACTCGACAACGAGATTGAGGAAACGGCCCATATTATCAAGTTCGCGGCCAAGATCTGTGTTGAGAAGGGTTTCATAACCTTCACGACCGCCCCAAAGCACATAATTGTCACCGCCAAGACGCTTGGTGGCATCAAGACAGGTTTTGACAGTTGCGGCGGCAAAAGCAAAAACTTCCGGGTCCGGGTTTGTCGCAGCACCTGACATATAACGGCGATGCGAGAAGAGGTTAGCCGTGCCCCATAAAAGCTTTATGCCGGTTTCTGCCTGTTTCTGCTCGAAAATATCGACAATGGCTTCAAGGTTTCTGGTGTTTTCAGCAAAATTATTGCCTTCCGGGCGCACATCAGCATCGTGGAAGCAATAAAACGGCGCACCAAGAAGCGAGAAAAATTCAAACGCCACATCCGCTTTCAGCTTTGCAGCTTCAAGACCGTCCTTATACCATGGGCGGTCAAAAGTGCGTCCACCGAATGGATCCCCACCTTCCCATGCGAATGTATGCCAATAGGCAACAGCAAAACGTAAGTGATCTTCCAAACGCTTGCCAAGGACGATTTCGTCCGGGTTATAATGACGAAATGCCAGCGGGTTATCGCTGTCCGGGCCTTCGTAACGTATTTTCTGGATGTCGCCGAAAAATCCGGTGCTCATCATATTCCTCCAATGTTGATGCAAATGATACTATCTGGTCTCTCAAGCGAGAGCGTGCAGCGCGGGATAGAGTGCGTGGTAGCGCTGATAGGCCTCGTTGTAGGATGCAATCAGCGCCTGTTCCGGTTCAATGATTCGGGCTGTCCGGGGTGGCGTGCAGATCGCAAAAGGGTCTGCACCGCTTGCGGCAATCAGCCCAAGGCGCGCCGCCCCGAATGCCGCGCCAAAATCGCCTTCCTCAGGCACGGCAATCGGCACATTCAGTGCAGTTGCTATGGATTTCAGCCAATAGGCTGAGCGCGAACCGCCGCCAACCGCAATGAGTGAGCTGATCTCAGTTCCTGCCGATTGCAATGCAACGAGATTATCGCGGATGGCAAAGGCAACGCCTTCAAGGACTGCCTGCGTCATTGCCTTGCGGTCTGTGTCATGAGAAAGACCGCTGAAAACGCCACGGATTTTCGCGTCATTATAGGGTGTGCGTTCGCCAGAAAGATAAGGCAGGAACGTGGTAGCACCGGGCGCATTGATCGTGCTGCCCAGTTCTGCATCCAGTGCATGTGCGCTGGTGCCTGTGATGCGGGAAAACCAGTCAAGCGCACTTGCGGCAGAGAGGATCACCCCCATCTGGTGCCATGTGCCGGGCAGCGCGTGGCAGAAAGCGTGCACAGCACTCTCGGGCTTTGGCTGATACGCCCCGTTTGCCGCAAACAGCACGCCCGAGGTGCCAAGGGACACAAAAGCATGACCCGGCTGCACCGTTCCCATACCACAGGCGGAGGCTGCATTGTCACCCGCGCCACCTGCAACAACCGGAGCATTTGATAATCCCCAGCGAGCGGCAAGTTCGGCACGCAATGTTCCGGTTGCATCACTGCCTTCGGCAAGGGATGGCATATGACTTTCAGTAAGGCCGGTTTTTGCGAGAAGCTCCTGCGACCATTTACGTGCCCCCGTATCCAGCCAGCTTGTACCAGCCGAATCCGACATGTCGGACACATATTCGCCCGTCAGCCAGAGACGCAGATAATCCTTTGGCAAAAGAACCTTGCGCAGCCGCGCAAAAATCTCCGGTTCATTGCGTGCAACCCAGAGGAGCTTGGGGGCTGTAAAGCCGGGAAATACGATATTGCCGGTAATGGCACGGAAAGCCGGGTCAGCATCAAGTTCTGCCGCTTCTTTATAGCTTCGGGTATCGTTCCACAAAATGCACGGACGCAGAACCTGATCGCTTTCATCAAGCAGCGTTGCGCCATGCATCTGGCCGGACAAGCCAATACCTGCAACGGCTGCAAATTCTTCCGCATGGCTGGCCCGAAGACCATCAATTGCTATCTCGCAAGCCTTGATCCATTGCGCGGGGTCCTGTTCGCTCCATCCCGGATGCGGACGCAAAACGTCAAGTTCTCCATGCGCAGAGCCAATCACATTCTGATGATCATCAATCAGAAGTGCTTTTATGCCGGATGTCCCAAGATCAAGCCCAAGATACATATTCACTCCAGTCAATGCATAATGTCTGCGTCACAGCCTCTGCATGTCAGCTTCGTTGTGGCAGATTGTCTTTAAGGAAAATTTCGATGCGGATATGTTCCTGCCCCGGCACAATGGCAAGACGGTCAGCCGCCGCTTTCAAAACACGAATGGCGCTGCGGATTTCATGCCCTGCATCCTGTGCAAGCACGGCATGAATCAACCCCTCCTCCAATGCCTGTGAAGTAACGTCATCCCTCTCATGGGCGATAACCAGAGGTCGCGTGTCGCCATGGATATCAAGCGCCTGAACAAGACCGCTGTTTCCCGCGCCAAGGCTGTAAATACCGGCAATATCACGGCGCTTGCCAAGCAGGTCACGCACCAGCTTTTCAACGCGCACACTCTCGTCAAAACCTTCAAGAACGGGCAATATCTCACGCCCTGAAAAATCCGTTTCCATAGCTTTTTTAAAGCCTTCAAAACGCTCCTGATGGTCACGAACTTTCAGCGAACCTGCAATCACGGCAATAGCGCCATCCGTTCCACTTGCAAAAAGCCCAAGCAAACGCGCAGCAGTACGCCCGGCAGCACCATTATCAATCCCGACATAATGCGCCCTTAACGGCTCCCCTATATCCGAGATCAGGGTGACTGCGTTAATGCCCTGTTGCGCCAGCCTTTTACAGGCTTCACGCACTGGTTCTGTGTCGATTGCAACAAAAGCAACACCATCCGGCTTGCGTTGCGCACTTTCATCAAGCGCTTTTACAAGGGCCACTTCATCAAATGCCGGAACCAGAATGAGATTGATAAAAACACGCTCTGCCAGACTGCGCCCGGCGGCTGCATCGAGTTCAGCCCGCAGGCTTAACATAAAGGTGTTTTCATTATCCGGCAAAATGAAATCAAACTGGTAAAGCCTGCCGCGGGCGAGATTGGCCGCTCCCACATCCCGAACGTAGCCAAGCGCGTTCATCGCTTCCGTAACACGTTCGCGCGTCTTTGCTCTTACACCGGGGCGATCGTTCAGCACACGGTCAACCGTGGCGAGACTGACGCCCGCAGTTCTGGCTATATCATGCACGGTAGGTTTCATTCTCACTCCTCAGGGCGAAACATAGGGTCAAAAATGAGGTACGTAAATCAAAAAATGCTTGCTATTCATTTTTGTTTCCGTATCAATTGCATTCGAGGATGGACTCGTGTGCTTTCAGCCTTTGGCTTTGCATATAGTCCTGCTGGAGTGATCTTGGTGCATGCACCGCAGGGAGGATCAACCAGATAAAGATAGGCGATCTCGGTCGAGATTGTTTCATAGCTGCCTCCTGAACGGGTCCGTTCGGGATGGATTTTTTATCAACCGGCAAAAGGCCGGCGGTGATTGGAGGAAACGTGCATGAAACGTCGTAATTTTCTGACAGATGCGCTGGTTGCAGCGGCTCTGGGCATCGGTGCAATGGCTGCATCCCCTGCACTTGCATCGCCTGAAAATCCGGTCATCGGTTTTTCGATTGACGATCTGCGTGTAGAGCGCTGGGCACGCGACCGCGATTATTTCATCGCAGCCGCCGAAAAGCTGGGCGCCAAGGTCAATGTCCAGTCGGCTGATGGCAATGAAGAAAAGCAGGTCAAGCAGGTTGAAAACCTGATCTCGCAGGGTGTTGATGCGATCGTCATCGTGCCAATGAACTCCAAGGTTTTCGATGCCGTTGTTGCCGATGCTAAAGCTTCAGGAATCAAGGTTCTCTCCTATGACCGCCTGATCCTCAATGCGGATATTGATGCTTATATTTCATTCGATAATGAGCGTGTAGGCTTTATGCAGGCAGAAGCCGTGCTGAAAGAAAAGCCGGAAGGCAATTATTATCTGCTTGGCGGCTCTCCAACCGACAATAATGCGAAGCTGCTTCGCGCAGGTCAGGAAAAGGCACTCAAGGAAGCTGTCGATTCGGGCAAGGTCAAAATTGTTGGCTCGCAATGGGTCAAGGAATGGAGCCCGACTGAAGCACTTACCATTATGGAAAACGCGCTCACAGCCAATCAGAACAAAATTGACGCTGTTGTCGCTTCCAATGACGGTACCGCTGGCGGTGCAATTCAGGCTCTGGCTGCGCAAGGACTTGCAGGAAAAACTGCTGTTTCCGGTCAGGACAGCGATCTGGCAGCTGTAAAACGTCTGGTTGATGGCACGCAGACGGTAACAGTCTACAAGCCGCTGAAATTGATTGCGGAAGAAGCAGCAAAGCTGACAGTTCAGCTGGTTCGGGATGAAAAGCCTGAATTTAACGGTAAAATCGACAATGGCAGCAAGGAAGTCGATACGCTTCTGCTGACTCCGACTGCCGTGACGAAAGACAATGTCGATATTTATGTAACTGACGGCTTCTACACCAAGGAACAGATAGAAGGGAAATAATCTCCTCTTTCTGCCGTCTTCATAACGGTTACAGCTTGGGTGCCACACAGAATATTTGTGGCACCCAACTTTAGATTAATATGGCTGGCCTTTCTTTGACAACGTTGTCGGAACTGGCTTAAATGAAGCCTGATTTTAAAAAATTGCTGCAAGGTCATTGTTGATGTCCGAATACCTTCTGGAAATGCGAAACATCGTTAAAGACTTCAACGGCGTAAAAGCGTTGGATGGCATTTATCTAAAGGTACGCCCGGGCGAATGTGTCGGGCTTTGCGGCGAAAATGGCGCTGGTAAATCCACTTTGATGAAAGTGCTTTCAGGTGTCTATCCCCACGGCACATGGACTGGCGAAATCTTCTGGGAGGGCAAGGAGCTTAAAGCCACCGGCATTCGTGATACAGAAGCCGAAGGCATCGTTATTATCCATCAGGAATTGATGATGGTGCCGCATTTGTCTGTCGCAGAAAATATTTTTCTGGGTTCCGAACCAACCACAGGCGGCTTTATTGACTACGACCAGATGAATGCGCGTGCGACCGAATTGCTTGCACGCCTCAAAATTAACGACATAAATGTCGCTTTGCCCGTCTATCATTATACCGGTGGCAAACAGCAACTGATCGAGATTGCAAAAGCAATCAACAAGAATGCAAAACTTCTTATTCTGGATGAGCCGACTTCGGCACTGACATCATCAGAAACCCGCATTCTGCTTGATCTGATCAAGGATTTTAAGGCCCAGGGCATGGCCTGCGTCTATATTTCCCACAAGCTTGATGAAGTCGCTGAAATATCAGACACAGTGACGGTCATCCGTGATGGCACCCATATTGCGACACGTCCGATGGCTGAGCTGACCACGCCCGACATCATCACGATGATGGTTGGCCGCGAAATGAAAAATCTTTTTCCACGCGAACCGCACGATATTGGCGAAGTCATATTTGAAGCTCGCAATATCAGTTGCTGGGGCGTGACCAATCCAGACCGCAAAGTGGTTGATGATGTTTCGTTTGAACTAAGACGCGGCGAAATTCTTGGTATCGCCGGCCTTGTCGGCGCGGGACGCACCGAGCTTGTATCGAGCCTGTTTGGTGTCTGGCCCGGTGCCCATGAAGGGCAGATATTGCTGGAAGGCAAACCAGTTAAAATCCGAAGCCCGCGCGATGCGGTACAGCAGGGAATTTGCATGGTGCCGGAAGATCGCAAGCGCGATGGCATTTTGCCGATCATGGCTGTCGGTCACAATATGACGATTTCCGTGCTTGATCGGTTTTCGATGCGTGGCTTGATCGACAAGGAATCCGAACTTGCAACCATCCAGCGTGAAATTCTGCGTCTCAAGGTAAAGACCGCAGATCCAATGCTGGCGATTGCATCATTGTCTGGCGGCAATCAGCAAAAAGCCGTTCTCTCTAAAATGATGTTGCCTGATCCAAAAATTCTTATCCTCGACGAGCCGACACGCGGCGTTGATGTCGGGGCAAAATATGAAATTTACAAACTGATATTCGCGCTCGCCAAACAAGGCGTATCCATTCTTATGGTTTCGTCGGAAATGCCGGAAGTACTCGGTATCAGCGACCGTGTTCTCGTGATTGGCGAGGGAAAATTGCGTGGCAATTTCCCGAATGAAAATCTCACCCAGGAGAAGGTTCTTGCCGCAGCAATTGGCAAGCCTGCAACCAATGCGGCCTAGTCTTCAGGACTGATCCGCAAATAATATAACCGGTGCATGATATGACGTTGACAGGCAAAAGCCTCAGAAAATTTCTCGCTGAATACAAGATTGTAGCGCTGCTGATCGTGGTTGCGCTCATCTGGGCGTTCTTCGCTATTATGACTTATGATCCAGAAATGGGTCGGTCACAATTTCTGACCGCACGCAATTTTTCCAATCTCCTGCGGCAGATGGCAATTACCGGCATGCTGGCCTCGGCCATGGTATTCGTTATCGTGGCAGGCGAAATCGACTTGTCTGTGGGCGCACTTCTGGGGCTATTGGGCGGCGTCGCGGCAGTGCTGGATGTCATTTATGGCTGGCCATTATGGGCCACGATCAGTACGGTGCTGGTGCTCGGCGTTATTCTGGGTGGCTTTAACGGCTGGCTCACGGCCTATCTTGGCATTCCGTCATTTATTGTCACGCTTGGCGGCCAATTGGTATTTCGCGGTATCGTGCTTGGCATTATGGGTGGCGTCACCATTGCGCCAATCTCGTCAGACTTCAAATATCTGGGACAAGGCTATTTGCCTGAATGGTTCGGCAATGTCTGCGCCATGGCCTTGTTCGCCGTACTTATATTGATCACGCTGCGAACACGTGCAAGCAAGCGCAAGCACAATCTGCAAATGCTCTCTCCGGCAATGGAAACTGCGCGTCTCATTGGCACCGGCATATTGATCCTTGGCTTTATCCTGATCCTCAACAGCTACCAGGGTGTGCCTTTTCCAGTGCTGGTTCTGTTGATTATTCTTGGCGTTTTCACCATTATATCGCGCCAGACTGTGTTTGGACGCCATATTTACGCCGTTGGCTCCAATCTTGAAGCCACACGGTTTTCAGGCGTCAATGTGAACTTCGTCAAAATGGCCGTGTTTGCACTGATGGGGCTGATGGCTGCGGTTGCCGGTCTCACCACAACTGCACGGCTTGCAGCAGGCACGCCTTCGGCAGGTTTTGGCGGCGAGCTTGATGCTATTGCATCCTGCTTTATCGGCGGCACATCGATGCGCGGTGGGGTCGGATCGGTCATTGGTGCACTGGTCGGTGCGCTTATCATGTCGAGCCTCGACAACGGCATGTCCATGCTGGGTGTTGATACATTCTGGCAGCAGATCATCAAAGGCAGCATTCTGGTGCTGGCCGTATATCTCGATATCGTATCAACAGGCACACGTCGCGCCTGATAAAAGCAAGGCGTGTGATGAGGGCGGGGGCGTGTCGCGCAAAACTGTAAACGGTCTTGCGCGACACATTTGTTTGGTGGATCCCGTGTCTAGTGGATCTCGTCGCTTTTACGACCGATGCTCAGTAACTGATACATGATCAGCGCGGCAAAGGTGGAGGTACCAATGCCGCCGAGCGCGAAGCTTCCGATATTAACGGTAAAGTCGCCAGCACCAAAAATCAGCGCAACGCCAACGGTGAAAAGATTACGCGGATCAGCAAAATTCACTTTGTTGACAACCCAGATACGTGCCATTGCCGAGGCGATCAGACCAAAGACCGATACGGCAAGGCCAGCCAGAACAGGGGCGGGAATGGTTTGCAGGATTGCACCGAATTTTGGTGACATACCAAGCGCAATTGCAACAATGGCTGCAATGACAAAAATCAATGTCGAATAGACTTTCGTCATTGCCATAACGCCAATGTTTTCCGCATAGGTGGTCACGCCTGTACCGCCACCGGAGCCGGAAATCATCGTAGCAATACCATCGCCTAAAAAGCCGCGACCGATATAGCGGTCCATATTCTGACCCGTTATTGAGCCAAGCGCTTTGATATGGCCGAGATTTTCAGCAACGAGAACAATGGCAACAGGAGCGATCAGAGTAATTGCCGGCCATGTGAAGACAGGTGCTGTAAAGGCAGGCAAACCAAACCAGGGCGCAGTGGCAACAGCCGAGAAATCAATGCCAGGAACAAAGCCAAATCCATTGCCGAAAATCAGCACAAGGCAATAGCCAAACAACAGCGCCAGCAACACGGCAACACGCTTGGTTGCAAGTGCCCCATAAGCAGAAATCATTGCCATGCAAAGCACGGTCAGCAGCGCAATTGTCAGATGTGCGCCGGAACCTTTTAGCTGACCCACGGCCACAGGTGCAAGGTTCAGCCCGATAGCAACGCCAATGGCACCGGTCACTGCCGGAGGCATCAGCTTTTCGACCCAGCCTGTGCCGACAGCCATAACGATCAGGCCAATCACCGCGTAAAGAGCACCACAGGCAATGATCCCGCCCAGTGCAAGCGCGATATTAGGATTAGGCCCACTGCCAGCATAGCCGGTAACAGCAATCACCACGGCAATGAAGGCAAAGGACGAACCGAGATAGCTCGGTACACGTCCACCGGTCATCAAAAAGAACAGCAATGTGCCGATGCCGGAGAAGAAGACTGCAACATTGGGATCAAACCCCATGAGCAATGGTGCAACAATGGTCGAACCGGACATTGCCAGCAAATGCTGAATACCCATCGGTACGGCTGCTGTGGTCGGCAGTCGTTCGTCGGGCAGGACAGTGCTGTCGTTGGTAAGACGCCAATTTGGAAAATAGGACATAGACCCCTCATAAAATATTTATAGAGAGGCCCATAACTTCAAATTACAATCACCGCCAGTCATATGGTGAAGCGTTTTTTTACTTTTGCGCTGTTGTCGCTGACTTTCTCAAAAAACAGCCGCCGGATCAGATTTTTTTGCTCTCACAGGTACGGTGATGATGACCAGACAGGCGACGACCAGCATGACCCCAAACCAGCCTGATAAAGGCAAACGCTCACCCACAATAATAACAGCCAGAAAGGCAGCTACCACCGGCTCGAAAAGCGTGATTGTCGTCGCGGTGCTGGCCTGAACCCTGCCAAGCCCATAGCCAAAACAGACATAGCCAATAAACATCGGAATCAATGCCATATAAAGGCCGACCACGGCATTGTTCCACGATGCAAGGAATGGCCCGCCTGTCAGCATCAGAACAGGCATCAGCAACAATCCACCAATGCCAAAAATTGCACCCATGGCGGTTGTGGAGGCAATACCATTTTGCATCACCCGACGTGCACACCACGAATAGAGCGCATAGGTGAAACCCGCCACCAGCCCCAGTAATATGCCTGATATGGCGGAATTACTGTTAGCGGATTCATTCACAGTGCCCCCTTCTGCAAGGCTGAGCAATGCCATACCCGTAATCCCCATCAGAGCGCCTGCTACCCATCGCCTGGAAAGGCGCAAATTATCAAGCCTATATTCAATCAGTGCCGATAATAAAGGCGCGGAACCAATGGAAATGACCGTTCCGATTGTTACCCCTGCCATGCGCATGGATGCATAAAAGGCTAACGGATAAATCGCGACAGCGACCGCGCCAAGAGCAAGATAATGCCATTGAGCACGCAAAGCATGGCGGGATGATAAAATAGTTTTATAAGCAAGCAAGGCTTGTAGCAACCCGCCAATACCCATGGCGGCAGCACCAATAGCCGCCGCACTAACCTCTGGCGCAAATGTTGCTGCCGTACCCGTTGTTCCCCAGATAATTGACGCAATGATAATGCCTGCAATTCCCAGAAAATAGCCTTTTGATGATTGCATTACAGGTTCTTCAGAAGTGTTGTGACAAGATCTTTGGCTTCACGCATTTGATGGCTGTTTCCTTCAAGACCTGCGCGTGTGATCGCGCCTTCAAGGATAAAGGAGAGATGCCGCGCCAATGCGTGTACCCGAATTTCATCGTCATGAATAAGGCAAGTCAGGTGATCTGCAAGAAAACCTTCGATCTGTTCTTTATGCTTTCGGACGGTTACGCGACCAGGATCATTAGCCGGTAATTCTGCCGCAGCATTGAGGAGCCCGCAGCCACGAAAACCATGCTCATAAGCAAATTCGGCATGATCCTCATAGGCCTCAAAGACTGCTAGAATTTTCTCTTCAGGCTGCGTCTTGTTTGCAAGCCGCTTTTGATAAAGCGCCAGCCATTCCTCGTGGCGTATTTCAAGATAAGTTGCCACAAGATCGGCTTTGGAAGAGAAATTATTATAAAGGCTTTGTTTTGCAACGCCTGCACGTCGCGTGATTGAATCTATACCAGTGGCCGCAATTCCATCATTGTAAAACAGAATAGAAGCAGCTTCCAGAAGCCTTTCTCTCGCGCTCAGAGAAGTAGCGGAAGAATTGTTTGTCATCGTTCCTCGGCATCACATTAGGTAGATCAGTCTACCTAATGTGATGCCGAAATCAAGATAATTGTCTAAAGCGCACTCCAGACAGACTAAACAGTTTTCAAAACGGATTTAAACAGCAAATGCTTTCGACAGATGGGCAACCTGCTCTGGCGTCAAGGGCCGTATTTTCCTGTCACCGAGCAGCAGATATAGTTTTGCAGTTTCTTCCAGTTCTTCGCAGGCATATTGCGCATTTTGCAACGAACTCCCCGCCACAACCGGCCCATGATTGGATAACAGGACAGCATGGTGACGAGCTGCCTGCATCTTGACCGAAAGCGCCAGAGCTTCATCGCCGGGCGCATAATAAGGAATTAACGGCAAATGTCCGACACGCATAACGTAATATGCAGTCAATGGCGGCAAAACATTTTCAGGATTAACATCTTCCAATATGCTGACAGCCACTGAGTAGGTGGAATGAAGATGCACCACAGCATTTGCATCTGCCCTCTCACAATACATGCAGCGATGCAGGAACGCCTCCTTTGTCGGCTTATCACCGGATAGATGCTTGCCATTTGCATCGAGCAATGAAAGCCGCGCAGGATCCAAAGTGCCAAGACATGCATTGGTCGGCGTCATCAAAGTGGAACCATCCGATAGTCTAACGCTGATATTGCCGGTCGAACCTGCCGTCAGCGCACGATCAAACAGTGACTTTCCAATGGATACGATTTCATCCCGCAACCGGGTTTCTTCACTGATAATCGCTGTCATCCAAGCAGCTCCCAGGCGGTCACGAACATGGTTTCGTCGCCAAAATTTCCTGATTTCAATGCAAGGGCAAGAGGTCCGGCCGCCGTCTCCGACCTGGTCCATGGCACACCGGGCGCAATTTCCGGGCCGATCTCCAATGTCTTCACATCAAGCGCACTGACCACGGCACCGGATGTCTCGCCACCCGCAACCAGAAACCGGTTAAAGCCAAGCTTTGCAAGTTCACGAGCAACGCTGGCAAGAAAATTTTCAACAATTTCCCCGGCCTGCTCCCGCCCGAATTGCGCCTGAGCGCTGATAACCCCTTCGGGTGCATCACTGCTATAAATCAGCGAGGGTTGCTGCTGATGCCTGATTGCAAACTCAACAGCCTCAGCAACCGTTATGGCACCGGTGAAAATCGCATCGGGCTTGATTTGCAGCGACGGCATTCCTGATTGCTGCGCATAGGCAATCTGCTTCCTTGTGGCCGCCGAGCACGAGCCAGCAAGCACAACAGCATGGCCTGCCGGTACTGTTACTTTGGTTTCTCTGGTCGCTGTATCAGATATAAAATTGCCCGGCAGCCCAAGGGCAATGCCTGAGCCGCCAGTGACAAGTTTCAGCGAGCGAACAGCTTTGCCAATCAGATAAAGATCATCATCGCTGATCGCATCAATAACGGCTATGCCTGTCATGGCATCAAGTGCCTGCTCCGTTGCAGAGGCTCCCTGACGAACAATATCATGGCTGATCAAGGAGACAGGAATCCCGGTTTGTCTTTCCAATACACGCACAAGATTAGCGTCGCGCATCGGCGTCAATGGATGGTCACGCATCGGGCTTTCCGACAAAAGCTGGTCGCCCACAAAAAGATAGCCCTTATAAACCGTACGCTTGTTAACCGGAAAAGCGGGGCAAGCTATCGTGCGTGTGACGCCGATACGCTTCATCAATGCTTCTGTGACAGGACCGATATTGCCTTCATCTGTGGAATCAAAGGTCGAACAATATTTGAAAAATATCTGTTGCGCGCCAGCTTTGAGCAGAATATCAGCGGCCGAAATTGATTGGGAAACGGCATCTTTTGCCGGGATCGTCCGGGATTTCAGCGACACAACGACTGCATCCACTGCGCCAAAATCAGTATCGGCAGCAGGAACACCAACCACCTGAAGAACACTCATGCCACCGCGTGACAGCATAAGGGCAAGATCTGTTGCCCCGGTCAGATCGTCGGCAATAGCGCCAATATACATAAATATGCCTCCACATGAGAGTTTTTCCGCGCTTAAAAAATGCGGAACAGTCTTGTTTGATTATTTTACCCGCACAGACCGATTAAGCTGTTTCACCCTGAAGGATTGTAAAACCCGTATCGATTATCGTGCTGGTATCAGGACGGTCGGGTTGCTGCATAAAGGTTTCAACGGCAATCTGCCCGATGCTGTGACGGTTGGATTTTATTGTCGACAATGGCTGCGGCAGCTCCTGCCCCATATCCAGTCCGTTAAACCCGAAAATCCCGATATCCGTTTTGATTTTCAGCCCTGCCGCATAGCAATGAAACATGCCGCCTACAGCCATATCATCGTTGGAGAACACGACAACTTCAGGTTTTTTCCGCTTTCTCAACAGGCTTTCCAGTGCACTACGCCCCCCTCCGATGGAGCTGGGACCATCAATAAAATATTCCACTGGTGCCGTAATGCCCTGACTCGTCAGATATTTCACAAAACTCTGGTGCCGCTGTGCGGCACGTAAATCGCTGGAAAGATCGTGCCCGACATAACCAAAATTTCTGTAACCACGCTGTAGCAGATGTTCGGCAGTCGCAATGCCTGCATCACGATGCGACAAGCCGATTGCCACATCTATCGGTCGCCCACCGGCATCCATGATTTCAATCACACGGATTGATGAACTGTCGAGCAGCTTGCTCGTCGTTCGTGTATGATCAAGGCCGGAAATAATCATTGCAGCCGGTTTCCATGCCAGCATGGAACGGACAATGACTTCTTCAGCATCCATATCGTAATTTGTGACCCCGACAACAGGCTGAAAACCGGATCTGGCAAGAGCCTTGTTGATACCCTCCATCACCTCTGGAAAAACGCTGTTAGAAAGGGAAGGCAGCACAACCCCGACAAGGTTTGAACGCGACGACGCTAGTGAACCGGCAAGCTTGTTATGAACATAGCCCGTGTCACGGACTGCCTCCATGACGCGAAGGCGTGTTTTCTCGCTGATAGCCCCCTTGGATCGGAGCACACGCGATACAGTGATCTCGCTTACACCTGCTGCTTGCGCAACATCATGCAAGGTGATTGCCCGGCCTTTCGAGAGCATGCACACCCCCTGCGCTAAAGATAAATGACAGCGCAAACATATCTGCTTGCTTCTGAAAAGCAAGCAGATTAGAAAATAAATGTTAGCGCTGTCATCGGAGAAAACAATGAGCGATTACAAGGTTGCAGTCATCGGGCTTGGATCAATGGGCATGGGGGCTGCGAAGTCGCTCTTGCGCAATGGTGTGGATGTAACAGGATACGACCTGAACACGGCCTGCCTTGATGAATTCAGCAAGGCCGGGGGCAAGATTGCGAGCAGCGCGGCAGAAGCAGCACAGGGCGCAAATGCGCTCATCCTGATGGTGGTCAATGCCGCACAGACCGACGCGGCCCTGTTTCAGCCCGCACATGGCTGCGCCTTTGCGATGCAAAAAGGTGGAGTGGTGATTTCATGCGCCACCATGTCTCCTGAAGATGCAGGCAATCTTTCAGCCAAGGCCGAAAATGCCGGCCTGCATTATCTTGATGCTCCGGTAAGCGGCGGCGCAATCAAGGCAGAAGCCGGCGAGATTACTGTCATGGCTTCCGGCACTCAAGCCGCATTCGATGCTGCAGACGCCGCACTGTCGGCCATTGCCGGAAAAGTCTATAATCTTGGCGATCGGGCCGGTCTGGGGGCCGCCTATAAAATAGTCAATCAACTGCTGGCCGGTGTTCATATTGCCGCCGCCTGCGAAGCAATGACATTTGCCGGAAAACTCGGCCTTGATCTTGATAAGGTCTATGAGGTCATCACGGCATCGGCGGGCAACAGCTGGATGTTTGAAAACCGTGTCCCGCATATTCTCGAAGGCGATTATTCTCCGCGCAGCGCCGTTGACATTTTCACCAAGGATCTGGGAATTGTTGCAAATATTGGCCACAAAGAAAAATTCCCGCTGCCCGTTGCAGGCACGGCCTTGCAAATGTTTCTGGCCACTGCCGCAGCCGGAATGGGCAAAGATGACGATGCATCCGTTGCCCGCATGATTGCACAGATCACGGGCATCAATCTCCCACAGAAGGCCGTTTGATCCATGCCAAATTTTGCTGCAAATCTGACAATGATGTTTAATGAGCTGCCTTTTCTTGATCGCTTTGACGCGGCTGCAAAGGCTGGTTTCAAAGCTGTGGAATTTTTATTTCCCTATGAGCATGATGCCGAAACCGTGCGGGAAAAGGCAATGGCAGCGGGGGTTGAAATTGCTCTTTTCAACATGCCTCCCGGTGATTGGGAAAGCGGAGAACGCGGCATTGCAGCCTTCCCTGATCGTGCACAAGAGTTTAGCAACAATCTTGTAACTGCACTTCATTATGCGCAGGTTCTTCGTGTTCCACGCATTCACATGATGGCCGGCCTTGCTGACAGCAACAATCAAACGGCCCAGGAGCGTTATCTCGCAGCCCTTTGTGAAGCCGCGGATGCTGCGCAGCCCTATGCAATCGATATTTTGCTTGAGCCGATCAATAAACGCGATATGCCCGGCTATTTTCTCAATGATTTCAATCAGGCTGTCGCATTAATTGAAAAAACTGCCCGCAGCAATGTCAAGCTGCAATATGACATCTATCATCGCCAGATTTTACATGGCGACGTCACCCGCTCCCTTGAAACCCTGCTTCCGCTGATTGGTCATATCCAGACGGCATCGGTGCCTTTGCGGCATGAACCGGGAAGCGGAGAACTGAATGATACAGCTATTTTCAAGCTTCTCGACAGGCTCGGCTATAGCGGTTTTATCGGCTGCGAATATCGCCCCCAAAAAGGGACGCTCGAAGGGCTGGAATGGCTTAAACCCTATCTTTAAAAACAAAATGCCCGGATCAATTATCCGGGCATTTTTAATTGCTGATCAATCGTCTATCTGGAAGCGAAGGCTTCAAGTTTTCGGATAAAATCCTGCATGATCGGATCCCGGTCCACATAAGTGACATAGCGAATAAAATGGCGGGAGCGATCAACACTCCAGGTCATCTGATCCGTCAAAACCGGCGATGCGGTCAGAACACTCGGGCACCAATCCGGGTTAAGAAGCCAGGCAACCGGCGCCATGTCCCAGATTTCCTTGGACCAACCGATATGATTATCGGAATATTCCTTGAAACGCATGGCGAGAAACGCACCAATATCGCCTTGCGGCTCAACATAGCGTTCAATTTCGGCAACCGTGCTATGCAGATGCGATGTTACGCCCTTGCACGGAACCAGCACCAGCGGCACGCCGCAATCAAGCAGAACCTGCGCACCGCCGACATCCTGCTTGAGATTGAATTCAACAGTATGCGGCCATTCCAGCGCATGACCACCAAGCCATACAACGACTGTGCGATCAATAATATCAGGCGCTTTCAACAGGGCGGAGGCAACATTGCTGATCGCGCCAATCGCGATGATATAAAGCGGGTTTTCGGGAGAACCGGCCCGAGCGCGTTCAATCATATGATCAACCGCTGCTGCGGAACGCGCCTGTTTCTCCGGTCCCACATAGTCCGTTACACCACGATGCACGAGACCTTCATGCGACATGTTGAGACGGCTAAGCAGACGCAGAATCTCTTCATAGCTCAGCTCCATCCCATGACCGGGGCTATCTGCACGCTTGTTGAAAAACGGCGCTGCATAGATTGCCTCAACGTCCAGACGCTCCTGCGAAAGCAGCATCTGAACGATTGCAAACTGGTCGTCGATTTCATTAAATGTATCCGTATCAAGGACAACGCGGACACGTCCTGTAGGCGGTGCAAGCAAAGCAAGCCGCTGCGCTTCGGAAATAGACATGTTTCCTCCCTAAAATTATGTGTCAGATTTCGATGTTTCAGCGATGCGCTTGCCATCCTTTTTGGAAAAAAGATGAATTTTACTCATCGCCACATAGAAGCTTGTTTCGCTGCCATGCACAAAATGCATCATGTCGTTGACAACTGCCGTCATGGTTTGTCCATCGGCGTCAATCTGGACATGGGTCTGCGCACCGGTCGGCTCAAAATGGGCAATTTTAGCCTGAATGCGCACGCCCTCGCCTTTAAGGTGCATGTGCTCCGGCCTGATGCCGATAATAATGGCCTCTCCTGCCTTGACAGCGTAATGATCAGGCAATGGCAGGACAAAATCACCTGAAATGCGTCCCTGATAACCACCATCCGGGTTAGCCTCGACAATTGCATCAAGCAGATTCATGGAGGGCGAACCGATAAAGCTGGCCACAAATATATTATCCGGGCGTTCATAAAGATCGGCAGGTGAGCCAATCTGTTCGATATTGCCGGCATTCATCACGACAATCCGGTCAGCAAGCGTCATGGCCTCAATCTGGTCATGCGTCACATAAATCGATGTCGTCTGGACTTTCTGGTGAAAGGACTTGATTTCCGAACGCATCTGGACGCGCAACTTGGCATCAAGATTGGACAGCGGTTCATCAAAGAGAAAAACCGCGGGATTACGCACAATAGCGCGTCCCATTGCAACACGCTGACGCTGACCACCCGAGAGCTGGGCAGGACGGCGATCCAGCAATGGCTCAATCGCCAGCAACCGTGCCGCTTCATCAACCCGGCGGGAGATTTCGTCTTTGGGGACTTTCGACAGTTTCAGGTTGAGGGCAATATTCTCACGCACGCTCATATGAGGGTAGAGCGCATAATTCTGGAACACCATCGCAATATTGCGTTTTTTGGGGTCAAGACCATTGACGACCACTCCATCAATGAGAATTTCTCCAGCAGTGATCTCCTCAAGACCGGCAATCATACGCAACAGCGTCGACTTCCCGCATCCTGACGGGCCTACAAGAGCGAGAAATTCACCATCCTGAATGGATAAATCAAGGCGCTGGATGACATTGACATTACCATAAGTCTTCCTGACGGCTTTAAGTTCAACGTTTCCCATCGATCCTCCCAAAAGCATATCTATTTGAAACAAGTAGATTAATGGACCTGTTTCAGTATTATCCAGCCTAGCAATCCTGTGCTCCAGTCTCTCATGTCCGGGCAACAAAATCAGGCAGACCGAGAGACCGTTGCATAATGCCTGTCCGATCTATCATTCTGCACACGGTTGCAGTAGTAAAGTCGAACAGGCGGGTTCGTCAAGTGCAGAGGGGGAACAACAATCGATGAATGCAAAAATAGGTAAGGTCGGATCCACCGATGTTGCAAAACTTGCCGGTGTTTCACGTTCCGCAGTTTCGCGCACTTTCACTCCCGGCGCCTATGTTTCTCAAGCCACCAGAGAAAAAGTTCTCAAAGCCGCAGAAAGCCTTGGCTATCAGCCAAATGCATTGGCACGCAGCCTTACCACCAATCGCAGCAACATTATCGGCGTCATCACCTCAAACATGGAGAACCCGTTTTATGCATGCCTGCTGCAGGAACTGATCGACCGGCTGCATTCAAAAGGCCTCGCACCTTTGGTATTGCCTGCAAACGAGACCGATAACGACGATATTCTGACGCAGCTTGCATCCTATCAAGTGGATGGAATCATTGTCACAAATGCACATCTTTCCTCTAAACGAATCAGCAGCTTTGCAAAAGCAAACAAGCCTGTCATTGCGCTCAACCGCTATACTGAAATGGACGGCGTGACGGCTGTAACCTGTGACAATGTCGCTTCAAGTGCCCAGGTTGCGGACCTGCTGGTCAATATGGGAAAAAAGAATATCGCCTTCATTGCCGGACTGCCTGACACATCCAGCAGCCGTGACCGGGAGCGCGGCTTTACAGAAAGACTGGCGGCACGCGACGTCAAGATTTTTGCTAAAGCCACAGGATATTACACCCATTCAGGCGGCCTTGACGCAGCACGGCAGCTCTTTTCCGGCGCCATCAAACCAGATGCAATTTTTGCTGCCAACGACCTCATGGCCTTTGCAGCCATCGAAGTTATCGAACGTGAACAAGGCTTGAGAATCCCTCAGGATGTATGCGTTGTGGGATTCGATAACTCGGCTCCGGCCGGCTGGCCGTCCTATAAATTGACATCCGTAGATCAAAATGCACCGCGCATGGTCGATGTCACTGTGGATGAAATTATCGCCAGACTATCGGGAGAACCCCAGAAAACCCGCCATTACAACGTGCTTGGTAAGATTGTTTTGCGCAATTCCACACATAATGTGAAATCCAATTGACAGCGTATAGCAATAATTTCTATTCTGCATGCGTGTGCACATCAAGTGCTAGGTTTTTCGAGGAGGAGAGATCTTCATGTTTCAGTTAACGCGTATGCGCGGCTTGTCAGCCGCTATCACTGTCTTTTCCACCCTCATGGCAAGTTCGGCAATCGCGCAGACAACCATAAATTTTATCGGTGAGGCCGCGCCAGCCGTTTTCGCTCCGGTTATCGAGGCCTATGAAAAGGCCAATCCTGAAATCAAGATTGAGTATCAGCAGATACCATTCGAAGATTTGAACGCAGCCGTACAATCCCGCGTTGGTCAAGGCGATAACAGCATCGACATCTATGCGGCTGACACGCCGCGCATTCCAGCCTTTGCATCCAAGGGCTACATGCTTGATCTTGAAGATCTGCGTCCCAAGATCGAAGCCGCCGTCCCTAACAAGGTGGCGATTGGGGAAGTTTCCTATGATGGAAAAATTTATGCTTTCCCGATGTGGAATTCCACACAGCTGCTTTATTTCAACCGTGACCTTCTCAAAAAAGCAGGCATGGATGAGTTGAGCTCGGCAGAAGAAGATCGCCTGACCTGGGAAGAATTCCTCGAAAAAGCCCGCGCATTGCAAAAGAGCGGTACCAAATGGGGCTGGGCATTCCAGCAGGTTGACCGCTACTATCAGCTCCAACCGCTTTTTGAATCGGCTGGTGCGGGTTCGGGCCTGACTGGTGACGCGATGCTGACACCTGACCTGCTTGGCGACAAATGGATTGAAGTTGCCAAATGGTATGGTGATCAGTTTGCTGACGGCCTGTCACCACGCGGAGTAACGCCCAATCAGAGCTATGATCTTTTCATCAACGGCGAAACCCCGTTCATGATCACAGGTCCATGGGCAATTGCCCGCTTCAACAAAGCAGAAAATCTCAATTATGGCGTCGCGCCAATGCCTTACTTCAAGGATGGCAAACCTGTAACACCAACCGGATCATGGTCGCTCGCGATCAATCCGCATGCAGCCAATCTTGAAGAAGCAAAGAAGTTTCTGGAATTTGCGACCCTGACGGGTGAAGGCTCATATCTGACAGTTTCGCAAAATCCGCTGCCGCCCGTTAATGCGGAAGGGTTCAAGCTTTATTCCAAGAAAATGGATGAATTGACCCCAAGAATCGGCTCGGCTATCGATATCATCACCTATGAGACTGAAAAAACGGCTGTTAGTCGCCCACGTTCCATTGGTTATGTTGCGTTTGAAACCATCCTCAACAAGGCATTTGCCGATATTCGCAATGGTGCTGATGCCGAAAAGACGCTGCAACAGGCACAGGATCAATTGAAGTCGTCGCTGGGACGCATTCGCTGATACCAACATGAAAGCAATGACAGATACGTCTGTCATTGCCGCTTCGCATCAAAGCACCTGAATGACGGATTTGCGTCATCAACAATGAATAATGGATGTCGCCATGACGCTGCATCGCAGACTTTTGATTGCCTTACTTTTTCTGGCGCCCGCTTTGATAGCTGTCGTTTTCCTTCGGCTTTGGCCTGCTGCATCGGCCTTGCATAACTCGTTGCTGGCACCACGAGCAACGAGTTACAGTCTGGAAAACTACAGCTATCTTTTTTCTGAGCCAACCTTCATCTCAAGCCTGATAACGACTCTCGTCTATTCAGTCATTATCAACCCCTTGCAGATTGCCATTGCGCTCGCACTCGCACTGCTGCTGAATGCAGCCATTCCCTATGTTGGCTTCTGGCGCGCGATTATTCTGCTACCCGTCGCTATTCCGCAGAGTGTCTCGGCAGTTGTCTGGGGTGTAGGTTTTCGCCCTGATGGTCCAATCAACGCTGTCTTAAGCAGCATTGGTATAGAGCCAATGCGCTTTCTCACCTCTCCTGATCAGGCGCTGGCATCAATTATGGTGATCGTGAGCTGGATCGGTGTCGGCTACTGGATGACGTTTATTCTGGCCGGATTACAGGATATTCCCAAATCGCTTTACGAAGCCGTGCGGATTGATGGCGCCAATAAATGGCAGCAATTTCGTTATGTGACATTGCCTCAATTGCGCCGACCGCTCACTTTTGTTCTGGTCGCCAATACGGTTGCCAATTTTCTTGTTTTTGCACCTGTGCAAATTCTTACCCAGGGCGGTCCCCAGGGTTCGACCAATCTCATCATGAACGAAATCTATACACGTGCTTTTATCGCAGATGATCCAAGCAGTGCAGCAGCCGCGACGATCATTCTCGTCAGTGTGGTTCTGCTTGTAGTTCTGTTCCAGTTCCGCATGATGCGTTCACCGGAGGATGCAGACTGATGACTAAAAAGCCCGGTCTTCTTCGCACAACAACAGCAATCGGCATTGCACTTCTGTTCATTCTGCCCCTGTGGTGGATGGCAATAAGTGCCGTGCGCCCATCAAACGACATTTTCCGCTATCTGTCGCCGTTAAGCATCTGGACGATCATCCCCAATGATTTCACGCTCTCTCATATCATAGAACTCTGGACCGGCAGTTTCCGTCAGGCGATCCTCAATTCCATGTTTGTGACACTGGTGACGGTTGTTTTCGGCCTGATGATCTGTTCAGCCGCAGCCTTTGCTCTTGCAGTGATTGAATTCCCCTATCGCAATGCAGTTTTCATGGTGATGGTCGTAAGCTTCCTCATACCATTTGATGCAATTGCCGTTCCTTTGTACCAGATCATGCGGGGGTTCAACCTCCAGAACACCTATCTGGGTCTTATCTTGCCCGGGGTCGGCAATGGACTTGCAGTCTTTATGTTGCGCCAGTTTTTCTTAGGCATCCCCAAAGAGCTTCGCGAAGCTGCCATGGTCGACGGCATGGGCTGGTTCGGCATTTTCTGGCGGATATATCTGCCACTCTCTGTCCCTGCCCTGATCAGCGCTGCGCTTATTCTATTCATTATCCAGTGGCAGGCTTATCTCTGGCCGCTGCTGATCGCACCAAACCCGGATTATAAGGTTGCGGCTGTCGCTATTGCCCAGTTCTCCACATCCTATGATGTGAATTACAGCCTGATCTTTGCGGCTGCACTCTTCATATCGCTGATCCCGATGGTCATCTTGACTGTCTTCCAGCGCTATTATGCTGCTTCAGTCGCATCGACTGGCAGTAAAGAATAACAAACCGTGAAACAAAAGCGCCGGCCTGATTAATCAGACCGGCGCTTTGATATTTGTCAGAAAAGCTCTTCTGCTCTTCCCCTGTCACTCATGCTTATTTCAGCAAAGTGTCTGTTGCATCAACACCATCGATCATCGATATTTTATCAAGCGGGGCAATTTTCAGCTCATTCTGGCTGAACAACCGCTTCAAATCGAACTTGATAAAGTTGATTGAATCATAAGTACGAACATAAAACTCGTTGTTCGTCAGATCACCAAGAACAGTCCAGGATGTGTATTCGCTCTTGTATTCCTGATCTCCCGCGGCTGAAATGCCTTCAATATCCAGCCCACCAGACTGCGGCGGATCAATCGTAATACCGCGTGGCCGGTCAAAATTATTCATAATATGGGCCAGTGCACGGACTGCCTTTTCCGGCGCCACTTTTTCCGCAAAGGTCGAATAATAAGCGGCGCGGACAAAGCGCCCTACCGATGTATTTGAAGAAGGAAGGCCTGCCGTAGCGATACCGGAATCGGGCTGAGAAACCTCCAGATCACCAAATTTACCTGTCGACTGATCAAGATTGTTCAGGAATGTATAATTATTGAGGTTGGTCAGGTGCCATGTAAATTCAGGCCCATTTGTCATGACGCCAACCGGATTGTCATAAACATTCTGCTGACCGCTCGAAAACTCAATGACAATGGTTTTGCCTGTGCGATCATGAACAACAAAATGAAAAGGTGTTTTTGCCCCGTGCAACGGCACGAGAGAAGTTAAAATAACGGTATTTTCATTCAGAGCCGTTTTTACTTCTTCAGCTGTTGAGAACTGACCAAGTATCCACGCACCAAGATCAATCGCAGCCAGCATTGCTTTGGTTTTTGCTGCATTATCAGCAGGCCCGGAAGCACCGGCATAGGCAAGCACACTGAAAGTCAGGCCTTGCTCATTCAAGCCTTCAACAATCTTCAAGTCGGCAATATTGCCGTTTGGAACGGCAATCGCAAAAATCCCATATTTGGATTGGTACTGTAGCGGCTCATGACCATCTACAACGGATGTGAACTGATGCCCCTTGGGTATGCTTGCGACAACATAAGGCAACTCCATGGACAATTCCATTGTCCGTCCGGCATAGGAACCGCCACCCGTATCGCGAAACAACAAGGCCGTACATGCAAACCATAAATCATGTGGAGCATGATAAGATATTGCTTCCGTTACAAATGGCACAATTGTCGAGATCAAAGACACGTTTTCCCCTTTGCAGATAGGATGCTTTTAAACATTGAGAGATCCATATTTAAGGTAAACGAAATAAATATGACTATCAATGACTTATCCGTAATAAAAACTACCGTGTCCAATCAATATTGAATACAACAAACACCCTCGTTGATAAGCGAAAAAGTTAAAAAAATTTGAAGCAAATAAAAAAACCGCCATGGGTATGAGCACATGGCGGTTTTGCTGTTTGTTAAAGCGATGATTAAGCAGAAAGTTCCCTGAACTTTGCAAGAATAGCATCACCCATTTCGGTCGTTCCCACCTTGCTGGTGCCTTCCGACCAGATGTCGGCTGTGCGCAGACCATCATCCAGAACACTGGCAATGGCTGCTTCCAGACGATCTGCTTCTTCAATCAGATTGAACGAATAACGCAGACACATGGCAAGCGAGGCAATCATGGCAATCGGATTAGCGATCTCCTGACCGGCAATATCAGGCGCCGAACCATGTACCGGCTCGTAAAGCGCCTTGCGCTTGCCGGTTCTGGCATCGGCAGCACCGAGCGAAGCCGATGGCAACATGCCAAGCGAACCGGTCAGCATTGCCGCAACATCGGAAAGCAGATCACCAAAAAGGTTATCCGTGACGATCACGTCGAATTGCTTTGGCCGGCGCACAAGCTGCATACCACCAGCATCAGCCAGCATATGCTCCAGTTCGACATCCGAATAGTTTTCCTTGTGACGTGCCGTGACAACCTGATTCCACAAAACACCCGATTTCATCACATTCCGCTTTTCCATCGACGTAACTTTGTTACGGCGGGTGCGGGCAAGTTCAAAAGCAATATCGGCAATACGTTCAATTTCGTAAGTGTCGTAAACCTGCGTATCAATCCCGCGTTTCTGGCCATTGCCGAGATCGATGATTTCCTTTGGTTCACCAAAGTAAACACCGCCGGTCAGTTCTCGCACGATCAGAATATCAAGGCCTTCGACAAGCTCTGGCTTCAAAGACGATGAATGTGCGAGCGCTGGATAGCAGATTGCCGGACGCAGATTGGCATAAAGTGCCAGATCCTTGCGCAGGCGCAAAAGACCCGCTTCCGGGCGTACTTCATAGGGAACGTCATCCCATTTGGGACCACCCACAGCACCAAAAAGCACAGCATCAGCAGCAAGTGCCTTTTGCATATCTGCATCGGAAATTGCCTGACCATGTGCATCATATGCTGATCCGCCAACCAGTCCTTCATCGGTTTCAAAACCGAGATTGAGACCCGAATTAAGAAAAGCGATAATTTTGCGAACCTCAGCCATTGCTTCGGGACCGATGCCATCGCCGGGCAGGAGAAGAATTTTTCTGGATGCCATTATGCCAAGCCTCTGTTTTTTATCGCACAATAACGGCAGCGAAATAAATTTCCGTTATCATACTTTCGAATTCTGCATGGGTTATAGAACCCCGGCACGCGGCAGGCAACAACCAGCGGTGCGAAATTTATGAAAAAGAAAAGGCGATGTGCAGAAATTATATAATAGCTGCATCATCGCCCTTTGTTCAAACTTTGATCCTGCTCAAAGTTGCATATGCTTTATTCCAAAGGCCGCGCCTCGGATGGAAGCATGATCGGAATACCACCACGAACCGGGTAAGCAAGTTTGGCCTTTTGCGAAATCAGTTCGTTGTTTTCCGCATCATATTGCAGCACTCCCTTGGTTAGAGGGCAGACAAGCAATTCAAGCAGCTTTACATCGAGATCGCCTCTATTGTCATGTTCAGTCATTATTACTTCCTCGGCATTTATTGCAGGCGCGAACCGTAATCATCCTTGGCCTTCGCCAAAACCATTTCAGTGATTGCAATCAAGGTAGCGGCACGTGTTTTCAAATCCGCAGCTTCCAGAAGCGCCTGTTTTTCAGCCGGGCCAAAGGGAGACATCATCGAAAGCGCATTCACCAAAGTGTCGTTGGCAGTCCGGGAAATATTGTCCCAGTCGGCTTCAAGATGGTGTAATTCAAGATATTCTCTGAATGTATGCAACAATGCTTCACGATCAATCTCACCAAGATCGGCCGCAGGTTCAAGATCAGTTAAAAATGGCGCAATTCTGCATTGACGATAAGGTCTGCGGCAGTTGATCTCTTCCAGAACCCGAAACCGGCAAATACCCTGCAATGTAATCAGAACCCGCCCATCCCCGGTTTCGGAGTATGTGGTGATCCGGCCAAGACATCCTACCTGACTGAGCTCAGGCTTCGCTGTTTCGTCAAATGCAGTGTCTTCGCCTTCATCCTCGGCATCTTCAATACGCGGCTGGATCATTGCAATAATACGCTTACCAGCGAGCGCGTCATCAACCATTTCGAGATAACGGGGCTCAAAAATATTCAGCGGCAACTGGCCACCGGGCAAAAGAAGAGCTCCCTTGAGAGGAAAAACCGGAACAAGCTCTGGAATATCTGAAGCTGTCCGATATCGGGCATTGCCCACTAGCATGACTTTCTCCTTCCAGGGTCAGGACTCATTAATTTGACGGGAATGGTGTGAGGCCATCCGTTCGGATACAAGAAGGAAAGGCGAAGGAAATGTGGTTCATTTTCAAGACTTTTCGACGAAGTAGGCCGGGCGGATGGACCACATCCTTCGGACATCGAAATGACTTGGTGATCTGCTGCGTCGAGCCGCTCAACCGGAGGGACTACTCCGGTCCTCACGTCTCTCCTTGCAGATCTGGTCATTTCAGATGCCATTCTCATCAAATTAATGGGTCCTGACCCTAAGCCTTCCAAGCATAATTGCGATGCAACCTGATATTAAAACAAAGAGACAATACGGCTTCAATATTTGCGTTCAATGAAGCCGTTTCAGGAGAACAGGAGCGACGAAAGCTTGCGGCGTGCACTGAGCGTCGCCGGATCTGTATTGCCCCATGCCTCGAAGAACTGAAGAAGCTGCTTGCGTGCGCCGTCATCATTCCAGTCGCGATCTGCCTTCATGATAAACAGCAACTCATCTGCTGCTTGCGTGCGCTTTCCCTGCGCATTGCGCAGCTGAGCCAGATCAAAACGCGCCTGAAAATCATTGGGATCAGCCTGAATGCGACGTTCCAGCTCCACCGGATCACCAATGAGTTTCACCTGATCGGCGAGTGCAAGCCTCGCTTCAAGTGCACGAACCGGCGCTGCATCCTGCTTGTCAGCAGGCAAGCCAGCCAAAATCTTCCGTGATTTCTCCGCATCACCCGATTCAAGCATACAAGTTGCCAGACCGACAGCCGCATCCACATTATCAGGCGCCACCTGCAATATGGACGAGAAAATATGCGCCGCCTGCACAAAGTCCCCGGCCTCAATCAATTCATTACCAGCAATGACAGCTGCGGAGATTGCAGTTTCCTGATCGCTCGGACCACCAATCTTCGCGATGAACTCCTTCACTTTGGACTCTGGCAAAGCGCCCATAAAACCATCAGCAGGCTGACCATTAACGAATGCAATGACCGCGGGAATAGACTGGATACCAAGCTGGCCGGCAATTGATGGATGATCGTCAATATTCATCTTGACGAGTTTGACCGCGCCAGCTGCTTCGCGAACTGCATTTTCGATGATTGGTGTCAGTTGCTTGCATGGGCCACACCACGGCGCCCAGAAATCAACAAGAACCGGTTGTTTTCGGGATTCCGCAATCACATCTGTCTGAAAATCTGCGGTCGTTGTGTCCTTGACAAGAGGATCACCACTTAAAGAAGCACCCGCCCCAGATGAAGCCGGTGTCCCAAAAGATACGTTACCACTCATCTGCCCACCCAACTGAATATTTGAATAGGGATTGTTCTGACTTGTCATCGGATATTCCTTATATCTTCCAGCATGCATATAGGGTAGCAGCAGGTGAGTTTCGATAGTCAGGCCGCATCTGCAGCAACAGCAAGAATGCGTGCTTCATGCCCCGTAGCGGCAAGAAACCGCATCAGATCATCACGCTTGATTGATGTCGTGGCTTCATTGGTCAGAGGATGCCCATTGATGATATCATTTTTCATCAAACTTGCATCGAGGATAATCTGAACATTGTGACCTGTATCATTTACCGCACCAAAGACCGTAACGCCACCGGGAACCACGCCGAGATATTCCATCAGTTTCTCAGGCTTTCCGAATGAAACGCGGCTGGAGGCACCAATGATGTGATGGATTGACTTGAGATCAACCACGGCTTCTTCATCGACTGTCACCAGAAAAAAATTGTCTTTTTTGTCCTTCAGGAACAGATTCTTAGTATGAGCACCGGGAATTTCACCACGCAGGTTTTGTGAATCAGCGACCGTGAACAAGGCAGGATGTGCCACTGTCTTCACCTCGATATCCAGTTTCTTTAAATAATTGTGCAAGTCGACCGATGTCATAGGCATGAGATTGCGTTTCCTAAAAGTGTGACCTTTTCAAAAACCTTATACACATCGTTTCTATAAATTTCATCATCTGCCTCCCCCTCAACACAATAACAGCTCTGCTCCTAGACCAAGATGAAGTTCGAAACGCAGGCCAGCATAAAAATGTGAATCAATGAATCATATCGGCATGATTTTTTCGAAGAAATTTAGCCTATTCAGATATTTTCTCTAACAAAAAACGACCTTACCGAACAAGAATGTGAAAAAAATTTCAATAAAAATCATATGCTTAGACATAAGATACAATTTCTTTTCGCAAAAAAACTTTTCCCTTATTGCATTATGAAAAGTGTTGGGCCATATAGCGCGTGCCTGACGGAAATGACTTCACACAATGAATGATTTTCTTCTGAAAAACTGATACGAGCGGGTGTAGCTCAGGGGTAGAGCACAACCTTGCCAAGGTTGGGGTCGAGGGTTCGAATCCCTTCGCCCGCTCCAGTTTTTTTATTGATTTTCATAAAAGTTATTGTTTTTAGTATTTTTTCCCATTACCCATTTAGCAGGCGGTACAAGAAAAAGTACATTGAGAAAATTTTCTCCTGATATTCCATATCTTTATGAACATAAAGGTGTCTATGTTTATAGACGCGCAATCCCACTCCATCTGCGAAGAGCCGCTGATCAGCGCCAGAAAATAAACTCGTTGAGTTGACCAAGATCGTCGCTAAACTAGTTGTTTGATCCCGTCATTAGCTGATAGATTATTCAGTTATGAATGGAGGGAAGCACTACGGACTCATAATTACATAGCCAAATACGAATTGATGCAAGTTGTATAGATGCGAGGAAATTATCGTCGCATTTGTCGTATCGGGTTGCAACAGCTCGGAAGTGTTTGAGTTTGTTGAAAAACCTCTCGACGGCATTGCGTTGTTTATAGAGCCATGGGCTAAAAGCGGGGATATTTACGCGGTTTGGCATGGGGCGAATGCATCCCCATGCTCCTCGCGCCTTGATACTTTAACGCAAGTCATCGCTATCGTATGCGCGGTCTGCCAGTAATATTTGACCGGCTTTGACACTCTCAAACATATTGGCTGCCGAGCGTCCGTCATGGGCTTATCCGGCAGTCAGTCTCAGGCGGATCGGGCAACCACCGGCATCGACAAGCGCATGGCTGTTAGTTGCCAGGCCGCCGCGCGAGTGACCCATGCAATCGGATCTCTCTTCTTTTTTAACCGTTGGCCGCATATTGATGGACGCGGATTGACGAACTATCTATCATCTGAATATCGCCATCGTAAGCTTTCGATATCGCGTTGAGAATGCGTGCCAAGCGCCCAGCATGACGCCATCTGTTGAAGCGATTTGCACAGGTCGTATAAGGACCATAGCGCGCTAGAATATCCGCCTAGGGCGCACCAGTTATTAGCCGCCAGAATATACCGTTCAAAACAAGGCGGTCACGCTCAGAGGTGGTTCGGTTTGTCTGAACAGTTTCGGGCGTTTCGTTAAGTGGATTTCCGCCGCGATTATGCCGCCACCAT
>NZ_ML636811.1 GCF_006476605.1 Brucella gallinifaecis
AATTAGCTTTACCCATCGTAAGCTCCTTGCCTCTTTTTTAAGTCACAAGGTGTCTACAAATCTAGGGGCTATTCACTCTTTTCGGGGAGTGCTTTTAACAAAACGTGGAGCAAGCATGATATTCTGTCCCACAGTGAGATGAGGGAACAGGTTATAGCTCTGGAACACCATTCCAACGTCGAGATGGAGCTTTCTCAGTTGTTTTTTAGATACGTCCTGGTGCAGATGATGATCGCAGACCGCGACTTCGCCACCATTAATTTTCTCCAGTCCATTGATGCAGCGCAATGCTGTGCTTTTTCCAGAGCCACTTCGGCCGATAAGGGCAACTACCTGCCCGGCGTTAACTTCAAAAGAGACACTGTGCAAAACTTTAACAGTTCCAAATGATTTTGAAACATCGGTTAGTTTAACGATTGGAGACATTGAGGCGATCCTCGAGCTTACGGCTCCACCATGCAAGTGGATAGCACATCATAAAATAGAGAGCAGCGACCAACATAAACACTGTGAATGGTTGGAACGTCGAATTGTTGATCAGCTTGCTTGTATAGGTGAGGTCGGCCACGCCGATCACTGAGGCAAGCGAAGTATTTTTAACAATCTGCACCATGAACCCGACAGTAGGCGGGGTCGAAAGCCGTAATGCCTGAGGAACTATTACGAGCCAGAATCGATAGATTGGGTGAAGGGCCAGACACTCTGCAGCTTCCCATTGCGTTTTAGGGACCGATAAGATTCCACCACGCCAGATTTCGCCAAAATATGCGCTGGCATAAATGACAATTGCGAGACTTGCAGCCGCAAAAGGCGGGAGGTCATAACCTAAAATAGAGAGGCCAAAGTAAGCCAGCATCATCTGAATGAGAAGTGGCGTTCCCTGAACAATCAAGACATATACGGAAGCGATGAGTGCAATGATGCGGTTGGACGAAACTCGGGCAACTGCCACGATAAGACCGAGCAAACCTCCGCCGCTAAATGCGACGAGCGCCAAGCCAAAAGTCCATAGGGCCCCGATGAATAATGCCTGGATCTGAAATGATGTTAACATGTCACGCCCCTCACAATGGTGTGCCAAGACGTCGGAGACGTGGGAATACAAACTGAGAGATCAGCCAGAACAGCCATCTGACGACGATTGACAAGGCGATATATATTGCCGCAACCACGAGGTATGTTTCAAAAGAGCGGAAGGTGAGCGAGTCAATACTTGCTGCAATCGAGGTAAGCTCTTCCGCCGAGATTTGGGACACAACACTTGTTGTCAGCATAATGAGAATGAATTGGCTGGTCAGTGCCGGATAAACGCGTTCTGTCGCTGGCGGCAGGACTATCATAAGCAGCGACTGAAATCGGGTAAATCCGAGACATTCCGACGCCTCCAGCTGCCCTTTACGGATCGATTCTATGCCTGCTCGCATGATTTCGCAGGTGTATGCGCTAACATTAATCACAATCGATAGCACGGCGCAGAACTGTGCCGAAAAGCGAAAACCAAGCGAAGCTAAACCAAAATAAATCAGAAACATTTGAACGAGTAATGGAGTATTGCGGATTAGCTCAACATAAACCCCACAACTCTTACAAATAAGGACGTTTTTCGAAGTCCGTCCAATGGCCAGAAGCGTGCCTGCGAAAAAGCCCAATACGATTGTCAGTGCAGACAATTTGATTGTTAGCCAGAGTCCGTGCAGTAGGTCAGGCCAATATTCGTGCAGAAAGCTAAAATCAAACTCATAGGTCATTTAAGTGACCACTTGTGAGCAGATTTTGTCTTTCAACCAATGGGCACGGTTTTATACTGAAATCAGTGTTTTTCAGATTGGGCACTTTTGGAACTCCTCCAATTTACAAAAGCTGTTTTGGAGTAACATCAAAAAAACGTGTGCGCAACATGTAAAATTACTGACCACTATATGGGATAAAATGCATTGCAACGCCTGGCTATAGATTGACTAAAGAAGCAAATTATGTGCATTTGTTCCATAGTTTAGGATAGAGGCGAATAATGATGAAACGCGATGAACAGGCTGTACAGGGGACTCAAGTTCTGGCACGTGCTCTTACTGTACTCGATGCTGTTGCATATGGGGCGAGCGATCTCGTTACTATCGGATCAAAACTGGGAACAAGTCGTAGCACAACGCATCGTATTGTTCATTTTCTTCAGCGCAGCGGATTTTTGAGGCATGTCGACGGTCGTGGCTATGTACTTGGGTCGAAATTAATAGAATTGGGTGCACAGGCATTAGAACAAATGCCTTTAACCTCGCTGGCCAGAAAACATATAGAAAAACTCGGACAGCAGACGGGCGATACAATTCATCTTAGCGTACGCGATGGTGATAGTGTGCTTTATATTGATAAGATTTCAGGCGTAAAGGGCTTGGAAATGCGATCCCGGGTTGGATTGCATAAGCCTGTCGCGACCACCGGGACTGGTAAAGCTATGATGCTGGATCTGGCTGAAGAGGAATGGGCGCGTTTATATTCTCTCGCAAACAGCGAAGTCATTCAGGCTGAGGTGCCGCCTCCTGGATTTTTACAGTGGCATGAGTTTCGGGAATCAATGCGCTCTTATAAAGAGCTTGGTTACACGATGGAATTTGAGGAGAATGAAGCCTCAATCCGTTGTGTTGCGGCTCCCGTTCGTGATGCCCGTTCTAATATAGTGGCGGGGCTGAGCGTAGCGAGCACAACTCCTTATATGTCAAAAGAGCGTATGCACAACTTGGTTCCGTTGGTAACCGCGTGTGCTTTGTCGATATCGCGCGAACTTGGATATATTGCGCGTTAAAGCAGATAATCTGAAATGATTAGAAAGAGAAATCTGGATATTCTGGGCCGCAAAGATATACTATATCTCATTATATAGGACGCTATCTCGCTTTGTAAATGTCGCACCCATTTTCCATTGACATGTGGATTTGTTCAAAATATGATTTACATGTCCATTATATGGGATTGCAAGCGAGAAGGCCTGAGGAGCGCCTTCATCGTTATTGAGATCATAGCCATTCGTTCGAGGCCATTGTCATTTAAAGGACGACTATGATCGGGGCGCCTTACAGGCTTCAACGGGAGGAACTTTAATGTTAAGAAAAACAACGCTAACCCTACTTTTTTGTGCTGCAGCTGGTGCTTTTTCATTCTCAGCCAGCGCAGACACGCTAGCAAATATTAAGAACCGAAGCTCAATCAAGGTTGGTATTGATCTGGGTCAGGCTCCTTTTGGAATGGTGAATGGGGAAATGAAGCAGGTGGGATCCGATGTGGATACTGCCAGACTATTGGCGAAAGACCTTGGCGTGGAACTGGAGGTTGTGTCGATAGCTCCTGCTAACAGGATTCAGTTTTTGATGACCGGAAAGGTCGATGTCGTCATCGCAAGTTTTTCGATTACTGAGGAGCGTAAGAAACAGGTTGACTTCTCCTATCCTTATGCTGTCAGCCAGGTCGTGGTAGCAACTACGAAAGGGCAAAAACTTCCTACATTGGAATCACTTGCAGGTAAGGATATTGCGGTCACACGCGGGTCAACCAATGACACACTGATTACCGAGGCGCTCAAAGAAAAAAACATCGAAGGTGCACGCGTTGTTCGATATGATGACAATGCTTCGACGACAAATGCGGTCATCAGTGGTCAGCAGGATGTGTATGCTGTGGCAGCTTCTCTGCTGATTCCTGTGAATGAAGCCAATCCAAATAACCAGATTGAGTCACAATTCCCGCTGAAAGTGTTTCCGCTTGCTGTGGGCCTGAGAAAAAATGAGCCAGCACTAAAAAACTGGGTCAATGATTGGGTTATGAATAACCTAAAAAATGGTGAACTAAATAAAATCTACCAAACTTATCACGGCGCTTCATTGCCGGATGATCTTGTTGCAGGAAAGTTTGATAACTGATCCCCTCTGCGTCCTGGCTCTTAGCATTGGAAAATTTTGAGCCAGGAGTTTATTTTCTTCTGTAATGATCTCGGAAAATATCTTGATGAAAGCACTCATTATAGATGCTGAAGGTTCTTCACGGCTTGGCGAGATACCAAGCCCGGAATTGGGGCACGATGATATTCGAATTGCTGTTAAGCATGTTGGGCTTTGTGGTACAGACCTTAATACCTATAGAGGCCGTAATCCGCTCGTAACACTTCCTCGTATACCAGGACATGAAATTGGTGGCCAAATCATCGAGATTGGCGCGTCGGCTTCGTCTGAATACCGAGTTGGGCAACGGGTCGTCGTTGTTCCTTACACCAACTGTGGGGAGTGCGCTTCTTGTAAGAAAGGACGTACAAATGCCTGCCGCTACAATAGAACCCTAGGCGTTCAGCAAGAAGGAGCAATGACAGAGGAGTTTGTTGTTTCTTCCGAGAAAATTATCGTTAATGACGCCCTTGACCCTAGGTATCTGGCGCTGGTTGAGCCGCTTGCGGTTGGATTTCATGCGGTGGCTCGGGGGCAGGTTAAAAAAGGCGATCGCGTCGCAGTCCTGGGCTGTGGGATGATCGGTTTGGGGATTCTGATCGGAGCAATTGCCCGGGGTGCAGAAGTAATAGCCGTCGATTTTAGCGAACATAAACGTTCCGTTTCTCGCGAGTTTGGTGCAAGCGAGACGCTAGACCCGGGTTCTGTCGACGTCGTTCAGCGGATATCTGAACTGACAAATGATTTTGGTGTCGATGTCGCATTCGAAGCTGTCGGAATACCAGATACCTTTACCCAGTGCATTGACATTGCAAGTTACGCTGGCAGGGTTGTCTACGTCGGTTACTCAAAATTGCCGGTAACCTACAATACTGCGCTCTTTAATTTAAAAGAGTTGGATATTATGGGGTCTCGAAATGCTACAATTGACGATTTTCGGGCTGTCATTCAGTTTTTAGAGCAGATTGGCAATCAAGCGGACAAGCTGATATCGAAACAAATTCCCTTTGAAGAAGCAGATACGGCATTCGATTACTGGGCCGACAATCCGGATTCCCTTAAAATTATGGTTGTGCAGAAATGAATGAGATCGAGAAAACGTTTGGGTTGCATGGAAAGAAAGCACTTATAACAGGTGGGGGCTCAGGAATTGGGTTTGCGATCGCGCAGGCCATGGCACAGGCAGGTGCAGAGGTTGTCGTGGTTGGGAGACGCCAAAATGTACTCGATAGCGCGGTCCTCTCAATCCCCGGATCCAGTGCTGAAGTAGTTGATCTTGCCGACATTAAGTCTTTATCTGAAGCGGCTCGAACTATAGACGCACGCTATAATGGAATTGACATTCTAGTAAACAATGCTGGCAACACGATCCGAAAACCTTTCAGCGAAACAACTTGTGAAGATATCGATTCAATCCTCGATGTTCATCTTCGGGGAGCACTCGAGTTCACGCGACCTATTATTACAGCGCAGGCTGGAAGGGGGCATGGGTCGGTTTTGTTTACAGCTTCAATGGCATCTTACATGGGGCTCCCATATGTGATTGGCTATTCAGCGGCAAAATCTGCTCTACTCGGCGTTGTCAGAGGTCTTTCTGCTGAATTTGCTCCCCAGGGCGTACGCGTCAATGCAATTGCACCGGGCTGGATTGACACGCCCTTGTATCGGGGTGCGACTGGTGCGGATGAGGCAAGGAAAGCCAAGGCACTCTCGAGAATTCAAATGGGTACGATTGGGACCGCTGAAGATATTGGCTGGGCAAGTGTCTATCTATCGTCACCTGCAGCATCTTATATAACCGGTCAGACACTTGCTGTGGATGGGGGGGCACTTGCAGGGTTCTAACACTCTATAGAATTTACAGGAAAGCGTCGACTGACCGTTGAGTTGACACGATTAAATGCTTATTCTTTTTCAAAGTCTGATAGCCGCGCTGTTAATCGAAAACCATTGAGTTTTTTCGTGATAATAGCCCTTTCGTCAACAGTTTGCCGTGTGTAACGGAGGCTTAGATGGCCGGGCATCATTACCTTAACCCGATTGATGGTGTGCTTGAATAGCGAATGGTATTTTAACCTGAACTACAGACATGCAGTTGTACGCCACATGTTGGTTGAGGCTGGGCGTAAATCACGGTGAACGACGGAACTGAATTTGTTTCTTGGGAAATTTGGCAGCCTTGGTATCGTGGCGTTTTCGCATCAGGGCTTCCAACACAAAGCCATGCTGATTAACAGTCCGTCAAAGAATGTGTTTCTCACCTTTGATTAATATCACTTATTCATCTAGATGTCATTGATCACCAAATCTGGGCGTGCGGCGACGTATTTTATTGGCATAGCCGCCTCCAAACTTCTCAGTCCATTCGCGCATTGTGTTGTGGGTAGCGATGATCCTGATAAGCTAGCATGTCCTCGATCATTCGAAAGCTCAATGGAAAATGGAAGTGCAGCCAGACAGCTTCAGCGATAATATCAGATGAAAAACGATGACGGCGGCAAAGCGGACAACGAGGTCCGATCAACATCCCTCATCGCGGTAAATGTTGACATGCGGGTTAAGGTAACGTTGTCTGTGGATGGCGTAGTTATAGCGAAAAGAGATCGAATCCGCAGGAGTTCCCACAACATATAGTCCATCGCGGTCATTCACTTTGTAGAGCGCGGCCTGCGTTTTCAGGTTGCGCAGCTTGGTATCAGTCAGCACGACACTGCCTTTCAACGCTCTGAAAATACCATGATGCCGGGGATTTGGCCGTCATGGTATTGCGCTGATAGCATGACATCGGGCTACGAAATACCATTTTTCATGCCATGAAAAATTTCTTCTTGGACGTGCCAGACTGTGCAGCACCAAAAAACAAAAAAGCCCGCAATTACGCGGGCTTAGCTGCTATTTCATGCTCTTTGGTGCCGGTCTTTACCAGACGCCAAATTATTCCCACTCAATGGTACCCGGAGGCTTCGAGGTCACATCATAAACAACTCGGTTAATGCCGCGGACTTCATTGATTATACGGGTCGCTGCATTGCCGAGGAAGTTCATATCATAGTGGTAGAAATCTGCGGTCATGCCATCGACCGAAGTCACGGCACGCAATGCACAGACAAACTCATAAGTGCGGCCATCGCCCATCACGCCAACAGTCTGAACGGGCAGTAAAACTGCAAAAGCCTGCCAGATTGTATCATAAAGACCTGCTTTGCGGATTTCATCAAGATAAACCGCATCGGCTTCGCGTAGGATTTCAAGCTTTTCGCGCGTAATTCCGCCCGGGCAGCGGATTGCAAGACCCGGACCAGGGAATGGATGGCGACCGATAAAACTGTCAGGCAGACCGAGTTCCTTGCCCAATACGCGCACTTCATCCTTGAAGAGTTCGCGCAAAGGCTCAACCAACTGCATATTCATGCGCTCTGGCAGACCACCAACATTATGGTGCGACTTGATCGTCACAGAAGGGCCACCGGTAAAGGAAACGCTTTCGATAACGTCTGGATAAAGTGTTCCCTGTGCAAGGAAGTCTGCGCCACCAAGTTTGTTGGCTTCTTCCTCAAATACTTCAATGAATAGACGACCAATGGTCTTGCGCTTTTTTTCCGGGTCACTTTCGCCTTCAAGCGCATCAATGAACCTGTCCTGTGCATTCACAAGAATCAGCGGAAGATTATAATGCTCCTTGAACATGGCCACCACATCGGCCGCCTCGTTCTTGCGCATCAAGCCATGATCAACAAGGATACAGATCAGCTGATCGCCAACCGCTTCATGGATCAGAAGGGCCGCAACAGAAGAGTCAACGCCACCCGATAGTGCACAGATAACCTTGCCTTTGCCGACCTGTTTGCGAATGGCTTCGACAGCCTGCTCGCGATAGGCTGACATAGTCCAGTCTGGCTTGATACCGACAATATTGTGAACGAAGTTTTGAAGCAGCTTCGCACCATCAGGCGTATGCACAACCTCGGGGTGGAACTGGACTGCAAAATATTTACGCTTCTCATCCGAAATGGCCGCGAAAGGTGCATTGGGTGATGTGCCAATGACCTTGAAGCCTTCAGGAAGCGCCGTTACGCGGTCACCATGGCTCATCCAGACCTGATGGCGGGTGCCCTTGGCCCATACGCCAGCAAACAGTGCACTGTCTTCCTGCACTTCAAGGAAAGCGCGACCAAACTCACGGTCATGGCCGCTTTCAACCTTGCCACCCAGCTGGGCGCACATGGTCTGCTCGCCATAGCAGATACCGAGAACAGGAATACCAGCCTCGAAAATCGCTTGCGGCGCACGCGGACTACCGATGTCCGTTGTTGAATGCGGACTGCCCGACAGGATAACTGCCTTCGGGTTGATACGCCTATAGGCATCTTCCGCAGATTGAAACGGAACGATTTCGGAATAAACTCCGGTCTCACGTACGCGGCGTGCAATCAGCTGCGTAACCTGGCTGCCAAAGTCAATGATAAGAATAGTGTCAGGATGTGCCGTGGTGCTCATGCCGAGCATCTAGATAAAAAACAGCAAAAATGCAATGGACGAAGTGCCACGTTTTAACAAACAAACCAATAAAACAAACTTATCCTGACATATCCTTGTCAGTAAACACCACAGCGCCATCAGCAATCGCAGATTCCAGTGCCTTCACAGCCGTGGCAAGCTTCTCATCAATGACATCAAGATATTCTGTCCAGTCATTAAGGTGATTGAGTTCTTGCACACCGTCTGAAATGCCGCGCAGTCCAATCAATTCAACACCAAACATCTGACAGGCACGCAAACAGGCGTAAGTTTCCATATCGACCATATCGGCTTCAATCGCTTCATAGGCTTGGCCGGAAACAATATTCGCGCCCGTTGAAAGCGAGGCGCGTGGCAAGCCAGGAATAAGGAGGGGCAAATCAACAACTTTAGGCAGATCAAGAAAAGGCGTACGCCCTTTTTCAAAACCCAGCGCTGAAGCGTCCATATCACGATAGCCAACCATTGAAACCTGAAACACATCCGTTTGTGAGAGTGTTGCGGATCCGGCGGAACCAATCGAGATAACCAGATCAGGCAATTCGCCTTGTTTTTCATAATCTGCCAAAATACGGGTCAGGTTAACGGATGCCTCAACTGGTCCCACACCAATCATCAGAGGCGAAAAGAGTGAACCCAGATAAGGACCATATTCGGCTTCTGTCGCCATGACATAAAGAAGACGTTTACCCGCAATGGTTTTGATCACTCGTTCGGCCTCTGTCTGGCAACAGACTAATAATGCTTCTTCCGCACAAAACCCGGATATGCAGCATCGCTATCTTAGCTCTGTCTTTGCAACACGCTTACGTAAAAACCGTCCGTATCCGTGGATAATGGAGAAAATACACTGCCCCGGGTAGAAAATACCGGTGACAGAGTACCTGCATCTGTGACGATTGAATCCCAGAGATCACGGGGTGCTGCTTCGGTAAAGTCACTGTGCTCCGCAAGAAAACGCTCAATCTGGCGTGTATTTTCTTCTGCAAAAAGTGAGCAGGTCACATAGACCAGACGCCCACCCGGCTTGACATAATGTTGAGCGGCTTCGAGAACCTCCTGCTGGTCCTGCACGCGACGTTCAAGCTGTTGCTCGTTAAGGCGCCATTTGGCATCGGGCCGGCGTCGCCATGTACCGGAACCCGTACATGGGGCATCGGTGAGGACAAGGTCCATCCGTCCGATCAATGGTGCCAAGGCATCAAGATTGCTATGGATCTGTGTATTACGTACACCTGCCCGCTGCAAACGATCATGCATCGGTGAAAGACGTGCACGTTCCGCATCATAAGCGTGAACCTGACCACTGTTTCCCATGGCGGCAGCCAGTGCAAGTGTCTTGCCGCCAGCACCCGCACAATAATCCAGCACCTGTTCACCCGGCTTGCTACCTGCAAACAAAGCTGCAAGCTGGGAGCCGAGATCCTGCACTTCAAACCAGCCATCAAGAAATGCCTGATCTGTCTGCACATTGGGATGACGACCCAGTGCTTCTATTGGAGGAATACGCAAAGCCTGACTGAGCAATGGTGCTTGCACAACACCGGCTTTTTCCAAGGCTTCAAGAACAGCTTCTGGCTTGGTTTTAAGCAAATTAACCCGAAGATCGACCGGCGGTCGCGTGGCAAGTGCCGCAGCCTCTTCTACCCAGCGCTCACCGAACATTTCCACCAGTGAAGGAATGCACCATTGAGGTACATCGGCCCGGATATTTAAAGGAGCATCAGCAAGATCACGGCTGCGCCAAGCTTCGCGCGGTGCCGCATCCAGCGCTTCAGGCGCAAATTTATCGCCATCAAGCGTTGCATCAATCGTTGCGAAATCCATATCACCTTCGCAAACCAGTGCACCATAGGCCAAAGCCCGCGCATCATCACTGTCCATACGCCACGCAATAGACAATTTGCGGCGCAGCGCGTCATAAACAATATTACCAATGACAGCGCGATCCCCTGCACCGGCAAAGCGATGCGACGCACCCCAATCCTTCAGCGCATCGGAAGCCGGGCGTTTGACCACCTCAATATCGTTTAAAATCTCTATCGCCGCCTGAAGGCGTCCGCCAAGCCGCATTTCTGCTCCTTCATATTTATTATGTCGGGCATAGCCTTCCTTGATGGGAAAAGGCAATCAGCAATTCCGTTGCGACGCGTTTAAAGTCTTTGTGAAAGGCAAAAGTCCAAGCAGCGTAAGGGGCGCCACTGGATGTGCTTCTCTCCTTTAGCTGATGTAATGCATTCATCCAAATACTATTTATACCAAGGAGTGGCATACCGCACCTAGATGTCAGTGAGACGTGCTATCGTAACAGCCGGCAACTGGCCAATGAAAATGAACAGATCGGTAGTTTGTTGATCGACTAATGTGAGTCCGATTATTGAATGTTCTGGATGATTTTAACTGTGAGGTCTTCGGTATTGAAGTGGACGTTTCATTACCAGCTGAACGCGTTATTCGAAGTGGCAATGGCTTTGCATATGCAAAGGTGGTCTGTTGTAAACAGATAAAAAGGATATCCTACTCTGTCACGCGGATCACTATATCATCGCCATATAGGCTGATTTGTTCTGTGCCGGGTTTTGTCGCAGTGAACATGATCGCACGGGCTGGAATACGCCCACCGCACTGACGGCTGTTTCGAGTTCCGACGCCGCCATCCGTCAAGGTTCCCGTTACCAGTTCGGGTAACAGGAGCTTGGCACTCTCCCATGTCGGAGCATCGCCGCACTCGTTCCCACGTGCTCCGTGGATGATAAGGGAATCCCCGACCTTGGCCGAAACATTGCGCACATAATCTGCGACGATACCTTCATAGCTTGCTACTGGATCAGTGTCCTCGACCTTCTCACTGCCCGATAGATCGATGACAAAAACACCTGTGACAAGCGCGGCGGCAACACCGCCGGCAATTAGGATCTGCTTGGAAACCGACTTGGCCGAGCTTGCTGGGGGGGGCGTTTCATCGTCCATACCTGTCACTATATCATCGGTCGAAGGCTTTACCTTCGCCTGACTATATAGGCGGTTCCATGCGTCGCGCAGAGCATTATCCCGGTCAACTTTGAGGATTTTACCGAGCAGTATGAAGTTTTTTCGTTGTGGTATGTGAATGCCCATACGCCAGTTTCGCAGATTCTTCACTGCTGCATCGAACGCCGCTTGCGTCTGATTTTTACTTGTGGCGCATAACGCATCGGCTAAAGCCATATTGTCGAGGTGGCCTTCTTTGGTGCAGAGCGCGTCCAGAAGTTCATGCCATTGCTGATACTCAGCCCAATCCTTTGTCGTTAACATCATGCCCCCATATGCGTTACCCGCAAGGACTATAGCGTCATGTAATTGATCTTGCATGACAATTTTAGAGTTTTTTCCGTAACTTCTGTTTCTTCCACGATTTCGCGCTGACCGCTCCCGCATAGCGGACTATGAAATTAGCATTCCACTCCGGTTGGACTGGATGAGGACGGCGCACCGACTTGCGAAAAAATTAAAGCTACATAAGCCCACTTGTACAGACAGACGATCATGAAAGGGGTGGCGTGACCGCGATGAAGAAGATTAGCGTATTGGCCGTTAGTGCGGTCGTAATGATGAGCCTGACAATGTTCTCGCCCGCTCGGGCAGAGCAGGAATGGAAGTCGTCATTTGCCGGATTGGGGTTCGATATCAAGGGTATCAGCCTTGAGAAAGATATCCGCACCAGTATGATGGAGTATGACCCTGATTATAAGCTCCGCATGGGAACGTGGACTGACAGCCAAGGCGGCTCAGAGCGGGAAGATTATGTAGGCACGAGCTTTGCCATCGGCGCAATTTGGGACACCCGCGAGCAATATTCCCTCATCGCAACCCCGTGGCACACGGGCAATCTGATCAAGTCTTTCACGCGCATTGTTTCAATTTCCAAAGACGAGCAAAAGCCGGTCATCGAAGAATTTGTCGCCGCAGCTACTGAGAAGTATGGCGAACCGATCAAGCACGAACGTGATAGCATCTTTCAACGGCGTGCCATGCAGATGATCTATCCCATCAAAAACGGAAAAGTGGCCGATGTTCCCTGCTACGACGCGGATAGGGGGAATTTTTTTGCAACTATGGACAGCACGGCTCAACGCCTTGAACGGGCCAAAAAGCATCTGGCCGAAATGAAGTCGATCTATTGCGATGCGGTTCTGTCGATCTGGTATACGCCGGATTCCAGGAACAAAGAACGTATTGTTAATTTCGGGGCTGTTGCCCGTGATTTCCGGCTCGATCTGGAAGCCTTTGTAGCAGACACCAAGGTTAGAGCCGACGCTACAACCGCGCGCCAACAAGCCACGCCGTCTGCTTCTCCCGATTTGTAAAGAGATCAGTCTCACTCGGTCATTTTTATATTTCGCCCACAGGAGGGGGTAGGCAGCATGAATGATCAAACAGAACAGGTTTCCCTTGGGAAGCTGATCAGACGCTTTGCGTCTTCACCGGCTGGTTTACCGGCATTGGCAACGCTGTGCCTTGCGCTGATCGCGGTTGTTCCGGTTGTTATGTTTCAGCTACCGCGAAACAGCCAACTTGTGAGGCTGGGGTTATTCGATAATGCCACGGTATCGGGTTGGACATATGTAGGGTGGTGGCTTCTGATACCTGTCTTGGCGTTTGCTGCCGCGACCGTAACGAGGATCCTCCCCGTAGTTGGCCCTTATCGCAAGATCGCTGACCAGATTGCATTTGTAACCTTCGCGGGTGTGTTGGTTTGGTCTTTCACGGGTGGCTCTATCGGCGCGGACATCAGACAGGCGCGTGACGAAATGCGCGGCTTGATGGGAAGCCGTCTCGTGGATCAGTTCCGGTTCCTGATCTTTCCCTATTATGGGGCAATTCTCGCTCTGGTGGCTCCCGCTCTTTTGATTGCTGCGGGTCTCAGAGAACGGCCACGCAAACTGGCGGCGACGTCACAGCCAAAACATGAGGATGCCAAGGAGTGGACATCACCCTGGGGCTTCGGTGCCATTGGTCTTGCGGTGATCGGGGTCGGCGCGTTCGGCTTTGCAATCGTGGGGTTGGTCGGTTTCTTCCTTTTTGGTGGTGTCGGGCCGAACTGGTTTCGCTTCATCATGATCGTGTTCCTGATCATTGCAATAGGCATGGCCGCAACTCTGTTTCTTCGCCATGTACTTGCCGCGAAGCTGAACAGGCCGAGTGATCTGAAAACCCTCATTATACTTGTGACAGGCGGGGGATCGCTCGGCGCGGGAATCGTGATCGGTTTGATGGCGACTGACAATTATCGGATCGGTGCGGTACGGGCCATTATTGCCGTTCTCGTAGCTCTGATTCCCCTTGGCATTGCGATTGCCACCGTTATCAAACGTCGCCGTTCTCAATATGCTGGCTAACTCGGGACACCATACGGCAATCGCAAATGAATGCGCTAACGCATTCGTGCGGCCTACCTCAAACAACTTGGCAATACCCCCTCGGACACGTGATGTGAAATCACCTGCCTGAAACCCGCATAACAGATGCGTCAAATGATGCGTTACGTTGGCATTCTCGTTAATGTAACAATGCTAGCAGCCTGCTTGAACCATCACGTTCGTAAAGTCTTAAATCATTCGACGATTGATAGTGAAGCGAGTGTTATTATGAGTTATTTAGTATAGTTTATGTAACAGACACAGAATACACCTTTTTAAGGTGCGGCTTTTAGAAGCATCTAAAATTATATTTTGATTAGAAATAGATATTCCATATACATAAATAGGTCTTAAAAAATTATTCTCTATTTCTCGAACCCTCAATTAGTCAGAGATAGAGCTTACGGGGCTTTGCGATAGATCATACGTAGTATAGGGGATTAATCGTGGTTAATGATCTAGTAGTCGATCTTTCACGAATTCAGTTTGCCGCAACGGCACTATATCATTTTCTCTTTGTCCCTTTAACTTTGGGTTTGACCATTCTAGTTGCCATTATGGAGACCGTTTATGTAACAACGGGCCGCGAAGTTTATCGTCGCATGACCCAGTTTTGGGCAAAATTGCTGCTAATTAACTTTGCACTTGGTGTCGCAACCGGCCTCACCATGGAATTCCAGTTCGGTATGAACTGGTCATTTTATTCCAGTTTTGTAGGTGACGCTTTTGGTACAGCGCTAGCCATTGAAGGTTTGATGGCCTTTTTCATGGAATCGACATTCCTGGGGCTGATGGTTTTCGGCTGGGATCGCCTCACCAAAATGCAGCATCTGATTGTCACTTATCTGGTGGCCCTTGGTTCGAACCTGTCGGCTTTATGGATTCTTGTTGCAAACAGCTTCATGCAAAGCCCTAAAGGTGCAGATTTCAACCCTGTCACCATGCGCATGGAATTGAGCAGTTTCTTCGACATGTTCTTCAATCCAGATGCTCAGGCAAAGTTTGTGCATACAGTGCTTGCGGGCTATGTCACGGCGGCAATTTTCGTCTGCGGCATCAGTGCATTCTACATGCTTCGCAACCGTCATATGGATATTGCCAAGCGCTCATTCCGTATTGCGGCTCTATTCGGCGTTCTTGGAACAGGTGGTGTACTTACCCTCGGCGATGCGCTCGGCTTCGTTGGTGCCCATGCACAGCCAACCAAGCTTGTGGCGATGGAAGCGCTTTGGAAAACTGAAGAAGCACCGATGTCTTTCAATGCGATAGCTTTTCCTTCACAAAGCGAGCAGCAAAACCTGTTCGCTATCAAAATACCGGCCATGCTGTCTATTCTCGTAACCCATTCTCTTGATGGGACTGTGCCGGCAGCCGATGTATTGGAAGAACGTGCCAAAACGCGTATCCGAAACGGAATTCCGGCCATTGAGGCCATGCAGGTACTCAGTGCAAACCCGACAGATGCTGCAGCGCTGGCCAAGTTTGATTTGCACAAGGATGATCTGGGCTATGGCTTCCTTGTTCAGCGTTATGCACCTGATGGTGACATGACACGTATAACAGATGCCGAGATCGACAAGGCCGCCAAAGACACCATTCCTGAAGTCTGGATCGTCTTCTGGGCATTTCGCGCCATGGTGGGGCTTGGCCTGTTGATGCTGGGTTACTTCGTCCTGTCGTTCATTCTGACGCTGTCCAATTCAGTCCATCATTATCGGTGGTTCCTGCGAGCCTCCGTCTGGATGATTCCCGTGCCGTTCATTGCGTGTGAAATGGGTTGGTTGGTAGCTGAGGTCGGACGACAACCGTGGACGGTCTATGAAGTTCTGCCGACATGGCTTTCTGCATCCACCCATACAGTTACTTATATGATTGTATCCTTGTCGGGCTTCATCCTGCTCTACACAATCTTCGCTATCGTTGAGCTGTTCCTCATGCTGCATTTCATCCGCAAGGGACCAGAAGCACTGGAGGAAACAGATCCTGCAACTGCGCCAGCTCCGGCTGCGGCTTATTAATCGGGAGATCCTGTTATGGATATTTATCTCGTACTTCAGCTTATCTGGTGGTTGCTGCTTGGCGTTCTGCTGATGGGACTTGGCATAATGGTCGGCATGGATATGGGCGTGGGCACATTGCTACGCTATGTTGGTCGATCAGATACAGAACGGCGCGTTGCGCTCAATATTATCGGGCCACATTGGGATGGTAATCAGGTCTGGTTTATTCTTGGTGGCGGTGCAATCTTTGCCGCATGGCCCTTGGTCTATGCGACAGCATTCTCCGGCTTTTACATCGTAATGCTGGTCCTGTTGTTTAGTATGATCGTCAGGCCGCTGGGCTTTGAATATCGCAGCAAGCTGCCCTCTACACGCTGGAGAAATGCGTGGGACTGGACATTGTTCATTTCCGGTTTTGTGCCCATGTTGGTGTTTGGCGCGGCTTTTGGCAATATCATTCAAGGGGTGCCATTTAATTTCGATTGGCGCATGACATCCTATTACACTGGCAGCTTCATTGAACTGTTCAATCCGTTTGCAATCCTTTGTGGTCTACTGTCTGTTTCGTTATCAATCTATATGGGCGGTGCGATACTGATGAGCGGCGGGGTCGGCAATCTGGCGGATCGCGCACGCAAGGCGTCGCTGTTTGGTGGCATATTGGCATTGATCCTGTTCACGATTGGTGGCTTCTGGGTGTCGGGCATGGACGGTTATCAGATCGTACAGGGACCAAACCCCGGCGTTCCACAAACCCCGCTGCATCAGGTTGTCGAGCGGACACCAGGTGCCCTTTTATCCAACTTCCACGAATATTCCGCATTGTGGATTATTCCGGCACTGACTTATTTCGGCATTTTGCTTGGTCTTGTGGCACTTGCTGCACGCAAAGCATTGCTTGGATGGTGGCTGGGAGCCATTGCCTGGATTGGCGTTATCGGCACTGCTGGCGTTGCCATGTTCCCGTTCATGATGCCATCAAGCACCAACCCATCACATAGTCTGACAGTCTGGAATTCCGGCTCAAGTGAGCTGACACTACTATGGATGCTTGGCTTTACAATCGTTTTCATGCCTCTGATCGTCATCTATACGAGCTGGGCTTTCTGGGTGATGCGCGGCAAGGTCGACCCCGATCATGTCGAAACGTCGCACCACGCATTTTAAGGAGAGCGGGATGAGTATATTCTGGCGTTTTGTGCTTGCGATCATCATAGCTGTAATTGCGATTCTTGTTGCCATCATCCTGGGTGACTATGGCCCTTGGTATCTTTCATGGCTTCTGGGAACAGGCTTCATGATCCTTGTTGCAGCACTTGGCGGTATCCTGTTTGAAGAACAGGAAGAGGCAGCCCTGCAAAAAAGCAATGAGGCAGATACGCAGAAATCAAGAGCACCACAAAGACAACTCGAATATTGAGACTGCGTCTTAAACTCTGAAAATACCATACGGTGCACCGCTTCGTATGGGCTGTGTGAGGAAGTTGATGTGATATTTTTCCATCAATACGGGCAGCGGCTCCGCCTCCGGTCATTATTTTTATGAGGCATTCTTTCAGATCACCTTTCAAGGTGCTGAATTTTGCTTTGAGGAGAACAGCCAATGGCTTCGGGTATTTCACGTCGGAATTTTATCAAGCTTGGCACCTTTGCAGGCATCACGGTAATGCTTGGACGCGTTCCGACCGCAGAGGCTTTGGAAGTACATTCAGGTCCAACATCCACCGATTGGATCAGCAAAGACGGAAAAGCACGCTTTCGCTGGGATGGCGTTCGAAAAGTAAGCGGACAAAAGAACTTCGCACGAGATTATCGTGCTCGCGATATTCCGGGTTGGCCAAAGCAACAAAGCAATGCTTTCATGATTAAGGCGACAAGAGCAGACCGGACTTTTGAAGGTGTGGATTTGTCGGTATTGGGTACAGATCTCCAACCTGACAAATTGTTGTTACAGGAAGACTTGAGCCGCGACGGGCTGAACATTCCGCAAGACACCAATATGGGCAAAGGTTTCTACGGCTATAATATTCTTGTGCCCAAAGGTGAAACTCCTCCCATTCTTGGACACCCTGTTGCGATCCTGATTTACAAGGATTTTGATCGGTTTGATGCCGCAAAACGCCGTCTGCGTTTTGAAGATAATGTCGTTATCTATGGCAAAGAAACTGGCCCCAAGCCTCCTGCAAATTATGGCGCTGCGCGTTATGTGCGTATCGGCGGTGAAACACCCTATGATCCATCGGTGTTTTCGCCCTATCAGGATGCTGGCATTAAAGGTGGATTTGACGGCAATACCCCTGTCTGGCCCCCCTATGCGCCTGATAAGGCAATAGCTCTTCCGCCAATCATCCGCAAGGATCGTGGCGGTGGCTTTATTGAAGCCTTGCATCGGGCCGAAGAAAAGCCTGATACCCAAGGCATAGCAATGGACTATGCGAAGAGCATTTCTGACGAGGTTGAAGCCGCGCGCAACAACCCGGACAAAATCGTGCTTGAGCGTCACGGCTTTTCTCAATCCATCGATCCATGTGCACTAGAACCAGACAATTGCAATGCCTGGTATGATGCATCGACAAAAACCATGCATGTCATGACGGCGACACAATCGCCGACAGGTATTGTCAATGCAGTGGCAATGCTTGCCAAAAACAACAAGCTGTTTCCGGTTGAAAATATCGTTCTGCTAACAGGGTCGACAGTTGGTTATGGATCAAAAGACTATTCGGTCTTTCCGTTCTACGCGATGGCAGCATGTTTTTATGGCGAAGGCCTTGCCGTGCGCATGGCTAATGATCGCTATGAACAATTCCAGATGGGTATGAAACGCCATTCCGTTGAAATGGATGTATCGATTACGGCTGACCGCAAGACTGGAAAATTTGAAATTCTCAAAGGATTTTATAACTGTAACGGCGGCGGACGAGAAAATCTGTCCGTTGCGGTTTCGCATGTGGCAGCACGCGGTGCGCAATCGATCTATTATTTTCCAAAGTCTGATTTGACAGCTCTCGCCATGGCAACCCCTGCTGTTGAAGCGGGTTCGATGCGTGGTTTTGGTTCGCTGCAATCCATGGCTATCACCGAACTGATTGTCGATGAGCTGGCCAATGAGTTGAAAATTGATCCTATTGAGCTACGCCGCCGCAACGCCATTCTGGAAGGCTATCCGAATACGCAAGGCGGTATTATTGCGGGCGATCCACGCAATGTTGAAATGCTCGACCTCGCAGAAAAACACCCAATCTGGCAAAACCGTGAAACAGCCAAAGCTGAATTTGAAGCGGCCAATCCCGGCAAACTTTACGGTGTTGGTTTCTCACAGGTTCAACAGGTTTATGGTTCAAGTGGTGTTCCCACAGCCTTGGTTCTGGAATTTGATGCCAATGGCAAGCTGACTATGCGCCATTGCGTGCAGGAGATTGGCACTGGTGGCACAACAGCACAACAGGTCATGATCTGGCAGGCACTCGGCAAAGCGCCTGATGTCGTGGATTTCGGCGTCACGGAATTTGAGCAACTGCCCCTTCACACAAGCTATGCCGACCAGAAGAAGCAGGATGAGCTGTCAAAAACCGATCCTTATTGGACGCCAGCGCTGATACCGGACATGAGTTCGTCGAGCGGTGTTTATTATATCGGTTTCGGCACGCGACAGGCTGGCCGTTTTTTGCTGGAAAACAGCCTGTGGCCAGCAGCCAAAGCATTATGGAGCGAGGGTGTTGGTGGCGGAGCCATTGCAAGCCTGAATGTCGAACTCTCCGATATTCGTGTCGGGTCTGATGGCATTGGCGGTGGCGGCATGACGCCGATCCCGTTTGAACGCCTTGCGAATAAAGCCCATGAAATGGGATTGATTACTGGCGTTGCCGTTCATGCCTATAGCAGCTGGCAATGGTCGCGTGCGGAGTTTGATATTCCAACTGTCGGCGAGCGAAATCTGCCGCTTGATGCGATTGCCGTCAAATATGGGGATGGCGCTTCTGATGAGCTGAAAAGCCGCATGACCACGGCAGGCTATGATTTCATCAAACGTAAGATTGCTTATTATCCACCGACAAAACGCGGTGGCGCGGATCCCACTACCGTTACGCCGGCTGCATGTCTTGTCGAATTGAATGTGAATACATTCACGGGGCATGTTCAGATTATGCGTCATCACATGATTATGGCACCGGGCACGGTGGTCGTACCGCAGCTTGTTTCCGGCCAGATACAAGGTGGCACCGCAATGGGCATCGGTCATGCGCTGATGGAAGAAATGCCACTTTATGAAGATGGACCTGGCAATGGCACATGGAACTTCAACCGTTATACGCTGCCGCGCGCCAAAGATGTCGCGGTTTGGAATCAGACAACCGATTATCTGCCACCACTTTCAGAAACATCACCACCAAAAGGTATGGCGGAACTGGGGATGATCCCGATCCTGCCGGCAACCAGTAATGCGATTACACACGCTACTGGAAAACGTTTCTATGAATTTCCGATCACCCCGGAAAAAATAAAAAGGGCCTTATCATGAGCATCGAAAAACGCCCACTTTCCCTGACCATAAATGGCAAGGCAATCGGTCCAGTCGACGTTCCGGTTGGAATGCCGATGATTGATTTTCTTCATGAATATCTTAATCTAACGGGCACACATTTTGGCTGCGGACAGGGTATCTGTCATGCCTGCACGATTGTCGAAGTGCAAAAAGACGGCACGCGAACTGAAAGCCGGACATGCATCTATGATGCCCATTTCTTCAACGGAAAATCAATTATTACAATCGAAGGTCAGGCTGAAACCGATGCCGATGGTAAAGTCATCCAACTGACACCGATCCAGCAGGCTTTCATCGATAATTTCTCGTTCCAGTGTGGCTATTGCACACCGGGATTTGTTGCAGGAGCGACGGTTTTTATCGATCAGCTCAAGCGTCAGCCCGTCAAGCGTGCAGAGCTTGAAACTGCCATTGAAGAAGCACTCGATGTCCATATTTGCCGCTGCACAGGCTATGTGCGCTATTACGAAGCTATTCGCGATGTGGCACTTGCCACACCCGGCTGCGTCATCGGATAGGGGGAACAGCGATGAAAAGCCATAGATTGCGAAACTCGATCTTAGCCATCATCGTGCTGGGAGCATTGATTGCGCTACCCATCCTGTTTGGTCTTTTTCGTGAAAACAGTGTAGCACCGCAAGCCCAGCAGGCTTTATCACCTGAACAAATGCAGAGCCTTATTCCGCGTGGACGCGAGCTTGCACTGGCTGGGGATTGTTTCGGTTGCCATTCTCTGCCGGAAGGCCCTATGGCTGCCGGTGGCGTACCGATTGCAACCCCTTTTGGTACGGTATACTCGACGAATATTACACCGGATAAGCAATACGGTATCGGCAATTATTCGCGTGCTGATTTTCATCGTGCACTGCGGGATGGGATTGCTGCTGGCAAAGGCAATCTTTATCCGGCCATGCCCTATGTCTACACACATATCACCACGCCCGATGATCTGGACGCTCTTTATGCCTATATGATGAGCATCCCCCCTATTCCGGTTGCCAACAAGAATAATACTGGAGTGTTCATGCTGCCAGTGCGACCATTCATGAATTTCTGGACAATGCTGAATTTCCCCAACAGAGAGGTTCCGCATAATGAGTTGCGCTCCGCCGAATGGAACCGTGGCGCCTATCTCGTTGAAGGTCTTGCTCACTGCGGCGCATGTCATTCACCGCGCAATATTATGATGGGTGTTGATTTTTTCCGCTCGCTACAAGGTGGCGAAGTGGATGGAATGGCCATTCCTAATATTACTCCGGCAGCCCTCACCAAGCACGGTTTTGATGTGGAAACATTGAGCCAGTACCTTTCAACAGGCATTGCACCTCAAGGTACATCCTTTGCTGGTATGAATACGGTGACGCATTTCTCAACCAGCGTCATGGAACCGGAAGACGTGAAAGCGGTCGCAACCTATCTGTTGACAGATGAAGACGGCAATATTGCGCGGGCAGCACCGCCGCCAGCACCCATGCCTGAAGCACACAATCCGCAACCAGGAAGTACCATGGATACAGGCCGTCTGGCCTATATTTCTGCCTGTTCAGGGTGTCATGGTGTAAATGGTGAAGGCATCCCGAATGTAGCACCTGCTATGAAGGGCAATGCCACGCTTGCAATGGATAATCCGCAAACCTTGATCAAGGTTGTGCTCAACGGTATTCCGACACAGACATTTACCAATGGCCAGCGCATGTATGCGATGCCACCATTTGCACATGTCATTGAGGACCCTGAAATCGCAGCGCTCATCAGCTGGATCAGAGCGGAATGGGGCGGACAGACAACAGCTATTACAACCGAGCAGGTCAGCGCTCAGGAAAGCGCCGTTGATTGAAAGTAATAAGCCGGACCAAGGTAACTTGGTCCGGCTTCATAATTTGAATGATGAATGAGCGCGTATTTTTATTTCAGTCATAATTGGATCAACCCCCGGGGGGAATGATGAGTTCAAATATTTCACGTCGCAATTTCATGAAGCTGGGAACAATTGCCGGTATTACTGTCATGCTTGGAAAGCTGCCTTCAGCTCGAGCATTGGAAGTTCACTCAGGGCCAAGCTCATCAGACTGGATGGGTGCCGATGGTCATGCTCGTTTCAGATGGGATGCCATTCGTAAAGTCACCGGCGAAAAGACTTTTTCCCGAGATTATCGTGCACGTGATCTCGAAGGTTGGCCAAAAGAACAGGCACATGCGTTTTTTATCAAGGCGACCGATGCAAAACGGTCATTTGAGGGCGTTGATCTTGGCATTTTAGGCCCTGATCTTCAGCCGGACCGTCTGGTTCTGCATGAAGATTTTGCAGCAGACGGCATATCCGCACCTCAGCCCGAAGGACTGGCTGACGAGTTTTACGGTAAAAACATTCTATTGCCGAAAGGACAGACAGCACCCTTGCTGGGCCAACCGGTCGCATTGCTCGTCTATCATGATTTTGACCGCTTTGAAGCCGCGAAGCGTCTTTTGCGTTTTGAAACCAAAGTTGTGAAATATGGAACTGAAACCGGACTGAAACCACCAGCCAATTATGGTGCGGCGCGCTATGTGCGTATCGGAGGCGACATGCCATCCGCGTCATCGGTTTACTCACCGATACAGGATGCCGTTATATTTGGCGGCTTTGATGGCGATACCCCCACATGGCCCTCAGATAGCTCGACTGGTGTTTTTGTTCCGGCATCCGTGTTGACCAAGCACCGCGGCGGCGGCGGGGTACGTGATCCACTAGAGGTCGCACGCGAAACTTATGAGCCGATGCGACGCGGTATGAACGCAGCTGATGAGATCGAAAAAGCCATTGAAGACGCAGGCAAGGACAACAGCAAGTTTGTTCTGAGGCGGCAGGGCTTTTCACAATCCATCGATCCAAGTGCCATGGAGCCGGATAACGGCAATGCATGGTATGATGAAAAGTCAAAAACGCTGCATCTGATTGTTGCCGCTCAGTCACCTTACGAAGTTGCACGTGTTGCAGCAGTTATGGTCAAGGACAATAAACGTTTCCCCGTTGAAACGATCAAACTCTTGACCGGAACAACCGTTGGTTATGGATCAAAAGATCACTCGATCTATCCATTTTATGCGATTGCGGCCTGTTTTTATGGGGGCGGATTGCCAGTGCGTCTGGCAAATGACCGCTATGAACAGTTCCAGCTTGGATTGAAGCGGCACTCCATTGAGATGGATGTCTGTATCGTTGCCGATCGCAAAACCGGCAAATTCGAGATCATGAAAGGTTTTTATAATTGTAATGGCGGCGGACGAGCCAATTTCTCATTCTCGGTGGCGCAGGTTGCGGCAACGGCTGCACAGTCAATCTACTATTTCCCGAAGTCGGATCTGACATCCATCGCCCTTGCAACATCCGCCGTGGAAGCGGGTTCAATGCGTGGCTATGGCACCATTCAGGTGATGAGTATTACAGAACTGATGGTCGATGAAATCGCAACCGAGCTAGGTATTGATCCGATTGAACTTCGTCTTCGCAATGCCATGCGTGCCGGTGATGAAAATACGCAAGGTGCGCAACCTTTAGGCGATTTGCGCAATGTCGAAATGCTCGAACGGGTGGCGAAAAATCCAATATGGCTCAACCGTGAAAAAGCAAAATCCGACTATGATAAAGTCAATCCAGGGCGTGCCTATGGTGTTGGCGTTGCACAGGTTCAAAAAGATTATGGATCCGGGGCTGATACCTCTGCACTCGCGCTTGAATTTGACGCAAATGGCAAACTGACCATGCGCCATTGCGTGCAGGAAATCGGTACCGGAGCGACAACTGCACAGCAGGTAATGGTACGAAACCTGTTGGGAAAAGTGCCGGATGTCGTTGAATTCGGAGTGACTGATTTCCCTGAATTACCAATGGTCAGCAACTGGTCTCCTTACACCACCACGCAAGAACAGCAGGACGAGCTACAAAAAGACCCATATTGGGTGCCCAACACACTCCCGCCAATGAGTGCATCCAACAGCGCTTATTTTCTCGGCTTCGGAACACAACAAGCCGCACGTTTTCTTTTTGAAAATACCCTTTGGCCCGCTGCGAAAGCGATCTGGAGTGAAGGCGCATCCGGTGGGCAAATTGCCAGCGGTGTTGTCACATTGAGCGATCTGCGTGTTGTGGCAGGTGGTATTGGTGGAGGCGGAATGGAAACGCTTTCCTTTGAGCGCCTCGCACGCAAAGCCCATAAAATGGGGTTAGTCACGGGAGTTTCCATCCATTGTTTCAGTCGCTGGGAATGGGCAACAGCTAAATTCGATATACCCGGTATTGGTCTGCGCGAACTGCCCATTGATCTTTTAGCCCTTCGTTATGGTGATGGCGCCCCGGCGGAACTGAAAAACCGCATGACAACGGCTGGATATGATTTCATCAAACGTGAGAGCGTGAATTTCCCACCCGTTCAACGCAACAATGCCGGTGTCACAACCTATACGCCAGCGGCCTGTATCGTCGAACTCAATGTAAATACATTCACCGGCGAAGTTGAAATCATGAAGCACCACAGTATTCTTGACCCGGGGAATATTATTGTTCCCGAACTGGTTTCCGGGCAGCAACAGGGCGGTCTGGCCATGGGAATTGGCCATGCCCTGATGGAAGAGCTACCGCTTTATGAAGACGGACCGGGAAATGGCACCTGGAATTTCAACCGTTATACACTCCCACGCAGCAAGGACGTCGCAGTCTGGACTCAAACTGCTGAATATCTCGACCCTTTGTCGCAGACTTCTCCGCCCAAAGGCTTGGCTGAAGTAGTGATGATTCCGATTGTTGCAGCGACTGGCAATGCCATTACGCATGCAATCGGTAAACGCTTTTATCGTCTTCCTGTGACGCCCGATAAGATCAAGCAGGCTCTGGAACAGGAATGATGATGCGCATGACTCAAATCAACGGTACAGTTCATGAAACGATCTGAGACAATTGACCCGGCACAAACGCAATACCCGGTATGTACTGCGACAATCAATGAGAATGATTTTCCTTTCATGCCGGCCATATCAACAGAAACATGTGCTCTAGCCATTATTGTTGCGGTTGAAGGCCCGTCCTATCGTCGCTGTGGTGCCGCTATGGTCATTGATGCAGCAGGCCGGAGTTGGGGTAATCTGTCCTCGGGATGCATCGATAAGAATGTCGCGCTAAATGCTCGTAAAGCCATGGAAACTGGCCAAACCATGCGCGTACGCTACGGTAAAGGCTCACCTTATTGGGATGTTCCGTTGCCTTGCGGCGGTGCACTTGACATTCAGATATTTCCATTTCCGGATAAAATACTGCTTAACTCCATTGCAACCAATCTAAAGGCACGCAGACCCGCGATGCTGACCCTACAGGAAGATGGATTGCTGGCTCCTTATCCAACGGGAATGGGACTGCACCTGACTATCCTGCCTCAGATCAGAGTTCTGGTTTTTGGAACAGGGATGGAAACGATCTGCTTTGCAGAACTGGCGATGGCAGCAGGTTGCAAGGTGGAACTTTTTTCTCCTGACCCGGATGTGCTAACACGATTTTCGTGGGCCACGCCACTTGTCACCAATAACTGGCCTTCTAATGTTTTAATTGATGACCGTAGTGCAATTGTGACGTTCTTTCATGATCATGATCATGATCGTGAGCCTGAAATTTTGAAAACGGCATTAGGCAGCCCGGCTTTTTTTATAGGAGCACAGGGTAGCCTGCGTGCACATACATCACGCTGCGAGACTTTGCGTGCACACAGCTGTTCTGAAAATGATATTGAGCGGCTTACCTTTCCTCTGGGGCTAATTCCATCCACCCGCGATGCGCAAACACTTGGCGTTTCAGTGCTGGCACATATTTTGGGAAACGTGGAAAAAATGACCGCGAAAAATCAAGAAACAACATCAGTACAATGAGCGGAACTGCAAAAATTGCTGTCATAGTTCTTGCTGCTGGCCAGTCACGTCGCTTCGGTGCACGTGATAAGCTACTATCGCATTATTCCGGTAAACCGCTGGCATCACATGTTGCGGCATCGCTTCAGGGCGTACCATTTGCATTCGGAGTTGTGGTAGCACGTAACCCTTCAGTAGCAGGCTTATTTACGAAAACTCGTTTACGCTCCCTGTTCCCTAAAAGCACGTCCACTCAAAGCCAGACATTAAAAGCCGGACTTCAGTATGTTAAAAAACGTGGAGCGAGCCACGCCTTACTGGTACTAGGCGATATGCCAAACATCACACACAAACATTTAAAAAAAATCATCACAAAAGCTGGTGTTCATCCAGTCATTTCATATGACCAAGTGTATTCACTGCCTCCAGCATTAATACCACGGCAGCTATTCGGAAAGCTGCAAAATCTGCGCGGGGATATGGGAGCCGGAAAAATACTTATGAAGCACCCTTCCATTATCCGTATCAAGCTGGATCGCGATCAGGCAATGGATATTGATTATTCACTAAAAAACAAATGATCCATTACGAATTCTCTTCATTAGAGTGGTTATGTCGAAAAAATCAGGGGTTTAAGAGCGGCCATATCTATGGACGTAATTATCCGCGGGCTCCGCAAAAACCTTGAATGGCGCGCGGTCATCATTTGCTAATCGGTCTTTGCGGACCATGTCCCTCCATCCGATTCCATCGTCGAGATAAGCCGCGTCAGGGATTTTTAAGCGCAAATATATCGCGTTAAGGGGCAAAGCGGCTTTTATGATCATCGACAAAATGATAATTTCAATGGATATGGCAATCATAACAGTAAAATGTTTTTTGATCGAGTTTCATTGATCTTCCTTTTTTCATTAAAGGTCATGAAAATGGCTGCAATTGTGGCGTGGACCAAATGAAGGCTCATACCGCTTTATAGTAGGCGACGAATTTTCTTCTCTTGATGCTTGGCGCAGTGGCTGGATGACTTCTCGCGCCCGTCCATTGGCTGGATTTGCTTCGGACAAGCGGAGAGGTTTTCATAAGATGAAAGGAAACCTTTATGACGAAGCGATTGCCTTTAGGAGGAATTTGAACGTAAGGCTGTCCGTCTGGCCGAGACGAGCGGTCGGACGCGACGTGAAGTTGCTGAAGACCTTGGTGTAGGACCGTCCACACTCACACGGTGGATTTGCCGCAACCGAAGATATGACAGCCTGTCCGATACTTCATGTTGCCGCATATCAATCTTTTCTTCCGGCTTCGACTATCGTCTTCCGGCCCTGAACGTACTTCTGCATATCATTCTCTACAGAAAGTCGGCTGTCGGCGCTATGCGTTCAGACACATACCGGACGGCAGGAGCGGTTTTGTGTTCCCTCCATCCGGCGTAACTCAGCTTTGAAAGAAAGGAGGAGCGTGATGGAGAATTTGCGACGCGCATTCTCGATAATCCTTGCTGTTGCAGGGATCTATCTGGTTGTTTTGGGGGGCAGGCTGCTGTTCCTTGGTGGGTCTCCTTATTACCTGCTGGTCGGCATCATCTATGTTGTCGCAGTCTGGCTGATGTGGAAGCAGGATCGTCGCTCGGTCTGGCTGATCAGCGCGGTATTACTGATCACGGTTCTGTGGTCGGCATGGGAAGTCCATGGGATCGGTGCTTATTGGGGCTGGCTGGCGCGCCTGATGGTGCCGCTTGGCTTTGCTATTGTGGCCGCTCTTCTGTTCGCCTCTTTCAGGGACAAGGCAGGAAAGGCCTGTTTGGGCGCTGCAGCCCTCGGCGCTGTCTGCTTTGCCGCGGTTTTTGCTCGTGCCTTCATCAACGTTCCCTATGTCGCCGCTACCAACGGCGATGATTACAAGATCGCCCAGTCCGACAACAAGCCGATCGACTGGACGGCCTATAGCCGCGACACGATGGGTATCCGCTTTTCGCCCTTTACCCAGATCAACCGTGACAACGTCAAGGATCTGAAGGTCGCCTGGACCTACCGGACTGGCCGCGACTTCTCGAATGCGAACTCGGTCGATCAGAACACTCCGCTCCAGATTGGCAATACGCTCTACGCCTGCACGCCAGAGAATGCCGTTCACGCGATCAATGCCACCACGGGTGAGCGAAAATGGCTCTATGAGGCTAAGGCCAAATCCTACACCTGGGCGCGTTGCCGGGGACTTGGTTATTATGAAAACACCGCCGCTGTATCAGGCGAAATATGCGCGAAGCGGATTGTCGGCAATACCGTTGATGGCCGCCTCTATGAGTTGGATGCCGAGACCGGTGCGCTTTGCCCGCAGTTCGGCACCAATGGAGAAGTTGATCTTCGTGCGAATATGGGCGTGATGGGTCCGGGATATTACTACCAGAACTCGGCCCCGCTGGTCGCCGGAGACAAGATCATCGTCGGCGGTTGGGTTTCGGATAACCAAAACCTCAGCGAGCCTTCCGGTGCGATCCGTGCATTCGATGCGCTGACCGGTACCCTGGTCTGGACCTGGGATCCCGGCAACCCTGATGTGGCGCGCGACCCGCTGAATGATGGAGAATACACCGCCGGTACGCCGAACATGTGGACCCATGCGGCCTTCGATCCGGCGCTTGGCGTGGTCTATGCCCCGATGGGTAATGCCGGCACTGATTATTACAATGCCAAGCGCCCTGAACACTCGCTTGAGTACAACGCGGCGCTGGTGGCGCTCGACGTAAACACCGGCAAACCGAAATGGTCTTTCCAGACCGTGCATGATGATTTGTGGGATTATGACATACCGTCACAGCCTGCATTGCTTGATATGAAAAACGATGCGGGCGAGATGGTTCCCGCTGTTCTGATCTTTACCAAGCGTGGGCAGATATTTGCGCTGGACCGGCGCGACGGGACGCCCATCAGCAAGGTAGAAGAGCTGCCGGTGCCGACGACGGGTACCGTTCCAGAGAACCGCGTATCGCCGACGCAGCCCTACAGTGTCGATATGCCGGTGATCAATTCGGAGCGCTTTACCGAGGCTTCTTCCTGGGGCATGACGATGTTCGATCAGCTATTGTGCCGCATCAGCTATAAGCAGATGCGTTATGACGGCGACTTCACCTTACCCGGCCTTGACTGGACCCTCAGCAGTCCAGGGGTTCTGGGTGGCCAGAACTGGGGCAGTGCGTCTTACGATCCGCTCAATCGCCGGTTGTTCGTCAATGATATCCGACTGGGCGATGTGAAACGGATGATGACAAGGCCTGAATACGACAAGGCACTGGAAACCCGTACCCCTTCGGCAGATGGTCACGGACTCGCTCCGATGGACGGCACGCCCTATGCCATTGAAAACGGCAACTGGTATTCGCCGCTTGGTGTGCCCTGCCAGCAACCGCCTCTCGGCACGGTCACGGCAATCGACCTCGATACTCGTTCCATCGCCTGGCAAATGCCCGGAGGCACAGCCGAACAGCTTGGCCCGCTGAATATCAAGCTAGGCCTGCCATTGACGCTTGGAATGCCGACCTATGCCGGTACCTCGGTCACAGCCGGAGGGATCGTGTTCTTCGCCGGGACGCAGGATTTCTATCTGCGTGCCTATGATGCCGCGACCGGCGAGGAACTCGTGAAGGTTCCGCTGCCGGTCGGTGCGAGTGCTACGCCGATGGTCTTCATCTCGCCCGAGAACGGCAAGGAATATGTCGTGCTCTCGGTTGGGGGTGCAGCGCATTCGGCAGCTGGCGACTATCTGATGGCCTTCACTTTGCCCGAATAAGGTCTATGCGAATGATCGCAAGACTTAATAACCCTCCGCAACTGCGGCGGGTTATTGCTTTTTTGGCTTAAGAAAACTGAATGTGCTTTCTGATTTGTAGTTGAATATTCCACTTTTGGTGCGGACGCCGTTTCACCTGAACAAGCTGCGCCGGCTTGTCTTCTTGCGCAGGCCCATGTCCCGATAGCGTGCAACGCACTCTAATTGCCGATAATTATTTTGATAACAATCATTTGTATTCAAATTATATTTTGGCTATGTAGCACACATGTCAACAGATGATCCCTTCTCCCGCCCTGCCATGTACCCCCGTGATGAATTCGGGTTCCGCTTCGTTGTTCTGGCCCGCCGCTGGCGACGCTTTGTCGATGATCGTCTGGCAAAATCCGGTCTCTCCGATGCAACGTGGACGCCGCTGGTCCATCTGGACGGGGTTGAAGACGGCATCACCCAGACCGAGCTGGCCGCCCGCATCGGGCTGGATACTTCAAGCCTCGTGCGACTGCTCGACATTCTTTGTGCGCGCGGTCTGGTCGAACGTCGGGTCGATTCCAATGACCGTCGTGCAAGACGCCTGCATCTGACCCCGGCGGGAAAAGCCGAAGTGACACGCATCCGTCGGCTGTTGCTTGCCGCCGAAGCCGAGTTGCTCTCGGACAGTTCGGATGACGAAATTGCCGACCTGTTGCGCGTCCTTGACAGGATCGCACAGCGAATCGAGACCCTTCGGCCCGGGGCATCGAAATGAGCATTTCCAGGCTCGCACGTTATGGGTTTGATCTACCGCGTCTGGCCTATGCCGGGCGGACTGCGCTGGCTGCATGTCTGGCTTTCATGATCGCCTGGCTTCTTGGGCTTGAACATCCGCAATGGGCGGGTATGACGGTCTGGGCCGCCTCGCAGCCGACACGGGGACAGTTGCTTGAAAAAAGCTTCTTCCGATTCGCGGGAACGATCAGCGGCACGATTGTGGGCATCCTGCTGGTGCTGGCCTCAAACATCCACCCGGGGCTGCTGGTTGCAGGGCTCGCTCTTTGGGTGGGCCTATGCGCGGGGATCGGCAATCTTCAGCGCGGTTTCGTTTCCTATGGCACGATTATGGCCGGGATCACCGCCGCTATGGTGGCGCTAATCGACACGGGCCATCCGGAAAGGGTGCTGCATCTGGGCGCCGACCGGATGGCGACCGTGCTGACCGGTGTGGTTGTTGCTCTGCTTGTCGGCCTGCTGTTCGCACCTGCTTCGGCGGGCACAATGCTGCAGGTGCGTGTGCGCGAGGTCCTGGCGGATCTGATGCAGGCTTTGGTTGATCATTGCAGGGGCGATGGAGCTGAACACCATGCTGCACAACGTCTGCTCGCGGATATGTCGATGATCGAAGAGATACTGGATCAGCACGGGGCCGGATCCTTGCGCGCACGCCGCGAGGCGCGTCAGACGCGGCGACTTCTGGGCGCGATGATCCCGGTTCTAATACGACTGCGCAGTGCGGCGCCTGACCAGTCGGAAGCGTGTGTGGAGCAACTCGAGCAGGCCGTCATCGCACTGCACAGCGCTGATCTCGCCGCCGCCCGTGAAGCGATGGAGCGGGGGCGGGCGGCGGTGCCCGGTTCCGACCTGGCTGGCGTTCTGGGGCCGCTGGCTGCACAGCTCGGCGACTGGGAGCGTGCAGAGGCCGCGCCAACGGGTGCTCCTGAGCCGGTGGTGCTGCATCGCGACTGGATCGGCGCACGTGAAGCGATGCTGCGCGCTATGGCCACGATCGGCATGTCCGGTGCGCTTTGGCTTGTCACCGGCTGGAGCGCGGGGGCTTATATACTGCTCGGCCTCTCGTTGATGCTTTCGATGTTCTCGACCTTTGACAGCCCGGCGACCATGATGCGTTCAGTGTTCATGGGGCAGGGGCTTGGTGTGATAGGTGCGTTGTCCTGCCGCTGGCTGGTTTGGCCGCTGGCAGAGACGGAGGCGGGAATGATTGCTTTGACCATGCCCTTCATCCTGCTGGGTGCCTTGCTGGCCGGACACCGCAGGACGGTGACCAGGAGCCTCGACTATAATATGGTTCTTCTGTTGATGTTGCAGCCGTCGTGGCCGCTTGTCGGCAGTTTTGGCAGTTCGGTGTTGATCGGCCTGTCGATCGTGGCCGCACCCGTCATTGCGATGTTCGCCTATCGGATGATCTATCCTGCCGGATTGCAGCGCCGTATTGCCACGCTGATGACCATGATGGTGCATGACGTGCAGGATCTCGCTGCCGATCCCGGCGCACTTGGCCGCCGAAGCCTCTGGCGGGCGCGGCTCTATCACCGGATGTTGCGGCTGGTGCGTATGGCCGAGCGCTCAGGGCGCAATGACTTGCCGGTGCTGGACGGTTGCCTCGCTCTTCTCGATCTTGGTCATGCAGTGATACACAGCCATGAACTCTTGGCCCGGTCTGACATCACCCGTGGCGAGCGGCGAGTATTGGAAACTGCTCTCGGACGGTTGCAGCGCCTGGCAACGGCGCCTGAACGGTCCTGTGCCATCCTGCGTCAGGCGGCGCACCGCCTTTCAGTCCCCGACGCGGTGATCTTTAAGCGGGCGGCCGATGCGCTGGCGGGTCAGGCGGCTTTCTTCCGGATATAGCTGGGTTATTTTGCAAGCTTTTTATCAGCTGAGTATTTTAGATGTTTAAAGCCCGCCATTTTAATAAGTCCGTCATTCTTCTGTGTGTTCAATGGTATCTGGCTTACAATACCGTTATCATGCTCGCTGGTATCGAACTCATTATATAACTGCGTCCAGTCGTTCAGTTGCTCTTTTGAGTTGAAATGGGCTCAGCCGGAATGATCGAAAATGGACAAGGTTGATCAGACTGTGCCAGGTGGTGGCTGACGCTTTGGCGATTATGCCCGGCTCTAGGTTGTTGGCAACTGATGCAATGCTTCCTCGTTCGGGGTTAAAATCCGAACGGTTTCGCGTTTGAACTCTTTTGTAAATTTGCGCTGCTGCTAGATGTCGAAATGTTTCCCAGACCCCAGTTGGATAACGCTATCGTCTGTCGCCTAAAGACCGTAACCACTCGTATTGGATTGTGGCGTTACGTCATTTGGCTGAAGGTGCAAGGCATCTCTATATTCGGCTTTTATTTGTTTAGTTTTACATATGATATTTTCGGATTATAATCTGTTTTTTTAAGAAGAAATTGCTTCTCCGAAGTTTTTAGCTGGTTTACGCTGTCTATTCTGTCACTCAAACGTGTATTCCAGAACTTATATTCTGAAGGGGATTTAAAATCGCCAATATGGCCTCATTTTCTTATTTCATCTGATATCTTTTCCGCGATCATTATCGTTGGCATATTGGTGTTAGCACAAGGAATTGCAGGCATGAGTGATGCATCGCAAACGCGAAGCCTTTGAATGCCGTGAACTCTACCTTGCGCGTCTGTGACAGAAAATGGATCATCGGTTGCACCCATGCGGCATGTGCCGGATGGGTGCCATGTGCCGCCGACATGCTGGCGAACAAAATTTGTAAGTTCCGTATCATCTTCCAAGAGCGATCTGATGCTGACACCAGATGTAATGGCAGCATGAACGAGTGCTGTTCGTAATGGTCCTGTCGCATCCAGCATGGCTGAAAGCGTGCCGCGTTGAAATGCGTTCCATGCTCCGGGCTTGGCAACACTTGCCACACGTGGCGTGTAGCTTGAGGGGAAAACCGTGCCAGCAAAATCACGCATGTTTGGATCAGACAGGATTGCGGCACCTTTTCGTACAGCATCTTTCAATCGGATAAGATCGCGCTCGTCGCTCAACATGCTAAAATCGACATCTGGTTCTACGTCTACATTGGAAGATGATAGTGAAATGGCGCCGCGAGAATAGGATTTGTTGACCCAGAAGAACAGACTGCCAATGCGATTACCCACGCAGTGCCATCCAGAGCGAGCAAGAATCGCTGCATGCATATCACCAGATGGCGCACCAGCTAGGTACGACGAATAGCGCCAGATTGCTTGTTCATGGTGTTCAAATGCGTCCCGGTTACGGGCTGCTGGTGGCAAATAGGCAGCCACCGCGATGGAAGGATGTTCCATCAGGTTTTGTCCCACGCCTGCAAGCGCATGGACGACAGGAATTTCAAGGTTTTTCAGATGTTGACCGGGGCCGATTCCGGAACGCATCAGCAGGGCAGGTGAATGAATTGCACCTGCCGAAACAATGACCTCATATGCATTGAGCGTGATGTCGGGGGTGTTTTGTGCCGTGCTTCTGACAATCGCGCCGGTAACTTTTTTGCCGTCAAACATGATCTTTACGGCTGTAAAGCTGCTCATGATTTTCAGATTGGGCCGTTTGCGGACATCGTCGGTGAGATACGCGACAGAAGTTGGTAGTCGTTCACCCTGATCGCTGACGGCGATAGCCCCGCGATAGGTTCCATCGCGCCATTCACCATTTTGATCCTCACCGATAGACCAGCCATTTCTGTCTATTGTGCGCATCACCCGATCAACGAATGGCGATATGCGCTTATCATCAATGCGGCGGATTAAAATTGGCCCATCTTTGCCATGTAGAGGGCCAGAAAAATCACGATCTGATTCAATCTTACGAAAGTATGGAAGACAACTTTCCCAGTCCCACCCATGGGCACCGAGCCTTTCCCACTCGTCGTAGTCCGCAGGTGCACCACGATTAGCCATCAGTGCATTAATTGCTGAGCCTCCACCAAGAATTTTAGCTTGTTCATAGCTGCGCGAGGCGCGCTTATCGTCATTATGACTAAAAGCACCCATAAATGCCTTAAGTTTCGCCCAGATGTTGTTTGTGTCGAGATAAGCGCGTCCTGGATAACGGCTGCGAATGGCATCGGGCATATCAGATGCACTGATGTCACGGCCTGCCTCGACAAGTATCACGCGCCGGTTTGGGTCTTCTGAAAGCCGAGCAGCCAGAACGCAACCCGCAGAACCGCCGCCAAGTATGAGGTGATCGGCAATCATGCTAGCGCATGCTCCTTGCGCTGGCGGCCGCTACTCAAGGCAGCGAGCATGACGACTATAAAGGATACGGCGGTCAGGAGAGAACTGATCGATGCAATGGTTGGATCAATCTCATCACGTAGCGCTGTGAACATGCGCTTTGTAAGCGTCTGATATTGCCCACCGGAAATAAACAGCGATACGACGGTTTCATCGATAGCTGAAATGAATGCGAACAGCAGGCCTGAGATAATGCTTGGTTTGATTTGTGGCAGCGTGACCGCAAAGAAGGCTCTAAAGCGGTTCATGCCAAGGCTACGAGCTACCATTTCTTGTGTCGGATCGAATTTGCGCAAGCCGACTAATACTGACGTAACGACATAAGGAAGGCCGAGCATCACGTTGGCAAGGATGAGACCTGAAAGTGTTGCCAGCAATCCGACTTTCGCAAAGACAAAGAACACGCCAACCGCAGTGATAACGATTGGCACAACAAGTGGAAGCAGCAAGACTACCTGCATACTGCGGACGAGTCGGGAGGAAGTCAGATTGAGCGCGTAAGCTGCTGCGGTTCCTATAATTGTCGCAAGGATCGCGCTTGCTATTGCAACTATCAGACTAACCTTGGTTGCTTGCATCCATGCGCTGCTTGCAAGATAGGCTTCATACCAGCGAAACGACCAGCTTGGTGGCGGAAAGGTTAGAAATCGTGTTCCTGAAAAAGACATGGGTACAATAATCAGGATCGGGATGATCAGCCAGATCAGGATAAGAGAAACGACTGTGATGAGAATTGCGCGAGAAACTGACATGGTCTTACTTCGTCCCCATAATGCGTTCAAAAGGGATCACCAGGCTGGTCAAACGGAAGATCAGGAACACACAGATTAATAGTATAACGCTGATTGACGATGCAGCACCCCATTCATGATAAACCTCGATGTTGCGGGAAACGAGCATTGAAACCATATAGGTCCGTCCACCGCCAAGCAGCTCTGGCGTAATGTAGAAGCCGAGTGTAAGTACAAAGACCAGTACCATGCCCGCAATCATTCCCGGCAGGGATAGGGGCAGAAAAACCCGCGTAAAAACATAGAAAGGTGTACCGCCGAGGCTTGAACCAGCCATTGAAAGTTCACGCGGTATTTTCTGCATGGTTGCGTAAAGTGGTAGGACCATAAACGGTAGCAGAATATGGATTGTTGCCACGACTGTTCCAAATTCGTTATTTACTAGAAGCAGTGGAGCATCAATCAACCCAAGCGACTTTAGGGCCGAGTTAACCAGCCCGGTTCGTTGCAAAAGGATCAGCCATGCATAAGCACGCACGAGTACGCTGGTCCAGAATGGTAAAATGACCATTGCCAGAATGAAGATGCTCCATTTGTGCGGGACGGTTGCCGCAAGATAAGCAATCGGGTAACCGAGCAGAAGGGCTGCTATCGTGACTATAAATGCAATTTTAAAAGTTTGCAGAAATGTCATCCAATAGACGTTGTCGGTAAGAAAACGCTGATAGTGAACCGCAGTAAAGCCGCCATCTTGCCAGATGGATTGCCATGCGAGCCAGCCAAGCGGCACGATCAGTAAAGCTGTGACGACTGCCAACGCGGGCGCCAGAAGAAACAGCATCAGTCGCATTTCTTTGCGTCGATAAAGCTCACTTGGATTTAAGGCCAGACTGCTCATCAATATCACCGTTAAATGCTGTATCGCTCAACTACGAGAAGCGCACACGCAATAGTAACATGCGCGCTTGCTGATGTTATTTCTGGATAAATTCGGCCCAGCGCTTCTGGGCATCTTCACCAGCTGGGGAACTCCACCATTTATCGGAAACGAGAACCTGTTTAGCTGCGTTATCCGGTGAACTTGGCATTTCTGCCGCGCGTTCAGGTGAGATTTTGCCTGTTTTATAAGCGGCCGGATTTGCTGGGCCATAATCGATATAAGCAGGGAAGTTGGCCTGGATTACAGGATCAAGCGCTGCGTTAATAAATTTCACTCCGGTATCGAGATTAGGCGCACCTTTCAGAATGCAAAGCGATGTGTATTGCAGGAAGCCTTGATTGAAGGTGTAGCCGATAGGCAAGCCTTCTTTGATCACAGCGGAAACACGACCATTCCATGCCATTGTCATATCCACTTCGCCATCGGCTAGAAGTTGTGCCGATTGGGCACCGGATGTCCACCAGACGGTGACAAATGGCTTGATTTTTTCTAGCTTTTTGAAAGCACGATCAACATCGAGTGGATAGAGTTTGTCAAGTGGAACGCCATCTGCAATCAGAGCAGCTTCCAGCGTTGCCAATGGGTGATTGCGTAAGGCGCGAGTGCCGGGAAATTTCTTGACGTCCCAGAAATCGACCCATGTCTTTGGTGCATTATCTCCAAACGTGTCTTTATTATAGGCAAGCACGCTCGAGTAAAATTCATAAGCGACCGAATATGGCGACTTATATTCGTCAGGCATATCTTTGACATTCGGCAGTTTAGAGAAATCGAGCTTTTCGATCATTCCTTGTTCGCCACCGCGAATGCAGTCCTTTGTAGGTGTATCAATGACATCCCAAACTGGTTTTCCGGTTTCAGTCTGTGTTTTGATCACGGGCCATGCATCTGGCGAACTATCCTGATTGATCGTGATGCCGAGCTGTTCCGCAACTGGCTCTAGAATGGCCTTGGTCTGTGCTTCCTGATAGGCGCCACCTTGTGAAACGAAAGTGATCTGCTTAGCAGATGCCTGGCTGATACCAGTAGTAAAAGTCGCTGAGGACAGGAGGAATGCGAGAGTTGGTATGCGCATGTTTGTTCTCCTCTATGTGGACTTTTAGAGTCCATTCTTGTCTACCGGCTTGATAAAGAAGCTGCTCCGGCGCGCAGCGTTGATCTCCCTCAACGACCGATTGCGTCGAGAAACTGATACCAGCCTGCTACCATACGAACGGCTGGTGCGTGCAAACCATAAAAAGGAATTTGTGTAAGCGGTAATTGTGTGAGCAAACCAAGATCAACACGGTTACCGGTGACAATTTCAGCTAAATGCTTGCCAATATATGACGACATGGCGACGCCTGTTCCATTATAACCTAGCGCATATATAATTCTGTCATTGAGACGTCCGACATGGGGAAGACTATCGAGTGTCATGGCAACAAGTCCTGACCAGCGATGCGTGACTTGAACGGACTGAAGTTCAGGAAATTGTTTCACCATCGCTTTTTGCAAAGCAGCGAATGCTGCTTCTGAATCTGTTTTTCCAAACGCACCGCGCCCGCCATAAATAAGTCGGTCGCCGGACTTGCGGAACCAGCGCATCATGCGCCGGGTTTCGGTATAGCTGCGCCCATTTTTAAGAAGTTTTTCACCTGCTGTGCCTGTCAGTTGTTGTGTTGCGATCATTGCCGATCGGAACGGGATGATTGTCTTTTTTACGGGCGTAGTAGCACCAGTCAAATCAGAATAAGAGTTGGTCGCAATGACGACCGTCTTTGCACGAATGGCAGCATTCTGTGTTTCGACAATAACGATGTTTGATTGGCGATTTATGCTCATTACTGGCGTATTTTCACAGATTGAGATGCCATCGGACTGTACACCGCGCGCCAATCCCAAGACAAAGTTGAGTGGGTGAATAACGCCGCCGTGAGTGTTGAGCATACCTCCAAAGAAGTCATCGGAGCCTGTTTCATACGCCACTTGTTCAGCAGATTGCATCGAACAGGCTGTGTCGCCGAGCGCTTCATTCAGCCAGGCGCATTCCGCCTTGATGGCATCAAATGAAACCTGGTTGTGCGCACAACGTAAAGAGCCTGTGGCGTGATAATTAGCGCCTTCAATGGAATAATCGCTGACCATTTCGCCGACATGTTCTACGGCTTCAATGCTGATGTTGTGCATACGCCGCGCGACATCAATGCCAAAACGATTGGCAATATCGCGATATGCCAATCGGAATTTTGCAGAAACGACCCCGCCATTGCGCCCGCTTGCTCCCCATCCGATACGACTTGCTTCCAGCACGATGACTGACAGGCCTTTGCGTGCCAGATATCGTGCTGTTGACAGACCCGTATAACCGCCTCCGATGATTGCGACATCATATTGATCTCCGCCTGCAACCGTTGAAAATTGTGGGCGTTCAACGGCTGTTGCCTGCCATAGGGAATTGATGTCATTGAAGGGAGGGCGTATCCTCATGGCGGGTGACGCTCCGGTCTTATGCCGCGTTTGCGACTGAAACTGAAAGGAGTTCAGCATCAATTGCGTCTGCAAGTTGTTTGAGTGTTGAAAAGTGAAAATCCGGCTTTGTTACGCCTTTTGGCGTCGGTGTGCCGCCAAAACCTTTTTGCCCCTGACGGCGTTCGATCCAACATGTTGTATAGCCAAGCTCTTTAGCAATCCCTATATCATGGTATTGGCTCTGGGCTACGTGGAGGATTTCCGATGGCTTGAAGCCGAAAGCCGATTGGCGACCTTTGTTATAAGTAAAAAAATTCGGATCTGGCTTTGCATATCCGGTTTCATCGCAGGTCACGCTGTCATGAAACGGGTTTTCGAGCGTTTCTGAGTAGGCTGAGAACGTGGTGCGGTCTGCATTGGTCATGGCGACGAGGCGGAAGTTTTTGCGAAGACGCTTGAGTGCTGCAATTGAATCCTCAAAAGCGGGATGATGCAGGATAGCGAACTGGAATAGATCCGCTGAAGCTTGGTCGTTGTTGATGCCGAGTTCTGTTGCCATGTGAAGATAAACGTCTTTCATTGCCGACGAAGAACGGCCGTAGAACTTATCGCGCCCACGAATGTACGGACCGAAAATTTCATCGTCCGTCAGTTTGGCAGCTTTTTCACCACCAATTTTGCGTGTTGCATTTAAAACGCCGCTTTCAAAGTCGATCAAAGTGCCCACGACGTCAAATGTCATCACTTTAAAATCTGTGATCTTCATTGCTGTTTTCCTCATAATACTCATGCGTGATCGTTAGTTGGTTTGTGGCACAATCACCGTGTCTTCCGGGTGAAGTGCAATATCAATTTCTTCACCTGGAGCGCGTAACTTTGCTCTCCCTGCATGATTAGACGGCAGTCGGAAACTCAGTTTTTCACCAGACGGTAACTGCATGAAAACTCGGATGCTTTCACCTTGATAAAGCGCATCGATGACCGTACCCCGCAGACGATTTATGTGATCGCTTCCGGGGTGATCGTTGACAGTCAGCTTTTCGGAATGCAGTGCGAGATAGAGGTTTTCGCCGTGCGGAATCGGGTAAGTTGATCGAAGCGTTGTGCCTGCTAGGCTTACACTATTGTTACCATTTCTTGTGACTGGTAGAAGCGTGGCTTCACCGATAAAGCCTGCGACGAATGAGTTTATTGGCCTGTCGTGTAACATTTCTGGCGTGTCAATCTGTACGATTTTGCCCTTGTTCATAATGGCAACACGATCACTCATCGTGAGAGCTTCCCGCTGGTCATGTGTCACATAGACAATTGTTGCACCAAGCTTGCGATGCAACTGTTTGAGCTCGATCTGCATATTTTCACGAAGCTGTTTGTCGAGTGCCGAAAGTGGCTCATCCATTAAGATGAGGCGTGGCTCGAAGATCATTGCTCGTGCAAGAGCAACGCGTTGTCTCTGCCCCCCCGATAACTCGTCAATCTTGCGTCCTTCAAGTCCTGACAGTTCAACCATTGCCAATGCATCGCGCAGTTTTTCCGGCCAACCTGATTTTGGCATTCGGCGCGCGCGCAGTGGAAATGTGATATTATCGGCGACATTCATATGCGGAAACAGGGCATAGTTCTGGAAAACAATGCCAATGTCACGTTTGTGCGGTGGCTCTAATGTAATATCGCGATCACCTAACCAGATGGATCCGGATGTTGGCTGAACGAATCCACCAAGAATGCCAAGAAATGTTGTTTTGCCAGAGCCAGATGGACCCAGGATTGAAACAAATTCACCGGGTGCAACATCAAGGCTGACTGAATCAAGTGCACAGAAAGCTCCATAGGTCTTCGTCGCCCTACGAATGGAAACTCCAACACTTGTCGATTTTTTGGTTTCAGTCATTTGATTCCACTAAATATTTTATCGACTGATCAAATATTGTCAGGCTCGACATGCTGCATTCAATGGAAGAGCTAAACATGAGTTTTGCGCGTAACCACTTTGGTATTAAGCGCTTACAAATGTTTTGTTCCCCTGACGACGGTGAAGGATTTTCTCCTTTCTTGATTAGTAGGAGAACAAATAACGGCGAAAGGCGCAATTGAAAAAAGCTTGATACGATGTTACAAAATGTAATGACGATTTTGCGACGTACTCTTCCTTCCATGAACGGCCTTTTCACACTAGAGGCAGCAGCAAGGCACGGAAATTTTTCCAAAACGGCACAAGAACTCAATGTGACGCCTGCTGCTATCAGTCGTATGATCGGGCGCCTTGAAGAGCATCTGGATGTGCAGCTTTTCATCCGCACGACGAGTGGTGTCACGCTGACGGAGTATGGTAAAATTTTGCACGATGCCATTGACCGAGGGTTCGCTGGCATTGAACAGGCATTAAGAGAAATCAGCGACCGCAAACAGGGTGTTCAAACGGTAACGCTCTCGCTTTCAACTGGCTTCACAACGCATTGGGTGATGCCGCGCATGGCCGCTTTTAAGAAGACTTTTCCCGGCGTTGATTTGCGGTTTGAGTTAATCATGGGACCACTGGCAGGGCCAGTGAACGACGTTGATCTCGGTATGAGGTTTGTGGAAGGTGGCGATGATAATCACGAAGCCACTTTCGTTATGCCCGAAATTCTTGTGCCTATTTGTAGCCCCACCTATCAAAGAGAACATGATCAGCCTGTGACAACACTTATCAATTTGAGTGAAGCGCAGCCGAACTGGCCGGATTTTTTTCTGCCCGCACGTGGTCGAGCAGCTCATGATGAAATGCTGTTCTCTGATTATGCCATTGTTGTTCAGGCCGCATTGCTGGGGCAAGGAGTGGCAATTGGTTGGCTGAATGTTGTAGCGCACTGGTTACGGACAAGCGCATTGATCCCAGCCCAAAATCGGCTTTTACCAGCCCATCGTAAATGTCATCTGGTTCGTCTGCGAGACAAGCCTGTTCGCCCTATCGTGGCGCAGGTTCGGGATTGGCTCATCACTGAGTTGATGGATGACATCAGTGCTATTATAGCAATGTATCCATCGCTGGGGCTTGAAGAGGCCTTGCAGTCTAGTCAAGCTACCTGAACGGGAAATCAGCCCCAGCCATGGGCCGATAGCCCGTAGATCCAAGGTTTGTCAGTCTGTCTGTTTAAAAACGGTTTGCCCTTTGACATGGTTGTTACCGTGCTGTGCATACCGAGGCGGCATTGCACTAGGAAGTCGGCGAATGCGCCAGTTTTTTCACGCGTATCAACGCGCACAAACTTGCCTTTCAGATTTTTCAAGTGGACTGCGGTTAATTGAATGGCGTCTTCGTCATTGCTTGCGACGATGGGGCCCAGAACTTTCCCGCGTCCAAATTCGCGGCAGAAGGAATAACCGACCATTTGCCCATTTCTCATCAAGCCATAGATTTCAGCCGTGTCACAGATGAGTTGAAGCAAATGCATGCGGTTTGTGCCAAAAGCCTTGCAGTCGAGCTCGGAGATAGTTTCGAGCTCTTCTGCTGAAAGGGCTACAAGCTTGCCATTGGGCTCTGGTATGGCTGGAAGCTCAAGTCCGACTTCTCCCTGATGCTGATAAACTGTCGCTTCATCGGTAAAGCCAAGCGATAGATAGAGATTATAAGCGGCTTGGGTCGCATTGAGGCTAAGATTGCGCCCTTTGCATCGCTCCATCACCTGTTCCATCAACCAGCGACCATTGCCCTGTGCTTGTGTACGAGGGGAGGTGATGACCATGCCAATGGTTGCGAAATCGTCACCATATGGAAACCACATAGCGCTACCGAATACCCGGCCGATTCCGTCAATAGCAACCAACCCTTGCCCGGTTTTCAACATGAGATCCCAGTCATTGGGACGATGTGGCCACCGAACACCCATCGAAAGGCCATGAAGCAGGCTCTTGTCTACATCCGCTATGTCATGCGCGATCAATTCAAAAGATTTCAGCCGTACTGATTTTTGCATATCAGCCAATCCGATTCCTACCCGCTGCCAAGCTCAACCTGCGGACTTTCAGCCCTCAAGATCCAGTGTTTTTGATCCTGCCACGCAATGCAATGCGTTCGGCAGGCGTATTTTGCCGCATCCTTTCACAAATACCTCCGCATAATTCGCTGCTTGATCGCCGCTATTCGCAATCTTTGTTTGAAGCAGCAGCATATTCGGCACGGAACACTGCACCAACACCATATTCTGATAGAAATCTGAAGGTCTGACTTTGAATGTGGTATTTATGAACGTCGAAGAAATTCTCGCAGCTCTGATCGGCTTTCCATCCGTTGTCGGTAAACCCAATGATGCGATTGTTGGATGGATCAGTTCTTACGCCAAGTCTGCGGGCGCTGACGTATCGGTTTTGCCCGGACCTGAAGGTGACAGAGCAAATCTTTTTATCACTATCGGTCCCCGCGATGTGCCGGGTTACATTCTTTCTGGCCACACAGATGTGGTTCCCGCCGGAGAAGCAGAATGGGTGACTGATCCGTTTAAGCTACAAAAAGATGGCAACAGACTTTATGGGCGCGGCACGACAGACATGAAGGGCTTTCTGGCTTGTGCGCTTGCTGCTCTGCCGATGTTTGCCTCAAGTTCGTTGAAACGGCCTGTTCATCTGGCCTTTTCCTACGATGAAGAAGCCGGTTGTCGTGGTGTGCCGCATTTGCTTGCAGCGATTCCTGATCTTTGTGCCAAGCCGCTGGGCGCCATTATCGGTGAGCCAAGCCGCATGCAAGCTGTGCGCGTGCATAAAGGCAAAGCTGCTGCGCGGCTGGAAGTCATTGGGCGCTCGGGCCATTCATCGCGCCCTGATCTCGGGTTGAATGCTGTCCACGCCATGGCTTGTGTGATTGCAAAAGCAACGGCTTATGGCCAAACGCTTGAAGCTGGTCCGTTCGATACCAATTTTGAGCCGTCTTATTCGTCGTTGCAATTTGGCGTCATCTCTGGCGGACAGGCGGTCAATATCATTCCTGATCGTTGCACAGCCGACATTGAGGTGCGTGCAATTTCCGGCATATCACCAACCGAATTGCTGGAGCCTGTAAAAGCAGAATTATTCGCTCTGCGTGATCGCGGGTTTGAGGTGATATGGCATGAATTAAGCTCTTATCCTGCTCTTTCCCTCTCAAAGGACTGTGCACTTTCTCGCTTGATGGTCGAGCTGACGGGGCAGGATACGCTTGCTGCTGTGAGCTATGGCACGGAGGCGGGACTGTTCCAGCAAGCAGGCATTGATGCAATTATCTGCGGTCCCGGTGATATCAGCCGCGCCCATCGCCCCAACGAATATATCGAAATCAATGAGTTGCATGCGTGCCAGAAGATGATCGAAAATCTTGCTGCACGCCTTACCTGTTAATTGGAAACAATTATGGCGTTTCTCTTCAATTCTGATGCAGTCCGCGGCGCCGTTTTCCGTGAGGCGTTTGCAAAAGCACTGCCTGATGTTGAGTTTTTTCAGGCCGGAGATGAAATTGATCCAGATAAAATCCGCTATCTAATCAGCTGGGTCGCACCAGACGATATTGCGCGATATCGGAATCTCGAAGTCCTTTTCTCCATTGGTGCGGGCGTTGATCAGTTCAAGCCCGGCAGTGTGCCTGAGCATGTGAAACTTGTTCGTATGGTTGAGGACGGCATCATTCGTATGATGCAGGAATATGTGGCGCTTGGAGTACTGACTCTTCATCGTGACGCAATCGCATATCGCCAACAGCAACAGTCAGAAACATGGCAGGTCATTGCAACCACACAGGCGTCGGAACGACGAATTGGTTTTTTAGGGCTGGGTATGCTTGCACAAGCTGCAATCAAACGCCTTAAGCCATTTCAGTTTCCACTTTCAGGCTGGAGTCGCAGCCAGAAAGACATTGAAGGTGTTACCTGCTTTTACGGGGAAGACCAGTTTGCGAGCTTCCTGCGCCAGACGGATATTCTGATTTGCTTGCTGCCGCTGACCGATGAAACGCGCGGCATTCTGAATGCAGACTTGTTTGCCTTGCTGCCGAAGGGCGCACGCTTGTTGCATACGGGACGCGGACCGCAGCTTGATCCAAGCGCACTTATTAATGCGCTTGATAGCGGTCATCTCGCAGCGGCTATGATCGATGTGACTGATCCCGAACCGCTTCCATCCGGGCATCCGCTGTGGTCGCATCCCAAAGTACTGATTACGCCGCATATTGCATCTGTCACGCAACCGCATACGGCTGCGAAATCCGTCATTGAAAATATTCAGCGTCATTTGGCTGGTGAAAAACTGATTGGCCTGATCGATCGCACACTCGGTTATTAACCAAAGAGGAATGCTATGTCACTTCTGATTACTATCGATCCCAATCCAGATTTCGCGCCGAAAGAGGCACTGCCGACCGAAGATCGCCTGATTTCTGGCACGCCATCCTTTAAGACCTGGGCGCAGGATGCGTCGAAGAATGACAAGGTTCTGACAGGCGTTTGGGAAGCGACACCGGGCGAAACTCACTCGATCAAGGGCACAACATTAGAGTTTTGCCATATTTTGTCGGGTCTTGTTGAAATTGAAGAGAAGGGCGGCGAAACCAAGACTTATCGCGCAGGTGACAGCTTTGTCATGAAGCCGGGTTTTGTCGGTGTATGGCGAACAATTGAAACTGTACGTAAGGTTTATCTCTGCGTTTATGAATAAGCATTGAGTATCCAGAATAATCCGCCGCTTTAAACCCGTCTGACGCGATTCAAAACCGTCAGCCGGGTTATTCTCAATCAATAATGCGGCGCGTCCGGCTCTAATCTTTCACCATAGAAAGTGCGAGGTGCGCGATGACATTAAGCTTTGATCCTGAAACGCTTAAACTGCCGTTTTATCATTATATTGGCGGGGAGCGTGTCGATGCAGCGGGCGCAATGGAAATGCACCGGCCATCGGACGGTAAAGCCTATGGCGATTGTCCGATTGCTGATGATGCGCTGGTTGATCGTGCCGTAGAAAATGCCAAGGCCAGTTTGAAAACAAGCGGCTGGGCTGATAGCCGTCCACGCGAACGACTTAATGCGATGCATCGTTGGGCCGACCTGATCGAGCAGGAAGCGTTGACGTTGGCGCGCATGGAAGCTGTTTCATCGACGCGTCCAATCGCACATCTTATCGAAGGCGATATTGCTGTCACCGCGGAGCAAATCCGCTTTTTTGCAGAGTTTGCTGACAAGGAAGGCAGCGAAGTTGTGCCGACCAGCGCCAGCACATTTGGCATGACGCTGAGCGAGCCTTATGGTGTGATTGGTGCGATTACACCGTGGAACTTTCCGATCTCTATGGCTGGCTGGAAGCTCGGACCGGCATTGGCCGCAGGCAATGCTGTGGTGCTCAAACCGTCTGAAATCACGCCTTTCACCACGCTTTTAATTGCTGAACTCGCTGTAAAAGCCGGCATTCCCGCAGGCCTTATCAATATTGTTCTTGGGGATGGGCCAACGACTGGCAATGCCATTACAGGTCATTATGATATTTCCAAAGTGAGCTTTACCGGGTCGACGGCAGCAGGGGCGGCGATCATGGCGAATATTGCACGCACCGGCATCAAGCCCATGACGCTTGAGCTTGGCGGAAAAAGTCCGCAAGTGGTGTTTGCCGATGCGGATCTCGAATTGGCAGCAGCCGCTATTACGCGCGGAATTCTCAGCAATGCCGGACAGGCATGTGTTGCTGGTTCGCGTCTGATTGTTGCAGAAGAAATTGCCGATGCATTGAGCGAAGCCATTGCGCGTCATATGGCGAATATCAAGCCGGGTGTGACGTGGGATGAGAATACCCAATATTCTCCGATCATCTCCGAGCGCCAGATGTGCCGCATTGACGAAATTGTGCAGAAGGCTGTCAACCTTGGCGCACAAAGTGTTGTTGGTGGCAAGCGGATGGATCGTGAAGGCTATTTTTATGAGCCAACTTTACTTCGCGGTGTCGATGAAAACTCTCCCGCTGTGACCGAAGAAATCTTCGGGCCTGTGCTGACACTTCAGACATTCAGAGACGAAGATGAGGCATTAACTCTCGCCGATCATCCGACCTATGGGTTGGCGGCAGGTCTTTTTACGCGGGATCTGTCTCGTGCGCTTCGTGTCACCAAGGCTCTGCAGGCAGGCACTATCTGGGTCAATCGCTATGGGCGTTCGAGGGATCATATCCTGCCGACTGGTGGCTATAAAAGCTCAGGAATTGGTAAAGATCTCGGGCGCGACGCCTATCTTGCGAACCGCAAATCCAAAAGCGTGCTCATAGATCTTTAGATATTCATTTTAACGCGCATCTTGTCCTCACACTTTTCAGGATGCGTTTTTAAGGGAACAAGCAATGAAAACCTATTCGATTGCACTCATTCCGGGTGACGGTATCGGCAAAAGCGTAACTGATTCCACGTGGCTGGTTTTGCAACAGGCGTCAAAACGCAATGGATTCTCGCTGGAAGGCACCAGCTTTCCGTGGTCATGCGAATATTATCTTGAGACCGGCGCGATGATGCCAGCAGATGGCATCGAGACGCTGCGTAAGTTTGATGCGATTTATCTCGGTGCCATTGGCTGGCCTGCGGAAGTACCAGATTCAGTATCCCTGCACGGATTACTGCTGCCGATCCGCAAAGCCTTTGTACAATATGCCAATATCCGCCCGCATCGCCTGTTGCCGGGTGTAACCGGTCCGCTTCGTTCTGAAGGGTTTGATATTATTTGTGTTCGTGAGAATACCGAGGGCGAATATTCGGGTGCTGGTGGACGTGTGCATTCGGGCACGAAAAATGAGGTCGCGGTAGAAACTGCGATTTTTACCCGAACGGGCGTTGAACGCATCATCCGCTTTGGTTTTGAACAGGCACGGGCACGCCGTAAGAAGCTTGCTTCGGTAACAAAATCGAATGCTCAGAAATATTCGATGGTTTTCTGGGACGAAGTGACAAAGGATGTTGCCAAGGAATATCCTGATGTCGAAGTCTCGCATTATCATATTGATGCTATGGCAGCACGTATGGTTATGGCGCCGGAAAGCCTTGACGTGATCGTGGCTTCAAACCTCTTTGGTGATATTCTGACTGATCTGGGGGCAGCCATTCAGGGCGGTCTAGGCTATGCGGCATCTGCCAACATTAATCCTGATCGCACAGCACCTTCCATGTTTGAGCCGGTTCATGGTTCAGCGCCTGACATTGCGCATTTTGGCATTGCCAATCCTATTGCAGCGATCTGGTCGGGCGCAATGATGCTTGAGCATCTTGGCGAGCATCAGGCTGCAAAAGATGTGATGACAGCAATTGAAACGGTGACGGCTCAGAGTATTGGAACTGTCGCGGGTAAAGACAAGACGGATGCAATTACGCAGGCCGTGCTCACAGCTCTGGCATAAAGAGGAAGTCATGCATACTTTGAAAGATCACGCACTTTTCCGCCAACAGGGACTTATTGGTGGCGTCTGGCAGGATGCCACATCTGGCGCAACTGTTGATGTTACCAATCCTGCAAGCCTTAGCACTTTGGGCACGATCCCGGATATGGGCGGCAAGGAAACCCGCGCGGCAATTAATGCTGCAGCGAAAGCTTTCAAGCCATGGAAAAAGAAAACGCATGCCGAGCGTGCAGCGTTGCTTGAGAGCTGGTTTGCACTGATGGTCGAGCATGAACAGGATCTTGCTCTTTTGCTCACATTGGAGCAGGGAAAACCACTCAATGAAGCACTGGGTGAAATTCGCTATGGTGCATCCTTTGTTAAATGGTTCGCTGAAGAAGCGCGTCGCATTGATGGAGGCAGCATCCCTTCGCCAACGGCTGATCGCCGCATTCTGGTGTTAAAAGAAGCCGTTGGTGTTTGCGCGATAATCACACCATGGAACTTTCCGAACGCGATGATTACCCGTAAGGTTGCTCCAGCGCTTGCGGCAGGCTGTACAGTTGTGATCAAGCCGTCTGAATTTACACCGTTTTCAGCGCTGGCACTTGGTGTTCTTGCTGAGAGGGCAGGCATTCCTGCCGGTGTCATAAACATCGTTACCGGCATGCCAAGCGAAATTGGCAATGAATTGATGGCTAATGAAACCGTGCGCAAAATTTCGTTTACGGGTTCAACACGCGTTGGTTCGCTTCTGATGAAGGGTGCTGCCGACAGCATTAAGCGTTTGAGTCTTGAACTTGGCGGCAATGCACCATTTATCATATTTGACGATGCTGATCTTGATCAGGCTGTGGAAGGCGCGATTGCTTCAAAATTCCGCAATGGTGGCCAGACCTGCGTTTGCTCAAACCGTATTCTGGTGCAGGCAGGCATTTACGATGCTTTCGCAGAAAAGCTCTCGGCTCGCGTTTTAAAAATGAAAGTTGGTGCCGGTACAGATGAAGGTGTCGCGATTGGTCCTATGATCAATCACGCAGCGATCGAAAAGATCGAACGCCATGTGAGCGATGCTTTGGGGCGCGGTGCAAAAATTCTTGCACAAAGCGAAAGCATGCCGGAAGGTCGGCAATATGCGCGTCCGATTGTGCTGGGTGATGCTACAACGGATATGCTGCTTGCATCGGAAGAAACCTTTGGCCCTGTTGCGCCACTTTTCCGATTTGAGACGGAAGAGGAAGCGATTGAAATTGCCAACGCAACGCCTTTTGGTCTGGCCGCGTATTTCTTTACCGAGAACCTCAAACGGTCATGGCGTGTGGCTGAAGCGCTGGAATTCGGCATGGTTGGGCTTAACACGGGTCTGATTTCAACCGAAGTTGCGCCTTTTGGCGGCGTCAAACAGTCTGGGCTGGGCCGTGAGGGTTCAAAACTGGGTATTGAGGAATATCTGGAAGTTAAAACGCTGCATGTTGGCGGGCTTTAAGACGAAAGAAAAGGGCGGTTAAACCGCCCTTTTTACTATTACTGAAACTTGTCGAGCATTTTGTAATAGAAACCCACCATAGGCAGAAACCAAGGCTTGCCGGAATAACCGGGAATAGTTGGCCATTCGAGGCCGGAGATTGGACTGTTGTCGCTGCGTCCGAGGATTGCGTCTGCGAGATAAATCCCCATCTGCGTGGACATTTGTGCGCCATGGCCGGAATAGCCCATCGCATACCAGACGCCATCGGCAAAACCTGCACGCGGATAGCGGTCCCGGGTCATATCGACAAGCCCACCCCAGCAATAATCGATTTCTACCTTAGCAAGATGCGGGAACATTTTGACGAGGTTTACGCGTAAAATTGCGCCGCTTTTGTTGTCGGAGCGCTGGTCCGAGGTTGTTGAAAAGCGAGCGCGGCCGCCGAAAATCATACGATTATCCGGTGCAAGCCGGAAATAATTGCCGATATTCATCGACGTGACATAGGTGCGATTGCCGGGCATGGTGTCAGCAATTTCGCTGCCTGTCAGCGGTCGGGTTGCAATGATAAAGCTGCCAACCGGAATGATGCGTTTGCGGAAATAGGAAAAACTGTCTGTCGTATAGGCGCCGGTTGCCAGAATTATAGCGTCTGCAGTCACCGTGCCGCGTGATGTGACGATCTGGTGCTGGTTACCGAGCTTTTTGCGCTCCTGAACTGTTGTGTTTTCAAAAATCAATGCACCATGACGCGCCGCTGCCGCAGCTAAACCAGTCACATAACGCCCCATATGCATCATGGCGCTTTTTTTGGAAAGCATAGCTCCGTGAAAATCATATGAGCCGACTTCGCCCGAGAGCTGATCGGCGCGCAACAAGGCGGTGTCGGAGTCGACCTCTGCATGGATGGCTTCAAAATTGCGTGCAAGACTGTCGAAATGTGCAGGCTTGGAAGCAAGTTTCAGCTTGCCCGCACGACGGAATGAGCAGTCGATATTTTCTTCGGCGACGATGCGTTCTATCGTATCGACGGAATGATCAAAAGCTTTGTAAAGAGCCTTGGCACGTTCTGCGCCAAGCTGTTGTTTTGCATCGATATAGCTGTGCGCGAGGCCATTGTTGAGGTGTCCCCCATTGCGCCCTGAAGCGCCGGAGCCGACAAGCCCTGTTTCAAACACCGCGACACGGCTGCCTGCTTTGGCAAGATGCAATGCAGCTGAAAGGCCGGTGAAACCACCGCCGATAATGGCAATATCATAATGCCCTTCTGGTGGGTTCTTTTCGCCAGCAGTGAAAGGCGGTGTCGTATCGTGCCAGTAGGGTTTAAATTGCATCTTGCTAAGCCTTATTTACAGTCCAACGACGCCGGCCAGACCAGAAATATCCTTGATTTCGGTATAGCCGTAATAGGGGTTCGCTGGCTCGTGACCGCGATTGACCCAGACCTTGTTCCTGATACCAAGATCATGCGCCGACATCAGGTCATAGCGGAACGATGAGGAGACATGCAGAATGTCTTCCGGATTGGCGTTGAGCTGATCGAGCATATATTCAAACGCTTTGAAGCGTGGCTTATATGCTTGTGCCTGCTGCGCTGTATAAACGGCATGAAATGGTGCGCCGAGCTTGTCGACATTGTGGTGGATCTGCTCGTTCATCGCGTTTGAAAGAATGACGAGCGGGATTTCCTTGGCGACCTTGGAAAGACCGGCCGGCACGTCTGCATGCGGTCCCCAAGTTGGTACGCGTTCATAGACTGTGCGTGCATCTTCAGCTTTGAAGGTTACGTTGTTCTTCTTGCAGGTGCGTTCAATCGCATTGTGCACGACTTCATTATAAGGCTTCCAGTCACCGAGGATTTCATCCAGGCGATAAGCGGCAAAATTCTTGATAAACTGCTGCATCTGTTCTTCATTCAGCTGTTCGCCGTAAAGATCGCGTGCGGCTTCCGCCATCTGAAAATTGGTCAGCGTGCCGTAGCAATCGAAGGTGATGTATTTTGGTCTGAACTGGGCCATGATTTGATCCTTCCAAGGCGTGCAGGCACTGCTGTGCCATTGTCATACATCATAATGAGCCGCGAATAGACTAATCACTGCATTCCTATCCGCGCAAAGCAGATTGTTTCGTATCTCAACGAAGCTTTGGCAGAGAGTTTCGTCAGGCTGGCCTTGGAGTAGGGGTAGACTATTGGTTTGAGCAGTGGTTCGTCATACCTCGCGGCATAAGATGCGGCGGCGGTGTCAAAGGACAGTGAAAACCATCGGTATATGGATGCTGGTCGGGATGAACTGCTGCGAGCCTCATTCTAATCTGAGTCAATGAAGAACCGTGCTCGGAAACAGTCATGACTGCATCGCCAATCACTCTTGAAACGATGACATCTGATCATCTTGATGGTGCTGTTGCTTTGTCTCAACAGGCAGGCTGGCCACATCGTCGAGAAGACTGGGCCTTTGTGCTCACGCTCAGCAATGGTGTCGTTGCACTGGAAAGTGGACATGTTGTTGGCACCGCGATGTCAACGCCATTGGGCGATGATGTTGCAGCCGTCAATATGGTTATTGTTGATGAAGCGATGCGTGGACGCGGGCTTGGTCGCAAGCTGATGCAGGCAGCCCTTGATGCTGCAAGCGGGCGTACATGTTTGCTTGTTGCCACACAGGATGGTTTGCCGCTTTATGAAAAGCTAGGCTTTGTTAAGACTGGTGAAATTATTCAGCATCAGGGTATTGCTGCAAAGGTGGATGCACAGGGCGATATATCCTGGGCACAAAGCAATGATTTTCCAAGTTTGATTGAACTGGATCATGCGGCGACTGGCCACAATCGGTCGAATATCATGCAGTTGTTAAATGAGAGTGCGCAGTTTGCAGTCATTCGCAAGAATAATAAAGTTGAGGCATTTGCCGGCATTCGCCCCTTTGGTCGTGGTCTTGTTATTGGCCCCGTGGTCGCAAAGACTATTGATGATGCGTGTACGTTGATCGATTTTCTACTCTCAAAACATACGGGTGAGTTTGTCCGCGTGGATACGAATATTGCAACAGGTCTTGCCGATTGGTTGACCGAACGCGGACTGGTGCATGTTGGTGGCGGAATACCGATGCGCCGCGCTGTTGGACCAATTGATGAACAAAGCGGCACTGAATACCGCACATATGCGCTTGTAAATCAGGCACTAGGTTGATTTGGAGAATATTATGCTGAGCAATTCGCTGATCGAACTTGATCGCGCCCATCTGGTGCATCCGGTATCATCATTCCGCAGCCACGAAGCCGCTGGTGTCCGTGTGCTCAAGTCGGGCAAAGGGGCGACTGTAACCGATGCATCGGGCCATAAGCTGCTTGATGGTTTTGCCGGTCTTTGGTGCGTAAATGTTGGCTATGGTCAGGATAGTATCGTGGAAGCGGCAACAAAGCAGTTGCAAGAGCTTCCATATGCGACAGGCTATTTTGGCCTTGGTTCAGAGCCTGCCATTCGATTGGCGGCTGAACTGGCAGATCGTGCGCCGGGTGATCTCAACCACGTCTATTTCACGCTTGGCGGTTCGGATGCGATCGACAGCACAATCCGCTTCATTCGCTATTATTACCATGCGAAGGGTACGCCGCAGAAAGACCAATTTATTTCGGTTGAATATGGTTATCATGGCTCCTCGACAGCTGGTTCTGGTCTGACTGCACTTCCGGCATTTCATGCGGGCTTTGGTGTTCCATATGACTGGCAGCATAAAATTCCATCGCATTATGCCTATCGCAATCCGGTTGGCTCCGATCCGCAGGCAATCATCAATGCATCGGTTGAAGCGCTTCGTGCTAAAATCGAAGAGCTTGGTGCTGAACGTGTTGCGGCATTTTATGTTGAGCCTATTCAGGGATCGGGCGGTGTGCTCGTGCCGCCAGCCGGCTGGCTCAAGGCGATGCATGAAGTTTGCAAGAAATATAATGTTCTGTTCATCGTCGATGAAGTGATCACCGGCTTTGGCCGTACTGGTCCGCTTTTCGCCTGTTCGGAAGATGATGTTGTGCCGGATTTCATCACGGCTGCCAAAGGTTTGACATCGGGCTATGTGCCGATGGGTGCTGTATTCATGTCCGATCACGTCTACAACACAATCGCAGATGGCGCAGGCAAGTCCGCAGTCGGTCACGGCTATACCTATTCGGCACACCCCGTAAGTGCAGCAGTTGGCCTTGAATGTTTGCGTCTTTATGAAGGTGGGTTGCTTGAAAATGGTCGCAAGGCTGGTCAGCGTCTTATGGCTGGTTTGCATGCTTTGGCAGATCATCCGCTGGTTGGCGATATACGTGGTCGTGGCATGCTTGCAGCAATCGAGCTTGTAACAGACAAGGATAAGAAGACACCGCTTCCGGCAGCAGTTGATCCGGCACGTCGCATTTTTGATCGTGCATGGGATAATGGTCTTGTCATTCGCGCCTTTGCGAATGGCGTTCTTGGCTATGCACCGCCGCTTTGCTGCACTGATGATGATATCGACGCAATCATCGAGCGCACGCGCATAACGCTTGATCAGACGCTTGCTGATGAGGATGTGCGTATAGCGATGAAGGGATGAGTTTGAAGAGCAGCAGCTCAGCTGCAAGCAAGAATTTCGTAACTTTATGATATTCGCAATATTATGCTGTTGCTTTTCACCAATTCAGCGCAATTTACCCGCATCTTTGTAACACACTGTCAGAACTGCCAATGGTGAGGATAAAAGGCAAATCCACGGGATTGGGTTGAGATTATCGAATAATTACCGGCCAAATGCTGGTTTTGTTCGCTCTCCTCAAAGTCTTTTTTAACTCACACTGCAAAGAGGTGTTGTTAACGACCGTAATTCTGAAACTGCAATGAAGCCAAGGTGAAACCGGTGACTATAAACCGGAGCACCAGATGCAATTATAATAAGGGGAACTGCCATGAGCGAGAAGATAACCAACTGGACTTCTTCCGACGACCGGATGATTGAAGATGCAATTCGTCGCGGGGCAACCCGGCGTGAATTGTTGCAGATGATGCTTATGGGTGGAGTAGCGGTTGCGGCGGGTTCGACGATTCTAGGTCGCGCAACCTCCGCACATGCTGCGACCCCGGTTAAAGGCGGTTTCATCAAGGCGGCTGGTTTCAGCGCTTCCACTGCCGATACGCTTGACCCTGCGAAGGCCTCCAATGCGACCGATTATGTTCGCTGCTGCGCATTCTATAACCGCCTGACATTTCTGAATGGTCAGGGCGAAACTGAGATGGAACTGGCCGAAAGCGTGGAAAGCCCAGATGCAAAGGTCTGGACAGTCAAGCTGCGCAAGGGGGTGACCTTCCATGACGGCAAGTCACTAACGGCAGACGACGTCGTTTTCTCGCTTAATCGCCACCTTGATCCAGCCGTTGGTTCCAAGGTGAATGCGCTTGCCAAGCAGATCAAGAGTGTCAAGAAGATTGATGACACGACGGCAGAAATTACGCTTGAAAGCGCCAATGCCGATTTGCCAACAATTCTCGCGATGCATCATTTCATGATCGTTGCAGATGGCACGACCGATTTCTCCAAGGGTAATGGCACAGGTCCATTTGTATGCAAGGAATTCCAGCCGGGCGTGCGCTCAATGGCTGCGCGTAACGAGAACTACTGGAAGAACAACGGCCCGCATCTCGACTCGTTTGAGTTCTTTGCAATTTCCGACGAAAGTGCACGTATGAATGCGGTGCTATCGGGCGATATTCACCTTGGTGCAAACCTCAACCCTCGCTCGCTGCGCGTGCTTGAAAACAACCCAGCTGCCAAGCTCTTCATCTCGAAGCTCGGTACCTATACCAATCTTAATGTTCGTCTAGACCTTACACCGGGCGATAAGGCTGGCGTGGCTGAAGCGCTGAAATATCTGACCAATCGCGAAGTTATCCAGAAATCCGTACTACGCGGTCTTGCTGAAATTGCGAATGATCATCCGGTTCCAGCTACCAGCAAATATCACAATGCAGAGCTGAAGCAGCGCGAGTTTGATCCAGAACGTGCAAAGTCGCTGCTTGAAAAAGCCGGTATGCTTAATCAGGAAATCCGCATCACTGCGGCAGAAGCGGCATCGTCATCGCTCGATTATGCCATGGTTCTCCAGCAGGCAGCTTCGACAATCGGCCAGAAAATCACTATCGATCGTGTGCCGTCGGATGGTTATTGGTCAAACCATTGGCTAAAAGATCCGGTCCATTACGGCAACATCAATGCCCGCCCAACACCGGATATCTTGTTCTCACTGCTCTACAAGGCGGATGCGCCATGGAATGAAAGCCAGTACAAGTCGGAGAAGTTTGACTCAATGCTGCTCGAAGCCCGTGGTTCGCTTGATGAAGCAAAGCGCAAGGCAATCTATGGTGATATGCAGGCTATGATTTCCAATGAAGCCGGAACGGTCATTCCTGTCTTTATGTCCAATGTTGATGCGATCTCGCCGAAGCTGAATGGTCTTGAGCCAAATCCGCTGGGTGGCATGATGGGTTATACATTTGCCGAGCATGCATGGCTGGAAGCCTGACCTTTCGTCAGGTAGTCTCGCTTTTCGGGTTCGGGCGAAAGTATAGTTTTTGCCCGAACTGATCGTTTCCCCCCATTATTGGGCTGCGCATGACCATGAAGTCGCCTCTGCTGAATCTCGTCGCCAAACGCCTTGTCGTTGCTTTTGTTACGCTTCTGATTGTTGCGTTTACGATTTTCTTTGCAACAGCGATGCTTCCTGGTGATGTGGCTGAAATTCTTCTGGGGCAGGCGGCTACACCTGAGGCCGTTGCCGGACTTCGTCATGCGATGAACCTCGATCAGCCAGCTTTTTTGCGGTTTCTCTACTGGCTCGGTAATTTGCTGCGCGGCGATCTTGGTGTGTCATACGTCAACAACGTGCCGATTTCGGATCTCATCGGCAATCGACTCGTAAATTCTTTGAAGCTCGCGGGTATTACAGCTGCAATATCAGTGCCCATTGCATTGTTTCTTGGTATTACAGCGGCAATCATGCGCGGCACGTTTTATGACCGTGTTGTATCCATCATCACAATTTCGGTTATCTCAGTGCCAGAGTTCATGGTTGCTACCATCGCAGTGATTGTGTTTGCGGTCTATCTTGGCTGGTTACCAGCGCTTTCCATGGCCAATGAAGTTACATCGTTCTGGGGGCTTCTCAAGGTTTTTGCGATGCCGGTCATCACGCTGAGTTTTGTGATCTCGGCACAGATGATCCGTATGACTCGCGCAGCAGTCCTTGAGACACTCAACACCCCTTATGTTGAAATGGCATTGCTCAAAGGTGCTTCGCGTAGCCGAATGGTTGTTGTCCATGCGCTCCCCAATGCTCTCGGTCCCATCGTCAATGCGGTTGCTCTGTCGCTGTCCTATCTGCTGGGTGGCGTGATTATTGTCGAAACCATCTTCAATTATCCCGGCATAGCCAAGCTCATGCTTGATGCGGTTGCAACGCGCGACCTGCCTCTGATCCAGACCTGCGCGATGATCTTCTGCTTTGGCTATCTCCTGCTCATCACGATAGCGGATCTGATTGCTATCCTTTCTAATCCGAGGCTGCGATAATCATGACTGCTTCTGTTTCAAATCAGGGAAGGGCAAAGGCCCCACGCTTCGGTTATCGGATTAATCTGGTTGGTGCGGTTTCCTTTCTGATCATTTTTGGCTGGGCACTTGTCGCGATATTTGCGCCATGGATTGCACCGCATCCGATTGGCGAAATTGTTGACTTTGATTTCTTTGGCCCAATGAGTGCCCAGTTTCCGCTGGGAACAGATTATCTGGGCCGCGATATGCTTTCGCGCATTATTTATGGTGCGCGTTTCACAGTTGGTATTGCGCTCGCTGCCGTTTTCTTCGCCTGCTTTTTGGGTGTGACGCTCGGCATGACAGCGGCTGTGATCGGTGGCTGGTTTGACTCGGCACTCAGCCGCTTTCTAGATGCCTTAACATCTATCCCAAGCAAAATTCTGGCGCTGGTTATCGTCGCGGGCGTTGGGTCATCGATCCCGGTCCTGATCATCACGCTGGCAGTGATCTATACGCCCGGCAGCTATCGCTTTGCGCGCGCACTGGCGATTAACATCAACACTATGGATTATGTGACAGTTGCCCGCGCACGTGGCGAAAAGATCGGTTATCTTATTCGTTCGGAAGTTCTGCCTGGCATTATCGGACCCGTATTGGCCGATTTTGGCCTGCGTTTTGTGTTTATTGTCCTGCTTTTGTCGAGCATGTCATTTCTTGGTCTGGGTGTGCAGCCGCCATATGCTGACTGGGGCGCACTGGTTAAGGAAAATATTGGCGGGTTGTCGTTTGCTGCACCTGCGGTTGTGTTCCCATCAATTGCCATTGCGAGTCTTACCATCAGCGTCAATCTGCTGATCGACAATCTCCCGCAGAAGATCCGCGACAGGAGCGAATGAATGAGCAGTCTTGTTGAGATCAGAAACCTTCGTGTCGACGCCAAAACTGATTCTGGTCGTAAAGTTGAGATCATTCGTGATGTCAGTTTTGAAATTGCTGAGGGTGAAATCGTAGCGCTGATTGGCGAAAGCGGTTCCGGCAAGACCACCATTGCATTGACGCTGATGGGCTATACGCGTCCGGGCTGCCGGATTGAGGGTGGCAGCATTACTGTTGGCGGACAGGATATTGTCAGGCTTTCGGAACGTAAGCGCTCAAAGAAACGCGGGACGGAAGTGTCCTATGTGCCGCAAAGTGCGGCAGCATCCTTTAATCCCGCACATCGTATCATGGATCAGGTCATTGAAGTGACCAAGATACATAAATTGATGTCGAAGGAGGCAGCGCACAAAAAAGCGATTGAGTTGTTCAAGGCGCTGGCCTTGCCCAATCCTGAAACGATTGGCGAGCGCTATCCGCATCAGGTGTCGGGTGGGCAGTTGCAGCGCCTTTCGGCGGCGATGGCTCTGATCGGTGATCCAAAGCTCGTGATCTTTGATGAGCCGACGACGGCGCTTGATGTGACCACACAGATTGAAGTTCTGCGTGCATTCAAATCGGTGATGAAAAAGAAGCATATCGCTGGCGTTTATGTTTCACATGATCTTGCTGTTGTGGCGCAGATTGCAGATCGGATTGTCGTGCTTAAAGGCGGTGAGGTGCAGGAAGTGGGCCTAACGCAGGATATTCTGCATAAGCCCCAGCATCCTTATACGCAGGAATTGCTTGCAGCTTTTGAACCGGCTTTGCATACAAAACCTGAAATGGAACAAGTCGGGAAACCTGTGCCGCTTCTTGTCGTTGATAATGTGCTTGCCGGTTATGGTATGGTGGGTAAATCTGGCGAACCCGCAATGATTGCGGTCAATAATGTCAGTCTTGAGCTCTCGCGGGGGCAGAACCTCGGTATCATTGGTGAATCAGGCTGCGGCAAGTCCACGCTTGCGCGAGTTATTTCAGGCATTCTGCCTGCTGCGAGCGGTAAGATAGAGTTCGAAGGCAAGGAAATGCCCAGCGATCTGCGCCAGCGCAGTCGCGAGCAGCTGCGCGAGTTGCAGATCGTCTTCCAGTTTGCAGATACGGCGCTCAATCCGGCCAAGTCGATTGCTGATATTCTGGCGCGGCCGCTAAGCTTTTATCACGGCATGAATGGCAAAGATCGGGAAACGCGTATTGACCAGCTTCTTGATATGGTGCGTCTGCCGCGTAACATGCGATACCGCAGACCGGGTGAATTATCAGGCGGCCAGAAGCAGCGCATTAATCTGGCACGTGCTCTTGCCGCTGATCCTAAGATGATCATCTGCGATGAAATCACATCGGCACTCGATACAGTGGTGGCTGCGGCGATTATCGAGCTGCTCAAAGAATTGCAACGCGAATTATCACTGTCTTATCTGTTCATTAGTCACGATCTCTCCACAGTGCGCGCGATCTGTGATCAGGTTGTGGTGATGTATGCAGGTAAAAAGGTTGAGCAGCTAAGCCCGGATATGATGGGAAGCACAGCAAGCCATCCATATTCGCGGCTGTTATTCTCGTCGGTACCGAAACTTGACACCGGCTGGCTTGATAGTCTGCAACAGGATCCCGAACTTGTCCGCGAGTTTACCAGAGGCTGAATGTTTAAAACGCATTGTGAAAGCTGGGAGAAACTTCCCACCTTTTTGCGACATGATTTAGCTTTGCTCAGTGAACATTGCGTCGAGCGGGAGATGTGCTTTTACAATAGGTGATTTAAGCACGACGAAACTGAAATATTTGTCAATGCCGACATCCATATCGATCAGGCGTTCCATAATGGTCTGATACTCGACAATTCCAGCTGTAACAAATTTCATCAGATAATCGTAACCGCCCGATACGAGATGGCACTCGATAACGGAATCGATCTTTTCCACCGTTGCAAGGAAACGCGCAAAATCGATCTGCCGGTGGTTTTTAAGCGTGACTTCCGTGAATACGGTTAGCGTCTGGCCCAGTTTTGAGACATTGATCTGAGCCGAATATCCAGTGATATAGCCTTCAGACTGAAGTTTTTTCACCCGCATCAGACATGGGCTTGGTGACAGATTGACGAGTTCGGCAAGTTCGACATTGGTTATCCGACCGTTTTTCTGCATTTCGGATAAAATTCTGATGTCAATTTTGTCGAGCTTCATAATCAAAACCATTCATTCGGTATTCTGAATTCGGATTATTATCTTTTTCGCTTCTTGCTGCAATCGTGCGACCTGCTGTTTTCCATATTCAGTTATCGTGCGAAGAAGATTTACTTTAGACGCAATAATCATCTGCCGAAGCTGCGGCAAACCATATGAAATTCTGTGTAAAGGCAAACTCCGATGCACCGCACGGTGCAGGCCGCATTAGGATATGTAAAACATCGGAGTCCCGCTCATGTCCGCACCGTTATTGCATATTGAAACCAGTCCGACATTGCCCAAAGAGGCCGACGTCGTGGTTATTGGTGGCGGCGTGGTCGGTGTGTTTACCGCCTATTATCTTGCACGTAGCGGAGTGAAAGTTGCGCTCGTTGAAAAAGGCCGAATTGCTGCCGAGCAGTCAAGCCGCAACTGGGGCTGGTGCCGCCAACAGAACCGTGATGCGCGCGAATTGCCTATGGCAACAAAAAGCCTCGACCTCTGGGATAAGATTGCAGAAGAAACCGGAGAGGACCCGGGTTTCAGGCGTTGCGGTTTGCTTTATCTGTCGCAGGATGAGGCAGAGATTGCAGGTTGGGCGCGCTGGCGCGATTTTGCGAAATCTGTCGGCGTCATCACACATATGCTCAACGCTTCAGAAGCTGCCGAACGTGGCAAAGCCACCGGACGGGCATGGAAGGGCGGCGTTTTCTCGCCCACTGACGGTATTGCCGATCCATCGCGTGCTGTTCCTGTTGTGGCGCGTGGCATCATGGCCGCTGGCGGAACGGTGCATCAGAATTGTGCGGCGCGCGGCATTGAACTTAGCGGTGGCTGCGTCAGCGGCGTTGTGACTGAAGCGGGTACAATTCAGACAAAAACCGTTGTGATGGCGGGCGGTGCATGGGCATCATCCTTCTGCAATCAGCTTGGCATTCGCTTTCCGCAGGCTGCTGTCCGTGCATCGATCTTATCTGTCGCACCGGGTGCCGCTGGCCTGCCGGATGCCTTACATACCTCGCAGGTATCGCTCACGCGACGTCATGATGGTGCTTACACGCTTGCGATCAGCGGTAAGGCGCGTGTAGATGTGACACCGCAGCAATTGCGTTTCAGCCGCGAATTTATCCCAATGTTCATGCGCCGCTGGCGCAGCCTTGCGCCGGGTGGCATTCAGGGCTGGTGCTCGGGCCATGAAACATTGAGCAAGTGGTCGCTCGATAAAATCACACCAATGGAACGAAACCGCATTCTCGATCCCAAGCCGGATGCAGGGCAGATCAGCCTCACCTATAAAAGAGCGTGTAATCTTCTGCCAGAGCTTTCCAGAATACCGATTGCCAATCGCTGGGCAGGCTATATCGACAGCACACCCGACGGTGTGCCTGCCATTGGAGAGATCGAAACCGTGCCGGGGTTCATTCTGGCAGCGGGTTTCAGTGGGCACGGCTTTGGCATTGGTCCGGGCGCAGGACATATGATTGCCGACGTTATTCTGGGCCGCGAGCCGATTGTTGATCCGAAACCTTATAAGCCTGAACGGCTTAACCGAAGCGTGTGGGGGAAAGTTGCTGAATTTTAGTGCCCACTAAATTTTTTGCAACAAAACCATCGAAATCAGTGCAGTGAAGCACGGATGGATTGTGTTTTTCAAGTAATGCACAATATTCGACCTAATCTTTCTGACATCGCAATGACTTGGCGATTTGCTGTGTCGAGCCACTCAACCGGAGGAAATACCCCGGTCTTCACGTTTCTCCATGCATAGCTTCTCATTGCAGGTGCCATTCTCACCAAATTAATAGGTCCTGATCCTAATGCGGGACTGAATATTATTGCCTCACCGCAACCCGATGTATCTTGCACGTGGTCTTATGAGGCGATTGTCATTATATTGTTCAATTGCGTGTCCAATCCATCCCACCACTCGACCCATGGCTAACAGACATATGCCGGAGAAAATTGGCAGACCAAGATTCAGTGTGAGAGCAGCCAGAGCACCGTCAAAATTAAGTTTCTTGCCAGTTAAAGATTGAGCTACCATTATTGCTTTATGCACATTTGTGCTCTGTGAGGACGAAATTTCTCTACTCATTAATTCAAGCAACGTGACCGCTCGTGGGTCTCCCTCTTGATATAGTGGGTGACCAAAGCCAGGAATCGTCTCACCTCTCCTCATCCATGCCGCAACAATTTGCCCGGGATCAACGCCTTCGAGTATCAATTCTTGCAAAAATCTATATGTCCGCTCAATTTCGCCGCCATGGCGAGATCCCTGTAATGTTGCAAGTCCAGCGGAAACGGCATCATAAAGAGACGCTCTGGCTGAAGCCGCAACTCTGACTGTAAAGGTTGATGCATTCAGTTCGTGATCGGCCGCCAAAATCAACGCTGAGCGTACCAACGGTGCATGGTCAATGACGTTCCAGGCTAACGCAAGTGTTTCATGTACAGCGTTCGTACTCGGCACTGTATTGGTGATCAGGGCGGTCACGAGCCGCAAAATACAGGTACCGGTGCGACAGGTTCCATTTTTCGAAAAATCATAAGCGCGCCAGTCCTTTTCTCCAATCACTGGTAGCATGGCCTGACAAAGTATAAGAGGGTGGCCGACACCTAGCGCTGTTCTGGCATGTTGCTCCGCTGCAGACATCACCGGAGCAGGCTCTTTAAAGGCCTGACGGTCATTACAATCCCAAACAAGGGATGCAACGGATTCTAAATTTGTGCTGGTGGTGGCCAATACTGAACTGTCGCGTCCGCGAAAATATAAATATCTGCCATCAGTATATGTGATTTCCGAATCGAGGATAGGTATCCCGAAAGTCAATATATTGGCCGCGTCTGAATGTTTTCCGCTGATTTTACTCTTCTCAGCCAATGCTCGGATATCAGCGCTACGATAGCGCCGCGCACGTGTCCCCGTTCGAGCTTCAGACTGGATAATTCCTCTGCTCACATATGCATAAAGCGTTGCCACGCTGACGTTAAGTTCGGCTGCAGCTTCCTTTGCAGACATATACCCAGAATTATTCAGCATTCCTAATACTAATGTCGATACATTGAATCAATCTATCAATATTGATCAAACTTGAAGTTCCTGTCAACTCCTGTGGAATGAGTGTTAGCTTTACACAGGGGGCAATATGTCTTGGAAGCTTGGCGTGATCGGCATGGGCCCTCGGGGACTTTCTCTTCTTGATCGGCTCTCCTATCTCTTCGAAGAGCATATAATAAGCATTGAGATTCATATATTTGAGCCGCGAGTAGCGGACTGCGGGTTTGCCAATTGGAGCAGCCTGCCTACCTGCCCACCAAGTCGGCTTGAAGGTGGCGTGATTAATGGACTGGTTCGATTTGCAACTGGCGTTGACATCAAGATGGATTATGTAAAATCGTCTATGCTTCAAGAAAAAGTGCCTGTTTCGCGTCCCCGTGACGTCGCCATACATGGGGCGTGGATAATTATCCCACCACGTCAAGGAACTCTGCAAGGATTTCCCATGTCCTGTGATTTTGAGTGGGTTAATCTCTACAAAGCGTATGGAATAGCTGGGCAGCGTTATGGTGGAGCCTCGATGACCAATGCTGAGGTAGCAGGTTTTGTGTTTCAGGGTGAGAATGAAGAACACTTGCGCCAACGTGCTGTAGAACTGGAAACATGGTTCAATGCAAATTCGGAGTGGTCATCATGACCACCACGAATGTTTACGCAGTTGGATCAACTCTTTGGAAGCCGTTGAAGAATGATCGGTTCCGTACACTCTGGGTAGCCAATGTGTTCTCGAATCTTGGGACCTGGATGCAGGGAATGGGAGCCACATGGCTTATGGTGCAAATTAGCTCGTCTTCCCAGATGGTCGCTTTAGTTCAGACCGCTATGACGCTACCTATTTTTCTGCTCGTAATACCGGCAGGGATTATTGCCGACAAGTATGATCGTCCCACATTTTTACTTTTGACTCATGCTGCAATGGGACTTGCTGCCCTTGGTCTCAGTATCTTAGTTACATTTGATATAGCAACGCCGGAGATGCTGCTTTTCGGCACTTTTTTGATTGGTTGTGGCGCCGCTATGACGATGCCGGCGTGGCAAGCAGCGATGTCCACCCTAGTGGAGCCTCGTGAGTTGCACAGCGCCGCCGCGTTGAACGGTATGAGCTTTAATTTCGCGCGAGCGGTTGGACCTGCAATCGCAGGTTTTATAGCTCAGGCTACGGCATTATCAATGATTTTCTGGATCAATGCCATTTCGTATTTGGGATTAATAATCGTATTTCGGCGTTGGAGCAAAACTTCTACACGATTATCACGAAGAGAATGCGCCGAGGATATTCCATCGTCGACTGCAAGCTTCCGCTATTTGTCGAAGGACGTACGTTTCCGAGCCTTGCTGCTTCGAACCTTTGTTTGTTTCTTTGCAGCAAGCAGTATGTGGAGTTTGTTGCCAGCGTTTGCGGGTATCCAATTACATATGCAAGCGTCGGAGGTGGGACTGCTGTTGGGAGCTATCGGATTCGGGGCCGTGCTCGGAGGAGTTTTTGTTCCGACTCTAAAAGACAGTATCGGCATCAACCGGCTAACGTTGTTTGCTCCCCTTCTTCTCAGTTTTGCACTTATTCTAGTTGCTTGGAAGGGGGAAACCTACTGGATATGGATATCAATGCTGCTTACTGGATTGGGTTGGGCTTTCGTGGTTTCTGGACTTAACGGTTCAGCACAGGGAATGTTGCCTAAAGAGCTTCGAGCGCGTGCAATATCCGTATACCTAATGGTTATGTACGGGGCAACGTCCGCCGGAAGCGCCCTCTGGGGCGCAGTATCCATTTATTGGGGTTTAAGTGCTGCTTTCTTGGTGTCTGGTGCGATGCTAACCATTGCTATAGGTATTTTACTGCGATGGCCGATCGAATAGATGAACTGACGACAATAATAATGCAAATATTCTAACAATAGGTTCGGGCAGCTTGAATCGGATGAGGCGGAAAGGCCTTTTTGAACGGCATTGAATGCTTAAGATTGTTGCAGTGAACAGAATTGATCATTGATCACATAGTTCAATAGATCTGGTCGCTTTTGGCGGAATAACGGGCTTTATACCACTATACACAAGAGCATACCAAGCCCTCTCGTGATAATAACCTTTTTCGGCGGGCAACAGTCGGAGGTTTTTCATAGGAGCGGACATCAAATCTTCAACTGCATTGTAATTCGAAGCCTCTTCGGATCTGTTGCAAATTTTTCGTCAACAAATGTAATGATAACATTCTGGCTTTTTGAGAACGGGGAAATTTCGATTTTAAAGATCGCTATTCTGATAAATCCGTTATTCTTCTGTGTGTATTAGTACCTTGTTTACAATCTGAACCTTCGCAATCTGAAGGCAATGATGGCGGAAGACGGCATTGATGTGGGTTATTTTCTTCAGTCCCAAATTGCTTGGGTGGTTTAGCTGGACGAAGCGTCAGGTCGCAGACAAATGGAACCATGATGAAACCTTTCTTAAGGTCAACGGCGAGTGGTTGTAATTATATCGTGTGACCGACAGTCAGGGAGATACGGTTGAATTCTGCTTCAACAAGGAAGGTGATGTAACCGCTGCCAAACGCTTTATACGCAAGGCTTTGGCCCGTCACGACAGGCCAGAGCGTATTATCATTGGCGGGAGCGAGATCAATCGCACTGCCATTCTTTAACGTGATGCGGAGAACCGGCTAAGGCAGGCTGGAGACTTCATTAGGCTCTGCTCCTGAAAATATATGAACACCAGCATTGAGTAAGATCATCGCCGTATTAAACAACGGATACGATCCATTCTGGCCTTCAAATCAGAAACTGCAGCCAACATTATCCTTGTTGGCATTGAATATGTTCAAATGAAGTGGAAACAGCAATGCATCAGAACTTGACTAACGATGGCGATCTGACGTCAGAGGATTACACTATGGCAGTAAAGTCGCTGCATATACGCGCCACCTCTTAAGTATGGTTTAAGCCTGTCGGCGGGCAGCTGATGTGATGTAACGGCGCAAGGTGCGCGTCGAGATGTTCAGTCTGCCGGCGATATCCTCCTGGGTAGCCTTCTTCTTCTTGATCTCCCCTTTTGCGATATGTATTTGCTCCAGGGACAGTATTTGTGGTCTTCCTATTTTCGTGCCCTTTGCCTTTGCGGCGGCCATGCCGGCACGTGTTCGTTCGGAAATCAGGGAGCGTTCAAACTCAGCAAGGGCTGCCATGACATGAAAGATCAGCTTGCCACCCGATGAGGCAGTATCGATATTTTCGCTCAGCGAACGGAAGTGAACATTGCCAGCCTCAAGCCGTTCGAGCAGGTCAACAAGACCGACCAGGGAGCGTCCGAGCCGATCGAGCCGCCAGACAACGAGGGTGGCGCCGGGTTTCAGAGCCTGCATGGCCTTTTCCAGTCCGCAGCGATCAAAACGGTAGCCGGATTGGCCATGGTCAGTGAATATACGATCACACCCGTTCTCTTTCAGTGCCTGAACCTGGAGGTCGAGCTTCTGGTCATCCGTGGATACGCGTGCATAACCGATAATCATCGTGAAATTACTTTCATGAGGTGTGTTTCTGGACTAGGTACAGCCGCGAGATCCAGTTCTTGACACCTCTCGTTTGGGTTGAATAAGGATCGACTGCACAGCCCTTGACAAAAAGGACCGTTTTTGTCCGCCCGGCATGATTACCAGTCCCCGCCCGAATTTCTCCAACATTATCAATACCCATTGTTCGCTGATGCCTTAAAAACACCCTTGAAATGATGTATGACAAAAATGGTCGTTTTTGTCACAGTCAGAAACCTTTAATATTAATAGGTTCGCGGCCGCACTGAAGAGGGGATTCTCCAGTGGCGAGATAAGTGAGCTTTTTGCTGTAATATATTGCTATTGTTCAATAATAATTAGTTGCAGAGCTCTCCTCGATAGATTTCTTTCACTGAAACAGGCATCTTTCAAGGCTTCAGACGGCGGAAAATCGGTCTGCAACGTGTGTTCTGCCTGCACTCTGGCTGCTGGAAACGTTGCGTATTCCCTCAGGACTATAGCGTTGGACATATTAGTGTTTCGTGCACTGGTTGTAGCCGGAGGTGAGCAATGAGCCGGACGTTGCTGCTTTCTTCTCACATACTGGTATCAGTTGATGGCGGTCTGGTAACGGATGCTGCGCTGGATCGTGGTGAAGTGATTCGCGCTGCTGTACATGCCATGCTTTGCGTCTGGCATGTGGCGGTCGCAGGGCATGGTTATCTGTTTGCCCCTCGGGGCCTGGAGGATCTGGCTCTTGGACTCAACCTCCTGTTTGCCTGTCGCATTGATACAGAGACTTGTTTTGCGCAAGTGTGCCCTCCTGGCAAATCGGTTCTGGTTCTGGGTAAGTCGATCGGTCTTGCGCTTTCGGTAGAAATCGATCCAGCGACCGGACTTCTTGTTCTTTATGAGGAAAGCGGAGATGCGTCGTGTGTTTTGGTGACGTCGAATGAAGGGCTGCTGATTGATCAGGCTGTCAGTGTCGCGGCTTCTGTATGCGATAGTCTGACGCCGAAGACGGTGAATGCTGCCATTGATGTCCTGATCGGCCAGTCGATGGCAGATGTCGAGGCGTGGTTGTTGATGCGTACGATGCATTACTTCTACGGCAATAGTTATCAGGCGGCCTTTGCTCTTGGGGTCGATGAGGCCGAACTCGTCGCCCTCATGCGACACCATCTGGCAGCGGTTCACGGGGCGGAGGAGCAACAGTGATCTCCCTCTCGTCCTTTTCGCACGACGTTCAGTCTGGCAAGGTTCTTTACAGGCAAGCAACCGATTTACTGTCGGCCCGGTCAGGGTTAGCTGGCCGAACAGTATCGTTAGAACTTGGCATTGCCGTAGAGCCAGTCGTTGAGCTGATGTCAGCCAGTAGTCCTGACAGGATTGAGCTTTACGGCGAATGCCTTGGCCGGCTTTTGATTGATGATCAAGTTGAGCTGAGGGGGGGGGCATTTGTAGCAGTCTTTGAGGCAGCCGGCGTCGTTGGGGTTCTGGATGAACTTGTTCTAGAACGTGTTCTCCAGCGTTTGCGTATTGATCCTGCTGTTCAGCTTGGCTGCAATATTTCTCCTTATACGCTCGCCGATCCGCTTGTCTGGGAGTGCATTCTGAACCGGATCGGAGCGCAGTCTGATCTAGCGACGCGTTTGACGCTCGAGATTACCGAAAGCGCACCGCTGGATGCAATTGAACAAGTTGCTGAGCGTCTTGGTCGGGCCAAGGCACTTGGTGTCCGTCTGGCGCTTGACGACTTTGGGACCGGCTTTGCGGTTGGAGGATATTTGCGCAACGTTGATGTCGACTGGGACATCGTCAAGGTGGATCGCAGTTTCCTTGGCGATTTACGTAAGACATCGGCGGGTCGTAGAAATCTTGCCTCCATGGTGGCAATGGCTAGTGATCTGGCACCTGTCATTGTTGTGGAGGGCATTGAGACAGAAGCGCATCTGGCTGCTGCACGTGGGTCGGGCGCTCGCTTTGGTCAAGGATGGCTGTTCGAGGAAATGTCTGCCAGCCAGTGGCATCCTGTTGCGCCCGAAGTCACTGCCAGATTCGTTCAAGCTCTCCAGCAGAAGGACAATGGTGGTTCGCATCTAAATACCTGTCTGTCGGTTATGGCTCCTGTGGGTGATGCAGGGCAGCTGTTAACCCGTCCACAGATCGACGATCACCGGAGCATTCTGCCGGGGGTGGTAGCAACAACCACAGATGAAGGCAGCGTCTTGCCGTACTCGTTCCAGCCTCACGCAGGGGCCTGCATCGTTGGTTCGCAGTGGTCGCCACTGTTGTGGTTGCGGGATCCGCGCCGCTCCATTGTTCACATTATAGCCGCTATCGGTGGCATGTGGGGCCGGCTCAGCTTGCAATTCATCAGCCAGATTCAATGGAATTGGAAGAGGTGGCGCATGTGAACGGTGCATCAAACGAGCATGACGGACAGGCTACTCATGCCTTTGAAATCAAATCCAACAGGCGGCCAACAGTTAATACCACCGGGACAGGGGTGGTTAGGCAGCTACATAAAAACAACGCAGAGAATTCCAGCGTGGTGAGCAGTACCGTGCAGCAAACAGAACTGGCCGCAAAAGGATGTTCTTCTGCAATCCATCATAAGACATATCAGATCAAAGATTATATCGAAACGAAAGCTACACCATGAACAATCACAATCAGGGTTCCTTCATACGCAACTGGGGTATCGGTGAAGGAGCCAGTCGTCAGTGCCGTAAGCGGCTCATGGCCATCCTGCGTATGTCTGCATCCGTTCTCGGTTTCTCTCGCAAACGTCTCGGCGTTGGCATGCTGGCAATGGGCGGGCGTCTCGCTCTCGCCATTGCGACCGTCACCGTTGGTATCGCAATGGGGACACAAGGGGCTAATGCGTATGCCGTGAATGGAACTACTTCGGATGGATCTACTTCGGATACTAATGTGGCTATTGGTGCTTCGAGTACCAATAAGGCAACAGCAAGTGGAGTCAATGCTGTCGCCATCGGGCATAGCGCACAGGCAAGTGCGGATGGTTCCGTAGGTCTTGGCTTTAAGGCATCGGCCACTGGGTTGAGGGCGGTTGCATTGGGTCGCGATACAACCGCTTCAGGAGCAAGATCGGTTGCTGTTGGTGCTTCCTCAGTAGCCAGCGGGGGAAATAGTCTTGCTGTTGGTACTCAAGCAACGGCAATAGGGGTCAATGGCTTTGCTGTAGGGTATAGTTCGAATGCCGCTGCAAGTAACAGTATGGCTATCGGATATACGGCTAAGGCAATGGGGAGTGATACGTTTGTTGCCGGTAATAGCGCATCTGGATTGGGTTCAGGTTCAGTAGTGCTTGGAACAAATGCGTCTGCTACTCATAATAATTCCGTAGTTTTGGGTATGAATGCGTCAGGCACTGCTGATAATGGGATTGCGATTGGTTTTAGTTCTATTTCTAGTGGTGCAGGTGCCATTGTAATGGGTAACACTGCCAAGGCGACAGGCAGTGGCTCTGTAGCTATTGGTCTGAGATCTGATGCTGCGAGCTATGGTACGGCACTGGGCCGGGAGGCATCAGCTAGTGCTAGTAACGCTGTTGCTGCTGGCATTCGTGCCGCTGCGGCACAGTCCAACGCGGTGGCTATTGGCGTTGATAGTGTGGCAAATGGAGCTCAGGCTGTTGCTTTGGGCAGTGCAGCGCAGGCGACGGGGCTGGACTCAACGGCTCTTGGAAGAAGCACAACCGCAAGCGGTGCGAGGTCTACAGCACTCGGTTCTGCCGCGAAGGCATCTGGTATTGGCTCTGTTGCGTTGGGTCGTTCGTCTGCTGCCTCCGGCACTAGTTCTCTAGCACTGGGTGATGGTGCAAAGGCTTCCGGGGAAAGCTCCATCAGTATTGGTACGGGTAATACGGTTACTGGTGCTCGGTCAGGTGCGATTGGTGATCCCTCGATTATCAACGGATCTGATAGCTATAGTGTTGGTAACAACAATAGGATCGGTTCGACGACCAGCAATGCATTTGCGCTGGGCAACAATGTATTGCTAGGAGCAAATGCTGCGGGTGCAAATACGGCGAGCGCCAGTAATTCGGTTGCATTAGGTAACAATATTACCCTTGCTGTGCAGAATGCCACGGCAGTTGGCACAGGCAGCAGTGTAACGAAGACAGGTGGTGTGGCCTATGGATACAACGCACAAACGACTGGCCAGAATGCATCAGCGATTGGTGTAAACTCGAAGGCGTCCGGTGGCAATTCGGCAGCTTTTGGTAATAACGCTGCTGCCGCAGGTAACGGTAGCGTTGCACTTGGTGTCAATAGTACAGCCGCCGCTGACAATGCTGCCGCAATCGGCGTGGGATCGGAAGCTTCTAAAGCGAGTGCAATTGCTTTGGGGTTGAACGCGAGTTCCAGCGGTTTAAGATCAATGGCGATGGGTGCTGGATCTAGCGTGACTGCAGACAATGCTACGGCGATTGGTACTGGTAGCGGAGTAGGTCAGGCAGGTGGTGTTGCGCTTGGCTCGGAATCTGTAGCCAATGTTGGTGCTGGTATTGCCGGTTATGTCCCGACGGGTGCAAGCACTGTTCTTGAGGCTGCGGTTAATGCAACCATGAGCACGTTGGCAGCTGTTTCAATTGGTGATGTTTCGAATGGCAAATTACGCCAGCTGGCTGGTGTGGCTGCCGGTACAGCCGATACGGATGCGGTCAATGTTGCCCAGCTTAAGGCGGTCAGTGCGTCTGGCACGAGTTTCAATGTTACGGCTGCCGGCAAGAATGAAAGCACTGTCGGTACAGGCGATACAATTGATTTCAATAATGAAGATGGAAATCTGGTTATTCGTAAGGCAGACGATTCACATGATGTGACATTTGATCTTGCTGATAATGTGACCGCCGTGAGTGTCACTACCGGCGAAGCCAAGCTTGATACCAATGGTGTCAGTGTAGACAATGGAATAGACAAGACGACCTATGGCGCGAATGGTTTTGCGATCTACGGTGGTCCAAGTGCAACCGTTGATGGCTTTGATGCCGGTGGCAAGAAAGTTTTGGATGTAGCATCGGGAGATGTGTCTTCGAGTTCGACGGATGCGATCAATGGTTCGCAGCTTTTTGCATCGAATGAGAAGATCGACACGATTGCAGGCAATACGTCGAGCTATCTGGGTGGTGGTGCGGATGTTGCCAGTGGCAAGGCTCCGACCTATACGATTGATGGCAATCAGTATGCGAGCGTGGGATCGGCTTTTGGTGCAGTCGACAATAGCATTGGAGCAATCAACAGCCGGATCGATGCCATTAATGAGACTGGTGCTGGCAATTGGGGCAAAGTGATTGGTGAGAATAGTGCTGCTGTCGGATCGACTTCCGTTGCAACCGGTGACAGCAGCGTTGCCTTTGGTGATAAAGCCCAGTCGATTGCGGACAAATCGGTTGCAGTAGGTGCAGGTGCCGTTGCAAACAATGCTGGTGATGTCGCGCTTGGATCGGGCTCGGTAACAGATAAGGCCGTTGCTACGAAGGACATGATTGTCAATGGCAAGACCTATGAGGTTGCAGGAACGGATCCGCAAAGCACTGTTTCTGTTGGAAGCAAGGATAACGAGCGTACGATCACCAATGTCGCGGCGGGCCGTGTCAATGCTGATTCAACCGATGCGGTTAATGGGTCTCAGTTACACGCGACCAATACGGCGATTGAGGATTTGGGTAGCCAGTTGGCCGATGCGACTCTGACAGTCGAAAACGCAGTCCACTATGACACTGATAGTAATGGTAAGCGAACAGGTGGTATCACGCTTGAAGGTGGGGATTCGGGCGCTCCGGTCCTGCTGTCGAACGTTGCTTCTGGCAAGAAAGACACGGATGCTGTTAATGTCCAGCAGTTGAAGGAAACGTCTGAACAGACGCTGACGACAGCCAAGGATTATACCGATACACGTTCAGAAGAGACACTCGTTCTGGCGAAGAGTTATACTGATGTGGAAACTGGCAAGACCTTGTCAGCAGCCAATCAGTATACTGACGAACGGTTCGGAATGCTTTCAAGCGAGATCGGCGATGTTCGCAAGGAGGCGCGTCAGGCAGCAGCGATTGGCCTTGCGGCAGCTTCACTCCGCTATGACGATCGTCCTGGCAAACTGTCGGCGGCTATTGGCGGCGGCGTCTGGCGGGGAGAAGGAGCAGCAGCCTTCGGCCTTGGCTATACAAGTGAGGATCAGCGGATTCGGACCAATCTGTCGGCAACGACCAGTGGTGGACATTGGGGTGTAGGCGCAGGCCTAAGCTTCACACTGAACTGATCGGAGTGAACGATGTTTGCAAGGATCAGGCGAACCGTACCTGCTCCTGCTCGAGCCGTTCTCATTCTTGCAATTTTGGCTGGTACCCCCGCACTAGTTGCCAGTCAGATAGCAGGCCCGGCACAGGCTGGCTCTCAGCCGGTGCCGGGCAGGCAGCAGACAGAGTTCATGGTCAAGCGGTCTGATGTGGTTTTGCCGACGGATGTTCCAATGGGGCAGTATCGTCGAGTAACTCAGCCGTTTGTCAACTGGACTTTGATTTGCGATGAGAATCTGGCGAAGAAGCAGAAGGTCTGTAACATATCTCAGACAATCGTGGATAGTTCGGGGGCAGCTGTATTCAGCTGGTCTCTTGCTGGGTCACAAGATGGCAAGCCGTTTTTTATCCTACGCATACCAGGTGCCGTCGGACTGCAAGGCTCAATCGTAATGAGGCTTTCAGACACGGGCAAGGATGTGCCTGTTGCAATAGAAGGGTGCGACGGAAAGGTCTGCATAGGCTATCAGCAGGTGGGACCGAGACTTCGTGCTGCGGTGAAGAAGGGTGGGGTTGTGGGCATCTCCTATAAAGGAAACTCTTTGCAAGAGGTGACGTTTTCGGTTCCGCTGGCCGGACTTAATGAAGCTTTGGGGGCAATCTGACCCTGGGATACAGTTGCAGGCGAGCAGATATGCGATGCGCAATTGGCAGGCCGGACTGTGCTTTCGACAGGTTTGTGATGAACGGATCGGTTTGTATCCTTCTGCTTTCTCGCGACTGTTCAGCGCTGAACCATAAGCAGCTTTGCGGATGCGCATGCGTCTGAACAAAAGGAAGAGAATATGAAACACGATCAATCTGGTCACGACGAACAAAAGACAAGGCAGCCGGTCGGCGGTACCCTTGGCAACGAGCTTGTATTGGAAGGGCGCAGCGGGCTGGTGCGGGCTCTGTGCCTCGCGATTATCGGCATAGTGCTCATAGGGGGCGGGCCGCCGTTCACACCTCAGCATTAGACAAACCGGCTTCTGGACTTGCTTTGATTTAGTAGAGAAGTTCTGTCTCTAGGTATCGGCTCATAACCTCGAATTGGATTGGCGATTTATACGCGAGGGAGAATGCCTGCACATGGGATTTGAGACGCCGTCAATGCATCTTTCATGCGTTTTTTGACATAGGCAATGGTTGGTCCATGGTTACGTATTCTGACAATAGTAACGCAATAGAGAGCTCTATTGGTTTGCCGGTTGCCACCGCGCTTCAGTCGAAAGCGATTTGTTTTTCTATAGGATGCCGGGATTGGACAAACGCCGCACAGTTTTGCCAATGTAATTTCTGATCTGCGTGGGATCGTCTCCTACAAGAACGAACATTTCTGCAACCGTCCTTGTGGCTTTACCGCATGATGCTGATAGCTCCGTGCGCATGTAGCGACCAGGTACTCACGTTCTTCATCATGGCATAGGGTTTCTTCGTAGAATGAGAGCCATCGCCGGGCTAGTGCACACAACGCGGTCTTTACCGATGCTGTCGTGGATGTGATCTTGCCGGGCCGGAAGGCCGCAATATAACGTATCAGAGAAACCTTACCCTTGATTTATCTAGGCTTTCTCGAAGTTCCGCCGGCGCATTGATTATAAGGGTTTTGAGGGTCAGCATAGCCTGTGATCGGCTTTTATATATAGTGCCGCGTGCGACCTTCAGAGGTCAAACTATCTCCTAGAAGCCTGCCTGAGTTTTGGGTGCAGCTGTTGCTTGGTCGCTGAGAACAGAACGGCCGTACCTTCGGCGTCCAGACTGTCGGGCTTTACGAGACTATATCTTAATTGGCGATGAGGCCGCGTCACTTCAACAACCTTGTAGTCATGGTCCAGGAGCGACCTGGATAGCCCTGCACCGTAGATCTTGTGCCTTCAATGCCAAATGCTATGACGGTTCGAGGACCACGCGACCACCGTTCAAGTTCGTGATAGCCTTTGGCATTAGCGGGTATGGACAGGGTGGCTAGTCTAGTGTCGTTTCCGTCGATAGCTACAGCTACGTGCATTGCCGGATGATCTGATGCTCGATACGTCAACACAATGACACCGGGTCAATCGTAACATGGGACAGCTTATCATGCTGCCGCAGTATAATTCACAGTCACGACAGCTTTCTTTGCCGCTCTGGGATGGAAGCATTTTGTGAGCTACGAGAATTCTGCAATACTTATAGCTGGCATATTGGCTTCCCCTGTCCGAGTGCTGCATCAATCTCGGCTGACATTGGTGCAGGGATCCCAATTTTCAGAGTGCGGCTTTCCGATGGCTCTGATAGTTTCCAGCTCATGATGTTTTGATGTCGGTCGAACATAACGTTGCGTATCGTCATAAGATCCCAAACCGGAAATTCAGGGTGACGAATTGGCCAATCTATGAAGCAGGCCTACGACAGCGTGACAGCTTAACATGTTGGGTCAATGATGACGTGCTTGCAGCATGGCGTGCGTCCCGTCATAAGGTGCCAGGTGTCTATGCTTACCTCGCCATGTCTTTATTATCGGGCAAGGTTAGTTTCAAATGGACACCTTTCAGATCAGCGTTCACAAGGTTTGCGATTATCAAGGAGGCGATCGAAGCGGCAGGCGCTCAACTGCGGTATATGCTGCCTGATAGTCCCGATCTCAATCCAACTGAAATGGCGTTTTCGAAGCTCTATGGGATGCTGTAGACAAAGTCATTGCATTGTTCGAACCTGCTGAATGTGCAAACTACTTTGTCGCATGTGATCATAATCTAACATAAATGGATCTGTTCTAGCCAGTGGCGGCCACCATTTTGCTATCATGCAGGAAAGCTTGCAGTAGACGGGTAGTTTCATCAGCTTGTTCGACGTTAAGAATGTGGGCGGCATTGCCCAAAACCACCAGCTGTGCCTGCGGCACAAGCCCCGCGATTTCCTCAAGACTAGCTGGAGGTGTCGCAGGATCATCCATTCCCGCAACCAGCAGCACAGGAACACGGATATTGCTAAGCCGTGACTTCAGATTTGTGTCACGCAACACCCTGCAGCAAAATGCGTAACCTGCCGGGTCAATCGCCCGCAGTGTGGTGAAGAGAACCGTAAGCTCTTCTCTATGGTCCCGGCTATAGGCAGGGGTAAACCAGCGTTGCTGCGAAGCGGCCACCATCGGCTCCATGCCTTCGGTCATGACTATACTGGCGCGAGTTTCCCAAAGCTCCGGCGGCGCGAAAGCCGCAGCTGTCGCGCACAGGAAGAGGGACTGTACCCGTTCAGGCTTATCAAGTGCCATAGCCTGCGCCACAAGACCACCGAGGGACAGACCGGCAATATGAGCCTGTGCCACGCCCGCCACATCCATGACCGCTGCAACATCGGCGACCAGCGTATTGATGTTGGCAATACGGTTTCCAGAGTTGCTACCCCCATGCCCCGGCCAATCCAGGCGAATGAGACGATGTGTTTGTTTAAGAGCTTCGGCCTGCGGCGCCCACATGGATATATCCGCGCCGAGCGAGTTGAGGAAGACGACCGTTTCCTTCCCCTGCCCACTCAACTGGTAATGGATGGCTACGCCATCGCGTTCGATAAATGGCATGAGCTTTCTCCTTATCCGGTCTTGCGCTGCAGCGAACAGTTCTTCAGCGGCTCGAACACATATTCGGAAGGCTCGAATGAGCGTGTTAACTGCCAGTAATCAACAAGCCGCCACGGTGAGGTCACCGTGACCCGGTTATCCTTGTTCTTGTACCAGTTGCTCACACCGGGATGCGCCCAGACCATGTTGGCGCATTTTCTGTCCACAAGACTATTGTAAGCATCATGCACATCCTGCCTGACTTCGGATGTCGACTGACCATTCTCAATCATCTCACGCAAGGCCTGCATGATGAAGTGAACCTGACACTCAAAATGGAAGATAGCACTGCCGCCATGAGCGAGGTTGGTGTTGGGACCGAAGGTAACAAACAAGTTGGGAAAACCGGGAACAGATATTCCCTTGTATGCTCGTGGGTCGTCATCGCCCCAGACATTGCGAATCGTCATGCCATCCCGCCCGGTTATTTCCATCGGCCAAAGAATTTTAGCTGCCTGGAAGCCGGTGGCCATGACAATAACATCGACTTCATGAACCGCTCCGTCTTTCGTGACAATTGCATTTGGTGTGATGTGAGAAATGCTGGTATCAACAAGTTCGACATTGTCGCGTTTCAGCATTTTAAACCAGTGATTGTCGCGCAGCATACGCTTTCCATAAGGCGGATAAGAAGGAATGCACTTGGAGATTAACTCCTCATCACCATCCAGTTCCTTGCGAATATGGGCAATGATGCGCTCCCGCATCTGATGGTTGGCGGCATTCAGCGAAATGTCCGGAAATTCCCAGTTCGGGTCCATCTGCAAGGATGCATGAAAACCGTCTGATGACGCCCAGAAAAGCTGGAACCTATACCACTCCGAGAAATATGGAATGTTTTGCAAGGCCCATTTCTGCCCCTCGCTGACCGGCTTGTGATAGTTCTCATTGGGCATGACCCAATGTGGTGAGCGTTGGAAGACGGTCAAACTTTTTACGTCACCCGCGATTGACGGACCGGCCTGCATGCCGCTTGCACCCGTACCAATCATAGCCACCCGCTTACCGGTCAAATCGACTGAATGATCCCATTTGGCAGTATGGAAAACAGGCCCGGCAAAGCTCTCCAATCCATCAATGTGGGGATAGGCCGGTCGATTGAGTTGGCCGACCGCTGTGATCACCGCATTGCTGGTAAAGGCTTGTGTATGTCCGTCACGGCCACGCGCCGTTACCGTCCATTTTCCATTTGCTTTATCAAATGTGGCAGATGAAACCTCAACGCCAAAACGGATATGCTGGCGCAGTTCGAAATGTGCGGCCGCCTGCTCGATGTAACCCTGAATTTCCTCACGCTTGGAAAAATGATGCGACCATTTGTTATAGGGGAAAAAAGAGTAGGAAAAGAAATGGTTCGGCGTATCCACACCGCAGCCCGGATAGGTATTTTCATACCAGGTACCGCCCACTTCGTCGTTCTTTTCCAGAACCACGAAAGGAATACCCAGATGCTGAAGCATAACGGCAGCACAAAGGCCTGAGAAACCCGCACCAATCACCACGACCTTGAAATCATCTTCCGTCAGCTGTGCCGGCTTCTGGCGCCACTCAACCGTACGGGTATCCTCGCCAAACCGCATTTCCTCAATCAAAAGCGGAATATACTCAGCAGGTACATCCTGCCCAACTGCCGCCGACATCATGCGCTGCAAACGGTCAGCCTCGGTCGTTATGGCGGGTGCTTCACCAGATTGCGCCTTTTCCTTCAAGGCCAGAACAAGCCGGTCACGCACTTTCTCCTTCAGCGTCTCCGGTACATCCTCCATGAAATTCCAGGCGCCATGAATATAGGGACGCACCTCATCAAGAATGGTCATGTCGCCAGTAAGCTGTACAAGAACCATCAAGGTCGGAGCTATATCAGCTCCGGCAAGCGCTGTGCGCAGCGCTGCCTCGTCGGCAATAGCATGTTTAAATCGAATGGAATTCTGTTCCATGGCGGGTCCGCTCTCCTCCGAAAATATGCGCCCGCTCCATCGGGCATTTTTCTTTGGTGATCGGAAAGACGTGCATTCGCAAATTGTCTTAACTTATCCTTCAAATCATTTTCTGTGATAGCAGATGCCAATAATGGCATACCAAACCACGATATATCTCGGTTATTCCTTTCCAATTGATATATTCAGCAGAAAACTCTTCAACCGAAGAGCGGGATGTCAATCATAAAAATTGATACCAAAAATCAGAAAACCGTATTTGTGGCCGCCTGACTTATTGTTAATAAGGTATAACATCGCCAAGGAGGAAGGGCGATGGGAGTTGCGCCAGCGCAATCCCCCTCACAATCATTATCGAGACGTTCATATGACCTGGAGGGGTCAGGGCGTCCGGGAGGAGAACACACATGTCCGATACCAGAATTCCGTCCATTCGCAAAGCTGCCACATTCGGGCTTTTGTCCGCTCTTCTGGCTTCCGTCTGTGCACCGCATGCCTTCGCCAATGGCGAAAAGATTGTGGTCTATACTGTCATTCCTGAAGAAGAACTCAACCGTCAGATCAATCAGGAATTCACCCGCCTCACTGGTATTGAGGTGGAAATGCTGACCGTTCCGGCAGTGGGCACGCTGGCCGCTCGTATTGAAGGCGAAGCAGCCAGCCCGCGTGGGGATATTTTTGCTGCCGCTCCAATTGATTTCCAGCAGGCACTGGCCACCAAGGGGCTTCTGGAAGCTTACAAGTCGCCCAATCTCTATCAGGACGCAGCCGCTAAGGGTTACGCCGATCCTGAAGGTTACTGGACTGGCTGGTATGGTATGACGACCGCCATTTTCTGGAATTCTGATCAGTTCGCGCGTGACTTCAAGGACAAAGCTCCGCCCAAGAGCTGGGATGATCTTCTTGATCCCGATTACAAGCAGAAAATCGTGCTTGCAAACCCGCAGACCTCTGCGATTGGTTACGTGCTTCTGGCCACCCAGATATTCCGAAACGGTGAAGACAAGGCGTGGGAATATACCGAAAAGCTGAACGATAATATTTCACAATACACGCCTTCAGCTACGATGGCTGTTACCATGGTGGAACAGGGCGAAGTCCCTATCGGTGCTTTCTGGCTCTCCAATGTTCTGGTTTCCAAGGTAGACCGCAAGCAGCCACTTGAATTCGTCGTTCCCGATGACAATGTTGAAAATATCTGGGCAGCCTCGATCATCAAGGGTGGGCCAAACACCGAAGGCGCAAAGAAATATATCGACTTCCTGCTTGGTGAGTACGCTCAGGATGCTAATTCGCGGATTGGCTTTCGCCATCCTCTTAACCCGAACGTGAAGCCACCCGCAGGTGCGCCCGCGCTCTCCGATGTCAAGCTCGTGAAATACGATAATGACTGGGCGACCAAGAACATGGATCGCGTTCGCAAGCACTGGGCCGATGTAACCGGACAGTAATCCCAAAGCTTCCTTTCCAGAGAGGCGTCATGGCTTTTTCCTTTTCCCCCTCAGCATCCGGGCGGCCATCCATTGAAAAGGGTGTGCTATTTGCCGCCCTTGCAGTGCTTGCTGCTTTGGTCATTTTTGTTCTTTATCCAACTTTCAAGGTTCTGGCCTATCCGTCGCTCTCAGAATATTTGCAAATGTTCCAGCGTGCACGCTGGCTGAGGGCAGCGCAGAACAGCGCTGTCATCACCATCCTTTCCACTTTCTCGGCAACGGTGATCGGCTTTATCTTCGCCTTTGTCACCACCCGCCGGGATATGCCGCTCCGCAATGTCTTCAACATCATGGGCACATTGCCGCTCTTTGCTCCGCCTTTTATGGTAGCATTCGCCTATATCCTCATGTTCGGTCGGCAGGGGCTGGTTTCCAACGAGATTCTTGGCCTCAACCTCAATATTTTCGGCTGGCATGGCCTATGGCTTGCTCAAACGATTGCTTTCTTTCCGCTGTCGATGACAATCATTCGCGGCGTTCTTCTCGGCATTCATCCCAGCTCTGAACAAGCATCGCTGACGCTTGGTGCAACGGAATGGAAAGCTCTGCGAACTGTAACCTTTCCGCTGGCACTTCCTGGTATCATCGGTGCAATGCTCGTCGTTTCCATCACAGTTCTGGCCGATTTCGGTAATGCCGTGGTAATTGCCGGCAATTATCCACTGCTGGCTACCGAGGCATGGTTCCGCATGGAAGGATTAGCGGATCTCAACGGTGCCGCCGTTGTTGTCGCAGCCTTGCTTATTCCAACAGTCGGCCTGTTCTTCGCCAGTCGTTATCTCACCGGTCGCGGCAGTTTTACCACCGTAACAGGCCGTGGTTCGGATATGGACCAGATTGCCACGCCCTTCATGGTGAAAGTAGTTTGCATAAGCGTCTGCACCCTTGTCAGCCTGCTTGTCATTTCGCTTTACATCGGCATTCTGCTCGCCGGTCTCGTGGAAGCCTGGGGACAAGACTGGTCGCTAACATTGCGCCATTGGCGCGAAGCCCTGAACTACTGGCCTACACTGAAGACCAGTCTGCTTGCCAGTTTCCTCGCGGCGGCAGTCACCGCCCTGCTCGGCCAAATCCTCGCCTTCCTCAATGCCCGCAACATTCCCTTCCGCAATACGCTGGACTTTCTGGCCGTGCTACCGGGAGCGTTGCCGGGAGTATTTGTCGGCGTTGGCTTCATTCTTGCCTTCAATGCACCACCGTTCCAGCTGGGCGGGTCCATCTGGATCATCGTTCTGGCGCTCGGCTTCTGGCATCTTCCGCTTGCCTATCAAGGCACAGTGGCCGCCATTGCCCAAATTCATAAAAGCATCGAAGATGCCGCTCGTGATCTGGGTGCCAGCGAATTGCGACTGGTGAAGGATGTCTATGTGCCGCTGCTTTCGCGCAGTCTCATTGCCTCTTTCCTGCAAGCCTTCATCCGCTCGGTCAGCAATATTTCCGTCGTAGTCTTTCTGGTCGCGCCCGGCAATATCGTTGTTACCTTTGTCATTCTCCAGATGATTGGCGGCGCAAACTGGACTGGCGCTGCGGCCCTGACCACCTTCTTGCTGATCATTACCTTCATTTGCGTCGGCTTTGGCCACTTTATCGCATCCCGGAACTCCCCCCGTCTGAGAGGTGTCTGACATGATGACCGCTTCCACTTCCACCCAAAAGGCACCCCTTGAAACCACAAAGGAAATGGCAGCCATGCAGCCTCATGTGCGAATGACCGGCATTATCAAGGATTTGGATGCGTTCCGCGCCGTGGATAACATATCACTCGATATTCCACGAGGCAGCATGCTCACTCTGCTCGGGCCTTCCGGCTGTGGAAAATCCACCACGCTGCGCCTGCTGGCTGGTTTCTACCAGCCTACCCAGGGTGACATTTTCCTCGGCGATGAATGCATTACCGCTCTACCCCCCAACAGGCGACGCATGACCATGGTGTTTCAGGAATATGCGCTCTTCCCGCACCTCAGCGTTGCCCGCAACGTTGCTTATGGGCTTGTCATGCGCAAGACCCCAAAAGAGCATATTCGCAAGCGCGTGGGCGAAATGCTGGAACTGGTTGGCCTTGAAGGAGCTGCGGAAAAATATCCGCATCAACTTTCCGGTGGTCAACAACAGCGTGTGGCGCTGGCCCGGGCGCTTGCCGTAGACCCGGAAGTGCTGCTGCTGGACGAACCACTTTCCAATCTTGACGCTAAGCTCCGTATCAAGCTGCGTGAAGAGATCGTGCGCCTGCAAAAGGTTCTTGGAAAAACCATGGTTTTCGTGACCCATGATCAGGAAGAAGCGCTATCTATTTCAGACCGCATCGCCGTCATGAACAAGGGTCGTATCGAGCAGCTCGGTTCTCCGACTGAAATCTATTATCACCCGGCCACACGTTATGTTGCAGAATTTATCGGTCTGGCCAATTTCATAGATGCCTCGGTTCGCACCGATGGCATGGTCGAAATTGCCGGTGCCGTCATTCCGGGTCTGAAGCCATTAGACGGCCCGGCCACAGCGGTTATTCGACCGGAATCGGTAAAAATTCTGTCGGGCGCGGCCCCGGCGGGCGCACCTACAATTGCGGGACGTGTTACCCGCCGTGCATTTCTTGGCGGTACGCTCCGTTATACAGTGGAAACGGATTTCGGCGAATGGACGGTTGATGAAGCCGCGCCGGAGCCGCGGCCACAATCTGATGAAGTGCGTCTGGTTCTTCCGGTGGAGCGTCTGCATCTCATTCCACGTGGGTAATAGAAATACATAACCGGGCACAAAGGCGGCTGGAAAGCCGGGGCGGATGTCGTGGCTTGTGATGTTCATGATTGCAACGAAACCGTCCGCTTCATTGAAGCGGATGGTTCACGCGCCATGACCTGAGATAGTTTCGAATAGCGTTATAACCCGTTAAGCCTATTGCTGCCTAACCCGCAATATTGAAATGATCGAGACAGCGCAACCCGGCCATATAAGGCCGGGTTGCGCTATGCATTCTTCTGCTTAAGGGAGAGCGATCCTGAGGATCAAGGCTGCGTGTTACCTCTGAAGGATAATCTACCAGGCAATGGCTCCACCATCCACGGGAATAATTGCCCCCGTTATGAAGCTTGATGCTTCAGAGGCAAGAAGCAGGGCCGCACCGCCGATTTCCTCAGGCGTACCAACACGTCCAAGCGGCAAGGATTGCGCGAATTGTTGCTCCGTTTCGGCGTCATGCATCCGGCCGCCACCTATATTGGTACGGAATGGGCCGGGCGCTATGGCGTTAACCATAACATTGAAGCGGGCGAGATCAATCGCCGCTTGTTTCACCAGATTGATAACCGCCGCCTTGGTGGCCACATAACTGTAGCCAACCATTGGATCAGCACGAAATCCCGCGGAGGATGCCGTAACGATGATGCGACCCCAGCGTTGTGCCCTCATGGGTCCGGCTGCGGCCTGTATGGTGGCGAATACCCCTGTGAGGTTCACATCCAGAACTTGCTGCCAACGCTCGGCTGAGCTTGTCTCCAAATTTCCGGCTTCGGTGAAGGGACCGGGACCACCGGAAATCCCGGCATTGGCAAAAGCAATGTCGAGTTTTCCATGTTCGGCAACGATTGTTGTGACAAGGTCCGCTGCCGCCCCAGCCTGAGCAATATTCACAGTCTGTGCGCTAGCCAAAAAGCCCTTTTTAAGAAAAGTTTCAGCCAGATTGGCAGCAGCTTCGCCATCAAGATCGGCAATGACCACCTTGGCCCCAGCACTGGCAACAGCTTCAGCCATCGCAAGACCCAATCCACTTGCGCCACCGGTTACCAGCGCCACGCGCCCGTCAAGGTCGAAACGTGATTTGAAATCCATTACATGTCCTCCTACCATGCACAGGTTTCACAGTCGGCGCTTGGAGACAATTCATTTCTTCTAACTAACGCTATCAGTGTGCGTTATGGCTTTGTATGTTTTTGATCAATATCAGTGATGACGGCAATCAGAACTTCTTACTTGTCTTAGGCTGCTCACACCGTTCATCTGGCGAAAATGTCCTGAAGCAATCTGGAGGAGCATCGCCATGGATCATGAAGTCACATTTCCGCTCATCAACGGGACCCGGATCAGACAATTCCAGGGTGGCAAAGGTGAAGTAGCCGTTTTTCTGCATGGCGGCGCAGGGCTTTCGGTCTGGACGCCATTCTTCCAGAAAATTTCCGAGCATTATGATCTGCGTGTGCCTGAACATCCCGGCTTCGGCCTGTCCGACAACCCGGAATGGCTAAACACAATTGCAGATCTTGCGCTGTTTTACATGGATTATCTCGATAATATTGATGCGGAGAAAATACATTTGATCGGCAACTCCTTCGGCGGCTGGATCGCGGCAGAAGTTGCAAGCCGTGACTGTTCGCGATTGAAAAGCCTGACCTTAATTGGCCCTTCAGGCCTTGCATCGTCCGCGGACGCTACCGATATTTTCCGTTGGTCGCATGAGGAAAGCATGCGAAATCTCTTCCACAATCAAGCCATTGCTGAACGTATTCTTACTGCTCCTGTCGGGCCGGAACAACTGGCTACGCTGGTAAAAAACCAGACAACCGTGGTCAGGCTCGGTGCGGCCACTCGCCTTGTAAACCCGGACCTGGTTCGCTGGCTTCACCGCATCAAAGTACCTGCTCATATCGTGTGGGGGGAGGAGGATCGGATTTGCTCTGTGGCTACCGCCTCAATCTGGGCCGAAAATCTGCCACATGTAAAGGTCACAATCGTGCCAGAAGCGGGGCATCTGCCGCATGCTGAAAAAGCTGATATAACCGGCCCTGCGGTTATTCGTTTCCTACAGAATGCCAACTGATCCTTGTTTCGCAGAAGTGATTCGTGTAGCTAGTGTGGTGGATTTGAACTTCAAATCCGTAAACCACACTAGGAAAGCTGGTGAGAAGAGCTGGCTCGGCGGATACGGATGGATATAAGACAGATTCAGTATTTCATCCGGGTCTATGAGGAGCGTAGCTTTTCACGGGCGGCGGAACGAGCAAATGTAGTTCAGCCAGCGCTGAGCATGCAAATCCGACGTCTTGAGGAGGAACTCAAGACATCGCTTTTCGACCGCACGCCCAAGGGTATTGAACCGACAATTTCTGGTGATCGCCTCTACCAGCTTTGCCTGCCTATCGTGCATGGCATTGCCGATGCCCGCCGGGAAATCATGGAACTGGGAAACGGTACGCGTGTGGCAGGCTCGCTGCGTGTGGGCATGCCGCCTTCCGTCAATCGCGGTATTCTCGGGCAGGTTTTGTCTGAATATGCTGACAGCTACCCCAATGTTGATGTGACGGTAACAGAAGCCTATAGCGATGGTCTCACCGCGCTGGTGCAGCAGGGGGCACTTGATCTCGCCCTTGGCGCCGCTCCAAACGTCAATACCGGGCTTTCTCACCGTATCGCGCTGCGTGATACGCTGATGCTGGTGTCAAAACATCCGGTTAATGGTGAGCCACTGAGCCCCTGCCGGTTGCGTGACCTCCGCGATTTCAAACTGATTGTACCGCCACGACAGACGTTTCTTGGGGCCACGATTTATACCTATATCGCAAGCGGAGAGTTGAAGCCCTCCCGAACAATGGAAATCGAAGGAGTGACGGCAACGCTTGAGCTGGCACGCGCTTCTGAATGGGTTACAATCTTCCCTTATATTTCCATGCGGCGCGACATTCGTGAAAACGGATTCCACGTCTACCCGATTATAGACCCGCCGATGAACTTCAATCTCTATTTTGTTTTTGACCCAAGTCGGCCTTTGACGGCTGCATCACGGGCTTTTTCCGAGATGCTGGAAGCCGCCTTGCAGCAAGTGGACTGCGATCGAAATGCCTTGCTCGGCGAGCGCAGCTAATCGTTATCACGGTTGTGAATATCTTCAATCAGAACATCTGATTTGCATCTGCTTCACACTGTCAGCAGGATTGGCGCTGCAAATCAGGGAGTAGAAAATGATTTATGATATGCGTGTCTATACTGCCCATCCTGGCAAGGAACAGGCTTTGAGCAAACGTTTCGTGCAGCACGTTCTGCCGATTTTTGAGCGACTGGGTATTGCCGTGGTCAGCATTTTTGAAACACGCGTACCAGCGCCGAAGCTGATCTATATCACCCGTTTCACGGATGAGGCCACGCGTGAAAAAGCTTGGAATGCCTTTAAGACGGATGCTGACTGGCTAGCAGTGAAGGCAGCTTCGGAAATGGACGGCCCGCTTCTGGCGCAGCAAGAAATCCATGCGATGAATGCGGTTGATCACGGTTGATCGCAGTTTCACAGGCAGGCTGTAGGATTTGTTGCAAATGTGGAACAGCCCTGATTGCAAGGTATTTCTGCGTTCAGGCCCATGGTACGATGCATCCGTATGTCCGGCCTGTTAACGCGGCTTTATTCTCGCTATCCATGATGATATCCGCGATGTCGATCGCCTAATCAAATTTGCGTACTCAAAGGCACATTGCAACAGACGTTCTGATCGATATCTGGATTTTGTCCGCTCGGCGCACCAAGCTTGGCACCTTGCCATGGTGGCCAGCTGTATTAGCTGGAACCTCTGCTTTTCTGTATTTATACTTTGATCATGATGTCCGGCGACTGATAAGTGCCGCCTTTCACTAGAAGCTCCCAGATCGTGCACGCGATCTTGTTCTCTAGGCTGTAGTGGCGATTTAACTATTTTATCCAGATAGCGATAGCAGCGATTTTGACGAAGCCCATGACGTTTGTAGTGAGTTTGTTGTGTCGCGTCTGAATTGCTTGAGCTTGTTGAAGAATCGCTCGATGCGAGTACGCTTTGGTGGAATGACAATCTTCATTCCAGTTCCAGCAATATTGTTGCACAGATGATCGGCATTATAGCCTTTGTCGACCAGTAGAGCATCGGCCTCGATACTATCGATAAGATCACAAGCGAATGCGATGTCGTTTCGCTGTCAACGACTTGCGATAAGGCGAACGTTAAGATCGAGTGCTTCGGTGGCGACATGTATTTTGGTGCTCAAGCCTCCGCGAGGCCGACCCAGGCCCTGGGCATCCGCCCCCCTTTAACCTTGCGTGCTCCTGCTGCATGCTGGTGAGCACGCACAATAGTGCTATCGATCATCAGCCATTCCAGATCGGCTTCGCGGGCAAGTGCGCTCAGCATATCGTCCAGCCCCCCCCCATCGCGATCCAGCGATAGTAGCGCCGCTTCACTAAACGGTAGTCACCCAACCGCTCCGGCAGGTCGCGCCAGCGACCGCCTGAACGCGCCATCCACAAAAGCGCGTTCAGAAACTTCCGGTTATCGGTGCGAGGGCCGCGCTTACCTTTTGTTCCACCCGGCGGCACAAAGCTCTTCAGACGTTCCCACTGGTCATCCCGAAGGCAATCACAATCCATCGCTGATCTCCAAAAATCAGTCTTGAATCTGATTTGCAGCGAGTTGGGAACCCCTATTCCTTAAATCGTCACTACGACCTAGGTCACAGACTCATAACTACGGAGCCAGATGCGAATTGCAGCCAATTGGACAGATGCGAGGAAATTATCATCGCATTTGTCGTATCGGGTTGCAACAGCTCGGAAGTGTTTGAGTTTGTTGAAAAACCTCTCGACGGCATTGCGTTGTTTGTAAAGCCATGGGCTGAAAGCAGGGACATTTACACGGTTTGGCATGGGACGTATACAGCCCCAAGTTCCTCGTGCTGTGAGTTGATAGTGACAACGTGACATCAAAGGCCTCTAAAACTGAGGCCTTTAAAGCATCAATCTATTGAAGTAGCTAGCCTATACGAGTGCACGGCTTAGTAAATCCTGCAAAGCAGAAACTAGCGGATGAGTTGCGCTTTTTTGGCCATTTTAAATAGCACTTAGATCAATATGACGATATCTGTCATCGACTGTTACCATCCTAAACCGCAAAACATCCATTCTGTTAGCGCACTTCCTAATGTTGCACCAGCCGCACCACTTCTATAGGGTTACCCGCAGCCGGATTGGCTGATGTTCCATTGTGGCTTCACACCATGAACCAGCACTTGCCATGTTTATACCAAAACTTGAAGAAATAGCCATTGTTAATAATAAAACCATAGTAATTATGCGCATATTTTCTCCTGGTAATTATGTTATTAAACGATTGTAATATAACTTCATTATTGACTATGAGAGTTTACAATTAAATGAACGATATTTGTTTGTGGTAATTAGAAGTAGTATTAATTTCTTTGTGATAAGCGGGCGTGATGGGCAATAGGCTATTTATGATTATAACTAATCGTTTTGCGTGTGTGCTTAATTCGCTTAATGCGTCAATCCTGTACAAAGTATTCTTGGTTTATTCGGGTCACAATCATTTTTGCACTAAGAAATACGGCAGGCCGCAAGAGGCTTTCTCTGTTTTAAGAATAGCTTTCGACTGGGGGCGATATGATTTTTTAAGCCGCACATGTGCAATTGATCCCTTGGAACTTTCCCTGAAGGTGCTGAGATCGAAATTCTAACCTTTGATAGGATTGGTCAATCTGACGGATACGAAGAAGAATTTAGCTGGTTATCACTCCAAATTTACAGCTGCTTTCAAAGTTGAGGCTGCCCGGCTTGTGTGCAGCAGCGTCAGGTTGTTGCGTGTAATTGCTGAAGGTTTTGGCGTTGGGTTGTCGACGTTTGGAAAATGGATGAGTGTCCACAATGAGGGTTGTGTTGCACGAATTCGATTTGAACGGAGTGGCTTAACTCTGGACGCATTTATGCAGCGTGTGCGTCGTTTGATACGGCGATGATCTTGCTCAATCGTATTGTCCATATATTTGCTGGAACGAATGGCCATAGGTGTACCAGACTTGTCGGAGTTGGTTTTCTGCGTCACATTATAGAATAATTATTCTATTGGTCTGGTTGCCGTTGATGGTAATGTGCTCCGGCTTGCCACGACAGACCAGAGCTTTGCGCAGAAAGCGTTTGGCGGCGGTCAAATCATGATCTTTGCAAAAATAGAACTCAAACATATCGCCGTTATTATCAATCGCATGATACAAAGATTGGCTAATTCGTCACCCTGAATTTCCGGTTTGGGATCTTATGATGATAGGCAACGTTGTGTTCAACCGACATTAAAACAGCATGAGCTGGAAAAGAACTGAAAACTATCAGAGTCATCGGAAAGCTGTATTCTGAAAGTTGGGATCAATGCACCAATGTCCCATCCAACTCATTGACGAAAAGTTTGCAAGAGAACTCGCTCGAGACCTTAAACACATAATTTGGTAATCTCGTTTTAAAATAGATCGCCAATACAGAATGAATTTATCATAAAGCACAGTATTTAGGTCGCTTGATCTTTGAGAATTTGCCGCGGAGCCGGGAAACTAAAGACGGCTGACCACATCTGCGCATTCCGCAAAATGGGCAGCTCCAACTGTGCATATTCAGTTGGTTCCAGTTTCTCAATGAAAGCGGATGTGTCGATGCCCTATCATTTAAGTCTTCTCGACAAGAGCCCTGTAGTATCGTCCGGGCGTGCGGAAGCGGCACTTGTCAATACTGTGTCTTATGCGCAGGCAGCAGAGAAGGCCGGATATAAGCGTTTCTGGGTGGCCGAGCATCACCATGCAGATGAATTAGCCGGACCATCGCCTGAAGTTCTTGTGTCCTATCTTCTCGCATTGACCAGGCACATCAGAATTGGTTCTGGCGGCGTTATGCTACAGCATTACAGTCCCTATAAGGTTGCAGAGAATTTCAATCTGCTTGCAGCGCTGGGGCAGGGGCGCGTTGATCTGGGTGTTGGGAAAGCGCCCGGTGGGTTGCCACTGTCAACCAAGGCACTGCAACAGGAGTTTGGTGCTGAAAAACGGCTCGACTTCAATAGCAAGCTTGAGCAACTCAGTGCATTTCTTGGTGGTGACAGGATCACTTCTGGTCCTTTCAAGGGACTGGCGGCGACACCAAAACCGCAGCTTCCTGCTGAAAAATTTGTGCTTGGCGCAAGCCCTGACAGCGCGCTGCTTGCCGCTCGTTCAGGCTGGGATTTTGTTTATGCTGGCCATCTCAACGGTGATACCGCCAATTTGCAAAAGACCTTTAGCGCTTATCATGAGGTGACTGGGAAAGTACCTGTTCTTGCATTGGGCGCAGCTGTGGCCGAAAATAAGGATGAAGTTGACGCAGCGCTCTCAAAAATCAAGATTTTTAAAATTCATCTGGCGTCGGGGGTCTCTGTCTCTGTCGGTACTCAGGAGGCGGCTGCGGAGTTTGTGCGGCAGGCTGGCGAAAAAGAATATCGCATCGAAGAAAAGCACCCAAGCGTGCTTTCTGGTTCTGCAAAGCAGGTGAAACAGAAGCTGGATGAATTGCACGAGCAATATGGGGTCAAAGAGTTTGTGCTCGAATTCCCCGCTGTTTCCCATGAGCAAAGACTGGCTGCGATTAAGAGCCTCGCAGGCGAACGTCTTGCTATTGCCGCCTGATCCAAAGCCGTGGGCTAGAAGGAGTACCTCAAATGAGTTCCAATCAGATTAGATTTGGTGTGATGCTGCAAGGAGCAGGCGGGCATATGAATGCTTGGAAGCATCCATCCGGGCCTGCAGATGCCAGTGTAAACCTGCAATTCATCATCGATACCGCTCGCAAGGCTGAAGAAGCAGGCATTAGCTTCGCCTTCATCGCAGACGGGCTTTACATCAATGAAATCTCCATTCCGCATTTTCTCAACCGCTTTGAGCCTCTGACAGTTCTGTCAGCGCTTGCTGCGCATACCAAGCGCATCGGCCTCGCAGGCACTGTGTCAACATCCTACAGCGATCCTTTTACGATTGCGCGCCAGTTTGCATCGCTTGATCTGATTTCTGGCGGACGTGCAGGCTGGAATGTTGTGACAACACCGCTGGAAGGATCAGGCCGAAATTACGGCAAACCGCATCCTGATCATGCGCTTCGCTATGAAATAGCCGATGAATATCTCGAAGTCACCAAAGGTCTTTGGGATTCTTGGGATGATGACGCTTTTATTCGTAATCGCGAAACTGGTCAGTTTTATAAGCCTGAAGGCTTTCATCGTCTTGACCATAAGGGCCGGTTTTTCTCCGTTGAAGGTCCGCTTAATATTCAGCGTTCACCGCAGGGGCAACCGGTTATTTTTCAGGCGGGCGCGTCTGAAGCGGGTGTTGGTCTGGCCGGTAAACATGCAGACGCTGTTTTTACCAATGCAGGCACGATTAAAGACAGCCAGACATTCTACGCGCAGATCAAGGCCAGTGCCGTTGCGCATGGGCGCTCACAGGATGATATCGGCATTTTCCCGGGAATTGGTCCCATTGTCGGGCGAACTGAAGCTGAAGCAGAAGAAAAATATCAGGCGATCCGCAATCTGGTAAGTGTCAACGAGGCGCTTTTCTATCTTGGCCGTTTTTTCGATCATCATGATTTTACGACTTACGACCTTGATGCACCATTCCCTGAGCTGGGTGATGTCGGCAAAAACAGCTTCCGCTCGACAACTGATCGTATCAAGCGCGACGCGGCTGAGAAGCAGCTGACTTTGCGTGAAGTGGCTCTCAATGCTGCAACGCCACGCACTTCTTTCATTGGAACGGCAGAACAGATAGCCGACGAAATTATTCGCTGGAAAGAGCAGAAAGCCGCTGACGGCTTCATTCTCGGTTTTCAGGTTATTGCAGAAGGGCTGGCCGATTTCATAGCGCATGTTTTGCCAATTCTGGAAGAGCGCGGCTATCATGAAGGCACGCTCAAACATGATACGCTGCGTGAAAATCTGGGTCTGGTCCATCCGAAGAGCCGCTACGCCGCCGCTGTGCAGGAAGGCAATCAGAAGGGCGCGGCATGAATATTCAACCGTCGCCAGAGATAAACCGAACGCTCGAAATCGAGGCAGGTCTTGCCTTGATTATCGACGAGTATATCGCTTTGCGTCGCGATATTCATGCGCATCCCGAATAGAGGTGGTTCGGGAAATCTGGACAGCGGAGATAAGTGGAATTTCTGCCTGACTTCGGCTTAGATGCCGAGAACAGG
>NZ_ML636812.1 GCF_006476605.1 Brucella gallinifaecis
CTGTTCTCGGCATCTAAGCCGAAGTCAGGCAGAAATTCCACTTATCTCCGCTGTCCAGATTTCCCGAACCACCTCTAACAGGCTTGTTATAAAGACCAGACCACCCAGTGCTGACAGCGCCATAAAAACCACTCGCCAGCCGAATGCTTCACCAATCAGACCGCCCAATGCCGGCGCGATCACAGGCCCAAGACCTTGGATGGTCATAAGAAGCGCGAATATTTGTGTTGCACGCACGCCTTCCGCAACATCGCGAACGCTGCTCATGGCGGTTACGATAGCCAAGGATGCAGAAAGCCCTTGAAAAAACCGCGCCGCAATAAGGCTTTCGGTCGATATGGCGAATGCCGCCCAAACCGAGGTCAGCACGAAGGCAACAATCGCAGAGAGCAATGGAATGCGGCGCCCTAAGGCATCGATAATTGGGCCAAAAATAAGCTGTCCACCGCCCATTGCGAGCAGAAAGACAGTCAATGTCAATTGCATTGTCGTATAATCGGCGCCTAGCTCCACTGCCATGGCTGGAAGCGATGGCAAATACATATCAATTGATGCTGGGCCGATCACAGCCAATAAACCAAGAGCGCAAGCTACGCCCAAAGTAGCTTGATCTGAGCGCGTGACAGTCGTCATAATACCTCACAATGCTGACATTGAGCGGACTAGGGTCACTATCTCATCAGCGTATTGGGGTCAGAACCCTAGGGTCAGGACCCATTAATTTGATGAAAATGGCATCTGAAATGACCAGATTTGCAAGGAGAGACGTGAGGACCGGGAATTCCCCCGGTTGAGCGGCTCGACGCAGCAGTTCGCCAAGTCATTTCGATGTCCGAAGGATGTGGTCCATCCGCCCGGCCTACTTCGTCGTAAAGTCTTGAAAATGAACCACATTTCCTTCGCCTTTTCTTCTCGTATCCGAACGGATGGCCTCACACCATTCCCGTCAAATTAATGGGCCCTGACCCTAGGTTGATTAATGTTCTGGCAGATCTTTTTAAATGTGGAATTTGCGCAGAGTTGCTGCTGCGTGGTTCACCACTGATAGCCATTGAACATGGTCTGGATCGACCAGACCCAGTCCCTGTAAGAAGAACAGGCCTTCAATTGCAAGGATAGCTTGCCTGATATCGCATCCACGCTCGGTTTCTTCATCAAAATTTGCAAAGACAGTGCGATAGAATTTTCGCGCAGGATCAGACACTGCGGGAGAGTTTGATAGCGCAGTCATCAGCAGCGACGCAGTTCTCAGATGAGTTTCTTCCTGGCTTTGTACCTCTGCGATATACGCAGCCAGCATGGCTTCTGAAGACCGGTTATTTGGCTCTGCCTTAGCGTCCCATGCGGCGATAAAACGCTGCAACTCACGTGCCAGTGCTGCACCTATCAATTCATCCTTGCTGGGAAAGGCATAGACCAGTCCACCCTTGCTAACCCCGGCGCGCTCTGCAACAGCGTCAAGCGTAAACCCGCGCCCTTCGCTTTCAACCATAACGGATTCAGCTGCATCCAGAACGCGATCGCGATCGATTTCTCTTGGGCGGGCCATTTTGCTTCCTCTTTATTCCATCATAAAGTTTCAGTGCCTGAACACATATTCAGATCCATCGGTAAAGCGATTGAGACGATAAATCGATGAATCGGCAGTTGTTTCTTGCCCGGCAATCATCTGCGCAATCATTTCGCCCGACGCAGGTGCTGTAGTCAGACCATTGCCTGAAAAACCTGTAATAACAAACAGTCCCGGGACGTCAGGAACTTCTCCGATATATTGTGTTGAATCAGGCGTTGCATCAATCATCCCTGCCCATCTTTGGCGTATTATAGCGTTATCATATTGCGGATAAGCGCGACGAAGACTTGCAAGTGCACGGTCGGCCTCTTGAGTATCAACATTTGCTGAAAGCATTCTGACATCTTCAAACGGTGAGATTTCATCGGCTGTCCACTTAGATTTTACATGTAAAGACGCAAAGAAATCGCTTGAACTACGAACTTTGATCAATCCGTCTGCATGTCTCAAAGCAGGCAGAAAATCGAAAAGGAACCGGAAATTGTCTTCGGTTATCGGTGAGTTATTCGTCGATACACCAATTGCTGTTTCACCATTTGCCATCTGTCTCCAGGCAAAATCTGGCCCATAACCTGCACCGGGCAGTGCATCGTCAATCCTGCTCACCCGTTGCATTGAAGAATTAATCGCTAGTTGTGGTAAAGTATATCCTGCATTCCGAGCGAATAATGATGACCATGCACCACCGGCAATAACAACTGCTTTTGCTTTTATAAAACCAAGTTCGGTGTGAACGCCTGCAACACGGCCTGCCTCACGCTCAATAGTCCGAGCGGCGACTGGCGCAATAATTTTCACACCTTCGCGCATCGCTCCGCGTGCTATGCGGGATACTGACCATGTTGGTTCCGCCGTGCCATCACTTGCCTGATAGAGCGCCGCGATGAATTTGCCGGAAGCCCCTGGAATGAGCGCATCAAGCTCATTGCCTGTGACAATGCGCAAATCCATTTGCGGCTGCACTTCAAGTGCGCTTGATAGCCAGCTACGGCTTGCTTCAACCTCTTCTTCGTTACTAAGCAGTGAGAAGTTTCCAGATTGACGAAAGCCTATATCCTCTCCAAAATGAGCGGCAAACCCTTGCCAGATAGCCTTGGACCGGTTCGTAAGCTCAAGCTTTCCAAGATCCCAGCCATTAGAGTAAATCCAACCAAATGCACGGCTTGACTGCTCGCCCGCGACGACACCTTTTTCAAGAACAACTGTATTTAGCCCGCGTTCATTGAGAAATAACGCAGTTGAAATACCGGCAATACCGCCACCAATAACCACAACGTCAGCGCTGGCCGGTAATTCATGTGACGTCTCGACAGGTTCGGCAAGCGGCACATCAGAAGGGGCTCTCCAACCAGGACTTGAAGCAAACATAGCGCCGCCCGTTGCGCCCACAAGCGCACCACCGAAAGCCAAGCCAGTATTCTTGATAAATCTTCTTCTGGAAATTGCCACCATCAACTCCTGCAAACCATTAAAGCACGGTTAAATAAGCTCTTGTTTTGACTTGATGGCATATATGACTATCCAGTCGAAAACTCAAAGGCTGATTTTCGCCATTGTCATAAAATGCGTTCACTTTAAGTTGTATATGGTGATAAAATCCGCAAATCCCGCTTTATGAACGGCTTTTCTTCACGCTGTTTTGCAGATGTTTTGCCGGCAATTCATTCTTTTGAGATATAATCCAGCGCTCCCAACTCGCGGCAAAAAATCTCAAATCAGCCTCAATATTGAACTGGGCAGTTGTGGAAAAGCGAACAGAGTTACCCATATCAAGAATGCTGACTTAACTCTCATTCGATACACGCATCTTTTGATGGTGTTGTTCGATTTTTGGAAAAGTAACTTCGATCCAGTCGGCAAGATCCCGGACTTTAGCTGCGGCCTCAAAACCCATTGGGGTCAGGCTGTATTCAACATGCGGCGGCACAACCTTGAATGCCTTGCGATCGACCATACCATCATTTTCCAGCCATTGCAGTGTCTGGGCAAGCATACGTTCGCTTACGCCCCCAATCTTACGACGAAGATCGCTGAAGCGCTGCGTTCCAGACTGTAACGCGATCAGCACAAGCACCCCCCAACGGCTTGTCAGATGTTTCAGAACCTCGCGCGATGGGCAGTCGGCAGCCATGAGGTTTCCGTGTTCAAGCTTATCCGAAAGGCTCAAATTGTTTTGTTCAGCTTCATCCGCAATATGAATTGAAATATTCACCTAACTTACCTTTATGTGCGTACTTCTTAAAAGTAACTATTGCCTATATACAGGATTGAGGAACAACAAAACAAGGGATTATTCAATGACTATCGCCGTAACAGGAGCAACCGGCCAACTCGGCCGCATTGTCATCGAAAAACTGAAAGCAAAGGTGCCAGCCTCGGATATTGTTGCATTGGTGCGTTCGCCGGAAAAAGCTGCGGACCTCGGTGTTTCAGCTCGCCCGGCAGACTATGTTAAGCCTGAAACACTGGTCGCTGCCTTGGCAAATGTTGAAACCGTGCTTCTGATTTCGTCGAACGAAATTGGTCAGCGTGCGCAACAGCATAAAAACGTCATTGACGCTGCTAAAAAGGCAGGGGTGAAGCGGATTGTGTATACCAGCCTGCTGCATGCAGACAACTCGCCGCTTAGTCTTGCAGAAGAACACCGTCTGACAGAAGCCGATCTGAAGGCATCTGGCCTTTCCTATACAATCCTGCGTAATGGCTGGTATACTGAGAACTATACCGGCTCTATCGGAGGCGCATTGGCTGGCGGTGCATTTATTGGCAGCGCAGGCGAGGGAAAAATCTCTGCTGCGCCACGCGCAGATTTCGCAGAAGCTGCCGTTGTAGCTCTCACTGGTGAAAGCCACGATGGAAAAACTTATGAGCTGGCTGGTGATACGGCCTGGACGCTCTCGGATTTGGCTGCTGAAATTTCCAAACAAACCGGCAAGAATATTCCTTATAAAAATCTGCCAGAAACTGAATATGCAGCCGCTCTTAAAGGCTTTGGCCTCCCAGACGGTTTCGCAGACGCCATCGCTGGATGGGATGCCGATGCTGCAAAGGGTGCTTTATTTGACGATAGCAAACAGCTCTCCAGTTTGATTGGCCGCCCAACAACTCCTCTTTCGGTTTCTGTCGCCGAAGCTCTCAAGTCCTGACGACTTTTAGCCCCCTGCTGCAAAAGTTGCTGCAGGGGGCATTGAATACAAATGATAAGACCTGATGACAAAACCGATCTTTCCCGCCGTTGGGCACAGTTATAAAACTGATTTTGGCGGCAGCAATGTCCTCCAAATCAAATTCAATCCCAATATTAAAATGGTTTTCATCAAGTTGGCCGAACCCACAATGGGTTCGTGGAAGCTGTGAAGCGTGCCTATAAACAAATCCGTGACGGCGTTTTTAGCCTATAAGCAATAGGCTGACAAAACCATAATCGTCCATGTGTAAGACTGCGGCAAGGGCAAGGGCAATTCCATTATTGCTGCCCCCGACGGTTCATTCTTCAACGGCTTCTCAAAATTAAATCGGTTCTCCTGAACCACTCAGTCTCCATATCAAGGAAATCCTCATGACCCTGAAATCTCTCCTTTCAACTGCAGCTTTCGTATCGACTATCATCGGCTCTTCATTTATTTATGCGGCCAACGCTGATACGCTTGACATTGCAGTTTATAACCCTGGCAAGAAAGGCATTTTTGCCGTTTCCTCGGAGATCGTGACAGGGCCGACTGAAGTCCTGCTTGTTGATGCTCAGTTCTCGAAAACTGATGCGCAAGCGCTCGTTGATCAGATCAAAGCAACCGGCAAGACACTGAAAACCGTTTATATCAGTCATAGCGACCCGGATTATTATTTCGGCCTCGAGACCATCCACGCAGCATTTCCCGATGTGCATATTATTGCGACGCCACAGACAGTTGCCGCAATTGAAGCGAGCAAGGATACTAAGCTTGCTCATTGGGGACCAGAACTGAAGGAAAACGCTCCGAAAGATGTCGTCGTTCCTGAAGTGCTGAAAGGCGATACGCTTTTAGTGGATGGTCAGGAAATTAAGATCATAGGGTTGGATGGGGCCACCCCCGATCACACCTTCCTCTGGATCCCTTCAAACAAGGCAGTTATCGGCGGCATTTCTGTTCTGGCGAATGAACACGTTTGGGTTGCTGATACACAGACACCCGGATCCCGAGAGAACTGGAAAAAGATACTTGACGCTATTACAGCACTTCAGCCGGAAAAAGTCGTGCCAGGGCATTATTTACTCAATGCTGACGGTAGCGAACCATTCACTCTTGCTGCAGTAGAGTTCACTCGAGATTATCTCAATGTATTTGAAGCGGAAGCAGCGAAGGCAAAAAATGCTGCAGATCTCATTGCCGCAATGAAAAAGCTTTATCCAGATCTCGCGGGAGAATCCGGGTTAGAAATTAGCGCCAAAGTCATCAAAGGTGAGATGCAGTGGCCATAAGATTCAGCTGACTGAATAAAGGGACCGGTGAAATAGCTAATTTCCCCTCGCCGGTCTTTTCATTATTCCAAATGAAACATTTGTACCTGTTGGCCACAGCCCACAGGTACAAATAGCCGATGTTCAAAAGCGATGGCTTTCGCATCATTCCTCTGGCACTTCACACAAGCTGTCGGGACCAATCGAGCTGCGTGATATGACCTGGAGCACAAATCGTGCGACCCCAAAGACAACTGCTGGAACACACCTCTATCGCGACCGTGCAAGCAGGCTGTTTGGCGCCGTAATTTCTAGCGCAACACAACGCGTCCGTCACTGTCTACTCCGTGAATCTGTATTATATTCTTCGCCAGATCCAAACCATCTGTTGCGATCTCTTCCATGGTTACATCCTTCCCAAAGATGCTCGACGCACCCCTTCTGCTAAATAAACGCAGTCGGAGAAGCAGCCATCAAATCACAACGATCCAAAGAGCATAAGGGCCGGATTTTAACGCGGCCCCTGTAATAAAGCGCGAGCTACACCTTCATTAGTGACAAGACGATTGACATAACCACCGCGCAAAATGGCCCGAATAATCGGAATTTTATTTATCCCACCTGAAACCAGAACCGATGCGGGTTTGAGTTTGAGCTTGTCCGGTGGTAGAGCAATGATAGAGTTATTGAGGAAATGATCAATCGGACGCCCCTGAGAATCAAGAAAATACCCCAGAAACTCACCGACCGCCCCAAGTTTCAGTACAGCATCAAGATTGTCCTTCACCACGCGAATATGCGTCAGTGAAGTTTCCGATGTGAGTGCTCCGCAAGATACAATACCAATATCGGCAATCTCGGTGCGCGCTAAAACATCTGTCAGTTCATCACTTAAAAGAATTGCATCGCGGCTTTCACGATTGGCGCAATAAATCGGTGCAGTGAGATAATGACACTCCACCCCCAAAGCGCGAGCAAAATCGGTCGCCACTTCAAATGTATTGGTTGAGGAACCACTCGTCACACCACCGGTGAGACTTACCACCCAGCTCTCCGGCTTTGGATGTGAGCGTAGACTTCTGACCGCAAAACTCAACGTGCGGCCTGATGCAATTCCAACCCCCATGTCGCGACCAGCGATCAATTCGCTTGCCATAATGCCTGCAGCTTCGCCAATCACACGTTTTTGATCGATATAATCGATGAGGTCGGGAACGACGACAACATCTTCCAGACCATAACGAGTAGCGACTTTCTCGGCTAACTCGATACAATCCACGAGAGGCAGGCTCACACTCACTTGTATCTGTCCGAACTCGCGAACCTGACCAATGATCTTATTGACCTTCAACCGCGTAATATTGAGCCGTTGCGCGATTTCCTGCTGGGTTTGGCCACCAATGAAATAGAGCCAAGCCACTCGCGCACGCTCTCGTTCTTCTTCAATCGATAAAAAGTATTCGCTCATTCAAAGGCCTTTAACGACAACGCTATGTCAAATTATTGCTGGCTATCAACTCTCCCCTTTAATCTATTTTTTTAATGTTGTGGTCAACTAGACGTATGCCTGACTGGGTTCATAAAACATTCAATCAAAGCCATAGTATTACAGCTGCTGCGATGCATATGTTTGAAAAAGGAGTAAGCGTAGTGGTCATATCATATGTGGATACATCTCCAATCTTTGTGTCTTCAGAACATGTTCTCGATCTTGTGACATCTGTGTATAGAGTGAACTATGCAAAGCTATTGATCGCCAAATATCTAATTGCTTTTCAGTTCCATCATATTGGCGTGCTGCTCGAATAATTTTCCATTATTGTCTCAAAGCATTCGCATATGGGAAATTGCAGCCAGTCTCGTCCGTAAATACACACACCATGCTCTGTTCACGCCACAACATCTTAAAAATCATTACGCAAAATCTACGTAGAGCATACAATCAGCTCCACTCCTGCATCTTCAATCATTTTTGCATTTGCATCAGAAATTCCATCGTCAGTAATAAGGGTGCTTATGCGATTAAAGGTCAAGGCACGAAGCCGCGGTCTTGCAAAGAACTTGGAGCTATCAGCAAGAACAACAACTTCACTTGCGCGTCCAACTACCATATCGATAACTCGGACAAGAAGCGGATTATTCTCCAGCAAACCTTCATCGTCTATTCCAAGTGTACCTAGAAAATAGCGCGATACATAAAACTCTTCGGCCCAGAGTTGTGGAGAATAAAAAATTGCAGGCTCACGATGTAAGTCACCACCCAATACATGTAGATTACATGTCGAACTGTTCCATATCGTATCTGCAACGGCTACCGAGTTTGTAATGACCTTAAGATTTTTAAGTGCAAGCTTCCGCGAGAAAAGAGAACAGGTCGTACCACCATGTATAAAAATTGTATCACCGTCGTTGCAATACTCCGCAGCGGCGGTTGCAATTGCTTCTTTCTGGGAAACATTGATGACCTGATTTTCAATATAGGGCTTTGAGCGTGAAGATGCTGAGCTGAGATTATCAGCGGTTGTAATTCCACCATGAACTTTGCGTATCAAACCCTGCTCGTTGAGCTTTGCAATATCACGGCGAACTGTGGCTGGTGAAACATCCAGCAAATCCACAATATCATTGACGCTTGCAAACTGCGATGTCGCAAGAATTCGAAGAATAGCTTCCTGACGCTCAAGTTCGTTCACACTGAATTTCCTATCAATTTTTTCGACACTATCAGCATTTTATAACGATGAGAAACCCATTGTGACTAGTGCAATACTGCTCAGGCTTTACGGCGCATTTTTTTCAATGCTGGAAGAACGCTTGCTAGATCCACCGGCCTTCCTTCGCCAAAGCCAAAATAGAGATCCCGGTAAATTTGAAACAATCTCTCATAGATTACCATTGCCTCAGGCCGGGGTTGTATAACGCGCATAGGCAAGCATAGAGCATCCTGAGCCTCTTCCAAAGTCGCAAATGCTCCAGACGCTAAACAGGCAAAGATACCCGATCCCAGACCTGTTGAAGCATCATCCGGGACCAGAACCGGGCAACCAAGTACATCAGCATAGATCTGGTTCAGAACTTCATTCTTTTGCGGAATGCCTCCGCCATTAATGACACGTTTGATAGGGATACCACCACTGCGTATACGTTCGAAAATGATGCGCGTGTGGAAAGCTGTTCCTTCAATTGCGGCATGTAATTCATCGGCCGCAGTATGATTGATGTCCCATCCCAGTGTTACGCCGCCGAGATCCGATCGAACGAGCACAGTGCGGTCACCATTGTCCCATGTCAGCCTGATCAAGCCAGTTTCACCCGGTGCATAATTTTCAAGACCGGCCGAGAGCGTAGCTACGTCACTTTCAGCACGACGAGCAATTGCTTCGAACAGATCTCCTGTAGCTGAAAGTCCAGCTTCGATTCCCATATGATTGGGGTGAACACTACCCGGAACAAGGCCGCACAGGCCAGGAACGACCCCACAATCTTCCGGACCAAGCGCTATAATGCACGTCGACGTGCCGACCACATTGACAACGTCGCCCATCTTGCATCCAACACCTATCGCATCCCAGTGAGCATCTAAAGCTCCAACGGGGACAGGAATACCAGCACGCAAACCCAGCCGTTCTGCCCAATATGGCGATAAATAGCCCGCTATGCAGTCAGATGTTTTATATTCCCCGGCGAGCTTGTCATTAATGCCATTAAAGAGTGGATCTATGCGCGTAAGAAAGTCTTGTGGTGGCAGCCCGCCCCAAGCCTCTCCCCACATCCATTTATGCCCCATCGCACAAATACTGCGTGTGACCTTGCTAATGTCTGATACACCGCAAAGGGTTGCTGTTAACATATCACAATGTTCAAGAGCACTGGCAAAGCGATCACGTTTGTCCGGGTTATGACGCAAAAAATGGAGTACTTTCGCATAACCCCACTCATGCGAGTAAACACCGCCGCACCATTCGATAGCCTCGATGCCATCGCGATGTGCGGCGGCTGTGATTTCTGCTGCTTCTTTGTGAGCACGATGGTCACACCAGAGATAATAATCATCAAGAGGGGTCAGTGTCTTATCGACCATGACGACGCTGGAACCAGTCGTTTCACAAGCTAATGCTTCGACACTTTCACCATCGATATCAGCACGGGAGATTGCTTCACGAACAGCGTTTACGAGCGCATTCATATGGTCGTCGTGTGATTGCGTTGCAAAATCTGGATCTGTGGTCGATCGCTTTAGTGGGTAACTGCTCGATGCATTCGACAAGATACCCTTTACGGAATCCATAATTGTTGCGCGCACGCTCAACGTGCCGAAATCGACACCGACAACAACACTCATAAAATGTCCTCCCAACGTCGTTCAGAAGCCTTATTGTCCGTAGCTGGCGTTGTCACCATGCTTGCGCAAATAATGCCGGTCCAGCAGACTTTGTGAAATCGGCTGAGCATCGGGATTAAGCGAAATTGTATGCCATGCCAGACGGGCAACTTCTTCCAGAATTAGTGCATTGTGCACAGCATCCGCAGGTTCGTTTCCCCAGACAAACGGTCCGTGCCCGGCAACAAGGGCCGCTGGTATAGACATCGGATCATAGTTCCCCAGTGCTTCCACAACCACATGCCCAGTCGCTTCCACATAGCGGTCACGAATTTCTTCATCAGTGAGGAGGCGTGTTACGGGAATCGTGCCGTGAAAATAGTCCGCGTGCGTTGTTCCGAAAGCCGGGATAGAGCGCTGGCTCTGTGCAAAAATTGTCGCATATGTTGAATGCGTATGTACAACTGCACCAATGGCAGGAACTGTTTTATAAAGAACAAGATGTGTAAGGAGGTCAGACGAAGGCTTTAGTTTGCCTTCAATGACGTTACCATCAAGATCTGTCACAACCAGATCAGCAAGCGACAGCTTGTCATATTCAACACCACTTGGCTTTATAACGATGCGACCACTTTCCCGGTCAATACCGCTGACATTGCCAAAAGTTGAAAGAACCAGTCCTTCCCGAACCGTTGCGAGGTTCGCCTCAAGGACCGCCTTTTTAAGTTCGTTCAAATCCATAACCCTACCGCTGACACTATGAGGATGGCACAGCCAGAACCATGATCAAATTCATTCACGCAACAATTCGAGCGAGATAGTCCTGATTGAGTTTGACAGCCGTAGCGGGGTCTCGACCTGCGTCATCCGATTCTTCTTCCCCAATGAGCCAGCCATCGAAACCGAGTTCATTATGAAGATGCGCGATAACTCCTGGAATATCGCAGTCCCCCGCCCCCATCATACGCCATACACCATCAGAAGATGCATCTTTGAGGTGAACATAAGCAATCCGTTCGTGGAAAAGCGATAACGTTTCTGGGATATCTTGCGCACCCCGAATAATATGGCCTGTATCTGGCACCCATTTTACGAGTGTTGGGTCCGTCGCAGCCATAATTGCTTCATATTGCGGGCGCGTCACAACAACAGAACCTTGATGACTGCTGGGGTGGAACGCCACAGGAATACCGCGCGCCTTACCAAGCTCTCCAGCTCGATTGAAAATACGCCCCGCAGTTTCAATGGCTTTTGCATCTCCTATACCCTGATGATCGGTCGGGCATCCAAGAGACAGAATTGCACCTGGAAAAGACGCGATGAAGTCCATTGCAGAAGAGATTGCGGTAAGCTCTTCATCCGCTTTTTCTTCAACAGTAAATCCACTCTGCGTCGAGAATGCATAAGCCACGAAAGCCAAGCCTGTCTCGGAAAGAAGATTTTTAAAATCCTCGGCATTTCGATCATAACCACCTATCATGTTATTGGTGATTTCAATCCCGGCATAACCTGCAGCACCAATCGCCCTGACGACATCGTCCGTGCTACCCGCCCAACCATCACCCAGCATCTCCCAGGTGAATGTTTGACAACCTATCTTCATATTAAAACCTCCTCCAAGGCGGGCTAATATCATCACAGTGTGATCATTTTTGATCTTATTTGATGTTTTTCATGCTTTTATAAGCTTATGTCAATGAAATTTTATCAATTGACAAAATTTCTCTCATTGATATGACGTTATTTGATCGCAATTAGTTAAAATACTTCTGCGGTCGGGAGAAACCGGTTTATTAGGAGATGGACCGGGATCGTTTTTTGGGAGGAAGATATGAATAGATTGAAAAAAATAGCTCTCGCCAGTGCAGCTGCCTGCGCCCTGATGGCAACACCTGCTGCTGCCAAAGATATAGTTGGCTTGATCACAAAAACCAATATCAATCCATTTTTCGTCAAGATGAAGGAAGGCGCAGAAGCAAAGGCTGCCGAATTAGGCGTCGAGCTTCGTTCCTTTGCTGGTCGCATTGATGGCGATAATGAAAGTCAGGTTGAGGCTATCGAAAATCTCATCTCTGCAGGCGCCAAAGGCATTCTTATTACTCCAAACGATTCAAAAGGAATTATATCGGCAGTCAAAAAAGCCCGTGATGCTGGCCTTATCGTTATCGCGCTCGATACTCCGCTTGATCCTATCGATGCTGCCGATGCGACTTTTGCAACTGATAACTTTAAAGCCGGCCAACTGATTGGTGAGTGGGCAAACAAAACACTCGGCGATGAAGCTGCAAATGCGCGTATTGCCTTCCTCGATGTCAGCAAGCTTGGTTTTACCGTCGATCTCCTGCGCGATCAGGGCTTCATGCAAGGCTTCGGTATTGATATTAAAGATCCGAACATCATTGGCGATGAAGACGATAAACGTATCGTTGGCCATGAAGCGACTGATGGCAATGAAGAGGGTGGACGCACAGGCATGGAAAACCTGCTTCAGCGCGATCCGACCTTGAATGTTGTTTACACCATCGCAGAACCAGTTGCTGCTGGTGCATATGAAGCAATCAAGGCTGTTGGCGCGGAAAAAGGCATCACGATCACTTCTATCGATGGTGGTTGTCCAGGTGTAGAAAATGTTCGTGCAGGTGTTATCGGCGCAACGTCAATGCAGTTTCCATTGCGTATGGCTGAACTCGGCGTTCAGGCTATCGTTGATTACGGCAAAACCGGAAAACTCCCGGAAAACACACCTGGCTTAAACTTTCTTGATACCGGAACACAGCTTGTCACAGATAAGCCTGTCGAAGGCCTGGATTCCATCACATCGGAAGAAGCACTCAAGCTCTGCTGGGGTTAATTATCTGATCTGTGGAAGAAGTAAGCACATCTTTCACAGATCACTGCTTTAAGTGAGTGCGTGATGGAAATTAATCATGCCTCTCATATTCCCCGATATACACCTTCGCAACACGTTGTGGCGAAGTGTGCTATCCCGGTCTCGCAAGACGTCGGTAGGAGGCGATGCAAGATGAGTCAAACAGAAACCACTCAACCCCAAGACGGCATAGCGTCATTTGAAGAGCCCGCTCCCAGCGTACTGCGTCGTGTGCAGCACTTTCTTCACAAAAATCCAACTGCCGTTCCCGCAATTGTTCTTCTGCTCGCAATCGTTCTATTTTCCATGATTGTGGGAAGCCGATTCTACCATCCGATGAACCTGTCGCTCATCATGCAGCAGGTTACGATCATCGGCATTCTGGCGATTGCTCAAACACTGATCATTCTGACTGCAGGCGTCGACCTTTCGGTTGGTGCTATCATGGTGCTCGCATCCGTTATAATGGGCAAGCTTGCTGTTATCGTCGGTTTGCCGCCTGCTGTTGCTTTCGCGATAGGCATCGCTACCGGTGCCGTCTGTGGATTCATAAATGGCTTCCTTGTTACATATGTGCGTCTACCGCCTTTTATTGTGACGCTGGGCACATGGAACATGTTCTTCGCGCTGAACCTCTGGTATTCATCAAGTGCGACCATTCGTTCGCAAGATGTGGCCGCGGCAGCACCTTTCCTTCAATGGCTAAGCACAAGTTTCACGATTGGTGGCGCACGCTTTACCTATGGTGTTATTTTCCTCATCATTCTTGCCGTCGTCTTTTGGCATATTCTCAATAGGACCGCTTGGGGCCGTCATGTCTATGCAGTTGGTGATGACGTGGAAGCAGCCCGGCTTGCAGGTATCCGTACAAACAAGGTTCTCTTGCAGGTCTATGTTGTTGCAGGCATCATTTGCGCACTCGGTGCATGGGCGCTGATAGGCCGCATCGGCTCTGTCAGCCCGCAGGCTGGACAGCTCGCTAATCTTGACTCCATCACTGCGGTTGTCATCGGAGGCACTAGCCTGTTTGGTGGTCGTGGATCCATTCTTGGCACCTTGTTCGGCGCCCTGATCGTTGCCGCTTCCCGCAATGGCCTTTCGCTCGCTGGTGTAGACGTGTTGTGGCAAGACTTTACTGTCGGTTTCCTTATCATCGTTGCTGTCGCACTTGACCAGTGGATTCGGAGGGTTTCTGCATGAATAATGTTCAACCAGTTCTTCAAGCTCGTGGTCTGGTCAAAAAATATGGCAACGTCACCGCTATCGACGCAGCTGAATTTGATCTCATGCCTGGTGAAATTCTTGCTGTTATTGGCGATAATGGAGCCGGAAAATCCTCGCTGATCAAGGCACTTTCGGGTGCTATTACACCCGATCAAGGTGACATCCTGCTCGATGGGAAAAAAGTTTCATTCCGTTCCCCTATGGAAGCACGCGAAGCCGGGATAGAAACCGTCTACCAGAATCTGGCACTTTCACCAGCCTTGTCAATCGCCAACAACATGTTTCTAGGCCGTGAAATTCGCAAACGCGGTTTATCTGGCATGCTATTACGCACACTCGATACAACCCAGATGGAAGATATTGCTCGTCAGAAGCTCAGCGAGCTTGGCTTGATGACGATCCAGAAAATTGACCAGACGGTTGAAACACTTTCTGGCGGGCAACGGCAAGGCATTGCTGTGGCACGTGCCGCTGCTTTTGGCTCAAAAGTCGTGATCATGGACGAACCAACTGCGGCGTTGGGTGTCAAGGAATCGCAAAAAGTTCTTGATCTCATCTTACGCGTCCGTGAGCGTGGCATGCCAATCGTGCTTATCAGTCATAATATGCCCCATGTCTTCGAAGTCGCTGACCGTATCCATATTCATCGACTAGGCAAACGCGCCTGTGTCGTGAAATCGACAGATATATCCATGTCAGATGCTGTAGCGATTATGACAGGCGCACAGCAACCACCATTGCCCGCCGCAGCCTGAAGAAAATAAAAATGACAGAAGCTATCAATATTCTTTGCTTTGGAGATTCCAACACCTACGGAACGGTGCCTATGCTTCATGCAGCGCATGCCGAACGTTTCGGATCCGACATTCGCTGGACCGGTGTTATGCGAAATAAGCTCGGCAGTGGGTATCACATCATCGAAGAAGGGCTTCCAGGGCGTACCACAGTTCATGATGATGCGATTGAAGGTGCTTCAAGGAACGGAAAAACTTATCTCTTACCTTGCTTGCACAGCCACAATCCAATTGACCTTATCGTGCTGACCCTAGGCACAAATGACCTCAAAACACGCTTCAACCTGACACCGGAAGACATTCGGCGTGGCCTTGAGGCCTTGCTTGATATCATTCACAAAAACCCATCTGGAAGAAATGGTGCTATCCCAAAACTACTCATTGTCGCACCAACGCCTATTGAAGAAATCGGCTTTCTTGGAGAAATCTTTCTTGGAGGCGCGGCCAAGTCGCGCAAGATTGCCTCTAAATATCACGAAGTTGCGCGGGCTTCCGGCGCCTCATTCCTTGATGCAGGGAGCCTTATTCGTGTGAGCAACGTCGATGGTGTACACTTTGATGCAAAGCAGCATGAAGTTCTCGGCAAAGCTATCTCTGAGAAAATACTTCATATCGTCAGTACAAAATAGTCCTCAAACTTCAGAGCTTAAAATGAGTAAAATGAGAATTGGCGTCATCGGTTGCGGTAACATTTCAATGACTTACATGCGCAATGCAGCGCTGTTCAACAATATCGAACTGACAGCCTGCGCAGATATTATTCCTGAAACCGCAGCCAAACGGGCTGCCGAATATGGCATATCCGCTATGACTGCAGAGCAACTGCTAGCCAGCCCAACTGTGGATATCGTTCTCAATTTAACCGTTCCTACTGAACATTATCCGGTAACGAAAGCAGCCCTTGAAGCTGGCAAACACGTATTTACCGAGAAACCTTTGGCTGTCTCAACCGAGCTTGGCAGCAAGCTGGTAGCACTGGCTGCGGAAAAAGGTTTGGCATTAGCATCTGCGCCAGATACATTTTTAGGAGCTGCAGGCCGTAAGGCGCACAATCTCATCAATGACGGTTGCTTAGGTCCAATTATCGGTGGAACTGCTTATATGATGGGCCACGGTATGGAACATTGGCACCCCGCTCCATCGTTTTATTATCAAGAGGGTGCAGGACCGATCCTTGATATGGGTCCGTATTATATCGCAATGCTTCTCAGCCTTCTCGGTCCGGCCAACCAGGTTTTTGCGATGACTTCTATCGGCAACAAAAATCGCACCATTACAGCAAATGGCCCAAACAAAGGCACAAGCTTCGGTGTTACTACAGAAACCACAGCGATGGCAGTTATACGCTTCGCTTCAGGTGCAATTGTCAATCTCGGTATTAGTTGGGATGTTTGGGCTCAAGGTCACCCATATATTGAACTTTATGGTCGCGATGGTTCGCTACGTCTGCCTGACCCTGATACTTATGGTGGTGATCTGCTTTATAGTGATCACGGTGGTGATTGGCAGACATTCAAATCTGAAGATAGTCTATTGGGCGTGATCAACTGGCCATACGATGCACCACGCATTGCGAATTATCGCACAACTGCTGTCGCCGAAATGGCTGATGCTATTGTCAACAAACGTAAGCCCCGTGCCACAGGCAGCAACGCACTTCACGTACTGGAAATTCTCGAAGCTATTCTAAAATCAGGGCGCACCAACGCTCCAGTGGAAATTAAATCGAGCTATGAACTCATGACGGCGATGCCTGATAAAGATATAATACGTCTGCTTGCTTAAAAAATTAGGCAGGCTTGAAAAAACTCTAGAGCCTGCCATTTTGATTTAGTCGCAATTAGAATCAGGATTCATTCCGTTTCGAGCTAGAAGAAACGGGGTAGCGATCATAACGGATGGCAATTCTTCGCCAATTTTTCAATCGTCCGAACATCATTTCAATACAATTGCGCCGCTTGTCATATTTGATAGGCTACTTATGGTGTTTACACCGCGGGATGCACAGCTTTATCTCTTTGTCTTTAACCGTTTTCTGCACCAATCGCATCATAGCTTCTGTCAGCAAGTAACCAGTCCACCTTCGATAACCTCCCAATAAGGGTTGCTTCGCCGGTATAATTGCTGATTTGTTCCGCCATGATGTGTAACGTGATGAGGCGCCCCTGTGCATCGGTGACACCGTGCAATTTGGTATTGATGCCACCTTTCGTCCGACCGATCAGTCGTCCATAGTCCCCTTTTTAACCGCAAGCTTGAAGCCGTATGGTGTGCTTTCAAAACCGTCTTCAAAAAGATCAAGTCGGAACTGATCTGGTGCACTGTGTTCCAGACCAGAAATAACGCAACCATAGCCATTGGTATTCGAGACGAAAAACCAAAAATTAGTGCAAGAAGCTCTCCACTAAATAAGGGAAAGTCCAATATGTACCCAGTGAATGCAGTGAGGGTCGGCATATGCTGAGAGTCGAAATTGTTCTAAAAAACGAACGGTTTGAATATTGCGATATTTTTCAACGCTGCCCATCTTCGCCTTTTATATCATCCTTCAACAACCCACCAAGTCTTGGATTAAGACGGCCTGAAGTTCCCATCACAAGGGCGAAAAGAATTTCGTCAGGTCGTGGAGCATCCTGAATACCGACTTCCATTGAATTAAAGTGGCTGCGGACATAACAGGCATGAATATAATGAACAGGCACCATAATACGATAACCTGCCTGCGCGACAGCTTTATTGGCCGGCACAATCGCCTTGGGTTGTCCCAACACTTGACGCATGGCCCAGCCACCCGCTTCATGCCAGACGGCACCATGTTCCATTTCTCCGTTCAGCCCTACGATAGCTGCTTTAGAATAGACCTCGATATTCTCCTTGCCGCCTAACGTCTCCACAAGTTCTTCGGCCAGATCATGGCCAAGTGCCCGTAATTCCTGCATAAATGGAAGCAGGTCTTCAACATAGCGCCCTGCATAGGGGTTTGCGACAACCGCCATGGCAGCAGCCATCTTCAATGGAACTGCAGGCTCTGGACCGAGTTCATGGAATGTTGTTTCAACTGTGAGACTTTTCTTTCTAATTCTGACCAATGACATCTATATTTTCCCCGTTTGTCTTCATTGTCTTGTAATATGTGTATTATTTCACACAGCTGCGCGTCCTAGGGTCAGGACCCTAGTGTGCGATAGATTTTCAGGCTATCCACATTCGGGCCGACCTTCCTGATCGTTTCATCCCACAACTCAGCCACATGTGCACTCATCGGCATATCAAGGCCGATACCTGCGCAGCTTTCGATAAAATTGCGAACGTCTTTTGCAATCAGACCTGTTGTAAAGCTCACGCTGTCATCATCGCGCGCCACGGTTTCAATCTTGTTCAGCGAGACATAACTTCCGCCACTCGAACTGTTGACCACCTCGTCAAATTTTTCGAACGAAATGCCAGCTTCACGTGCAAAACGCAGTGCTTCGGCAAAGCTGATAATATTCGCCGCAAGCAGGTAATTGTTTGCAGTTTTCATCACGTGACCATCGCCCACTTTTTCCAAAGATACGACTTTGGCCGCGAAAGCTTCAATGATATTCATCAATGGATTGAGAGTATCCAGACCGCCCACCATAACGGTGAGTTCGCCCTTCCATGCACGGACCAAACCACCGGAAACCGGCGCGTCGTGAAACGCTATTCCACGCTTTCCCAGAAGCTCCGCCAGACGTATCGTCTCGGTGGCAATACAGGAACTGCAATCTATAATCGTTGACTCTGCATGCAGTATCTCTGACAGACCATCAAGATTACCCCTGCCTTCTACAACGGTGGACACGACGTTGCTATCTGGCAGGCATAAGATCACAACATCGCAATCTGCCAGATCGTGCAGGCTCGATGAAAAATTGAACATTGCCGGGTCAATGTCCAATTCATCTGGAATTTTGGGTAGATGCGGGTCAACAACAGTGATTGGCCGACCAAGTTTTCGCACTATATTGAATGCGATTGGTAATCCCATTTTTCCTGCACCGACAAAGCCGATATTCATTTTCTGCTTCCTGAATTTGTTGCATTCTCGCATTCAAAGAGGTCTTCCAAGGCAAAACCTCTCACGCAATTTTAGCGCTGCTGATCCCGCCATCGACCTTGAAATCAGCGCCGGTAACATAGGAGGCGAGGCTTGATGCGAGAAATGCTGCGATGTTTGCCACGTCCTGCGGCTCTCCCAGTCGCTTCATTGGCACTTGCGCTGAGCGCTTAGCTATAATCTGATCAAAACTCTTCTCGTCATAAGATTGAGCAAGATTAACCCGGATGCGTGGCGTATCGATAAATCCGGGAGAAATTGAATTGGCCCGAATACCAAAGCTGGCATTTTCCTGGGCTATCATTTGTATATAATGGTTCATTGCGGCTTTTGACGTCGCGTAGAACGCATGACTGTAACCAAGATGACGATGAGACCAGGCTGAGCTGCTTGCCAGTATAACGCCGCTTTTACGCAGCCGCATGCCGGGCAGTACGGCTCGCGATGCCTGATGCAGGCCAACCAGATTAACATTCAAAACAGTTTGAAACTGCGCTTCATCGAGCGAAAGGGTGTCACTCGCAAACCCGATACCAACATTGTAGTAAAGAACATCAATTGTTTGAGGATCAATAGCTGACAGCGCCGTTTGCGTGGCATTATGATCAGCTACATCGAATACAGCAATGCTGGCCTTTCCCCCTTCCATATTCACCAACTCGGCAGTGGCATTCGCCGCTTCTTCGTCGCGGTCGGCAATAATCACCTGTGCACCGCAAGCGGCGAAAGTGCTGGCAACCGTCCGGCCAATACCATTACCCTCACCAAAGGTGCCACCACCAATGATCAATGCGCGTTTTCCGGAAAGATCAATCTTCATGTGCGCGTTCCACCTTTGCTATTTTCAAAGAGTTTTCGAGCGCTTCAGTGATCAGCCTGGCTTCACTACAAAGATATTGTCCAATTTCGTTGCGGCGCGTTTCGTCAAGGCGCGTACTCAAAGCAGCAACTGATAGTGCCCCTATCGGACGTTTGGAATCAGGATAATAGATAGCGACACCGATCGCAGACATACCTGTCAGCAAATCACCCTGGCTGACGGCGATGCCTGTTTCACGCGTAAGAACAACCCGTCTTCGCAGCTCACTTTCATCAATAGGAGAATAGCGGGAAAGCACAGGCATATAGTTTTTAAGATAGTAATCGACATAGTTATCGTCGTGTGCAGCCAACAGGGCCAAACCTACAGCACCTATACCAAGAGGCCAGATATCACCTTCTTCAAGCGATAAGGTTCGCACAGGAAAACTGCCTGTTATCCTGCGCAGACAGTTCATGTGATCGTTCTCGGCGAGCACAGCAAATGCGGTATCATCTGTCGTTTCACTCAGCCGCAAAAGAGCGGGTTCAGCAAGGCGGGCAAAGTTCTGGGATAGCGATCTGACGCCAATATCCATTAACCGGGCACCCAGAAAATAAGCTTCGCTTTGGCTGTCATAAGCAATGAAACCAACCGACTGTAAGGCTTTCAGAAGCCGGAAAGCGGATGGCTTTGGCAATTTCGCTAATCTGGCAAGCTCTGCCAGACTTACAGGCTTTGGATAGTTTACGGAAAGGCACTCAAGAAGCAGCGCATAACGCGCTGCCCCTTTATTAACGGCGGAAAACTCCGATGCCTGTTTGATCGCCATATCGTTCCTCCCCTATGATCTATTGAGGAATAGGATAAATGAGCTTTTCAGTAGCTACTTCCGCCGGTGCAACCGGAACCAGCCCTTTGCCCGGTTGGTTTTGCAGAACAATCGGTTCCATTCCGATCTGCTTACCCGTTTCATCAATTGCAAATTTTCCGCTGATCGTGGTGATCTTGCCCCCCATATCAAGCGCCTTTTGCTTCAAAACAGCCGGGTCTGTTGATTGAGCTTCACTGACAAGACGTTCCAATGCAACCGCTGCGCCATAAGCAAGCACCGTCTGGAAATCTTCAGAATATGAGGCATTTGGAAACAATTCTTTATAGCGGCTCACGAATTCTTCATTATTGAGTCCGTCAGTGATGTTCCATTTGGCGTTTGGACTATATTGTGTGTGGCTAGTGATAAATTCGGCCAGCTTGCCCAACTCCATAAACTGGGGTGTTGAGCCATACATAAAGTACACATTATTGAAATGAATATCGAGTTCCTGCATTTGCCGGGCCATAAGGACACTGTCGACCTCATAGCTATGCGGGTAGAAAGCTTCTGCGCCAAGCGCTTTTGCTTTTTGCAACAAGACAGAGAAGTCTTTTGTGCCTTTCTGGTAGGTCTCGTCCATGACCACCTCAAAGCCCATTTCTTTTGCATCTTTCACGGCTGCAGCAGCCAGACCTGCCGGGAAGGATTCATCCACATGAATAATGGCAATCTTTTTAACGCCGGCATCCTTTAAAAGACGAAGATTGGTACTTGGGATGAGCGATGAAGGCACAACTGCTGATACAATATTTTTATAGCCTTGCTGGTAAATCTCATCAGCAGATGCCGACCATGACATCAGAAATTTGTTGTTACGTTCTGCAACTGTTGCCGCAACGCCTGTCAGGGTTGAACCAAAAGGTGCCATCAGTACATCGACATTATTGCCAGAAATCAGCGTTTCATAAACACGCGGAACCATGGTTTTATCAGAGCGGTCATCCAGAACAACAAGCTCTACAGGACGCTTCTCGCCATCAAGTTCAATACCTCCACGTCGATTGACATCATCAACCCACATACGAACGCCACGTTCACCGGATTGCGAAGCAAGCATGAAGTTGCCGCTATTTGAAACCGTTATACCGACTTTAAATGGCTCTGCGGCCTGTGCCTGTAAACCAATAGCTACAAAAGCGATTGCAGATACGGTCATCATAAAAAATTTTCTTCTGTTCATTTTTATTCCCCTTTTATTGTTAACAATTCAAACTCTGATCAAGACAGCTTCGCCCTGGCCAAACCCTCCACAAATGGCACATAAAGCGAGCCCGCCACCCCTATGGCGCAATATATTGGCAGACTGCTGAACAATACGGATACCCGATGCTGCGAGCGGATGGCCGATAGCGACCGCTCCACCATAGATGTTCGTTTTCGCCCGCAGCGCATCCAGATCGGTATGAAGTGCCTTCGCCATAAGTGCTGTGCTAACCAAAGGCGTTGCGGCAAAAGCCTCATTGATTTCGACAACTGAAATGTCGTCAATATTCAAGCTGTTACGCGCCAGAAGACGCATCATTGCAACCTGAGGAACAGAGGTTCCCTCCTGAATATCACCAGCAACCTGAACGCGATCCACAACTTCTGCTATCGCGGTGGCACCGGTCGCTTTCATGGCATCACCCGTCATCAGTACCAGTCCTGCGGCACCGTCCGACAGACCGGGGGCATTGCCTGCTGTAATGGTTTCAGAACCATTCACTGTCGGCAGGTTTGCCAGTTTCTGACGGTCGGAGTTGGCGCGCGGCCCTTCATCAGCAGTGTCTGACAAGCCAGGTTCAGGTGGTGAAAAAACAAGATCATCATAGAGACCAAGTCCTTTACCTACGAAGTATTTCTGATGGCTGGCGAACGCCCAGTCATCCTGCATTTCGCGGGTAATACCGTAATGAAGCGCTTCTTCTGACGTATATTGTGCGATCGTTTTGGGCGAGACACGACCACCAAGCAATAACGGGTCCGTCAGGGCCATACTGGCAATTTTACGCTCATTCCCGCGTGAAATCAGCAATGGCGTGTTCGACAGACTTTCAACACCGGCGATATAAGCCTTATCACCACCACCCGTTTTGAGTTGCGCAAATGCCGCCGATATTGCCGTCATTCCCGTACAACATGCTCTATCCACAGCAATGGAAACAGTTCTATTTGGTAAATCAGAGCCAATCAGCATCTGCCGAAGAGCGGTCAGATGAACGCCGCCCATAAGCCCTGATCCTCCGATTACGGTATCCGGCAAAGTTGCCTGAGGATCTCTTTTAGTCAGCTCATTCAACAGGGCTGCACCAAGGTCCACGACATCAATGCCAGCAAGTTTACCCTTAAACCGTCCAAATGGAGTCCGCGTCATTGCGGTAATGAAAACACCACTCATTGACCCTGCTCCTCAAGCCAGATTTTTAAAGCTTTTTTGTCAATTTTCCCCGTTGCCGCCTTCGGCAGCTGCGGCAGGAGATGAAAGACTTTGGGCGTTTTGATGCCAAGAACCGGCTTCAAAGACTGACGTAATCTGTCGACGGATAATTCTGCACCCTGCTGCGCTGACAGAACACAAACAACCTTCTCACCCCATTCTTCATCGGAGATGCCCATGACAGCGACTTCGTCTACCTCAGGCAAAGCGGCAACAGCTGCTTCCACCTCCATCGGATAGATATTAAAGCCTCCCGAAATAATCATATCTTTGGCACGCCCGACGAGCCGGAATAGGCCGGGTGCGATTTCGACACCCAGATCCCCGGTGAGAATTTCATTCCTGCGATAAGCGGCAGCGGTCTGTTGCGGATTGTTCCAGTATTCCAGCATGGTATGCGGACCGCTCACGCAGATTTCACCAACCTCGCCGATTGCGCAGGCTGTGCCGTCTTCAGCCCGGATTGCGACACTGGAAAAAATATAACTTCGGCCAATCAGACCAGCTTCATGGTCATGTTGCTGCTCCCGTGCAAGATTATAAAAAGCACATGTCATCATCGCTTCGGTCTGGCCGAAATTCAAAACGACACGTCTGCCAAAGATGCTTATTGCCCGTTCAAGTAAAGCCGGACTGGTTGGAGCGCCTCCGACACCAATCCATTTCAGGGACTGGCATAGCGGATGATGATTGCCCACTCCTTTGATGATCCGCGACAATGTCGTTGGAACGCAGGTGATGATTGTGATTTCATCCTGTTGCGCAAATGCGAGCATTGCGTCGACATCGCCAGCATCAAAAACAGCAGCTCGCGCACCGCGCAGCAGGCCAGCATAGAGATAGCTCCATCCTGCATGGGTAAGTGGACCAATGAAGGCGAGTGTATCTGTTGCCGATATATCGCGATCAATCAGCATATTCGCAAAAACATAATGCCAATTGGCATGGGTGAGTACCACGCCCTTCGGCTTTCCTGTCGAACCTGATGTATATGTTATGGAGCATCGTGCGGCAGGCGAAAGCGCATCAGAGTTTGTGTATGAATCATCGCTGATCGAAGCGAGTGTTGCCGCTTCGATTGCTTTTATTGCAGGCGCCTGTGCAAGCAGCCCTTCAGTTTCTGCCTCATAAACAACCAGTTTCGGCGAACAATCCGCAAGCAAAGCCGCAATTTCGGCGGGCGTTGCCTTGATGTTGAGTGGAACCCTGATTGCACCAATCAATTCAGCTGCGAGCGAAAGCGTGATGAAGTCGAGTGTATTGCCACATAGCAATGCAATACGGTCTCCACTCGACAAATGCCTGGTCAGCTCTTTCGCTTGCCGGGATATGCGCTCAGCAAGGCCATTATAATCCAGTGTGACACCACAGATCACAATGGCAGGACGCTCACCGTATTTTTGACAGGCTGCGAGAAGGTCTTTAACCGGAACCATCACACCACCTCTTTCAAGCCGGAGAGACTTGCTTCTATCTCAGCAGAAAGTGCAAATACGAGATCATCATCTCCATGCTTGCCGATCACCTGAACAGAATGGCGCAACCCCTCCTGCGTTACCTGTGCAGGAATAGCCATCGCACAAAGATCAAGATAATTGACGACACGCGTGAGATCGCCAAGTGGCATGGCGCGTTCGATGATCTCATCCAGTCGTGGAGGTAAAACGGGTAGCGTCGGAAACAGAATGGCGTCAATGCCCTCCATCTGTTGCTGCATTTTTGCAATATAATCATCCCGGACGAGCCACTCCGCAGTTGCATCAGCTTTCGAAAAGCGTTTCGCGTCCGTCAGTCGATAATTCACGCCGCGATCAAGCCCTTCAGGAGTGCTTTGTAATATGTCACCAAAATGCTCAACGGCCTCCTGACCAATCAGCACGGCTGTCCGGCTCAGCACTTCATCGACTTTCATTGGAAAGCGAAACGGCACGAGATCAAACCCCTTGTCTCGCAATTGAGCGCAGCTGTGATCGAAGGCCTTCATGACACGCGAGCTGTAACTGCCATAAGCTTTCAGATCGGCGACACCAATACGAAGTTGTGACCGGGATGCTGGTATTGAGCGTTCTGTCTGAGACGACATGGCCGCAAAAAGTGTCCAGCACTCCCCGACACTTCTCGCCATCGGGCCCACAACATCAAAACGCGCACATAGCGGAACCAGATGATCAGACGGGATCAGGCCACTGCTTGGTTTGAAACCGGCCAGACCGTTTGCACCTGCCGGAATACGAACCGATCCACCCGTATCCGTCCCCAATGCCAAAGGAACCAGACCAGCCGCAACCGCAACGCCTGAACCCGATGATGATCCACCTGGAACCCTGTGATGCACATCGTCCAACGGATTTCGGGGTGTTCCTGTAGCGGTATTCGTTCCCCAGCCACCAAAAGCAAACTCGACCATATGTGTATGGCCAATAATGATTGCGCCCGCTTCTTTCAGCCGCGCCACAATCGACGCATCGCTATCAGCAATATTTGCAGGCCGCATAAGCGATCCAGACGTCGCACCATGACCGCAAATATCGATATTTTCTTTCACCGCAACCGGAATTCCATGCAAATGTCCACGCCACAGGCCGTTGGCAATCTCCGCATCAAGATAAGACGCCTGCGCACGTGCTTCATGCGCAAAAACAGAGCGGAAAGCATGATAATAAGCATTCTTCTCGGCGATTTTTTCGAGAAAAATTTCAATCGTCTCAGCGACACTGCGTGTGCCGGTGCGGATCGCTTCCGATAATTCAGAAACCGTATACATCGTAACGTCATGCATTGGAATTCAATCCACCTTATGCGCGATCCAACCCGCGATCAGATCCATCATTTCAGTATTTCCGCTCATCTGTGCAGTCTCGCAATTGATCTTGTTTCGACCGAGTTCGAGCACATAAAGGTGATCAGAGACGTTGACGCACTGCCGCACATTCTGGTCGACAAGAATAACGGTCTTGCCACTCTCTTTCATCCGTGTGAGGAACTGGTAGATTTGCTTTGAATATTTGGGCGCAATCATCGCGCTTGGCTCATCAAACAGGATGACTTCAGGATCCGTGATCAAAGACCGGGCGATTTCAAGAAAGCGTTGCTGACCACCTGAAAGGGTCCCCGCAAGAGCACGATCCTTCTCGCGCAGCATCGGGAAAATATCGTAGACCCGTTCAATAGCATCACGAATGCGTGCTTGTTCGCGCCGGATACTCCAGCCGCCAAGCACCAGATTGTCACGGACACTAAGACCACCGAATATGGAGTGGTTCTGAGGCACGAAAGCAATACCGCGCCGTATCAGCTCGGTCTGTTCAATACGGGAAATGACATCGCCTTTGAAAAGCAGCTCGCCACTGCCAACATTGAGCATCCGATACATCGTTTTCAAAGCAGTCGATTTACCGGCACCGTTGGGGCCAATAATACCGGTTATCTTTCCAGTCTGTGCTTTGATCGTAAGATCCTTAAGGATCGTAATATCGCCTGAATAGGAGACTGTAACATTGCGCAGTTCAAGTATGACATCGGTCATCTTATTCTCCCAGATAGGCTTCGATGACAGCGGTCGAGTTCTGGATATCGCGAGCATTGCCTTCAGCGATAATTTCACCCTGATTGAGCGCGATAATATTGTCGCTCAGCTCATAAATTGAGGTGAGGTCATGACTGATCAGCAGGACGGTTTTGCCGGCTGCGCGAAATGCTGCAATCAGATCTAAAAACAATCGGATAAGATCAGGATGCACGCCAGCAAATGGCTCATCGAGCAGGATTAAATCTGCCTTGTGATATTGAATACGCAGCAGCTCAATCAGCTTTTTCTGCCCGCCCGACAATTCATTAGCCAGATTATCGCGTAATCGATAAAGGTGGACCTGCTCCAGAAGATGATCGACTTCATCATGGCGGGTTGGACCCGTTTCGCCGATAGCGATATTCTCGCTCAGAGTCAGGGAGTTAAAGAGCCTGGGTATCTGGAACGTGCGCCCCATCCCCATCGCAGCAACCTTATCTGTTGGCTTATTGTGCAGTACATGACCGTTCCAGATGATCTCACCGGACGAGACTGTGTACAGGCCGCACAGGCAATTTAAGAGCGTCGATTTTCCAGCACCATTGACACCAATAATACCAGTAATGGTTGCTGGGGCAGCCGAGAAACTGACATTGTTAATTGCCAGCAGACCACCGAATGCCTTGCGAATATTTCTAACCTTTAGGCCGGGGTTCATTGATTGCGTCCTCCCAGAATGCCATTCGGCAGAACATAGACAACAATGATGAGCGCTACGTAGCTGATGATCTGCGCAAGCGTCTGACTGCCATAGAGAATTGTTAACTGCTCAACGAGACCAAACAGAATTCCACCAAAGATCGCTCCTATCGGATTAACCAGTCCGCCAATCACAATCACGACGAAAGCAATCAGCGTTATTTCCATTCCGCCGGCAGGGTTGAACGCGGGAAAGACCAGAGCAGTCATGATGCCCGTAAGACCAGCAAGGACAATGGACACGACAAATGCCGCTGCAGTTACGCGTTTGTAGGGAAGACCAATGACACCCATGGCAGGACGGTTCATGATGGCCGCACGCAGTGCTTTGCCATAGATGGTCCTGAAGAGCACCCACCAGATGCACAGGATAGTGACGACCCCAAAACCCATAGCAATCAGGCGCGCTTTGGGAATAATAAGCCCTGCAAATTTAACATAAGCAGGCGAGAACCCCAGATCGATGGACCTTGTGTCCGCTTCAAAAAAGATCAGCAGCAGCGAACCAATGATCAGGGAGACACCGTACATAGCAAGGAACGACGGCAATTCATGATCATCATTCTTCATCAGTCGGGGCACGATCAGATAATAAATAACCAGCCCAACGACGCCAAAAAACAGAATTGCAGCAGGCACGGCCAGCAATAATGGCAGCCCAAGCACGGTGACTACGATATACGAAAGATAGCTGCCCGAAATGACAAATTCACCGTGAGCAAAATTCACAATCCGCATAGTCCCGTAGATGATAGCAAGACTACAGCCAATGATCCCATAAATGGTGCCAACAATGATGCCATTGATAATGGTCTGGAACAGAAGTTCAGTCATATCATGTTCCTCACAGCATCCACTTGCGCAGCGGCTGCCAGCGCTTCGTAATGGTTCCAACGATGCCTTTTGGGAAAAAGACCATGAGGGCGACGATAACGACACCAAGAGCCAGATTATTCAGGCTCGGGAAGCGCTCCCATATCCAGTTATCAACGCTGTACATCGCAAGTGCGCCAACCACAGGCCCTATCGCCGTGCCAAACCCACCAAATGCCGCAAAGATGATAGCCTTGGTGCTATAGAGAAGATTGAAAGCTGTTTCCGGATCGATAACACTTGAATAGCAGGCTTCAACTCCGCCAATCAGTGAGCCAAGTCCCGCTGATAGCATCCATGCATGAAGGCGCAATCGGGCTACATTCAGTCCGGCTACCTGCGCGGCTTCCATATCGTCGCGGATAGCGGCGAGATGACGACCAAAACGCGACAAGCGAATCCAGAAAGAAATTCCGACCGCCAGCAGCGCCAGGCAAAGCATTGCATAATAAGCAAATTTCGGATCGAGGCTTGCACCTATCGTCAAACCATGTGCGCCACCGGCCACATCAGATGGAAGCATGGAGATAACATTACGACATATGATCGCAATCGCGAGGGTTACCATGGAAAAGTAAATGCCACGCAGGATTAAAATTCGCGAAAATGCCAAACTTGCAACGACACCGACGAGGCCAGCGCACAAAACAGCGAGAAAAATGGGAAAGCCAAGCTTCGTTGCAAATATGGCTGTCGCATAAGAACCAAGACCAAAGAAAGCGACGTAACCGAAAGCAACATAGCCAGTAAATCCGGCCATGATATTTACGCCTGACGCAAGGGCAATCCACATCATAAGATAAAAATAGAACGAATACGAACCGGTCATAAATGGAATTACTGACAGATAGCCAGTCATCACCAGAAAAACCAATCCATAGGCAAGCAAAACCAGTCGTCGGTGACGTTCTGTCACCGCCCGTATTTTTGATTTGTCGAGCATAACTTACACTCTTCCCCTTTTTATTAAGGATGAGGTTATTTCAAAATATGCAAAAATCAACCGCAAAAAACGAAACGCTAGAAGAGCTATTGGGATTTCACATCTGACACTCTTTAAAAGCAGTCAGCGACAAATCTATAAAAACCAGTAATTTCTGTGCTATATGTTCGGATATGCCTGACTCAGTTGCTAAAACGGTCAGGTGCAAAACCTTCTATGTCAATTTCCGGCTTCAATCCTGAAAACAATGATGCCACAATACGTCCTGTTCTGACTGATGCCATCAATCCGATGTGTCCATGACCAAAGGCATAGGCAATATCCCGTGAGCGCTGTGAAAAGCCGATACAGGGTCGTCCATCCGGCATCGATGGACGATGCCCCATCCAAAAGCGCGTCTTTCCCATGTCGAGCAACGGGAAAAGTGCCGCAAGATGCCGCTTCAGAATTTCAGCGCGTTGCCAGTCCGGTGCGTCATTAAGACCAGCAATTTCGACTTGTCCGGCAGCACGCAAACCAGATTCCATCTGCTGCACAACCATCCCGGCATCGGATGCCATAAAGGTACTGTCGATGCTCAAAGAAACGGCCTCAACCGAAACGTGATAACCACGCTCACTCTGGAGCGGGAGCCGGTCGCCAAGTCTTTTGGCCAACTCTCCCGACCAAATTCCGGCAGCAATGACGGCCTTATCGCAAATGACTTCACCACAATCTGTCACGACAGCTTTAAGACGATCACCTTCAAATCGAAAATCACGCGCATTGGCTGTTTCAAATATGGCGCCTCTTACCCTAACAAGATTGGCCAGAGCCGCGACATAGATGCCCGGATCCCTGCATCGTCCGGCCTCATCAACAGCGACAGCAAAACGATAACGTTCCGGCAAAGCCGGTTCCTCATCATAAAGCGCGGGTCCAGAGAGCTCACGCCATTCGATGCCGGCGCGCGCACGAATACTCCATGCAAGCATCTCTTTTTCAAAATGAGAACGTTCCGTGTAGGCGCAGAGCACGCCGCCTTCGGCGATCAAATGCGCCACTCCTGCCTCATGCGCCAGTGCCTTGTGCAATTGTGGCGCTTCGGCCAGCAATGGGCGTAAAATTTGTGCCGTTTTCTCAACCTGTTCCCATGTCCAGCCCGCACGCAAATAGCGCAACAGCCATGGCAATGCTTTTGGCAGATACGGCCAACGGATAGCCAATGGGCCAAGTGGATCAGCAATATAAGATGGAATCTTTTTCCAAACGCCTGGAATGGCAGGTGGCAAGATGGACTGGGTGGATAACCAACCCGCATTGCCATAGCTTGCCGCCTGCTCTCCACCGGGAATATCTGGTTCGATTACGGTAACTCTGTGACCACAGCGAAGCAATTCCAAAGCGCAGGCGATACCGACTACTCCAGCTCCTATCACCGCTATATGTCTGCTCATATTCCCGCCCCGTTGCAGCAATAATTGAGCAAATCGGCTATATTCACCGAATTACCCAGAAAAACGCGTCAGGCTGTCGGAAGCCGGAAGGCTGTATGACCACGCAGAAATGCCTGAGTCCTCTCGTTTTGCGGATGGACCAGAACGTCGTCCGGTGTGCCTTCCTCGATAATTTTGCCATCGTGCAGGAAAGCGATACGATTGGCGACATTATAGGCAAACCCCAGTTCATGCGTGACAATCAACATGGTCATGCCTTCTGTAGCAAGACTCTTCATTGTCATGAGAACCTCACCAACAAGTTCTGGATCAAGCGCGGATGTCGCTTCATCGAACAGCATGACGTCGGGCTCCATTGCCAGCGAACGAGCAATGGCCACACGCTGCTGTTGACCACCGGAAAGGCGTGATGGATATTCCTTGATTTTTTCTGCCAGGCCCACTTTTTCAAGATAATGATGGGCACGTTCACGTGCCTCCGCCTTGCTGCGCCCCAATACCTTTCGCTGTGCGATCATGACATTCTCTTCCACAGAAAGATGCGGAAAAAGGTTAAACTGCTGGAACACCATGCCAACGCGTTGACGAAGATGGCGCAATTCTTCCTGCGAATATTGCATGCCACCTTTGGAATCGGGTGTACCGACGCGCTTATGGTTCAAGTATATTTCACCCGAAGTCAGCATTTCCAGAAAATTCATGCAACGCAGAACCGTGCTTTTGCCCGAGCCGCTCGCACCAAGCAGAACTACGGTTTCGCCTTCGTTGATATCAAGGTCGATGCCTTTCAACACATCGCGCGTGCCGAACCGTTTGTGAATATTCCTGGCAGCAATCATGCTCATGGGATGACCTCAACTCGACTTGCGAAATTTATATTCAAGCGCATAGGACAAGCCACTCAGCACAAGAATAATGGCCGTCAGCAGCACGGCGATAGCGGTATAGGCTTCCACCGGGCGATATTCCGTATCGCTGATAAGTTTTGCCTGATAGAGCGCATCTGGATAGGCGATGGTGGCGGCGACCGAACTGATCTTGACGACTTCGATAGCTTCATTGGTCAAAGCAGGTAATGTGCGCCGGATCGCCTGTGGTAAGATAATGCTGCCGAAAACAGTACGTTCAGACATGCCAAGCGCCGTCGAGGCTTCCCACTGTCCCCGATCTATCGATTGAACACCCCCACGAAGAATTTCACAGAAATAAGCCCCAGAATAGAGCGAAAAGGCAACTGCTGCAGTAAGGAAGCGGCCGTTCTGTATGCCTGTAAGGACTGGAATTGTGTAATAGAACCAGAATAAGAGGATCAGCGCTGGCAGATTGCGCAATAATTCTATATAAATGGCCGCAAATCCCCGCAGGATGAAAAATCGCGAAATGCGGGCCATCGCCAGCACGACACCCAATGCAAGCCCGCATATGAGAACGGTCAGCGAAAGATAAACGGTATTCAGCAGACCTTCTAAGAGCACATGCTTATAATTGAGCAGAAACGAGAAATCCCAGCGATAATTCATCGTATATGTGCTTTCTGAAGTCGCCGCTCGTATCCGCGCGAAATCATGCTGAGAATGAAAATCACCACGAAGAAGATGACACCAAGAACTGTGAAAGTTTCAATGGGACGGAAGGTTCGTGAGGAAATCTGCGAGGCTTTGTAAACAATCTCACCATAGGTGATGATTGAAGCCAGCGTTGTGGTCTTGATAAGGTCGATGACACGGGTCAGAAAAATCGGCAACATGTTACGCATGGCCTGCGGCAGTATGATCGATGTGAAAAGCGAACGCCTTTTCATGCCGAGAGCCAGAGCAGCTTCCCATTGGCCCCTGGCAACAGAGCCAATGCCGGAACGAAAGACTTCACAGAAGAAAGCTGCTGATTGCAAACCGACTGCCAGTGAGGCTGCTGTGATCGGCGAAAAATTGAGGCCAGCGATCATCGGAAGGGCAAAGAAGAACCAGTAGATCAGAACAATCGCTGGTGCTGCGCGAAAAATCTCGACATAGACCGCAGCCGCCTGCGAAAAAAACGGGATACGAGCAAGCCGCAGCAATGCCAGCGCCAATCCGAGTGGCAGCGCGATGATCATTGACAACACTACCAGCACAAGCGTTCCATAAGCTCCTTCGATGAGGAGATCATAATTTCTAAAAACAGGACCGAAATCCCATTGATAACTCATCGAGATATCCTCGGCTTTAAGCGTCTTTTTCAACGTGTGCGCGGGTGAAAACCCGCGCAACTTTCTATTATTTCCAAAGTTCGCGTTGCACTGGAACTGCCGTTGCCGGGTCGATATTACGGAAGCGCAGGAAATCCTCGTAGATGCTCTGCGTCTTGCCAGTATTGTAATAATAGGAAACCGCTACATTCAGAAAGTCGCGCCAGCGGGCATCCGGTTCCTTGCGTACGGCAACGCCACCCGGAATGGATACAGCGGGCTTTAGTACAATGGTTTTGCCAAATCCGATGCGCGCGCGCGCGATATCTGCTGCCACTGCCGAAATGATACCACCATTGGTGCGACCCGACTGGAAAGCAGCAAAAATTTCTGCACTGTTCTGGAAGCGTGCAATATTGGCCTTCGGTGCAATCGTGCTTAGATACTCATCCGAATTGGTGCCGAGCGCAACACCGACAGAATATTTCGGATCATTGAGATCGGACCAGTTGGTGACATCGATATCATCCTTGGCGATCAGGGCCATCGGATACCAGAGCATCGGCGTCTGCACGAAATCAACCGAAACCGCACGGGCAGGTGTCGCGTCGAGCATAAAGAATGCATCGAACTGGTCAGCTTGCAAGCCGGCAACGGCATTGCCCCAGGTCGTTTCAACGATTTCAAGACGTACATCCAGCGCATCAGCGATTTCTTTTGCAACGGCAGGGCCAATGCCACGCCATGTAGTGTCGCCAATAACAACAGCACCCGGCGCATCAGAATTGCTGGTATCCTTGAAATACCAAGGTTCAAGAAGAGCTGCACCAATACGCAAAACCTTGTTCTTGGTAACTTTGTCCCATGTACTGTCACCGGAAGCACTCTGTGCGACGGCTGGAGTGACAAGGCTTGCCGCGGTGCCTGCCGCAATGGCTGCAAATGGAGCGGCAGCTAAAAGTTTACGTCTGTTCATTGTCATTTCTTTCTTGGGAAAATAAAGGTTTGGGGGATGGTCAGACGACAGGGTTCACATGAACCTTGCAATAAACCTTACGAATGTAACCGGTCGTCTTCCAAGCATTGGAAACGCTGCGGTTAACGAGAAATGCTTCATAGGGTTTGAACAGGCGGCTTTCACCGATTGCATTGGTGATTTCCACGTCTCCTTCGATGAAATACATCAACTCGTAGTCACCGAATGCAGCAAGTTTACGGGTATAGGCGGTGGCTTCCCAAAGGCCGACGGAAAAATGCCCGCCATTGCTTGTATATATGACCTTGCGACCGACAATTGGTCTTGGGCTCGTCAAAATAAGATCAGCTGCGGGTCCATCGATGGCATCGAGTTTCTCATCAAGTCGCGGAACCACGACCGCCAGTTCGTCCGCATTATCTACCGTTGCAGTCTCACCACTGTGCAGCATAAAGAAAATACGCGTATTCTCACCCTGTTTCCAATGCGCACGAAGCCCACGCGGAAATGCTGCTGTCTCGTTTCTGGTAAGCTTTGTTACACGGCCTTTCGCATCCGTGACGCTGATTTCACCCTCAACGACGATCAAAAACAATTCAACCGGCAGGCTTGCAACCTCGCCATCGAAAGCGCGCAGAACAGCTTCACCTGCGAACATGCCATGCTCATCGTTACGTGTATAATAAAAGCCACGCTTGAAAAACGCATTCTTCGACAGATCTGTGTTCTCTTCGTCTATCCATGGCAGAAAGGCAGCGCTTCGGTTTTCAGAAGGATTGAACTCGATAATGGGAAACATTTTCTGTCCTTGTTGATAATCAAGAATTTTGGCATCACACTGATGGATCGGCAATTCAGCGGCCTTTATTGAGGCCCGCGTTTTCCCCGAGCTTTGAATAGAATAAATCAGAAACCCTATCATGAGCTCTGTTCCAGTTGATGAGCGCAGAGACCAGAGGCCGGTGAAATGCGTGCCAGATTTTAGGCTGCAAGGGGCTGATTGGATGCACCGCTTCCTCAGGCCGCGATAATGCGTGGGCAGCCAGATCGCGCCCCATGATCGTGCCGATAGCGATACCACGTCCGCTGAAACCATAGCCCGACCACAGACCGGGTGCGAGCGCGTGGAGCTTTGGGTATTCATCCACAGTCATATCGACCCAACCGCCCCAGCTCTCCCCCCATTTCAGGCCTTTGAGCTGCGGATATGTCATTTCAATCCGCCGAATGGCAGAGCGCACATAAGCCTTCCCATCCATAGCAAAAGGCGGTCCATCAATACCGATCTGCAAACGCCCGTCAGGCCAGATGCGGATACCGGAGTAAAGCTTGCGCGTATCGTTCAATGACTGACGACCCGGCAATACGGTCGCGAGCTGTGTTTTATTCAATGGTTCACTGACAATCTGGTAGGCGCGCACCGGAAAAACCTCGCGCCCTATCGCGGGGAAAAGCGCGTTACTCGTAAAGGCATTGGTCGCAAGCAAAACTGCGTCAGCCCTTATCTCACCGCCATTCGTCTTGGCGACCCAGCCGCTTTTGTCGCGCCGCAATCCAAGAACTGCGGTTTTCTCATGAATAAGCGCACCAGCCCCGATTGCCGCGCGTGCCAGACCGCGGGCATAGCCCAATGGATTGAGTGACCCACCGCGGCGGTCGTGAAGCGCTACACGATAACGCGGACTACCCGTCACAGTCCTGCAATCATCGCCTTCCAGCAATTCGACCGGATATCCGCGTCGTACAAGGTCCTCAACGGTTCTTGCCAGACCCGCCTCTTTCGAGGGTATATGGGCTGCAATCAGATTACCCGTGCGCACAACGTCACACGTCATCCCATGTTTTTCGACCAGACCGAAAACAAGGTCGGGCGCATGCGCGGCAGCTTGATTAATGCGTTCGGCCACATCGGAAGGAAAATCTGTTTCTATTTGCGCTGGCATGAATTTGGCTGAAGCCGCAACCTGTCCCCATGCGCGACCTGAGCCACCCCAACCGATATGCCGCGCATCCAGCACACGCACATCAACACCGGCTTCAGCCAATGTCAGAGCCGCAGAAAGACCGGTGAACCCTGCACCAACCACAATCACATCTGCTTTTGCATCGGCCTCAAAATTATGTGTTTCAGGTGCACTTTCAGTCCGCGCATCAAAGTAATGCGAAACGGGCTGCTGGCGGGCAGAAAGCAGGAAAGATGGCTTCATAATGCTCTGGCATTCACGCATGCATCCATATGGATGATCATATTAGAAAACAAGCATTTTAATGACACAGGCAAGCCAGAACTGCGCGGTACCCGATACTATATCGTGCTATATATAAAGAATAATATTCTAATTTTATGGCATATGACGCAAATTCAAAAATCTATGATTTGTTATATAAGAGATGCCTTAGAATTTGCTGGAAATAACGATATGAAGCAAGTTATCCATCACAGGGCCACTCTGCAATCCTCTCAAATACCACATCCACGGACAATCCTATGAACAGACACATGTCAAAAGATGAAGCCCTGCGATTTGTTCAGGTCATCTTGATCAAAAACGGCGCCGATGGGCGGGTTGCTGACATTATTGCGGACTGTCTTGTTCGTGCCGAGTGTGATGGTGTGCACAGTCATGGTTTGGCTCGCCTTCCCGATCATATCGCTTCAATCCGGGCAGGATGGGCAAACCCCACCACATTGCCCGATATTACAGAAGTCCGCAGCGGTATTTTACGTGTGGATGGCAATAATGGCTTCACTCCTGTTGCAGCGAAGCTTGCACGTGAGCAACTCGCTGATATGGCACGGCGTGAAGGCATGGCCGCGCTCTGTGCACGCAACTCCCATCATATTGGTGCTTTATGGTGTGATATTGAGCCCTTGGCAGAGATGAACTTCGTTGCTTTCAACTTCGTCCACTCGCGCCCACGTATGGCGCCTTATGGAGCGAGCAAAGCCTTGATTGGCACAAATGCCATGGCCTTTTCGTTTCCCGACGGGAAAGGCGGCGCTATCACTTTCGATCAGGCTTCAAGTCTGCTGTCACTGGGTGATGTAAGGCTTCATGCTCAGCAGGACAAGGAATTGCCGGAAGGCGTGGGGCTGACGCGTAGCGGGCTTCCCACCACAGACGCTTCCGAAATTATGGCGGGAGGACCCTTGCTACCATTTGGTGGACACAAGGGAGCGTCAATCGCCATGATGGTCGAAGTGATGGCGGCAGCCATGACTGGGGCCGCTTTTGGTTTTGAAGATCGCTCTTCTGCCTATCCAGGTGCGGCAAGCTCCAATGCCGGTCAGTTTCTGCTAGTATTATCTCCCGAAGCCACATCGGGAAACAGTGCAATGGAACGTTTCGCGGATTTCGTCACACATCTTCATTCCGATCCCGCTGTGCGATTGCCTGGCGAGCGGCGACACGCCAACCGGGCAAAAACCGAGACAGAAGGTTTGATCATCGGCGAGGATCTGGCCCAGCGCCTTTCTGCACTTCAGGATGACTGAACGAGCAGATCACGGAATTGGCGCGGCTGACTGCGCAAATATTGCGGAGCAGCTTCAATTTTTTCCCCGAAATGGGCCGCAGCATGCCATGGCCAGCGCGGATCATAAAGAACTGTACGCGCAAGAGCTACGAGATCCGCATCACCTGTTGCCAGAATGGCCTCTGCCTGCTCGAATTCCGTAATCAGTCCGACGGCAACCACCGGCATATTTGTCTCTGCCTTCACAGCCCTTGATAGCGGTACCTGATAGCTCGGCCCGACCGGAATTGCCTGCCGCGCATCAAGCCCACCGCTCGAAACATGAATGGCAGCACAGCCGCGCTTTTCGAGTTCCTGCGCGAAGGCAATGGTCTGCTCAATATCCCATCCCTGCTCGACCCAGTCAGTGCCGGAAACGCGCACTGTTACAGGTCGCTCGGCAGGAAAGACTGAACGAACGGCATCGAACACTTCGAGTGGAAAGCGTAGACGATTTTCCAGAGATCCTCCATATTCATCCTCGCGCTGATTTGAAAGCGGCGACAAAAACTGATGCAGAAGATAACCATGCGCGGCATGAACCTGAACTGCATCCAGTCCAAGACGGCCAGCACGGCGCGCAGCTTCGGCAAACGCATCGCGAAGCGCTTTCAAGGTATCCTTGTCGGCTGCTACAGGCGCATTATCATTCGGACTGAAAGGCAAGGCGGAAGGTGCAATCGTTTGCCAACCATTGGTTTTATCGGGAGCAATCTGGGCTCCGCCGTTCCATGGCAGGTCCGTGGACGCTTTGCGTCCTGCATGCGCCAACTGGATAGCTATGGGCACATTCGACCATTTACGAATGCCTGAGAGAGTGCGTCCCAACGCAGCTTCACATTTGTCCGAATAAAGGCCGACATCTGCGTAACTGATGCGCCCTTCTGGAGCCACCGCCGTCGCTTCGATCGTGAGCAAGCCTGCACCCGACAAAGCAAGATTCCCAAGATGCATGAGATGCCAATCAGTGGTCTCACCATTTTCTGCGGAGTATTGGCACATCGGCGCAATGACAATGCGATTGCTCAGCTTTAATGCACCAATATTGATGGGAGAAAACAGTTGCGTCTGACTCATGATCCGCTCAGCCTCAGTTGAAATATTCGAATTCGACCGCCCGATACTGGGTTTGAAAATTACCCTGAGGTCTAATCCTATGGAACTACCGTTACAAGCTCTTTAGTTGGAGTATAAGAACCTCATTTGCACTCACATTTTGAATATAATCCCAAGCGATATTACTGTTCTGGAAATGGCGCATTGATTTGGACAAGGGAGCTTTCATTTTTGCCGAGCTCATGGTTTTGGTGATAACCAGCTTTTTATGGAGTTCACTGGTGCTGACATATTGATTAAAACGCTCTCAAAAGTCATGTTGTGGCAAATGTCAATTATCGCGCGCATAAAGGACTGAACAATCGAATAGAGAATTCACACTCACCATTTCGTAACGACAGTGAACTCGGTAAGATTTTCAGTCGATTGGATCATTGCAGTACTTTGTATCAATTTTCTCAGCTACCCAAAACTCCTTTGTTTTAAAAGAATTAATCTTTCCGCTAATCAGAGCCAAGCGCATCGTTAAAGTGCTATCGCTGGATGGAAAGCAGCGTCTATCAAACTTGCCTGAAATTCACCGATTGGCTTCAATACTTATGAGCTTTCAAACAATGTAACAGCACCAATAAAAGGCCAAGACTTAGATCAACCCGACATCGCCCCATCGCAGTAGAAATAATTCAGAAAAAACTGCTAAGGTCTATCTAAAATCAGATTTGTACAGAATACGTTTCTGCATTAACCTTGTGATGCGCTTTGATTTCGGCAGCAACAAGCTCTTGCAGCTTCCATAAATTGCGGTCGCGAATACCTTTTTCTTCCAGGTGCCTGACGGTGTGATAAAGGTATTCGGCGCATGATCCAACATGACCACAGGCGCGTGCCAAAACATGCGCCACAGACTCCAGCGATAAGCCATTTAGCACTCGGTCGCCACGCGGTCCGGCCCAGAAGGTCAAAGCGCGAACAGGGCCTTCCGGTGTGTCGACCGCGACCCAGCGGATGCTGTAAGCGTCACTCATTGAACTGATTTCACGGCGGATCATACGCTGTATCTGCGCAAGCCGGTCTTCTTCCGATAAACGAAAAACAATCCCGTTGCAGCTACCGCCACGCCTTAATGCGAGCATTAGTCCGGGTTGGCTTTGAGTGCCGCGCCAGCGAGTCAATCTAAGACAGAAAGAGCGATGCCAGCCCTTCACGCCGCCATGGCGCCAGCCAACAGCATTAAAGTCAGGCTTCCAAATAAGCGAACCGTAGGCAAAGACCCATAGTGGTGTGTCTCCACTCTCAAGAAACAGCTTTTCCGACAGGGCTTCAACATCTTGATCTGTTATGGGAATTCGATGAGGCTCTGGCCCCCGATCAACTTCAGTCCGAATGCTTAATGAAACCAATTCCTCAGTCAGGGTCATTCTGGATGCAAAATCACTCACTGTGCTTTTCCTGTTGAACCCAATTTCACTTTCTACAATTCACACGGCAAATATGAAACGAATTTGGCATTTTACTCAAGGCCTGAAAGAGGCTCTTGCATCATCAAGCTGGCGGATACTGGAAAACAGCGATTCACGATCTAATAAGTGACGCTCGAACAATGCGATAAAGGTTGTATTATCGGCAACATGCGGAAGAGGAGCCGACTGCGCTCGACGCAGGCTGTCATTTGCAGCCTGTTTTGCAACTTCAACAGCAGTCAATAAGGATGCGATGGTTCCTCGATCTTTCAAGCATTGGCCATAACCCTTTGATAAAGAGTGCTGATAATCTGACTGAGTTTGCATCGTGATCACATCTCCTATCAATAGCACTGATGATCTATTGTTTATGCGCTTATTGTACGTTCTTGAACGCCACTGAAGCGAGGTACTCAAAGCTATATCTTTACCACGATTTGAAATATCGACACTTTGATGGGCAAAGCTGAGCAAAAAACCGCCTCTTGGCAGCTCATGTAACAAAAATCGCGCTTGCGCTGTCGCTCTGTCTTCTCGTCTGGAAAATAAGCTTTTTGATTTCGTGCGAACCCTGAAAACGCACAATACCTTGTCATACATCCTCCCCTCAGGATTGACTTATCGCCGTCCCACTTGATTTAAGAAAAAAGACTGACCTATGTTACTTGCGCAAAAGCTCATAACGTCGCCATGATAAAGTAGATATGCACCTCCACATGTCACAATTTTAAGTACACATCCAATGATAATCGCGAAAATTCCAATTTCAAACGTTTACCATTCAGTATCCTCACAGCATGAAACACACTTAATGCAGATTTTATCAGCGACTTATTTTGTAGAAAACTAAAATCAATGAAACGCGAACGGCGCAATCACCCGCCGCCCAATAGTGTTGTCAGTAATATCAAGCTGATAGGCCTATATTGCCTTTTAATGTACTTGTCGAATATTCTTCACGATAGACACCCTTGTCCTGCAAAATAGGAATGACCTTTTCGACAAATTCATCAAAGCCGCCTGGCGTGAGATGTGGTGCAAAAACGAATCCATCAGCGGCATCGGCCTGAACATAGGTGTTGATTTCATTCGCAATAGTTTCCGGCGTACCAACAAATTCCTGTCGCGCTGTAACCTTGATAATCAGATCGCGTATGCTGAGTTTATCCTGTTCAGCAAGCTTGCGCCATGCTCGCGCGGTATCGATGCGGTCATCATAACGGTTGGCACGCCCCAGAGCCAATTGGTCATGTGAAACATCCGGTTCCAGTTCCGGCAGAGGCCCATCCGGGTCATAACTGGAAAGATCACGGTTCCAAACCTGTTCCAGAAACGTAATGGCAGATTTAGGGCTAACCTGCTGAAGACGGATTTGACGCAGCTTGTGCTGAGCATCCTCTTGTGTATCGCCGACAACAAAATTTGCCCCCGGTAAAATTTTGAGTGAATCGGGACTGCGTCCATAATGTGCCAGACGTTGTTTGACATCGCGGTAGAACTGCTGACCGGCTTCAAGTGTGCCATGCCGCGAATAAATAACGTCGGCATGACTTGCGGCCAGCTCCCGGCCTTCTTCAGAGTCACCAGCTTGAGCAATTACAGGCGCACCTTGCGGTAATGGTGCTAAATCAGAAAGGCCAGCAATATCAAAGTGCCTGGATTTGAATGAAAAGGCACCGCCCGCCCAGATTTTCTGAGCAGCATCCAGGAATTCTCGTGCCCGTTCATAGCGTTCCTTGAATGGCAGATGATCGCCCCGTCTGAAATTCGCGCCCGTGAATGCGCCGGGCGAAGTCACTACATTCCAGCCAGCACGACCAGCCGAAAGGTGATCAAAAGTCGCGAGTTGTCGTGCAAGCGCATAAGGCTCGTTGAACGTGGTTGTCAGCGTGCCAATCAGTCCGACATTTTCGGTAATAGCAGAAAGGGCGGTCAGAATGGCCAGTGTATTCGGGCGGCCTGCAACATCAAGCTCGTGCAACTTGCCCTTTTGCTCGCGTACCCGCAAACCTTCCGCAAGAAAGATAAAATCAAATTTTCCGCGTTCGATTGTTTTGGCAAAATGCCTGAACGAAGAAAACTCGATCTGGCTGCCTGCGGCCGGATCGCTCCAGACTGTGAAATTATTGACACCCGGAAATTGTGCTCCGAGAATAACCTGCTTCAGCTTTGTCATTTTCCCGGTTCCTTCCTTCAGGCGGCAGTCGAATAACGATTGAGTGCTTCGGGCAGACCAAACCGCGCCCGTAGCGTAGTGCCTTTCGTCTCACGGATGAGGTTGTGGGCGTGCAACGCCGGCAGCAATTCTTTCAAAACAAAATCGCTTTGCGATTGCGGGTCAGACAAAAGCAACCTTATGCCGAAAGCACCCCATGCTTTGTTCTCGGTGATGTTATCGATTATTTCCCGAACATCAGGTTTGTCTGAAAGCGTGAGATCTGCAATGACCAAAGAAGCTGCACTTGCTGCTTTTATAAGCGGTTGATTTTGTGAAACCAAAACTACATCTGCGCTTTGCACAGCAGTCAGGTCATCAACATTCGAAAGCGTTGCGGCGATGATTGGTTGTCCCTGCGGCGGTCGGGGAGTGATCGAAGGCCCGAGTACGCGAAAATTCTCGCTCTCGAAATTGATGTAATGAAGTTTGGATGCATCAAGGAAACGCTGTGTTTGCTTATCACGGATGACGGCATCGTCCTCCCAGCTATCCCAAAGCCTGCGGATAACCTCAATTGCGTCCTTTGTGTCAGTAATAAGCGCCTGTTGATCAAGTGACGGATAACCGTTCAATGTGCCCGTTGCCTTGTGCGTTTCGTGATTGCGATCCTCTGTAAGTCGCTGTGCGAGAAGACCGGCTCGTCCTTCGCTGACATAATCAAGTGTCGCAATCGCGGTAGAAACATGAAACGGTTCCAGAAAATTCAGCGGAGCCCCTGCAATAATACCAATATTATTGAGATGTGGTGCCAGCCAGTTTGCCAGCAGAATGGCATCCAGACCGTCATTACTTTGGGCCGCGAATTCATCTTCCAATGTCAGAAAGGCAAATGCATTGTCAAACGGCTTTGCCAGTTCCGTCCAGAATTGTCGCAGCGATGTGTTGTTATTTTGAGGCTTGGTTGCTGCGCTGATGCCAATGCCGAAAAGCAGACCGTCAGATTGCGTCATGACTTTATTCCGATCTTAAATGGATGAGGTGGACGACCAGCCTGCGTGAGCAATATTCAGCCCAGGCTTTTTCGCGTCGGCAGCGGGAAGAAGTTGCGCAAAGTCCGACAGGATCTGCGCATAATCTTCTGCGTGAAATTCGTAAGGCAGCTCGAGGCGAAACTCGGATACAAGCGGCAGAACAGGATCGGCGGCGAGTGTTTCCAGAATTTGTTCAATTGTGCCTGTAATATCGGGCAAAAACAGCGTACGGCGCGGACCATGAGCAAAGCCTGTTCGTTTGTCGCGCTCTGCAACAAACTCCTTATAACGGTGACGTACATCCGCGCTCGCGCTGTCTGTGGGCAGGATCACGCGACCCAGTGCAACACGTGGCGCACGTTCATGTCGCCATTCCTGCTGGAAGCGTTCAATCAGTGCTTTTTGTGCTGTCAGAAAATCATCGGTGTTTTCACCCGTGATGATATTGCCGGTCAGCAAGTTAAAGCCTGATTTTCCGGCCCATAGCGCCGAATTCTGTGAACCTGCGCCATACCAGAGCCGATCAGTCAGCCCTTCAGCAAAGGGACGCAGGCGCGGTATCTGCGCACCCGCAGCATTGCCTGCTTCGGTTTCGCCTGAAAGCGGTTCTGACCGCAGAGCCTGTGCCAGTTTTTCTGCACGCGTATGACTATAATCTACGATCGGAGCGGCATCGACAAAATCAGCGATAAGATGCGCAAAAGGCGGCGCACCAACTGAAACGCCAACATTCAGCCTGCCCTTTGACAACAGGTCCACAGTCGCAAGATCCTCAGCCAGCCGGAACGGGTTTTCATAACCAAGCTGGATAACCGCAGTTCCAAGACCGATATGTTTTGTTCGCTGCGAAGCGGCAGCGAGAAAGGTCGCAGCCGAAGAGATGCCACGTTCCAGATGACGCTGGCGCACCCAGCCGCTGTCATAGCCTAGTCTCTCACCATGCTCAAAAAGCTGCAACGTGTCTTCCAGGCCCTGCGCAGGATCATTCTCGCGATGGCTGCCGGGAATGAGGAAGGCAAAATGTTCAATATGTGAAAGGGGCATTTTATATTTGCTTTCTCACGCTGCGGTTTCACGATAGTTTTGCAGACGCGCCAGAATTTTTGCTTCCTGCTCAGATTTGCGTTCCTGTACGCGCCGGGTCGCCTCTTCAAAGGATGCAGATGCCGGGTAGAGCGGTGTTGAAATCGACTGACCCAGCTTAGCCCCTATATGCTTTTCAAACGGCAGCGAGCGATATTGTTCCGCATTGGCTGAGGTATCAAAAAGTGGCCGGTAGCCCAGTGAGATATAAAGTGCAGCCGCTTCCGGCTGACGAAACCCCGTAGACAGATAGGCTCGTGTATAACCAAGTTTTCCTGCGTTCTCTTCGAGTGCCAGGACGATGCGGCGAGCCAGTCCCTGTCTGCGTAAATGCGTTGCAGTCCAGATGCGCTTCAATTCCACAGTCTCATCATCATGGCTCATGAAGGCACCACCGGCAATGGTTTCGCCGTGGCGCTGTAACAGCAGAAAGCCACCCAGTGGCGGCGCGAATGCCTCGACAGGATAACGCAGGATTTCAGCGCGTGCGCCACCCGGACGCTCCAGATTGGCGTAGCGGTTGTCATACTCATGAACCAGCCCATCAATAAGAGGCTGTGCAGCAGGGTCCAGAAGAGATGATTGAAAAATAATATCTACCATTGCAGGCCTCCGGGAAAACAAATACTTCAAAATAGATTATTTGCAGGAGCATAAATCTAAGCATTGTGAAGTATCTCTTTTCCAGATTGCCTATTTAAAATTATATTTGCACGGCATTATCGTTTAAACATTGATATAATATTGGAACAACATTGCTCGATTAGTGAACAGCAAAAAACATAGGTTATATCTTCATTAAGTTTACTGATGAGGATTACATGCCTTACGCGCTTAGCTTTCTTGATAAGAGCCCAATTCAAGCCGGAGAGGATGCCAGAACGGCATTAAACCGAACAGTTGCGCTCGCGCAGAAAGCGGAGAAAGCAGGCTTCAGACGCTTCTGGGTTGCCGAGCATCATAACTCCCCTTCGCTTGCGAGTTCATCGCCCGAAGTGCTGATCGGATTTCTGCTCGCTCATACGAAGCATATCAGGATCGGGTCGGGTGGTGTCATGCTCCAGCATTACAGTGCCTATAAAGTTGCCGAAAATTTCAATCTTCTGTCTTCGCTGGCGCCGGATCGCGTTGATCTGGGTGTGGGGAAGGCACCGGGAGGTTTGCCGCTTTCAACGCGTGCCCTGCAAGCCGCTTATGACCCGGCGAAAAAACTTTCCTTCGAGAAGCAACTGAGTGAACTGGATCACTATCTCAGCCATCATCAGGTGGAACCGGATGAAGAAAGTCATCTGGCAGCCTATCCGGTTCCGCCGCAAAAGCCGGAAAGGTTTCTTCTTGGTGCCAGCATTGAAAGCGCAGAAATTGCTGCCCGTCTCGATTGGGAATTTGTTTATGCCGGGCATATTCAGGGGGATGCGGAGGCCATCAAGGCAGCGCTCACAGCTTATCAGGCGATTACGCATCGCCCAGCAATACTTGCCGTCAGCATCATCGTGGCGGATAGCAATCACGAAGCGGAATGGCTGAATGGTGATATTCGGAGATTCCGCGTTGCGGTTGAAGGTTTGCAGCCTGTCAATGTTGGCAGCGAAGAGCAGGCGATCGAATATGTAAAGCAGGCAGGCGCCACCCATTATACAATCGAAGAGCGGACTCCGCATGTCATTCGCGGCACACCGGAACACGTTCATTCGGAACTCGCGCAGCTGCATCGGGAGTTCGGCGTCAAAGAATTCGTTGTCGATTGTCCGGTTGCTGATGGTGCGCACCGTCTTAGGACGATTGAGCTTCTCGCCGATGCTCGCCCGGCTATCGCAGCATAAAATCTTTCATTTCCCTAAACTGGATATTCAAATTGGTAACAAGACGACTTTTATTAAGCTGCATCAGTGCCTTGGCACTCATTTATTCCGCCGGAGCAGGCATTGCTTTTGCGCAGTCGGGTTCTGAGCCTGTCAGTGGTGGTTCTCTCACTTGGGGCGTTGAGACAGAGCCCAGCACATTGAACCCGCATCTTAATGGCCAGGCGAAAGCCAAGCTCATTCTGCGTAACAGCTATGAATCTCTGTTAGCCCGCACACCTGAAGGTGACTATGTGCCATGGCTCGCCAAGAGCTATGACGTTTCTGAAGACGGCAAAACCTACACATTTAAACTACGTGACGGCGTGAAGTTTTCGGATGGTGAGAAATTCGATGCGGCGGCTGTTGCTCTCAACTTCACAAAACTCAAAGAGCCAACCTACTCGGGCAGCATAAGCGCAGGCCATGTTGCCCGTGTCAGCGAAGTAACGGCTGTTGATCCGCTAACAGTGGTTATTAAACTCGACAGCGTTTACGCACCTTTTCTTGATGGCGCTGCTGGCATTGAAATCATCTCGCCCAAGGCATTTGAATCTTCGCAATTAAAAGCTGGCGGAAAAGAAGTTGCCGGAACCGGCCCTTTTATTATCGATCGTTATGTCAAAGGGCAGGAAATCCGCTTCGTTAAAAACCCGGACTATAATTGGGCGCCACAAAATGCGGCGCATCAGGGTCCGGCCTATCTCGATGATGTGACCTATCGTTTTCTGCCTGAATCTTCTGTGCGCATTGGTGCTCTGACTTCCGGTCAGATTGATGCTGCTGAAGGTATTTCAGGCAATGATGCTCAGCTTTTCAAGGATAACCCGGAATTTAGCTACCAAACGTCAATCAATACCGGAACACCTTATACGCTCTATCTCAACATCACCCGTGAACCAACCTCCGACGTTAATGTGCGTAAAGCAGTGCTGGCTGCGATTGATGTCGAGCGCATTATTCAGTCGGTTTATCGGGGTGAACGTGAACGTGCCTGGGGTATTTTGACACCTGCCGACACTGATTTTTACGACAAGTCGATTGAGGGTTCCTATGGCTTTAATCCGGAACTGTCCAACAAGCTTCTTGATGAGGCTGGTTGGACAGAACGCGATGCAGACGGGTTTCGTACCAAGGACGGCAAGCGCCTGACAATCGAGGTGGTGCAGTCCCAATCCACTGTGCGCGACCAGCGGGATATTCTGTTGCAGGCGGTACAGGCACAGGCCCGGCAAAATGCAGGCATCGATATTGCGCTGCAATATGTCGATGCCGGCACCTATTCCAGCCGTCAGAAAGACGGCGAATACGGCATCATTCCGAATTCGACCACGACGCAGGAAAATGGTGTCACCATCTATTTCCATTATCTGCCGCGCGATAAGGGCGGTTCGATCAATTATAGCAGAACAGAAGATCCGAAGGTCTCCGAATGGCTGGATCAGGGGGCCTCTACTCTTGATCCCCAGAAGCGTTTTGAGACTTACGCAGAATTGCAACGTTTTGCGTTGCTCGATCAAGCTTATGGTCTGCCGCTTTATGTGCCAGCAGACCAGATCGCTGCTTCATCCCGCGTACAAGGTATCGGTTTCCGTCCTTTCAAGCGACTTCCTGAAAACGCATACGACATATGGCTTCAAGATTAATTGCATCCCTCTCTGGAGAGTCTGATACATGATAAATCGCCGATATTTTCTCACACTCGCAACTGCTCTTCTTGCAACCGTTGCATTGCCAAAAATCGCTTTTGCAGAAGATGCCAAACCTGTTGAAGGCGGCAAGCTGGTCTGGGGTGTTGAAACCCAGCCCGCTACGCTTAATCCGCAACTCAATGGTCAGGACAAGACAAAACTACTGCTGCGCAATGTTTATGAATCTTTGCTCGCACGCACTGCTGACGGCGGCTATGTGCCTTGGCTTGCCAAGGAATATAAGATCTCGGACGATGGTAAAACTTATACATTTACGCTTCGCGATGATGTAAAATTTACGGATGGCGAAAAATTCAACGCAGAAGCCGTCGTAGCCAATATCACTGCACTCAAAGATCCGGCCTATTCCGGCAGCACGAGCACCGGGCCAGTGTCGCGGATTGCAGAAGCGAAAGCACTTGACGAAAACACCGTCAGCTTCACCCTCAAAGGCATTTATGCGCCATTTCTCGACTATATTGCCAGCCTGGAACTTCTCTCACCTGCTTCATTTAAATCAGAAGAGATCAAATCTGGCGGACCTGAGATTGCAGGAACCGGTCCTTTCATTTTGAAGCGCTATGCCAAAGGGCAGGAACTCAATTTTGTAAAGAACCCGGATTATAATTGGGCTCCTGCAAATGCCGGCCATCAGGGTCCGGCCTATCTTGATGAAGTGACCTACCGTTTCCTGGGCGAGTCTTCAGTCAGAACCGGCGCACTGACATCTGGTCAGGTTGATGTCATTGAAGGTGTTTCCGGCAATGATGCAGCCCTGTTCAAAGATAATCCAGATTTCACTTATCTGACTGCCTTGAACACCGGTACACCTTATTCGCTTTTTCTCAATGTCGAATGGGGACCGACGCAGGAGCTTAATGTTCGCAAAGCGCTGGTTGCAGCGATTGATGTCGACGCCGTTCTCAAATCTGTCTATCGCGGCGAACGCACTCGCGCATGGGGCATTACTTCGCCGATTGATCCGCAGTTCTACGACAAAAGCATTGAAGGAAAATACGGTGCCAATCCGGAGCTTGCTAACAAGCTTCTCGATGAAGCGGGCTGGACCGAACGCAATGCAGAAGGTTTTCGCACCAAGGATGGAAAACCGCTGACCATTGAAGTTATTCAGGCACAAGCTACCGTGCGCGATCAGCGCGACGTTCTTTTACAGGCCTTACAGGCACAAGCACGTCAGAATGCAGGCATCGACCTCAAGATCGTTTATGTTGATGCCGGGACCTACACAGATCGCCGCAAGACCGGCGAATTTGGCTCGATTGCCAATTCCAATACGCCAACCGATGCGGTTGATATCGAGCTGCATTATCTGCCACTCGATAAAGGCGGTTACATCAATTACAGCCGCGCCTCCGCACCGGAACTGGAACAATGGCTGAATGAAGCCGCCTCAACACTCGATCAGAGCAAGCGGTTCGAGCTTTACAGCAAGCTGCAAAACTTTGCCATTCTGGATCAGGCCTATGCCCTGCCGCTCTACGAGCCTGAAGATCAGGTTGCGGCGGCAAGCTATGTCAAAGGCATCAGCTACCGTCCTTTCAAACAACTTCCTGAAAGCGCACACAATATCTGGCGTAGCGAATAAAACGCTGCCCTGCGGATTTCGGTACAAAGGAGCTACAGATCATGGATGCAGAAAACACAACGGCTATCGGTCGTGCACCCGCAAGCTGGTTGCCCTGGCGTTTTGGAGTTCCGCGCAGCAACCTTGCTAGGCAAATCACCCTGCGCGTCAGCTCAGGCCTGTTAGTCCTTTGGGCGGCGATTACGCTGAGCTTCATCAGCGTACATCTCGCGCCCGGCGATATCGTCAGCATATTGATTGGCGAACAGTTACGCACGACGGAAGTTGAAGCCGCCATTCGTGCAGAATGGGGTCTGGATGATCCCATTTTCATGCAATACCTGTCCTATCTGGGACGTATATTGCATGGCGATTTCGGTCGCTCTTATTATCTGCAAACGGATGTATCCCAACTACTGTTTTCGCAGATGTGGCCGACCTTGAAGCTCGCCGGCGCAGCACTTTTTGTAGCATTGGTTTATGCTGTCGCCAGTGCCGTTTTGACTGCGGGTAAAAAGCTGCCACGCTCAATAGCAGCAGGCACTGAGCTGGTGCTGATTTCAACACCGTCCTTCTGGCTTGGTATTGTTCTGCTTTTCGTCTTTTCCTTCACACTCAAGCTGTTTCCGGTGTCGGGTGACAGGAGTTTCGCAGCACTCGTTCTGCCAGCCCTATCTCTGGGCTTGTCCTTGGGCGCGGTCATTGGGCAGGTTTTGCGCGAAGGTCTGGAACGCGCACTGGAAGAACCTTTTGCGCTTACAGTGCGCAGTTGGGGAACCAGCAATCTTGTGTTGCGTCTGAGGCATGGTTTGCGCCACGCTTCACTGCCAGCAGTCACATTGACAGGCTGGCTGATTGGTGGGCTTCTTTCAGGCGCCGTCATTACCGAAGCCGTCTTCGGGCGACCTGGTCTTGGGCGCATCACCGTTGATGCAGTGCTTTATCACGACCTGCCGGTGGTGCTGGCTGTCGCTATTTTCTCGGCATTTATCTATGTGGTGATGAGCACCATCGTTGATGTGCTCTATCTGCTGATTGATCCGCGCCTGAGAACCGAAGGCCGGAGATAGATCATGAGTGTCACCCCCGCACTTGAAACCCGCTCGACGGCAAAACCCGCTGCTGCTGGTTTTCTTAATTCGGCCCGATTTATCCTTTCGCGCCCGGCATTGGCAATGCCGTCGCTTTTTCTGGCGCTTATTACCGTTGCAACGCTCTGGCCGGGTTTACTCACAAGGGCCGATCCATTGCTCGCCGATCCACTACAAGCGCAATTGCCGCCTTCAGCAGAATATTGGTTTGGCACAGATCATCTGGGACGAGATGTGTTTTCCCGCGTGGTCCATGGTGCGCGTTATTCGGTACTGATCGGTTTTAGTGCTGTGGCCATTGGCGCTATCGCTGGCTCTATTCTAGGGCTGCTGGCTGGATTATCGCGCGGCCTGATGGATGAAGCAATTTCCCGTTTTCTCGATGTCGTGTCTTCGTTTCCCGATCTGCTGCTGGCTCTTGTTTTCATCTCGTTTACGGGACCGGGTACAATCAATCTGATTTTTGCGCTTGGGGTCGCGATTATTCCGCGTTTCGCCCGCGTCGTGCGTGCGCAGACCTTTGTTATTGCGCAGAGCGGTTATGTTGAGCAGGCGAAAACATTTGGGCTGAAACGTCACATCCTCGTGCTGCGTCACATTCTTCCTCATGCGATTGCGCAGGTACCAATTCTTGCAACAATCGGGCTTGGCACTGCGATCATCAGTGCGGCAGGCTTGAGCTTTCTTGGTATGGGACCGCAACCGCCAGCGCCAGAATGGGGTGCGATGCTTTCAGAAGCGCGTAATTATTTGCGTGTTGCCTGGTGGATTGGCATCTGGCCGGGCCTGGCTATCACGCTTACCGTCATCTCCATCAGCAGTCTCGGACGCCGCTGGCAGCTAGCCTTTGAAGGCCGGAGACAAGCATGACCACATCCCTTGTTGAAATTCGCAACCTATCCATCAGCTTTCAACGCGATGACCAATTGGTCAAAGTCGTCGAAGGCATCGATCTGACCATTCATCGCGGTGAGACGGTAGCGCTTGTTGGAGAGTCCGGTTCGGGCAAGTCGGTGACCGCCCGAGCACTGATAGGGCTTTCAGGCCCAAGCGCAATCGTCAAAGCTGACCTTTTTGAGATCGATGGTCTGAGTGTTCTTGACTACCGCGATAAGGAATGGCGGGGTTTGCGCGGCAACAAGATCGGTTTTGTCTTGCAGGATGCACTTGTTTCGCTTGATCCGCTACGTCGTATCTCGCAACAGCTTTCAGATGCATTTGGAACAACAAGCTTCTTTCGACGACCAGACGTTTCAGATCGCAGCAAAGCCTTGTTGCGTTCAGTTGGCATTCCCGACCCTGATCGAAGATTGCTGCAATATCCACATCAGCTTTCGGGCGGTTTGCGACAACGCGCACTGATCGCAACAGCGGTTGCGCGTTCGCCCTCGCTGCTCATTGCCGACGAACCAACCACAGCGCTTGACGCAACGGTTCAAAAACAGATCCTTGATCTGCTGGCAGAGCGCCGCCGGGCGGGTCAGACACTTCTGCTGATCAGCCATGATCTTGCTGTCGTCTCACGGCTGGCTGATCGCGTTCTGGTGATGCATAATGGCCGCATCGTTGAAGAAGGCCCGACTAACCAGATCCTCAATGCGCCGAAGGAAGCCTATACCCGTCATTTGCTTGAAGCCGTTCCATCAGCGGGATCACGTGGCTTTCGGCTCTCGCCGGCACATCCGCACCAAGCTCAAATCAGGGTGGCCCTGCCAGCAAAGCGTATCGATGAGAGCATCAATGTTCTGGAAGCCAGAGGGCTTTTCAAACATTATGGCAAAGCCAACACGCCTTTGGCCGTCAATGATGTCTCCTTCTCGCTGAAAGCTGGTGAAGCGCTTGGCATTGTCGGGGAATCCGGCTCTGGCAAAACCACCGTTGCAAAGATTGTTCTGGGTCTTACAGAGCCCGATCAGGGCACAGTGCATATTGATGGCCAGCTCTGGAGCAATCTGCGCGAAGAACAGCGTCGCCCCCGACGTGCTCATATGCAACTGATTGCGCAAGATGCGCTCAGTTCATTCGACCCGCGTTATACGGTTGAAAAAATCGTCGGTGAAAGCCTTGATTCAGTTCAGGTTTATGGTGATGCCCGCCGCAAGCGCGTGGTGGAAGCACTGGATGCTGTGCGTCTGGGATCGCAGTTTCTCAAGCGCTACCCCCGTGAACTGTCGGGCGGTCAGCGCCAGCGTGTCGCTATCGCGCGTGCTTTTGCACCGCGCCCGAAACTGCTGATCGCCGATGAACCTGTGAGTGCGCTTGATGTATCGGTGCAGGCGCAGGTGCTCGACCTTCTGGCCGAGCTACAAGCTGCCTCCGGCACATCGCTTCTTTTCATTTCACACGACCTTGGTGTTGTCCACCATCTGACAGATCGCGTTCTGGTGATGAAGGATGGACGCATTGTTGAAGGCGGCGCTGTTGAACGCGTCTTTTCTCAACCACAGCACAATTACACACGCGCATTGCTCGACGCCGTTCCGACGATAAGCGCGGCATAAAACACGAGGATACTTCCATGACCAGAACACATACCCGCCGCTTGAAAACCCTGTTCGGTGCCAGCAATGTTATTTCCGCGGACAATGATCAGGACAAAACCTTTGGGTTCAAACGCGCCATAGAGCTGGCAAAGAAGGCTGAAGCCGAGAAAATCACCGGTCTCTTTACTGCCGACCTTCTGCAACTTGATCCGGCGGGTCTTGCCGGCACCACCGGCACGCAAGACCCGGTAATCGCGCTTGCAGCGCTGGCACATGCCACATCGCATATCGGACTTATTGCAACAGTCTCAACGACATTTTTGCATCCTTACAATCTTGCACGCCAGATCGGAACACTGGATCATTTGAGCGGTGGCAGAACGGGCTGGAATGCCGTGACTTCTTCGGTCGGCGAAGAGAATTTCGGTGGCGATCTGCCAAGTCCGGAAGAGCGCTATGAACGGGCCGCAGAATTTATTGAAATCGTCAACGCGCTCTATGATGCGAATGAACGTGATGCGATTACCCGCAAGGCATCGGGTAATATCTCTGTCCATCCGGAAAAATTTCACTCTATCAATTACAAGGGCAAGCATTTCAGCGTAGAAGGGCCATTGAATGTGCCACCTCTTCCGCAGGGTCGTCCGGTCCAGTTTCAGGCGGGTCAATCCGACGCCGGTATCACGGTTGGCGCCCGCTATGCTGAAGTCGTTTATACGTCACAGCCAAAGCTCGAAGATGCTGTGGCCTTTGCCACCGAGCTGCGCCGTCGCGCAGCACAGTTTGGGCGTGGCAATAATCTGCCATTCATTATGAACTCGCTTCATTCGCTGATTGGCTCATCGGAAGCCGATGTTGCCCGACGGCTGAAAGATAAGCATGAAGCAATCGATTATGATCAGGGGCGTATCAAGCTTGCTGATATGCTCGGCGGGCATATTGATCTGAGCGATTTGCCACTCGACAAGCCATTGCCGGAAAACCTGTTGCCGGAAATCACCAGCATTAACCGTCGTCGGGGCCGTGTCGAAGTGTTCCGTCGCTATGCGCGTGAAGGCCTGACCTTGCGTCAGTTGATTATTGAAGCGCAGGAAACAGGCCACTGGTCTATTGCAGGCACGCCGGAGCAACTGGTTGACGCCATCGAAGAACGCTTTAATACAGGTGCTGTCGATGTTCTCACGCTGCACGGCATTGGTAATCCCGATCAGGAAGATTTGCTTCTAAATGGTTTGATCCCGGAGCTTCGGCGACGGTCGTTGATTGATACGGATTATATCGGTTCTGACTTCCGCGCCAATCTGGAACTGCCACCCTTATCTGTTATCGCACCATCCCAGGCCCGGAGCGCCTAAAATGGCAAAGCGTGAGGGTTTTCTGCGGTTTGGCTTGTTCGTCTAGGTTCTGTTGCAAACTTTTCATGTCTGCTACGTAGTGTGATGACTTGTGTCGATTGCAGACGAAAATGACACATACGATCCTCTAAAACCAATTTGCACATGACAACCGCTCACCATTCAGAATCTTTGCAGAGCTCGCGGCGTAAATGCCTCCAGAATAAGGCTGCTTTTAAACGGCTAAAAAATGTGCACCAGAACCCTATTGATCATAATTAGATTAGAATAATAAGAAGTTATCTTTTCAGAAAATTTGAAAAGCAATTTTAATTCTCCAGCCTCTTGATTTCGATACCCACCGGAAAAACGATAATAATTATCCAAATACGACAGCTAATAGCCATTCTCCGTCGAATTTGGTTTTTTTCTCTTGCGTTGAGTGCTAAGCCGCATTCGCGATAGATGCTGATAAATTTCTAGAGTTGAAATCCGCCGCATGCCCCAAAATATCGCGACGACATTTGTGGATATATTTATGTCGCTGAGCGAACACCGAGCCAGAGCCTGAAAGCCCCTAACATGACCGTACGTCTTTCATTTGCGCGTGAGCGTATCAATGTTCTTCTTCTCGAAGGTATTAACCAATCTGCTGTCGATTATTTCAAGTCGTCTGGTTATACCAATGTCGTTCATCTTCCCAAAGCACTGGACAAGGCTGAGCTAATAGAGGCGATTGCTTCAGCGCATATTGTGGGTATTCGTTCGCGCACTCAGCTTACTGATGAAGTGTTTGAAGCCGCGCAGCGCCTTGTCGCGGTCGGCTGCTTCTCGGTTGGCACCAATCAAGTTGATCTGAAGGCTGCCAGAAAGCGTGGTATTCCGGTCTTTAATGCCCCCTTCTCCAACACACGTTCAGTTGCCGAACTGGTAATTGGCGAAATCATCATGCTGATGCGTCGTATTTTTCCGCGTTCCAATTCAGCGCATACAGGTGGTTGGGACAAGAGTGCGACCGGTAGCCGTGAAGTGCGCGGCAAGACGCTTGGAATTGTTGGCTATGGTAATATTGGTTCGCAGGTTGGTAATCTTGCGGAAAGCCTTGGCATGACCGTTCGCTATTTCGACATGACCGACAAATTGCAATATGGCAATGTTATCCCGACAGATACGCTCGACGAACTGCTTGAAATTTCAGACGTGATCAGCCTGCATGTGCCCTCGAACAAGTCGACGGCCAAGATGATCACTGAAGCCAAATTGCGCAAGATGAAGAAAGGCGCCTTCCTCATCAACAATGCGCGCGGTTCTGTGGTTGATCTGGAAGCACTGGCCAAGGTTCTTAAAGAAGGCCATCTTGGCGGTGCAGCGATTGACGTGTTCCCGGTTGAACCGGCATCCAACAAAGACCCGTTTGTTTCTCCATTGCAAGGGTTGGAGAATGTTATTCTTACTCCGCATATTGGTGGCTCAACCGAAGAAGCGCAGGAGCGTATCGGTATGGAAGTCAGCCGTAAGCTGGTTGAATATTCAGACGTCGGCTCGACACTGGGAGCGGTCAATTTCCCACAGGTACAATTACCAGCGCGTCCAAGCGGTACACGTTTCATGCATGTGCATGAAAACCGCCCGGGCATTCTCAACAGCCTTGTTAATATTTTCTCGTCGCATAACATCAACATCGTCAGCCAGTTTCTGCAAACCGATGGCGAAGTCGGCTATGTGGTGATCGAAGGCGATGCAATGGAAGACCATGCTGATGATGTATTGCAGGCAATGCGCGAAATTCCAGGAACAATTCGTACGCGCCTGCTTTATTAAATAGTTGGTATTTTTATTTAAGGCCCACAATATATAGGCTAGGTGGGCCTTCCTGTTCGAATATGCGCACGTAATAAGCGATATTGTTTCTGCATATTTGAGCAGTTTTGTTGCGCATATCACTGCAAACACATTGACTCTTTCTTCAAAGGGCTTAAAAGCGCATTCGGAAAAGGAGACAATCCCGTGAACGCTTGCTGCGCATCACATTGCCTGTATGAACTCAACGGCCTTAACGCCATTGATGTCCTTATGGCATCTGTTTCCAAAACTATCACGGCCACTTGCATTAAAACGACCATCAAAACGGTCTGACCCCTTGGCCTGCTCGCCCTCTCTCCCCGGGTCCGGCCCAGGGAAAGGCCCGCTGGTCGCGGGTTTTATGGAAGCGGAGAGGACAGGAGACAAATAAATGGGCTTTAAAGTTGCAGTCGTCGGCGCTACCGGAAATGTCGGTCGCGAAATGCTTAATATTCTTGAAGAACGTGGCTTTCCAGCTGATGAAGTCGTAGCACTCGCTTCACGTCGCAGTCAGGGAACGGAAGTGTCCTATGGCGATAAAACGCTGAAGGTTAAAGCGCTGGACCAGTACGATTTTTCCGACACTGATATTTGTCTGATGTCCGCTGGTGGCAATATTTCCAAGGAATGGTCTCCAAAAATTGGAGCACAGGGTTGTGTTGTTATCGATAATTCGTCTGCATGGCGTTATGATGCCAATGTGCCACTGATCGTTCCTGAAGTGAACCCGGATGCGATTGAAGGTTTTCGCAAGAAAAACATCATTGCCAACCCGAATTGCTCAACTGCACAGCTTGTTGTCGCATTGAAGCCTTTGCATGATGCGGCCAAGATCAAGCGCGTTGTCGTCTCAACCTACCAGTCCGTATCAGGGGCCGGCAAAGAGGGTATGGACGAGCTTTTCCAGCAGTCGCGTGCAGTTTTCGTGGCCGATCCTGTTACAGCTCAGAAGTTTACCAAGCGCATTGCATTCAATGTGATCCCGCATATCGATGACTTCATGGAAGACGGCTATACCAAGGAAGAATGGAAGGTGATGGCCGAAACCAAGAAAATGCTTGATCCAAAAATCAAGCTCACGGCAACAGCTGTGCGTGTTCCGGTGTTCATTGGCCATTCTGAAGCAGTCAATATCGAGTTTGAAAACCCGATTTCGGCTGACGAAGCCCGTGAAATTCTGCGTGAAGCGCCAGGTTGTCAGGTGGTCGATAAGCACGAAAATGGTGGTTACATTACACCTTATGAATCGGCAGGCGAAGACGCAACTTACATCAGCCGCATCCGTGAAGACATAACGGTTGAAAACGGTCTTTCATTGTGGGTTGTTTCGGACAATCTGCGCAAGGGTGCAGCTCTTAATACGATCCAGATTGCCGAGCTTCTTATCGCTCGTGGCCTGATTACACCTAAGGCCGTTGCTGCCTGATTGATTTTAAAGCCTGAAAGAAAAAGCGCCGGTTTTCCGGCGCTTTTTGCATTAATAATAATAGAACCGCTCTATCTGTTTGTGAGCAATTACATCTTACTGCGAACAGACCTTGCCCACTTATCAAGATTGGTTCTGGGCAATTCGACCAATGCGACTATAGGCTTCACTATATTCTTGTTCGAGCCGGTTTATGAGTTTGGCCACAGGAACGATATTTTTAATTGCACCTATTCCCTGCCCACAACCCCAAATATCTTTCCAGGCTTTAGAACCTTCCTGCTGTGCTTTGCCGAAATCCATTTTTGATGGATCAGCAATGGGTAAATTATCAGGATCAAGGCCAGATTTGGCGATAGATGATTTTAGATAATTGCCAGAAATTCCGGTGAAATAGTTAGAATAGACAATATCCGATGCGTTTGAGTCGACAATTGCCTGTTTGTAGTCCTCTGAAGCACGAGCTTCTGTAGTCGCGATAAATGGCGATCCAATATAGGCAAGATCGGCGCCCATAGCCTGAGCAGCAAGAATCGAACCCCCATTGGCAATGGCGCCCGAGAGCAGCAATGGCCCGTCGAACCATTCGCGAATTTCCTGAATAAGAGCGAAAGGAGAAAGTGCTCCTGCGTGCCCGCCAGCACCTGCTGCGACCGCAATAAGCCCGTCAGCGCCTTTGCGAATTGCTGATTTTGCATGGCGATTATTGATGACATCATGCAGAACAATGCCACCATAAGAATGGATTGCTGCGTTGACTTCAGGCACAGCGCCTAGCGAGGAAATGACAATCGGTACCTTATATTTCACGCAAAGACCAAGGTCATGTTCAAGTCGCTTATTGGAGTGATGGACGATCTGATTAACCGCGAAAGGCGCAGCCGGATGCTCCTGATTTGCAGCATTGTATTTATCAAGATCTTCAGTGATTTCTGCCAGCCATTCGTCAAGTTGCGCCTCGGGACGCGCATTTAGTGCAGGAAATGACCCGACCACACCTGCCTTGCATTGCGCCAACACCAATGCCGGATTGGAAATGATAAACAGTGGCGCCGCAACTACAGGAATGCGAAGTCTGTTTTTCAAGATATCCGGCAATGACATTTCATCCTCCATTAATTGACGTTTTCGTAAACGTAATATACTTAGCACGGCTTTTAATGACGGCAACATCAAATTTGGCAAAGAAAATGTACATTAGAGCTAATAATAAGTGCTTTTGACAGGTCAATAGGCTAGCCAACACGGTTAATGAACAGATAATGCCTTGATTCAGACTTTAATTTCGCTGAGGCTTATTTAATTAGCATATTGGCAAGCCCAAAAAACAATACATAACCAAGGAAGAACGTCCCTTTGGAAAGCTTCGAACGCGCAATCAGAAATGCACTCGCAAAATCGGATGCTCATAATCCGGCTACTCGACAGCGCATATATGAAGCGGCGTGGAGCGCACATGAACGCGCGTTTGCCAGCAATACGACACTTAGCGAAGAACAGAAAAATCAGCGGCGCGAGAAAGTTAAAGAGGCGATCTCAAGAATCGAAGCAGAATTCACCACCGCTCAGGTTGAGGGTTCAAGAATCGATCCATCGCTTTCTTCTGACCTTGCACCTGGGGATGACAGTCTTGAGTCTATTCCAGCCCTTGATCCAACGGATATTCGCATTGCTGCAAGCAAGAGACAGGCTTCGACCAATCATGGTTATGAAACAACAGTCTCTCGAAAGCCGGTTAAAAAGAAACGTCGATCACCTTTATTACGCATCGGGCTTCCAGTGCTCATTATTGCTATACTCGGGTTGATTGTTTTTTCTCTTTACAACAGCTTTTCAAATTTCACCCGAAGCTCTGGTTCCAGTCCGCTTCTCAGCGAAAACAGCATGGCGCCGATTAAAGAAGGCGACGACCCGGAAGGCCGACGCTGGATCAATATTTTTACCCCTGCAAATGCTACACAACTGTCTGTTCAGGGACGAGCGACTGCTGAGATCCAACGCGAAGGCTCAAATAGTTTTGTACGTGTTCAAACAGCAGGCGTCGAAGACAGTGTAACCTTTGATGTCGGAGAGGGAGTTCTCAATCAGCTTGCTGGCAAGAAGGCGACTTTTGATATTGTTGCGCGCAGTGATGATGGCAAAACAACCCAGATGACAGTCATCTGTGATTTCGCAGGTCTTGGGGACTGTGGACGCAGGCGCTATGATGTTCGCGACTCTGTGAGTGACTTCCTCTTTGATCAGGAGTTTCCGGCAGGCCAATCTGCCGGTCGTGCAGGCAAGATCATTATTAATTCCGATCTTAGTGGTTCCGGCAAACCCGTGGATATTTATGCAATCCGCGTTACAATTGCAGTTGAAAAATAATTAAACATATGCGGTCGGGTTGAAACCAATTTTTAAAATGGACCAATGGTTTCAACTTTACTTTTAGAACGCCTCGGAAGAGCGTAATACGGTTTTATAAACAGGATTTACGGCTCAAAACAAAAATTTGAGACACGCTGATCTAATCCAATTAGATGCCGAAATATTCTAGCTAAACCGGGTTGAAATTGGCTGGGGCGCCTGGATTCGAACCAGGGAATGCCGGTACCAAAAACCGGTGCCTTACCGCTTGGCTACGCCCCAACTTATAAAGGTGACTTAGACGCTCTCACCGCAAAACTCAAGCATGGATTTTTGTTTATATTACGTTTTTTTGGACACTGTAACTGCATACCCTGCCCGTCGTCATTTAATGCATACATTGTTGATGTATGGTAATGGACGGCCCCGTATACAATTCAGCATAACGGCTGGTATATAGAAAACTACACCAGAGCAAACTTTGCTGAAACAGCAATAGCAGTTCTTCTTGACAATGGTCATGATGAAAAAAACTGTGAGCTAGCGGGCGATGCAGCCTGAACACTATCTGGTCTTGCAGCCTAAATCTCAAAGCAAACAGGCAAACATCTTCCTTGTAAAAAAATCTACCGGAATCTGAGTGCGCAACTGTTCTCAAAAGTTTCGGCCTGCCAGCAAATACGACAACAGCTATCGCCGAATGGGATTCAGAAGTAGTAAAAGATTGTTCTCTTTAATAATTGTAAACAGTTTTCCAGATTGTCAGGATATCCAACTACACCGCTTTCACTATCGGTCGCTGAAACTCTCAATTCCTAAACCCAACACTTTGCAGGGAATTGAAGATTGACTATAAGTCCATGAATCTAATTGTTAAAATCTTAAAACCAACCAAAATTAGTACCGATTTTATATTACGTACCTTTAACGGTTAACTATGAAAGCATGATATTATAAACGTCGCTTAATCCGCCTGAACTTCACTGAACTATGTCAGCGCATACCGACTTCAAACACTCTGACAGCAGCCTCCTATCAGGTTCGATGGCTCACACCAGGAAAATAACTCCACTGTCAATTCTCCTGCGTAAAACTAATCGCTTCATTATAATGCCGAATTATCAAGAATAGAGCCATGGAAAGCCTCTTCAGACAGCATCTTCAAGGTCTGCAAGCACATACAACATATAGCATGTGCTCAACAGATCTTTGCATTTCAGATGCATTGCCATTCAATATGGCACGATCAGAAATTTTTCGAGGCTTTCCTGACTATTGCAAAACTAGAATATGACTACCTCACTTTGTTGCAGCATCTGAGCTGGCCTTGCCTGCACTGTTATCCACCACAATATGATGTGGTGAGCGAGCGCGTGGATGCATGAAGAAGTGCCCTTCCGGTGCATTGTGCGATTTAATCGGCACAAGCATAACATTGGTTTTTTTACCGCGTTTGTCATGCAATGCATAGACAATGAACGGAATAACCAGCACGACAAGGAAGCACACGACCAACAGGGTCACATAGGTTTCATCAGCAGCCTCTCCACCGATAGAGGTAGGCGGATAGAACGAAACGAAGAAGGCAAGCAGCGAAACAAGAAAGCCCACAACTGCAATACTAATCTTGAAGCCATTACTGCCCGGCACACGGAACGTACGCTTAAGCTCCGGCTGTTTACGGATCAGATGGATATAGCCAAGGAACAGCAGGAAATAGGTGCACAGATAAATAACCACAGTAAGTGCGAGAGCAATCAGGAACGACATGTTGCTGCCGCCACCCGTATTGGTAAGTACAATAATAGCAACAGATGTCAGCAGAAGCTGAGCAACAACCAGTGCCACTGGCACGCCGTTTTTATTTACCTTCGCAAATACTGTTGGAAGGATACCTTTTTGCGCTGTGACATACATGCCGCGTGATGGGCCAACGATCCATGCAGCGATCTCAGCCAGCACACCAAGCAGCAACAAAGCTGCGATAATGCGCACTGTCCACTCAAACCCCGGACCGAAATGACCAATCAATGCACTGAATGTCTGCACGACACCAGAAGAGAGATTGATGTCGTTAGATGGAATGGTCGCGGCAACAGAAAGACCACCAATGGAGCTCAGCACAATGGCTGCAATCATAAGCAGGATCATCGCGATCGGATAATCACGACCCGGATTTTTCATTTCATTGACATGGGTCGCAGAGGCTTCAACGCCCATATAACTTAGAATAAAGGCAACGAAAACGACCAAAGTGCCAATCTGCGTGAAGTCCGGGAAGAACGTCTGTGCAGACATTTCAATCTGCAGCGGTGCTCCGCTGGCAAGATAGCTGATGGCAAGTGCGGCAAGAATGAGTGCGGGCAACAAAATGCCTGCAAAGAAACCAAGCTTTGCAATAATTGCCGTATATTTGGTGCCACCGAGCTGTGTAAAGGCCAGCACCCAGAGAATAATAAGGGCTGCGATGGTTTTTGTAACAGGATCCTGATTAAGCGCCGGCCAACTCAGAATATAGGAAAGCGCACCAAGCACAAAATAAAGCATCGGCAGAAAACCGATCGCAATTTCGAGATAACAAAACGAGATTGCAGCAAAGCCCCATCGTTCGCCAAGAGTATTGGAAACCCAGGCAAAAACGCCCCCTTCTTCCCAGCCTTCTACCGTTGCCATTTCAGCGGCGCAAAGACCAACCGGGATAAACCAAAGTATCCCTCCAAGTAACAGAAAAAAGACGAGACTAAAGCCTGATGTTGCAAAGGTCGGATATTCATAAACTGCCATCACCATCGAGGCGGTGATTGCAAAAAAACCTATCATAGATAATTGTTTAGCCGGACTGGCTGCTTTTACATTCGCCATAATAGTTCTCCCATATGGAAGCCACTTAATGGAGCTAATCTAGCGCCATTCTTGCGAGCACATTGCACAGGATTATAGAATTGAATGAAAGGTACAGACTGATTGTTCAATAATGCGTGCTGCATGTGCAGCACGCATCCGAAAATTCAGTCGTTACCAAACACCCAAGCCATACGCATCAATGCCATTGACTTCAGATAATAAAAAATCCTGCTGAACTTCTTCAGCAGGACCATCATTATCCGTGGTTGAAGCCACCAGCTTCCTCAGAAGTAAGCGGCTTGCTAACAGGATGCTTTTCAAAATAATCAACAGCACGTTTCATATCGCCAACAAGCAGATTTGCCAGGTCACGGCTGACACCATGACGAACAAGAATACGTTGGACAACAAGGTCTTCGCGATGGGCAGGCATGGAATAGGCCGGAACTTGCCAGCCGCGACTGCGCAACCGATCCGCAAGATCGTAAAGTGTATAGCCTCCGATAGCTTCCTGTTCTTTTAATTTCCATGCAATGGCAGGAATGCCTTTTTGGCTGTCACCATCAAAGATCATCTCGAAAGGTCCGATCTTGACGATTTCCTTTGCAAGATACTGCGCTGTTTCATAACAGGCATTGTGAATTTTGGTATAACCTTCACGGCCCAGGCGCAGGAAATTATAATATTGCGATATAATCTGCCCGCCGGGACGCGAGAAATTCAATGCAAATGTCGGCATATTGCCTCCAAGATAATTCACATTGAAAATCAGCTCTTCCGGTAGATCAGTAGCTTCACGCCAAATGACCCAACCAGCACCGAGTGGCGCCAAACCAAATTTGTGGCCAGATGTATTGATGGATTTTACCCGTGGGAGGCGGAAATCCCATTCAACATCCGGCGCACAGAATGGTGCAAGGAAACCACCGCTTGCGCCGTCAACATGGATTGGAATATCCAGCCCGGTTTCTTTTTGCAGCTGATCCAGCGCATCATGCACCGCTTTCACTGGTTCGAACTGACAGGTAAATGTGACACCAAGTGTTGGAACAACACCAATCGTATTCTCATCGACGCGCTTTAGAACCTCTTCCGGGCTCATGATCAAACGATCGCCTTCAAGTGGAATTTCACGCAGTTCAACGTCAAAATAACGCGCAAATTTATGCCAGCATATCTGTACAGGACCACAGATAAGATTTGGTTTATCCGTCGATTTTCCTGCCGCAGCGCGCTTTTTCCGCCATTGCCATTTAAGCGCAAGCCCCCCCAGCATTGCAGCTTCTGAGGAACCGATGGTCGAGCAGCCAAGGGTGTTTTCTGCATCCGGTGAATTCCACAGATCCGCAAGCATGTGAACACAGCGCGATTCAATTTCTGCAGTCTGCGGATACTCATCCTTATCAATCATATTCTTGTCGATTGACAAATCCATGAGATCACGGATTTCTTCATCGACCCATGTCTGGCAAAAAGTCGCAAGGTTTTGACGAGAGTTTCCATCAAGCATCAACTCATCACGCACAGCGGCAAAAACGTTACGTGGATCTCGTTCATCATCTGGAAATTTCGTCTTTGGCAAAGAGGCCGATAATTCTAATGATGCATAAACATCATCAAGACTGTTATACTTTCCTTTGATAGATTTCGTAGACATCTCAAAATCCCCCAATTGCGGTGTAACGTAAACAACCAATACATGATTGCACGCTAAAATACGTTGCAGCAAAGCAGATATGTCAATCATTTTTTTTCAAAAAAATACTATTGACCTATTTATATCTCGCCCTAACAAGCATCAGAAAAATAATTACAAATATATATTGCATTTCAGATTTATTTAATATTCTATTTTATTATCACAGGGCAGAGGTAAGCAATGACACAAGAAATATTGGATGCAATTGATACCGCATATCAGTATGGCAATGCTACTACTGGTGGTAAAAATGCTGACTACATTCCATTTCTGGCGAAAGTGCCAAGTGATTTATTTGGGATATCCGTCATTACTGCAGATGGGCAGTGTTTTAAAAAAGGAAACCATGATTATAAGTTTGCACTGGAATCCATCTCTAAAGTATTTACACTTGCTCTGGTGATGGAAAATATTGGCGCCGATGCTGTAAGAGAAAAGCTCGGCGATAGCCCAACAGGACTACCATTCAATTCTGTACAGGCAATAGAACTTCACGATGGCAAGCCTTTGTCTCCCCTGGTCAATGCTGGCGCAATTGCTGCCGCCAGTCTCGTACCGGGTGATGATGTAGAAAGTTGCTGGGCCAATATTCTTGGCATGCAAAGTCAGTTTGCCGGGCGTTCAATTGAATTAAGTGATGAAGTAAACCGATCCGAACAGGATACCAACTTTCATAACAGAGCCATTGCATGGCTGCTTTACAGTGCAGGCACATGTTATAGCGACCCGATGCGCGCTGTAGATATCTACACACGGCAATGCTCAACCCTTGTAGACTGCGTGGATCTGGCAACGATGGGTGCAACCTTGGCGGCTGGCGGGATCAATCCCGTCACCAAGAAAAGAGTCATACAGGAAAAGCATGTCGCGCCATTATTAGCCGAAATGATGATGGAAGGTCTGTACACATCTTCCGGTGATTGGGCTTACACTGTCGGACTGCCTGCGAAAAGCGGTGTTGGTGGTGGTCTTGTCGCAATTATCCCGGGGAAATGCGCCATTGCTGCATTTTCTCCCCCTCTTGACGAGGCAGGCAACTCAGTACGAGCACAGGCTGCTATAGCCAAGATGGAAGAATTACTGGGCGGCAATATTTTCAAATCGCATTAAATATCGCCACCACAATATTCATCCTTGAATGAATATAAACGGTGTTACCCATCTATCATGGGCAGCACCGTTTTCTTTACTTTGCAAAAACTAGAATCGTGCCACTTGCCTCACCCGGCTGCACAATTATCCTGCCTTCATTTTCAACATAGCTGACGCCGTTATGATCGAGAACGGACCGTGTCTTTCCAAGATCGGCAACACGAATAGCAAGCCCGGCAAATGCTTCAATTGAAGTGTTCTTCAATGTTTCAGCACCATAGAGCTTTTCAGCATCGGCACGCTCATAGACAACAATATCAGCTGAGCGCGGCCCTGTATAAACACGCCACGCGCCATCTTCAGCAGTCGCCTTGCCATCAGCATATAATCGCGCAAAAGCATGAGCCGTTGACGCAGGATCATTTGAAACGACAATGATAGCTGAAAGGCCATTCGCTCCGTTTTCATGTTCGATTAATTCAGGCAGCCACACAGTCTCGCGCGTCTTGTGCTGACACATGAAAACCATGCCTTGCGGCACTTCCTTGTCATCAAAGGAAATTGTCTCAAAGGCAGCCACACCTTCACTTCCATTGGGTAACTTCACCGGGCGGGAAAACTTGCCCACCGCACCCGTTTGAATACCCAATGTGGCTAATTCCCGTTTTGCCTGTTCAGCATTTTCAATACGACATGCGATTGCATGCAGACCTTCCCCATGAGCGGCAAGTTTCTCACGCTGATGCAGATTGCCTTGCGTCTGCGCAACAATGCCAAGCAACTCAAAATAATCATCAGGAAACATGATCGTGTAATTGCCGGTTCCTTTTTCCTTGCTGTGAAGCCCGCGGGGGCTCAACGTGAAACCAAGCCGTCTATATTGCTCCGCACTTTTATCCAGATCATTGACCAGAAGAAAAACATGATCGACACCTTTTACAGGATGAGACATGCAAAGAGTTCCTTTCGCTTGATTTAATCAGCAATTGAAGGTCCCTTGTAAGGACTGATTGCCCGGCGAGAGATAGTGCATGGAGATTTTACAAGTTCAAGCTAACAAAGGTAAAATTGTCATGGAAGAGGGACTTCTTCTCTTCATTTTTTTGAAAAAACCAGAAGTATTTTTCAAAAATAATGCCCAGAACACTCCTGTCTAGCAATTTCATCCCATTCAAATACAAAAAATGAAACTTATTAACACCCGCTATCCGGTATAATTTACCAAAATAATTATAGATATTAGTTTATCTTGACAATATAGCAGCAAATTATAGCATATCAGTGCTTGCGTGATACATTTGAACTTCAAGACGGCTTTTTGAACGATTTCAAGGGCTTGAACAATATCGGCCATTGCGGGAAAAAGAGGCTTTAAAGCCCTCCCTCAACGTCCTTCAGGGGAACAGAATATGCATATTAGAAAAGCCGGCCTTGGCTTGTTTCTTGCCGCTTTTTCGCTCGCAACGGCGTCCTCCCACGCCGAAGAAGTGAAACGTGGCGGCTCGGTCATCGTACATATGAACACCGAACAAGGTGTTCTCAATCCTGCATTGCGTGCATCCACGGGCGTTTACCAGATTACTGGCCGCATCATGGAGCCATTGATCGACCGTACTTATGAAGGCTATGTGCCAGTCTTGGCAACAAGCTGGACATCGTCGGAAGATGGCAAGGCGATCACATTCAAGCTGCGCGAAAATGTGCGCTGGCATGATGGCAAGCCATTTACCTGTGATGACGTCGCATTCAGCGCAATGAACCTGTGGAAGAAGTTGCTCAACTATTCAACGACACTTCAGGCAAATCTGGAATCCGTTGATTGCACAGACCCGCATACGGCAGTTTTCAACTATTCCAAGCCAATGCCGCTGGAGCTTCTGGTTGCAGCAATGCCGGATCTTGGTCATCCAGTGCCAAAGCATCTTTATGAAGGCACCGATATTCTCAAGAACAAGTATAATTCGGCACCTGTTGGCACCGGACCATTCAAGTTTGTTGAATATGAGCGCGGCCAGCATATTATTGCCGAGCGCAATGATGATTACTGGCGCGGCAAGGAATATCCTTATCTCGACCGCGTGATCTGGCGCTTTATGCCGGACAAGGCTGCTGCCGCTGCAGCCCTTGAATCGGGTGAAGTGATGGAAACTGCTTTCAACGGCATTTCCATGTCGGATACCGAGCGTCTGCAAAAAGATGGTCGCTTTGATACCGGCACAAAGGGTTTTGAAAACAACGTCGCGCATTCAACCGTTGAATTCAATCTGCGCAACCCCATCCTTGCCAATCTGAAAGTGCGTCAGGCCATCTATCACGCGCTGGATATTGATTTCGCAATCAAGAACATCATGCGTGGCTATGCAAAGCCGGGCCGTGGTCCTATCCCAAGTTCGGGGGGCATCAACTACACGGATGATGTCCAGACCTACCCTTATGATGTGGAAAAAGCCAAGCAGTTGCTCGATGAAGCCGGTTATCCAGCTGGTCCAGATGGCATCCGCTTCAAACTGCGTCACCGTCCTGCTCCATGGGGCGAATATACGCAACTCTGGGCAGAATATTATGCGCAAGCCATGAAGGAAGTCGGCATCGATGTCGAAATCCTCACCAATGACGCTCCGGGGTTTCTCAATGGCGTTTATCGTGACCATGATTTCGACACAGCGAGCGGCTGGCATCAGTTCCGTTCTGACCCGGCGGTTTCTACAACAGTTTGGTTACGCTCAGGTGCACCGGTTGGCACAGCCTGGTCAAACCAGTTCGATTACAAGTCAGACGAGATGGACAAGCTGATCGATCAGGCCGCATCTGAACTGGATCCGGCAAAGCGTGCTGAACTCTATCACCAGATTCAGAAGCTTGAAATGCAGGATCTGCCGGTTATCTTCGCAATCGAGCATCCGTTTGTCGGCGTAACCAACAAGATATTGAAGAACCATCACAATACACCGCGTTGGGATTCTTCAAGCTGGTACGATCTCTGGATCGATCAATAATCACACGCAGACTGTTGCCGGAAACCCCGGCAACAGTCTATGTCCTTCTCAAGAAAAATGCTTCAAAAGCCTTTGCAGGATAGCCCGCAATGTCCCTGCCCCCGATCCTGAGTTTTGCGCTTCGTCGCATCTTACAGGCAATACCGGTCATTCTTCTTATAATGGTCGGCTCGTTTCTTCTTATCAAGTTTGCGCCCGGTGATACCGTGGACGCCCTCGTTGGCGACATGGGTGGAGCCGATCCGCAATTTGTTGCAAATCTGCGGACCGAATATGGGCTTGATCAACCGATATGGGTTCAGCTTTGGCTTTATATGACAAAGCTCGCCCAGTTCGATTTTGGCTGGTCTTATGTCTATGAACAGCCTGTATTTGATGTTCTGAAAAACCGGCTTGTACCAACATTATTGCTTATGTTGTCCTCGCTCACTGTGGCTTTTGTTTTCGGCATTGCACTTGGCGCTTTTGCGGCGCGTCGTGCTTACTCCCTGACCGATAATGCGATCTCGACACTCGGGCTGATTTGCTATGCGATGCCGAGTTTTTTCCTCAGCCTCATTCTGATGTTTGTCTTTTCTGTCAAACTTGGCTGGCTGCCGGTAGGCGGTTATAAAACCATTGGCGGCTTTTACTCAGGCTGGAAAAATGTCTGGGACATTGCCGTGCATCTGGTGATGCCAACCACCGCACTCTCCCTGATCTATCTCGCCTTCTATATGCGCCTGATGCGGACAAGCGTTCTGGAAGTTGAAGATCTGGATTATGTGCGTACGGCCCGTGCAAAAGGCGCAAGCGGCGCACGGCTCATGTTCCATCATATCATGCGCAATGCTTTCCTTCCGGTTGTGACGCTCCTGGGGCTTCAGTTCTCAACCGTTCTTGGAGGCTCGGTGGTGATTGAAACAATCTTCTCACTGCCCGGCCTTGGCCAGCTCGCCTATACATCGGTCATCAAGCGCGATCTCAACACTTTGATGGGTATTATCTTTTTGTGCTCGATATTGGTGGTCATCGTAAACTTCATCACCGATCTCATCTATGCGCGACTTGATTCCAGGATCGAACTGTCATGACATCTCAGGACCTTTCCCTTCCTCGCCCTCAGGCTTCCCGCGCACGCATCCTGTGGCAACGTTTCAGCCGTAACCGCGCTGCTGTATTGGGGCTTATTCTGTTTATTATCGTCGTAGTGATTGCAGTCTTTGCGGATATTATTGCCCCGGGCGATCCACTGCGCCGTGCCGGAAACCCTCTGACATGGCCTTTCGTTAATGCTGCAACACCGCTTGGCACCGATCAGCTCGGGCGCGATATTATGGCTGGCATAGTCCATGGTGCGCGTATTTCGCTGCTGATTGGTGTGGTCGCAACCATGATATCGATAGCCATCGGAATTATCATTGGCGCACTGGCTGGATATTATGGCGGCTGGGTTGATGACAGCTTGATGCGTGTCACAGAAGCTTTTCAGACAATTCCAAGTTTTGTGTTGCTGCTGGCACTGGTTGCAATCTTTGGCTCATCCATTGAAAATATCATCATCTGCATCGGTATTGTCTCATGGACGGCGCCCGCGCGTATGGTCCGTGCCGAGTTTCTTGCCCTGCGCAAACGCGAATTTGTCGATGCAGCACGTAATCTTGGCGTCGGCAATCTTTCAATCATCTTCCGTGAAATTCTGCCAAATGCTCTGCCTCCTGTGATTGTCTTTGCCTCGGTTGTCATGGCAACGGCAATTCTGATGGAAAGCGCCCTCGCCTTCCTCAGCCTTGGTGATCCCAATTATGCAAGCTGGGGCAATATGATTGGTCAAGGTCGCGCGGTTCTGCGTACCGACTGGTTCTGCTCAGTCATTCCCGGCATTGCAATTCTGCTCACCGTGCTTTCCTTCAGCCTGCTTGGTGAAGGTCTGAATGACGCACTTAATCCAAGGCAGAAAAAGAAATGACTACGGCTCCCGTTCTCGAAATCCAGAACCTGCAAATTGCGCTACCAAAAGGGGCTGACCGTCCTTTTGCACTGCAAGACCTGACACTGAGCATCAAGCCAGGTGAAATCGTTTGTCTGGTTGGAGAAAGTGGTTCCGGGAAATCCCTTTCAGCTGGCGCTATCATGCGTCTGCTGCCCGAACCGCATGTGCGTGTCACCAATGGCAGCATCAGGCTTGAAGGCACCGACCTTTTTTCACTCAACGAAACCGAGATGAAAAAGCTGCGCGGCAACCGCATTGGCATGATCTTTCAGGAACCTATGACTGCGCTTAACCCGCAAAAGACAGTTGGCTGGCAGATTGATGAAGTCTTGCGCCTGCATACCAGCCTCAACCGCAAAGAGCGCCGCGCGGCGGTGCTTGATATGCTTGATGAAGTTAAAATCCCTGATCCTGAATCAGCATATAACGCCTATCCGCATCAGATATCAGGTGGCCAGCGCCAGCGCGTCATGATCGCCATGGCCCTGATTTTGAAACCGCGTCTTATCATTGCCGATGAACCGACAACTGCACTTGATGTCACAACTCAGGCACAAATCCTCAAGCTGATCCGTGATCTGCAACGTGAGCACAATACGGGTATTTTATTCATTACCCATGATTTTGGCGTGGTCGCGGAAATTGCTGATCGTGTAGCGGTCTTGCGGCTTGGAGAACTGGTAGAAGAAGGCCCAGCCGGGGAAGTTCTCAACCACCCGCAACATCCTTATACAAAGGCGCTTATTGCGTCCGTTCCGGCATTGACACCACCGGCTGTCAAGACATCAGTCGAAAGCCAGCCAGTCATTCTCAAGGCCGAAAATCTTTATAAGACATTCAAGGCGCAAGGCGGGTTTTTCAGTGGTAAACGCAGGGCTGTTCCGGCAGTCAAAGACCTGTCTTTTATACTGCGACAAGAGGAAACCCTTGGTGTTGTTGGCGAAAGCGGGTCGGGCAAGACAACGGTTTCGCGCATTGTCACGCGCCTTCTGGAAGCCGATAGCGGGCGCGTCGATGTGAATGGCCGTGACTTTTTAAGCGCAACTGCGCGTGAAGTACGCAACATGCGCAAAGATATTCAGATGGTCTTTCAGGATCCGATGGCTTCCCTTAACCCGCGCCGCCGCGTTGTCGACCTTATTGCGCAAGGCCCGATTGTTCATGGCGTACCGAAAAAGCAAGCGCATGAAAAAGCGCGTGAATTGCTTGAGCTGGTCGAGCTTTCACCAGCCGCAGCCGACCGGTTCCCGCATGAATTTTCCGGTGGGCAGCGTCAACGTATCGGCATTGCGCGCGCTCTCGCACTTGAGCCACGTATTATCGTAGCCGACGAACCTGTCTCTGCTCTTGATGTTTCAGTGCAGGCACAGGTTTTGCGTCTGCTGGCCGATCTGCGCGAACGGCTCAATCTTTCGCTTCTCTTTGTAACGCATGATTTGCGTGTCGCAGCCCAGCTTTGTGATCGCATCATCGTCATGTCGAAAGGCGAAATCGCCGAAACAGGACTAACGACAGAGGTCTTTGCCAATCCGCAACATGAATATACCCGACATCTGCTGGCTTCCATTCCCGGCAAAGACTGGACACCACCCCGCCTGGACAGCCCGAAATAACTCATGTCATGCGCGGCTATAATGGCTGCAGCGTAAATATCTTACAGAACCGAACGTATAAGCCAGACTGTCGAACATTCATGTGAAAGGTAGATCCATGAATCAATTGCCAATTCTCGAACGACGCCGCATTGAGGCACTCGTTCTCAAAAATGTCTATGAGGTCCTTCGTGAGCGGTCAGGCGAAGAAGAAGCTCAGGCAGCAATCGGCGAAGCCGTAACGCGCTCTGCGATTGATCAGGGGCGAAATTTTGCTCAAGAGCTTGGCCGCACGCCAGATTTGCAGGACTTTGCCGATATTCTGCCGCTCTGGACCAAAGATGACGCTCTCGAAATCGAAGTGCTGTCGCAGGATAAAAATCATTTCAATTTTAATGTAAAACGTTGCCGTTATTCGGAAATGTATCGCGAGATGGGGTTGGGGCATATTGGCCACCTGCTATCCTGCAATCGCGACGGCGATTTCTGCATCGGCTATAACCCGGAAATGAAACTTGAGCGCACCCAGACCATCATGAAGGGCGCAAGCCATTGCGATTTCCGCTACAGCCTTGAGACAAAAGAACAAGGAGCCTGAAATGCCGGTTGAAAACTGGACTGCGAACCAGCTTGACGAACTCATCGCCTTCCGCCGTGATCTGCATGAAAACCCGGAACTGCTCTATGATGTCAATCGCACGGCGGAAAAAGTGGCGGACGCCTTGCGTGCTGCCGGTCTTGACGAGGTCGTAACCGGTATTGGCCGCACAGGTGTTGTCGGTGTCATTCGCGGACAGACCAACAAATCAGGCCGTGCAATTGCACTGCGTGCCGATATGGATGCGTTGCCTATCCTTGAAGAAACAGGGGCTAAATGGGCCTCTAAAGTGCCCGGGAAAATGCATGCCTGCGGTCATGATGGTCATACGACCATGCTGCTGGGTGCTGCCCGTGAACTGGCAAAGAGCCGGGCCTTTGACGGCACAGTCATCGTTATTTTCCAGCCTGCGGAAGAAGGCGGTGCCGGTGCGAAGGCGATGATAGACGACGGTCTTTTCAAGCGCTGGCCGGTCAACGAAGTTTACGGAATGCACAATCGTCCAAATCTTGAAGTTGGCAACTTCACGATCAATTCAGGCCCGATCATGGGGTCGGTCGATGTGCTGGATATTACAATCGACGGCGTTGGCGGCCATGCAGCTTCGCCCCATCATACAGTCGATCCAATTCCGGTTACGGCAGCGCTCATTCAGGCAATCCAGACATTAACCTCACGCACCATTGACCCACTCGATTCTGCCGTGATCTCGATTACCACTATTCATGGTGGTGATGCTTTCAATGTCATCCCACAGTCAATCAAGCTGAGCGGAACAGTGCGCACATTGCGCGAAGAAGTCCGAAACCATATCGAAGAAAAACTGTCCCGCGCCGTGCAGGGTATTGGTGATGCTTTTGGAGCAAAGGCAACGATCGATTATCAGCGCAACTATCCGGTAACGGTCAATCACGAGCACGAAACAGAACTGGCTGCCCTTGCAGCAGAAGCGGTTTCAGGCGCTGAGCGTGTAACCCGCGATATGCCGGCAACGCTTGGCGGTGAAGACTTTGCCTTCATGCTCAATGAAGTACCCGGCGCGATGATCAATATCGGTAATGGTCCAAGTGCCAATCTTCATCATCCCAAATATGACTTCAACGACGATGTCATTGTATGGGGCTGCTCATATTGGACGACATTGGTACGTCAAAGACTGCCACTCTGATTGTCACAAGAATAAGAATATTAGAGCGCCGATCTGATTGGATCAGATCGGCGCTCTAATATTTGCAGTGCTATTTTCAGACTATGCACCCAGCCTGAAATGATTGCTTGCATGAGAAATTCTGGAAAGCAGACTTTCATCATGGCTGATCGCAACAACACCCAGTTTGTACTTGTCAATAAGCGCCAGCAACAGATGCCATATCTGCGATTGAGCAACCGGATCAAGTGCCGAAGTAATCTCATCAGCGATCAGAAAAGAAGGCTTCGCACCAAGCGCACGCAGGATTGAAACGCGCTGCAATTGTCCACCCGATAGCTCATGCGGATAACGATCATCCCAGTCGCTTTCGATGCCAAGCAAATGAGCTAAGTTTGTATCGACCGGTCCCGGCTCTTCGATAATCTTTTTGATCTTCCAACGCGGGTTCATGGCGGTCAGTGGCGACTGATACAGATATTGTACCGGCCATATCTTATGTGAATCTGATCTTTGTGTATCAAAGCAGACTTCACCTGACGTCGGACGCTGCAACGCTCCCAGAATACGTCCCAGGGTAGTTTTACCACAACCCGATGGACCAGTGATGCAATAGATCTTACCAGTGCTCAGTTTGAGCGAAACATTTTCAAAGACAACATGCTTGCCAAAAACAGCACTGACATTTTTCGCTTCAAGCATAGGCATTAAAGTCATTCTGAGGCAAAGCGCGCCAAAGTGATTGCGCATATTGGGATGTCAGGGCTTCACCATTTCCGCTGAAAGCAGATGTCGGTGCAACACAGCAGAGCTTTCCGTCTTGCAAAATAGCTATCCGGTCTGCGTAAGACAGAACAGACACCAGATCATGCGTTATCAAAAGAGCTGCACCGCCCTTATCAGCATGATTGCGCAATTGATCCAGAATAATATCGCGATTATCAGGGTCCAGCCCGGCTGTCGGTTCATCGGCAATAAGCAGCTTTGCACCGCCAGCCATTGCCTGTGCCATCAATACGCGCCGTGCCATACCGCCAGAGAGTTGATGGGGATAAAGCTCAATGACAGTATTATCCAATCCAACTCCATTCAAACGCTGTTCAATCATCGATGGCTTCCCACCACGTTTTGCTGCCCAGCGCACAAGATCACCGACATTGGCCGTTGGATCAAGATATGTGGTTTGCTGGGGTAACAGTGCAATATCGCGGCCCCGCAACTGACGAAATCTGTTTTCATCAAGCAGGTTTCCTTCAAAGAAAACATCACCTGTCATCACAGAATTATTTGGCAACAGCCCCAGAATAGCGTGTGCCAGCAGGCTTTTCCCGGCTCCCGAATGCCCAACCAGGGCAACAATTTCACCAGCGGCAACCGTCAACGATACATCAGATAATCGCGTCATCAAATTCTGACTAAAAAGTCCATTGTAGCGCTGGAATGAAACGGAAAGTCGGTCGATTTCAAGCATCATATATGGGCCTCTTTTGGGCTGATAAGGCGACGCAATGCATTGGCGAGCAGATCGAAACACAGCACCATAATCAACAGTGCCAGACCGGGAAAAACAGCGAGCCACCAACGGCCACCGCTGATATGTTGCATGGCTTCCGACAACATAATTCCTATAGCGGGACGCGAGGGCTCAAGACCAAAACCCAGAAATGTGAGACCCGCCTCATGAAGAATGGCATGCGGAAACATCAGCAGAAACCCGACCAGCATCTGTGGCAACAGATGCGGCAGGATATGGTTGAGAAGGATAAAGCTTCGGGATTTACCGAAACTGCGAGACGCTTCCACCCAGGGCGCGACGCGAACCTGAATAAGCTCCGCCCGCAAAATACGTGCAAAACGCGGCCAGTGTGAAATTGCAACCGCGATGATAACTGCATTCGTACCACCACCCAGCGCAAAGCTGATCAGGATAAGCAGGACCAGATGCGGCATGGCGAGCATGGCATCGATCACAAAGCTTCCAATCGCATCTGCTGCTTTGCCAAAACCGGACAAAAGAACAATCACCAGCGCAATAAGCACTGAAAAACCGGCAGCAAGAATACCAACTCTTAAACTCAGTGTCAGACCATGCAATGTACGAGCCAGCATGTCACGGCCCATCTGATCGGTTCCGAACCAATGCGCAAATGATGGCGGCAGATTGCGTATCGCAAAATCAGAACGAATACCTATCGTGCCATAAGCCCAGGCAGCAATTGAAATTGCGGCGATGACAGCCAATGCAAATACGGCACTGATTGCGGCTCGGACACGCCCATTAAGCGGGAAAGACATCATGCTTCCCCCTTTAACCGGGGGTCAACGATACGATAGAGAATATCAGCGATCATATTGCCTGTTGAGACGACAATCGTGGTCAACATGGCAATGGCCAGAAGTAAAGCCACATCGCCACGAATACCGGCTTCAACAGCAGCACGCCCCAGCCCCGGCCATGCGAAGACCTGTTCTGCAAGAATGGCTCCACCAAATATTTCGCCGATTGAAGCAAACAAAACAGTCAAGGCAGGCAAAGCCGAATTACGTATGCCGTGGCGCAGAATAATATCACCCTGACCTGCGCCCTGAGCGCGCGCAAAGGTGATATAGTCCGATTGCAGAACCTCGATCAGCTTGGCACGAGAATGCAAAGCAATCTGTGCGACACCAAAAAGTGTCAAAGCCGTCAAAGGAAGAATAAGGTGCTGCAACCGTTCCAGAAAAGTGACCTCACCTGACGGAACACCTATCGGGCCCGCACAACAGATTGGTGTCCAGCCCAGTTTTACCGAAAACAAGGCAAGCATCAGCATTGCCAGCCAGAAAGTCGGTGTTGCAGCAAGCACATAGCAATAAAGCCGAATGATACGGTCTGGCCATCGCCCCTCATAGGCTGCTGAAAGCAAGCCCAGTGCAAAGCCAAGAAGCCCGGATAACAGCCAGGCCAGGCCCGTAAGCGTGAGCGATGCACCGATGCGGGTGCTCATCACTTCCGCAACCGAACTGTTGTAAGTAATGCTAAAGCCAAGATCACCGTTTAGAATATTTCCTGCCCATCGCAAGAATTGTTCATAGCCCGGGCGATCCAGCCCCCAGATTGCAGCAATCTGCATTTTCTGTTCAGGCCCGACATAGGCCATGGCCGGACCAAGATAAGCATCCACCGGATCAATAGGCGATGCCTTCATCAGCAAAAATACTGCAAAGGCAACGCAAAAAACCAGCGCACAAAGACGTAAAATGCGTATTGAAATCAGAGTAGCAATGCTCGCTCTCACTCGCAGGTCCACCGCCAGTTTGCAATTGTTGCAGTGACTGGCCAACCATGCCCGTGTGGCTCAATCTGTGTTTTTCCAAGATCAAGACATTTGTTCACAAAGTAAACATGGTCAAAATTAATGAGCCAGGCCCATGAATTATCACCTTTCAAACCATAATAATCAGCGGCTTCTGACCAATATGGCATGGAGTCTTCAAGGCTGCCTGCACCCTGTGCCTTCTCAAACAGCTCCTCAACCTTCGGATTGGCATAATAGCTGGGGTTCATATATTCAACGCCACCAAGCTTTTCGGCAAACAGGCTGTATAGCTGGTATGGTGAGTGGCTGCCAAAGCCAAAAACGACAGGCTCGGAATGCATAACGCGCCCGATCGCATCCCAACTTCCGCCCTGTGGCGTGGCTTCAATGCCAAGAGGACGTAACAACTCAGCCGAAGTTTCTGCAAGCGCCTGTCGTGATGCATCACTGGCCGGATAATTAATCGCAAACACAGCTCTTACACCATTTTTCGCCCGGATACCGTCATCGCCAGCCACCCAGCCCGCCGCATCAAGAACTGCCTTCGCACCATCGAGGTCAAACTCGATACTATCCGCCTTTCCTGCCCATGGCAGCCCGTCAGCAGGGCCAAATGCCGGCGTACCATGGCCATGCAAAGCCACATCCACGACCAGCTTGCGATCAATACCCATATTGATCGCCTTGCGGATAGCAGGATCTGACGTCACTGCATTTCCGACTTTGCGGCCATTAATTTCATGCGGCTTGGTGAATGGAAGGCTGAGACCTCTATTATCAACGGTCTGAACAGACACTGCTTGAAAGCCATTCGGAACCGCATCGGCAAGTTGTGCGGGCACTGCAACCATATCGACTGCACCGGCATTTGCTGCGGCCAATCCCGGTGCTTCACCGGTAAAGAGAAAAGTGATTTTCTGAAATGGTCCTTTGTCGCCGTAATAAGCATCATTACGCTCAACAATAAGCTGCTCGCCTTCATTCCAGGCTACAAATCTATAAGGCCCGGACCCCACAGGTTTGCGCCCATAATCAGGGCCATAAGAAGCTGCCGGTACAATACCAAGCGTATAGAATGCTTCAACAAAGGTAATCCATGGCTTGCTTAAGGAAATCCGCACCGTATTTTTATCAACGGCCTCAGCTTTTTCCATCACACTCAAATCAATCGCATTGGCAGATTCCTTTGCTTTATTGAATGTAAACGCAACATCTTCTGCCGTAAGCGGAGAACCATCAGAAAACTGCACATTATCGCGCAGCTTTATGGTCCATATTTTGCGGTCGTCGGATAGTGTCCAATTCGTCGCCAGATCGGGTGCTGTATCAAGATTAACATCGCGGCGAAGCAATGTAGACTGAAACAGTGGATTGCCATAACCTCCCCAACCAGCAAGTGGGTCAAATCCATTATCCGGCTCGCCACCAATAGCCAAAACCAGGGTATCTTTTGGTTTGGCGTAAGCCGAGGTCACAAAAGTGCATGCAACAATCGCTGCAATCGATACCGATATGAAATTCATCCCACCCTCAAAGTATGACAATTATATACAATAATCATACTTAAACACTTTTTGTGAGGCAATAACTATTATTGCTAAAATAAAAGATTTTTTCTTTAAGTGCATGAGAAGACAAAAGAAAAGCCCGCAACAATCAGATGCGGGCTCTCGCGTTCATTTTGCTGATGATCTATTTTTTCATGCCCCACAGGCTGAACGCATTTTCTCCATAGAGATTGTCGTCCAGACCTTCGAGTTGCACTTCATCAGACACGCGCAGATGACCAAAAGCATCCAGGATTTTCAGCAATATCATCGTAATAATCCAGGCATATACTGCAACGATAACCACAGCCATAACCTGAATACCAAGCTGGTAAGCGCTTGCCGAAACAGCATTGATGTTTGAACTTGCGGTCACACCAATCAAAATTGCACCCGTCATGCCGCCAACACCGTGAGCACGCCAGACTTCCAGCGTATCATCGATCTTAAGCCATTTCTGGACATATTTTGCATTAAAGCAGACCGAAGCGCCGATAGCGCCGATCAGCAGGGCTGTCATTGGCTCAACATAACCCGCAGCAGGGGTAATGGTTGCAAGACCCGTTACCGCACCAACAAGCACGCCTGAGAAAGAAGGGCGTCCCGACTCTTTCCATTCCCAGAACATCCAGACAAGCATGGCAATCGATCCCGCCAGCATGGTGTTGGTGAAAGCATAGGCCGCCAATGCATTGGCGGCATATGCACCGCCAGCATTGAAACCGAACCAGCCAAACCAGAGCAATCCGGCGCCAATGGCCACGAGAGGAAGGCTTGCAGGCTGAGACTCTTTCTGTCCTTCAGCAAGCTTGCGCTTGCCAAGATATTTGGCTGCCGCAAGTGCCGAGAAGCCAGCAGAAGCATGAATAACAATCCCGCCTGCAAAGTCGACAACGCCGAGCTTGGCAAGAAAGCCGCCGCCCCACACCCAATGCGCTGCTGGCAGATAAACCAGGATTGTCCAGAAGGCGATAAAGAACAGATAAGCACCAAACTTGAAACGCCCGACAAATGCGCCTGTCATAAGTGCCGGCGTGATAATCGCAAACATCATCTGATATGCGAATACCAGAATAAAAGGGACATTGGGGGCATAGGCCGGGTTTGGCTCAACACCGACGTGATACATGCCAAAATAAGTGGTGACGTCACCAATAACGCCACCAACTGTTGGACCAAAGGCCAGACTGAATCCCCCGAAAACCCAGATCAAACCGATGACACCCATACAGACAAAATTCTGTATCATGATAGACAAGACGTCACGCTGGCGAACAAGCCCGCCATAAAAGAGTGCGAGAGCCGGCGTCATCATGCACACAAGCGCCGTACAAACTAGAAGAAAAGCTGTATCACCAGCACTAATAGATTGCATGTTCTTTTCCTTCAGAACTGAAATTCAGAGCCAATGGTCCTGTTTCAAGATTATTTATCGCTGACAAGATGTTTGGCAACCGGCTTATGTGGATGCGGCGCAAACAGTTTCTTCGGCGCGATAAAGAGATACAGAGTCAGCACATAAGGCGCAGTGAAAGACGGCAGCCCCATTGGCGCCATGACCACATCATAAGCACCCTGAATAAAGACGGTCGTGATTGTCGCAAGCGCTGCGTAGACAATAACCTTTCCATCAGTTTTCAGGAAAATCACGCCAACTGCAATCGCCGTAAGCACAGAACTGAAACCATACAATCCCTGAACAACTGTTGCAGGATCAGCGCGCATGGCAATTGCTGTTATCATGGCAATCAATGATCCGAGAGCTGCAGCAATACCCGCCGGTCTTGAAGCAATGAAAATGCCGATTAGGATCAGCGCACCACTGATTTCATTGCCAAGCAGGAACACCTGCGCAATGTTGCGGAAGAAAATCTGCACCAGTTCGATATTTGCCGGAATTATTGCTGCGCCCTGAATATAATCAGAGACAAGCTTCGGACTATCACCCGTCACATCCAGTGCGCCAAACGAATAGGCACCGGCGACCATGAGCCAGCCCGTCAGCACAAATGGGCCTGTTGAACCCGGAATACCCCAGCTTTTCGTGAGTGTGGCACCAAATGTAGCTGTTATAACCGTACTTACTGCTGATCCTATAATAATATAGAACCATAGCTGTGGCGTGGCTGCGATAAAAGTTGGCAAGGCAACGCCAACAAGAATACCATTGAAGCCAAAAAGACCTGACTTGATGGATGGCTTGTCACAGTCCAGAAGCTGGGCTGTCAATGTTGCAACAATAAGGCCAAGAATTGCACCAATTGTCGTTGCCCAAACACCCGTCGCATAGGAGGCATAGGCAATTGCCGCAACAAACATGAGACCGGTGAAAGCGTTTTCCATGAAGAAAACCTGACCGGCACCACGCAAACAGGTCATCGGGAAATTATCCGTCTTCTCTGCCATTTCAGTATCCCCTCTCAATCGGATCGATACGTAGATAAAATAATCAAGAGCGCACAATGCGCATCCAGAAGAACGCGAGACACTTCAACGCCAGAGAAATTCTTCCGGCAAAGTGCGACCGCGGGCTTCTTCTCTCACTATCTTCCAGAAATTTCGCACTTCAGCACGCACGTCATAGCTCTCGATACCAACCGCACGTAACATGAGCCCTGCATTATTAGGCAGCATGGATACACCCGATATGGCCCGTGGTGCTTCGGTGCCAAAATTCACCTGCACACGCTCTTTAATCCGTGCCGCGACATCTGGTGGCGTGATGCAGACTATATTGGCAAAAGCATCAAAGCCCCGCATGACTGCCGCAAAGTCTATTGTTGGATTTCCTTTTTCAATCAGAACCTTATCTGTGAAAATCCGTTTTCCGTCCGGGCGTTTTACTGAAACCATCATCGATAACAGATCAAAGCCGAAACGCTCGCTTTCATGATGATGCTTGCGTCCCGTCATCATCATCTCGCCATAAATCAGCGTCGCACTTTCATCGATCACAATGTCGGTATGGTTGATAAAGCGGGAATCGCGGTAAGGAATAGTGAAGTCAGGCAGATATTCGAGATATGCACCCGCTTCCACTGTCACTGTCTGATATTGCGAAGCATAATTCGCGTCCATCCGATGAACACGATTTGCACCCTGTGATGTCACCTGCGCACAGGCACCCTCACCCACATGAATATCGATCTTGTAGCGGTCGCCCTGCAAGATGCCGCCACCAATCGAGATGATCGAGCAAATCGGCAATTCAGGCATCGCCTCGTCCCAGTAAAGCGCCTGCTGCACCAGAAGCGGTGCTACACGATAGAGATCATGCAGCACAGAACGACCATTGCGGACAGAGAATCCCAATCGCAACTCGCCGATTTTCCCCGGACCGGCAGCACGCATTTGTGCTGGCTCGGATTTATACGAGTTCAGCTCTCTGGCAGCATCAAGCCGGCTTAGTCGCTCGTGAAGACTCATGATCTTACCCAGCAGCTTTTGTGGCCAGAACGGGCTTGACGTCAAATAGCGCCATATCAAGAATGAGCTGTATCAACTCATCAACACCTTCACCGGTCTTGCAGTTGGTGAATACAAACGGCTTCTTGCCACGCATCAGTTTTGAATCGCGATCCATTACTTCAAGACTTGCACCAACATAGGGCGCGAGATCCTTTTTATTGATAACAAGAATATCAGACTGACAGACGCCAGCACCATTCTTGCGTGGAATCTTGTCACCAGCTGCAACATCGATCACGTAGATATAAAAATCGGCAAGCGCAGGGCTGAAAGTCAGCGTAAGATTATCGCCACCCGATTCAATCAGGATAACGTCGCTATCCGGGTATTTTTCTTCCAGCTCTTCAACGGCCGCGATGTTCATGGAAGGATCTTCGCGCACAGCCGTATGCGGGCAAGCGCCGGTTTCAACACCGACGATTTTTTCTTCAACCAATATTCCGTTCAGCGTGCGACGAACCTGTTTCGCATCTTCCGTCGTCACAACATCATTGGTGATGATCAGCGGCTTGATACCCATTTCGATCAAACGTGGCGTAATTGTTTCAATAACTGCCGTCTTGCCTGAACCGACAGGTCCACCAATACCAATTCGCGTAATTTTCTTCATGGTTTATTCCTGTTTCAATAGATGAGAGCGTTGTGCATTAGATCGTATTCACAGGGTCGCTCTATCTCTTTATTTTCACCCATGACGTTACCGGAAAAGGATTCCCACTTTTCCGCAACATGCTGATTCAGTTCATAAATAGGCGGACATGCGTTTTTGTATGATGCGCAACCAGAACATCGAAAACCGGGGCAAAACTTGACATCTCATCAAGCGCAAGGCCCTTGATATCTTGATAATCGCTCTCAACCCGGCCTTGAGACGCAAACAATATGCGCTGTGTATCCAGATGATCGATACGCATCAGCCGCACTGCCGCGCTGAGGATCATCGATGCAACACCATATTGATGAACGACAAAAGCCTGTCGCTCATCAGCCCCCATATGCGCCAGCGCCAAAGCCTGACCAATGGGAAAACATCCTGGTGTCGCGCCGGATTTAATGTCTTTCAACCAACGCTCAAGCGGAGGAAAATCACTGATCTTGAGAGAAAGTTCAGCAAATTTTTTACCCATTCGAATGAGCATCAGCTGCTGTTCTTCACCAACCCGACGATTCCAGATTTCATGATCAGCAGCAATTACGCTTTCATAATCACCAGCCAGAATAGCCCTATGGGCATGAAGAAATGCAATGCCATCCATATGAGCCGCCTGCCGAACAACCAGCTCGACAAACTTATGCAGACTTTCCGGGTTTGTCACAACCTCGGTTTGCAGAGCAGATTCAAGCCCGTTTGAAAATGCGAATGCGCCAACCGGCAGGGTTGAATCCGAAAATTGCAGCAATTTCGCCAGAAGAACCATGTTCTGAGAAGAATGTGGTTCCTTACTCTTCGTGCCTGACATTACTTACCTATGATCGTGCGCGTGATTGTGATCATGCGTATGATCGTGGTCATGCTCATGTGTATGACTGTGTTCATGGCTGTGGCTGTGGCTGTGCCCATGTTCATGAGGATGTTCATGCTCATGTCCATGGGAATGCTTGTGTAGATCATGATGGTGATGCGGGGTCGCATCTGCACCAGCAAAAAGCATCCGCACTTCTTTGGCATCCAGCTTTGATGCGATTTCTTCACCAGCGGCAAAGTAAGTCTTTACCCGGTCAAAAGCATGAGTGCGCATAACAGAAGCCATTACTTTCTGATCAACAGAAAGCGGCACATAAACTGTCGTTCCCTTGATCACTGCTGGCCAATGCTGATTGCCAAGACCGTGACCAAGTTCAAAACAAATACGCAGAATTTCCTGCGGGGCCAGATCTTCAAGACCCTGAAGCTCAATGACCATTACTTCCTTGAGAGCGATGCGTGCCACAACAATAAGTTTGGCATCTTCATCATAATGAAGAACATCACCATCCTGCAGGTGCTCGGAACGAGGCAGCGAAATAGCAAGCTCGACACCACCCTCGCTGGCTTTACGCAGGCGGCTTTTGGGAGCTTCCCACTGTTCAAGCGCCAGATAATCAACCTGCGCATGATGTGAACGATCATGCCACACGGAGTCTTTAATATTACCGAGTGTTTTCTCAACGAGAATCATATTCCCTCCGCGAAGCTCAAGGCTTCATATCGACGGCTGAAACATGCTGTAAAAGACATCTTTCAGCCGCTACCTGTATAAAAAGTGGGAGAAGCTTCCTCCCCCCACAACATTTCACATCAGCTAAAGAAATGAAGCTGTGTCAGAGGAACAGTAGTCGCAGGCTCAACCGTAGCGTGCTTGCCATCCACAGTCACCGCAAAGGTTTCCGGGTTAACTTCAATGGTTGGCAACGCATTATTACGAACCATTGATCCCTTGCTGATGGAGCGCGTTCCATAAACTGGAACAACCTGAGACTTCAGTCCATACTGATCGACAATACCATGTTCAAAACCAGCAGCCGAAGTAAAGGTAACGCGCGTTTTTGGCAGTGCTGATCCATACATACCATACATTGGACGATAGATAACTGGCTGCGGTGTTGGAAGCGATGCATTCGGATCACCCATCAGCGCCCATGAAATCATGCCGCCCTTGATGACCATTTTCGGCTTGGCACCGAAAAATGCTGGCTCCCAGAGCACAAGATCAGCCATCTTTCCAACTTCAATGGAACCAACGACATGTGAAACACCCTGGGCAATCGCCGGGTTAATGGTCACTTTGGACACAAAACGCAGCACGCGCTTGTTATCGTTTCCAGACTTGTCGCCCTCGTAGGCACCAAAGCGCGTCTTCATCAGATGTGCAGTTTGAATGGTACGCGCCCAGTTTTCACCAACACGCCCCATTGCCTGACTGTCACTCGACAGAATGGAAATGGCACCAATATCATGCAGCACATTTTCAGCTGCAATCGTTTCAGGACGCACACGGCTTTCAGCAAAAGCAACGTCGGTCGGAATCTTCGGGCTAAGATTGTGACAGATCATTGTCATGTCAAACAATTCAGCCTGCGAATTGATACCATATGGCAGCGTCGGGTTCGTCGAGCTTGGAATGACGTTGGACTGACCTGCAACACGGATGATGTCCGGCGCATGTCCGCCGCCTGCACCTTCTGTGTGATAAGTATGAATGGTGCGGCCTTCAAAAGCAGCAATCGTATTTTCAACGAAACCGGCTTCATTTAGCGTATCGGTATGGATACAGACCTGCACGTCATATTCATCTGCAACACTCAGCGAAGTGCGGATGGCTTCAGGTGTACTGCCCCAGTCTTCATGAATCTTGAGACCCATGGCGCCAGCACGAAGCTGTTCTTCAATAGTCACAGTTGACGAGGAATTACCCTTGCCAAGAACACCCGCATTGACAGGCCAGCTATCAAACGAGCGCAACATCATTTCAATATTCCAGGTGCCCGGCGTAATGGTCGTGCCGTTGGTTCCGTCCGTTGGACCAACACCGCCACCAAACAATGTCGTCACACCATTGCTGAGTGCAGCTTCAGCCTGCTGCGGCGAAATGAAGTGCACGTGCGCATCAAGCCCGCCCGCAGTCAGAATGAGATGCTCGCCCGAAATTGCATCTGTTCCAGGTCCAAGCGGCAAAGTAACGCCAGACATAATCGATGGATTGCCGGCCTTGCCAATCCCGTAAATCAACCCGTTTTTAATACCAACGTCTGCCTTGATGACACCCTGAATAGGATCAACAATCGTAACATTGGTAATAACAAGATCAGGTGCGCCAGCAGCGCTTGTCAATTCATTATCATAGCCCATGCCGTCGCGGAGCGTCTTACCACCACCATATACGGCTTCTTCACCATAAACGCGGAGATCTTTTTCAATCTCAATATAAAGATCAGTATCACCCAGACGGATTTTGTCGCCAGTGGTCGGACCATATAAATCCGAATATTGTTGCCGTGAGATTTTAGCCATTTCAGTATCCTGTTCGCTGATGTTGGGGCAAGCGGTTACGACTTGTTTTTAAAGCCGTAGCGCTCGACGCGCTCCATTGCGTCCGTCAGACGCGGGCGGGATTCATTGTAGCTTTCTTCGCCAACCCAGCCATTTACCAAGCCATTAAAGCCAATAACGCGCTGCTTGCCCTGATATGGGACAAGAACCACCTGCTTTTCATCACCAGGCTCAAAGCGCAGCGCAGTTGTTGCCGGGATATTTAAACGCTTACCAAAAGCCTGTTCGCGATCAAATTCAAGATCGGAATTCACTTCAAAAAAGTGATAATGTGAACCAACCTGAATCGGACGATCGCCAGTATTACGCACTTTTAAAGTTGTTGTTGGATAACCGGCATTGATCTCGATATCGCCATCACCCAGAACCAATCCTCCAACAGGAGTCTTCGCTTTATCTGCAGCCATAACTAAGCCTCACTATAGGATTACTGAATTGGATCATGAACGGTGACAAGACGGCTGCCATCTGTGAAAACAGCTTCGACCTGCACATAAGGGATCATCTCAACAACCCCGTCCATCACATCATCTTTGGTGACAGTCTTGCGCGCCAGCTCCATGACCTCTTCAAGGGTCTTGCCAGCACGCGCACCTTCAAGAGCTGCAGCAGCAATCAAAGATACCGTTTCAGGATGATTGAGCTTCAAACCCTGATCCTTGCGGCGCTGTGCGACAATCGCCAGCGTATGAATCATGAGCTTATCAATCTCTCGCGGCGTAAAATGCATGCGTAACCTCCGTGCAAAGAAAGGAGAGCTGTGCCATAGATATGAATCACCATTACCCCCCTGACAATAAAACCAGCATATACGATACTATCAATACATTTTGTGGGTATCAATATATATTTTAGTGTAATTTAATTTAAAAGTTAAATTTATATTTAACAAGTAAATATACACACCAACAACAATGAATTGTCATAGTCTTTAAATAAGGACGTTACTTAATCTATTTAAATTTTGGTTAAATTCAAAGCTTAGTTAATAGATATATCCATGATGCGGCCATAGCCATACACAAAACCATAACAATAATACCCACCCTGGAGAACTCTGCAAAGGATATTTTAACTCCTCTTGCAGCGGCTTGCTCAACAACAATAATCCCTGCCAGGCTGCCAAAAATAATCATATTGCTTGAAAAACCTGTCCCTAATGCCAGTGCTGCACCCAGCGCATCAGATCCTGGACCGGAATGGAGATAGGGAATAAGCAACATCACTGCGGGATTATTGCCGACCAGATTACTTAAAACACCACCTACGAAAAACAGTGAAATCGGCTCATTGAGATCAATTCCCGCTTCACCAAAGTGATTAAGCAAATTTTGCGGCAAACCAGTCGATGCAATGGCGGCATTAACAATAAATAACCCCATGATTAAAAGCAGTAGATCGCCATCAACATGCTGCAACATATCTTTCGACGAGATTTTTCGACTGATAAGAAGTACACCGGCACCAGCCAGAGCAATCAGTTCCCGTGGCACGTCGCTTAAAATAAACATACCGATAACAATCAGTGCAACAATCGCCGTTTTGACTGTTTCAAGCATGTCCAATGATACGGTTTGGGACATATCATCGCCCGGCATTACCTTTTGCGCCAATGTCCACTTCTTGCGATAGGCAAAAACAATAACACCCCAGACAATAGGCAAGGACACAATTGCCGGCACAGCTGCAACACTCAAAAAACCATTGAAGGACAGATTCAGCTGCTGGGCAGTTATCATATTCTGAGGACTGCCAATCAATGTTGCGGTTGACCCGGTATTGACTGCAAAACAAAATGCCAACAGAAACGGAACAGGATTCAGCCCTCTAGCCATAGTGACCGACACTAATAAGGGCGTCATGGCGACGGCCACGACATCTTTTGTAAGAAAAGCAGAAAACAATGCTCCGACGCCAACCAGCACACCAACCAGCAAGGGTGGGGATAATGGCAGTTCCGCTACACGCTTTGCTGCCCATCCATAAAAACCGGACACAGAAAAACTGGCTGATACAACCATCAATCCAAAAAGCATACCAAGTGTACGGTAATCAATCGCATTCCATGCAGCCTGAGCCGTTATGCTGCCTGCAACAAGCATCGCCAAAGCGCCAATAAGGGCAGCGCCGGTACGGTCGACTTTAAATCCAGGAAGAGTTCCACAGCCCATCGCAAGATACACAAGCAGGAAAACGATGACTGTCAGATCCATATTCACTCACTATCAAACAACGAGATTCTGCTTCGGTTGAACACTAAACCAACACGTCCATCTAAATCAATGATTTCAATATGATATTCTTATGATTTCCGACTATGGTGACTATGATGCCCGTGATGAGGAATAATCGAAACATCGCCGTAAACAACGGCACGCTGCGAAATAATTGAATTTGCAAAATCTTTCACGGCTTTTACATCACCACGCAGAAGACTAACCTCAAGACAAAGTTCTTCATCCATATGCACATGCAAAGATGCAACAGACATATCATGATGCTCGTGATGTGAGGTGGTCAGCTTTTTAGCCAGATCACGTGCATCATGCTGGTAAACATAGCTCAGCACACCTACACATTCGCTCATGGCATTAAATTCAATGGCCGTTTCTTTTATGCTTGCGCGCACAAGATCGCGCACTGCTTCTGAACGATTGGCGTAGCCTTTCATAGCAATCAAAGCATCCAGCTCTTCCATAAGATCATCATCGATGGTTATGGTAATTCTCTGCATCTGCTATTCCTCCAACATTAGGATTC
>NZ_ML636813.1 GCF_006476605.1 Brucella gallinifaecis
GGTGGCGGCATAATCGCGGCGGAAATCCACTTAACGAAACGCCCGAAACTGTTCAGACAAACCGAACCACCTCTATGCGCCGGATGTGCTCGTCAACAATGCAGGCATTCAGACCTGGGGATCCTTGCTTGAGCTTTCGGAAGATGATTGGGATGATGTTATTCACACCAATCTGAAAGGCTGCTTTCTCAACACCCAGGCTGCTGCACGACGGATGATCGAAGTGGGTAAAGGTGGTTCGATCATCAATATTGGATCTGGCTGCAACAAGCTCGCTTTCCCAAATCTCGTTTCCTATACCGCATCCAAAGGTGGCATCGAGCAATTCACCAAAGTTTCAGCCGTTGAACTTGGGCCAAACAGCATCAGAGTCAATTGTGTGGCGCCGGGAGCCATCCTCAATGAGCGCACTATGGAAGAACAGCCAGACTACGCAGCAACCTGGAGCCGGATAACCCCTTTGCGCCGTGTTGGTCGCGTTGAGGATATTTCTGGCCCGGTACTGTTTCTGGCTTCTGACGCTGCAGGTTTTATTTCCGGCCAGACGCTTTGGGTTGATGGAGGGGTATTTTCTCAGGCTAACTGGCCCTATGGGTCTTGATGCAAAATATTCCAGATCACGTGCACGATTGGCCTGTTAATGTGGTGGATTTGAAGTTCCCATCATTATGATGGCATCTGAGCGCATCTGCGGTAGATAAAATTCATCATGGCAGGAGCGCAAATGAACGACTGGACTGAACATTTCAAAGAATTAGACAAACTACCTGCCGCTATGCGCAACGCACTTCTATGCAATAGCAAAAAGTTGAACTTCCCCCATGGCACCCGACTGTTCGGCGCAGGCCAGCCGGCAGAATATCTGCTTATGCTGATTTCGGGCAAAGTAAAGGTCACACAGATTTCCAGCAATGGTCGCGAAGTCGTCCTGTATCGCATCGGTGCTGGCGAAAGCTGCGTGCTGACCTCAGCCTGTATGCTGGCCTATGACGATCTGGCGGCTGAGGGCATCGCGGAAACGGATATCGAGGCCATAGGTATCCCCCGCACCACTTTCGACAATATGATGGCGCTATCAAGCGACTTTCGTGAATTTGTCATGAGAGCCTGGTCACGACGGGTAACCGATCTCCTGTTGGTCATTGACGACCTCGCCTTTCAACGCATCGATCTGCGGCTGGCCACGCGCCTTCTGGCCATGGCTGAAGGCGATACTGTCCACGCGACACACCAGCAACTCGCGACAGAACTTGGTTCAGCACGCGAAGTAATAAGCCGGACTTTGTCCGAATTTCAACGCCGGGGCTGGCTCGAACAGGCCCGGGGAGTGATCAGGATGATCGATCGGCGCCCGTTTGAAAAACTCAAACAAGAACAGGAACTGTAACTAAGTCACAGACATGAATGATCAGGCTATGGCATCAACAACCGCATAAACAGATGACTGAGGTGCCCTGATGATCAAGAATATTGGACAGACCGAACGTATATTGCGACTGATTGCCGGTATTGCCGTCGCAGTGATCGCCTGGTTTTATGGTGGCGATGGAGCCTTATTGGGCTACATCCTGTGGATCATAGCAGCCGTTCTGGTCCTGACATCCCTCTTTGCCGTCTGCCCGGCTTATCGGCTGTTCGGCTTCTCCACTTGTCCGCTAAAAAGAAAATGACCAGCTTTACCCCCCTGACTTCCTTCACCGGAGGCATGCTGATCGAATTGGCTGCCGTTTTGCTAATGGCGCTCCATGGTCGAATTTTGGGCGTAACCGGCATTCTTTCCGGCCTGCTGCGCACAAGCAGAACGCCCGACTGGTCACTACGCGCAGCACTTCTTCCAGGAATGGTGCTCGCGCCCGGACTGATATTTCTGATAACCGGGAATAAGCCTGCAATAGAGATACCAGTATCGATCTTCGCAATAATCAGTGGTGCTTTATTGGCAGGAATCGGCGTCAGCTATGGTGGCGGCTGCACTTCTGGTCACGGGGTCTGCGGCAATGCCCGCTTCTCACGCCGCTCAATCATCGCAACGCTCTGTTTCATGTTGGCAGCCTTTATCACCGTCTATATTAACCGCCACCTGATTGGAAAGTGATATGCGCCTTTTTTCCGCCCTTCTCATCGGCCTGATTTTCGGTATTGGCATCGCTATCTCAGGAATGATGAATCCGGCAAAGGTTCTCAATTTCTTCGATATCACCGGAAACTGGGATCCAAGCCTGGCCTTTGTCATGGGGGGTGCAATTTTAATCGCTATTCCGGGTTATCATCTGGTTCTGGCACGCAAGGCACCCCTGTTTGAGACAAAGTTCCAATTACCGGATACAAAACTGATCGATGCAAAACTTATTGCCGGATCAACCCTTTTTGGTATCGGCTGGGGAATTGCAGGTTTCTGTCCCGGTGGTGCTCTGCCCGCTCTTGGCACCTTGCACCCAAAGGCTCTTGTCTTCGTCGCGGCTCTGATCATTGGCTTGCTGATCGCAAAGGGTATGAAAGCACTCACGGCCCGTTATCTCGCCAGATCTGCCTGAACTTCAGAGGTTCCAGACCATTTGTCCGACGCACCCTTTATACAGGCCGCACAATGCTTTCAATATGCAGTCGGACCATATCCTCAGGGCTGGAGCTATGTCACATGCGCAAGAGCTATCGCATCGGCAACGTCTTCATAACGCTCATCCAGCGTTGCTGTTGCCACGCGAATGTGATTGCTTGGACCTATATGAAACTTGCTTCCGGAATTGACCGCAATGTTTCGTGCCGCAAGCGTAACCATTGCAAATGACTCAGAAATAACCGGCACCCATAAGGATAATCCCTCACCCTCCTGAATATGAACCCCCCGTAATTGCAATGCATCTACCAGCCTGTCGCGTCGTTGTTTATAGATTGAGCGGGCTGATGCGAGGGATTGTGCCGTTTCAGGCTGTCGTAAAAGCCACGCTCCCGCCGCTTGCAGGATACGGCTGGTCCATGCTGCACTAAAACTGCGATAAGACTGTATCTGCTCGACGATCGTCTTGCTGCCTGAAAGAACAGCCAGACGCAAATCCGGGCCCAGTGTTTTTGAAAAAGAAAGAACATGAATCACCCGATCCGGGAATTCATTGCCCAGCGAGTGACGTGGCGAGCTTGCAATATCTCCGACACCATCATCCTCAATAATCAAGACGTCACTGTCACGCAGAACATTGGCAAGTTCCATAAAACGATCCGGCGTTACCGTACGGCCTGTCACAGAATGAAGACGTGGCTGAAACAAAAATGCAAAAGGCTTATAACGCATTGCCTCCCTGAGCGATGAAGGAATTGGACCGTGCTCGTCGCATTTGACTGGAATGATGGGGGTGCCCTGATGCTCAAGAATATCAAGAAGACGCATTGCGGTCGGCTCTTCAATCGCAACCGGAGCGCCGGAAATTGCCAATGCATGAATCGCAGTATAGATGGCATTATAGCCACCATTCATTGCCAGAAAAGCTTCTGCATCATAAGGCCATGTTTTGCGCATTTCAGCTTCCAGCTCAGGCAGAATACGGCTGCGATGATAGCTATTGAGTTCTTCTGCCGAAGCAGCATAAGCTAGCGCTTTTTCTAAAGGCGGCAAGATCGCTTGATCAGGAACTGCCATGGTCAGATCCAATGCGCCGGCAGCATATCGCCCCGAACTTGCAAAGCGCTCAGGCTTGGCGACAAACCGGTCCCCGCTTACCCATGTGCCGTTTCGCCCCCTGCCAGTGATAATTTTCTGCTTGCGAAGCTCGCTCCATGCTTCCGAAAGAGTTGCCGGACTGACACCGAGTGAAAAAGCAAGATCACGGATCGGAGGCAGCTTTGCACCCACCGGAATCACGCCAGCCCGGATCAAGGCACTGGTTTCTAATGCAATTCCGCGAATTGTACGGTTGTTTATCTTTTCAGCAAACCAGTTTGAATCATAAATGTTGTTCATTTTCGGACCATATTTAATGTTCAATAACGTAATAACATTTGATCATTATAGAGTGAACATTTTAATCTGGCTTATTGACATTTTTTTGAGACGGTAACTTAAATGAAACTGCGTCTACGAATTGCCCTGCGTGACTGGGATTATATGACGCCACTGGTTCTTGGCGATATTTCTTCGAGCAAGCTTGATCTTCAGATCGACCGGGTTGGCACACTGGTTTCGCATCTGGGCAAGGATAAGGACCATGAGGCGGCGGAAATTTCATTCAGCCGCTACACGCAATTGCGCCATGATGGCGATGACAGCATCGTGGCTATTCCCAATTTTATCATGCGCGGTTTTCGTCATCGCTGCATCATAACCATGGGTGATAGCCCTATCACGTCTCTCGGCCAGCTTGCCGGCAAGCGCATCGGCGTTACCGGCTGGCGCGACTCAGGCAATACATGGACCCGCGCTGCCTTGCGCCGTGAGGGCGTCGAAGTAAAAGATGCAATGTGGTATGCTGGCCGCCTGACAGAAGCCCACCCGGTTACGGATCGCCTTGACGGCTTTGGTCAGCCCGGCTTGATCGAAGCCTGCCCCGAAGAACGCCCGATGGTGGATCTGCTGCGAGAAGGCTTCCTGGATGCGATCTTCACGCCATTTATGCCTAACGGCTATTTCGAACCAGGTTCGCCATTCCGTCAGGTTCTGACCAATTTCCGCGATGAAGAGCGCCGCTATTTCGATGATGTCGGTTATGTACCGGGCATGCATCTGATCGGCTTTAAAGCTGAGGTCGTGGAAAAAGATCCATGGATAATCGCTGAAGTGAGCAGAATGATCGATGCATCACAGCAAATGTGGACGGAAAAACGCCGCAAATATGCTGAAACCACACCATGGATGTTTGATGAAGTGCTCAAAACCTCGCGCGATCTGCCTGGCGGATGGGATGCCAATGGTTTTGCCGTCAACCACAAGATGATCAACGATTTTGCCGCAGAACTCCACGCGCAAGGCATTATGAAAAATCATATGTCGCCTGAAGAACTGTTTTCATACGATACAGATGGAAATCGGATCTGACACCATTCAGGCATTGGTAACATTGCAGAAACTTGGCTTGTTAACACAAGGAAAATGAACATGTTGCGTATAAAACTCATTGCTCTCGCTTTAGCTGGTGTGGCTCTCACTGGTATCGCCAAAGCGCAGGAAACAGCCATCAAGCTGGAAGTGAACAAGGAATTGCATGAGCGTCTGCCCGCCGACATCAAGGCTGCTGGCAAGATGACATCCGTCAATAACGGTTCGTTTCCACCCTATGAAATCGTAACCGGAACCCAGATGACAGGCGCCAGTGCCGATCTGACTGATGCGCTCGGTCAAATCCTCGGCATAAAGATCGAACATGCCACCGTAGGCGGCTTGCCTGCACTTCTGGCTGGCGTCAACTCCAACCGTTATCAGCTCGCTTTTGGTCCGGTAGGTGATTACAAGGAACGTGAAGCTGCTAATGATTTCGTCGACTGGGTACAGGAATATGTCGTTTTTGCCACGCTGAAGGGAAACCCGAAAGGCATCACGTCACTTGACACAGCCTGCGGTCAGCGGATTTCAGTTATGGCAGGCGGTTCTGCCGAGCGCGTAATCAAGGTTCAATCGGAAAAATGCGTAGCTGAAGGCAAAAAGCCGGTTGAAGTCCAGTCCTATACCGATCAGCCTGCTTCTATCCTTGCAGTCCGCTCCAAACGCGCCGATGCTTTTTTCTCTTCACAGGCTCCTTTGACCTATTTTGTTTCTCAGGCAAATGGCCAGCTGGAACTTGCAGGTGTTGGACAGCATAACGGATTTGGAGACATCTATCAGGGTGCTGTCGTGCCGAAAGGTTCACCCCTCGGTCCATTGCTGCTCGATGCCATCAAGGTTCTGATGAATAATGGCGCCTATGCAACGATCATGAAAAAATGGGGCCTTGAAAATAACATGATCAAGGAACCCGGTATCAACCTTGGTGGACAGCTTCCCAAATGAGCGTGGATAACAATATACAGGCAGCATCTTCGGGTGCTGCAGATTTTCGCGATGTTGTAACAGCCCATACACCTTTTCGGTATGGCCGCCTTGCCCTCTGGCTGATCGTAGCGATCATCGTCATTGATTTTGGCTGGATCGTTGCCAAAAACGAAAATTTCGGCTGGCCCATTGTTGCACAATATTTCTTTGATCCAACTGTTTTAAGCGGCCTTTATATCAGCCTTGGACTGACAGTCATCGCTATGGTGCTTGGTGTTGCGCTCGGTTTGCTGATTGCCATCATGCGCATGTCCAATGATCGGCTGGCGAGCGGCTTCGCCTCGCTGTTCATCTGGTTTTTTCGCGGCACACCATTGCTGGTGCAGCTGATTTTCTGGTATAATATGTCAACGCTGTTTCCAGAAATTTCGATTGCAATTCCCTTCGGCCCTGCATTGGCGAGCTGGGATACCAATTCATTGATTACGCCGATGACTGCTGCAATTGTCGGTCTTGCGCTCAATGAAGCGGCCTATATGGCGGAAATCATCCGCGGCGGACTGCTCTCGGTTGACCGCGGACAGGCCGAAACGGCTGAAGCCTTTGGCATGACAAAAGCACGCGCCTTGTGGCGGATTATCATCCCGCAGGCCATGCGTTCAATCGTGCCACCCACCGGCAACCAGCTTATCAGCATGATCAAGGCAACATCACTTGTCAGTGTCATTGCCATGGCCGATCTGCTCTATTCTGTGCAGTCGATCTATAATCGCACTTTTGAAATCATCCCGATGCTGATGGTCGCAGTTATCTGGTATCTGCTCATCACTTCGATCCTCAATATTGGCCAGAACTATATTGAAGCCTATTATGGCCGCAGTGATCGCCGCAATTCAACAGCGCTGAAAGCCGATGCATCCACACAGGAGGCAAGCCATTGACCCCCGTTATGAATGCAAAGCCCCTCGTACAGGCGCGTAATGTACATAAATCCTTTGAAGACCTCGAAGTGCTCAAAGGTATAGACCTCGATGTCATGCCGGGTGAAGTTGTTGTCATTCTCGGGCCGTCTGGCTCGGGTAAATCGACTTTTCTGCGTTGTATCAACCACCTTGAAACCATCCAGAAAGGCTTCATTGAGGTTGATGGCGAACAGATCGGTTATCGGGTCAGGCATGACCGGCTGGAAAAACTGTCCGCCAATGCCATAGCCAAACAGCGCCGCAAGATTGGCATGGTTTTTCAACAGTTCAATCTCTATCCGCATATGACTGTATTGCAAAACATCATTGAAGCACCGGTCGGTGTTCATGGTGAAAGCCGCAAGGATGCGATTGCAAATGCCCGTCAATTGCTCAAGCGTGTCGGCTTGTCGGATAAGGAAGCAAACTATCCGCGCCAGCTTTCCGGTGGGCAGCAACAGCGCGTTGCAATTGTCCGCGCATTGGCGATCAAGCCGAAACTGATGCTGTTTGATGAACCGACTTCGGCACTGGACCCGGAACTTGTCGGAGAAGTTCTTTCAACCATGCGCGATCTGGCAAGTCACGGCCTGACCATGATCGTCGTCACCCACGAAATCGGCTTTGCCCGTGAGGCAGCGGATCGGGTTGTCTTCATGGATGGTGGCATTGTCGTTGAACAGGGCAAGCCGGAAGATGTGATCGACAACCCCAAACATCCGCGCACACAGGCATTCTTGTCGCGCTTCCTCTGATTTTACGTTCGGCCCCGCTCTCAGGAACGGGGCCTTTCTCATAGAGAGCGTTCTGGCTGATCCAATCAGATCGCAACGCGCTCTAATGCGCAAATTTTTCCGAAGACTGGATTTATCATGCTCGCACAAGACAATCTTTACGCTCGAATTGCTGATTTCGAACCAATGGAAGCGGAACTCAAGGCGATACGGCAGCATTTGCACGCGCATCCGGAACTTTCCTTTGAAGAAGCTGAAACAGCCCGTTATGTCGCTGAAAAACTTGAAAGCTGGGGCTACACCGTTACCCGTAATGTTGGTGGTCATGGCGTCGTTGCAACGCTGAAAAATGGCACTGGTACAAAAAGCATCGGTATCCGTGCCGACATGGACGCCTTGCCTATTTTGGAGGAAACGGGCGCACCATATGCCAGCACAGTATCAGGGAAAATGCATGCATGTGGACATGACGGCCACACGACAATGCTACTGGGGGCGGCCCAATATCTTGCGCGTACCAGAAATTTCGACGGCACCCTGACACTGATTTTCCAGCCTGCAGAAGAAGCAGGACAAAACAGCGGTGCCCAGCGGATGATTGCCGACGGGCTGTTCGAGCGTTTCCCAATCGATGCAATCTTCGGCCTGCACAATCATCCGGGCATGCCTGCGGGTGCACTCCTGACCCGATCAGGCCCGATCATGGCAGCAGGCGACACTGTAGAAATCACTGTCATTGGCAAGGGAGGACATGCATCGCGCCCTCATCTGACCATTGATCCGGTTCTCGTTGCCTGCAATCTCGTCGTCACATTGCAATCCGTTGTCTCGCGCAATATCGATCCTACGCAAACAGCAGTTGTTACCGTCAGCACGATTCATGCCGGTGAAGCTTCGAATGTCATTCCAAATACAGCGAAAATCGCAATGAGTGTTCGCTCTTTTAACCCGGCTATTCGTGCTTTTCTTGAACAACGTATCCGTAAACTTGCGACAAGCGTTGCAGAAGGCCATGGCGCATCTGTCGAGATTGATTATGAACATGGCTATCCGGTTGTGGTGAATTCGGAAAAAGAAACTGCTTTTGCCCATCAGGTCGCAGAAGAGCTGATAGGCAGCGAAAATGTTTCGACTTGTCCTTTGCTTCCTGGCAGCGAGGATTTTGCCTATTTTCTGGAACACCGGCCCGGAAGCTTCTTGCGGCTTGGTAACGGGATAGATTCCAGCATCCTCCACAGTTCAAAATATGATTTTAATGACAACAGCCTGACAACCGGAGCTGCAATGTGGGCGCGTCTGGCGGAACGCTATCTTGGCGCATAGACGCATAAGGACTGGACATATATCCAAAAGTAAAATCAGGGTGATTATTTAGGGTCAGGACCCATTAATTTAACGGGAATGGTGTGAGGCCATCCGCTCGGATTTGATAAGAAAAGACGAAGAAAATGTGGTTCATTTTCAAGACTTTTCGACGAAGTAGGCCGGGCGGATGAACCACATCCTTCGGACATCGAAATGACGTGACGATCTGCTGCGTCGAGCCGCTCAACCGGGGGAACTACCCCGGTCCTCACGTCTCTCTCTTTGAATGTTCGGGCAAATCTGGTCATTTCAGATGCCATTCTCATCAAATTAATGGGTCCTGACCCTAGCACCGGCATTTGCTGGAAATAGCACCTCAAATGACCAGTCCTTTATGCAATCGATTTGCTTATTTTCTGTTTGTGTTCCATGTCCTCTGGAAAGATATCGCTTTAGTTTCTATCATATCAGTTCGATCATCTTATCCAGAGGACAATTTTGTTATTTGAAATAGTTACGGTGGTTCTGCTGACGATTCTTAATGGCGTTCTTGCAATGTCGGAACTCGCAGTTGTTTCCTCGCGTCCTGCTCGTTTGCGCGTTCTGGCTGATAAAGGCAGCCGGGGCGCACTCATAGCAATCGAGCTTGCTGAAAACCCGGGCCGGTTTCTCTCCACTGTGCAAATCGGTATCACCCTGGTCGGCATCCTTTCCGGCGCTTTCTCCGGTGCAACACTGGGTGCACGTCTGACCGGGTGGCTTCTTGGTCAGGGCATATCCCCTTCCATCGCCGATGCGCTCGGTGTTGGCTCTGTCGTGGTTCTGATCACCTATCTCTCGCTGATTGTCGGTGAACTCGTACCCAAACAGATTGCATTGCGTGCACCGGAAATCGTAGCAAGCCGCGTTGCGCCAACAATGAAACTGCTTTCAAAATTGGCAGCCCCCCTTGTCTGGTTGCTCGATACTTCTGGCCGTCTGGTATTGAAAATGCTCGGTCAGTCAGGAAAATCAGGTGACGGAGTAACGGATGAAGAAATCAAATCGGTCCTTGCAGAAGCCCACAGCGCAGGCGTGATCGAAACGGAAGAATCACGCATGATTGCTGGCGTGATGCGGCTGGCCGACCGCAATGCACGCGGATTGATGACCCCGCGCATGGATGTGGAAATGATTCATATCAATGATAGTTTCGACGAAATCCGTGAGCAATTACAATCCAGTAGCCGATCCCGCCTTCCAGTGCGCGGAGAGGATTCAGATGAAATTATCGGGGTTTTGCAAATACGCGATTTTTTCAATCAATTGTCTTTGAAAAATGAAGTAAATATCCGTGACATAATTAAAGAGGTCCCGGTCGTATCCGACTTCTCCGATGCGCTTGACGTTGTTGAGGCCATTCGCGGAACACCAATCCATATGGTTCTTGTCTATGATGAATACGGCCATTTCGAAGGCGTCATCACAGCTGGCGATGTAATGGAAGCCATTATAGGCGCCATGCAGGAAGACCATTTCGAGGAAAAACCTATCGTGCGCCGCGCTGACGGCTCCTATCTTGTATCCGGCTGGATGCCAATCGACGAGTTTTCGGAGTTTCTGCACTTTGAAGTCGATGATGACCCTGAATACAATACTGTTGCAGGTCTTGCGCTGGAAGAATTCAAACATTTGCCGGAAGTCGGTGAAACTTTCACCAGGAACGGCTGGATTTTTGAAGTTGTTGATCTTGATGGACGCCGTATCGACAAACTTCTGGTTTCAGCCGAAAATCCGGTTGTGGAAGTAAAATAATATCTTTTTTTCAGATGCTTAAAACCATATACGGCCTCTTTTTCAGAGGCCGTAATCACTCCATTTCCATCAGTCCTTAACGAATTATTTACCACGTTTGTAGGAAAGTGATTTCAGCAAATCATTGCGTCGATCCGTTCGTGAATTCGACTTTCGGCTGTTTCTGTTTTTGGAAAAGTGAATTTCACATGGCAAATAATCATCAGGAATCCGGTTCTCGTTCTATTATCGAAGAACTAAACGCCCTGCGTGAGCGTCATGTCTCGCCAAAATCAAACGCAATGAATGAATTGCACAATACACTGACCGAGCTGGAAAAACGTCTGAGTCAGATGGGAAAATTCACGTCTGAGCCGGACCATTATGAAGCGGTGAAACCCGACCTTTACGCCTGCCCGGAACCAGACCGGGCACACCGTTTTGCCAAGCCCGCAACACAGCCGGCCGAGACAGACAGCCTTCGCCAGATCAATTCACGTCTGGACGAAATCAGCCATGCAACTATTGCCGCAACGCGCTACCAGAACACAGATCATGAAGATGTTTTGAGACTGGAACGTATTGAGCGCCGGTTAACTGAGCTGACACAGCAGCTGGACAATTCTGTCGCCGAGCAGAATGCGGATATGCTTTTTCGCCGTCTTGGCGAACTCTCACAGCGTATTGATTCACTCAATGAAAATGCGCATCTGCCGGAACAGGCAATCGACCAACTGGCGCAGCAGATCAATCTTCTTGCGCATCAGCTTGCTAAGGTTATGGAAAATCTTAGCAATGCTGATTATCAAAGTGTTGATGCACGCCTTGAAGCAATTGCTCAGAAACTTGCAGCAGCGGAAAACTCTGCACAGGAGCCTCATCCCGCCCTGCTCGAAAAAATGGACAACCGCTTTAAGGACTTGACCGCGCGTCTGGACGCCCAATATGCAAGCCATTATGCGCAAGGCGGCATGCTTCATACACTTGAAGGCCGTCTTGATGACATTTCGCAGCAAATTTCGCTCAATCTTTTACAGACACCACAATCAGCAGAAATAGCGCTTGCTGAAAATGAGGCTATTCGTAACCTTGAAGGCCAGATTGCAAATCTCGCTCATCAGCTGGGCAAGCCATCGTCTGAATTTGCAGAAATAAAGCCTCGCCTTGATGCAATAGAACGCTCCATATCAGATAATCGTGAAACGCTACTGGATGCAGCACGCAAAGCGGCAGAAACTGCTGTGGCCCATGTCCTCGAACATGGATCAAAGCACGACACCACAATTGCATTGCAACTTGCCAACGATATGAAATCGCTGGAAGCCATCGCTCGCAATGCTGAAGAGCGGAATGGCAAGACATTTGATACCGTGCACAGCACATTGGTCAAGATCGTTGATCGGCTGGCCAATCTTGAACAGCATATTGATGCCCTGCCGCGTGCCGCGCAAGAAACATTCAAAGCAAAACCTGTTGCTAATCCATATTCAACAGCACCACACGCAGCCACATTCCCCGCATCTTCAATTGCAGATAAGGCGACAACACAGCATAACAGGATGCCAGCTTCGGATGAAAAGCTGGGTAAACTGACACCAAAAAACCGTAAGGAACCAGAACTCAACACCTCTGTGGATTCAGCACAGCCAGACAGTGACACTGTTCTTGATCTCAACACGATCATGAAACGGGTCCGTGAAGAACGCAAGCTGACCGACAGCGTGAAACACGACACTCATGCAAAAGCCGATCTGATCAGTGTTGCACGACGGGCCGCGCAGCAAGCTTCCGAAGAAGCTGCCAGGATTGATCAGGCGTCTGAAAAAGAAACAGAGAAAAAGAAAAGCTCCATCACGGATATTTTCAACCGTCAGCGTAAGCCTATCCTTATGGCCATTGGCGCAGTCGTGCTGGCAATTGCAGGCTTGCAGGTTGGAACGGCTTTCATAAAGCAGAATGAACGCTCAGATATCATCACGCAAACCCTCACACCCGAGATTGATAAGAACACAACAGCTTCTGTCACCCCTGCTCAAACAAGCCTCACTGCCCCTGTCGAGCAGCCGGTACCAGAGGCCGTTTTGCCTCAGACCACGATTGTCAAACATGAACAGGAAAGCAATCTGGCTATTCCAGAACAGCAGCAACTGAACCTTTCGGATACGCCATCCGTTCATGAGCCGGATACTTCTGTTCTTGATGTTCCGGCTGATGTGGGAACTTCAGCTCTGCGTGAAGCGGCAGCCAATGGCGATGCGCATGCGCTGTTTGAAATCGGCAATCTCTATATGGAAGGCCGTGGCGTTAAAGAAGATCTGGCAGAAGCAGCAAAATGGTATGCAAAATCAGCCGCACGCGGTTTTGCTCCGGCGCTTTATCGGCTTGGAAACTTCAATGAAAAGGGGCTTGGTATGCCCCGGAATATCAGCAAGGCTATCGACTGGTATCAACAATCCGCACAAAAGGGCAATGCCAGCGCCATGCACAATCTCGCTGTGTTATTTGCTTCCGGTGCCAATGGCTCAGCAGACAATGCGTCCGCTGTTCGCTGGTTTACTGAAGCGGCAGAACTTGGCGTCAAGGATAGTCAATATAATCTTGGTATTCTTGCCGCTCAGGGACTGGGAATGCCGGTCAATCTTGAAGAAAGCTATAAATGGTTTGCACTTGCAGCCCAGGCTGGCGACAAGGATGCCGCTGAAAAACGCGATCAGATTGGTGCAGCCATGAAACCTCACCAACTCGAACGCGCAAAGAACATAGTTGAACTCTGGAAAGCCAAGCCACTCAATCAGGAAGCCAATTCGCTCGAAATTCCTGAAAACTGGTCGGATTCCAAACCGGTTGCCCATGCACCGATTGATATGAAAAAGGCAGTTCGCAATATCCAGCTCATTCTACAAAAGAATGGCTATGATGTCGGAACAGCCGACGGCATCATGGGTAACAAAACCCGCAATGCCATTTCGGAAATTCAAAAGGCCAATGGACAGGAGCCAACCGGTGAGGTCAACCAGCAGCTTGTCCAGCTTCTACTTGAAAAAAATAAATAATTATTCAATCAGCAACGAGGCAATCAATATCAGGGCCATAATAATTCACAATACTGGCCCTGATATCAAAATAAGACAAAGCTTTAACTCTGCAAGCGACGGCAAATTTCATCCAGCTGTTCAAGTGAACTATAACGGACTTTCACTTCTCCGCCACGTTCACGGTGATTGATCTCAACTTTCATACCAGTGACATCAGACAGCAACTTTTCAAGGGCTTTGGTGTCAGCATCTTTTTCAGCCGGTGCAGTTTTGTTCGGCTTGGATTCTACGCCATTGCGTGCTTGCGACAAGGCTTCAACCTGCCGCACAGACAGACCTTCCTTGACAATGCGTTCCGCTAATGCGGTCGGATCATCCATAGTAATCAGACTGCGGGCATGACCGGCAGACAAAGCACCATCCGAGATAAAATCCTGCACACGTTGCGGCAATTTGAGAAGACGCAGCGTATTGGCGACATGGCTGCGGCTCTTGCCAATAACTTGGGCAAGATCATTCTGTGTATAATCATGATTATCAATAAGCTGTTGATATCCCATCGCTTCTTCGACTGCGTTGAGATCCGCACGCTGTACGTTTTCAACAATTGCAATTTCAAGCGCTACACGATCATCCACATCGCGGATGATGACCGGAATTGTATCAACCCCTGCACGTTGTGATGCACGCCAGCGACGCTCACCGGCAATCAGTTCATAACGATCCACCTCTCCCGGCGCTGGACGAACCACGATAGGCTGAACGACGCCATGCTCCTTGATCGACTGAGCCAGATCTTCCAGCTCCACCTCTGAAAACATCCGCCGCGGGTTACGCGGATTTCGGGTTACGAATTCAATGGGAACATTCCGTTCGCTGGAAACAGGAATTTTACGCTCTTCCGCCGGGCGGTCGATTTCACCAATCAGTGCGGCCAAGCCGCGGCCAAGGCGCTTTTTTGAAGGATCATCGTTCATCGTCGGCAGTTCCTGAAATTGTTACGGTGTCGAATCAATTGTAAGCATCATATCAATGATACTGGCTACTATGCAGCTTTAAGCTGCCGCTCACGCTGAATTACCTCGGAGGCAAGCTGCAAATAAGCCTGGCTGCCTGCGCATTTCAAATCATAGAGAATTGCTGGCTTACCATGAGATGGCGCTTCCGATACGCGTACATTACGCGGAATGACTGTACGATAGACTTTTTCACCCATAAATGCACGAACATCATCAACAACCTGCGAGGCAAGATTGTTACGGCTATCGAACATTGTCAGTACAATACCCTGAATTGTCAGCTCGGAATTCAGGCTTGAGCGCACCTGATCAACGGTCTGCAAAAGCTGGCTAAGTCCTTCCAGTGCAAAAAATTCGCATTGTAAAGGCACCATAACGGAATCAGCCGCAGCCATTGCATTAAGTGTCAGCAAGTTGAGAGATGGCGGACAATCGACAAGAATATATGAAAATTTACTGGCGACAGCAGAATCAAAGCGTAATGCATCGCGCAGGCGACGAGTACGATCTGGTGCCTGAGCTATTTCCATCTCAATCCCAAGAAGATCAAGTGTCGATGGCACAATATAAAGATTTGGGACATCGCTTTGCATCGCAGCATCATTTGCAGAAGCATTTTGCGTCAGCACATCATAAGACGACAATGGCCGATTAAGTCGATCAATACCAAGCCCTGTACTTGCATTTCCCTGCGGATCAAGATCAACAATCAGCACCGTTTCACCAATCGCGGCCAGAGCTGTTGCAAGATTAATGGCAGTCGTGGTTTTGCCAACACCGCCCTTTTGATTTGCAATGGTTATGATCCGGGATCTCTTGTTCATTACCGTCGCCCTACTGGTTTCCGCCATATCAATACTGATTTAATCAGAGATACGTTTTAGATTGCTAACCTCAAGTATCACCGAACTGGTATCGATAGCACTTTCATGTTGTATCAGATCATAACTCCAACCGACACGGCTTTCATCGATTTCCCTCTGATAATCCCGACCTTTTTGAAAAAGCGCCTTTGAACCATTGCTCAACCATGGTTCAGCAAGTTCAAAAAGAACACTCAGAGACGCAAGCGCACGGGCTGTAATTACGTCTGGCGCCTCTATTTTTTCCCACATAGCTTCAATTCTTGCGCCGTGAATACGGGCTGGCACGCCCAGATGCCCGGAAGCAGTGCGCAAAAATGCAGCCTTTTTGCCAGCGCTCTCAACAAGATCAATAGAAGCACCCGGCTTATCTTTCAAAAAACAAGCCGTCACAATCCCGGGAAAACCACCGCCGGACCCAAGATCGAGCCAGCGTTTTGCATCAGGGGCCAATGGATATATTTGTGCACTATCGAGAATATGGCGGTTCCACAAATCCGCAAGCGTAGAGGGAGATGCCAGATTGATCGCTTTTGACCACTTGCGAAACAATTCCTCGAAAGCGATCAAACGCTCAGTTGTTTCACGTGAAACAACCGGAACAATCTTTTTCAAGTTCAAATATCGGCTATCCACAATCATGCTACGCCTTTCACATCGCTCAATTCTAAAGCGACATGCTCAGCTGCGCCCTGTTTCTTGATATGCGTGATCAACAAGGCAAGCGCCGCAGGTGTGATGCCTTCCAGACGCTGCGCCTCGGCCATAGTCGTAGGCCTGCGTTGCTTGAGCTTAAACTTAAGCTCATTCGAAAGGCCGGAAATTACATCAAAATCCAGAGTTTCAGGAATAAGCAGGCGCTCTTCCCGCTCCATCACTGCAATGTCAGTTTGCTGGCGATCCATATAAACTGAATATTGCGCTTCAATTTCCAGCGATTCACATGTGAACCTATCAATCTCATTCAGCTCTGGCCAAATAGTCTGCAACTTCTGCAAATCAATATCCGGATAAGAAAGAAGATCATAAGCTGACCGCCTCACCCCATCCTGATTAAGATGAAGATTATAACGAGCTGCCTGATTTGGCGTTATCGTCAATTGCTTTGTGATATCCTGAGCAGCCAATAATGCATCTTGCCGTGCAGAAAATTTCTCGCGACGTTCAGAACCAAGAATCCCAAGCTGATCAGCAAGCGGTGTCAGACGCTGATCAGCATTATCTGCTCGCAGCGACAGACGAAACTCAGCCCGTGACGTGAACATCCGATACGGTTCACTGACACCACGCGATATCAGATCATCAATCATAACGCCTATATAGGCTTCGGTCCGTTGTATAATGACTGCTTCGCTGCCCGCTGCCCGTCTGGCAGCATTCAGCCCTGCAAGCAAACCCTGCGCACCAGCTTCTTCATAGCCGGTCGTTCCATTGATCTGGCCTGCGAGAAACAAACCTGCCACACGGCGGGTTTCCAAACTGCGTTTCAGCTCTCTCGGATCGATAAAATCATATTCAATTGCGTAGCCTGGCTGCAACATAATCGTTTTTTCAAGACCCGGAATGGTCTTGATATATTCAAGCTGAACCTCTTCAGGCAAAGAAGTCGAAATACCATTGGGATAAACAATATGATCATCCAGACCTTCCGGTTCGAGGAATATCTGATGTCCGTCTCTATCGCCAAACTTGACAATCTTATCTTCTACTGACGGGCAATAGCGTGGTCCAATACCCTCGATTGAGCCGGAATACATTGCCGAACGATGCAGATTGGCCCGGATAATCGCATGTGTCTCAGGCGTTGTGCGTGTAATACCGCAGTCAATCTGCGGCGTTGTAATCTTGTCAGTCATCAGCGAGAATGGAACAGGGTCATTATCTGCTGACTGCATATCAAGACTTTGCCAGTCAATAGTCCGTCCATCCAAACGCGGTGGCGTGCCGGTCTTTAGGCGCCCTACAGCAAAACCCAGTCCCCGCAAAGTATCTGACAACCCAAGCGCTGGATTCTCACCCATACGACCAGCCGGGATTTTCTTTTCACCAATATGGATAAGACCATTCAGAAATGTACCCGTGGTCAAAACAACCGCAGCACAGGAAATCTCACGGCCATCTGTAAGAACCACACCAGCAATGGTGCCATCAACAACGTGGATATTCGATACACCGGCTTCAACAACTGTCAGATTTTCTTGCGCCGAAATAAGTTCCTGCATCGCAAGTCTGTAAAGCTTTCGGTCAGCCTGTGTACGCGGACCACGCACAGCCGGACCTTTGCGGCGATTGAGAAGCCGAAACTGGATACCGGCTTTATCCGCAACACGACCCATCAAGCCGTCAAGAGCATCTATCTCACGGACAAGCTGCCCCTTGCCGAGACCGCCGATCGCAGGATTACAAGACATAACGCCTATTGTATCAAAATGGTGCGTCACAAGTGCTGTACGTGCACCAGCACGTGCAGAAGCTGCCGCCGCCTCACAGCCCGCATGTCCACCACCGATAACAATGACGTCGAAAGCAGTCGCTTCGGCAGAACTTTTGATGTTCATCCTGATACATCCGAATCCAATTTAGAAAGAAATCTCTTTGACATGTTTATGCTTATAACGAAAGGGAAAACCCCTCATGTCATGATCAACTCTTTGATAATTTTTGAAAGAATCCGACTCACGGATTGATATTGGAGTCAACAAGCCATCAAAGATTCCACAGATGTTTCACGTGAAACATTTCTCACAGTCATTGCCGATCCAGTGGCTGTTTCACGTGAATCACTCATTTTCCGATACAGAATTGCGAGAAAATAACACCCAGAATCTCTTCAACATCAACATCTCCTGTAATGCGTCCAAGATAATGTGAAGCCCTGCGCATATTCTCGGCACGCAGTTCCAAGGGCAAGTCTGCACGCTCAACGGCTATATCAATTTCTGAAATCGTTGATTGCAAAAGATTGATATGTCTCTGCCGCGTCGGTACCGCATCATTAATCTGGCCAATACGCTCTTCTGCAAATTGTTTCAAAGCGTCAATTAATAGATCAAGCCCATCTGTGCTTTTTGTTGAAATACCATACTGCCAATGACCACGATCATGGGCAACAAGATCAGCTTTGGTTCCAACTATCCAGATATCTGCATCACCCTTCTCAAGCGATACTGATACTGGATTTTGCATATCTTCAAGAAGAAGAACAAGATCAGCTTCAGCTGCCCGCTCGCGAGCACGTTCAATTCCGATACGCTCAACCTGGCTTGTCGTCTCGCGCAATCCTGCAGTATCCGTAATATAAACCGGAATACCAGCGAGATTCAGTTTAACTTCCAGAAGATCGCGCGTCGTGCCAGCCTCTTCAGATATAATTGCAATCTCACGCCCTGCCAGAAAATTCAATAGACTTGATTTACCAGCATTAGGCGCCCCGGCTATCACAACATGCAAACCGTCACGCAACATTGCGGCACGCTTGCCGCCTTCAATATGTTGAATTATTTCACTGCGCAGGATTTTAAGTTTTTCCCAAACCAGTCCAGAGACAGAGCCGGGCACATCACTCTCATCAGCAAAATCAAGTTCCGCTTCAATAAGAGCACGGGCTTGGAGAAGGTTCTGACGCCAATCTGTATATAATTGACGCTGCGCACCGGAAGCGACCTGCAAAGCGAGACGACGTTGACCTTCAGTTTCCGCTGCAATCAGATCAGCCAGGCCTTCGGCAATGGTCAAATCCATTTTACCATTGGTAAAAGCGCGACGGGTAAATTCGCCCGCTTCTGCGATACGACAATCTGGAAAACCAGCCAGTTCCTCGAGCAGCTTTTCTACAACAGCAATACCGCCATGGAGATGAAATTCTGCACAATCTTCACCGGTAAAACTGTTAGGTCCCGGAAAAAACAATGCAAGACCTTTATCAATTGCCTCACCGCTACGTCCATAAAAGGTTTTATAAGCGGCATATCTCGGCTCTATCATCACACCAAGAATTGTTTCGATAACGAATCGAACTTGCGGGCCAGATATGCGCACCACAGCAACACCGGATGGAAGACGCCCACTCGATAAAGCGAAAATCGTATCGATAAGATGTTGCCGCTCGCTCATTTGATTTTCCGTTCTATATTATTAATCACACGCATATTCATTTAGAGCACAACCCGAAAACTGGGAAGCCAACTTCGGAACAAGATGTGCGTAAATACAATTAGATAGAGCATTTGATGAGATTAAACTTAATCCGGAAAAGCTCCAGGACAGGAAAGATAAGCCTTATGACCGATATCAGCAGCAACAGGCTTCGCAATGCGCCCAGTGCTTATCTGCGTCAGCATGCCGATAATCCGGTTCATTGGCAACAATGGGGAAAAGAAGCACTGGACGCAGCACAGAAACTTAATCGTCCGATACTTTTATCTATAGGTTATGCCGCCTGCCACTGGTGTCATGTCATGGCTCATGAGTCTTTTGAAGATCCAGCCGTCGCCGCCGTTATGAATGAGCTGTTTATCAATGTGAAGGTTGATCGCGAAGAACGACCGGATATTGATCAGATTTATATGGCAGCCCTTGGTGCAATGGGACAGCAAGGCGGTTGGCCGCTTACCATGTTTTTGCGTCCTGACGGTAAACCATTCTGGGGCGGAACTTATTTTCCACCCAAAGCACGTCATAATCTACCCGGATGTATTGATGTGCTCCATGCAATTAACAATCTCTGGCAGACCAATAAAGAAAAAATTAACCATAATGCAGAGGTTGTTTTCAGCCACCTAGAAACCCGTCTTGCTGCGCAAAGTGAAGCCAGTCCAAATGAAATCGCACATTTTGACACTATAGCCGATCGCATCAATGCGATGTTTGATCCTGTTCGCGGTGGCATTAATAATGCGCCGAAATTCCCCAATGCTCCCTTCATGGATGCTTTGTGGCTGTCGTGGCTCTATAGCGGCAATAGCAATCATCGCGATATATTCCTGCTATCTCTCAAAACGATGCTGCAAGGCGGCATTTACGATCATCTGGGCGGTGGGCTTTGTCGCTATAGTGTCGATGCTGACTGGCTGGTGCCGCATTTTGAGAAAATGCTCTACGACAATGCTCAGCTGATCAGGCACGCGACTTATGCCTATGCGCAAACGCAGGATGAATTGTTCCGTATCCGAATCGAAGAGACAATTAACTGGTTGATCCGAGAAATGCAGCTTCCTGACGGAAGTTTTGCGTCAAGCCTTGATGCAGACAGCGAAGGTGAAGAAGGAAAGTTTTATATTTTCACCGAGGCTAAGATTGATGCAATATTGGGTGACCAGGCTGCCGCATTCAAAAACTGGTATGGTGTAAAAGCTGAAGGCAATTTTGAAGGCAGCAATATACTCAACAGGCTTCATGCGGTGAATGAAAAGCCCGAGCTTCCCGCTGACATAAAAGCTTCCAGAGAAAAACTTTTTAATTATCGCAATAGCCGTATTCGCCCTGGTCGCGATGAAAAGGCACTCACAGACTGGAATGCACTGACAATAAGGGCATTGGTAGAAGCCGGTCGCAATTTTCAAAAAACGGAATGGATTGAACATGCCATAACTGCTTATCGTTCAATCATGTCATCCTTTCAAGCTGGACGCATTGCACATTGCCGGATGGATGATGTTTTACTCTACCCTGCCCTCTCATCTGATTACGCAGCAATGATCAATGCAGCGCTTTCACTTTTTGAAGCGACAAACGACAAAGCATTTATCCGCGATGCCATTGCACTCAAAGATGCACTTGATCAAAACCATCAGGACGCATCGAGCAATTACCGCTTGTCAGCAATAGAGGCAGAAGATGTTATTCTACACAGCTATGGAGATTATGACGAAGCCATTCCTTCTGCCACCAGCCAGATTATCGAAGCATTGACGCGGCTGTTTTTAGCGACCGGTGATATGGATTTGTATCAGCAGAATGAACGTCTGGTTGAACATGCTTCAGGCCGTGCACGAATACAGCAATATGGGCAGATCGGAATTCTCAATGCGAGCCGTTTCGCGGCTGAACCGCTCTCTCTGGTAATTGCTGATACAGCCGAGAATAGCGACCTTGTAACAGTTGCAAGGCGCAATCCAGATCCAAGACGATTCGACAAATTTGTTGCATATAAAATGGGTGCACCGATAAAGCTTCCCACAGGTGGCACAGCAAATGCGGATAAACCTTCATCATGGCTCTGTAAGGGGCAAGTCTGTCTCGCACCAGTGGAGACAGCGGCTGCCCTTGAAATTCTGCTCAAAGCCCATTCCTGAGCCTAACAAATACAAACGCCGCGCTGATTTCTCAACGCGGCGTTTTTGAAATGATATTCAAACAGAACTTAAGTGTTCATTGAATCGAAGAAATCGCCATTGCTCTTGGTCTGCTTCAACTTGTCGATCAGGAATTCAATTGCATCGGTGGTTCCCATCGGCGCAAGAATACGGCGCAGAACAAATATTTTCTGCAGATCAGCGCGTGGAACAAGCAGATCTTCCTTACGCGTACCAGATTTGAGAATGTCCATGGCCGGGAAGATACGCTTGTCGGCAACCTTACGGTCAAGAACGATTTCCGAGTTACCCGTCCCCTTGAATTCTTCAAAGATCACTTCATCCATACGCGAACCGGTATCGATCAGCGCGGTTGCGATAATGGTGAGCGAGCCGCCCTCTTCGATGTTACGTGCCGCGCCAAAAAAGCGCTTTGGACGCTGCAACGCATTTGCATCCACACCACCGGTCAGAACCTTGCCTGATGACGGAACAACGGTGTTGTATGCACGACCAAGACGGGTAATAGAATCAAGAAGAATCACCACGTCACGGCCATGTTCGACAAGGCGCTTGGCCTTCTCAATAACCATTTCAGCAACCTGAACGTGGCGCGTTGCTGGCTCATCAAAGGTTGAAGAAACAACTTCACCCTTCACCGAGCGCTGCATATCCGTCACTTCTTCCGGGCGCTCGTCTATTAAAAGAACGATCAGATAGCATTCAGGATGATTTGCAGTGATCGAATGCGCGATATTCTGCAACAGAACCGTCTTACCGGTACGTGGTGGAGCAACGATCAAGCCGCGTTGGCCTTTACCAAGCGGAGCAACAAGATCAATAACGCGCGAAGACAAGTCTTTATTGGTCGGAACTTCGAGTTCCATTTTGAAACGCTCATTCGGATAGAGCGGTGTCAGATTGTCAAAATGGACCTTGTGGCGGATTTTTTCCGGGTCTTCAAAATTGATCGTATTGACCTTAAGAAGGGCAAAATAACGTTCACCTTCCTTTGGACCACGGATCGGACCTTCAACCGTATCGCCGGTTTTAAGCGAGAAGCGCCGAAGCTGGGAAGGTGAAATATAAATATCATCCGGGCCGGGCAGATAATTGGCGTCAGCTGAGCGCAGGAAACCAAATCCGTCCTGCAACACTTCGACCACGCCTTCACCGATAATTTCGACATCCTGAGCAGCAAGGCTCTTAAGGATTGCGAACATCAGTTCCTGCTTGCGCATGGCGCTTGCATTTTCAACTTCAAGCGTATCGGCAAATGCCAGCAGCTCGACCGGAGTTTTGTTTTTAAGTTCTTGTAGTTTCATTTCCTGCATGGGTGAGGAACTCTTTTGAAATATAAAAGGAAAATGCAGTTGTCCGGAAAGAAGGGTCACTTGGGTCGTGACCGGCATCGAAGGCCTGCTATCAAGGTGGGAAGAGGACTCACTCATACCGGTTTACAGCATGAAGAGCAAGTATCAGTTAAAGATTGATGCGAATTTGTTCAAGTGTAAAAAGGTTGAAGCCCGATATTTTTTCGGGCTTCTTTGAAAAATCAAAATGGTTTCACAATGACCAGAATGACAATCAGGATCATCAGCACAGTTGGAATTTCATTAACAATGCGCCAGTGTTTGGCTGATTTTATATTCTTGTCTTGAGCAAAAAGTCGTGTGGCTTTCGATAAATATCCATGAAGGCCGGACATTAGCACAACAAGCAGAATTTTTGCATGCAGCCATCCGCCTTTAAAATCAAAAATCTCCCATGCAAGCCAAAGGCCTGCAATCCATGTTACAACCATAGCGGGATTAATTATAAAACGCAGCAACCTGCGTTCCATGATTTTGAAGGTTTCAGATGTTTCTGAACCCGGTATAGCGGCACAATGATAAACAAAAAGTCGCGGTAAATAGAGTATTCCTGCCATCCAGGCGATCACCGCAATAACGTGGATCGATTTGATCCAAAGATAAGCATCTGCTGGATTCACGTGAAACAATCCCCATAAGCCAAGTATCACTACAGCCAGAGCAATAATGATACGGATCAGCGCGGCCTTGCCGCTATTTGTTGTGTCAGAAGCTTTCATTTTCAGCCTCCACGAACCCGGTCGATCATTCGCTGCACATTCTCGATCGGTGCCTGCGGTGTAATTCCATGGCCAAGATTGAAGATCAACGGACCATTTCCAAGATTTTCGAGGATCACATCAACACCTTCATCCAAAGCCTTGCCCCCTGCAACAACGCGCAACGGATCAAGATTACCCTGAATAGCACCTTCCTTTTGCAATTCCTGAGCAAATGAAACCGGCACGGACCAGTCAAGACCCAGAACATCAACACCGGTCTTTTCGCGATAGCCGGCGTAAAGCATTCCGGCGCCTTTCGGAAAACCGATAATGCGCGCTTCCGGGTAAACTGCTCTCACCTTTTGCACGATACGCGCTACAGGACGAATGCAGAAGCGTTCAAAGCAATCTTCATCAAGAACACTCGACCATGAATCAAAAATTTGCACAGCATCAGCACCCGCATCAAGCTGCTGAATAAGATATTCCGCTGAAACATCTGCCAGATCATTCAAAAGCTTTTCAAAAGCCTCCGGGAAACGATAGGCAAACAGACGGGCCGGAGCCTGATCCGGGGTGCCATGACCAGCGATCATATAGGTCGCAACGGTCCAGGGAGCGCCACAGAAGCCCAACAGCGTTGTTTCCTCAGGCAATTGCTTGCGTAGCAGACGAACCGTCTCATAGACCGGCTCTAGCCTTTTAGAGACACCTTCCGTTTCAAGCCAGAAAATTTCATCTGCATCAATCGGTGTCATCAAAGGTCCCTTTCCTTCTTCAAAGCGAAGGTCACGTCCAAGGGCATGCGGGATCACAAGAATGTCTGAAAACAGGATGGCTGCATCAAAACCATAACGACGGATTGGTTGAAGTGTCACTTCAACAGCAAGATCAGGCGAATAACAAAGGTCGAGAAAGCTTCCAGCCTGTTTGCGTATTTCACGATATTCAGGAAGGTAGCGGCCTGCTTGTCGCATCATCCAGACTGGAGGTGGAAACACTGCTTCACCGTCTATGACTTTCAAGACTTTGCGCTTCATTGCATTTCACCCTGTCTGATTTTCATTATCTTGTGTGAAAGTTTTCCCGTGCTTTCTTCATAAAGAAAGGAGGAATCTTGAATCTGTTTATTCTTAGAGTCTGTTGGAATCGGGGATTAAGCTTTATCCGGTTTTTACCCACAGCTCTGTTCTGGCTCAACTTTGCCTGTGTGATCATTCACCGATCGGTTTGCCAAAAGCAATGAAAACTCAAATCATTCATTGAATCTAAGGAGTTACCAATTGCCGCACTTTGGCACTCTTTGTGGACAAGCTGGGCATATCGCAGACATTTTCCAAATGTTACGAGTCTTGTCCACAAGCGCTTTCTAAAGCTTCCCACATGTGCGCTCGCTGTGGATGACTTGCCAAGTTTCCCACTGCCTGTCATGGCTTGTGAATAAAGCCTCCAAATTACGCACAGCCGTCAACAGGGAGGGGAGAAAACTGTGACCAGAACACTTTCTTACTTTCATCTTCATCTGATTTCTGATGCGACGGGAGAGACTCTCCTTGCCGCAGGGCGTGCTGCTGCTGCCCAATATGCCAATGCGCGTGCGATCGAACATATTTATCCGCTCATCCGCACCGAGAAACAATTGTTCAAAGTTCTGGAAAATATCGACACGGAACCGGGTATTGTTCTTTATACGGTTGTCGATCAGAAGCTGGCTGCAATCATTGATGAAACCTGTGTGCAAATGGGTGTTCCAAGTGTTTCTGTGCTGGAACCGGTGCTCAATACATTTCAGTCTTATTTAGGACCGCCCGCGCATCGCCGCGCCAGTGCGCAGCATGTACTGAATGCTGATTATTTTCGTCGCATTGATGCGCTTAATTTTACGATGGAACATGATGACGGGCAATTACCGCTCGATATAGAAGAAGCGGATGTCATTCTTGTCGGGATTTCGCGAACCTCAAAAACGCCGACCAGCATCTATCTCGCCAATCGCGGTATCAAGGCGACCAATGTGCCGATTGTTCCGGGTATCCCCCTCCCCGAACAGCTTCTTACTGCGAAACGTCCGTTGATTGTCGGTCTGGTGGCAACGGCAGAGCGTATTTCACAGATCAGGCAGAACCGCCCATTAGGTAATATGCCTTCATTTGATACCAGTCTTTATACAGATCGTATTTCAATTTCCGAAGAACTGGCTTATGCCCGCAACCTGTGCAACCGGCATGGCTGGCCAATCATTGATGTGTCGCGCCGCTCAATTGAAGAAACAGCAGCCGCAATTCAAGCGCTGCTGCGAGATGGCAGGAAGGACGAACAGCTATGACTACAAAACTTATTCTCGCTTCCAAAAGTCCGTTTCGCTCAGCGCTTTTGAAAAATGCCGGCATCACCTTTTCAGCTGAAAGTGCCGATATTGACGAGCGCTCGGTGGAAGCACCGCTTTATAAATCAGGTGCCACAGCGGAAGAGGTTGCGCAGGTTCTGGCCGAGGCAAAAGCCTTGTCTGTGAGTGAAAACAATTCTGATTCTGTGGTGATCGGTTGCGATCAGATGCTTTCGCTTGGTGACGAGATTTTCCACAAGCCTGTGGATATGGAGGCAGCACGCCGCCAGCTTTTGCAATTTTCGGGCAAAACCCACCAGCTTAACAGCGGCGTAGTGCTGGTTAAAAACGGCGAGACGCTGTGGCGTCATGTCAGCGTGGCGCATATGACAATGCGTGATCTCGATCCGGGCTTTATCGGGCGCTATCTCGGGCAGGTTGGAGATATTGCTCTTTCCAGTGTTGGTGCTTATCAGATCGAAGGTCCGGGCATTCAGTTGTTCTCGAAAATCGATGGCGATTATTTCACAATTGTCGGACTTCCACTCTTGCCGCTGCTTGATGAATTGAGGAAGGAAAACCTGATCGATGGCTAAAAAGGCATTCGTCACCGGCTTTCCGATAAAACATTCGCGCTCACCGCTCATTCATGGCTTTTGGCTGAAAGAATATGGCATTGAAGGCTCCTATGAAGCCATTGAAGTGAAGCCGGAAAATTTCGCTGAGTTTGCTTTATCATTGCAGAAAAACGGCTTTGCCGGCGGCAATGTTACGATCCCGCATAAGGAAATGGCTTTTGCAGCCGTGGAAAGCCGTGATAGCGCTGCGCTTGCCATTGGTGCGGTCAATACGCTCTGGTTTGAAAACGCAAAGCTCTGCGGTGGCAATACCGATGCCTATGGTTTTAGCGCTAATCTTGATGCCTTGGCGCCGGGCTGGGACAATGCGGATGTGGCTTTGGTTCTGGGCGCAGGTGGTGCGGGACGCGCAATTGTGCATGCCTTGCAGACACGCGGTTTCTCACGCATTGCGATTGTTAACCGCACACTGAGCCGCGCTGAAGAACTGGCAAGTCATTTTGGTCAAGGTGTCTTTGCTTATAGATGGGATGCAGCACAGGCTTTGGTCAAAGATGCGGGGCTGATCGTCAACACGACATCGCTTGGTATGAGCGGTCATGGGGATGCAGAGGATTTTCCGCTTGATCTGGGCGAAGCACAAAAATCAGCCGTTGCAACCGATATTGTCTATATTCCGCTGAAAACTCCGTTTTTGGCCAAAGCAGAAGCGGCAGGCCTTAAAACTGTCGATGGGCTTGGCATGTTGCTGCATCAGGCGGTTCCGGGTTTTGAACGCTGGTTTAGCAAAAGACCGCAAGTCACAGACGCGCTGCGTGAACATATTCTGGATGATATGAAAAAGGCTGGCGCTTTATGATCATCCTCGGACTGACCGGCTCCATCGGTATGGGAAAAACCACTGCATCCAACATGTTCGCGGAAGCGGGCGTACCGGTTTACAGTGCTGACGATGCCGTGCATGCGCTATATGCGGGTCGGGCAGCTTCCTTGATCGAAGCCGCCTTCCCTGGCACGGTTCAGGATGGCAGGGTTGATCGGGCAAAATTATCCGCAGCAGTTCTTGGTAAGCCGGAAGCGCTTAAAAAGCTTGAATCGATCATTCATCCGCTTGTGCATGAAGAAGAAGCGGGTTTTCTCGCACGGGCGCGGGCGGACCATGCCGATATTGTTTTGCTCGATATTCCGCTGCTTTTTGAAACAGGTGCTGAAAGCCGTGTGGACAAGGTGGCTGTCGTTTCAGCCCCTGCCGACATTCAGCGTGAACGTGTTCTCGCACGCCCCGGCATGACAGATGAGAAGTTCAACGCCATCCTTGTCCGGCAAATGCCGGATGCACAAAAGCGTGCGCGTGCTGATTTCGTCATCGATTCTTCGGCAAGTTTTGAGGATATGCGCTCGCAGATCATAGCTATTATCGCTCAATTGCGTGGAAAGCCTTTTGATCAATCCTGATTGCTCGTCTGGCTATGTTATAGAGAACAAAACTATTTGAGAGGTTTTTCCATGCGTGAGATCGTTTTTGATACCGAAACCACTGGCCTTGAGCGGTTGGAGGATCGTGTTATTGAAATCGGCGGCGTGGAAATGATTAATCGCTTCCCCACAGGAAAAACCTTCCATAAATTCATCAATCCGCAGGGGCGCAAAGTGCATCCCGACGCACTTGCTATTCACGGCATTACCGATGAACAATTGCTCAAAGAGCCAAGCTTTGCAGAAATTGTCGACGAATTTCTGGAATTTATCGACGGTGCACAGCTCGTCGCGCATAATGCCATGTTCGATCTTGGCTTCATCAATGCGGAACTCAACCGTCTGGGTAAGCCGGAAATCGCTGTTGATCGCATCGTTGATACGCTGGCGCTTGCACGTCGTCGTAATCCGATGGGTCCAAACTCGCTTGATGCGCTTTGCAAGCGCTATGGCATCGATAATTCGCACCGAACCCTGCACGGAGCTTTACTCGATTCTGAGATTCTGGCGGAAGTCTATATTGAGCTGATTGGAGGCAAGCAGACAGCTCTCGGCCTGACTACATCAGGAAATTCAGGCAATAATAGTGGTTCGGATAATAATAGCCATATTGTTTTGCGCCAGCGACCAACACCGCTGCCACCACATATTTCAGAAAAAGAACGTGCTGCCCATGATGCTCTGGTGGCCAAAATGGGCGATAAGGCGATCTGGAAAAAATACTTGAGCTAATTCAAACATAAAAAACCCCGTTAGAAACGGGGTTTTTTATCAGATAAAAGCTGAAATCAGCTCTTTACTGCATTTTTGGCTTCTTCTTCGGCCATACGGGCCTGGAACATCTGCGCAAAATCGATCGGGTCGATCATCAGCGGCGGATAGCCACCATTGCGGGTTGCGTCAGCAATGATCTGACGGGCAAACGGGAACAGCAAGCGCGGGCATTCGATAAACAGCAATGGAAGCATATGTTCCTGTGCAATGCCCTGAATGCGGAAAACGCCGCCATAAACCAGTTCTGTGTTGAACAGAACATCCTTGCCGTCGACAGCCTTGGCTTCAAGCGTTAGAACAACGTCAAAATCCGTTTCTGAAAGCGGATTGGCGTTTACATTCACATTGATATTAATCGAAGGAGCCTTTTCACGCGGGCGCAGCGACAGAGGCGCACCTGGACTTTCAAAGGAGAGGTCCTTGATATATTGGGTCAGAATGTTGAGGGATGGCTGGACAGTTGCACCATTGCCATTTTTTACTTCGCCCGCTGCGGCCTTATCGGTTGGCGTTTTTGCCATTATGGAATGCCTTCTATTTTAAAGTTATTAAACTCTTTGCCTATAAAGCAGTGCTGCTTGGCTAGCATGTGCGGACAATTGAGGCAAGGAACGCTTTTTAGGTTAGTATTTCATCTATTAGTACATCAATAAGGATTAATCCTTGCGGTCTTGATTCCATGGTGAATTCTCATTCGACTTGGAAGAATAATCTTCCGGGTCGAGATCAATAATATTATCGTCTTTGCGTCCGGAAGAACTATAGGCTTCTGAATAGCGGGTGGAGGCGGTTGCAACGACCAGACGATTTCGCACAAACCTGTTCCAGACAAGATCACGCACAAACGGTATAAAAAGCAACAGACCTATAGCGCTTGTGACAAAGCCGGGAACAATGAGCATAATGGCTGCGACCACGATCATCGCTCCATGCATCATTTCGCGATCCGGCACGCGACCGGCTGCACTTTCTATCCGGATTTTTTGCAAAAGCCCGAAGCCCTGTACCCGCAGCAGAAAAAAACCAAGCATGGCGCTGAGCACAACAAGACCAAGCGTTGCCAGAACACCGATTTCACTGCCGACGATCACAAAGCCGGCAATTTCGATAAACGGCATTGCCAGCATGACAAGAGGGGCAAAAGAAGAAGACACGGCAGTTATGACCTTATGTTGAAGGATGTTTGTAAAAAAGAAACGGAATTGAAACAGTCTATCATGGATTAACACATAGGTATGCGCGATCAGGATTTGAATGATCAATCAAGCCGATCTATATGTATAGGTAAAGAAATTGGTGGCGCGAGCGGGATTCGTGATCGTTATCCGTTAACTGGTGGCAGGCAGTATGGAATTTTTTGATTTTGGCACGATATTCTTCTTCATTGCAGCGGTGGTGATCTTTCTTCAGCTGAGGAATGTTCTTGGCCGTCGTACAGGAAATGAAAAGCCACCCATCGATCCTTATACCACCGCTCGAAATGCTGATGCACAGATCAGTGGTACCGATGCTGATAATGTGGTTTCGCTGCCGCAACGTTCCGCTGAAAAAGATTTCACGTCAATCGATAAGATTGCGCCGGCAGGCACACCGATCAATGATGGCTTGCGCTCTATCCGGGCAGCGGATCCCTCTTTTGATCCTGCAAGTTTCGTCGATGGTGTGAAAATCGCCTATGAAATGATTGTCATGTCTTTTGCCGATGGCGATCGCAAGATTCTGAAAAATCTTCTTTCAAAAGAAGTCTATGAGGGTTTTGTTGCGGCAATTGATGAACGCGAAGCCCGTGGTGAAAGCGTGCGTTCAACTTTTGTGGGCATCGACAAGGCGGAAATTGCCAATGCGGAAATGAAGGGTTCTGAAGCGCATGTGACGCTGAATATCGTCAGCCAGATGATTTCTGCTACAATTGATAAAGATGGCAATGTGGTTGACGGTGATCAGGAAAATGTCGTCGAGATCCGTGATCTGTGGACCTTTGCCCGTGATACACGTTCGCGCGATCCAAACTGGAAGCTTGTCGCAACAGAAGCCGAAGACTAAAGAGAGTTTACGATTCAGGGCCGCTTATCCAGCGGCCCTTTAAGTATGCTACAAACGGATGCGGCTTATGCATAATCTGGCGAACATCATACGACCGGTCAGTTTTTCAGATTGTCCGGGATGGTATCAGGATGATCAGGCTCTGGCCTTTTCAGCCTTTCGTCGTTCAGCCGATTATGCGAAAAATAATCACTATAAGAGTGGCACTCTCGGCATCAGCTTTGAAGCATTGCAAGGGGCTTTCACTGCGGCACGCCTGCTCGATAATCCCGATACAGCACAGGCGCGTGCGTTTTTTGAAAATCATTTTGTCCCCTGCTGCATTGATGCAGAAGGATTTGTGACGGGTTTTTACGAGCCGGAAATTGAAGCATCGCGCATACCAGATGCGCATTTTACGGTGCCATTTCTCAAAAAGCCGGATGATCTTGAGAAGCTTACAGACCAAAATCGCCCCGTGGGAATGGATGTTTCTTATACTTTTGCGCGACAGACGGCCAATGGCCTTGAAGAATATGATGATCGCCGGGCAATCGAGCAAGGCAGTCTGAAAGGCCGCGGGCTGGAACTTGCCTATGTGGCTGACCGGGTTGATGCATTTTTCGCGCATGTGCAGGGTGCAGCACGCCTCAGGCTCACGAATGGTCACTATATGCGGATCACTTATGCCGCAAAGACCGGCCACCCCTTTACTGGCATTGGCCGCATTCTGGTGGCTGAAGGCGAGATTCCGGCTGAGCGGATTTCCATGCAGACCATTCGACAATGGCTGAAGGATCACCCTGAAAAGGCTGATGATCTGATTTGGCAGAATCGATCCTATATCTTTTTTCGGGAAGCCGTTGTCGATGATCTGAATGCCGGGCCGATTGCAGCCGCCAAGGTCCCACTGACGGAGGGACGTTCCATTGCTGTGGACCGGCTTTTGCATACATTCGGAACAGCTTTTTATGTATATGCGCCAGATGTTACAGAATTTGACAATGCGCCCTTCTCCCGGCTCATGATTGCACAGGATACCGGAACGGCCATTGTCGGTCCGGCGCGTGGCGATCTTTTTGCAGGTTCGGGTGATGCGGCTGGTGAAATTGCTGGCGGCATTAAAAGCAAAGCTGATTTTTACGCGCTGGTTCCAAGCGCTCTGGTAGTATGAACCATGGCAGCAAAGAACGAAGAACCTGAAAAAGATTATCTCCGTCCTGAAGACCGCATTCTTTGGGAAACGGTTGCTAAAACGGCAAAGCCTTTGGCTGGTAAAAAGCTTCAGGCTGAAGAGCTTGTAGTTTTCAGTGCTTTGATGGCGCAGGAGGTTGAGAAGAAGCCTGCGAAAAAGGCATCTGCGCCTGCTTTAGATACAGTCGAACCTAAAAAGAAAATCACCGCTCTTAAAGAAATGCCGATTCACAGTTTTGACCGGCCAACGCACCGCAAAATTTCCAAAGGGCGCGTGGATATTGAAGCGCGTATCGATTTGCATGGGCTGACGCAGAACGACGCTTATGATTTGCTCTATGGTTTTCTGCTCAGCGCTCATGGGCGTGGGCTGAAACATGTCATGGTGATTACCGGCAAAGGCCGTTCATTTGGTAGCGAAGGCGTTCTCAAACAGGCGGTTCCACATTGGTTTTCAACACCACTGTTTCGGCTTCTTGTCAGCGCCTATGAAGATGCAGCGCATCATCACGGCGGCAATGGTGCGCTTTATGTAAGGCTGCGCAAACAAACCCAAAATGGAGGTTTTTTACGATGACCCCGTTTGGCAAGCGTTTGCGTGAGTTGCGTGAAGAGCGCAATGTGACGCAAAAGGAAATGGCGGCCGCTTTGCGGGTGTCGCCTGCTTATCTTTCAGCGCTGGAACACGGACGGCGCGGCCAACCGACATGGGATATGCTGCAACGCATTATCACCTATTTCAATATTATCTGGGATGAAGCGGAAGAATTGCAGAACCTTGCTTCTGTGTCTCATCCGCGAGTGGTGATCGATACGTCTGGTCTGTCGCCGCAAGCAACCGAGCTTGCCAATCTGCTGGCACGAAATATCCGCATTATTGATCGCGAGACGATCAAACATTTGAGCGATGAGATTGAAGCCGCACGCAAGCGCCGTCGTGGTTTGAAAGCCTAAAATAGCGCTTTCAACTCATCAAGCTTGGAATTGACCAGCCAGCCATAATAATTTTCCTGCGGCATGAGCGGAGCCTGACCAGATGCCTTGCGCTTTGCATTTTCATTGGCCAGTGCGCGTGCCCGCATATCTGCACCACCGGTATTATAGAGCGTTGCGGTAATGCCGGGGTTTTTGGAAATATCAAAATCGGCAATCTGACGATAGGCTGTGATCGACTGTTTGAGCGTGGCCGCGATATAGGGCAGCGTCAGATCAGGGTCCATGATGGTTTTATAGACTGCATTGCCGTTTTCAGCATTAAGCTTTGGCAGGCCGGAGACGCGATTGACCATATCCGACATCTGCAAAGCGGTGAGCGGATTCATCTGACCAAGGCCGAATGTCTGGCCGGCATAAAACGGCTGGAAGAACACAGCGCTGAAACGATTGTTCGGATAGGATTTACCGCTCACCGATTTGCCACGAAACTGCTTGTTCCAGATATTTTCGCGACATGCCCATAGCGAATAGCTGTCTTTGAACTTGAGGCATTCGGAGAATTCCGGGCGCTTTACAAACTGGCCGATGCTCTCGCCATTATAGCCAAAATTCACGCCCTGATTCATATAGGACATCGCTTTGACGTAATAGGTCTGCAAACGATCATAGACATCGACATTATAGGTATGTTCGCCAATGATTGCGCCGACAATATGGATCGGATCAATGCCATAAGCCGAAGCGGTCGATTTGATCTTTGAGCGCAATGAAGCATCTTTTTTCAGAAGGCTGTAAATCTTCTGATACTTCTTTTCATAAGTCGTGCTCAGTTCCCTGGTGCGTTTGGCAGATGCGCCGGGAATGGGTGGCTGTTCCGCATTGCGATTGCCGGGAGGCACCGAAATGGCTGCAAATGCGCTTTGGCAGGAGAAAGCAATGGCAAGGCAGATGCCTGCAATACGGTTCAGTCGGCTGGTCATTGCGCGGAAACGGCCCCAATATGGCAAATCATGCGTAAAAGTTAGCGCAAAGTAAAAAACCCCCTCGATGAAGTCGAGGGGATTTTTGCTTTTCAAAATAATGCAACCGAAGCGTGGCTTTCAGGTCACTTTATATTTTAGAGAATGAAACGCGACAGATCAGTGTTGCGTGCAAGATCACCGACAGTCTTGCGGACATAATCGCCGTCAACCTTGAATTCCGAACCGGCCTTGTCTGGAGCGGTGTAGGAAATATCGTCCAGAACCCGCTCCATAACTGTTTGCAAGCGGCGTGCACCGATATTTTCAACCGTCGAATTGAGATCAACTGCAATATCGGCGAGAGCATCAATCGCGTCGTCGGTAATATCGAGGTTCACCTCTTCCGTCGCCATCAGGGCAATATATTGCTTGATCAGGCTGACTTCGGTTTCAGTGAGAATCCGGCGGAAATCTTCGCGCGTCAGCGCACTTAATTCAACGCGGATTGGCAGGCGTCCCTGAAGTTCCGGCAGCAGATCGGAAGGTTTGGAAACATGGAACGCACCCGATGCGATGAACAGGATATGATCGGTTTTCACCGGGCCATATTTTGTTGCAACGGTGGTGCCTTCAACGAGCGGCAGCAGATCGCGCTGCACACCTTCGCGTGAGACACCTGCCCCCATTCCACCTTCGCGCGAAGCAATCTTGTCGATTTCGTCGAGGAAGACGATACCGTCATTTTCGGTCGAGCGCAGGGCTTCCTGCACAAGCTGATCCTGATCGAGCAGCTTGTCAGACTCATCATTGATCAGAATTTTGTAGGATTCCTTGACCGTGGTCTTGCGCATTTTGGTGCGCCCGCCCATGGCCTTGCCGAAAATATCGCCAATATTGATCATACCGATATTGGCGCCCGGCATGCCGGGGATTTCGAAATTCTGGCCGGAACCTGTATCCGCAACCTCGATTTCGATTTCCTTGTCGTCCAGCTCACCTTCACGCAGCTTCTTGCGGAAACTGTCACGGGTAGCCGGGCTTGCGGTTTTGCCAACAAGACCGTCAAGCACGCGCTCTTCAGCATTGATATGTGCTTTTGCTTTCACCTCTTCGCGCTTTTTTTCACGCACGAGACCGATTGCAGCTTCCACCAGATCGCGGATGATCTGCTCAACATCGCGGCCTACATAGCCCACTTCGGTAAATTTGGTGGCTTCAACCTTGATGAAAGGCGCACCGGCAAGTTTGGCCAGGCGACGGGATATTTCCGTTTTGCCGACGCCGGTTGGTCCGATCATCAGAATATTTTTTGGCATGACTTCTTCGCGCATCTGGCCTTGCAACTGCTGGCGGCGCCAGCGATTGCGCAGAGCGATGGCCACGGCACGCTTGGCGTCGTTCTGGCCGATGATGAAGCGGTCAAGCTCGGAGACGATTTCGCGGGGAGAAAAATTGCTCATGATTATAACCCGGTTTGCCACTGCCTGATGAACTCGAACGGATGCAGCAGCATGATCACGTTGAGCTTATGATTGTCGTGCTGGAATTATTGCGCGTCGAGGCTTTCAACCAGAATGCTGTGATTGGTATAGATGCAGATATCTGCGGCAATCCCCATCGCTTTGCGGGCGATTTCCTCGGCATCCAGATCTGTATCGATCAAAGCGCGTGCCGCAGCCAGTGCATAATTACCGCCCGAACCGATGGCCATAACACCATGTTCAGGTTCAAGCACGTCGCCTGTTCCGGTCAGCGCCAATGTGACTTTGCTGTCGGCAACAAGCATCATTGCTTCGAGTTTGCGCAGATAACGGTCGGTGCGCCAGTCTTTTGCCAGTTCCACGCTGGCACGCATCAGCTGGTCAGGATATTGTTCAAGCTTGGCTTCAAGGCGTTCAAGCAGGGTGAAGGCGTCAGCAGTGGCGCCGGCAAATCCGGCAATGACATTGCCCTTGCCAATACGGCGCACTTTTCGCGCATTACCCTTCATGACGGTATTGCCGAGCGAGACCTGCCCGTCACCGGCGATAACGACCTTGTTACCCTTGCGAACGGTAACGATGGTCGTGCCGTAAATTGTTGTGGGATTATGTTCAATCATGGATCACTCCTTTGGCGGCTTCAACACTTCCAAAGGCAAGTGCAAAAGCCCCTGATATGGGCCAGAACCCTTACTCTGTTTTTCAAGAGCTAACTGAATCGGGTTTCGTTGTGAATATTTAAGAACCGTCTGGCAAAATGCAAATTAAGAAAACCTAGTGGATTGAATTTGACATTTGAATCCCGGTTACCCTCACTGCTAGTTCAAATGTCAAATTCGTAAAATCCACTAGAAACATATACTTGGCTAGTGGTTTTTGGATTCCAACATTTGCCCTCATGGGTGGAGTAACGGGATGCAAATGTTGGAATCAAACCACTAGTGTGGTGGATTTGAGGTTCCTATCATTTGTCTTGCATTCCCGTTTAGGAACTTCAAGTCCGTAAACCACACTCGATTCAATAGTTTACTAGTATGGCTTTAGACCCGAAATTCGCTCAGTTAATTGCAATACAGTGATACGAATTTCGGGTCTGCCATACTAGAATAGTGGCGCATGTGCTAAAAGCATTGGCAAAAGCGGCCAGCTGTTCTAGAAGGCGAAAAGATTTTAAGTGAGGAAATGCAATGACGGCTGAAAGCGCCCGCAAAGCAAGTGTCGAACGTTCGACCAAGGAAACGAGCATTGCCGTTTCTGTCGATCTGGACGGCAACGGCAAGTTTGACATTACCACAGGTGTCGGCTTCTTCGATCATATGCTTGAGCAACTTTCCCGCCATTCGCTCATCGATATGCGCGTGATGGCCAAGGGCGATCTGCATATTGATGATCATCACACGGTGGAAGATACCGGTATTGCGCTTGGTCAGGCTGTTGCGAAAGCACTTGGTGAACGTCGCGGCATTGTGCGTTATGCCTCGATGGATCTGGCTATGGACGACACATTGACAGGTGCCGCAGTTGATGTATCGGGCCGGGCATTTCTGGTCTGGAATGTAAATTTCACGACTGCCAAGATTGGCACATTTGATACCGAACTGGTGCGCGAATTTTTTCAGGCTTTTGCGATCAATGCTGGTATTACGCTGCATATCAACAATCATTATGGTGCCAATAATCACCATATTGCCGAGTCGATCTTCAAGGCTGTGGCCCGGGTTCTGCGTGTGGCGCTTGAAACCGATCCGCGCCAGAAGGATGCAATTCCATCGACCAAGGGGTCACTGAAGGGATAATCCTTTCCGAAAGGAAATATCTCCGAAAGGAAACATCATGGCGCAATTCGTCGTTCTGCAGAAAGAAGGCACGAACAGTGCTGAAGACTCTGTCTTCGTGCGCGACGGATTTTATACATTGGCGCTGATCCTGCCCGTCGTCTGGTTGTTTTCGCAACGGCTGTGGTTTGAGGCTTTTGCTGTTTTGGGCATCACGATCCTGCTTGGATTTGCTGGCTCCATGCTGGACATATGTGATGCTGTGCCGCTGATCACGCTGCTGTTTTCACTGTTTGTGGCGCTGGAAGGCGCCAACTGGAAGATCGCAAGGCTGAAGCGTCAGGGCTATGTCGAAAAGGCCGCTATTGATGCATCTGACCTTGAAGAAGCCGAAATTCGTTATTTCTGCGCTCTTGAAGATGCAGCCTCTCCTGTTCATGCGCCAGCGCCGGAATGGGCGCATGAGACCCCTCGTCCCACATATTCCTCATTTGGCTCGACGATTGGATTTGTCGGTCATCGCGGAGAAAACTGAAAATGCGTGTTGCAATTATCGACTATGGTTCCGGCAATCTTCGCTCGGCCACCAAGGCCTTTGAGCGTGCCGTACTGACAAGCGGTGTGAAAGCTGAAATCGAACTGACAGCGGATGCGGATCGTGTGGCGAGCGCTGATCGTATCGTGCTGCCGGGTGTTGGTGCTTATGCCGATTGTCGCCGTGGCCTTCATGCTGTGCCGGGTATGGTCGAGGCGCTCAATGATGTGGTGCTCAAAAAGGCGCATCCGTTTCTTGGCATCTGTGTGGGTATGCAGTTGATGTCAGAACGCGGTCTTGAAAAACAAGTGAGCGAAGGGCTTGGCTGGATCGCGGGTGATGTGCGTGAAATGACACCATCAGACCCAACGCTTAAAATTCCGCAGATCGGCTGGAACAGGATTCACGTGAAACAATCCCATTTGGCGCATCCGGTGTTCGACGGTATCGAGACCGGCGAGAATGGCTTGCATGCCTATTTCGTGCATTCCTATATGTTTGACGCGAAGAACGAAGCAGATGTGCTGGCTGTCACTGATTATGGTGGCGATGTGACCGCAATGGTCGGTCGCGACAATATGATTGGCACGCAGTTCCATCCCGAAAAGAGCCAGTTGCTTGGCCTTTCGCTTATTGCCAATTTCCTGAAATGGAAGCCTTGAAGATATGATTCTCTTCCCCGCTATCGATTTGAAAGACGGTCAATGCGTGCGCCTCAAGCTTGGCGACATGGATCAGGCGACCGTTTACAATGAAGACCCCGCATCTCAGGCCAAAGCTTTTGAGGATCAGGGCTTTGAATGGCTGCATGTGGTCGATCTCAACGGTGCCTTTGCCGGCGAAAGCGTCAATGGCAAGGCTGTTGAAGCGATTTTGAAAGCGACCAGAAATCCGGTGCAGCTTGGCGGCGGTATCCGTACACTCAAGCATATCGAAAGCTGGCTTTCCAAAGGCCTGAAACGCGTTATTCTCGGCACCATTGCCGTGCGTGATCCGGCGCTGGTGATCGAAGCCTGTAAGGAATTTCCGGGACAGGTTGCAGTTGGCATTGATGCCAGGGGCGGCTATGTCGCGGTTGAAGGCTGGGCTGAAGCTTCCGAGCTTGGCGTGGTGGAACTTGCGAAAAAGTTTGAAGGTGCAGGCGTCGCAGCCATCATCTATACCGACATCGATCGTGATGGTGTGCTGGCTGGCATCAACTGGGATTCCACACTTGCTCTCGCAAATAGCGTTTCCATTCCGGTGATTGCATCGGGTGGCCTCGCTTCGATGGATGACATCAAGCGCCTCGCCGCACCCGATGCAGCCAAGCTTGAAGGCGCAATTTCTGGTCGTGCGCTTTATGATGGACGTATCGATCCGGCGGAAGCATTATCCCTTTTGAGGGCCGCATCATGACACTCAAAGCACGTGTAATTCCCTGCCTTGACGTTAAGGATGGCCGCGTCGTCAAGGGTGTGAATTTTGTCGATCTGATTGATGCCGGTGATCCGGTTGAAGCCGCGCGTGCCTATGATGCGGCGGGTGCGGACGAATTGTGTTTCCTCGATATTACGGCGTCTTCTGACAATCGCGAGACAATTTTCGATGTTATTGCGCGGACAGCAGAACAATGTTTCATGCCGCTGACTGTCGGTGGCGGCGTGCGTCAGGTGGCCGATATTCGCAAGCTGCTCCTGGCTGGAGCCGACAAGGTTTCAATCAATACGGCTGCGGTGAAGAACCCGGAATTTGTTGCGGAAGCGGCCGATAAATTTGGTGATCAGTGCATCGTCGTGGCCATTGACGCTAAAAAGGTGTCGGGCACGGGTGAGAGTGATCGCTGGGAAATCTTTACCCATGGCGGCCGCCAGACGACCGGCATTGATGCGGTGGAATTTGCGCAGAAGGTGGTAAGCCTTGGCGCGGGTGAGTTACTTCTGACCTCAATGGATCGTGATGGGACCAAAGCAGGCTATGATATTGCATTGACGCGCACTATTGCCGATAGCGTGCGGGTTCCTGTCATTGCTTCTGGGGGTGTCGGCAATCTCGACCATCTGGTCGAAGGGATTCGCGACGGTCATGCGACGGCAGTTCTTGCAGCATCGATCTTCCACTTTGGCACTTATACCATTGGCGAAGCCAAGCGCTATATGGCCGAGGCTGGTATCCCGATGCGCCTTGATCCAGTCCGGTAAAAACAAGATTTAAGGAAATCCGATGGCAAAGTTCACACTTTCCGATCTTGAACGCATCGTTGCGGAACGCGCATCCTCATTGGATGGAACGTCTTATACGGCAAGCCTTTTTACAAAAGGTCAGACGCGCGCCGCAAAAAAGCTTGGTGAAGAAGCCGTGGAAACCGTGATCGCGGCAATTGAAGGTAACCGTGCCGAAGTGGTCACGGAAAGCGCTGATCTGCTGTATCATCTGCTGGTTGTTCTCAAGATTGCTGATGTGCCGCTTGATGAAGTTCTTGCAGAGTTGCAACGCCGCACGGCGCAGACCGGCCTTGAGGAAAAAGCCGGTCGACCGAAAGCCTGAATGCGAGCGGAACGTTATATAAGTGAATTGGCGTTGAGGGAGAGCAGCGACAATATGTGGGAAAAAGTGGATCAGCTAACGCCGTCGCGTTACTCACCTTACCGCTTCTTTTCGGCGCAGGAATGGGCTGGCTTTCGTGCCGATACCCCCCTCACCCTGACTTACGAAGAAGTTAAACGGCTGCGCTCGCTGGGCGATCCGATTGATCTGGATGAAGTGCGGCGCATTTATCTGTCGCTCTCTCGCTTGCTCTATGCGCATGTGGAAGCAAGTCAACTTCTTTTCCGGCAGCGCCAGCAGTTTCTCAATATGGAAGAACGTTTCAAGACGCCTTTCATCATTGGTATTGCAGGCTCGGTTGCGGTCGGAAAATCCACAACTGCGCGTATTCTGAAAGAATTGCTTGCCCGCTGGCCTTCAAGCCCCAAGGTCGATCTGGTGACAACGGACGGCTTTCTCTATCCCAATGCGGTTCTGCGTGATCAGAACCTGATGGAGCGCAAGGGCTTTCCTGAAAGCTATGATGTTGGCGCGGTATTGCGTTTTCTATCGGCAATCAAAGCGGGTATGAGCCATGTGCGTGCGCCGCTTTATTCGCATTTGAGCTATGACGTGCTGCCCGGCGAATATCAGATTGTCGACAAGCCTGATATTCTGATTTTTGAAGGCATCAATGTGTTGCAGGTGCGCGATCTGCCGGAAGACGGCAAGATGGTGCCCTTTGTATCCGACTTCTTCGACTTCTCGATCTATATCGATGCGGAACCGGAGCTGATCCACAAATGGTATATTGATCGCTTCATGCGGTTGCGTGAGACAGCTTTTGTCAATCCGCAATCCTTCTTCCATCGCTATTCGCAGCTTTCCGAAGAAGCGGCCTATTCTATCGGCGAAGGCCTATGGAACAATATTAACATGAAGAACCTGCGTGAGAATATTCTTCCCACCCGCCCCCGCGCAGATATTATTTTGCGCAAAGGCAGCGATCATCTGATCGAAGAAGTTGCCCTTAGAAAAATCTGAAATGAAAAAGACCGGTTTAACCGGCCTTTCCTTAGAGCGCGTTCCGAAAAGTGTGAAACGGTTTTCGGTCAAAGATGCGCGTTAAAACAACTATTTAGAGCGCCGATCTGATTCAATCAGATCGGCGCTCTAATGGTTTTAGCTTTCGAGCGGCGGAATACGCAGCACCTGGCCCGGATAGATTTTGTCCGGATGCGTCAGCATTGGCTTGTTGGCTTCAAAGATAATGTCATTCTTTGCGCCCTTGCCCTTGCCATATTGTGCTTCGGCGATTTTCCAAAGATTGTCGCCCTTCTTTACCGTATAGAATACGGGCTCGGCACCGGTTGTCCCGGAGCTATCGACTTTGAGTTCCGAAGCTTCCACTTTGGAAACGCCAAGCGAGTTGCCGACTGCGATAACTGCTTTTTCAAAGGCTGACTGATCTTTAACATTGCCAGTCAGGACAGCTTTGTCGCCCTGCACGCTTACCTGCACGCCATCGGTGCCAAGATTATGCGAATCGAGTTCCTTTTTGAGGTCATCGGCTTTGGGTTCATCTTCGCCGAAACCAAGTTTGGTTCCGACTGATTTCACGAAATCGAAAATTCCCATAGGGCAACTCTCCTTGTTGTTGCTACTTTATCGTTGCATCATATTCACTATCGAGGCCAGTGAAGTTTCCGGTCAGTCAATAGTCAGTAAACTACAGCGTCAGTCAAATTGGTCAAGCCCATGTTAAATCTGAATTGTCTAATAAGTTCGGATACTTAGAGTTAGGAGCTTAATCATAAGAAACCTTGCCGCGACCTTTCTTGATATCTGAGCGGCCGGATTTGGCCTTGAGGCGACGTTCAATCGAGCCTTTGGTCGGTTTCGTTTTTCTGCGTGGCGGTGGCGGTGGTTCCGCTGCCTGTGTGATAAGAGCAATTATCCTTGTGCGTGCATCTTCCCGGTTTCGCTCCTGGGTGCGAAAGCGATTGGCTTCAATCAGGACATCACCATCTTTGGTGCCTTTCTGACCGGCCAGTTTGAAAAGACGGATGAGAACATCTTCCGGTAGATTGGAGCGTGCTGCATGAAAGCGCAATTGCACAGCGGTTGAAACCTTGTTGACGTTCTGGCCACCGGGACCGGATGAACGAATAAAACTTTCCTCCAGATCATCCTCAAGGATCGTCAGGCGGTTTGTTATGCGAATGATTTTGCGGCTCTCTTCCATAAGGGCAAGTGATACACCGCTTTTTATCCATTGCAAAAAGAAAACCCGGCCTTTCAGCCGGGCTTCCGCTCCTCCTCAGGATATTCCTTTGTTTATTCAGCCGCGACCTGGATCATTGGTGCTGCATTTTTTACGTCATGATCGACATGGCTTTCGAATTTCTCGAAATTGCTTACGAACATATCGACCAGTTTTTTGGCCTGTGCGTCATAAGCTGCCTTGTCGGCCCATGTTGAACGTGGATCGAGAATGGATGTATCCACGCCCGGCACTTCAACCGGAACGGCAAAGCCGAAATTCGGGTCAATGCGGAATTGTGCATTGTTGAGCGAACCATCGAGTGCAGCTGCGAGAAGTGCGCGGGTCGCCTTGATCGGCATACGTTTTCCAACGCCGTAAGCACCGCCCGTCCAGCCGGTATTGACCAACCAGCAATTAACCTTGTGCTCTGCAATCAGCTTGCGCAGCAGATTACCATATTCCGACGGATGGCGTGGCATGAATGGAGCGCCAAAGCAGGTCGAGAATGTTGCTTCCGGTTCTGTTACGCCCTTTTCCGTGCCTGCAACCTTGGCCGTATAGCCGGACAGGAAGTGATACATGGCCTGTGCAGGGGTTAGTCTGGCAATCGGAGGCATGACACCGAAAGCATCAGCGGTAAGCATGATGATATTCTTTGGCTGATTGCCGGTGCCGGTTTTGGAGGCATTGGGAATATAATCAAGCGGATAGGCGCAACGGGTATTTTCTGTGAGCGAACCATCATCAAAATCCGGCTCACGGTTTTCATCAAGCACTACATTTTCCAGAACCGTACCGAAACGCTGCGTGGTCGCATAGATTTCCGGTTCGGCTTCAGCTGAGAGACGGATAGTCTTGGCATAGCAGCCGCCTTCAAAATTGAAGACGCCATTTTCACCCCAGCCATGTTCGTCGTCACCGATAAGCGTGCGGCTCGGGTCAGCTGAAAGGGTGGTCTTGCCTGTACCCGAAAGACCAAAGAAGACCGCCGTGTCGCCATTGGGACCCTCATTGGCCGAGCAATGCATCGGCATCACGCCTTTGGCGGGCAGAATGTAATTCAAGGCTGTGAAGACAGATTTCTTGATTTCGCCAGCATAGGATGTTCCGCCAATCAGAACAATCTTGCGGGTCAGGTCGACTGCGATCACCGTTTCGCTGCGCACGCCATGGCGCTGCGGGTCTGCCTTGAAGGATGGCAGATCAATGATTGTCATTTCAGCGACAAAAGAGGCAAGTTCCGAGTGTTCTGGCCGGATCAGCAGATTGCGGATGAACAGTGAATGCCATGCATATTCGGTAATCGTGCGCACATTGAGCTTGTTGCCTTTGTCAGCGCCGCCGACAAGATCCTGGACGAAAAGCTCCTTGCCTTTTGCATGCTCAATGAAATCGGCATGAAGCAGATCAAAAGCTTCTGCTGTCATGGGTTTATTATTGTCCCACCAGACATGATCTTCGGTGTTTGCATCGCGAACGACGAACTTGTCTTTTGGCGAACGACCCGTGTGCTGGCCGGTGCGTGCAACAAGTGCACCCTGTGCTGAAAGCTCTGCTTCGCCGCGACGGATCGTCTCTTCATAGAGCCGCGCCGGCCCAAAATTATAAAAGACTGCGGACAGTTCCTTCAATCCTGAAGTGGAAATGGAAGCGGCAATATTATGGGTGCCGATCTCTTTCATGGTCTCTCCGCCATCTGGTTCAAAATTTCGTTGGTCCCGGTCAGTTTTAAACGGGATGGCTGTCAGAAACAGATTTATTAAATTAAATCAAATATTTAATCGATTTAAAAAATTGAAAATTTTTTTAAATCGTTTCGTTTTGATATTGGAGTCATGATTCACAGTCTGGAATTGTTCTCATTTGCATTAACCACCGGAAAAGATTCTTCCGAAGGACTTGCCTGTAAGTTAAGCCGTTGCCACATTTTGTACCTAATTTGTACTGCACAAGCGGGGCGACTATTATATGATCAATACGCTTAGGCGCGTTTGGTGATTTGCACCGCTGCTTTTACGGGGCGGTTAACAAAGGAGAAGGTCCGCATGAAGGAAGCTTCGGCAACGCAGACGATTGCGCTGGTCGACGATGACCGCAACATTCTGACCTCCGTTTCCATTGCTCTGGAGTCGGAAGGTTATCGCGTCGAGACCTATACGGATGGGGCTTCCGCTCTGGATGGCCTTTCGGCACGGCCACCGAATCTGGCGATTTTCGATATCAAGATGCCGCGTATGGATGGCATGGAATTGCTGCGCCGGCTGCGTCAGAAATCCGACTTGCCTGTTATCTTTCTGACCTCGAAAGATGACGAGATTGATGAATTGTTCGGTCTGAAGATGGGCGCGGATGATTTTATTACCAAGCCATTCTCGCAGCGTCTTCTGGTCGAGCGTGTAAAGGCGGTTCTGCGCCGCGTTGCTGCGCGTGACGGGACTGCAAAGCCTTCCGGCCAGCAGGCCAAGTCGCTTGAGCGCGGCCAGCTTGTCATGGATCAGGAGCGTCATACCTGCACCTGGAAGGGCGAACCTGTCACGCTTACTGTGACCGAATTCCTCATCCTTCATTCGCTTGCACAGCGCCCCGGTGTTGTGAAAAGCCGTGACGCGCTGATGGATGCAGCTTATGATGAGCAGGTCTATGTGGATGATCGTACCATCGACAGCCACATCAAGCGTCTTCGCAAGAAGTTCAAGTCGGTTGATGACGACTTCGAGATGATCGAAACGCTTTATGGCGTTGGTTATCGCTTCCGTGAAGCGTGATATAGCGATTATATTCGCCAGACATTTTTAGTCTGGCGATTTGTTGAAGAAGGCAAGATTGCAGCGACATGGTCGCCGAAACCCGCAAAGATAGCGCAATGACTATGAGAGAACGCAGGGCACGGCGGCAACGCTCGCTGTTTCTGCGTCGTCTTTTTGCGCCTTTTAACCGGTTTCTTGGCCAGTTTCTGTTTTCAAGCCTGACGCGTCGTATTCTGTTTCTCAACATAGCCGCCCTTGGCGTGCTTGTTTCCGGCATTCTTTATATGAATCAGTTCCGTGAGGGACTGATTGATGCAAAGATTGAGAGCTTGCTGACACAGGGAAAGATTATCGCTGCCGCAATTTCGGCTTCGGCAACGGTCGATACCAATTCTTTGATGATTGATCCTGAAAAGTTGCTGGAACTTCAGGCCGGGCAAAGCATAACGCCTTCTCCCGATTCACCCGATAACTGGGAATTCCCGATCAATCCTGAAAAGGTTTCTCCGCTGCTGCGTCAGTTGATTTCGCCAACCAGTACGCGCGCACGCATTTACGATCATTATGCCAATCTGTTGCTTGATTCCCGTTCACTTTATGCGCCGGCATTTGCCTCTGGTGGCTCGGTTTTCCGCTATGACCTTCCGCCGATTGATGAAGACGCGCCAAATATTTGGGAGCGTTTTACCGCCTGGTTCTCGCGTCTGTTTTACGGTGGTGGTTTGCCGCTTTATCAGGAACAGCCGGGTGGTAATGGCCTTGCCTATCAGGAAATTGTCAATGCGCTGAGCGGTTCACCGCAAACAGCGCAGCGGCGTAACCAGCAAGGTGAACTGGTGGTTTCTGTTGCCGTGCCAATTCAGCAGTCCCGTGCAATTCTTGGTGTATTGCTTTTATCCACCGAAGGCGATGATATTGATAAGATCGTTCAGGCAGAACGCATGGCGGTTTTCCGGGTCTTCGGCGTCGTTGCGGCTGTTATGGTGATATTGTCTCTGTTTCTGGCTTCAACCATTGCAAGCCCCTTGCGAAAGCTTGCTGCGGCGGCGGATCGTGTGCGGCTTGGCGTAAAAAGCCGTGAAGAAATTCCTGATTTTTCGGCACGTCAGGACGAGGTAGGGCATTTGTCGACCTCGATCCGTGCGATGACCGATGCGCTTTATACACGGATTGAGGCGATTGAAAGTTTTGCCGCCGATGTGAGTCACGAGCTTAAAAACCCCCTCACCTCCTTGCGCAGTGCCGTTGAAACCCTTCCGCTCGCGAAAAATGAAAACTCACGCAATCGCCTGCTCGATGTTATTCAGCATGATGTCCGCCGGCTTGATCGTCTGATTACGGATATTTCCGATGCGTCGCGTCTGGATGCGGAACTTGCGCGTGAGCATTCTGATCGTGTCGATATGAAGAAATTGCTCAATAATCTGACCAATGCGGCGCGTGAAGTGCGGCGCAACAAGATTGGCACCGAGATCGTTTTCAATACAGGCAAGCTGCCTGCCGGTAAGAAAGGTTTCTTTGTGGCAGGTCATGATTTGCGGCTTGGACAGGTTGTCAGCAACCTGATCGAGAATGCCCGCTCTTTTGTCCCGGAAGATACAGGCCGCATCGTGGTGACACTCAGTGGTGAAGGCAATCGCATACGCATTCTCGTTGAGGATAATGGTCCCGGTATTCCAATTGAAAATATTGAACGTATTTTCGAGCGTTTCTATACAGATCGTCCGACTTCGGAAGCTTTTGGCCAGAATTCCGGTCTTGGTCTTTCGATCAGCCGCCAGATTATCGAAGCCCATGGCGGCACCTTGAGCGCTGAAAATATCACCAGTCCGAATGATCCGGATCAAATGCTGGGTGCTCGCTTTATCGTTGATCTGCCAGCCACGACATGAGCCTGATATGACGCCGGAAGAGCACAAGAGCGGACTCCATGCAACAACCGTACAATTGCGGGGGTGTGGCGTCATGCTGATGGGGCAATCGGGTGCAGGAAAAACAGAGATAGCGCTCTCGCTGATTGAGCGTGCCTCTATGCGCGGCGAACCGGCTTCGCTTGTTTCTGACGATCGTACTTTGCTGCATGTGGAGGATGGCAGGCTCATAGCCAGCGTTCCTGATTCTCTCGCTGGAGGCGTCGAGATTCGCGGTGCTGGCTTATTCACTGTTGCTTATGTGAAACAGACGCCTCTCGATCTTGTTGTCAATCTGGTCAGCCGCGAAGAGGCTGAACGCTACCCCAGTGGTGAAAACTGGCAGTTTGAAGCTATTGAAATTCCGCGTCTTCTATTGCCTGCACTCTCGTCAAACAGCGATTCTACCGCGCTTTCGCGTGCTATCGAGGCTTATCTCTTTTATAAACCATGGCCATAAATTTCTGTTTGAAAAATGCCTGCGGCTGCGGCATTTTGCTTTTTTTAAGGCAAATGTGAAATTTTTCACTTGCTATCATGATTTGCCCTGCCAAGATGCACAACTCGTCGGCTGGGTTCCGGCGAGTTTTTGTGTCATCTGCGCTCTATGAATGGGTATGGCGGCGGGCACGTGACAGGAGCTTTTAAAGTATGATCGGACTCGTGCTTGTTACGCACGGAAGGCTGGCCGAAGAGTTTCTTCATGCTGTAGTGCATGTGGTTGGCCCGCAGGACAATTTCGAGACCGTATGTATCGGTGCCGAAGATGATATGGAACAGCGTCGTCGTGATATCGTCGATGCTGTGGGCCGTGCCGATAATGGTAGTGGCGTCATCGTTCTGACCGATATGTTTGGCGGAACTCCGTCCAATCTTGCGATTTCTGTGATGGAAGAAGGCAAGATCGAAGTTATTGCAGGTGTGAATCTGCCTATGCTGATCAAGCTTTCCAGTGTTCGTATCGGCGGGGATATCAAGACAGCCCTGCGTGAAGCGCAGGATGCAGGACGCAAATATATCAATGTTGCAAGTCAGGTCCTGACCGGAAAGTAATTCATGCATCCCACTGTGCTTGTCACTGGCGAATATGATGCCGATAGCGCTGCGGTCCGGTCTTTCGAGATCGTGAACAAGCGTGGACTGCATGCACGTGCATCCGCAAAATTTGTGCAACTGGTAGACGGCTATAATGCGCATGTGCGCGTCAGCAAGGATGGTGTGAGCGTGGGCGGCACATCAATCATGGGGCTGATGATGCTGGCAGCTTCCCCGGGTTGCTGCATTGAAGTTCGCGCATCGGGTGAACAGGCAGAAGCGGTGCTTGATGCGCTGCAAGCCCTCATTGCCGACAAGTTCGGTGAAGAAGCCTGAAATTCTATGATCTTCACAAGTTGATATGCAGACATAAAGAACTCTTTATGTTGCGTTGTGTAGTTTGTTTGAATCTGCTAATCAGTTCGCCAAGCTGAAGCCTGTTGTTTTTTCTTTTGTAAATCAGGCTTCAAAATCAATTTGATTGGAGCAGATGATGACCGCAAATCAGGATTTTGTCGTTAAGGATCTTGGTCTGGCCGATTGGGGTCGCAAGGAACTTGATATTGCTGAAACTGAAATGCCGGGCCTGATGGCTGCACGCGAAGAATTCGGCAAGTCGCAGCCGCTCAAGGGTGCGCGTATTTCCGGCTCGCTGCATATGACAATCCAGACAGCCGTTCTGATTGAAACGCTCAAAGCGCTGGGCGCTGATGTGCGTTGGGCATCGTGCAATATTTTTTCGACGCAGGACCATGCTGCGGCAGCAATTGCAGCGACCGGTACGCCGGTTTTCGCCATTAAGGGCGAAACGCTGGAAGAATATTGGACCTATACCGACAAGATCTTCCAGTGGCCGGATGGTGAACCATCAAACATGATTCTCGATGATGGTGGCGATGCTACCATGTATATTCTGATTGGTGCGCGTGCCGAGGCTGGCGAAGACGTTCTTTCCAAGCCGGAAAGTGAAGAAGAAGAAGTTCTTTTTGCCCAGATCAAAAAGCGTATGGCTGAAACGCCCGGCTTCTTCACACGCCAGCGTGATGCGATCAAAGGCGTCACCGAAGAAACCACCACGGGCGTCAACCGTCTTTATCAGTTGCAGAAAAAGGGCCTCCTGCCCTTCCCGGCAATCAACGTCAATGACAGTGTCACCAAGTCAAAATTTGACAATAAATATGGCTGCAAGGAATCGCTGGTTGACGGTATCCGCCGCGGTACAGACGTCATGATGGCTGGCAAGGTTGCTGTCGTTTGCGGTTATGGTGACGTTGGCAAAGGCTCGGCTGCATCGCTGGCCGGTGCGGGAGCGCGTGTAAAGGTTACGGAAATTGATCCGATTTGTGCGCTTCAGGCTGCAATGGATGGCTTTGAAGTTGTGACCCTTGATGATGCGGCTCCAACTGCTGATATCGTGATTTCGACAACCGGCAACAAGGACGTCATCACGCTTGATCATATGCGTAAGCTCAAAGATATGGCGATTGTCGGTAATATTGGTCACTTTGATAATGAAATTCAGGTAGCGGCCTTGCGCAACCTGAAATGGACCAATGTGAAGCCACAGGTTGATCTGGTTGAATTCCCGGATGGCAAACGCATTATTCTCCTTTCGGAAGGACGCTTGCTTAATCTTGGCAATGCAACCGGTCATCCAAGCTTTGTCATGTCGGCATCCTTTACCAATCAGGTTCTTGGTCAGATCGAACTTTTCACGCGTACTGATGCGTATAAAAACGAAGTCTATGTTCTGCCAAAACATCTTGATGAGAAGGTCGCACGTCTGCATCTCGACAAGCTGGGCGCTAAACTTACCGTGCTTTCTGAAGAACAGGCGGCTTATATCGGTGTTACACCGCAAGGCCCGTTCAAGTCGGAACACTACAGGTATTAATTGCCTGTTAACCATACTGCTACATCTTGTAGGCCGGACAGCATAACGCTGCCCGGCCTTTATTTTTACGTGTAACATGCTTCACGTGGAATCCCCGGGAGGGTATTGTGAAGACGAATCAATGTGTTTTGACGGGTGTTTGCGTTCAGCGTTTTTTGCCATTTTGGTCGAAAAACGGTTGGGCTGTTCATTCGTGAAACATGTCTGGCTCTTTGCATAAATGTGATGTTGAAGAGACAGAATGACGTTTTTTGAAATACGGCGGCATCTTTTAAGGATTGGCAGTCGGGCGGCGGAGACACGGAAAATATGCCAGGAGTCGGCTCAACGCAGAGTTTGCGAAGAAAGCCTGTAATCAGCGCAGACAGGCAGCTGAAAGCATCGCTTTCACTTGGCCTTCGCCCTCTCAAACGGGTTATTCTCAAGACTTCGGCTTCTTTTTTAGCACTTGTTGCGGCTGTTCCGGCCTTTGCACAAGATTCTGAAAATCCGGCACGTATTGCCCTGCCTTTTGGTGGCAGTGTTGGCGCTTTTGAAGTCATCCAGTTTTCAATATTTCTGGGTGCTATGGGGGCCGCTCTTCTTTCGGCTGGATGGCTGATCCGTGATCGCTCCAAAACTGCCAATGAAAACAAACAGTTGCTTTCACGTCTTTCGGACATGAATCTGGTGGCTCAACGCAACGAAGCACTGCTTAATCTTAAAGATCAGCGTGCTGTCATTTGGGATGCGCATGCCGAACGTGCCGATTTGGTTGGGCAGTTACCTTTTGACAGTGGTGCGCCACTTGACCGCTCGCATTTTCTGGCTTTTGGCCGCTGGTTGCGACCGCAATCGGTTGCAGCACTTGAACGGGCAGTCTCTGCCTTGCGTGAACAGGCTCATGCTTTCGATCTGACGGTTGAAACGAACAATGGTACGCTGCTTGATGTCTATGGTCGTACCTCTGGAAGTTTTGCAATCGTCCGTTTTCTCGCCCTTCAGGGTGTGCAGGCGGAACGCGCAGCACTTCAGGCGCAAAATCGCGAGCTTTCAGAAAAGCTGGCGCTTCTTCGCCACCTGCTCGATCGCCTTGAACAACCGGTCTGGGTGCGCGGTGCAGATGGCCGTCTGGAATGGGTCAATGCCGCCTATGCGCGTGCTGTTGATGCTGTTGATAGCAATCAGGCGACTTCTGAGCGTCGCGAGCTGTTTGGTGCACAGGCGCGTCAGCGTCTGGAGCGTGACCGCTTTGCCGAACCGGATCTTTATGAAAAGCTGCCTGCCATTGTGCGTGGTGATCGTCGTATTTTTGATGTGACTGATGTAAGTTCCGAGGCCGGTTCTGCCGGTCTTGGCTTTGATTTGAGCGAAATTGAGCAGGTGCGTGAAGAATTAAACCGCACCTTGAAAAGCCATGCCGAGACGCTTGATCAGCTTTCCACTGCTGTGGCGATTTTCGATCCTGATATGAAGCTTCAATTCTTCAATCAGGCTTTTGTGTCGCTCTGGTCGCTTGATACAGCCTGGCTGGAAACCCATCCGAGCAATACGCTGCTGTTTGATCGTCTTCGTTCGGAAGGCAAGCTGCCGGAACAGCCGGAATGGCGTAAATGGAAGGATTCCATGCTTGCAGCCTATCGTGCGGTCGAGCCGGAAGAACATATGTGGCATCTGCCCGATACCCGTATCCTGCGCGTGGTGGCCAATCCGCATCCGCAGGGCGGCGTGACATGGTTCTTTGAGAACATGACTGAGAAGTTTGAGCTTGAAGGTCGTTACAATACCCTGATCAAGGTGCAGGGTGAAACCCTTGATCATCTTGGCGAGGCTGTCGCGGTGTTCGGCTCTGACGGTCGGTTGCGCCTGTCTAATCCGTCTTTTGCTGATCTCTGGTCGTTGCCGGCGGCCATTACGGTTGAAGGCACGCATATTTCGACCATTTCCAAGCTGTGCAGCCAGCGCGGTGGTGATGGTGTCTGGGATGATTTCATCTCCGCTGTTACCGGCTTTCTTGATGAGCGCAATGGCCATATGGGACAGGTGGAGCTGGATGATGGCGTCATTCTTTCCTATGCTGTGGTGCCATTGCCAAAAGGTCAGACGATGCTGACCTTCATCGATGTCACTGATACAGTGCGTGTTGAACGGGCGCTCAAGGAAAAGAACGAAGCGCTGTCGCTTGCTGACCAGATCAAGAATGATTTCGTGCAGCATGTGTCCTATGAGCTGCGCTCGCCTTTGACCAATATCATCGGCTTTACCGAATTGTTGCAAACGCCAGCCTTTGGCTCGCTTAATGAACGCCAGCTCGAATATCTCGATCATATCGGCACATCATCAGCGGTGCTTCTGACAATCGTCAATGATATTCTCGATCTTGCTACGGTCGATGCAGGCATTATGCAGCTTGATATTGATGATGTTGCCATCATGGACGAGATTTCAGCAGCAAGCAAACGTGTGAGTGAGCGTTTGCAGGAGCATGACATTGCGCTCAATGTCGATATTGCCGATGACGTCGAAAGTTTCAGGGCCGACGCCAATCGCGTGCGTCAGGTGCTGTTCAATCTTCTGTCCAATGCTTCCAATTATGCGCCGGAAGGCTCGACAATTTCGCTACAGGTTGTCTGCGAAGGTACAGATATCCTGTTTGCCGTGCATGATGACGGGCCGGGGATGCCGGGCGATGTGCTTGATACTGTGTTCAAGCGCTTTCAGGCCTATCAGAATGGTGGCCGCAGACGTGGTGTCGGGCTTGGGCTTTCCATCGTGAAAAGCTTTGTGGAGCTGCATGGCGGGCGTGTGGAAATTGAAACCGGTGCGGATATCGGTACAACCGTCATTTGTCGCTTCCCGGCGGAAGCACGCAGCTTCCGTGTTGCTGCCGAATAAGGTAAAGGGGCTTTATGAGCACCCTGATCCGTAATTTGGAATTTTTCCTCCCCGATGAAGCCGCGACGAAGCGCTTTGGCGAAGATTTCGCCTTGGCATTGGCTAAAGGGGATCTTGTTACTTTGTCCGGCGATCTCGGTGCCGGAAAATCCTCGCTGGCCCGTGCCATCATTCGCGCGATTGCCGATGATGAAGGGTTTGAAGTACCAAGCCCGACATTCACGCTGGTGCAGAGCTATGAGGCGCTGCGTATCCCTGTTGCTCACGCCGATCTTTACCGGATTTCGCATGGCGAAGAGCTGGATGAGCTGGGACTTGTCGAGTTTCTTGATGATGGCGTTGTGCTGTCGGAATGGCCGGAACAGGCAGAAGGCTTTTTGCCGGAGCCGAGCTTTGCCGTCACATTGACCCATGAAGGGGCAGGGCGGCGCATTGCAATTAGCGGGCCAGAAGCTGCGATTGTACGTCTTGAACGCACACTGACAATCCGTGCTTTTCTTGAAAACAATGACCGGGCAGGTGCCACACGCCGCTATTTGCAGGGCGATGCTTCCCCACGCAAATATGAGATCATCGACAGTGCGCATGGGGTCGAGATTCTGATGAATGCGCCGTCGATGCCCGATGATCCACCGTTGCGTAACGGCAAATCCTATCGTCAGCTTGCGCATATTGCTGAAAATATTCAGGCTTTTGTGGCTATTGATAATCTGCTTGCGCAACATGGCCTGCATGTGCCGGAAATACGGGCTTTGGATATTGATGCAGGTCTGTTGATCCTCGAAAATCTGGGCACGGAAGGCATTCGTGCACCATCAGGGGAACCTGTGACTGAACGCTATCAAGCGGCGGGGCGATTCCTTGCGCATCTTCACGGGGTTCAATGGCCTGATCATGCGCCGGTTGCAGGCTATCCCGATCACATTATTGCAGGCTTTGATCGCGAGGCAATGATGATGGAAGTGAGCCTTGTCGGTCAATGGTATGCGCCTCGCATCATGGGGCGTAAGCTGACAGATGCGGAAATACAAGCCTGTGAAGCGGCATGGAACAAGGTTCTTGATGACATTGCTGATTGCGAAAAAAGCTTGCTTTTGCGCGATTATCATTCGCCAAACCTGTTTTGGTTTGCGGATGCAAAAGGCATAAATAAAATCGGAACAATCGATTTTCAGGACGCGATGATCGGGCCTGCTGCCTATGATGTGGCTTCACTGGCGCTTGATGCCCGCGTGACGATTACGCCGGAGCTCGAAAAGGCAGTGGTTGATGCCTATTGTGATGAACGCCGCAAGCTTGGCCATGCTTTTGACGAAGTGGCTTTCCGCAAGGCCTATGCTGCGATGGGGGCACAGCGCAATGCCAAGCTGCTGGGCCTGTTTGTGCGTCTTGATGAGCGTGATGGCAAACCGCATTATCTTGCGCATCTGCCGCGTATTCACGATTATCTTGACCGCGTTTTAAAGCATCCGGTTATGGCGCCGGTCGCCCGCTGGTTTGATGATCTCGCATTGCTGGAGAAACAATGACACGTCCTGATACAGCAATCATGCTTGCGGCAGGCCTTGGCAAACGCATGCGCCCGATCACCGAAACCAGCCCCAAGCCTTTGGTCAAGGTTTCCGGCAAGCCGCTGATCGACTGGGGGCTGGATGCGCTGGCATATGCAGGCGTTGAAAAGACAATCGTCAATGTGCATTATTTAGCCGACCAACTGATTGATCATCTAGGTCACCGTTCAGCGCCAAAAATCACGATCTCCGACGAGCGGGATCTGCTGCTCGATTCCGCAGGTGGCATTATCAATGTTCTGCCACAGCTTGGGATGAAGCCTTTCTATGTGCTCAATGCCGATACGTTCTGGGTGGGCGATGAGAAGCAGCCGAATATTACGGCGCTGGCGCATGTCTGGGATAGCGCCCGCATGGATATACTTCTCATGACGGCAAGGCTCGATCAGGCAACCGGTTTTGAGGGCAAAGGCGATTTTATTGCAGATAATGAAGGCCGTTTGCGCCGTTTGCGTGATGTTGCCGGTGATCCCGTTATCTATGCCGGTGCTGCAATCATCCACCCGCGCATTTTTGAAAATGCACAGACAGGTGTTTCATCGCTTAATCGCTATTTTGATGAAGCCATTGCAGCCGGACGGCTTTATGGTATGCCCATGACCGGGCATTGGCTGACTGTGGGAACCCCGGAAGCAATTGGCGAGGCGGAGGCTGTGCTATCGGCTTTGGCGTGAAGAGGGAATTGATATGAGAGCACCAAAACTGTTTTCCATTCCTTCTGGTACGCCTTTTTTGCCAGCTTTTGCCAAGGCACTTCTGGAAGGCCGTTTGATCGAAGGCTTTCCCGGCAATGCCGCTGATCCGCTGGCATTGGCGAATGCAACCATCTATGTGCCGACGCGCCGTGCAGCGCGTGCGCTTCGCTCCATTCTGGTTGATATGAATTCGGCTAAATCTGCAATCCTTCCGAGCATTCGCCCGCTGGGCGATGTGGATGAAGATGCGGCTTTTTTCAATGCGGCTACATCCGGCATATTCGATCTCAATCCGCCCATTGGCAAGGCTGAACGGCTGTTGCTTCTGGCGCGGCTTATACGCCCGTGGCGTGAATCGCTGCCTGCGCATGTGCGGGCACTGTTTGGCGTCGATGATGTTTCGGTTCCCGCAACAACCTCTGATGCGATTTGGCTGGCGCGTGATCTGGCAAGCCTTATGGATCAGGTTGAAACCGACAATGCCAAATGGAGCGAGCTTTCAAGCATTGCGCCTGATGATCTTGCCGACTGGTGGCAGGTCACGCTTGGTTTCCTTGATATTGTCACCAAAATCTGGCCGGAAATTCTTGAAGAACGCAAGCTTTCAAATCCGGCTGCGCACCGCAATGAACTGATCTGGGGCGAGGTGCGGCGACTGCGTGATCATCCGCCTCAAGGCCCAGTGATTGCTGCGGGTACCACAGGCTCTATTCCCGCAACCGCTGAGCTTGTCTCAGTGATTGCCACGCTGCCGCAAGGTGCTGTGGTTCTGCCGGGGCTGGATCGTGATCTTGATGAGGGCGCATGGAATCTTCTGGGCGCATCAGACGATAATCCGTCAACCTTCGGCCACCCGCAATATGGTCTCCATAAGCTATTGCAGACTATTGGCGTTACCCGTGATGATGTCGGGCATATTGAAGATATGCCGGTTAAAAAGCGCGTTCTGGAGCGCGTGGTCAGCGAAGCCTTGCGTCCGGCGGAAACCACCGATGCATGGAGCCTGCTGGAGCGTGATACGCAGATGCACTCACAGGCATTGCTTCAACATGCTGGCCATATTGATCTGATTGAAACCGCTAATGAGCGTGAGGAAGCATTGGCAATTGCGCTGGCACTGCGCGATGCGATTGATGATGAAAAAAAGACCGCAGCATTGGTCACTGCCGACCGTAATCTGGCGCGCCGCGTGGTGGCGGAGCTGGCACGTTTTGGCATTGACGCCGATGATTCCGGCGGTCGTCATTTGCGCGATATTGAAACCGCGACGCTGATGCGTCTCATGGTTGAAACCGTGTTTAATCCCGGTGATCCGGTGGCATTACTGGCGCTGGTCAAACATCCGATGCTGCGGCTGGGCGGCAAACGCATCGAGCGCCGGCTGGCTGCGGAAACACTTGAGTTGCTGGCATTTCGTGGTGGAACGGGCCGGGCATCAATTCTCGATCTGCCTGCATTTTTTGACCGTCGTATGGAAGAGAGTGCCAATCAGTCATGGCAACCGGCATGGCATTCAACTGTCTCGCCTGACATGATCGAGGCCGCGCGTGCACTTTGCGTGAGCCTTTCTGAAGCTGTGGCGCCATTGGCACCTTTTGCAACCATTAACCGGCGAACGGAAATAGGTGAGATCAGCCGCGCCACTGTTGAAGCACTCGAAAATCTGGCGCGTGACGAAAATGACAGCGTCGCACGCTATTATTCGGGCGAGCATGGTGAGAAGCTTGCTTCTTTCCTGCGGCAATTGGTGTCGAGCGAGGCGGGACTGGATTTTGAGGCCATTGAATGGCCAGCCATTCTCGAAGCACTGATGTCGGACGAAACCGTCAAGCCGCATCCGGGCGGACATCCACGTGTTTTTATCTGGGGTGCGCTGGAAGCGCGTTTGCAGACCATGGATACGCTGGTGATCGGTGGTCTTAATGAAGGCACATGGCCTGCCAGAACACGTAATGATCCTTTCATGTCGCGCCCGATGAAAGCGATGATTGCGCTTGATCCGCCTGAGCGCCGTACCGGCCTTGCAGCCCATGATTTCCAGATGGCGCTTGGCATGGATCATGTCGTGCTGGCGCGCTCGCAGCGATCCGATAATGCGCCGACCATTCCATCGCGCTGGTTGCAGCGGCTTGAAACGGTGCTGGGTGCTGACGTGACGAAGGATATGCGCTTGCGTGGGCAACGTTATATCCATTGGGCACGCGAGATTGATCAGGCGCCCGATGTGCCTTTCGTCAAGCGCCCGGAACCAAAGCCGCCGGTTTCTGCCCGACCCAGACATTTTTCAGTTACGGAAATCGAAACCCTGCGCCGCGATCCCTATGCGATCTTTGCCAGAAAAATTCTGAAACTGCGTCCGCTCGAGCCGCTGATCCGTGATCCGGCGGCAGCAGAACGCGGAACGCTGTTTCACGATATTCTCGGGCATTTCACGCAAGAGGGAATTGACCCGCTTGGTGAGGATGCAGCCGTAAAGCTTGAAGAATTTGGGCGGTATTTCTTTGCTGAAATGGACCTGCCCATTGAAATTGAAGCAGTCTGGTGGCCGCGCTTTACTGCACTCATTCCGCAGTTCCTCGAATGGGAACGCGAACGTGCATGGAATGTTCAGACCCGCTTTGCCGAAATTGCATCCGACAAACGCGAAGTCGAAAGCCTTGGCATTACCTTGTCAGGCCGTGCGGACCGAATTGATCTGATGCGCGATGGAACCGCGGAAGTGATCGACTATAAGACCGGCTCCACGCCATCGCCAAAACAGGCGCATGTGCTTTTGTCGCCGCAATTGGCGCTGGAGGCAGCCCTTCTTGCACGCGGAGCATTCCGCGAACTGGGCGCGGTTCGTGCGTCTGATCTCACTTATGTGCGATTGCGGGCAGGCGGCGAGGTGAAACCGGAATCGATTTTGAAAATCGGCCGGCCACCATCGGAAAAGACTGCACCTGCCCTTGGCGAAGAGGCATGGCAGCGTCTGGCGCAATTGCTCATTGAATATCAGAATCCGGCTAAGGGTTATCTTTCCCGTGCGTTACCATTCAAAGAAACAGAGCTTTCGGGTGATTATGATCATCTGGCGCGTGTGCTGGAATGGTCTGCTGGTGGCGATAGCGGCGGGGAGGGCGGCGAATGAAAAAGCAACGTATCATTCCAGCCGAAACAATCGCAGCACAGGCGAGTGCCGCCAATCCTCTGGCTTCTGTCTGGGTGTCAGCCAATGCTGGCTCCGGCAAGACCCATGTTCTGACCGAGCGGGTTATCCGGCTGCTGCTCGAAGGCACCGATCCATCGAAAATCCTCTGTCTCACCTATACCAAGGCTGCGGCAGCCGTCATGCAGAACCGTGTCTTTGCCCGATTGTCCGAATGGGCAATGCTGCCGGATGAAGATCTCACTGACAGGCTGATCAAGCTTGAGGGCAGGCGTCCGGGGGCTGCACGGCTTGGCGTGGCACGCAGGCTTTTTGCACGTGCACTTGAAACGCCAGGTGGTCTGAAAATCCAGACCATCCACGCATTTTGCGAAGCGATCCTGCATCAGTTTCCGCTTGAGGCAAATATTGCAGGCCACTTCGAGATGATGGACGACCTCATGCAGGTAGCCCTGATTGGCGAAGCACGGCGCACCCTGCTTGAGGCTGCATATGGCGGTGGCGACCCGGAACTGGCTAAAGCTTTTGCCGATGTGATGCAGGCTGCGGGCGAGATGGGTTTGCAGGCATTGCTTGATGAAGCCATTGCTCGTCGCAATGGCTTGCAGCACTATATTGCAGCCCTTGGTGATACGACTCAGCGCAGCGAGACTTTGCACCGGCATTTCCGCTTTCGGCCAGATACACGCGAATCCGATTTGCTGGACGATATGTGGCCGGTGCCGGAATTTTCCGACGATGCACTTGATCTCATTTTGTCGATCCAGAAGGGTGCGGCACGTGCACATGATTTTGCCTTGCAGCTCAAGCAATATGGCAAGGTCAAAAGCAGCTTCGGCAAGGAAGCCGTTTTACGTGCTGCTTTCCTGAAAACGACCGGCGAAGCAAAATCCGGCTCTTATGTAGGCTCGGCTGCCGTCAAAAAGCTGCTGCCGGATTTCGAGGAAGATTTTAATGCCGCAGCAATGCGCGTTGAACTTGGCCTTGATAAGATCAAGGAATTGCGGCTGATCCGGCTTAATCTGAGCGCACTCACGCTGATAGACAATCTTCTGCAACGCTATCATGATTTAAAGCGTAGGCGCGGCTTGCTAGACTTTGAAGACCTGATCACCCGTACCGTGGCGCTTCTGGCGCGAAATGGGGCAGGGCAGTGGGTTCAATACAAGCTTGATCGCGGCATTGATCATATTCTGGTTGATGAAGCACAGGATACCAGCCCTGACCAGTGGCAGGTTATCCGTATGTTGTCGGAAGAATTTTTCTCAGGGCTGGGCCAGCGCAATGTCAACCGCACATTGTTTGCGGTAGGCGATGAGAAGCAATCGATCTACTCGTTTCAGGGCGCAATACCGGAAGATTTTGCAGCGCAGGGTAAGGCGGTCAGCCGGAGAGCTGCGGATGCAGAGCTGAAATTCGAGCGTGTCAGCCTCAATTTCTCGTTCCGTTCAACGCCTGATGTGTTGCAGGCCGTGGATGAGGTTTTTGCACGTCCCGAGGCCAATCGCGGTCTGTCGGGTGCCACCGTTCACTCCGCTATTCGCGATCAGGAGCCGGGCGAGGTGGAAATCTGGGATATGCTGACGCCGGAAGTGGTGGAGGAGCCTGACGACTGGCGCGAACCGGTTGATCATTTGCAGGCGCCTGCAATCAAACTTGCCGAACAGATTGCATCTACCATACGCTACTGGCTTGACCGTGGCGAAACCATTCCGGGGCAGAACCGCAAACTAGCGCCGAAAGACATTATGGTGCTGGTGCGCAAGCGCGACCAGTTCATGCCGGCGCTGTCGCGTGCGCTTAAAAATCTATCCGTGCCGGTGGCGGGTGCCGACCGGCTCAAACTGACAAGCCATATTGCCATTCAGGATCTGATGGCGCTGGGGCGTTTTGTGTTGCAGCCCTCTGATGATCTGTCGCTGGCCTCGCTTCTCAAAAGTCCGCTATTTGGCTGGGATGATGACAGGCTGTTTGCGCTGGCTCATCCGCGTAAGGGGGCTGAAACGCTGTTTGAGCGGCTCTATCATGCATCCCTTGAAGACCCGGCGCTTATTCCGGTGCACAAGACGCTGAGCCGCTGGCGCAATATGGCTGATACAATGCCTATTTTCGAGTTTTATGCGCGAATTTTAAGTGCAGATGGTGCAAGGCGAAAGCTGCTTGCACGGCTTGGACCGGAAGCAGGCGATATTATTGACGAATTCCAGAACTATGCGCTGTCTGCTGAACGCGCTGGTCTGCCGGGTATGCAGGCATTTCTGGAAACACTCGATGCTGCTTCCCCGCAAATCAAGCGTGAACTGGATCAGGGCCGCAATGAAGTGCGCATTATGACGGTGCATGCCGCCAAGGGGCTTGAAGGGGCTGTGGTATTTCTGGTTGATCCCGGCAATGCCGTCTGGAGCGGAACCCGTGCGCCAAAACTCATTCCCTTTGATCTCACCAATGATGGGCCACAGGTGAATGGCTATCTCTGGCAACCCAATTCTGGCTATCAGACGGGCTTTCTTGCTTCACAGATTGAAGGTCTCAAGACACGGGCAGAAGAAGAATATCGCCGCCTGCTTTATGTCGGCATGACACGTGCGGAAGACCGGCTGATTGTCTGTGGTTATCGCGGCTCGCGTGAAAGCGGCGAGACATGGCACCGGCTGGTTGAGGATGCGTTGGTAAGCCAAGCCGAAACCTTTGTGCATCCGGTTTCAGGCGTCGCAGCCCGACGCTATCGCAACACGCCGCGAAGTCTGACAGAGATTGCAGAGAAAGAGGTGGAAAAATCGGTAGAGTTTTCGCCACTGCCGCTCGAATATCTTGCCCCCGTAAAGCCCGAACCGGGACTGCCGCGTCCGCTTGCGCCATCCGGTGCATCGGCCTTGATTGAAGCAGATGAAGAGCCACCGCTCGATATATTATCGCCGGTTCTGGGACAGGACGGCGCGACATCGGCTTTCGCGTTAAGGCGCGGCACGGCAATCCATATGCTGCTGCAATATTTGCCGGAAGTGGCCGAGAAAGAGCGTGAGAAGCTCGCACAGGACTATCTCGCACGCATTGCTCCCGACTGGCCGGAAATCGAGCGTGAGCGAGCATGGATCAGTGTCGCGACTATTCTGACTGATCCGCAATTCGCGCCGGTCTTTGCCAGCGGATCACGTGGTGAAGTTGCCGTGATGGGCACGATCACGCTTGGCGGAAAAGATCACGCTGTTTCAGGCCAGATCGACCGGATCAGTGTTGATGAAAATCGTGTGCTGATCGTGGATTACAAGACCAATCGTCCGCCGCCAAAGACTGTTGCAGCCGTACCTTTCGCTTATCTTGCGCAGTTAGCACTTTATCGGGAATTGCTGGCTCCCCTTTATCCGGGAAGGGTTGTCGAGGCGACTTTGCTCTTCACAGAAGGCCCGTATTTGCTGCCATTGCCGGAAGCTATAATGGATGAAGCGCTGAAAGCACTTGGCGACTCTCAAGCAAAGGTTACTAACCAGAACTTGACGGATGGCAGTCAACACGCCACATGATATAGTCAAAGGAGTGATTTCTCAGTGAGTCTTTCGCTCTCAAACAGATATGAGGATAGCCCTATGGCAACCGTAAAGGTCGATAACAGCAATTTTCAGTCGGACGTTCTTCAGTCGAGCGAGCCAGTCGTTGTGGATTTCTGGGCTGAATGGTGTGGTCCTTGCAAGATGATTGCGCCGGCTCTGGATGAAATCGCCGCTGAAATGGCTGGTCAGGTCAAGATCGCCAAGGTCAATATCGACGAAAACCCGGAACTCGCAGCGCAGTTTGGCGTTCGTTCGATCCCGACCCTGCTGATGTTCAAGGATGGCGAACTTGCAGCCAATATGGTGGGGGCTGCTCCAAAGAGCCGCCTTGCTGACTGGATCAAGACTTCCGCTGCTTAATCAGCAAATCTTTGAGATAAAAAAACCGGCTTTTGAGCCGGTTTTTTTGTTACATAGGTGGCGTGCCATTGTCGCGCAGTACTTCGCCTGCCAGATAAAGCGAGCCGCCAATCAATATGCGCGGCGGTGCTTCATCATGCGCCCATGTATCGCGCAAAATCTTGAGCGCATTCTCAACCGAATGCACTGGCTCTGCCGAAAGTCCGGCCTTTTGCGCACTGACTGCCAGTTCGCTGTTTGAAATTCCCGCATCACTAGACGCAATAGGTACTGTGAAAACATGGCGTGCCATGCCTGCAAAAGCTTCAAAATAGCCGACAGGGTCTTTGGTGTTGATCATGCCGGTAATCAGGAACAAAGGCCGGGTAGAGCGCTCTTCAAGATCGCCAAAGGCTTCCGCAATCACCATGCCTGCGCCGGGATTATGCCCGCCATCAAGCCAGATTTCTGATGCCGTTGGTGCGAGATCAACAAGCGTGCCATGGGTCAGGCGCTGCATGCGTGCGGGCCAGTCCACAACCATCATGGCTTTTTCAGCCGCCTTTTCGGTAATGGTGAAACCAGCCATTTGTACGGTCTCAATGGCAGCAGCAGCATTGGCAAGCTGGTGACGACCCGGCAGGCGCGGCAGCGGCAGATCGATCAACCCGTCTTCGTTCTGGAAGACCATACGGCCATGTTCTTCAAAAGCGAAAAAATCCTGACCATAGATTGAAAGCGGACAGTCTAGCCGGTCGGCAGTTGAGATCAATACTTCACGGACTGCATCAAATTGCTGGAAGCCGATGACAACAGGGCAGTCTTTTTTGATGATACCGGCTTTTTCAATGGCAATCAGTTCAACACGATCGCCCAGAAATGCCTGATGATCGATCGAAATCGGCATGATCAGCGACACGGCAGGTTCTGCAATGACATTGGTCGCATCAAAGCGTCCGCCCAGACCGACTTCCATAATCACGACATCAGCCGGATGCTCGGCAAACAGCACAAAGGCAACCGCAGTGAGTATCTCGAAAACCGTAATGTGTTTGCCATCATTGGCGGCTTCCACGCGCTCGATTGCTTCCGCCAGAACATCGTCGGAAACAAATTTTCCGCCATTTTTTGAAGCGATTCGATAGCGCTCGTGCCAGTTGACGAGATGCGGCGAGGTATGAACGTGAACACCAAAGCCGCTCGCTTCCAGAAGCGCACGACAGAAAGCGCTGGCCGATCCCTTGCCGTTAGTCCCGGCAATATGGATGACGGGCGGCAGATTGAGGTGCGGATTACCGAGCTTTTCCAGAAGACCGCGAATGCGGTCCAGCGAAAGATCAAACCCTTTGGGATGCAATTGCATCAGCCGTTCGATGACGGCATCCGCTTTTCCTGCCACAATTATGCCGCCTTGTTGTCAGCTTCCGGCTTCTCTGGTGAAGACGCGGTTACGGGAGTATCGCTATTGGCTGGCTGGCGCATCATGATTTTAAGCAGGCTTGCAATGGTTGATTTCAACTCAAGGCGCGAAACCACCATATCGACCATGCCATGCTCCATCAGATATTCAGCGCTCTGGAAGCCTTCTGGCAGCTTTTCGCGAATTGTCTGTTCAATAACGCGCGGACCGGCAAAGCCAATCAATGCGCCCGGTTCAGCAATGTGAATATCGCCAAGCATTGCATAAGAAGCCGTCACCCCGCCCGTTGTCGGATTGGTGAGAACGACGATATAGGGCAATCCGGCTTCTTTGAGCATTTCCACCGCAACAGTGGTGCGCGGAAGCTGCATGAGCGACAGGATGCCTTCCTGCATACGTGCGCCACCCGATGCTGCAAACAGCACCAGCGGACGCTTGAGTTCAATCGCCTTCTGGAAGCCCTGAATGATCGCTTCACCGGCGCCCATGCCGAGCGAGCCGCCCATGAAACCGAAATCCTGAACGGTTGCGACAATCGGCAGACCTTCAATCGTGCCAAGACCATTGATGATCGCATCTTCCATGCCGGTGCGCGAACGATAATCTTTCAGGCGGTCGATATATTTTTTCTCATCGCGGAATTTGAGCGGATCGACTGGAACTTTCGGGCTTTCCAGTGTCGTATATTCGCCATTGTCGAAGAAGAAACGCAGACGATCCTTACTCTTGATGCGCATGTGATGACCCGAACCCGGAATCACGAACTGGTTGCTCTCAAGATCCTTGTGGAACACCATTTCGCCGGTCGATGGATCTTTGATCCAAAGATTTTCCGGCATTTCGCGACGTCCGAGCATCGAATTGATCTTTGGACGAACGTAGTTGGTGATCCAGTTCATGACGTTTGGTTCCGTTTCTTGTTCTTCAGAAAACTCGTTATTCTACGCATGTCATTATCGGAAATTGGCTTCCCACTTTTCCGCGACATGCTCTGACTGCTTAAATGGACGATTCATTGGGCAGCTTCAAGGCGTGTTGCGCGAACACTCTCCGCCAATGCACTGACAAGTTTAGTGACAGCAACTACCGGATCGCCCTTAACCTTGCCGTGATCATTGAGTTCACCCGCTACAGCATTGACAATTGCCGTGCCGACAACCACGCCATCGGCGGCTTGTGCAATGGCTGCCGCCTGTTCCGGTGTTTTCACTCCAAAGCCGACACAGATCGGCAGATCGGTGCTCTTTTTGATATGGCGTACGGCATCTGCCACGCGACTGGTATCGGCAATGGCTGATCCGGTAATCCCGTTCATCGAGACGTAATAGACAAAGCCAGACGAATTATGCAGCACCTTTGGCAGGCGCTTGTCGTCAGTGGTCGGCGTTGTCAGACGGATGAAATTGAGACCGGCCTGCATTGCCGGAATGCAGAGTTCCTTGTCCATTTCAGACGGCAGATCGACAATGATAAAACCGTCAATGCCCGATGTTTTGGCATCAGCAAGGAAACGCTCGACACCATAAATGTAAATCGGGTTGTAATAGCCCATCAGGACGATTGGCGTTGTGTCGTCCTCTTTACGGAAATCGGCTGCCAGTTGCAGGGTCTTTTTCAGCGTCTGGCCAGCTTCAAGCGAACGAAGACCTGCTGCCTGAATAGCAGGACCATCGGCCATCGGATCAGAAAAAGGCATCCCAAGCTCGATTACATCCGAACCTGCTTTTGGCAATGCCTTCATCACAGCAAGCGATGTCGCATAATCCGGGTCGCCACCCATGAAATATGTGACCAGTGCCGGACGGCCTTCGGATTTGAGCGATGCAAATTTGGTGTTGATGCGTGTCATGCTCATATCCTCACATTTCCATGCCGAGCAATTGCCCGACCGTATGCACGTCCTTGTCGCCGCGACCGGACAGATTGACGATCATGATCTGATCCTTGTCCATGGTTGGGGCCATTTTGACAGCCTGTGCTATGGCATGTGCTGATTCAAGCGCCGGAATAATGCCTTCGGTGCGCGTGCAGAGCTGGAAGGCTTCCAGTGCTTCCGTATCAAGGATCGGCACATAGTCAACGCGGCCACTGTCTTTAAGCCATGAATGTTCAGGGCCGACGCCCGGATAATCAAGACCTGCGGAAACCGAATGGCCTTCAAGAATCTGGCCGTCTTCATTCTGCAACAGATAGGTGCGGTTGCCATGCAATACGCCGGGGCTGCCTGCATTCATCGATGCGCAATGTTCATTGCCGTCAAGTCCATGGCCGCCTGCTTCAACGCCAATGATTTTCACCGATGAATCGTCAAGGAACGGATGGAAAAGGCCGATGGCATTTGAGCCGCCGCCGACGGCTGCAATCAGCACATCTGGCAGACGACCTTCCTGTTCAAGAATCTGTTTGCGTGCTTCTGTGCCAATGACTGACTGGAAATCGCGCACGAGTTCAGGATAGGGATGCGGTCCGGCTGCGGTGCCGATCAGGTAATAGGTGTCTTCAACATTGGTGACCCAGTCACGCAGCGCCTCGTTCATGGCATCTTTCAGCGTGCCATTGCCAGCGGATACGGGTTTTACCTCGGCACCCAGAAGCTGCATGCGGAAAACATTTGGCTTTTGACGTTCAACATCGGTGGCGCCCATATAGACCACGCAAGGCAGACCGAAGCGGGCTGCAACGGTTGCCGAGGCAACGCCATGCTGTCCGGCACCTGTTTCCGCGATGATGCGGGTTTTGCCCATGCGCTTGGCAAGCAATATCTGACCCAAACAATTGTTGATCTTGTGACTGCCGGTATGGTTCAGGTCTTCGCGCTTGAAGTAGATTTTTGCGCCACCCAAATGTTTGGTCAGGCCTTCGGCATAATAGAGTTTTGAGGGGCGACCGGCATAATGCATCGAGAGATTGGCAAGCTCGGCCTGAAACTCAGGATCGTCCTTTGCCGTTTCATAGGCTTCCTGCAATTCAAGGATCAGCGGCATCAGCGTTTCGGCGACAAAGCGACCGCCAAAAATGCCGAACATGCCTTCTTCATCCGGGCCTGTCTTGTAGGAATTGGGTTCAACCGGCTTGTTCAATGCTGCCACTCCGTCATGTGCAGGCTATTGTCTGGCATGAGAGACAGCCTGAAAGAAATCATCAATGAGACGCACGTCCTTTTCACCGGGTGCGCGCTCAACACCGGACGATACATCGATACCCGGCGCATGCGTTTTGTGCAGCGCCTCGGCAATGTTGCCCGCATTCAATCCACCGGAAAGCATGTAATCGACGTCCGCGTCAAGCGTGTCGAGCAATGCCCAGTTAAACGATACACCATTGCCGCCCGGAAGATCAGAACCTTTTGGCGGCTTGGCATCAAAAAGAAAGCGGTCCGCAATCCCCTTATAGGGCGCGATGATTTGAAGATCCTCAGCCTCGCGAATGGCAAAGGCTTTGATCACCGGCAGGCAATAGCGTTTTTTCACATAAGCCACGCGCTCAGGCGTTTCATGGCCGTGAAGTTGCAGCATGTCAGGCTTCAATTCACGCATGATTTCATCAAGCGTTTCATCATCTGCATCAACGGTTACAGCAACCACTTTTGCGCGATCCTTAGCTGCCTCACGCAGGCGACCGGCATCAGCGGGTGTGATATGACGCGGGCTTTTTGGAAAAAAGATAAAGCCAATATGCGTCGCTCCGCTATCCAGGGCAGCATTGACTGCTTCGGGCGTTTTGAGACCACATATTTTTATATCCAAAACCATGGCGTTTCCGTCGCACATATTGCGTCGCGACTCAAGCTGTTCCCGGCGCTGTTTGAGCTGGCGCGTCATCATAATCCTGTGCACTCAGATAATCATAAGCTTCCATGACCTCAAGGGGAATGGCCTGGGCAATCTGAAAACCCCGGGCCGGATATTCAAGAATACGCCTCAGATCACCCACCATCTCCCGCACCAGCATTTTAAAATCATGATCCAGTGTCGGTTGATCTTCAAAAGACGTAGAGGGTGCGGTGATAATAGCCTTGGCTTCCGGCCATTGCCGGTGAACCGTGGCCCGAACCCTGCGTTGCATGTGTGGTTTGGTTACAAAAATCGGGCTGATTACGCCCCCATCCATGATCTCACGCGCAAAAAGAACATTTTCACCGAGATTGCTTGCTTTCGGCTCAATAATGATGGCGCTTTCGGGCACACCTTGCGCAATGGCAATTTTTGCAAAGGCTTCCGCAACCGGCACCCTGTAAAGGTCTTTTGTGCTGTTGCTGCTGTTTCCTGTAAATATGAGACAATTGGCATAGGTTTGCAGATAAAGATCGGCTGCATATTTTGCGACGCGGGTGTCATCGCTGCCAAGACCGATAATAACATCGGCCGTGATAAGTTTATCGGAGAGGCAATGGTAATTCCATAGCACACGTGCAGCAGTATGAATGTCTGATGTCATGTAAAATCGATAGCCTGTAATGCGCTGCCATTGCGCTTGAGCCATGCTTTGCAGCGCTCTGTATCAGGACAAAGCTCATGGCAGAGTTTCCAGAATTTCGGCCCATGATTCATCTCGATCAGATGAGCCACTTCATGGGCGACGAGATAATTGATGACGGGTGCAGGCGCCATGCCGATACGCCATGAAAAGGAAAGCACGCCGTCGGATGTACATGATCCCCAGCGGCTTTTGGTATCCTTGAACCTTACCGCTTTGGCTTTGCGGCCAATTGTTGCTGTGTGACGGGCAACAAGCTGTTCAATATCGCGTTTGACCTCGCGCTTGAGATAATCGGCGATGCGCCGCGAAAGATGTGCAGGATCACCATGAACGAGCAGAATATTGCCTTCCAGCAAATCCACAGTACCGCGTCCGGGCTGGTGGGTAATGAGATGCGCTATGCCGCGAATGGGTATTTTCACACCTGCACGAAGACCCGTCTGATCGGGCATTTTCGCAATGCGGCTTTCAATCCAGCCCTGATGCCGGGTGAGAAAGCTTTGGACCTCGCGGTCGGGCAAGCCCGGCGGAATCGTGACGCGCAGGCCTTTGCCGCCGGTTTCAATACGCAGCGTCAAGCGCTTGGCGCGTGGGTTTTCCAGCACACGCAAAGGCAGTTCACGCCCCGCAACCGCGTGAATGCGTTCACGCGTGACAACAGGCGTTTTTTTGGTTGCAGATCGAAATAAGGAAAAACCCATGCGCTAAAGATAAGTGATTCGCGCAAAAAACCAGATAGTTTTAAGAATTGAAGCAAAACGGCGTGAACAAAGTCCACGCCGTTTACCTCTTCAGAGAAGAATTTTACCGATTATGTGGTCGTTATGTCATTGCTGTCGCTTGTCTTGCGTGAAGCACGGCGCTCATTCATGAAGCGGTCAAACTCTTCCTTGTCGCGAGCGCGACGCAGTTCCTGTGCATAGGCTTCAAAGTCTGCGCGGGCTTCGTCGAGTTTGCGGCGTTCCGCTGCCAGACGCTCAAGTTCTTCGCGACGCCAGTCGTCAAAAGCGGCATTGCCTGTGGTGCTGCCAAAATTAAAGCCTTCGCTTTTGCTGCCATTTCGGAACGAGCCGAACATCGAATCGGTCTTTTCATTGACGCTTCGTTTGAAGTCGCCGAGGCGATCGCCCCAGATGATATAGGCAAGCATGGCGAGGCCAAGTGGCCAGAAGAAGATAAAGCCCAGCACCATCAGCGCAATCGTCGCTGGCGTCCATGCGGGGCGGATCAATGCAGAACTGGTCATGGTCTACTCCGTTTAATTCAGGGCCGTTCGCTTAGTCTCGCGGCTTGAATTTGACGTGGTAAACCAATTGCGGCTTTTCAAGAATATCATGGGTCAGTTCCCGAAAAACAGGTGCTAAGCAATGCAATTATCTCGAAATTTTTTTACGTAAATGTTCGAGAGTGGCTACGATAAGCCCTGCAACCAGTGCCCAGAAGGCCGATCCAACACCAAAAAAGGCAATGCCGGAGGCGGTTACTGCGAAGGTTACGATTGCGGCAACCCGTTCTTCTTCAACTTTAAGCGCCAGTGTCATTGCATTGATGAATGGTCCCATCAGAGCAAGGCCTGCAACCAGCGCAATCAGCGTTGCCGGCAGCACGGCAAAAATCGCAACCAGCGAAGCGCCAAACAGGGCGAAGACCAGATAGATAACAGCGTAAACCGGGCCGGTCATCCAGCGCTTGTTGGGATCAGGATGCGCATCGGGATTGGTGCATAATGCTGCGGAAATGGCCGCCAGATTGCTGGTGCCGGCACCAAAGGGGGCGCTCAGCAGCGAGAAAAGCCCCGTTACCCGCAGAGCGGCACTTGTCGGCGGCTCGTAGCCTGAAGCACGCAATACGGCAAAACCGGGCAGGTTCTGCGAGGCCATGGTCACAAGATAGAGCGGCAAAGCAATGCCGATCATCGCGCCAATATGAAATTCTGGCCAGATCAGTGTGAGAGTTGAGATTTCCGGTGCAGGCAATTGCGGTGCCCGATCGCTCAGCAGCGCATAGGCCATACCGAGTACCAGCACGGCAATGACAGCCAGTGACGGATTGAAAACACGAATAATGAAGAAAATTGCAATGAGAGGAAGCACAAATCCCGGATCAATCGAAACGGATTTTGCAGCCGCAATTACGAAACTGAGCAATATGCCTGCTAGCATTCCCGAAGCAACCGATGCCGGAATGCGGGATACCAGCGTCGAGAGCTGGCTGACAAGTCCGGTCAGGATCAGCGCCAGAGCCGTTACGATGAATGCACCAACGGCTTCAGGCATGGTAAAGCCGGCACTGGCGCCAATCAGGGCCAGTCCCGGTGTAGACCATGCTGCAATGATCGGCATTTTATAACGAAGGCTGAGCCAGGCGGATGAGCCTGCAATAGCCAGACAAACGGCAGTCACCCAGCTTGCAGTTTGCGCCTGCGTTGCGCCCAAAACGCTGGCCGCAGCAACGATGAGTGCCAGCGTGCTGCCAAAACCGACAATTGCTGCAACAGCCGATGATGCAAAAATCGAAAAGCGCATGATTATGCTCCAGTCGATATGCGGTCGGCGAGGCTGGATATGGTGCGGATCAGCAGTTCCAGGTCTTGCGGGCGGGAAAGGCGATGATCGCCATCACGCACAAGCGTCAGCGTTACATCGTCAACGGGCAGATGCTCAACGAGTTTCAGAGCATGTTGATAGGGCACGGCTTCATCCTGCATGCCTTGCAGGATATGTACCGGGCAACCCGTTTCGATAATGCCCTTGAGAACAAGATTATTACGACCGTCCTCAATCAATGCACGGGTATAGATATAGGGATTTGGTGAATATTCCGACGGCTCTTCAAAATAGCCCTGTTCGTTCAGGTTTTTTTTCTGCGCATCTGTCAGTGAGGGTTCGACCAGTTCGGCGGTAAAATCAGGGGCGGGTGCGATCAGGACAATTCCGGCTGGTGATTTGCCGATCTTTTTCAGCTCCTGTGCCATGCGAAGCGCGATCCAGCCGCCCATGGAGGAACCGACGAGAATCTGCGGACCCTTTGTATATTTGTCATAAACCGCGAGGCTTTCATCCAGCCAGCGCGAGATTGTGCCCTGATTAAAGTCACCGCCTGAAGAGCCATGACCGGAATAATCAAATCGCAATGCGCAACGCCCGGTTTTTTCAGCCCACTCGTCGAGAACAATGGCTTTGGTGCCAAGCATGTCCGAGCGATAGCCGCCAAGCCAGACAATGCCGGGTGCAACCTCACCATTGCGATTGCGGACTGCAATCTGTGCACCATTAATGGTGATAAAATCCGGTTCATCTGCGCTCATGGTCTGTCTCCTGATTTGGCAGGCAGTTTTGAAGTTTTTTCATTGCCATTTATGAAAGACTGAAAAAACTCTCCCCCTGAAATATTGATAAATGCGATAGATATATCCTTTAAAGTGATCTAAACACTTCTTTATTCATCGGGGGTGATTTTCCTTGTCAAAGATGCTATTGACTTTACCGCTCGCTTGACCACATTTCCACGTTAAACAGAGGTTTGATAGGAAAAGGCCGTCGCGGGTCACGAAATTAAGCCGCCTATGACGTTAACAATCAGGAGATAACGACCATTCGCCGACCGTTCAGAGCGACGCCGGTCCAGAAAGACGGACCGCGCTCCAACAGTGATATCCGGGTTCCCCGGGTGCAGCTTATCGATGCCGAAGGCCATAATCATGGCAGTATCCCGACGCAGGAAGCCATTGCAATGGCAGAAGAAGCGGGGCTCGATCTTGTTGAGATCGTGCCAAACGCTGAACCACCTGTGTGCAAGATCGTGGATCTCGGCAAGCTGAAATATCAGAATCAGAAAAAAGCCTCCGAAACACGCAAAAAGCAGAAAACGGTCGAAATCAAGGAAATCAAGATGCGACCGAACATCGACACGCATGATTATGAAGTGAAGATGAAGGCTGCCCAGCGTTTCTTTGACGATGGTGACAAGGTGAAGTTCACTTTGCGTTTCCGTGGTCGTGAAATGGCGCATCAGGAGCTTGGCATGAAGCTTCTTCTGCGTGTCAAGGAAGACACTGTAGATATTGCAAAGGTGGAAGCCGAGCCTAAGCTGGAAGGCCGTCAGATGATGATGGTTCTGGCTCCACGCTGATCTATTGATTTTTTTGCTTTTGAAGAGCCGCCTTCGGGCGGTTTTTCTTTGTGACAATTCGCTCTGGATGAATTGCCGTTGTGATTGTGATTCAGTCATTGCGTTTTTCAGGCTTTGCGCCTATAAGCCACCCTCGAACCGACCGGCAGGGCATGCCGTGGCGGTTTCGTATGCTTTTCGGACTTGGTCTGTCCGGAAGTAAAACAAGGTTTCTGTCAGTTGCAGATACGGACGCCACTAAAAGCAAGAGACGTCGAGTGCCAAGGGCACAAGGGGGATCGTAAAAGCAAGAGGCGTGGAGTGCTGCAAGCACGACGGGGACTAAACAAAGGAGTAGCAAAATGCCCAAGATGAAGACCAAATCGGCTGCTAAGAAGCGGTTCAAAATTACTGGCACTGGCAAAGTTGTAGCTGCGGCTGCAGGCAAGCGCCATGGCATGATCAAGCGCTCGAACAAGTTCATTCGCGATGCACGCGGCACCATGGTGCTCTCGGACGCAGATGCGAAGATCGTGAAACAGTTCCTGCCTAACGGCCTTTAAGCCGTCTATCCTCTAAGGAGATCATAACATGGCACGTGTAAAACGCGGCGTAACTTCCCACGCCAAGCACAAAAAAGTTCTCGATCAGGCTTCCGGTTTTCGTGGCCGTCGCAAGAATACAATCCGCACAGCTAAGGCTGCTGTAGATCGTTCGAAGCAATATGCTTACCGCGATCGCAAGAATCGCAAGCGTACGTTCCGCGCTCTCTGGATTCAGCGTATCAACGCTGCTGTTCGTGAGCATGGTTTGACCTATGGCCGTTTCATTGATGGTCTTGGTAAAGCTGGTATCGAAATCGACCGTAAGGTTCTTTCGGACATCGCAATCCATGAACCTGATGCATTCGGTGCGCTGATTGCTTCTGCAAAGAAGGCTCTTGAGTACCTCAAGAATACCGAGACGCCAAACGCTTTTGAAGGCGCTGTTCGCTAAGCCAGCCCTTCCCAAGTGATATTTTGAATTCTGGGAACCCGCGCTGGCTCGGCTGGCGCGGGTTTTTCTTTCTTATCAGTGCCGCAGGCACGAGTGGGATATAAACCAAGAGGCGTGGAGTGCCGTAGGCACGACAGGGAAGCCAAAAACAAGAGGCGTCGAGTGTCCCCTGGACACGAGAGGGATTAAACCAAGAGGCGTGGAGCGCTGCAGGCGCGACAGGGAAGCCAAGCAAGAGGCGTGGAGTGCTGCAAGCACGACAGGGATATAGACATGAGCGATCTTGAGCAACTCGAACAAACTATTCTTGGCGAAATCGCTGCTGCCAGCGACGAGCAGGCGATTGAAGCAGTGCGCGTTGCAGCACTTGGCAAGAAGGGCACGGTCTCTGAAAAGCTGAAAACGCTGGGCAGCATGACACCGGAAGAGCGTCAGGCGCAAGGTCCGGCAATTAACGGCCTGAAGAACCGCGTCACAGAAGCGCTGAATGAACGCAAAACAGAGCTACGCAAACAAGCTGTTGCCTTGCGCCTTGAGCGTGAAAAGCTTGATGTGACGCTCCCCGTCCGTGAAGGCGCTGTCTCGCGTGGCCGCATTCATCCAATTTCTCAGGTTATCGATGAAATCACTGCGATTTTCGCAGATATGGGTTTTTCGATTGCCGAAGGCCCGGATATCGAAACCGATTATTATAATTTCACGGCGCTGAACTTCCCCGAAGGTCATCCGGCGCGTGAGATGCATGACACATTCTTCTTCAATGCTGACGAGAAGGGCGAGCGCAAGCTGCTACGCACACATACGTCGCCGGTTCAGGTGCATACGATGGAGAAGTTTGCAGCCATTCGTGACAAGGAAGGGCGGGACGAGCCTATTCGTATCGTCATTCCGGGCAAGACCTATCGCATGGATTCCGATGCCACCCATTCCCCGATGTTTCATCAGGTCGAAGGTCTGGTTGTCGATAAATCGGCCAATGTCGCCAATATGAAATGGGTGCTGGAAGAGTTCTGCAAGGCGTTCTTTGAAGTGCCAAATGTCACAATGCGTATGCGTCCGAGCTTCTTCCCGTTCACCGAGCCATCGGTTGAGGTCGATATTCAATGCGACCGTTCCGGCCCGCATGTGAAGTTTGGTGAAGGCACCGACTGGCTTGAAATTCTGGGCTGTGGCATGGTGCATCCGAATGTGCTGCGTGCATCGGGTTATGACCCGGATATCTATCAGGGCTTTGCATGGGGCATGGGTATCGATCGTATTGCCATGCTGAAATATGGCATGCCTGATCTGCGTGCTTTCTTCGATGCCGATGTGCGCTGGCTCAATCATTATGGTTTCCGTCCACTTGATCTGCCGACGCTGTTCGGTGGTTTGAGCGCGTAAAGACAGGAAGGAACAGAGAAATGAAATTCACGCTTTCCTGGCTCAAGGATCACCTTGAAACTGATGCGACGCTCGATCAGATCGTCGAAAAACTGACCGATATTGGTCTGGAAGTGGATGGGGTCGATGACCGCGCCGCTTTCAAGGCTTTCAAGATCGCCAAAGTTCTGAGTGCCGTTCAGCACCCGGATGCTGACAAGCTGCGTATTTTGTCTGTTGATACGGGCGAAGGTCAGCCGGTTCAGGTTGTTTGTGGCGCTCCAAATGCGCGTGCTGGTCTGGTCGGTGTTCTTGGCCGTCCGGGCGATTATGTGCCGGGCCTTGATGTTACGCTTTCGGTTGGAAAAATCCGCGGTGTTGAAAGCTTCGGCATGATGTGTTCCGAGCGCGAGCTGGAGCTGTCCGACGAGCATAATGGCATTATCGATTTGGCCGAGGATGCACCTGTTGGCACAAGCTATGCGGCATATCTTGGTATCGACGATCCGATTATCGAAATCGGCCTGACGCCAAACCGTGCGGATTGTACCGGCATTCGCGGCATTGCCCGTGATCTGGCAGCCGCTGGCCTTGGCACACTCAAAAACACTTTGCCGGAAGCGGTAAAGGGCGAAGGCGAGGTTCCGGTCAAGGTCATTCTCAATCAGGATGCGCAAAACCCGTTCTGCAACGGTTTTGCACTGCGTCTGGTCAAGGGTGTCAAGAATGGCCCAAGCCCGAAATGGATGCAGCAGCGTCTGAAAGATATTGGGCTGCGTCCGATCAATGCGCTGGTGGATATTACCAATTATGTGACTTTCGATCAGGGCCGTCCGCTGCATGTGTTTGATGCAGCCAAGGTCAAGGGTAATCTCACTGTGCGTCTTGCAAAGGACGGCGAAACCATTCTGGGTCTTGATGGGCGTGAACATAAGTTCAAGCCGGGCATGTATGTGATTGCCGATGATAACGGTCCCGAATCGATTGCCGGTATTATGGGCGGTGAGCATTCAGGCTGCGATGAAAACACTGTCGATGTGCTGATCGAATCCGCTTTGTGGGATCCGCGCATGATCGCACGCACGGGCCGCGAACTGGGTATCGTCACCGATGCACGCTATCGTTTTGAGCGTGGCGTTGATCCTGAAATGATGATTCCGGGTGCGGAACTTGCAACCAAACTGGTGCTTGAGCTTTGCGGTGGCAAGCCAACGGTGCTCGATGTGGTTGGTTATACTGCTCCCGCGGCGCGGGTGATTGATTTCCCGGTTTCGGAAGTCAGGCGTTTGACCGGCATCGACGTTTCCTATGATGAATCGTTTGACATTCTCAAGCGCCTTGGTTTTGGCGTTGAAGGTGACGGCAAGGTCATTAAGGCAAAAGTTCCGTCATGGCGCAGTGACGTGGAAGGCAAGGCTGATCTCGTTGAAGAAGTCATGCGTATTCATGGCATCAACCAGATCGCACCGCAGCCGCTGCCGGGGCTTGGCACGGTCAATGGCCGCATTCTGACAACGCTGCAAATCCGTACGCGTCTGGCACGCCGCACGCTTGCATCGCGTGGCATGATGGAAGCTGTAACCTATTCCTTTATTTCGGAAGCTCAGGCCAAGGCTTTTGGCGGCGGCAAGCCTCAACTGAAACTGGCAAACCCGATTGCATCCGATATGTCGGACATGCGTCCATCGCTTCTGCCGGGCCTGCTGTCTGCTGCACAGCGCAATGCGGATCGCGGCTTTGGTGATACGGCACTGTTTGAAGTCTCGGGCATCTATGAAGGCGACAAGCCTGAGCAGCAGCGTCGTGTGGCTGGCGGTATTCGCCGCGGCACGGCAGGTGTGGAAGGCTCGGGCCGTTTCTGGTCGGGCAATGCTGCCAATGTTGGCGTGTTTGATGCGAAAGCTGATGCGCTGGCAGCATTAGAGGCAGCCGGAGCGCCGGTTGATCGCATTCAGATCGAAGCCGGTGGCCCCGAGTGGTTCCATCCGGGCCGTTCGGGCACGCTGAAGCTCGGACCAAAGGTCGTGCTTGGCTATTTTGGTGAGTTTCACCCGGACACGCTGGAAGCGCTGGATGTGTCAGGTGCGCTCTGCGGCTTTGAGGTCTATATTGATGCGATTCCTGAGCCGAAGGCTAAGGCAACCCGTACCAAACCTCCTCTCAGTCTCTCGCAGTTCCAGAGCCTCAAGCGTGACTTCGCTTTTGTGGTGGATGCAAATGTGGAAGCAGGCAGTGTGATCAAGGCTGTGTCATCTGCTGATAAAAAGCTGATTGCCGGTGTTCAGCTCTTTGACGTGTTCGCAGGCGCTTCACTGGGTGAAGGTAAAAAGTCGATTGCGGTTGAAGTGTTGTTGCAGCCACAGGACCGCACGCTGACCGACGAAGATCTGGAAGCATTGTCGAAGCAGGTGATTGCCAATGTCAGCAAGCAGACCGGCGGCGTCCTTCGCGGATAAGCAACAAATGAAAGGCCCGTTCGTGAGAGCGGGCTTTTTTCTAGCCTCGCAAGCCGATGCAATTGCGCATGGGGCTTTGCCTGGTTGTGTTACATATTTGGAACGGTCCCGATAGCAAGTATTTCTGCGTCAATGTCCATGGTAGGGTGTAGTCATATGTCCGGCCTGGGCACTCTTACTTTAACGAGAGTGCAGACTTACTTCATTCCTTTGACGCATTTATTATGCGGATTTCAGGCAATTGATTTCACGCCACATGTTAGTGGCGGCTTGTCGTAATTCACGGTGATCAGTAGCGTTGAGTTGGTTGCAAGGAAAGTAATGCAGGTTGTAAATGGGATCATGTATCGACGTAAAGCGTTGCACATGTCGGGCTGATTTAAAGCGCTTCATAACAAGCTCACGTCGCCGAATCGGTTGATGCGAATTTTCTGCCAGATTGTTCAAACCCTTATGTTGGCAATGATTGCAAACGTTAAGGCGTATTGCTCGTTTGGCAGCGTCATATGATCGTAGTCTATCAGTGACCATAATCCGCGGTGCACAGTCCTATGCAGAGAGAAGCTTGCGCATGAAACGTTTGGTAGCCTTGGTATTGCGGCGTTTCTGGACAAAAACATCTAACACAAAACCATCCTGATTAACCGCGCGCCAAAGAATGTGATGCTCACCTTTGATGGATATCATGCATTCATCCAAGTGCCATGTATTGCCAAGGCGCGGTGTGCGACGACGAATATTACTGGCATAGGCGCGTCCGAATTTCTCAGCCCATTCATACACTGTCTTATATGCGACGAAGATCTCGCGATAAGCCAATATGTCCTCAACCATGCGAAAGCTTAAGGGAAAGCGGAAATATAACCATACGGCTTCGGCAATAATCTCAGCGGGATAACGGTGGCGGTGATAAAGTGAAGAACGAGGTTCGGTCATCACCCGTTATCGCCACTGATCCTTACGCTTAGGTTAAGGTAACAGTGTCCCGTTTTTGATAGACACGTTTCGCGAATAAAGTGAGAACTGGAAGTCCCTGCAACACTTAATCTTGGGACCCGTAACCTTAATTTTAGAACTCCTGCATCGCTTGTGATGTGATTTCGACGAGTGGTGAGAAAAGATATTCGAGGATACGGCGTTTGCCCGTTTTGACTTCAACCGTGACGGCCATGCCGGGTATCAGTGGCATCGGACGACTGTTGACAGTGATTGTTGCCTGATTGGGCTTTACTGTGATTGGAAACACGAGATTCTGAACACGTTGAACGTTTCCAGTCGGCACGAGTGTTTGAGGCTCACGCATAGCAGTCGATTCCAGTTGTGCTGCATCCGGTTCGGGCACTGTATCTGTTGCGACGTTGGTCACACTCCCTTCGATTACGCCAAAGCGTGTAAAAGGATAAGCTTCAATCTTGATAACAGAAGGCTGCCCGGCCAGAACGAAACCTGCATCGCGATTGGGAAGATAAGCCTCGATTTCAATCTGATCATTTTTTGGGACGATGCGCATCAGTTCTGCACCTGCGGTTATAACCTGACCGACGGTGGTAATCGACGACAGTTGTACCGTGCCATCAATCGGGCTTTCTATTTTCATCGACTGGCGGCGCTTTCTGGCTTTGATGAACTGCTGTTCCAGTTCATCAACCCGGCGCTCAGCTTCGGATAATCGTGTTGCGTAGTCAGCAATGGTGGCGTTCAGCAGTTTGATGCCTTCACTGGTTGCCACCTCGAGTGCTGCTTTTGCAGTTCCCAGTTGCCCTTGTTGCGATGCAAGTGTTGCTGAAGCTTCCTGCTGTTGTTGCAACGCGTTAATGACGTGCGCGCGAGATCCGGTGCTCGTTTTAACAAGCGCGGATCGCATATCAACGCGTTCGCTTAATGTCTTTACGAGAGCGGATTGTGCGAGAATTGTCTGGGTCAGACTATCGATTTCGGCCTGGCGCTGTAAACGTTGCGCAGTAAAACTTCTCAGTGCGGAACCAAGCTGTGCCAGATCTGCACTAAGGATTTTCTGCTCGCGTAACCGGATGGCGTCCGAAATGGGCACAGTATCGGTCCATTGAATAATCTCAGCGGGGCTATGCTCAGACCATAAATTCGATTCTGACCAATTTGAAGTACTATTCAGAAAAGCTTGTCTTCGGGCGACTTCGGCTCGGAAAGCCTGTAAGCTGCTTTTTGCTGCGCGTTCTCCGGCCAGAGCTTCCGTATCATCAAGCTCAACGAGTACATCACCGGCCCGTACAGACATTCCATTGTGAACTGCAACAGAGCGTGTCCGCCCGGCTTCCAGAGACTGAATGATTTTCACACGGCCTGTTGGCTGGATCTTGCCTTGTGCAGTTGCAACAATGTCAAACGTGCCAAACCACGTCCAGAGCAGTGTTCCGGTAGCCAGCAGACAAATAAACCAAATGAACGCCACCCGCACGGGCGATGCTGGTGTCTCCAGAATCTCCAGTGCAGCAGGCAGGAAGGCATTGTCAGTATGGTTCTGACGGCTAGAGTATGTTTTCATACCAGCTGATCGTTTTAAAAACAGATTGATAAACCGTCTCATAGGGAATTGCTCCCGGTCTGCAATTGCCACAGATGGGCATAAAGTCCGTCGGGACGGGCCAGCAATTCGTCATGTGTTCCGATCTCAATAATGCGACCGTCCTGCATGCCAACAATGCGGTTGCAATGGCGCACTGTTGCCAGTCGATGTGCAATGATCACAACTGTTCGTCCCCGGACAATTTCCCGCATATTGCCTAGAATGATCCGCTCGCTTTCATAGTCGAGCGCACTGGTGGCTTCATCGAGGACCAGGATCGGCGGATTGGTAGCAAGCGCCCGTGCTATGGCCAGGCGCTGCCGCTGCCCACCAGAGAGATTGGCGCCGCGTTCTTCGATCAGCGTGTCATAGCCACGTGGCAGTTTGGCAATAAACTCATCAGCACCCGACAGCTTTGCCATACGAATGACAGCTTCACGCGACATGCCAGGTACGGCAAATGCAATATTGTCATGGATCGTGCGGTTGAACAGCATGTTTTCCTGTAAGACCACACCGATATGCGAGCGTAACCAGGCAGGATCGAGCTGTGCTGCATCCTGACCATCAATAAATATCTGACCATTGCGCGGCATGTAAAACCGCTGAATGAGTTTGGTGAGTGTCGACTTTCCTGACCCAGACGGGCCGGCGATGCCGATCACCTCACCGGGCGCGATGGAAAGGTCGATGCCTTTTAGCACATCCTGACCATCCGGGCTGTAGCGGAAATCGACTGACTTAAAACTCAGTGCTCCTTTTGGGGCTGGCAAGCTGACACCAACGGATGGTCTTGATTCCGTTGGTGCATTGAGAATATCAGCCAGTCTTGAAACAGAGACCTGCACCTGCTGGAAATCTTGCCATAGCTGCGACAGGCGCAGGATGGGCTGCGAGACTTGGCCTGCAATCATATTGAAAGCTACAAGCGCGCCAACTGAAAGCTCGCCGTTGATCACGGCCTGTGCACCAAAGAGCAACAGTGCTGCATTGGTTATTTTGCTGACATACTGGATGGCATTCTGACCTTTTGCTGACAGCATAGTGGCGGCAAAAGACGAGCGGACATAAGCCGCCAGACGCTCTTCCCATTGTGTCGCCACAACAGGTTCCACTGACGATGCTTTGAGCGTCTGGATGCCGACGACGGTTTCAACAAGCAATTGCTGGCTATAGGCACCACGATCAAATTTCTCATCAATACGGGTTTTGAGAAATGGCCGGATCAGAACGCCAATCGCGATATAAAACGGGATTGATGCAACCACGATCCAGGCAAGGATCGATGAATAGCAAAATAGTACAAAAATGAAGACGAAGGTGAAGATCAGATCCAGCCCGGAAAACAGGCCTTGACCGGTCAGAAAATTCCGGATCGTTTCAAGTTCACGGATACGCGCAACGGTCTGCCCGGCTGCACGCGTTTCAAAATAGCTCAACGGTAAGTTCATCATGTGACGAAACAACCGCTGTCCCAGTTCGACATCGATGCGGTTGGTTGTATGTGACAAGGTATAGGTACGCAGATATTGCAACACGACATCAAACAGCCCGATCGCAGCCAGACCAATTATAAGAACGATCAGCGTTGAATAGCTGCGATGAGCCAGCACCTTGTCTACCACGACCTGAAAGAACAATGGTGTTACGAGTGCAAATAGCTGAATAAACAGCGAGGCCAGCAAAACATGGCTAAAGGCGCGCTTATAGCGAAATAACGACGGCAGAAACCAACGGAAGCCGAAGGGTTCTGTCGCAAAGTTTTTGGAAGGATATAAGCGGCCTTATTTCTGGACGCAATTATGCTGCGAGCTTTGCAAAGA
>NZ_ML636814.1 GCF_006476605.1 Brucella gallinifaecis
GTATGCTGTCACCAGTACACTTTGAACAGAACCACAAAATGAAGACGAAGAGTGTCTAATAAACTCGGGGCTATTCAGAACAACTGGCTCAAGATGGCATGACAATGATCCTCGTCACACACGAAATGAGTTTTGCAAAACGGGTCGCAGATAATGTGATCTTCATGCATCAGGGCAAGGTGTGGGAAAGCGGTTCAGGATCAATGCTCGATAACCCTTGTACACCTGAACTGCGTCAGTTCGTTGGCAACGGTCTGTAAAAGCAGAACTAGAGCCGCCCCCATCATTTGATAAAGTTTGCCTGTTAGAATGGAATAAGTAATGGTCTCTCCACGCGTAATTCGTCTGCATTCAGCAGATGACGTTGTTATCGCTGCAGAAAATATCGATGAGGGTATCCTGATCGGATCGGAGAAAATTGTTGCGCGCAATGCAATTCCATCCGGGCACAAAATTGCTGTTCATGACCTGCCAAAGGGCAGTCTGGTGCGCCGCTACAATCAAGTCATAGGTGCGGCATCGATAGATATCCTCAAAGGACAACACGTTCATGTGCACAATCTGATGATGACGGAAGTAACGCATGATTATGCCATTAGTAAAGATGCTAAACTAACCAGGACAGTAGACACCCCAGCAAGCTTTATGGGTATTCGTCGTAAAGACGGCCGCGTTGCCACGCGCAATTATATTGGAATCATTACCAGCGTGAATTGCTCCGCGCGTGTTGCCCGATCAATCGCTGAGCACTTTCGTCGGGATCTTAACCCGGATGCACTCCGCGACTTTCCAAACATCGATGGGATCGTAGCACTTACACACGGTGTTGGATGCGGAATTGATGTTTGCAGTGACGCAATGACCATCATACGTAGAACTTTGGCCGGCTTTGCCTCCCACCCAAATTTTGGGGCTGTCATATTTGTAGGACTTGGCTGTGAAGCCAATCAAATCAACGACATTATGGCTTCTAGAGGCTTGGAAGCGAACCCCACTCTACAAGCTTTTACCATTCAGGAGCAAGGCGGGACTGTTAAAACCATCGCTCATGGGATTGATCAGATCAAATCCATGCTTCCTGCTGTGAACAATGTGCAAAGAGAACCATTACCTGCATCGCACATAACCGTAGGCCTGCAATGCGGCGGTTCCGATGGTTATTCTGGCATTACCGCAAATCCGGCTCTTGGATTTGCTGTTGATCTGCTGGTTAAGAATGGCGGAACAGCAATCCTTTCCGAAACCCCTGAAGTTTACGGTGCCGAACATTTGCTCACCCGGCGAGCTAAAGACGCAAAAGTCGGGAAAAAGCTTATTGATCGCATTCGCTGGTGGGAAGAGTATTGCGAAAAAAATGGTGCTGAAATGAACAACAACCCGTCAGCTGGCAATAAAGCGGGTGGCCTGACAACGATTCTGGAGAAATCGCTTGGTGCTATTGCAAAGGCGGGAACAACGAATCTGAATGCAGTTTATGAATATGCTGAGCCTGTTTCTGAACATGGCTTCGTTTTCATGGACTCTCCCGGCTTTGATCCAATCTCCGCAACTGGACAGGTCGCATCGGGTGCTAATCTCATCTGTTTTACGACAGGTCGTGGTTCCGCATTCGGCTGCATGCCCTCCCCCTCTATAAAATTATCTACCAATTCGGCTACCTGGCATCGCCAAGAAGAAGACATGGATATAAATTGCGGCGAGATCGTCGATGGCTCCGCGACGCTTGAGGAAGTCGGACACCGAATTTTCCATATGATACTCGATACTGCTTCAGGCCAGCCAACTAAGAGTGAAACTCACGGATACGGACAGGACGAGTTTGTTCCCTGGCAACTTGGAGTAATCACATGATGATGGCTTTTATCCCGCTTTAAACGATAAAGCCTGCAACTTGAAACGAAGTGACTTCACGATGACAGATTTATTAACTCCCCAGTTCGTTGGTGTCGACTGGGGCACCAGCAGTTTCCGACTGTGGGTTATGTCCGTTGATGGTGCTATCCTCGCTGAGAGGCGGAGCGCTGAGGGTATGTCCGCTACAGATGCAACCGCGTTTAAAGGAGTTTTGGATCAGCATCTTTCAGCGCTCAAGATTCCTGAGGACATCCCGGTACTCATTTGTGGGATGGCTGGATCAAAACAGGGCTGGGTAGATGCAGGATACACGAATATTCCTACATTACTGGTGGAAGTCTCCCAATCAGCGGTAACTGTTCCTTCTTCAACGCGCGACGTCCGTATACTACCAGGAATTGCTAATGCTGACCCTCGGCAGCCGAATGTCATGCGCGGAGAAGAGACGCAACTGATTGGCGCAATACCTACTGACTTTACAGGTTTCGTTTGCCAGCCAGGAACACACAGTAAATGGGTTCGGTTTGAAAACGGGAGACTCACAAATTTTCTTACATTCATGACGGGCGAACTCTACTCAGTTCTGACGAAGCATTCAATTTTGAGACACTCGATGGCGGGAGAAAAGACTACAGGATTTAGCTTAGAAGCTTTCGAAAATGCTTTGAACTCATCAAAGAAAAACCCGATGTGCTTCATGTCATCGCTTTTCCAGATACGGTCCTCCGATTTATTGCAGACACACCCCAAACAAGATGGCTCAGAACAACTCTCCGGCTTGCTGATCGGAACAGAACTTGCTGAGATTGCCCAGCGCTTTCCCAACCTAAGTCGTGTTGTGTTGATTGCTTCTGGTTTGCAAGCAAAACTCTATCAAGCTGGGCTGAGGCAGTTTGGACTGGAAGTCGATAATGTAGATGCCGACGAGGCTGTAAAAAAAGGTTTACTGATTGCTGCCCGTCGTATCTGGAACTTCTGAAAAGGATTATACAATGAGCCAAGTCCAATGGCCCAGAATGAAAAGAGACCTTGTCGCTATTCTACGCGGTGTAAGGCCCAATGAAGTCGAGGGCATTGCAAATGTTCTCGTTGAAGTAGGTTTTCAGGCTATCGAAATACCTCTTAACTCTCCCGATCCACTTAATTCCATTGAAAAAATATCAAACTTATTCGACGAAACCATTATAACCGGAGCCGGGACGGTGACAAATGTTGCCGATTGCCAGCGAGTGATAGATGCTGGCGGAAAATTAATTGTTAGCCCAAATGTTAACCGTGGCGTCATTGCGCTTGCAAACACCCATGGGCTGGTATCGATGCCGGGCGTTCTCACCCCGACGGAAGCCTATGCCGCCATCAACGCGGGTGCCTCTGCATTAAAATTTTTCCCCGCCAACATTCTCGACCTTGCAGGTATCAAAGCAATCCTCACCATCCTACCTAACGATACCAGAGTCGGTGTTGTCGGAGGCGTTAGCACTAAATCTCTGAAAGATTTTGCCGGTATAGGAATTCGTACGTTTGGTCTTGGGTCAAATATTTACTCACAAGGAGATACAGCCGAGACCGTGAAAGAACGTGCACGCTTATATGTCGAAGAATATGATCATCTTTTTAACGCAGGAGCCTGATCTGAAATCAATTTTAGCTTTCTCTCTATTTATACAATCGCAAGATAGACTTACAACTACATAAGACTCTGCGCAAATTTTTCGTCAATGCATTGATCTGGATCATTTAACAGTGCATCGCTGGGCCACCTGCTTCAGCCAAAAACTGCTGGAGCGGTTCAATCGGGGCAGATCCCAAACCGGCTCATTTATTCCGATCTCGTCATTCTTGATGAGCTCGGACATCTGCCATTCTGAGCATCAGATGGTGCATTTTTATTCCATCTGCACAACAAACTTTATGAACGCACGAGAGTCATAATCACCACCAATCTTAGCTTCCGTGAATGGGCAAATGGGTTTGGTGTCGCCAAAATGACGACTGCATTGCTCGACAAGCTCACTCTTCACTGCCACATCCTTGAAACCGGAAACGACCAAAGGAAAACACGAAACTTGACCGTGATTAAAAGGTGGGTCAATTCTCGGTGAAAATCCCTGGGCACTTCTCAGCCGCAATCAACAGATACGATCTATACTTGGCTTCAAAACAGAAGATTCGGCCAGCACTACCTATTGATTAAGCCTTAGCTTGAAGTGCTTCAGCCATGGCGCCCAAGATTACGAATGTAGAAGCCGCACCTGGATCAATATGGCCAAGAGAACGTTCGCCAAGCTTGGCCGAACGTCCACGACGTGCTTCCATCTCAGCCGTTGCCTTCATACCCTTTTTAGCACCATCACGTGCCGCAATCAGCACATCAAGCGTAGACTTGCCAGCCTTTGCGGCTTCATTTGCAGCTTCAACCGCTGGAACCCATGCATCAATCATCGTCTTATCACCCGGCGCGGCACGGCCCCGATCCTGAATACCCTGCGATGCAGCTGCAAGCCATTCGGCAATACCATTGCCATCAAGATTTAGACGATTGCTGACAGCAGTTCCTGCGCGCAAGAATGCTGTCGCATATAGCGGGCCAGAGGAAGCACCAACCGCATCAAGAAATGCTTTAGCCATACGCTTACAAATAGCTTCAATGGTTTCATCGCCCTGTTCGTCTTCAAGCGCATGCTGAACGGCCTTCCAGCCGATTTCCATAGTGATGCCATGATCGCCATCGCCAATCACGCCGTCGAGTTCCGAAAGCCAGTTCTTCTCAGCAATGATCTGATTACCGACATTCATCATCATCGCTTTGAACAGCGCTGGTGTTACATCACCATCAATAATAAGTTTGCGCGGTGCATCTGACATTGTTTCTTTACGTTCAACAACGCGCACCGCCTTGCGATATGACACCGGTTCGCGGTCGTCTGCCTGCACAGCACCAATAGTTAGCGCTAGCGTATGGCATGGATGGTCAAGCAGCGTCTGCAAAGTTGTGTCCAGCTTCATCAGTGTAACCGATGCACCGGCCATTTCGAGAGACGTAGCATATTCCCCGACCCAAGAAGCGTGGATCTGAATTTCATGAACATCAAGAATCTGTTTCACGCGCCGGAAAATCAAGTATAGTTCGATATGCGTAGTCGCACCCAATCCATTGACCAGAACCGCAACTCGATCACCCGCCTTGAGTTCTAGTTCCTCAACAACCGCGGCCACCAATTCATCGGTGACTTCATCGGCAGGTGCCAGCTTCTGGCGACGGATGCCCGGCTCTCCATGCAGGCCCATGCCGATTTCCATCTCATCGTCGCCGATAGAGAAATTCGGCTTGCCAGTCTGGGGAAGCGAGCAAGGACTCAATGCCACGCCCATCGAACGGGTCGCTTCATTGGCTGCCTGCGCCAGCGCTTCAACGCGCGGCAGGGATTCACCCAGATCAGCCGCAGCACCAGCAACCTTGAACACAAAGAAATCACCGGCAATACCGCGGCGCTCCGACTTACGATCAAGAGGAGCCGAGGCCACGTCATCCGCCACCGCAACATGACGCACATCCATGCCGTCTTGTGCAAGTTCTTCCGCAGCCATCGTGAAATTGAGAACGTCTCCGGTGTAATTGCCATAGAGCATCAGCACGCCAGCGCCACCATCCGCAGCCCGTGCCGCTTCTGCAATATGTGCAGGCGATGGCGATGCAAACACATTGCCTACCGCCGCAGCATCTGCCAGACCGCGACCGACATAGCCTGCAAAAGCTGGCTCGTGTCCAGAGCCTCCGCCCACAACAATCCCGACCTTGCCTTCGCGTGGGCCATCAACTGCCACAACAGCACGGCCTGTTTCGCCTTCAACACGCAGAATGTCAGGATGCGCACCAACCATGCCTTCGATCATTTCTACGATGATATTATCAGGCGCGTTGATCAGCTTTTTGGTTTTGACTTGTTCACTCATAATAACAGCTTTCTTAAACGTATTGCCTGATCAGTGCGCATCCCGGCGCAGATAACGACGCGATATAGCATCAAACGAGATAGCCAGCACGACGATTGCACCCGAAACAATGCCCTGCCAATATGGAGAAACACCGAACAGAACGATAATGTTTTCAATAATAGCAATAATGCCTGCACCGAAGATCGCACCAATCGGGCTACCGATACCGCCTGTTGTGGCAACGCCACCGATGACGGAAGCAGCAATCGGAGCCAGCACCCAGCTATCACCGATTGACGGCTGAGCAGTGCCAAGCCGCGCCACCATCAGTACACCCGCAAGCCCAGAAATGGCCCCTGCAACGCCAAACACCATCAGACGTACGCGATCCACACGAATACCAAGCATACGTGCGCCGTCGCGGTTGTTGCCAATGGCATACATGTAGCGTCCGAACGGGGTTTTCAGCATTACGAAAGTAGCAATCAACAGTATCACAAACATGATTAGGAACGGCACAGGGATTCCAAAGAGGTCGCCGCGACCAAGGAAATGAATTTCACGCGGGATACCAGTGATAGCAACACCTCGCGTCAGCACCAGATTGGCACCACCAAAGATGCCTGCCGTACCGATGGTCAGCACCAGTGAATGCAGTCGCAAAAAGGTGACGAGGAATCCGTTGAACAGGCCAAGGCAAAGCCCGAGCAGGATAGCCAGCAGCATTGCCGAATAAGGCTCGAAGCCCATCCGCATCATCAATATGCCGGACACGACGCCGCTCAATCCACCAATAACACCAAGCGACAAATCAAGCTCACCCAGCACCATCAGCATCGACTGTGCGATAGTAATAAGGCCGACGAAGGCCAGACCACGCGCAACAACCGACAGATTGTAAGGCGTGAGAAAATATGGCGACATGATTGCCGAAAGGCCAAAGATCACCAAAAGCGCTACAAAAACACCGGCCAGCGGCGTGCGAATGAGATTGGAAAGGGGATTAGTTTGCATCGGCTTTTACCTCTGTTCCAAAGATCGCGCCCACGAGTGTTTCATTATTGGTATCAGCGGTGAAGAACTCACCGGTGATATGGCCGTTATGCATGGTGATGATACGGCTCGCGCATTTCTGCAATTCGTTGAGTTCGGAAGAAACGAGAATGACTCCCACGCCTTCTTCGGCGAGATTTTTCATGATGCGATAAATTTCAGATTTGGTGCGAATATCGATACCCTTCGTCGGCTCATCAAAGATCAGCACACGCGGACGTGTCGCCATAGCGCGGCCAATAATAGCCTTCTGCTGATTTCCACCCGAAAGCTGCGAAATGCGCTTACCCATTCCAGATGTGCGGATACCGTAATCATCAATGATCTTCTGCACGATATTGCGTTCGCGCCGGTCGGAGATCCCGAACGTGCCGCTGGTGAGTTGCAAGACCGAAATCCCTATATTTTCGCGTAGCGATAAAAGTGGCAGAATGCCGTGATGTTTGCGCTCTTCGGACAGATAGAGCATGCCACCTGCAACCGAGCGCGAGGTATCGTTAAGCATCCAACTTTCGCCCTCGACCTGCACTTGACCTGCTTTGGCTTTCAGAAAGCCGAAGATCGTCTGCATGACCTCGGAGCGCCCTGCTCCAACCAAACCGGCAAAGCCCAGAATCTCGCCCTTGCGTAGATCAAAGCTGATGTCTTCAAAACGCAACCCCGAAAGGCCCCGTACTTCCATAATGGTTTCAGTTGTCGATTTGGAAGGACGGAAGTGTTCATCAAAAGAAAGATCACGGCCAGACATGGCGCGGATCAGATCGGCTTCAGTGACGTCCTTGATGTGCCCGCTTTCGATCTTCGTACCATTGCGAAGAACGGTATAATCATCGCCAATCTGGAAGACCTCTTCCATCTTGTGGCTGATGAAAACAATTGCATGATCATGATCGAGAAGACCACGGATAACCTTAAAGACACGCTCGACTTCAACACGCGTCAGGGAAGATGTGGGCTCATCAAGGATGAGTACCTTCATCTGCTCATTGGTGCAGGCGCGTGCAATCTGCAAAAGCTGCTGGTCGGAGACTGAAATATTGGCAACCAGATCGTCCGGCTGCGCTTCAATAGCGAAGCGATCGAGATAAGATTTTGCCTCTTCCTGTAATGCCTTGCGGTTGACGGTGAAACCGCCATGACCGGTTCGGTTGAATGGCATGAACAGGTTTTCTGCGACACTCATCTGCGGGAAAAGTGTGAGTTCTTGCGGAACATAAGCGACGTTATTATAAAGCGCAGGATCAGCAACCGGATCGCGACCATCAATCAGCACCTGCCCTCGCGAAGCGCTGTCGGTTCCGGTCAGAATTTTTACAAGCGTGGATTTGCCAGCACCGTTTTCTCCAGCAAGTATATGCGTGCGGCCCAGTTCGATTTTCAGTTCAACACCATCCAGCGCAGTTACGCCCGGAAAGTCCCGACCTAATCCACTTGTTTCAAGATAAGCCATAATGGACACCTTGGAAAACTATTGCTTCGTCCGGCAAGCTGCAGGTTAAAGCCAATAGGACAGGAAAGGATGGAGCACGGGAAAACCCGTGCTCCTACACATGATCGAAATGGATCAGTTGTCGACATTTTCCTTCGTGAGGAAGGCATTGCCGGTGTCTATATAACCCGGAACCGGAGCACCAGTTGCCTGCGCCCAGAGCGTCATAACCGACCAATAACCCTGTAATTCAGGCTGCGAAGCAGACGAGCTGTCAGCCACGCCATTGCGGATCATGTCGAGCATTTCTGGCAGATTATCAAGACCGACCAGCGTAACCTTACCCTGCTTGCCAGCTTCAACAATAGCCTGACCGATACCGATCGGGCCAGCCGCATCCGAAGCAACCCAGCCCTTCAGGTTAGGGTTGGCCTGCATGATAGCTGCAGCCTGCTGTTGAGCGATTTCGATGCTGTCATTGTCGATTCCTTCAGCAACAACTTTGATGCCCGGATGTTCCTTGAACACTTCGCGATGACAATCCGCACGAATCGAATGGTTTGGTGCAGTTGGCACGCCCATCATGATCGCGACTTCACCTTCACCGCCCAGCACTTCGACCAGACGACGGGCAGCAATCTTGGCCTGCTCACAGAAATCTGAGCCGATGTGCGTGATGCTCATGCCTTCAGGCGGCACGGAATCGAACAGGACCAGCGGAACTTTCTGATTCTGTGCTTCTTCCAGCGATGCGCGATTGCCTGAAGGATCGAGCAGATCGAGTGCGAGACCATCCGGGCGGGTTGCAAGCGCACTATCGATAATCTGGTTCTGCTGAACAACGTCTGCGCTCTGTGGAGCTGAATAGACGACTTCAACATTGGCGCCGGTCTGCGCCTTAATCGCTGCAGCAGCCTGCTGCGCGCCTTCGTTCACCTTATCAAACCAAGGGTGAACAACCTTTGGCACAATAACGAAGCGATAGCTGTCTTTTTTTACAGTACCTGGTGCGCCCTGCGCCATCACGGAAACAGGAAGCGAAAAGGCAGCAACAGCCGCCAACAAAGCAAGCTTTTTCATAAATTCCTCCCTTGGAAATCAGACGAAACATACTCCCGCCTGATCATTGAAAGATCGCCTTGGGAAATTCCTCTGTCTCCCACGTAATAGCGAACTCATACCTTGCATACATTTGTATAATTTAAATTACAAGAGTAAAATGGCTAAATATGCCGCCATGTAAACACTGTGCCTTTTATTGCTGGATGACACTTTTGCTAATGGAAGAACGCTTTAACCATTATTAATCATCTTATAACGAATAAGGACGCAGCCATTTTCTATGGCCACGATCACATAGAGCCCTGGGAAAAAGGTAGTTCTGGTAGTAATACAGATACCTAAAATTGATTTATGGAGAGATGAGTTTTTTAACAATGCCCATTAGAAAGGAAGCCGCATTAACAATTAGCTTAAGGCAGGCGGAAACACTACTCAACGGCTAGCCTACTGATCTATATATACTAAATACACTCGAAATAGCGTGCTCGCACGTCAACAGATCTGTAGCTGCTTTCGTGTCTGGATGAACGTAATCTTTGGTAATGTAAACATCGTAAATCAACTTCCAGCGCCACCACTTTGTGTCACAAATAATTTGACACGCAGTTTTGCTCTACCTCAGATTCAATATGAGTCTACGTGATGTAGAGGAATACTTGATACTAGGCTCAATGGAGCATCAATGACAGATTTCATTCCTATCATTCGACAAAAGCTGCAATAGCCGCCAACATTTCCCCATCCAGACCATTAATATCGACTCCAAGCATCAGCGTCTTCTTTATAATGCGCCTGTAAAAAATATGATAGATAACCATTAAGTGAACAATTACTCAGTCAAATGGCGCTGCATTAAACCTATCCCGCGCATCCCTCAGACCATCTGTTATAATGCAAAATGCATTTCCTGCACCCTTTTGAAAAAAAAGGGCGTACATAAAACAATGAAACTTAATTGGATTTTTTGTTTCACCAGCCAGAGTCTAAGAAAGAAAACATTACTCACTGGAAAGTCACGTATCAAAGCCACCTTCAAAGGCACTGCTAGTGTAGTTAATATAAAATGATTTGGTTAAAATTGTCTAGCTTCAAAACAATTTCATTCCCGGATTTCGTTCATCACTCTGCATATGTTCATTAATCCAACCGCGATTAGCTTACCATAGAGTTTTTTATCCTAAGCGACAAAGAAACGAATATCACCAATTAATCACCACCCTCGCGCAACTAACCGTCGCCAATAATCAAGTATCTTTATAATGGGAGCCTACCAAGCCGGGTGTTATCATAATTGAGTGTTTCATTATATGTGGCTGAGTTACACGCATGAAGGAGATAATAGGCGCTGAACTTTTCTGGCGTTCTGATGCTACCTGGTCGGCTCTTGAGTTTCATCTGCCTAAAAACCAGACCGGTGCGCGGCGTGTTGATGATAGACACGATCTCCGGCATTCTTCATGTGTTGAAGGTCGATTGGCGCTAGTGTGCTGTTATTGCCAATTACGGTCCGGCAAAGGTTGTCTATAAGCGTTACTATCATTGGTTTCTGAGGCGTATCTGGCAGCGTATTTTCGAGAAAATGGCTGCAGCCGGCCCCATGGTGGAAGAACAAGCAAAATCCTCAGTAAGTGCATTATCTGATCGATGATTGCGGCAGGCCGGTCGTCTTCAGCTTAACGCCCGGCAATTTTGGGGGCATCAAAACGGCCAAAGCAGTTGCTGAAAGTCATGCGCTCTATAAAACGGCTGCTCGCTGACAAAGCCTATGATGTCGGCACGTATCGAACACCTTATCTACCAACTCAAGAACTGGCAGCGTATCGCAACGCATTACGAGAGACTGCCTGTAAATTATCTTGTAGCTATTGCCCTTATACCAGCAGCGATCGCATGCAGCGGAATGGCCCATCGAAATAATATCTCTTTTCTCCCATATATAGTCGATCATGGATCGGCGATGATTTTGCTATAAAAAAGCAAGCCTAGCACCCTTGATTTTACATTTTTCTACTTTCAGCAAGGTGACGGAATAAATGCAACATAAATAGACTGCCGTCTATTTTTAAAATAAGCATTGTATATCATTTAGTTAGATAGATATCGATTCGCATAAATCTCAAATATCCGCATATTGAAAAAGTCTGGCAACGCTTTGTTAATAGAGACCTCTTGCAGCAAAATGAGAATCGGACATAATGACGATATTTAGACGGTATCAGTTTCAGTGCCGTCACTAGGGATGTCAAGGCAATGAATATCGCAAATCCAGCAGAACCTCTGTCGTTTGATGACATGATATTGATGCAAGGGCGAGAAATATCGCACAAGCTCAATCTGCTGCGCCATGAAAATTTTCCGCCAGATGCCCGTAAATCTTTGCGGCAATTTTCTATGGCTGAAGCTGCCTATTTTCTCGGCGTCTCTCCAAGCAACCTGAAGAAGCTTCACCTTGAAGGCAAGGGAGTTGAACCAACCATTCTTTCTGGTGGTCGCCGCGCTTATTCTATCGAACAGATTCAGGAATTGCGTCAGTGGCTCGATCGCAATGGCCGTGCCGAAGTTAAACGTTATGTACCGCATCGCCGTGGCAATGAAAAGCTTCAGGTCATTGGTGTCGTAAACTTCAAGGGTGGCTCAGGAAAAACAACCACTGCGGCGCATCTTGCACAGCATCTGGCGTTAACAGGCCACCGTGTTCTCGCGATCGACCTCGATCCGCAGGCTTCAATGTCTGCCTTGCATGGCATCCAACCCGAACTTGATGAGTTTCCATCGCTTTACGAAGCTATCCGTTATGATGATCAGCGCAAGCCAATCCGCGATGTCATCCGCAAGACAAACTTTCCGGGTCTCGATATTATTCCTGCAATGCTGGAGCTGCAGGAATATGAATATGATACACCACTTGCCATGCAGAATGGCGGTGAAGGCAAAACTTTCTTCAGCCGTATAGCTATAGCGCTGGACGAAGTCGAAAAGGATTACGACATCGTCGTAATCGACTGTCCGCCACAGCTCGGCTATCTGACACTGACAGCCTTATCCGCGGCAACATCTGTGCTGATTACCGTGCATCCGCAAATGCTTGATCTGATGTCCATGTCACAGTTTCTGCTCATGCTTGGCGACATTCTTAAAACTGTCCGTCAAGCAGGTGGAGCGGTACATCTTGACTGGTTCCGATATCTCATCACCCGCTATGAACCAACAGATGTGCCGCAAGCACAAATGGTCGGCTTTATGCAGAGCATGTTGGCATCACATATGCTCAAGCATCAAATGCTGAAATCAACAGCAATCTCGGATGCCGGCCTTACCAAACAGACCCTTTATGAGGTCGAACGCTCATCCATGAACCGAGCTACATATGATAGGGCAATGGAATCCATGGAGATGGTGAATTCTGAAATTCGAGGTCTCATTCATGAGGCCTGGGGTCGTTAGACTGCGGTCTAATTTAAAAATTATAAAGTAAAATCAGTCTTATGCCTGGTTTGAGGATAGATAAATGGCACGAAAGAATATTTTTGAAAGTGTGATGCGACCGGAGACAGCGGAAGAACAGACCGCAACTCCGGTTGAAAGCATTACACGACGTTTCGGTGCCGCAAAGTCTCTTTCTGCGTCCATTGATGAACTGGCAAAACAAGCTGCCCAAAAGCTTGATGGGGAAACAATCGTCGAGCTTGATCCTGCTCTTCTTGATGTTTCTTTCATAGCAGATCGTCTGCCGGAAGTTAATGATCAGGAATATGCAGAACTGCTTGATGCTATCCGTGAGCGCGGCCAGGACAGCCCTATTCTGGTTCGCCCACATCCGCAGACCAGCGGACGCTATATGATAGTATTTGGTCATCGCCGTGCAAAGGTTGCTCATGAGCTCGGCATTAAGGTCAAAGCCGTCATCAAGCCCCTGGAAGATCTGGAACATATTATAAGCCAGGGACAGGAAAACTCGGCACGGGCCAATCTAAGTTTCATCGAACGCGTTCTATTCGCTGCTCGTCTTGAAGAAATGAGTTTCAGCCGTGAAGCAATTCAAGCAGCCCTTTCAGTCGATTATCAGACTCTGTCCAAAATGCTGACAATCCCACGTGCCATTCCAGAAGAAATCCTTCTGGCAATAGGCCCGGCAAAAGGGATCGGTCGTGATCGCTGGCTAGAACTGCGCAAACTCATCGAAATGCCAGGCAAGGCTGATGCTGCATATGAATTGATTGCCACCGATGCTTTCAAAAATGCACAGTCAGCAACACGCTTTGAGCAGCTTTATGGCTATCTCAAAGGCACAGGTCACAAAAAGCCGGTCACGAAAGCCGCGGCAAGGGCAGGGATGTCGTGGGCACCTGAAGACAAAAGTGTCAATGTCACGATCAAACAGACAGGCAAAACAGCCACAATGGCGCTAGGCGCAGCAAATGGTAAGCGTTTTGCAGATTGGATATCTCGTAATCTCGACACGCTTTATGCGTCATTCCGGGATGAAGAGAAGTGAATGAGTAAGCGTATTCTGAGTTATCAAACTGCATTTAATATATTGCAATCAGTCGCAACAGAAGTCTGAGACCGATTGTATATTTAAATGTGAACGAAAGCCCGAAATTCAATCGACTGCAGGTGATGGACACCTGTTCGAACAGAAAGAGGAAACCGAAGCAAAAGAAAAAGGCCCCCAAACGTCGCCGCGTGGAAGCCCTTCTCATTGGTTTAGCAGCTAGAGAATCGCAAATCTACGAATCACTGTCAAGTGTTATTAGCGTCATTTTGGCGGTTAGATTTCTTTTGCCTTGTGGAAGGTGGAAGAAAATGGAGCCTCAAATCGGATTGACGCCTTTTGGCCGTCAACGGATGACTCATGCCTTGCTGTCAGCACAAAAAAAGGCGCGGGAAATACCAGCAGGACTGTCTGTAGACAAGTGGCAGCTTCATCGCTGGCTTTGCGAGGGAAAGAGAGTTTTTGATCTTAATGATCGTACGCTCTCTGTCTTATCTGCTTTATTGTCCTTTTATCCTGAAAATACACTGTGCGAGACGAACGGACTTGTTGTATTTCCTTCCAACAAACAACTTTCATTGCGTGCCCATGGTATGGCAGATGCAACACTACGCAGACACCTGGCTGCGCTGGTCGATGCAGGATTCATTGCACGACAAGACAGCCCAAATGGAAAACGTTATGTCCGTCGCACAAAATCCGGCGATGTAAGAATTGCTTTTGGTTTCTCTCTTGCGCCGCTTCTCGCACGCAAAGATGAAATTGAGAAAGCTGCCGAACAGATAAAAAACGACAAAGCTATGCTCCGAGAATTGCGAGAACAACTCACATTGCTCCGTAGGGATATTACGAAAACTCTTGAATATGTTCTCGACCAGCGCTTGGAAGGACCATGGGAGCATATCAGTACAGTTTTCAGAACTGTCATCGACACAATTCCACGCCGTGCTGGAACAGACGAAATAAAAGCTTTGATAGAAAAGCTTGAGCACATCTACACAACAATTGACAATGCTTTGAAAAATAAAGAAAAAATCAAAAAAGTGAGCGGCAATGAATCTCAAAATGAGCGGCACTATTATGAATCAAAACCAGATTCTAATATTGATAATAACGTTACAAAACCGGAAACAAGCAATCATCCGACACTAAATTCAGAACAATCTACCAAACAATATGAAAACACGCTCTCTCTTGATTTTGTTCTAAGAGCTTGTCCAGAAATTGCCTCCTATGCATCCCAACCGATCGCACATTGGCAACATTTGATTAATACGACAGACAAGGTTCGCACCTTTATCGGGATTGATAGCAAGCTTCATCAATTTGCATTGAAAATTCTCGGACAGGAAAATACGGCTATTGTTATCGCTTATCTTTTACAAAGATATGGTGAAATACGATCTGTCAGTGGCTATATGCGAATTTTGATAGAAAAGGCTGCTGAGGATAAATTTGCGGTGAAAGCGCTTATGAACAGTGCTCTCCATTGCAAAAATCGGCAATTATCTGGAAATCTTCAATAATGCATTTGGATGGCAGAAGATCATATAAAAGACGTCAGAATTTTCATCTGACGCCTTGATATTGATTGATTGAACAAGCTTTTACAAATGTAATTTGCTTATTATTTTCGCATCATTTTTTGTCTTGAGCAATGAAAAAACAATACCTGCACCAAGAATTGCAAATGTTATAGCCAATGACCAAACTGGTGGAAACTTTTCCCAGTCCATAAGATCAGCAATGAACATCTTCGATCCAATAAAGATGAGCAGAATGGATAATGCATATTTAAGATAGGCAAAACGATGCAGAACCGCAGACAAGGCAAAGAATAAAGCTCTGAGGCCAAGGATCGCAAAAATGTTAGAGGTATAAACGATGAAAGGATCGGTTGTGATCGTAAAGACCGCAGGCACCGAATCTACTGCAAAGATCAGATCGGCAAATTCGATCATCACCAATGCCAGGAAAAGTGGTGTTGCAAAACGAACCATCTTACCTGTTTTGCCATCCTTGATACGCACAAAGAACGAATTCCCATGCAACTCATCTGTGACACGCATATATTTGCGAGCAAAGCGTAAGAATGGATTACCACTTAAATCAGGCTCTTCCTCATCACCTGAGAACAGCATTTTGATACCTGTTACAATTAAGAAAATTGCAAAGAGGTAAAGAACCCAGTGATAATTCGCGACAATGGTAGCGCCCAGGCCAATCATAATACCGCGTAAGACGATAACGCCAAGAATTCCCCAAAACAGTACACGATGTTGATATTTCCTGGGGATTGCAAAGAAGCTGAAAATCAATGCAATGACAAAGATATTATCCAGCGCCAAAGTCTTTTCGACCACAAAAGCGGTCAGATATTGGGCCATTGCTTCGCTGGACAATTGCCACCAGACAAAGCCCGAAAAGGCCAATCCCAGCATTATATAAAATGCCGACATTTTCAAGCTTTCAGCAATCCCAATCTCATGATCTTCTTTATTGAAGACACCAAGATCCAGCACCAAAAGTGTCAGAACAATACCTATAAACACCAGCCACATCCAGACTGGCGTTCCCATAAAAACTGTAGTGAAAATTTCCATTTCCGACCTCTGTTTCAATTAACAAGGTCGGCAAGGATTTGTCCGGGCTGACCTCGAGCTTACTCGAAGTGGTCCGACATCACGGCTTCCAAGAAGCCGCCAGAGGGGCCCGGTCCACAGAGGTTTAGTTAAGAACCGTTTGTTCAGTTTCAAGCGGAAAATGAAAAATTTTGACAGACCCCAGAAAAAGCAGATCAGACATTTAAATCATCAAAAGCTTTTATCATTGTTTCTTTTGAACTTTTATTAGCAATCAGACATGCCAAGAGAATACGGGCCTGACCGGGACGTAGGGTTTGTGAATGAATTGCACCGGCTGCACAAAGATCATATCCGCCGCCACCACCGCCATAACCGGGTAGCAAAATACCCGTTGGAACGCGGCTCGAAACCACCACCGGAATATTATGTTTTGTGCATTGTTTGACAGCTTCAACAATAATTATATTGGCATTGCCGGAACCCAGAGCCGCAAGCACAATTCCCTGATTTCCAGCCTCAATGCTCGCCTGAATATGCACATCGTCGCAACCGGGATAGATGGCGATAATATCAACCTTAATTGCATTGACTGACGCGGGTAGGTGGATTGTATCCGGTGCATCAAGATCACGCACAGATCTGAATGCATCAGCATGATCACTACTGAATTTGAAGGCCCCCCACGCAGGCACAATCCTGCCGCCAAATGCAACTAGTACACCTTTTTGCGCATTGGCTTTATCTGTTGCGAGATTGATTGCTTTTGTCAGGTTGGATGGACCGTCCGCATCGGGATGATCGGCGGTGAATTGCGCACCGGTGAAAATCACTGGCTTGGAAAGATGGTTCTGCAAATGAACGAGCAGGGCCGTTTCTTCCATGGCATCTGTGCCATGCAGCACGACAACGCCACAGATTTCCGGGTCTGCAATCTGTGCTGCAACTGCTTCAGAAATGGTCTGCATATCGATTAATGTCAGACTGGAAGAATCTTTTGCCATCAGATCGATGGGACGCAGCTGTGCCCCGACAGCGCCAAGAGTGACAAGCAGATCGTCGCTATTGAGCGTCGGCGTACTTGCACCGTCTTCGCCACGTTTGCTTGCAATAGTTCCACCGGTGGCAATGACTGCCACCAATGGTTTGAATTGCGAATTATTCACACTGCCCCTCAATCAACTGTTTTTTGTGTCTCAGCTGCACGTTCTGCCGCCAGACGATAGATTCTCTCACGCAGAACATACCAGCCAACAACCAGTGCGGGTATAATGATAATCAGTGAACCGATCGTATAAGAGCCGACCGGATAATCTGCTGCCATCAGCACCAGAACACCAACAAGGAACAACAACGTCAGAATACCGGTATATGGTGCGCCAAACATGCGGAAATCTGGACGGGCAATCTCGCCCCTTTGTGCAAGATGCCAGAGCTTAAGCTGACAGAGGATGATCACTCCCCAGGCGGTGATAATGCCCAGCGATGCAAGGTTGAGCGCAATTTCAAAGGCTGCGGCAGGCACGACCGCATTGAGTGCGACACCGATTGCGGTGACGACTGCGGTTACAGCAATGCCACCATAGGGAACGCCGTTTTTGTTCATTTTGGCAAGTGCCGCAGGTGCAGAACCCGAAACAGCCATTGAGTGCAAAATGCGTCCAGTTGAATAAAGACCAGCATTCAATGATGACAATACCGCAGTCAGCACAACGAGATTCATGATGATATCCGCACCTTGCACGCCAATTTTGCTAAAGAAAGTGACGAAGGGGCTTTCTCCAGCCGAATAAAGCGTATGGGGCAGAAGAAGGGTTAGCAGCAGAACCGAGCCGACATAAAAGACCAACAGACGGAACACGACTGTTTTAATCGCACCCGGCATAATCTTGCGGGGATCTTCGGTTTCACCAGCCGTTGTACCGATCAATTCGATTGACGCATAGGCGAAGACAACGCCCTGAATGATCACTAATGCAGGCAATATACCGTTCGGAAGGAAGCCACCGCTTTCGCTGATGAGATGGAAACCCGGCTGATGGCCGTCAATGGGAGTGCCGGATATAACAAAATAAATTCCGACAGCCAGAAAGATTACCAGTGAGAGAACTTTAACGAGGCTGAACCAGAATTCCAGTTCGCCGAAGACCTTGACTGAAAGGAGATTCATCGACAGCACGAGGATAAGAGCGATCATCGCAAACACCCACTGATCGATCCCTTCGAGCCAGGGCACATAATGCTTGAAGAAATTCATGTAGAGGGCCACCGCAGTAACGTCTGCAATCGATGTCATGGCCCAGTTGAGCCAGTACATCCAGCCTGCTGCAAATGCCATTTTCTCGCCGTAAAATTCGCGAGCATAAGAAACAAACGAGCCGGAACTCGGACGATGCATAATCAGTTCGCCAAGCGCCCGCAGCACCAGAAATGCGAAAAAGCCACACACGGCATAAATGAACACAAGTGACGGGCCAGCTTGCACCAGACGCCCGCCAGCACCAAGAAACAGACCTGTGCCGATTGCTCCCCCAATGGCAATCATCTGGATCTGACGCGGCTTCAGTGCTTTATGATAGCCTCGATCTTCTTCAGTAAAGACTTCGCGCTCGGCTGGTGTTGCCTTGTTAAATACTGTTGTCATCGCTCCTCCCTGAGAGCTCAATATTGAATAAAGCCTGTAGCCCTTACACAGTACCCACAACGAAGAACGGTATTTTTGAAACAATCAGATACATGAAGTTCGCGCACGATCTGGCAATGCATCTTGTTTTCAATTGAAAATATTGTCGAGAAAAGAAACTTCGCCACCCGTGGGAGAGCCGTTTTCCAAACCCATCTCAATTTGTTCCCGTGGTATTTTCTGTAAGGCTGCCTGACAGATTAAAATGTGGCTTTAACGCATATCAGAAATGATGAGTCAAGTTTAGAGTCCTGACCGTGCAAGTGTATTGACATTCACCATGGGTGATCCGTTACCGGATAAATTTGTATAATAGGGTGATGAAATCAGTTTGGGCGCCACAGCAATCGGGCAGCTTGCGCTTTCAAAGAGCACATCAGGGGCGAGCTTTACAACAGGCAATCAAGCCAGAAATCTTCTAGCTTTCTTTGGTTATTATTGTGGTAATGGCCAGCTTCACTTGTCCGAGATGGTTCTGCATTGCAAGACGGGCCTGTTCTTCGGAATGGCTTTTTATGGCGTCAGCGATTTGTCGATGTTCTATATTGGATGCCTCACGACGGTCAGCCATCAGATTTACAAGCTCTGATTGGCGGGAGAGGGCGTTGCGGGCGTCGGCTACAATTTTGGCAAACATGGCATTGCCTGAAGCCAGAGCAATCATACTATGAAACTGTGTATCGAGTAGCACCCATTTATGGGTATCTGTTTGCTTTTCCATCCGGTTGCAAAGATCAAAGAGCTTTGCCATCTGTGCTTCCGTGTGGCGGATTGCAGCCCATCCGGCTGCAGGAACTTCTATAAAAGGGCGGGCCTCAATGAGATCGCGTGCCGAATAGACACCATAGCTCAGTTCTGTACCGGGCGTGGTTTTCAGGACATAAGTGCCGCTGCCGGTGCGTGTGTGGGTGAGGCCAAGTGTTTGCAGGGAGCGCAGTGCTTCACGTATGATGGGACGGCTGACACTATATTTTTCAGCGAGTTGGGCTTCTGAGGGCAGGCGTGTTCCGACGGTCAGTTGCTCATTGGCAATTGCTGAACGAATGTCTTCAAAGACGATTTCTGCAGCACTTTTCCGGTTTATCGGACTTGTATTGACCAACCAATCGCTTACCACCACATTCTCCCATTTGGCTACAGTCTGTCATACAGCTAGGCAATTTATTTAAGTAGGGCAATGTCTGTTTGTGAGAAGATAATGTTTAATATGAGCAATCTTCGTTTTATGAGTGCCAGCCCGGTATTTAAGGGGCAGTGTCTGCATTATGAGTGCAGACTTGTGTCAGATTTCAGTCATGATTTCATTTTGTGACGTTGGTGCCAGAGTTCTTCAGCTTTGTGATGAAAAGTAGCGTAGCTGTCATTCTTTGCAGAGGTGGCTGTCATCATGGCCATTGCTGCGGTTGCAATGACAGTGTTTTCAGCGCGCTTGTCTATCGCTGAACCTGTCCACACTCCATACCAATATTCAAAAGAACTTAAACTCGAATGTTTTTCGCCATTTTCCTTTGAGAGAGTTGGCAAAACGAGATCACTCGGCTGTCCGTTTATGTAACGATATATAGTGTGCTTATATTGCGGTAGCAGTTCCGCAACATCACGGCTTGTTGAGACGATCGACAGCGATTTCATGCCGAGAATAGCGCCTGTATCACGATGAAGTTCTCGGTAGGCGGGTTGTGAGACACCAAGAAAAGATGCCTTGAGACTTAACGGATTAAGGAGATGAACAAGGCTATTGATGGAAGAACGCGACTCGAAAAGATGATAAAGTGAAAGTAATGCATTCACTTGAGGCGCGAAACTGGCAACGGGCATAAAACATATGCCGTGATTCCTGAGAGCTTCCTTTGCCATATCATGGGAAAGCGCGATTGGTATATTTAACGCTTTAGCCGCCATTTCCAGCTTTCCCGCCAGCTCGCCATCTCCGCAACGGCCATGTAACACTACAGGATAGCCTGCACAGGCAACCAGACGTGCAGCCAGCATAAACCACGGAGACTGCGTGGAATTCGGAGAAAGATAGGCTGGCCAGTCAAGCGCGTGGTCGCCAATTGGGCAATCGCTTGCATAAAAATGCCGTGCGGCAAGCACCATGCCTGCGAGTTCCGGGGCCGTCTCACCACGATAATGGATAAGCCGCAACAAAGCACTGATTTGCATTGGATCGGCCTTGCCGGCAAAAATTGTCGTAAATGCATCTTCTGTTTCACGCAGGTCCAAAGGACGCGTATGCCCTACCTTGCGCCCGATAATGGCAATATATTTTGCAAGTCTGCGTGCAGGGCTATTGTCACTCCAGATATCGGCCAGCTGGACTGCCAGTTGCTCTGGTGTCGGATGATTTGCCAGATCGACGATTTTACGAATGGCAAGCGGCGCTGGTGAAACAGTTGAGCTGTGAACCCACCCTTCATGCTTATCAGATGGCGTTTCTTCCGCGTCATCCTCATCCACTTTCATCAGGGAATCGGCTTCATTGGCAAGGCGGCGCAAGCGACCGCGAAGGGACTCTGCCTTTGGCGTCGCGACCATTCCACGTCCAGAACGTACCAGAATGGGATCGTCGAATTTTTTACGGATCTGGCCAAGCAGCCTGCTCATCGCAGCCGTGCTCAATCCCATCTGAATGGCAGCGCCGCCAACACTTCCTTCCACAAGCAAGGCATCCAATGCTATCAGTAGACGCAATTGCCCAAGACGCTGAGTTTCAGGTTCTGAGCTATCTTTTTCATGAATATCTGTTTGCGTGGGATGTTTTTTAATCACGCTCTATTCTGCCCATTGAGTTGCGTTTTTTGAAACTTAGAAAGCTTATAAAACATGAGAGTTGATTTCATATTATTGCCATACATAAGAAGAGCTCAAAACTCAACTTTGGATGGTGTTGAAAATGAGCAGCTTGTTTCTGGTACCGTTGGCACGTGACCCTTATGTCAGCCATTCATATAAGAAGGCATTTTTTGCCCGGGCATTTCTGGCAGGAACTTTCCTGACTACGGCTGTCTTTATGGGTGGAAGCGCATCTTTTGCGCAAGCAGTCAATCAGGCTGGCGTGAATGAAGACGCTACGGCAGCGGATGGCAGCATTATCCTCAAGCAGATCGTGGTCAGTGCGTCCTCTGTCGCGACTGAACTGAAAGACGCACCTGCAAGTATTTCTGTTGTTGATCAGGATAAGCTTCAGCAAAGGGGCAGTGCAGATATCACCGAGGCTTTGCGGACCGTGCCCGGCGTGAATATCGGTTTTGGCAGCGATGGTACGCGCGGCATAAGCATGCGCGGTATGGGAAGTGGCTATACGCTTATTTTGATTGACGGCAAGCGTGTGAATGCCGGATTGACCACAATGCGTCATTACAACGGTGATTATAACTGGATTCCGATTGATGCGATCGAACGCATTGAGGTCGTTCGTGGTCCGATGTCTACATTATATGGTTCTGATGCCATGGGCGGCGTCGTGAATATTATTACAAAGAAAGCAGATCAGCACTGGACAGGATCTCTCACGGCGGAGTGGAACCAGCCTGACAATAATGGTACAGGCCTGCAGAAAAAACTCAGCGGCTATATCAGTGGCCCAATTGTTCCCAACGAGCTTACATTCACGGCTTATGGCAGCCTTGGCCGTCAAAAGCCGGCAGACCCTAACGATCAGAATGGGATCGAGGTCGCACGCGGTATTGATGACTATGAAATAAACACCAAGTTTACCTGGACCCCTACAACCAATCAGACATTTGAGATTGAGGGCGGGACTGGTCTTGAAAAATACAAGCCTTATCTTTCTGAAGGTCAGATTGATACCAATACTGAGATACGTCGGACGACCGGCTCGTTCAGACATATTGGCGAATGGGATTTTGGTACATCAACCATTACCGGTCAGATTGAGCATGCTGTAAACAAGCATGATACAACGGATCGTACCGGAACTGCTATCACCGGTGACACCGCGATTTCAGTGAATACCTATATATTGGATGGCAAGCTTTCCATGCCGCTCGACTTCTGGTTCGAGCAGGATCTGACAGTGGGTGCCGAATATCGCTACGAAAATATGAAGGACCCGGAGAATCTGGGCAAGGATAACACGCTCACCGGCACAACAGGTTCGCCTGAAACCAGCATGTGGACGGCTGCTGTTTTCCTTGAAGACCAGATCAAGCTGCGCGAAGATCTGAAATTGACGGCAGGTCTGCGTCTTGATCAGCATCAGGAGTTTGGTACGCATGCGAGCCCGCGTGTTTATCTGAACTATGATCTTACGGAAAAGCTGACGCTGCGGGCTGGCTGGGCACAGGCGTTCAAGGCTCCTAATCTTCGTCAATTGAACCCTAACTGGGTTCAGGTGTCCCGTGGTCGTGGTTGTGGGGCTGTGGGTGGTCCTTGCGAAATGGTTGGTAATCCTGACCTGAAACCCGAAACAAGCAACAGCTTTGAAGTGGGGGCACAATATACTGATGATCTATGGGAAGCTGGACTGACCTATTTCTATAATGAGATTGACGACAAGATCACATCTGCTCGCGTTGCCTCGCTGATTTTGCCTGATGGCACGAAATATGTTCAGCAAGTCAATATCGACAAGGCACGCACTCAGGGACTTGAAGGTGGTCTTACGATCTATCCACACCCAGATTGGACCTGGAACAACACATTTACCTATCTGTTTGAATCCAAGAATCTTGAAACAGGCATGCCGCTTTCCGCTGATCCTGAATATTCGGTACATACCGAGTTGAGCTGGCGGGTGCGGGAGAACCTGAATCTTATCGCATCTATGGATTTCTACGGTAAGCAGGTTGATTACACCGCAAATCCTGAAACCCTGGTTGCACAAAATGTGTCAGCCTACAATATTACGAACTTTTCCTTCAAATATGACCCGACGGACAATTTTACCTTGCGTGCCGGTGTCAACAATATTTTCGATAAGCAGCCAAGAACTGAGTCTAATTATGCCGAAAATGGCAGAAGTTATTTCGTCTCGCTGACATCGAAATTCTGATCTGCAAACAAAACGGGCATTTTTAGCAAAATGCTCGTTTTGATTTATTGCCCATTTAACTTCTAATATCAGGAAAAGGATCGAAACCATGTTGAACGTCGGCCAATGCCTAGCCCGTTTTTGTGGCGTTGCGATCATGGCGGCTACTCTGTCTTCGGCAGCTGTTGCCGCTGATATCACCATTAAACACGCTCAGGGCGAAACCGTACTTCCTGCATCGCCGCAAAAGGTTATCGTCCTTGATCTGGCGATGCTGGATAATCTTGATCGTTTTGGTGTCAAGGTATCTGGTGTACCGAAACTCGCATACTACCCGGATTATCTTAAAAAATACCAGTCTGATGATTATGCAAAAGTGGGTACGTTGTTTGAGCCTGATTATGAAGCCATCAACGCTGCTCAACCGGATCTTATCATTGTTGGCGGACGTTCTGCGGCCAAATATGGCGAGCTGGAAAAAATTGCACCGACAATCGATCTGACCATTGCGGGAAAAAATCTGATTGAGGGGAGCAATGACAATATCGAAAAGCTCGGTCAGATATTTGGTAAGGAAAAAGACGCAAAGACGGAAATTGACAAGCTCAATGCTGATGTCGCCGCTTTAAAAGAAAAGGCTTCTGATAAAGGCAATGGCCTGCTTATTCTTACCACCGGTGGCAAGATCAGCGCTTATGGCCCAGGGTCTCGTTTTGGCGTGCTGCATGATGCGTTTGGTGTGAAGCCCGCGGACGCAAATCTTTCCATTGGAAACCATGGTCAGCCTGTCAGTGCTGAGTTTATTCTCAAGACCAATCCCGACTGGTTATTTGTGATTGACCGTGATGCTGCGATCGGACGTGAAGGCAGTTCTGCGCAGCAGGTTCTCGACAATGAACTTGTGCGCCAGACGACAGCGTGGAAGAAGGATCAGGTGGTTTATTTGAAGCCGCAGAACTGGTATCTGATCGGCGGCGGACTCAATGCGTTGCATGAAACCATAGATCAGCTTTCAGAAGCTTTTGACAAAGCAAAGTAAATCTTTCACCCAGTTGCAGTGGACTGCCTTTCTATGAAGGCAGTCCGTTTGTGCGACAAGGCAGACCAACAGGAAAAAGCGTGAAGCGACCAATAATCGCCCCAACTGCAGCTATGGCCCTGGCTGTTGTCATTGTTGCCGTGCTGGCTGTCACCAGCCTGTTTATCGGTGTGGGCGATGTGTCGCCTTCCATGCTTTTTAATCCTGATGAAGCAGATAATGCGTGGGAACTGCTGGTCGTCAGCCGTATACCGCGCACTATCGCTATCATTCTGGCCGGCATGTCGATGGGTGTTGCCGGCATGATCATGCAGATGCTGACGCGCAATCGCTTTGTCGAACCGTCGACTGCGGGGACGGTGGAATCTGCGGGGCTTGGCATTTTGCTTGTCATTTTATTCGCCCCGGAAACCTCGGTTTTCGGCAAAATGCTGATAGCATCGCTAACCGCGCTTGCGGGAACAACGCTTTTTCTTTTGATCCTGCGCCGGATCCCCTTGCGTTCGGTTCTGGTCGTGCCGCTGGTCGGTATCATGCTTGGCGGTGTTGTCAGTGCCATTACAACTTTCATTGCCTATAGATTTGACCTCCTTCAATCATTGAACGCTTGGACCACCGGCGATTTTTCTGGCGTATTGCGGGGGCGATACGAATTGCTATGGCTGGCTTTTGCTCTCACAATTACCGCCTATATCGCAGCAGACCGTTTTACGGTTGCGGGTTTGGGTGAAGATTTCACCACCAATCTTGGCCTCAATTACAACCGTGTGATGATGCTTGGTCTTGTTATCGTTTCCATGGTGAGCGCATCTGTTATTGTAACAGTGGGGGCAATTCCTTTTCTCGGCCTGATTGTACCGAATATAGTGAGCCAGTTTCTGGGCGATAATATGCGTCGGGCAGTGCCGTGGGTTGCGATATCAGGGGCAGGGCTGGTGCTGGCCTGCGATATAGCCGGGCGAGTGATCCGCTTTCCCTATGAAATTCCTATTGGCACCATGATGGGTGTGGTTGGCAGTGGGATTTTCCTTTATCTCCTTCTGCGCAAGGGGACACGCCTTGCGTAAATACAACGCTGTTATTATTGTAGGATTAGCTCTGATTGCGCTCGTGTCGGCTATCGCCTTCATGACACTTGGTGCAAAGGGAAGCTGGGCTTTCATTCTGCCTTTTCGTGGTACAAAACTTGCCGCGATGGTACTGGTTGCCTATTCGATTGCTGTATCGACTGTGCTCTTCCAGACTGTCACCAATAATCGTATCCTCACGCCTTCAATCATGGGTTTCGATGCGATCTACATTCTGATCCAGACGATTGCGGTATTCATCTTCGGCAGCCTTCATGTCGCATGGCTGGGGCCAAATGTGCGATTTCTGGCCGAGGCCTCCGTTATGGTGCTTTTTGCGGGATCACTATACCACTGGCTTTTTTCGGGTGCATTGCGCAGTTTGCATCTTGTCATGTTAGTCGGCATCGTCTGCGGTATTTTCTTTCGCAGTATTTCCAGTTTTATGCAGCGAATGCTTGATCCAAATCTCTTTGCCGTGTTGCAGGACAGGTTTTTTGCCAGTTTCAATACGATCAATTCTGATATCCTGCTGATCTCCGCCATTATTGTGGTGCTTGTAACGCTTTATGGCCTGCGGATGATGCATGTTTTCGACGTGCTGACACTTGGGCGCGAACAGGCTATTAATCTGGGGGTCGATCATAATCGTATTGTACGGCGTATCCTGTTTCTGGTCACGGTGCTGGTAGCCGTTTCAACGGCACTCGTTGGACCGATTACCTTCTTTGGTCTTCTCGTTGCCAATCTTGCCTATATTGTTACTGGTTCGGCGAAGCATCGCATTGTGTTGCCTGTGGCTGTGCTGCTTGCGATCATCTGCATTGTTGGCGGACAAACCGTTCTGGAGCGTGTCTTTGCTTTCAATACGGCGCTCAGTGTCATTATTGAATTCGTGGGCGGCCTTGTCTTCATTCTTCTTCTTCTCAGGGGGCATTCACGTTGATCGAAATCACCAAGATCAGCAAAACCTATAATGATAGTGTTGTCGTCGATGATGTGAGCTTGTGCCTGCCTGCGGGCGGCATTACCTCGATTATCGGCCCAAATGGTGCTGGAAAATCGACTCTGCTTTCAATGATAAGCCGCCTTTTGCCTATGGACAAAGGCCGCGTTACCGTCGATGGCCTTGATATCAGCACGACACCGGGCGATGTATTGGCAAAACGGCTATCAATCCTGCGTCAGGAAAATGCTATCAACTCACGCCTGACAGTGCGCGATCTCGTGACTTTTGGACGTTATCCCTATTCAAAGGGTCGTCCGAACAGTGATGATCTCAAACATGTCGAACAGTCAATCCAATATCTCGGTTTGGAAACACTCAGCGAACGTTTTCTTGATGAACTTTCAGGTGGGCAGCGACAAAGGGCATTTGTTGCGATGGTGCTATGTCAGGATACTGATTATGTGCTTCTTGATGAACCACTTAACAATCTCGACATGAAGCATGCGGCGGCAATGATGAAGCTGTTGCGCCGTGCGGCAGATGATCTTGGCAAGACAGTCGTGCTGGTGCTGCACGACATCAATTTCGCATCCTGTTATTCGGACCATATCGTCGCAATGGTGGATGGAAAAGTCGCATATCAGGGTGCACCTGAAAACCTTATTCATCCTGACATTTTAAGTGAGATTTACGACATGGAAATTACCGTCGAAATTATTGATGGCAAGCGTATCGGTGTCTATTACCTCTAACTAAGTCAAAATGGATTTCTCCTTCAAAAGTTGAAGCTTTCTGTTCGATAAAGCGGACAGGAGAGCTTGAATTGAAGCAGCGCGAATTTACAGAAGAGTTCAAATGCGAAGCTGTGAGGATGTTAACGACGTGTGGTCGCAGCATTTCGTTGGCTGCCGATGACCTTGGAATTGGCAAGTCAACACTTGACCGCTGGCGTCGCATTTTTTGTGGAGAGAGATTTGTTTTCTGGTCCGCATGAGAACATGAGCTTTCGCATTTTCGCAACGCGACTGCTTATGAAGAAGTAGACTACTTTTCTGGTGCACTTATGGCTGTAAATCAACAGATAATGTCAAAATATCTATGTGGCTAAGTGATGTGGGCTGCAGGATACTCAAAAATACCCTTTGGATATTGGTAAGTATCGGTTTAATGAAGTTTGTATAGTATCTTCTTATGAAACTTAATGCGCTAAATATTCCATCAAGTTAGTATTTTTGTATTTGACAGAATTTGCGATGTAGAGGTTTGGCTTGAATAAGTGGAGTAGATTGACTTGACGGACTTCGCGAGACTGGTTCGCAGTCAATTAATCGGCGGAGAGCCGATTGTGGGTGTGGCGATTGGCGTTGGTATGGCTGCTATTCCAGCTGCACGCGGTGGCGCCGATTTCATCCTTGCACTTAATGCCGGTCGCTATCGGGTTATGGGAGCACCTTCCTTAGCATCTATGCTCCCCTTGGCCGACGCAAATCAGTTCACTGACGAGTTTGCGCAAAGAGAATTCCTCGGACGTGTCTCTATCCCCGTATTTTTTGGCGCATCGTCCTTCGATCCCCGCCTGGATTTGAAGCGGTTAGCCGATAATCTTGCCTCTGCCGGCTATGCAGGGATCGCAAATTTTCCAAGCTCAATTCATTACAGTGGTCGTTTTCGGCAAGCATTAGAAGAAAGTGGAATGGGGTTTGATCGTGAAGTTGAAATGCTTCACCATGCCCGCAATGCCGGATTGGCTGCATTTGGCTATGCAAAAACCATTTCTGAAGTTGCCAAGCTTGAAGCTGCAGATATTGACATTTTATGTTTGAACTTCGGTTGGAATGCCGGAGGTATGCGCAATGTTGCGCAAGAATTTACCTTAGATGAAGCATCTGATCGAGCGCGACGCATTTTCCGCCGATTGAGGCAATCCAATCCCGATCTGATTTGCCTTGTCGAAGGCGGGCCAATTGTAACGCCAGATGATATGTATCGCGTTTGGCAAGAAGCAAAAGCGGATGGCTATGTTGGCGGATCCACCTTCGATCGGGTGCCCGTTGAAAGTGCGATTTATCAAATGACTTCAGCGTTTAAAACGGTTGGACGTTTGCGCCAGGTAGATCAAGTGCAAACGCGTGCGGATGTGGAGATCCGTCGTTTGACCGGTATAGTGGGGCAGTCGGCAGCCATGCAGACGGTTATCAGCCAGATTGACCGGCTTTCAATGCTGCCACTGCCTATTTTAATTGTCGGTGAGGTGGGTACAGGGCGCATGACGGTTGCGCGTAGCTTGCACGTACTGGGTCGAAGAGGTGGCTCTTTCATTCAGCTGCTTGCTGCTGAAGTTAACCGCGCACCGGAAAAAGTACTTGGTGGAACACTTGGCTCTGCTGCGAATGATAGTCATTCGCGCAAAACACAAACAACGACCTCGCATTATGGACATGAAAGTGTTCTTCTTCGCGATAATGAAACTGTTGTAATAGATAATGCCGAAGAGCTCAGCGCTGAAGCATTGAAAATCATCCAGAACTGGGATGAAGAACGAAGACCGTCAGGAAAAAATGATCAAGTTTCCGGTGCGCGATTGATACTCGTCAGTCAGCCGGCACGGGAGTTTGATTTGGCAGTTTTGCACCTTTTTCAGGCCGCCATTATTCAAATTCCTCCATTGCGAGACCGCCCTGAAGATGTTTTAGCTTATTCGCGTCACTATTTATCGCAGCTTGCACCTGTTTCTCCAACCGGTGCACCAATGGGGCCAAAGTTAGAATTGCTTCCGGATGCTATCCGCAAACTTTATGCCCATGACTGGCCTGGCAATATAAGGGAGCTGCGCAAAGTTATTGTACAGGCAACGATGCGGGCGAAAGGCGGACTAATAGGTGCTTCCGAATTAAGCTGGTCGTCCAATGTTCAAAAGGCCGAAGATAATATTGCTGATGAAGATAGTGTGGTGCTTAACCCGATGACGGAGGCTGAATGGTTGCTGGATGCATTGCGCCGCAACCGTTTCAGGCGAGGAGAAACAGCAGACTTTCTCGGCATTTCACGAAAAACGCTATACAATCGTATGCGCTCTTTAGGGCTTCTTCGCTGATTACAGCTCAAACGTGACAGTTCCATCTGCCATTTGGCAAATCGTATCCAGTTCTGCGCCGTAACCATCGGGTTTCATAACCAGAATTTTTGCTTTAGCATTTTCATCAGCGCGTAAATGGAGCAATGTTTGATTGATCCGTTTTGCGGCAGTTGCGCGGCTTCGCCAATCAAGTAAAAATAAACCAGGGTGTAAGACGAGAGTATCGGCACCGGCTTGAAGCATAAGCCTTGCGGCGTCCAGACTTGTGACAAATGCGGTGCCAGCAAATCCCGCCTGACAAAAAGCAGTCATCATCTCGATTTCGCGGTTTAATCCGATTGATGCGCTCTTGAAAGCGCGTGCACTATCTCCGTCATGTAATTGAATGGTTGGGTAATTGGTAACGCGTTTAATTCTTTTACGCCGCAGTAAATCAAAAATGGCCTGCGGCCTTAAAAACGGATCGGCCATCATCAACGCTAATGTCACTGCTGAAACATCCTGTTTTTCCTGAAATCCGTTATGCGTCAATTGCGCATCGCTTTTGAGGAAAGCCAAGGTTGGTTCATTCATAGCGGAAATTGGTAAAAGTGCTGCAACCTCCAAGGCTTGTCGCGGCAATCCGGCTAATCCAGGACAAATGATAACATCATAAGGCGCAATAAGTGCAGATGAGACAGAGGTCAGCAATTTTACATGATGCGGTTTCATAGGCGCCTGCTTATTCCGTTGTATTTCATCACAGTTTCGATTTTTGGAGAACCTCCAAAGCATATGGCGGTGCAGTTTTGCACGATAGAACAAAAAGTAAAATTACCCAAAATTACCCAGTTTTAGAGAAATTAGCGCTGGAAGATGAAGCGATGACGCGCAACAATGAAAATGGGAGATAAACCATAAAAGCAATGTAAATACTGTTCTTTTTTACAAGAACAGAGAGGAGGAGTATTGTCATTAAGTTTTATTTTAACAGTGACGCTTAATGGATTAACTTTGGCTGCTCTATATTTTATAGTTGCAAGTGGTTTTTCATTAATATTCGGGCTTATGCGCACGGTAAACATGGCGCATGGATCGCTTTACCTTATTGGCGCTTATGTTGGATTTGCAGTTTTCGATCCACTTTACGCAAACGACGCGACTTATTCTATCGCATGGTATGCCGCTATTGCGACAGGCATGGCTGCTGCCGCTCTTGTCGGTGTTATTATTCAAGTTGCTTTTTTGGGCTGGATGCAGGGGCAAGAGTTAAGGCAGGCATTGGTTACAATCGGAATTTCAATTATTATTGCTGATCAAATACTGGCTCAATTTGGAGGCAATCCATTTCAGTTCTTCGCCCCCGAGGCACTATTTGGCCCTGTGTCAGTTCCGGGTGTCGGACGCTATCCAATATTTCGGTTGTTTCAGCTTGGTTTGTCCTTATTTGTTGGCCTGACACTGTGGCTCGTTCTCAATAAGACGAAATTGGGCATTATGATCCGTGCCGGCGTTGATGATCGTCAAATGCTGGCGGCATCAGGCGCAAATGTTAAGCAGATTTCAATTATGGTTTTTGCTTTGGGCGCAGCCCTTGCAGGTTTGGGTGGCGTGATTGCTGCCACGGCGCAACCTGTCTCATTGGGAATGGATGTCAAGTTTCTGCTCACCTCGCTTGTTGTCGTAATCGTCGGTGGTCTGGGTTCTGTTGGCGGCACGGCGCTGGGTGCTATTCTTATTGGTCTGGCTGAACAATGGGGTCAGGCATTATTTCCGACCTATTCGGTTATTCTTACTTTCGCAATCATGGTTGTTATTCTAGCTGTGCGGCCGCAGGGTCTGCTTGGAAGGGCTCAGTAATGCGTAGCCTTTCATCTTTGAAAATTCTCAGCAATCTTGCAATCGTCGCCATACTTGTTGTTTTGCCGCTTCTGGTTTCGCCCTTTTGGATCAACAATATATTCGGGCGGTCACTGGCCTATGGTGTCATTGCATTATCGCTGACCTTTCTGGCGTCTTATGGCGGTTTCGTATCCCTTGCCCAAACCATGTTGGCAGGGGTGGCGGGATATGTTCTTGCCATTTATGCCCCAACGGCGATACCTCTTGGCAATAATCCATTGCCATGGAGTGCAGCTATCATTCTGGCCTTGGTCGCAGCCACTGTGGCAGGCTTGCTCGTTGGACTGATCGCAGTCAAAACAAACGATATTTATCTTTTGATGATTACATTGGCTCTGGCTGTCGGCTTTGGACTGTTTGCACAATCAAATACAGAGATTTTCAACGGCTATGAAGGCATTCGCAATATTGTCGGGCCAGAGATCTTTGACGAGTCCATCCGCTCACCAAAGGTATTTTATTACACAGCTTTGATTGTTGCACTCAGCCTGTATTTCCTGGTGGTTTATCTGCGAAAGTCACCATTTGGACTGGTTCTTCAAGGGTTGAGAGATGCACGCAGACGTGTCTCTGCACTTGGTTATAATGCAACAGCCCATCGTATTGCAGCATTTGGTTTCGCCGGTTTTATTGCCGGGTGCGGAGGAGTGCTCGTTACATTTTACAATATGGGCATCACTGCAAGCTCGATAGGCATGGGCGCGACAGTCAATGTTTTGGTTATGTGCGTCATTGGCGGTCTCATTCACCCTGCGGGTGCTTTTATCGGCGCTTTACTATTTTCGTTGCTCGATACATTCGCCCCATCATTATACGACCGAGATCGCTTTAACACATTGATTGGGTTCGTTTTTCTAGCAGTTGTCGTTTTGTCCCCCAATGGAGTTCTGGGGATGGGAAAACTATTGATGGATCGGTTGAGTTTCCGACGACGTCAAAACTAATTTCAAACGCGGCTTTGGGAGAAGTCGATAGAGTAATAGTCAAGGGAGGACTTGGAATGAAAACTATCACGAAAACAATAGCACATAGACTGAAGTTTGGTGTTGCTGCTTTAACGGCAAGCTTTGCGATGGTCACAGTTGTGTTTGCTGCTGATGATGTCATCCGTATCGGATCGATTACCACACTTGAAGGTCCTTTCGCGACCGGTGGACAAGACGCTTATCGCACAATGGAAATGGCGCTTGAAGAAATCGGTTATGAAGTCGGCGGTAAAAAAATCGAGTGGATACGTGAATCGTCAAATGCCAATGCAGATGTAGCGCTGGCGCGTGCCCGCAAACTCATCGAACAAGATAATGTCGATATTGTTATTGGTCCGCTTTCAGGGGCCGAAGGGGTGGCTTTGCGTGATTACTCGCGCACATTGGAGGGCCGCACATTTGTCAATGGTTCATCTGCATCGTCAGATACAACTTTGCGCAATCCATCACCGAATTTCTTCCGTTTCAACACCGAAGGCACGCAATGGATGGCAGGTCTTGGCAAGCATGTGCATGATGATCTGGGCGTAAAACATGTGGCTCTGGTCGCTGCTGATTATTCTTTCCCTTATGCGCAGGCATTTGGTTTCATGCATGAATATTGTGCAGCAGGAGGGGAAGTAACCAAACTATGGTCACCGCTCAATACGACTGATTTTTCTTCTATTATCGCCCGGATTCCAGAAAATGCAGAAGCTATCCTGCTGATACAGGGCGGTACGGATGCGCTGGCATTTTTAACACAATATGCACAGATGGGCGGAGAGTTGCCAATTTACGGCGGTTCAATCACCGCCGATCAGACACTTCTCAGCGCTCGTGGCCCTCATCAGCGTGTTATGGACGGTATGCTGGCAGCAGGTCCGATTGCCGACATTAATGCAAGCCCGGAATGGCAGAACTTTGTTAAAAAATATCGTGAAAGGTTCCCTGACGGCTTCGATTCACCATCCATTCATGCGGTGAATTATTACACCAATACGCGTGCTGTATTACTTGCCCTGGAGGCTGTTGCCGGTGATCTTTCCAATAACCAAGAAGCGTTCCAGGAAGCTTTGGCTAAAGTTGAATTCACAACACCTACGGGTGCGAAAGTAAAATTGGATAAGAACCGGCAGGCGATCTCCGATATTTTCCTGACAAAGATTGTTGATGACAACGGTACGCTTCGCACAGAAGCTTTTTCCAGCACGCCAGCGGTGACGCAAACCCTTGGCATGAATGAAGAAGAATTCCTGGCGCTTGGTGCACCATCACGTGACAATCCTGATTGCTCACCAAAGAGCTAAAGGGCTTGAAACATCCAGCCCGGTCTCAGTGCCGGGCTGGATCAGCAATGATTTGCAACGGACATAAGCGCATGATGGCTCATATGAATCACTCTTCCGGCGATACGCTATCGCAGCCAGCACTTGAGCTTGAAAGTGTAGGGCGATCCTTTGGTAAACTGAAGGCTGTTTCAGACGTCACTATGGTTATAAAGCCGGGCGAGCGTCGCGCGATCCTTGGGCCGAACGGCGCAGGGAAAACGACATTATTCAACACTATTCTGGGTGATTTTCCTCCAACTTCGGGTCGTATTTTGTTGTTTGGAGAAGACATTACAAAAGCACCACCACATCAGCGGATAAGGCGTGGGATCGGGCGCACCTATCAGACGTCGCTGTTGTTTGACGGCTTAACCGTTCTGGATAATCTATTCATGGCCGTTCGTGGTGTCATGCCGGGGCGAATGTCTTTTTTGCGGCCTCGTAAAAACGATCCAGCGATGATGCGCGCGTCTGAAATGGCAGACAAAATGCGGATCAAGCATCTCCTGGACCGAACAGTCTCCGAAATTTCTTATGGTCAAAGAAGACAAGTTGAAATTGGCATGGCACTGGCATCCAATCCGCGTCTGTTGATGCTGGATGAGCCGGCAGCCGGACTGTCGCCCGTCGAGCGCCCTGAGCTGAACAAACTTCTTGCCGACCTGCCGCACAATCTGACCCTCATCCTGATCGAACATGATATGGACGTTGCTTTGCGCAATTCTGATTTTGTCACGATCATGAAAGATGGGGAGATCGTTGCACAGGATGTACCTGACCAGATTACCAATAATCCGGTTGTCAGGGAAATCTATCTCGGGAGTGCCCATTGATGGCTGTACTGGAAGTAAATGATCTTCATGTGCGGTTTGGGCAAGCGCATATTTTGCAAGGTGTTTCGCTGCAATGTGGACCGGAGCCTTTAGCACTTGTCGGGCGAAATGGTATGGGAAAGTCAACGCTTTGCTATTCCATCATGGGAATGCTCGGCACTGATGCCGGTCAGATCAAATTGAACGGGTGTGAGCTTCGCGGACTTAGTCCTAACCGTGTTGCTAAAGCCGGTGCAGCACTTGTTCCGCAGGGGCGCAGATTGTTTCCCTCACTCACAGTACATGAGCATTTGCAGCTCGTTTCGCAAAGTAAGAATGCCAATTGGAATATTGATCGTGTCTATGAAACTTTTCCGCGTTTGGCTGAGCGGCGCAATAATCGCGGTGGGCAACTGTCCGGTGGCGAGCAGCAAATGGTTGCCATTGCGAGAGCGTTGTTAATGAACCCGTCACTACTGATCATGGATGAGCCTTCTGAGGGGCTTGCGCCGGTCATTGTCGATCATCTGATTGATACATTACGCGCCATTGCCGCCGAAGGAATGGCGATATTGCTGGTTGAGCAAAATATCCATGTGGCGACCAGTGTTGCAGAGCGCGTTGCCATCATGGTCACGGGTCGTATTACCGCAACAATGCCTGCCGCAACGCTTGCAAATGATAGTGAGGCACAACAGCGTTATCTGGGCGTGAGCTCAGTATCATTGGATGAAACTGCCAATGCATAAAATAAGAAAGGGGGGGACATGCAGACGGCCTATATTATCGGGACCATGGACACAAAATCCGGGGAATTATTCTATGCGCGTGATCTGATCCAGGCGGCTGGTATTCCGGTGCGTATTGTAGATGTGAGCACGCAAAAAACTGTTTCTGGTGCCGATATCACTGCCCGGGAAATAGCTCAATTCCATCCTGATGGAGTGGATGCTGTTCTGGACTTAAACGATCGCGGTCTTGCAGTTAATGCAATGGCTGAAGCTTTGACACGCTGGATTACATCCGTGTCGGATCTCGGCGCAGTTCTGGGATTGGGCGGTTCCGGTAACACTGCTCTGGTGACAACTGCGATGCGCTCGCTGCCTGTGGGCATTCCGAAAGTGATGATCTCGACGGTGGCTTCGGGCAATGTCGCGCCTTATGTCGGGCCGACCGATATCACGATGATGTATTCTGTGACAGATATTGCCGGTCTCAATAATATCAGTCGCAGGGTTATTGCCAATGGTGCGCATGCCGTTGCTGGCATGATGAAGTTCGACGGCTTTGCGAAGCTGGAAGAACTTCCCGGTGTTGGCATGTCCATGTTTGGTGTCACTACCACATGTGTTGATCAGCTGCGTCGTCTGTTGGAAGGAAAAGTCGAACCTTTTATCTTTCATGCGACCGGTACCGGTGGGCAATCCATGGAAAAACTGCTTGATTCAGGTTTGTTGACCGGTTTGCTGGATGTGACCGCTACCGAAGTGCCTGATTATCTTTTTGGTGGTGTTTTCCCGTGTAACGAAGATCGTTATGGCGCGACAGCGCGTACGCGTCGTCCTTGGGTTGGCTCTGTCGGGGCTGTCGACATGGTCAATTTTGGTGCCCGCGAGACGGTGCCATCCCGGTTTGAAGGGCGTAATCTTTATGTCCATAATTCTCAAGTAACACTGATGCGTACCACAGCGGCAGAAAATGCCGAAATTGGTCACTGGATCGCTAACAGGCTTAATTTATGTGATGGGCCGGTGCGCTTGCTGCTTCCGCTGAAAGGTGTTTCTGCGATCGATGTGCCGGGCATGCCATTTCATGACCCTGAAGCGGATGCAGCATTGTTTCAAGCCATTGGCACAAGTTTTAAACCAACCACCCAACGTCGCCTTATTGAAATTGAACATGACATAAACGCGCCTGCCTTTGCCGAGGCATTGGCCGCGAATTATCTGGAGATTGCAGAATGACACAAAGAAATGTTCCCGACCGTAGCGGACTTTTGGATCGTTTCCATAGCATGGCTGCGCGACGTCAACCGATTATAGGGGGTGGGGCAGGCACAGGTCTTTCTGCCAAGTCAGAAGAAGAGGGTGGCATCGACCTTATCGTCATTTATAATTCCGGTCGTTACAGAATGGCAGGGCGCGGTTCTCTGGCGGGTGTTTTGGCATATGGCAATGCGAATGAAATTGTCCTTGATATGGCACGCGAAGTCCTGCCTGTTACCCATCGCACGCCGGTACTGGCAGGGGTAAACGGAACAGACCCTTTCCTGATCCTCGACCACCATCTGGATAAGTTGAAAGCTTTGGGATTTTCGGGCGTCCAGAATTTTCCAACTGTTGGTTTGATTGACGGTGTCTTCCGGCAAAATCTTGAAGAAACCGGTATGAGTTTCGCACTGGAAATTGATATGATCCGCGCCGCGCATGAAAAAGACATGCTGACGACGCCATATGTATTCTCGGCGGATGAGGCGGTTGAAATGACCCGTGCCGGAGCAGACATCATTGTCGCCCATATGGGGCTTACCACCGGTGGCTCAATTGGTGCAGAAACAGCACGCTCACTCGATGATTGTGTACGCGAAATTTCGCAATGGTCAGAAGCTGCCCGTAAGGTGCGTAAAGATGTGCTGGTGCTTTGCCATGGCGGACCGATCTCATCGCCTGACGATGCGCAATATGTTTTAAACAACACGCCTGAAATTAACGGTTTTTACGGTGCCAGCTCTATGGAGCGTCTGCCTACCGAGACGGCTCTTGTTGAACAAACGCGCCGGTTCAAGGCCCTGACACTCTGATTTTTAAAAGAGGAACTGATATGGCCAAGGCTTATGCCAGCACGATCATCAATGCTCCTGTTCAGCGCGTATGGGCAGAAGTGCGTGACTTCAATGCTTTACCTGTCTGGAATCCTGCCATCCTCCAGAGCGAGATAGAAGATGGAAAGCCATCTGATGTTGTTGGTTGTGTACGTAGTTTTAAGCTCGCTGACGGAACGCATGTACGCGAACGCTTGTTATCACTCGATGACAGTCGTTACAGCTTTACATATAATTTTGAAAAGCCTGCTTTCCCGGTTAAAAACTATCGGGCCGGAATGGATTTAATCCCGGTGAGTAAAACAGGTGGAACTTTTGTGCAGTGGTGGGCAGAGTTTGATGAGGCACCGGAAGATAGTGGCAAATATACTGAAATCATCTCCGAGCTTGTTTTTTCTCAAGGTCTGATAGCACTGGCACGTAAAATTAATCTGGAGCCCAGTTCAGCAGAGCTTGAGGATATGTGGCAGGGTATGCGCCCCGCTAAAGTTTTTACTTCATCACCAATTGATGCTCCATTAGAGCTTGTCTGGGCAAAAATGCGTGACTTTGTGGGTATGGATCGCTGGCATCCAGATATTCGCGATATGAAAATGCTTGATGGTGTACCCGCTGATAAAGTGTCAGGAATTCGGGATTTTATATTCGGTGAAGGGCAATTATGGGAGCAGTTAACGCAATTGTCTGACACAGACCACTCTTTTCGATATCGTATATTGAAAAGCCCAATGCCGTGGCTCAATTATCATGCTGGCGCCCGTCTTTATCCTGTTACTGATAGTCGGACAACATTTGCAGTTTGGACTGCAGATTGGTGCGCGAGTGCAGTTGATGATCTCAAACTCATTCCAAACGTACAGAATAATGTTTTCCAATTGGCGTTTGATACGCTCAATGGCCAGCTGAAAAAAATGTAAGCTATGCAAAGCTTGTCGTTGACTACGGATCTTAGATTTAGGCTACGTAATTATGAGTCCGCAAGCTATGTTGAGAACTTATACAGCTCTTTGATATTTCTATATAAATGTTGTGTTTCTATGGGTTTATGCAGGAGGAGATATGTCACGCTATCTTTTCGGGCTTTCGGATGATGCATAGGCGGCGATCGAACCGCATTTGCCGCGAGGCAAGCCGAGTAAGCCAAGGGTCGATGACCGCCCGTAATCTCGGGCATTCTGCATGTGCTAAAACGGGATGCCGTTGGCGTGATGTTCTAGCCGCCTATGGGCCACCCCACCCACCACGATCTATAATCGCTACAATCGCTGGTCCCAAAGCAGGATCTGGCAACGCCTGTTCGAGAAGATCGCAGTAGACCAGTTGCCATTACCCTAACACCGGGAAACATCGCAGACATCAGCATTGCCATACCGCTCCTTGGAACCGTCGCGCCGCCAAGGCGGATGCTCGCCGACAAAGCCTATGACGCTGATAGCTTGCGCAACTGGCTAACAGCAAGGAACATCAAGGCCGCCATCCCCTCTACCGCTGCAAGGCGGACACCATACCCTCTCGATCAACGCATCTATCGTCGCTGAATGGATCAAATGAGTCCCAACCTAGATGAGCAGAAGTTTGTAGAGCACATCTGGGTGCCTATGGACAATCTAATTGCATGCATGCCAAATATTTTATGATCACTCAAAATTCAGTTTTTGATAAAGAGATTAAGTATGGCAGCGAATGCAACATTCATTACTCAGCAATAGGTTGTATCACAGGAATTCATTTCATTTTTTTCAAATATTCTACTTTGTATATAGTGCACGCGAGCGCTCCAGATGATGAAGCATCGCAGCTTCTGCGCCGTCTGAATTTTTGGCAGCGAGCATATCTATGATTTCTTCATGCTCAACCAGCGTATAATTTTCCTTACCCGTCCAGATCAGCATATGAGTATGATACTCGCGCAGCCATGCGAGCATAGCCTCACTCACACCAACAAAGATCGGATTGCCGGAAATCTTTGCAATACGACTATGAAATTCCATATCAGCCGAAATGAATGCATCCGCATCACCCAATGCTTCACGCTGGCGGCCAACAATCGCCCGAAGATCGGCGATATCCTGATCATTGGCTTTATAGGCCGCCTCACGCGCAATGCCTCGCTCGAAAAAAATACGTGCACTTTTAAGATGCTCCAGCGTATCCATTGATTGCGCAAGCATGATCTTGGCTGTCGGATCGACCTGCCGGAAAATTGAACGTGCAGTCAGTTTGAGAACTTTGGCACGTTCACCATGCGAAATGCTGACCAGACCCATCTTGGCAAGCGACTGCATCGCCTCGCGGATCGCAGGACGACCAACACCAAAGCGTTCCATCAGCACGCGTTCGGACGGCATTTCATCGCCCGGTGTCAACTCGCCGGACGTAATCATATTTTCGAGTCGGTCAAAAACCTCGTCGGACAATTTTCGGCGAACGATTGGTTCAACTGGCTTGTTCATTGCATCTCACTGTTCATGAGCTCTCTCCCTCTTATGCATCTTCAAGTGCCCGGATGAAAGTCGTTACCCACTTTCTCGTGAATGGGCTAACAATTTTCCACTTGCAGATATTGGAATACTCATTATACCAGTTTGCATTCAGAGCCAAGCGCTTCAATCGCATCCTGGAAAGTGAGGAGATACTTTCTGGCAAATGTGCGGAATATATTGCGTAAGCGTCTCTGGTATGGGTGGAACACGAGCAGCGAGCGACAAAATTCGATGAATATCCGTCTGACCTATCGCATTGAGACAACCGGCAGCATCGAACAGATGGCCGCCAAGATCGCCAGCGATCAGTCGACCGGCACTTTTGTCGCCCTTCCCGGAGAGACAGAAGAACTCAAAGCCCGCGTTGCAGCTCGCGTTCTGGAGATTCGCCCGCTTGAAGATGCCTCAGTTCCCGCCTGGCCGGAACTTGAAGCCGGACATGGACCGATCAAGCGTGCCGATGTCGATATAGCCTTTCCACTGGACGCTGTTGGTACCGACCTTGCAGCACTTATGACCATTGCCGTTGGCGGTGTTTATTCGATCAAAGGCATGAGTGGCATCCGTGTCGTTGACATGAAGCTGCCAGAAGCCTTCAAACATGCGCATCCCGGTCCGCAATTTGGCATCGCTGGAAGCCGCCGTCTGACAGGTGTGGAAAAACGTCCGATCATTGGTACCATCGTCAAACCAGCGCTTGGTTTGCGTCCCTATGAAACAGCGGAGCTTGTAGGCGAACTGATTGAGTCGGGCGTTGATTTTATCAAGGACGACGAAAAGCTGATGAGCCCGGCCTATTCACCGCTCAAAGAACGCATTGCAGCAATCATGCCGCTTATTCTTAATCATGAGCAGAAGACCGGCAAAAAAGTCATGTATGCTTTTGGCATTTCGCATGCCGATCCAGATGAGATGATGCGCAATCATGACATGGTGCTTGAGGCTGGCGGCAATTGCGCCGTAGTCAACATTAATTCGGTCGGATTTGGCGGCATGAGCTTTCTGCGCAAACGCTCCGGCCTTGTACTCCATGCACATCGCAATGGCTGGGATATTCTGACCCGGAATCCGGGCGCAGGCATGGATTTTCGCGTTTATCAACAATTCTGGCGCTTACTTGGCGTCGATCAATTCCAGATCAACGGTATCCGCGTCAAATACTGGGAACCGGACGAAAGCTTCGTCAATTCGTTCAAGGCTGTCAGCACACCACTGTTTGATCCATCCGATTGTCCGCTTCCTGTTGCCGGCTCCGGGCAGTGGGGCGGACAGGCACCGGAAACCTATGAGCGCACAGGCCGCACGACAGATCTGCTTTATCTGTGCGGAGGCGGCATTGTCAGCCATCCGGGTGGGCCAGCCGCCGGTGTGCGTGCCGTACAGCAGGCATGGGAAGCGGCAGTTGCTGGCATTCCGCTCGAGACTTACGCGACGGACCATCCCGAACTTGCAGCCTCGATTGCCAAATTCGGGAAAGGGGGTGAATAATGGCTCATAACCCTGAAAACCTGCTGCTGTCCTATTATGGTGATGACCTGACTGGTTCCACCGATGTGATGGAAGCCATGGCTTCCAATGGCGTTGATACAGTTCTGTTCATGAATGTGCCCGATGAAGCGCTTCTATCGCGCTTTTCGCGTTGCAAAGCCATAGGTCTTGCCGGCACCAGTCGCAGCGAAACGCCGGAATGGATGCAGGACAATCTGACACCTGCATTCAACTGGCTGAAAAGCCTGAATGCTGCAATTGCCCATTACAAGGTCTGCTCGACATTTGATTCTGCACCACATGTCGGCAATATTGGCAAGGCCATAGAAATCGGCAAAGCGACCTTCGATCAGGCCTATGTGCCAGTGATTGTCGGTGCACCGCAATTGAAGCGTTATACCGCTTTCGGCAATCTTTTTGCGGCTTATCAGAATGAAGTCTATCGCATAGACCGTCATCCGGTTATGAGCCGTCATCCGGTAACACCGATGCATGAAGCGGATCTGCGCGTACATCTGGCACAGCAGACAACGCTCAAAACTGTGCTTACAGACCTCGCAACCCTTTCAGCCAGCAATGCGAATGAACGCATAAATGCCATTGTCAAAAATACTGACGGCATATTGCTCCTCGATGTCGATAGTCATGAAAGCCAATTGCAGGCAGGTGAGCAGCTTTGGCGCTTGCGCCCTGATGCGGGCTGGTTCGTTGCAGGCTCCTCAGGCATTGAATATGCGCTTTTGGCAGCATGGAACAAGGCCGGCCTGATTGTCGGAAAAAAAGAATTTCCGCTGCCGGGCAAAGCCGATCGTATCGCAGTTGTTTCGGGCAGTGTGTCACCAACCACCGAACGCCAGATTCGCCATGCAACGGCTTCTGGTTTCACAGGTATCGATCTCAATCCGCTCGATCTGCTTGGAGAGAACGCTCATCAGGCTCTTGAAACTGCTATTGCGGAAGCGCAGCAGGCACTCCAGCAGGGCAACAGCGTTATCCTCAACACCGCGCTAGGGCCTTCGGCTGACCGGGGCAAAGAAATCGATAAGATTGCTGGCAGCCGCCATAAACTGGCGCGCAGCCTCGGCTTCATCCTGCGCAATCTTGTCGAGCGCGAAAAGCTTAGCCGCGCTGTCATTGCAGGCGGAGATACTTCCAGCCACGCATTGCGTGAATTGCATGTTGATGCACTCACAACGCTATTGCCGCTGCCACAAACACCGGGGTCGCCGCTTTGTACGGCACACGGCGCTCACGCCGCCACCAACGGCCTGCAGATTGCCCTCAAAGGCGGTCAGGTCGGTTCTGACGGATATTTCAGCCAGATTCGTGATGGCTTGACTGCCTGAATCTGGAATACTCATTGACTGGTTATACCAGTTAAGCTACCAAAAGCCTGGGAAGGAAATACAATCATGACAGCTATTGCTTTGTTCGGAGCTGGCGGCAAGATGGGATATCGTCTCGCCAAGAACCTCAAGGGGTCGCGTTTCGATGTACGTCACATCGAAGTCAGCGAAGTCGGTAAAGCACGCCTGAAGAACGAACTCGGCATCGATACTGTTGATGTCGATGCAGGACTGGAAGGCGCAGAAGTCGTCATTCTGGCTGTTCCAGATACCATTATCGGCAAGGTTGCAGCAGGCATTGTCGACAAGCTGAAGCCAGGCACAATGGTTGTTGCGCTTGATGCAGCAGCACCATTTGCAGGTCATCTGCCAGAACGTGCAGACCTCACCTATTTCGTAACCCATCCTTGCCATCCGCCAATCTTCAACGATGAAACCGATCCGGCAGCAAAGCGCGATTTCTTCGGTGGCATTGCAGCAAAGCAGCACATCGTTTCTGCTTTGATGCAGGGACCGGAAGAAGCCTATGCACTGGGTGAAGAAATTGCCAAGGTCATCTGGGCACCTGTAATGCGCTCGCACCGCGTTACCGTTGAGCAGCTCGCAATTCTCGAGCCGGGCCTGTCTGAAACCGTTGCAGCGTCGCTTCTCGTTGTCATGAAGCAGGCCATGGACGAAACCGTCCGTCGCGGCGTTCCTGAAGAAGCAGCACGCGACTTCCTGCTCGGCCACATGAATGTTCTCGGCGCTGTCATTTTTGGCGAAGTCGAAGGCGTATTCTCCGATGCCTGCAACAAGGCAATCGAATTCGGCATTCCTGCGCTGATGCGCGACGACTGGAAAAACGTTTTTGAACCGGAAGAAATCGCAGAAAGCATCCGTCGCATTACGTGACGTTTTTTTGGGAGGGCGTGAGGCGCCCTCCTTTTACCGCCTCTTGGGAAATGGGGCTTGATTTGGGAGGAAGATATGAAGTTTACACGCAGGACAATTGCGCGCAGTTTTGCGATAGCAGCCGTCTCCGCAACATTGGCAGGCGGCACAGTCATGCCGGCATGGGCCGCTGATCTGATCGCTATCATCACGCCATCGCATGATAATCCATTCTACAAGGCTGAAGCGGTTGGTGCCGAAGCCAAAGCCAAAGAACTTGGCTACGAAACGCTGATCCTTCAACACGACGATGATCCAACCAAGCAATCACAGCTTGTCGATACAGCGATTGGTCGTGGCGCCAAGGCTATTATTCTCGACAATGCCGGTTCGGAAGCATCGATCGCAGCGGTTCAAAAAGCTAAAGACGCCAATGTCCCATCATTCCTGATCGACCGTGAAATCAATGCCTCGGGCATTGCAGTTTCGCAGATCGTATCCAACAATTATCAGGGTGCACAGCTCGGCGCGGAAGAATTCGTCAAGCTGATGGGTGAAGAAGGCAATTATGTCGAGCTGCTGGGCCGCGAATCCGATCTCAATGCCGGCACCCGTTCCAAGGGCTATCACGACGTCATCGACGAATATCCAGATATGAAAATGGTTGCCCAGCAATCAGCCAACTGGAGCCAGACTGAAGCTTTCTCCAAAATGCAGAGTATCTTGCAGGCAAACCCCGACATCAAGGGCGTGATTTCCGGCAACGACACCATGGCCATGGGCGCATGGGCTGCTCTTGAAGCGGCTGGTCGCAAGGACGTTATTGTTGTTGGCTTCGATGGCTCCAATGATGTTCGTGATTCGATCAAGGCTGGCGGCATCAAGGCAACTGTTCTTCAGCCAGCCTATGCTCAGGCACAGATGGCTGTCGTTCAGGCTGACGAATATATCAAGACCGGTAAGGGACCTGCTGAAGAAAAGCAGCTGATGGACTGCGTTCTTATCAACCCGGACAATGCTGACAAGCTCGAAACCTTCGCTTTGAAGGACTAACTCCCAAGGCTTGTGATATCGGGAGCGCCAACAAATGCTAGCGCTCCCGATATGTTCCTAATACCGAGGATAAAATCATGTCAGTGCTGAAGTCAGCTTCCATTATCGTGCTGGCCTGCGGTGTCGCGCTTTCGGGCTGCAAAATCATTAAAACACCGACAGCAGAAGAAGCCGCAGAAGCACGCGGCGATAATTTCGATCCCGATCGTTCGGTTGCCGATATCTGGGATTCAAAAGTTAAGCCATTTTTTGCTGAGAAAACTGTAACACTCGATGAAGTGATGCAGGCAGCAAATGCGAATACGGACGCCGCCGGAGAAAAATACGGTCATCGCGAAAAGCAGGGCAATGCACCCTGGACTTTTGCGGCCAAACTCGAAGGCACAGTGGTCGGCGCTGAAACAAAATCACGTGCAGCCTATGTTGATGTCGACAGCAATAATGATGGCAAAGCTGATGCGCGTGTGCAAATCGGACCGACCGTTCGTGGCAGTGCAATACGCGACAGCCTCCCCTTCGTAAACTTTAACGAGTTTCGCAACCAGATCGACTGGGCTCAATTTGGCAAGGCTTTCAACACCCGCATCAATGAGGATGTTCTGTCAAAGCTTCCGCGCGAAAATCTTGTTGGGATGAAGGTGAAAGCCGAAGGTGCTTTCCCGCTACCATCAAAAGGTCAGCTTCCTCTTGTGACGCCCATTTCCATCTCGATGGAGAAATAGCTCATGGAGGCGGAATTGAACGAGAAAGAGGATATTGTCCTCAAGCTTGAAGATATTTCCAAGGTCTATTCAGGCATTGTCGCGGTGAAGCGTGCCAATCTTGAATTGCGCCGGGGTTCAGTCAATGTGCTTGTCGGCGAAAACGGCGCGGGCAAGTCTACGCTGATGAAAATTATCGCTGGTGTTGAGCGGCCAACTCTTGGGAAAATCATTCTAGACGGCGAAGAAGTGTCATTTGACAGCCCCGCCGATGCGCAAAAACGCGGCATTGCAATGATCTTTCAGGAATTAAACCTGTTTTCAAACATGACGGTGGCAGAGAATATTTTTGCCACCCGCGAGATTACACGTGGCCTGTTTGGTATTGATCACAAAGCACAGGTCACAAAGGCGAACGAATATCTCGATCGACTGGACGCTGGCATCAATGCAAATACGCTCGTCGCCGATTTGCCGATCGGTCAACAACAGCTTGTCGAAATCGCCAAAGCTGTTTCGCTTGATGCGCGTATTGTGATCATGGACGAGCCGACTTCCGCGCTTTCAGCTGCTGAAGTCGATATTCTGTTCAAGGTCATTGCAGACCTGAAAAGCCAGGGCGTTGCAATCGTCTATATTTCGCATCGTCTTGAAGAACTGATGCGCATTGGCGATTATATTACGGTTCTGCGTGACGGACAGATCACGGGTCAGGAAGAAATCAAAAATATCGATACGCAATGGATTGTGCGTTCGATGATCGGCTCTGACGCTAAGGATTTCGCAAAAGCTGTAACACATAAGATCGGTGATGAGCGGTTTCGTGCTGAAAACATCACACTGCCCCGTGCAACCGGCGGACTTGCTGTTGATAATGTATCGCTAAGTGTTCGCGCAGGCGAAGTTCTGGGCATTTATGGGCTGATGGGCGCAGGACGTTCCGAGTTTTTTGAATGTATCATGGGCCAGCATGGGCATGCCACCGGCCAAATCTATATCGATGGCAAGCAAGTGAAGGAACGCGATACAACCCGCCGTATCCGACGCGGCCTTGCCCTCATACCGGAAGATCGCCAGCGCGAAGGTCTGGTACAGATTTTGTCAATTGCCAGCAATCTGACACTGGCAAGCCTTGATCGTCTGGCTCACTTCTTTCACATTTCACCAAGACGTGAAAAGCAGGCTATTCAACAGGCGATCAAAGACCTTGCAATCAAGGCGCCAAACCCTGAATTTGAAGTTACATCAATGTCAGGTGGCAACCAGCAGAAGGTTGTCATCGGCAAAGCGCTGATGACCAGTCCCAAAGTCCTTCTGATGGACGAGCCATCGCGCGGTATTGATGTGGGCGCGAAAGCCGATGTCTTCCGCACCATGCGCAGGCTAGCCGCAGAAGGTCTTTCCATTCTCTTTTCAACCTCTGATCTTGAAGAAGTCATGGCACTCTCCGATCGCATCGCAGTGCTTAGCAATGGCAAACTGGTTGCCATTTTTGACCGCGATAAAGCGACAGAAGCCGACATTGTTGCCGCTTCGGCCAAGGGCCACGGACATGTCCACGACCCTGACCACGACCATGACCAACAAACAAGGGAACTCGCGTCATGACAGCCAAAAGCACGGCAGCCTCTGACCCAGGCTTTTCAAGCGGATCAGCTTTGCTGACCCTTATGAAACTCAGAACCTTCATTGCACTTTTTGCGGTGTTCATCTTTTTTTCGTTCGCAGCACCGAACTTTCTTTCAGCTGCCAACCTGATCCTGATGTCAAAACATGTCGCGCTTAACGCATTCCTTGCAATGGGCATGACCTTCGTCATCATCACAGGCGGCATCGACCTTTCCGTCGGATCCATTGTCGGGCTTTGCGGCATGGTTGCCGGTGGTCTGTTGATCTATGGTATCGATCTTGGCATTGGCTATACAATCTACTTCAATATTATCGAAATATCGCTGATTACTCTGGCTGTTGGGGTCGCAGTCGGTTTCATAAACGGGCTGTTAATAACCAAACTGAATGTTGCGCCCTTTATTGCGACACTTGGAACGCTTTATGTCGCGCGTGGTCTGGCGCTTTTATCTTCAGATGGCCAGACTTTCCCGAACCTTGTAGGTCGTGAAGACCTTGGCACAACCGGCTTTGCATTTCTTGGCTCCGGCAATATTCTCGGCCTTCCGGTATCAATCTGGATTTTGATCGTTGTCGCATTGGCTGCAGCCTATATCGCGCGATACACCCCGCTTGGTCGGCAGATTTTCGCAGTCGGCGGCAATGAACGTGCGGCACGCATGTCAGGTATTCGTGTCGATCGTGTAAAAATGTTTGTTTACATGTTTTCAGGTTTCTGTGCTGCGATTGCAGGGCTTATCATCTCGTCCGAACTGATGTCGTCGCATCCGGCAACAGGTAATTCGTTCGAATTGAACGCCATTGCAGCAGCAGTTCTCGGCGGCACCTCGATGTCGGGCGGACGTGGTACCATTGGTGGTACAATTATCGGTGCATTTGTCATCGGTATTCTATCCGATGGTCTGGTCATGATGGGCGTATCGTCCTTCTGGCAGATGGTCATCAAGGGACTTGTCATCATTATTGCCGTGGTGGTTGATCAGGCACAGCGCCGCCTTCAACAGCGTGTAACACTCATGCAAATGGCAAAAGCAGGATAAAGGCTCAGTAAATGGCAGAATTGAATGGCGCTCTGGTCGGTTGCGGTTTTTTCGCAATAAACCAGATGCATGCATGGAATGACGTTTCGGGTGCCAAAATCGTGGCAATTTGCGACCGTGATCCTGAGCGGTTGAAGATTGTCGGCGACCAGTTTGGCATAGAACGCCGCTACACGGATGCGCAAGCGCTGTTTGCGGATGGTGGCATCGACTTTGTCGATATCGCCACCACAGTTTCAAGCCACCGTGCTCTGGTGGAACTTGCAGCCGCCCACAAGGTGCCAGCAATCTGCCAGAAGCCTTTTGCCAAAACGCTTGATGATGCAAAGGCTATGGTGAAGGTCTGTGATGACGCAGGCATTCCACTTATGGTGCATGAAAACTTTCGCTGGCAGACACCTATTCAAGCCGTGCGCAAGGCGCTCGACAGCGGCGTCATCGGCTCGCCATTCTGGGGGCGGTTTTCCTTTCGCTCGGGCTTCGACGTGTTTTCCGGCCAACCTTATCTGGCAGAAGGTGAGCGCTTCATCATCGAAGACCTTGGCATCCATACGCTTGATATAGCACGCTTTATTCTTGGCGATGTGACAGGGCTTGTTGCGCGCACAAAGCGCGTCAACCCAAAGATCAAAGGTGAGGATGTGGCCACCATTCTCATGGATCACGAAAATGGTGCGACCTCGATTGTTGACGTAAGCTATGCCACCAAGCTCGAAACCGATCCATTCCCTGAAACTTTGATTGAGCTTGATGGTACGGAAGGCTCAATCCGGCTTTATCAAGGTTATCGTCTTGAGGTGATTACGCCAAACAGCACAACGGTTTCAGATGTTTCGCCAAGACTGCTCTCATGGGCCTCACGCCCTTGGCACAATATTCAGGAAAGCGTTTTTGCTATTCAGCAACATTGGATAGATAAGCTTTTAACTGGTGAAGAGACATCGACATCGGGCCTGGACAATCTCAAGACCTTTGCACTTGTCGAAGCGGCCTATGACAGTGCTGCAAGCGGCAACTCCATTGATATTGCGACGTTGCTCAAATGAATAAAATTGATCCTTTCCAGCTTTTTGGAACATGTGAGGCTGAAACACCTCCTCTGCGCCTCAAGGCAGGTTTGCTCGAAGCCGATCTTAGCAATGGTAATCTTCGCACCATCACCTATGGGGGCGTGGAGGTTTTACGTGCAATTTCCTATCTGGTTCGGGATCGTGACTGGGGGACCTATAGTCCAGAAATTCATGACCTCAACATCAAGCAAGACGACACTGGCTTTGCTCTCACCTATCAGTCAATATGTGAAGGTCCAAACGCATCGAGACTTGTGATTGATGTGAATATCGAGGCGGACAAGAACGGAAAACTTACTTTCGATGCCGTCGCCAATACAGCAACAGGCTTTGAAACAAACCGTTGTGGTTTCTGCATTCTGCATCCAATCGTCGGCGTAGCAGGCTCACCTGTGAGCGTCGAACATGTCGATGGTACGCTTAACAAAACTCGCCTGCCCGATCTGATTGAACCATGGCAGCCTTTTAAGGATATGCGTGCGATCACCCATAAGGTCATGCCTGGCGTTTCAGCCGAATGCCGCATGGAAGGCGATACTTTTGAAATGGAAGACCAGCGCAACTGGTCCGATGCGTCTTACAAGACCTATGTACGCCCACTGGCTTTGCCGTGGCCTTACCAGATCGAAGCAAATCAGCCTCACCATCAGCGCATTATGCTCACCATTTCCGACACGCGCATAGTGGTACCAAAAGCCAGCCGGAAGACAGATCCGGTGTGCATTACACTTGGTGATGCAAGCGGTAAAATGCCTGATATCGGCATCATTGTCACCCCGGAAGAAGCCAAAGCAAGCCTGGCTGCAATTGATTTGTTGCAGGAGGTTAGGCCGCAGAATCTGTTATTTCATTATGACCCGCTGGCAGGTCATAAAGGTCTAGCATTTGCGGATTTTGCGGCCTTGGCTGCCAAGCATAGTGGGCGCGTTTCACTTGAAATAGCTTTACCGTGCCAGACAGCACTCATCGATGAAACGTTGGCAATTGCTTCTGACATGAAAGCGGCTGGTTTTAACCCTGATGCGATCATTATTTCTCCAGCCATAGATCGGCAATCAACACCACCGGGCAGCAAATGGCCACCCTGCCCACCGCTCGAAGATGTCTATACAGCCGCACGGGCAGCTTTCCCTAATATTCGGCTGGGAGGCGGCATGTTGAGCTATTTCACCGAGCTTAATCGCAAGCGCGTTCCTGGTGAGTTTGTTGATTTTATCACCCATTGCACCAATCCGATTGTTCATGCCGCTGATGACCTGAGTGTCATGCAGACATTGGAGGCTCTGCCTTTCATTACCCGTTCGGTGCGGGCGATCTATGGAGACAGGCCCTATCGCATAGGTCCATCCACCATTCCCATGCGCCAGAATCCTTATGGCAGCAAGACGATGGAAAACCCGAATGGCAAGCGCATTGCCATGGCCAATCGTGATCCGCGGCATAATGGAAAATTCGCAGAAAGCTATGCAATGGGTTATGCAATTTCAGTGCTGAATGCAGAACTTGATTGCCTCACACTTTCAGCACTCACTAGCCCATTTGGACTGATAGCAGGTGAAGGCGAACCGACGGCGGCTGGTGGCAAACGTCCTTTATTCAACACGGTGAAGCTGCTGGCTTCGCTTGCAGGCAAAAGCTGGCGGCAATGCCAGTCCTCAAGACCATCCGAGGTTCTAGGTCTTACAGTAGAACATCGGACATGGCTCATCAATATTACGTCTTGTGAACAAAAAGTCGCTTTGCCGGGATATGAGTTCGTCACATTGCCTGCATATGGACTGCAAGGCCCATATGAAGAAATTTGAACCTATTCAAAATAGATTCTATTTTACCCATTCTACTGAGTGATGAACTCAGTACAGATCAGGATTATAATAAATAATACCAGAAAATACTGAAATATTTTCCTCTTAATTCGCATTGCAAGTATTATTACAAATACTTCCATAACAAAAAATAATATATTATATGCATTGTCACTTTTTTCATTTACAGATAAATCATAAAAAACATCTCTCACCATCTCAACAAAACTTATAAATATTAGTAATGACATAAGCCAATATTTACGTGAAAAGAAATAATTTTCATAATTATAATATTCTGCGACATCATCTGGAGTTAGCGTAACGCATATGAAAAAAAGGCTAAACACATAAATTATGTCTAGTAAATAATTATATACATTATAATTTTGAACTGAACCCTCTAAAATATACCCCCACCAGAAATTTATTATCCACAACAAAACAGCAACTATCCAACCCATATGTATATAAGATATAATATTTTTGTTGGGATGTTGAATAAATTTTGATAAAAATATTAGTATTCTGGATAAGCATAAACTAATTCCTATGCCATTTATAATTCTGACATGAGAAAATATATCAGATACACTTATAATTTTATCTGCTTCAGAAATCATATTTTACCTTTATTAATTAAAATATATTTCTAATTTAGCTAACATACTATAACATACAAATTGAAAATACATTTAAATTTATAGTATATAGTAATTTATAAGACAGAAATGTTTTTAAAAATAATTAAGAGAAGTAATTTAATTTTTGTTATTAATTGTGTCGATTTCAGATGGAAGGACAGGAATTAATCACGAATTACTTCTCGTTTCAATGACCTCACATGATCAGCAAGTCGTTCGAGCAGAGCGACGGTCATTTTTGTATTGACGAGGACAGTCGGCCATTCTCCGAACCACAGGTTTTTGGTGATGCTGATCGGGGGGAGAGGGCTCGTAGGGCTGTGTCACTAATTTTTCAACAGGCAAGGGGGGAGGACTGATCTGTTGACGCAATTATGCCGCGAGCTCTGCAAAGGCCTCGAATAGCGACCGGTTGTTGTTCGCAAACTGTTTCGTACGCATCATATGCGCAACTTCAATGCCTGCAACTGTCGAGAAAGCTGAATGAAACGCCTTGAAGCCCAATATGGGTTTGCTGATCTTCCTGATGAAAAGATGGTCCTGTTGAAGCATATTGTTGAGGTATTTGACCTGCAGGATTTCAAGCGGCTTGCCCGTACCGGTGATCTTCAGGCTATTGTTCATAGTTTGAGCACTCGTAAAATTGAGTTCACTTTCATCAATGATTATATTGCCCCGAATGCCTTTATTAGCGATCCCTTCTTAAGGAAGCGCCAAGCAGCACCCGGATTGCGGTGCTCAGAGAGCATAAACTCAAGTGTTTGTCCGACACGATCAATCTCTACGCCGCGTCTAGTCATTACTTACTGAAGATCATGATAGGAAGCGGCATAACGGACGTATAAGAAAATAGCATACAGAATGACGCTTTTGGGAAAAGGAGTACCTTTGAAGTCAACTATCTATGTAGTTTCTTCACTTAATTCCCCCTCCAAAGGGAATATATCTTAGATGAAGTGAAAAATTGAAATATAATTTGAAGACGTTTTGAAAAAACCGATACACTATTGCTCTCGTCGTAGTTTTTTGCACAGTACTACTTGATACACTCAACTCGCGAAGAGTTTCATCAGAAGATTTATATTGCTGCTGCAGAATATTGGCTCATATTCATCCACGCAGCCTAATGCAAAATCTGATCTAGGAACAGTTTCGTGCGCTCATGCTGCGGATTGTCGAAAAACTCGGCTGGTGAATTCTGCTCAACAATCTGTCCCT
>NZ_ML636815.1 GCF_006476605.1 Brucella gallinifaecis
GGTGGCGGCATAATCGCGGCGGAAATCCACTTAACGAAACGCCCGAAACTGTTCAGACAAACCGAACCACCTCTGTTCATGCTGCCGGAATCTCTGCCAAAAGAAAAACGCACAAAACTAAACCTGGATTTTGTCGCCCGTGCATATGTAGAAATCTTATCCGACCGGCACTTTCTTACTCCGGCTCTCGCATTGGCAGTGACCTTTATATTTCTATTCGCATATATAGGCGGCTCGGCTTTCGCTTATCAGGAAGCATATGGGCTTTCAGCATCAAGCTTTGGTCTTGTTTTCGGTGGAACTGGCTTTGCCGTGCTTTTAGGGGCAATGTTAAGTGCAAAACTGGTCTCCCGCATTGCTGTTGAACGATTGGCTTTGATAGGGTCTTTTGCCATTTTATGTGGCGCTATCATCGCGTGCTTTTCTGCGATCACCTTTGTCAAACTGCCGGGAATTGTTGTCGGCATGTTTATTTCGCTTGCGGGGCTGGGCATTGCGGAAACAACGTTGATGTCAATTGCTTTGGCGACACGCAAACGCGCTTTAGGATCAAGCGCTGCCGTTCTTGGTGCTGTACCATTGATGCTTGGTGCCGCTGCCACGCCATTGGCAGCATATCTTGCAGTTCTCAACCCACTGGCATGGCTTGGTAGCCTTGCAATCATGGCATTTGTTGGCACTTATCTATCTTGGCGAACGATGAAACTGACACAAAGAAGCAATTGAACCAATAATATTAAAAAGTAGAGTGGAAATCTATTAAGTATTAATCAGAATACGCATTCTGGTATTAAAGTGCCATCCTTTTAAATCACGATATGAATATCACTGTTTAGTTTCTGTAGACACTCTGTTTTTCGGGATAAAAAAAACGTTATGATCGAATATCAAACTTAAGCTGTATAAATATCTCTAATGAACCAAATTGTTTAAACGGGATCAAATGCTACAATCCATCATCCTTAAAGTCATTGCGTTCCCCTTGCTGCTTGGCGTAATTATTGCGCTTGCATCATACCGATTTGAGCGACAGAAAAATCTGGTTCTCGCTTTTCTCGCTCCGTTGTTTGCTTGTATTATCATACTTGTTTTAGATGGTTTTCCAGCATTTCCACCGGTTAGGGCTGCGCATAAATTTCCATATATACTTTTTGCTGGAAGTTTATTTTTTGCATTCTTCGCATGGCGTTCTCCGCGTTTAAATATCATTTATTCAAGCCTTGCTTTTGTATTGATGATTGTTCTGCCAATCTGGTGGATGGGTAAATCAATCTTAGTGAATAACGGTCAAAAAGCGACCGTCGTCATGATCCTGGTTCTGCTAACCGTAGCTGGTGCTGTGCTGTACAGATATTTTGCTGTGGCTAAGGCCAAGCCTCTGCCTAACGTTCTTCCACAAGCTCTGTTCGCCACGTCAATTGCTGGTGCTTTGATTGCTATAATGGGTGGATATATGGGCATGTTGATGTTCAATACCGCACTTGCTGTTATGTTTGGTGGCTATCTGTTCATTTCATATGTGCGCTATCTCAGAGGCGATGCACAAGCTTTTGCACTTAATGGGCAAGGCGCACTGGCAATGAGCTGGGTCGCTTTTATTGGCGTGCTCGTTACTGGCATTCTTGCTCCCAAAGCCTCAGGTTTGGCACTCGTTCTGGCTGTTTTTACCCTTGCAGCCGTACCATTGGCTTATATTTACGCGCCTGTTGCTGCTCGTATTCCTTATATGCTTCGACCACTCCTTTTAGGAGTAATAGTGGCCGTCCCTGCACTTGCAGGTATTCTCGTTGCTGGCATGCAATTTGCTGGCTAATATTTTCAATCAAAAAAGGAAAACCAAATGAAATTTCTTGCGACAACCGCAACTGTACTCGGGCTGTTAATGGCCGGAAATGCCCTTGCCGCAGACGCTTATGATATTGATCCTACTCATGCATGGGTTAGCTTCAAGACCAATCACAATGGTTGGGCTAATGCGCATGGCACATTCAAAGATGTATCCGGTGCAATTTCATTTGATAAAGATAATGTTGAGAATAGCTCGATCGATCTGAAAATTCAGGCAGCAAGCATCGACACCAATCACGAGCAGCGTGATACGCATTTGAAAAGCCCTGATTTTCTAAATGCTGAAGAATTCCCTGAAATTACCTATAAGAGCACGAAAATCGAAAAGACCGGAGATAAGACTGCTAAAGTTACCGGAGATCTTTCGATTGCAGGAAACAGCAAGCCTGTAACCCTTGAAGTGGTCTGGAATGAGGAATCCGGTTTGCCTTGGGATGCAAGCAAGATTAAGACCGGTTTTTCAGCAACCGGAGAGTTCGACGCAACGGAATTCAGCATTCCAAAACTCGCTGAATCCGGTCTTGGACCTAATTTCAAGCTCGATATTGATGTTGAAGCTTTGAAGAAGTAATTCTTCCTAACGACTATTGAACATTGTGGTGCTCCTGGCTTTAATCGGAGCGCCACAGCAATTTATTTCTGCTGCTTCCTTCTTGATAACGGCCGACATTCCTTCAGATAAAATGGCCGACAGCATTGCTTGTAGAGCTGAACCGAAAAGGCCATTCGTCAATTCAGCAGGCAAGATATCGGGGCAAATGCGTGCGACTGCATGTATAATAGTTTCGGGCGTCTTTGCAGCACTGAGTGCGGTCTCAAGCTCTGAAGCTTTTGGGTCGTTCAACGGCATGAGTTGATCGGCAGGGTTTCTGCGGACGAGATAGGCAAGCCAGGATGCCAGCGAAAACACAAAAGGATGGGTTGATCCGCCCGCTGCAATTGTCTCCAATGCGGGTGCCGTTATTCTCTGGGGAAGCTTTTGGGTGCCATCCATTGCGATCTGTGCTGTAGAGTGAGCTATTTCCGGATTGGAAAATCGTTCACACAAGGCAGATGCATAATCGTCGAGATCAATAGCCAATCCTTCAACTGTGGCCGCAGCCGCCGCAAGATGACGACGGACAAGAGCCGCATGATCAGTATCCGCCATAACGTCACGCACCAATATTTTGCCTGACAATTGTCCACTGTAAGCCAGCATGGAATGCGTGCCATTCAGCATACGAAGTTTCATGCGTTCATAAGGGGTAACGTCATCGACGAACAGAGCGCCTGCACATTCCCACTCCGGTCGTCCAGCACAGAATTGATCCTCGATTACCCACTGAGTGAATGGTTCGGTTTCAACTGCAGCCTGATCCTCCAGCCCTGTCAGTTCTGCAGCAAGTTTGATCGTCGCGGCACTTGATGCCGGAGTGATGCGATCCACCATGGATGATGGAAAGCTGATATTGCTTTCTATCCAGCTGGATAGCTGTTCACCATGAGTTTCCTGCGCGAAACTCAGCGCTGTGTTTCGCAGTTTCTGGCCATTATGAGATAAGTTATCGCAACTCAGCACAGTGAATGGCGACAAGCCCAACACCATTCTACGGGCGAGAGCTGCGACAATCAAACCGATCACTCCAGTGGGTGATTCAGGATTTGCAAGATCGGCAGCGACTGCGGGATGGTTGCGATCAAGCTGACCGTCACTGGTGATACCATAGCCTTTTTCCGTCACACTCAGACTAACGATGCGACAGTCGGGTGACAGCATGGCATCCAATGCGTCGCGGATGACATCAGGCCCGGCCAATACTCGATCAAGCGCACCGATCACACGCGCCTGTGTAGACGAGCCGCGTGTAATCATCGTGTAATAACCATTCTGCGGGTTCAAACTGTCAGCAACCACAGTTCCACGCAATGACACGCCGACTATACGCCAGTCACCACCCGTTTGTGCAAGAACAGTATCAGTATAAGCCAGAAGATGAGCACGCGCAAAATTGCCAAGCCCTAGATGGACGATGCCAACTCCATGGTTTTCCGGTCTATATCCGGGCCAAATGGCTGCTGTTCCATTACTCGCCGATGCTGAAAGTCTTTTCATCCTGCAACTCTGACCTCTGGATGCGATAGCGCAGTCATGATCCCGCGCAGCTCTGCCAAGCCTTTCAGTCGTCCAATGGAAGGATAACCGGGCTGCGCCTGTCTGTTCAAATCATCGAGAATATCCTGACCATGATCAGGCCGCATTGGAATTTGCCAGTCTTTACGGCCTGTGGCTTTACGGCGGTTTTCTTCAGCGAGAATAGCTGCAATCATGGCAACCATATCGGTGTGACCTTCCAGATGAGCCGCCTCGTGAAAAGATCCGCCAAGATGCGGTTCTTCAAGCGCGACATTGCGCAAATGCAGGAAATGTACCCGATCACCCAAATGTTTCATCATTCCCGGCAGATCATTATCGGCGCGAGTTCCCAGTGATCCGGTACAAAGCGTAATGCCATTTGCCGGAATATTCACCGCGTCCATCACGGCCTTATAATCGGCCTCAGTCGACATGACGCGCGGTAAACCCAGTAGCGGAAAAGGAGGGTCATCCGGGTGGCAACATAACCGCACGCCGAGTTCTTCTGCCAGCGGAGTTACCTCGGCTAGAAAATCAATAAGATGCCCGCGCAGGCGCTCAGGCGATATATGGTCATAATGTGCAAGGTGAGCTTTCACGTCCTCCATCGACATGCGTTCGGCAGCACCAGGTAAGCCAAATACAACATTGCCCGAAAGCTCCAGACGTCGGGCGTCAGACATAGCTGCAAAACGCTTATGTGCCGCTTCAAGAACTTCGGAACTGTAATCATCGGATGCGCCTTCGCGCTGCAAAAGAAACAGATCAAAAGCCGCAAAATCGATGGCATCATAACGCATGCAGGTAGCGCCGTTTGGCAAGCGATAAGCCAAATCGGTGCGTGTCCAATCCAGGATCGGCATAAAATTATAGCATATGACCTCAATACCTGCGTCATGCAGATTTCGCATTGAGGTTTTCCAATTCGCGATATGCGTTTTCCAGTCACCCGTCTGGCGTTTGATATCCTCGGAAACCGGGAGGCTTTCAACAACTTCCCATTTAAGACCGGAGGCATCTCCGTTCTTCATCTGAGCGATGTCTGCTTTTCGCTTTTCTATTTCCGCAGGCTGCCAAACCGCGCCAGTTGCTACATGGTGCAGGGCTGTTACAACACCTTCCACACCCGCCTGTAGCATGTCATCAATGGATACCAGGTCCTTGGGGCCGAACCAGCGCCAGGTCTGTCTCATATTGTCGTCTCTCTATTGTCAGTGCCTTGCGGATGCATCGGCAAAAGTGATTTGAACCTTGACCGATTGCGATCGATCAGTAGCCGCATGAAATGCGGAAAGCGCCTCATTTACAGGAAGTGTGGCCGTGATGATCGGGCGCGGATCGATTGCGTGCGATCCGATCAGACGTACTGCTTCGGCGAATTCAGTATCGAAACGCTGCGACCCGATGAATTGAATTTCCTTACCAACCATCACATTCAACGGTATGGTGGTTGGCCCGGCAACTCCCACTTGCACCATTGTGCCGAGTGGCCGAAGACACGAAATCGCATCATTGATTGCAGGTGCTGCAGCCGAGCATTCAAATACCAGATCAATCTTTCCTTTGCCCTCTTTCCATCGCTCAAGACCAGAAGGATCGGTCATAATGTTGACGGTATGATCGGCGCCCATTCTTGCAGCAATCGCCAGTGTTGCGTCCTGAATATCTGTCACGATAATCTCGGAAGCGCCCCGCATTCGCGCAACGGCCACACAAAGCGCTCCAATCGGCCCCGCTCCTGTCACCAGCACGACTTTGCCAGACAAGCTGCCGGCAATTGCTTCGCCACGATTGGCTGCATGCAAACACACTGCCAGCGGTTCCGAACAGGCCGCAGCACCCGGGTCAATGTCATCAGGCACTGCAAAGCATTGATCCGCAGCAATCACCATTTTGTCACGAAACATACCCTGCTGATGTGGAAGGTACATTGCTGAACCTTTAAAACGCATCGCATTGCAATGGCGCGGCAGGTTTTGCTGGCAAAAACTGCAATTCCCGCAAGGCTGGGATGGGTTCATGGCAACAAGCTGGCCGATGGCGAGGTTTGTTACACCCTCGCCAAGTGCTTCGACATATCCCGATGCCTCATGCCCGAGGATGATTGGTTCACGAACACGAATTGTTCCAATTCCACCCTCCTGCCAGTAATGCAGGTCAGAGCCGCAAATACCGCCAGCCTGAACACCGACCATGACTTCGCCGGGGCCTGGTGCTTCGAAAGCCCTGTTTTCTATTCTCAGATCATCTTGCGCATGAAGGCAAACGACACGTGTTACCAATTGTTCTGTCATCATAACCTCAAGGCATCAAAGTGTTTGGCAACCACGTCGCCAGAGGCGGGAAATAGCTGACCATCAGAAGAACAATAATATTGGTGATGATATAGGGAATGATTGCCTTGATCACCGGTGACAGAGGCAGTCGCGCTATATTGGACGCGACAAACAAACAGACGCCAACCGGGGGAGTCGTCAGACCGATCATCAGGTTCAAAACTGCAAAACAGGCAAAATGTATCGGATCAATACCGACCGCGAGAGCCAAAGCCTGCAAGGGCACAAACAGAATGATCAATGCAGCAATTGTTTCCATGAACATGCCAACAAACAAAAGCAGAATATTGATCAACAGGATGACAAGAAACTTGTTGTCTGTAATGGAGAGAACTGCGTTCGCAAGTGTTTGCGGAATGCGCTCTGCGACCAGAATCCAACCAAAGACATTGGCAGTACCAACCAGTACCAGAATGCCAGCCGAACTGATTGCACTGTCGATGATAATCTTGGGGATCCGGCTTACCGGTAATTCCCGATAGATAAACAGACCGACAAGCGCTGCATAAAGACATGCCACAACAGCTGTTTCTGTCGGTGTGGTAACGCCAATCAGCAAGCCGCCGACGATCAAGGCAGTCATTGCAATAGCCCAGATCGCACCTGTGAACGATGTGAGCAGCTCTTTAATGCCCTTCCAGTCTTCGCGCGGGAAGCTTTTTTTCTTTGCAATGAAATAGGTTGTAACCATCATCGCAAAGCCCATCAGCAAGCCGGGCATTGCGCCAGCCAGAAATAGTTTTCCAACCGAAAGACCGGAAAGAGAACCGACAATAATCATGGGAACGCTTGGTGGGATCATCGGGCCGACGGTCGATGAAGCAGCGGTGACGGCAGCGGAGAAATCTGCGGGATATCCCACTTTTTTCATGCCGGGGATCATCATGCCGCCAACTGATGCCACATCCGCGACCGCAGTTCCGGAAATGCCACCAAAGAGCATGGAGGCTGCGATATTGGCTTGTGCCAAGCCGCCGCGCATCCAGCCAACCAAAGCATTGGCGAAGCGAATGATCCGCTCGGTAATGCCGCCGGAATTCATCAGGTTTCCGGCCAGAATGAAACCCGGAATACACAGCAATACGAAACTGTCCATCCCGGCATACATTTTCTGGGGAATGACAACCAGCGGGATATCGGCAAACAACAGATATGCCATTGAGGACAGACCCAATGTCACAGCTACGGGCAAGCCAATGGCTAGGCCCAGCACAAAGGTGCCAAGAAGAAGGGTCAGACCCATCAGTTTTCCTCCGAATTGGGGATGGGGCGCCCGTCATGGCGACCTGTCAGCATCTCGATGATACGCATCAGCGCCCAAATGGTCAGCGCAACGATGAGAATAAGCTGCGATGCGTGGATGAAATCCATACGCCAGCCAAGAGAAGGCGCCGTTTGACGGCTGCCGATGGTGGTGTAGTCCCATGCGGCGGGCAAAAGAACGACTGCAAATACCACTGTCAGGATTGCGCTGACCAGTCGTAAGAGCCAGGGCATACGTCCGGGCAAGCTTTCACATAAGAGGTCAACATTGACCATATCTCCGCTGCGCAAGGAAAGACCTGCGCCGAGTGCTCCGATATAGAGCAGGCAGAACCTTGTCAGTTCTTCCGTCCAGACTGGAGCTGTACTCAAAAATGTGCGGGCGTAAACCTGCAGCAAAACAGATCCCATAAGCACAAGAAATGTTGCGAGTATCAGAAGGCGACACACGCCCTCCAATCCTTTGAATGTTTTTGTCATGGTGTCCTCGACAGGCTGGCTGCCGGATTAAATCCGGCAGAGCCTTTATCTCAGTCGTTGAAAACCTGCTCGGCCAAAGGTCGGATTTCCTGCGGCACAGATGCAATGACTGCGTCTTTTGCCTTGTTCGCAAATGCCGTCTGGTCCACTTCCACGAATTTCACACCATGGGCTTCAAGATCAGCAACCAGCGCTTTTTCGTCAGCTGTAAACAATTCACGTTCATAAGCTTGCGTGATTTTAGCTGCTTCCTTCAAAGCAGCCTGATCTGCTTCCGACAATTTGTCCCAGCTGCGTTCAGATATCGTCAAGTAAATCCACGAACGAACATGTTCAGTCTTGTTAACGACCTTTTGCACTTCATAAAAGCCACCCGACTTGAAGAGAGCGAGCGGATTTTCCTGCCCTTCGATAGTGCCGTTCTGAAGCGAGGTGAACACTTCCGAGAAAGCCATTGGGGTTGGGTTGGCACCAAGCGCCTGCCATGCAGCCACGAAAATTGGAACATTCGGTACGCGAACCTTGAAGCCTTTCAGATCTTCCGGCTTTGTTATCTCACGATTGGCCGAAAGGTTGCGAGGCCCGCGCGCGAAGTAAGTCAGGGGGCGGATACCCGCCTTTTCAATGATCTCGGCTTCGATCTGCTGGCCAATTTCACCCGATGCAACCTTGTCCATATGTTCAAGCGATTTGTATCCATATGGCAAAGCCAACAAGGCAGCTTTCGGCGCCCAGTTTTGCAGGCTCTCGCCAGTGATTGTCATGTCGGCAGTACCAAGCTGCATCCCGTTGATGACGTCGATTTCCTTACCGAGCGATTCATTCGGATAGACTTCAACCGCTACACGCCCTTCGGTGCGGGCCTTAACTTCGTCGGCAAATTTCAACGCTGCTTTGTGCCAGATATTTTCTTCATTGGCGAGGTGGCCAAGTTTAAGCGTAACCTCCTGTGCCAGCGATGTACCGCCCATCAATGCGAATAAGGCACAGGTTGCTGCTATGTGTTTAAGGTTCTGAAACTTCATTCTTTCCTCCTCTTGAATGCATTCAATGCCGTTTGTCCGGCGCTATAGAAAATACTCCGGCCTCTCCTGCTCGATGACGGGAAGATCGATCAGAATCCCTTGCAGGTGCTGCCGCATAAATTGTTCAGCCCGCGCAGCATCTCCCGTTGCAATGGCTTCAACAACGTCACGATGCTGGGCAATCAGGCGGGCAACCGGAAAATGCATACTTGAAAGAAAACGCACCCGATCCATCTGCGCTTTCATCTCAACCACAACGCGCCAGGCTTTCCCTTTGTCAGCTCCTTCAGCCATGGTGCGGTGAAATATTTCGTCAGCATCCATGAAATCCCGAGCTGAACCGCCAATGAGTTCTTCCTGACGAACGAGTTGCATCCGCAGCTCTCTCACAAGCGCCTCGTCCGGTGCCCGGGCCAGAAGCTTGACAATGTCGGCTTCAACAGCTTCGCGCACAAAACGCGCATCCATGACAGCCTGAAGTGAGATTTTCGCGACAAAGGTTCCCCGCTGCGGACGAACTTCAAGCAGACCCTCATTGGCCAGCGTAATAAACGCCTCGCGAACAGGCTGGCGGCTGACACCATATTGTTGCGCCACTTCAGCCTCGGAAATCCGCGTACCGGGCGATAATGCATTATCAATGATGGCCGCCCGCAATGCAGCATATAGCTGATCCACCACACTGACGTGCTTTGGGCGCAACAATGAGCTTTGCATGATTTCCTCCTCAATTTTCATTATACCATACTACCATACCAGTCAATACAGAGATATGTTCAATTGACCGGTGCCATTGCTCTACGCCGGTTGAAAAGAAACGGATAGGTTCGGCACAAATTGCACCGGTAGTAAGTAAAGATTTTCTGAAATGGGAAAAGTGGCGCCGTTACACCACACTTAATGTCATGGTGGCAATTGCAACACTTCGTATCAATTTTCTCAGCTGCCAGAAACCACTTTGTTCCTGCAATTTCTAATTTTTCCGCTGATCAGAGCCCAGTGCGTTGCAAAAACGTTATCGCTGGATGAAAAGTAATGTTGCTCAAAGTTGCCTGAGTTTCACCGAATGGCTTTAACACTTATGAGCTTCATACCATGTGGCAGCGCTTCACATCATGGTTGTTACATTTTGCGCTGCGGTTAATAAAGTAAATATCAAGGGTCTTGGTCGCTATTTTAAAATAAGACAAATAAGATGTATGCAACGGCGCTTTTCAATAACGCCGTTGCTTGTTTATTATATAAAGACTATTCGAAATCTTCTGGCAAAAGATCTTTCGGGAAATTCTGATAGGAAACAGGGCGCAGGAAGCGACGGATCGACATGGTGCCTACGCTGGTTGCTCCAAAGTTTGTCGAGGCCGGGTATGGTCCGCCATGAACCATTGAGTCAACCACTTCAACACCAGTTGGAAAACCGTTGACGAGAACGCGGCCTGCCTTGCGTTCCAGAACGGGCAGAAGCTTTTGTGCCTCACCAATATCGCCAGCATCCATGTGGATGGTAGCAGTCAGCTGACCTTCAAAGCCGCGTGCAAGCTTTTCCATTTCATCAACAGAACCGACGCGCACAACCAGACCGAGAGGCCCGAATACTTCCTCACCCAGAGCATGATCGGAAAGGAAACGCTCGCCTGTTGTTTCAAAAAGGTTTGGTGAAGCCTGACGGCCTTTTGACTGAGTTTCATAAAGTGGCTTGACGGCATTGCGTGTATCAAAACGCTCTTTACCCTCATGATATGCCTGCGCAATACCGTCCGTCAGCATGGTTTGCGGAGCGACCTTCTTGAGACCTTCAACGGTCGCTGCTGTAAATCGGTCAGCATCTGCTCCGTCGAGCACAACAGCGATGCCAGGATTGGTGCAGAACTGGCCTGCACCCATGGTCAGCGAACCAGCCCAGCCTTGTCCTAGTGTTTCGGCGCGTGCCTTCATTGCTTCTGGCAACATAAACATTGGATTGACTGAACCAAGTTCACCAAAGAATGGAATTGGCTCAGGACGTGCCGCACAAAGATCGAACAGTGCACGACCTCCCGCAAGCGAACCTGTAAAGCCTACAGCTTTGATATAGGGGTTCTGAACCAGTGCATGACCGACATCACGGCGACCTCCCTGGATAAGCGAGAACACGCCCGGATGGATACCGGTCTTTTTGATCGCAGCTTCAATAGCCTGTGCTACGATTTCACCCGTTCCCGGATGTGCTGAATGGCCTTTTACAACCACGGGGCAACCCGCAGCAAGGGCGGCTGCGGTATCGCCGCCAGCGGTTGAAAATGCCATCGGGAAGTTTGATGCGCCAAAAACCGCTACAGGTCCGATTGGACGCTGAACCAGACGGATTTCAGGGCGTGGTGCCGGCTGGCGATCAGGTAGCGCTGCATCAAAGCGGCGATCAAGATAGTCACCTTTTTCAATATGATCAGCAAACAATCGCAGTTGGCCGGTGGTGCGCCCGGTTTCACCTTGAAGACGGGCTTCTGGCAAACCGGTTTCCTGCGAGCCGATCACCACAATATCAGCAATGCGCGATTCAATTTCGTCAGCAATTGTGCGCAGGAATGTAGCTCGCTCTGCGCGCGTTGAATAGCCATAAGACCAGAAAGCATCTTCTGCTGCTTCGCAGGCCTGTTTCACCAGGTCGACTGTACCGACTGCAAACGAGTGGGCTGGCCCGGTCGCTGGTGAAGATTCAAAAGTGCCAGCTCCATCGAGCCATTCACCAGCAACAAGGTGTTTTCCTTTAGGTATAAAGGCCATTCGTTCATCCTCCTGTAGAAATCGATGTGCAATTTAGGCCGTGTTTGGCTGCATCTAAATTGCATTTGCCTAATGATTGTATATCCTGAATCTTTGTATACAGTGTGTGCGCAGATATCAATTGTTTGTGGGCTCTTCCCGCCGGGCAAAGTTATGAAAGATGCATGATGAGCGAAACTACCATACTGAGCATTTCCAAGCTTCACGAACGCGTAGAGGCCATTTTTCGTAAGGCAGGTTTAAATGCCATACAAGCCGGGGCCGTTGCTCGTGTGATTGTTGCGGGCGAACGTGATCACTGCAAATCTCATGGCATATATCGTATTGAAGGTGCGCTTCGCACAGTCAAGGCGGGGAAGGTCAAAGCAGACGCAATTCCTGAAATTGTAAATGATGAAGCCTCCGGTATTGTGCGGGTTAATGCAAATTACGGTTTTGCGAATCCCGCTTTTGAATTAGGTGTACCAGTTCTTGCCGAGCGTGCACGTAAAAATGGTATCGCAGCGCTTGTTATCAATGACTGCACGCATTTTTCAGCACTCTGGCCGGAAGTTGAAGAGCTAACGAATGAAGGGCTGGCTGCCATTGTCATGTGTCCAAGCTATGCAACAGTAGCGCCTACCGGTGGAAACAAGCCGTTGCTTGGCACCAATCCTTTTGCTTTTGGCTGGCCGCGCAAGGACACTCCGCCTTACGTCTTTGATTTTGCGACCTCTGTTGCAGCACGAGGCGAGATAGAATTGCATCGCCGCGCTGGTAAGCAATTACCGGAAGGCTGGGCTATTGATGCAGACGGTAACCCAACGACCGACCCGGAAATTGCACTTGCGGGTGCCATGTTACCGTTTGGTGGGCATAAGGGATCAGCAATCAGCACAATGGTTGAATTGCTGGCTGCTATTATGATTGGCGATCTGACCAGCCCGGAAGTGCTGGATTTTCTGGGTACGACGACATTGTCACCAGTTCATGGTGAACTCATAATTGCATTTTCACCGGAAGCTTTTGCAAAAGGGCGCTCTGGCGATCCGTTCGTCCGTGCGGAAAACTTCTTCGAGGCAATTGTTGGTCAGGGCGCACGTTTGCCATCACAGCGCCGTTTCAAGGCGCGTGCGGAATCGGAAATTGAAGGCGTGCGACTTACAAAAGCAGAAATTGACCAGCTCGATTATCTATTAGAGAAGGGTCTGGACGCAATTCATTAAATAGACTTTGAAATCCAGGGTCCTGACCCCTGATACACTGCGTTTCTTTATGGCAGTGTATCAATTTTGCGGACCTCCTCTTCCAGGAGGAGGTTTTGCGCTTTATTGACTAAAGGATGAGCTGAGCCGGCAACTGTTCAGTTTCAGGAGGACAGCGGAGTTTTGCAGCAGAAGCGTGATCATCCAAATCAGTAATGAGACGTTATTCAGCCTGCGCTTCAAGCGCTTCCATATCGTCATCTGAAAGACCGAAATGGTGGCCGATTTCATGGATTAATATATGAGTGATGACGTCGCCGAGAGTTTCTTCATTCTCAGACCAATAATCCAGAATTGCGCGCCGGAAAAGTGTGATACGGTTTGGGCTTTCGGCATTTTGCAAACTAAATCGTTCACCAATGCCGGCACCTTCAAATAGACCCAGAAGATCAAAAGGCGTTTCCAGACCCATATCTTCGACGATCTGCTCTTCGGGAAAGTCCGAAATCTGGATAATGATGTCGCCGCAAAGCGCACGAAATTCCTGCGGAAGATGCGCAAGCGCTTCGATCGCTATCGATTCCACTTCATCAAGCGAGGGCGAAAGACGTCCCGCCCAGTCACCGCTTTGATCTTCTCGGGCCATTTCAGCCAACCGTGTCCTATTCAATGGTTCAGGCCACCGCGCATAGGTCAAAAGTGCACAACGCCATTTCCATTATGCCCAGGGACGCTGTTGAACGTTCTTGGCCTCAAATGTATCGATGTTTGTCACTTTTTCCATTGTCAGGCCAATGTCATCCAGGCCATTGAGCAGGCAGTGGCGTTTGAAATCATCCAGATCAAATGCAATCGAGCCACCATCGGGACCGTGAATTTCTTTTGTTTCAAGATCGATAGTCAAGGTGGCGTTGGCACCACGTGATGCATCGTCCATCAGCTTGTCGAGATCTTCCTGACTGACCTTGATCGGCAGGATGCCATTCTTGAAGCAGTTATTGTAGAAGATATCAGCGAAAGATGTCGAGATCACGCAGCGGATACCGAAATCGAGGAGCGCCCATGGTGCATGCTCCCGCGAGGAGCCGCATCCGAAATTATCACCTGCAACAAGGATCTGCGCATTGCGATAGCCGGGTTTGTTAAGCACGAAATCCGGATTTTCAGTTCCGTCTTCATTAAAGCGCATTTCGGCAAAAAGCCCCTTGCTCAAACCTGTACGCTTGATCGTCTTTAGATAATCTTTCGGGATAATCATATCCGTATCGATATTGACGATTGGCAGGGGGGCGGCGACGCCCGTGAGCTTGGTGAACTTGTCCATGTTCCTGACCTGTCGGTTGGGTATTGTAAATTGACAGTCTGATTTACATCAGCATAGCACAGAGTCAATCTTTGAGGCGGAAAGTGCCCAATAGGTCGCAACCCTGTTGCTTTCATGTCTGAGCATATAATGCTTCTTTGAAGTGCTTGCACAAGGCTGCCGTTCGGTGCACAAATCGGGTATGAAAACCATTGCTCGTTCCCGCCGCTCCGTCTTGTTTGTACCTGCATCTAATCCTCGTGCACTTGAAAAGTCGCTGGTGCTTGAAGCGGACTGCATCATTTATGATCTGGAAGATTCTGTCGCGCCAGAGAGTAAAAATGCGGCGCGTGAAGCACTGGTCGCGCATTTTGGTGCACATCCGCAGGTTGGCTTCGAACGTATCGTGCGTGTCAATGCACATGATACGCTATGGGGTAATGCCGATATGATTGCGGCAGCATCGGCTGGTGCAGACGCGATTTTATTGCCCAAGGTTGAGCGGCCGCAGGATGTTATTGATGCAGCCAGCCTGCTTGATCGTCATGATGCGGATCCTGCAATGCGTATATGGGCGATGATCGAAACGCCACGCGGTATTCTTAATGCGGATGAAATTGCAATTCTGGGGCATCGGTCTGCGGCGCGTCTTGGCTGTTTTGTGGTGGGGCCAAACGATATCGCTCTTGCAACAGGGGTGCGCAGCCAGGCGGGACGACCTTATCTGGTTCCGTGGCTGATGCAGATATTGCTGGCTGCACGTGCTGGCGGCATTGATATTCTGGATGGCGTTTATAATAATTTTCGCGATAGCATTGGTTTCGAGGCTGAATGTCAGCAGGGGGCCGCAATGGGTTTTGACGGGAAAACACTCATTCATCCCTCACAAATTGAAACGGCCAATCGTGCTTTTTCGCCATCTGATAAAGATGTGGCTTATGCCCGTGCGGTGGTTGCTGTATTTGAACAGCCGGAGAATGCAGATAAAGGCGTTGTTTCTCTGGAAGGCCAGATGGTTGAGCGTTTGCATCTTGAAATGGCCAAGCGTGTTCTTGCTAAAATAAAGTCGTAATTGCTGGAAGGACGAAAATTTATGAAGCTGTATCGTTTTATCACCGGACCGGACGATTCCGCATTCTGCCATCGGGTCACAGCAGCATTGAACAAGGGTTGGCAGCTTCATGGTTCGCCAACCTATGCATTTAATGCGGCAACTGGCACTATGCATTGTGGACAGCCGGTTATCAAGGAAGTTGAAGGCGTTGAATATACGCCGGATATCAAGCTGGGCGAATATTGAGAAGATAAAAAAGGCCGGTTTCCCGGCCTTTCTTTTAGGGTCGGGACCCTAATTTAATCCACGTTTTTCAATCATTGCATCCGGGGTCGGCATTTTGCCGCGAAAGGCTTTGTAAAGCTCTTCCGGATCGCGGCTGCCGCCGGCCGAATAAATATATTGTTTGAGCTTTGCAGCCAATTCCGGGTTGAAGGCATCACCAGTTTCTTCAAAGGCCGAGAATGCATCTGCATCGAGCACTTCCGACCACATGTAGGAATAATAACCGGCGGAATAGCCGTCACCGGAGAAGACATGGGTGAAGTGTGGTGTGCGGTGGCGCATGATGATTGCATCAGGCATCGACAATTTTTCGAGCGTTGCTGTTTCAAAAGCCAAAGGGTCAGTGATTTTTTCTGTACCGGTATGAAATGCCATATCAACAAGTGCAGATGAGGTGAACTCGACCGTATTGAAGCCTGCATTGAATGAGCGTGCGGCCAATAGCTTGTTGAGCAATGCCTTTGGCATTGCTTCTCCGCTGCGATAATGCACGGCATATTTTTCGAGCACGCTCGGCACGGTCAGCCAATGTTCATAAAGCTGCGATGGTAATTCGACAAAATCACGTGAAACGGCGGTGCAGGAAATAGCTGGCCATGTCACTTCTGACAAAAGTCCATGCAATGCATGGCCGAATTCGTGAAACAGCGTGCGGGCATCATCAAGCGAAAGAAGCGCAGGCTCTCCCGCCTTTGGTTTTGCAAAATTCATGACATTATAGATGATCGGATTTTGCCCCTCATCAAGCTTGTGGCTTGATTGCAATGCACTCATCCATGCGCCGGAACGCTTGGATGTACGGGAAAAATAGTCACCAAGAAAAAGGCCGCGTTCACTGCCATCGGCGTTCAGAACCTGAAAGACCCGAACGTCCGGGTGCCATGTGGCAATGTCTTTTTTCTCTTTAAAACGAATTCCGAAAAGACGGGTTGCGACATCGAAGCTTGCTTCAATGATTTTTTCAAGTTGCAGATAAGGCTTCAATTCCGCCTCGTCAAAAGCGAAACGTTCGGCGCGAAGCTTTTCGGCATAAAAACGCCAGTCCCAAGGCGCGACCTTGTGATTGTGACCATTGGCAGCGATAAGACGTTGGAGTTCAGCCTCTTCTTCACCAGCCTTCGCACGTGCCTTGACCCATACCGGCTCAAGCAGATCCATAACCGCTTTTGGCGTCTTGGCCATAGTGTCGTCAAGCTTGTAGGCAGCGAAATTAGCATAACCGAGCAGTTGCGCTTTGCGTTCCCGCAACTCCAGCATCTCACGTACAATTTCGCGATTATCGGTTTCGCCGCCATTTTCACCGCGTTGGCTCCATGCTTTGAAAGCCTGTTCACGCAATGCTCTGTTTTCCGAGAATGTCAGGAATGGTTCGACGATTGATCGCGATAATGTAACCGCCCATGCGTCTGGCTGGCCGCGCTCGGCGGCGGCACTCTGCATGGAATTTTTCAGAAAATCCGGAAGGCCTGCAAGGTCGGCATCATTGGTAATGAATAACACCCAGCTTGATTCATCCTTCAAAACATTTTGCCCAAAACGTGCACCAAGGCCAGCAAGCTTTTCATTAATGTCGGCGAGTTCTTTTTTTCCAGTTTCGTCAAGTCTGGCGCCAGAACGGACAAAGCCTTTCCATGTCTTTTCCAGTACACGTTTTGTTTGTGTATCCAGCCCGAGATGGTCGCGCTTCTCATAAAGCGTATCAACACGTGCAAACAGCTTCGGGTTCATCATAATATGCGAATAATGACGCGACATTTTTGGTGCGATTTCCCGCTCCAGTGCCTGAATGCTATTGTTGGTGTGAGCGCCGGCACGCAGCCAGAAAATTGAAGAAATACGGTTAAGTGGCTTGCCGGAAAGCTGCAAGGCTTTGAGTGTGTTATCTATAGTTGGCGCGGCCGGGTCATTGATGATCGCTTCTATTTCGGCGAGGTTTGAAACAAGGGCCATATCAAAAGCACCAGCGAAATCTTCATCGCTGAAGGCTGTAAAATCCGGTAGGCCAAGTGGTCCGTTCCATTCGGTAAGCGCATGATTATAAGCTTGTTTTACGGACATGATTAACTCCGGATAAAATGAATTCTATAGATATGAGACTTAGGATTTTGCAGCGAATGAGACAAGGGTGTAACCGGATTATGAAAAACCTTTCATGATTGGGGGCAGGGGTTGACTTTCGGGGCAACCCGGCGCAAATCAGCTGTGCAGCCGCATTTCTTAAGCTGCATTTCAACCGGAGTATTATTCTCTTATGCCAAGCGACAGTCACAGTCGATTGTTTCAGCCGTCAAGGCAGTTCGTGATCTGATCGCTTGCGGTCGGCTTGCACGATCAGCCTTGGACGGCGGATCGACAGAAAGGCAAGCCCATGACCGACAACAACTTCACTGAAGTTCTCAATGTTGCCGACCTCTCTGCTGCTGCAATTGCCAGCCGCATTGCTGATGTCCGTACTGGTGACGCAGTAGAAATCGTCAATGAACTGGATGCTGATGACGCAATTGCCGTTATTGCCCAGCTTTCACACGAAGATGCTATCCGCCTGCTCGATCAGCCGGAACTTGAACGTGCGACCGATATTCTGGCAGCTTTGCCACCTAATACTGCCAGCCAGTTATTGGATGGCATGTCTGCTGACCGTGCAACCGATGTGTTTCACGAGCTCGATGATGCTGATCGCGCACGCCTGTTTCCAATTCTTGCGCCAGAGACAAAAGCTGCGCTCAAGAAGCTGATGGGTTATGCGCCGAATACGGCTGGCAGTCTGATGACGATTGAGTTCATCACTGTTCCTTCAGACTGGAAGGTCGGGCAGACGCTTGACCATATTCGCCAGGTCGAGCGTACGCGTGAGACTGTTTATGCAATCTATGTGGTTGATCCAAAGACCCGGGTTCTGCTTGGCGTTGTCAGTCTTCGTCGTCTGATTGTTCGCGAATTGGATGAACCTATCCTTTCGCTTGCGCGTGATGATGATCCGATTACGATTTCGCCGCTTGAAGATCGGGAACATGTTGCGCGCCTTTTCCGCAAGCACGATCTACTGGCCGTTCCTGTCGTTGATGACAGCCGCCACATCATCGGCATTGTTACTGTCGATGATGTGCTGGATGCCATGACCGAAGAAGCCAGTGAAGACGCCTATCGCTTTGGTGGTATGGAGGCGCTCGACAAGCCCTATATGCGCATCGGTTTTGGCGAGATGCTAAAAAAACGCGGTGGCTGGCTTGGAATTCTTTTTCTGGGAGAAATGCTCACGGCAAGTGCCATGCAGTATTTCGAGATGGAGCTGGAAAAAGCGCTCGTTCTGACACTTTTCATTCCGCTCATCATGTCGTCGGGCGGCAATTCCGGCTCGCAGGCAACATCACTGATCATCCGTGCGCTGGCTTTGCAGGAAGTCAAATTGAAAGATTGGTGGCGGGTTGCTGTTCGTGAAGTTCCAACCGGTCTGGCGCTGGGTGCATTTCTCGGCCTGATCGGTATTGTCCGTATTGTGATTTGGCAGATGCTGGGTATTTACGACTATGGCGAACACTGGATTCTCGTTGCCGCAACGATTGGTATGGCGCTGGTCTGTATTGTGACATTTGGTTCGGTAACGGGTTCTATGCTGCCATTTGTTCTTAAAAGAATGGGTTTTGATCCGGCGAGCGCGTCTGCACCCTTTGTTGCCACATTGGTGGATGTGACAGGTCTGGTGATTTATTTCAGTGTAGCGCTTGTTATATTGTCGGGTACATTGTTGTAAAATGTCTCAATCTATTCGGCAAAACTGTCATAATTGCAGTGTAAATAAACGCGCAATTCTGGATTTTCTGCGTTAATTGAGGGGCAGTTTCGCGCTGCCCCTTTCTAAAACGCAAAAAAACCTGTAAGAGCGGCCCATTGATTTTCCGTGCATCCCATTCTGGCGCGGCTCCAAACCCATAAAAGAAGTGATCTCCATATGGAATTGCGTAATATCGCTATTATCGCACACGTCGATCATGGCAAAACAACACTGGTCGATGAACTCCTGAAACAGTCCGGCTCGTTCCGTGACAATCAGCGCGTTGCAGAACGCATGATGGACTCAAACGACATCGAAAGAGAACGCGGCATTACCATTCTTGCCAAGGCCACTTCTGTGGTCTGGAAGAATACCCGCATCAACATTGTCGATACGCCTGGTCATGCCGATTTCGGCGGTGAAGTCGAGCGTATTCTTTCGATGGTTGACGGTGCTATTGTTCTCGTTGACGCTGCTGAAGGTCCGATGCCTCAGACGAAATTCGTCGTTGGCAAGGCGCTGAAAGTTGGCCTGCGTCCGATCGTTGCGATCAACAAGATTGACCGCCCGGATGGCCGTCATGAAGAAGTCATCAACGAAGTCTTCGACCTTTTCGCCAATCTCGATGCAACCGATGAACAGCTCGATTTCCCGATCCTTTACGGTTCAGGCCGTAATGGCTGGATGGCCCTTGGCCCTGATGGCCCAAAGGATGAAGGTCTGGCACCTTTGTTTGATCTGGTGCTCAAACATGTGCCTGCGCCCAAGGTTGCTGAAGGTCCGTTCCGCATGATCGGTACGATCCTTGAAGCCGATCCTTTTCTGGGTCGCATCATTACTGGCCGTATTCACTCAGGTTCAATCAAGCCCAATCAGGCGGTGAAGGTTCTTGATCAGGAAGGAAAACTTCTTGAAAATGGCCGTATCTCGAAGATTCTCGCTTTTCGCGGTATCGAGCGTCAGCCGATTGAAGAAGCCCATGCAGGCGACATTGTTGCGATTGCAGGCCTTTCCAAAGGTACGGTCGCAGATACGTTCTGCGATCCTTCTGTGACTGCACCATTGGAAGCGCAGCCGATTGATCCGCCAACTGTAACCATGTCGTTCATTGTCAATGACAGTCCGCTGGCAGGAACAGAAGGCGACAAGGTAACAAGCCGTGTTATCCGTGATCGCTTGTTGAAAGAAGCTGAAGGCAGTGTTGCGCTCAAAATTGAAGAATCTGGTGAAAAGGATTCCTTCTTTGTTTCCGGGCGTGGCGAATTGCAGCTTGCCGTTCTGATTGAAAACATGCGTCGTGAAGGCTTTGAACTTGGTGTTTCGCGTCCGCGCGTCGTCATGAAGGAAGGCGAAAACGGCGAAATGCTGGAACCGGTGGAAGAAGTCGTCATCGATGTCGATGAAGAATATTCCGGTACGGTCGTTCAGAAGATGTCCGAGCGCAAGGCTGAAATGGTCGAATTGCGCCCTTCAGGTGGAAGCCGCGTTCGTATGGTGTTCTATGCACCAACCCGTGGTCTTATCGGTTATCAGTCGGAACTTCTGACCGATACACGCGGTACGGCGATCATGAACCGTCTGTTCCATGATTATCAGCCCTTTAAGGGTGAGATTGCTGGTCGCAACAACGGTGTTCTGATTTCCAACGATCAGGGTGAAGCGGTTGCTTACGCATTGTTCAACCTTGAAGATCGCGGCCCGATGATCATCGATGCCGGTGTCAAGGTTTATCAGGGCATGCTGATCGGCATTCACTCGCGCGATAACGATCTGGAAGTGAACGTGCTGAAAGGCAAGAAGCTCACCAATATTCGTGCTGCGGGTAAGGATGAAGCTGTGAAGCTGACGCCGCCGATCCGTATGACGCTGGAACGCGCTCTGTCATGGATTCAGGACGACGAATTGGTCGAAGTAACGCCAAAATCGATCCGTTTGCGCAAGCTCTATCTTGATCCAAATGAGCGTAAGCGTTTTGAAAAAAGTGGCAGATCGGGCGTTGCCTGATCGGTAATATATTATCAAATTGAGATGGCGCCTTCGGGCGCCATCTCTGTATTATTAAGTAAAAATCATATCTTCGTAAGAAGAGTTTATATTAGTTTTCTGTAATATTTGCACAATATTTTTATTTATTGATTTGTTTAGAGTTTTGCTGTTCATTTGTCTGTGTAATTTATATTATAATTTATAGTTGTAGGAGTTGCGAAAGATGTGTCTAGCTTGCAATCCTGGAATGATGGCTGTTTTCCAGCACACGACTTCACGACGTGATTTTTTGAAATATATGGGTGGAGCTGCGGCTTCCGCTTTTGCAGCAACGGCAGTCCAACCGGCCTTTGCTATGGGAAATTCGGTAGCGGTTAATACGCCAGCCGATATAATTTTTCATAAAGGAACGGTCCTGACGCTTGACGATGAAAATCCGCGTGCGGAGGCAATTGCTGTGCGTGGAAACCGTATTATAGCGGTCGGCTCTTTGGAACATGTTGAGAAATTTCGGGGAAAGACCACGCAGCTTGTCGAACTGGAAGGCAGAACATTGATGCCGGGTCTGATTGATCCGCACATGCATTCGGTTTTTGTTGTGATGGATGACTGGATTGATGTCGGCCCTATTATCACGCCGACATTTGATGATGTGTGGTCCAAGCTGCGTAGCAATATCGATAAGGCCAAAGAAGGCGAATGGGTTCGCGCCAAGCAGTTTGATCCAAGCATCACGAAAGGTGCTCATATTCCGACATTGGCGGAACTTGATGCGCTCGCACCCAATAACCCTTTTTTCATGATGGAAAATAACGGTCATATTGCCTATGCGAATAGCAAGGCATTCGCACTGGCTGGCATCACGGATGCGACCCCCAATCCGGCTGAGGCACGTTATGGCAAAGCCAGTGATGGCAAGCTGAGCGGGCGTCTGGAAGAGTCACCTGCATTTAATGCATTTATTGAAAAAATGCCTCTGCCAACGGCTTCTGAAGTTGCAACAAATATCCGGCATATGCTGGATAATGCTGCCTCAGTCGGGTGCACAACATTGCATGATTGCGGCGTAGGCATGATGGCTCCGGCGCAACATCTGGCCTTACTTGATGAGGTCATGGCGCAGAATCCACCGGTCCGCTATCGCGGCATGCTGGTATCAACTGCCATGGACCAATGGGAGAAGATGAATATCAAGCCGGGCCGTGGCAATGATCTTTATCGGTATGATGGTATCAAGGCCTGGGCAGATGGTTCCAATCAGGCGCGTACAGGTTATCAGCGCGAAAACTATCTTGGTACTGATGCGCGTGGTGCGATGAATTACACGCCCGAGCAACTGACGGCTGCTATTCGTCGCGCCCATCAAGGTGGATGGCAGGTCGGGGTTCATACAAATGGTGATGCGGCAATCGACGTTGTCATTGCAGCATATGAGAGCGTGCTGAAAGAGACGCCACGTGATGATCATCGCCACCGCATTGAACATTGCAGTGTTTTTCACCTTGAGCAAATGCAAAAAATGAAAGAGCTGGGCTTGCAGCCGACATTTCTCATTGGGCATGTCCGCTGGTGGGGTAAAGCGTTCCGCGATGAAATTCTTGGGCCTGATCGGGCAAAATTCTATGATCCCTGTGCGACTGCATTGGCTCAAGGGTTGCGTATTTCCTTCCACTCTGACTGGAATGTGACGCCGATTGAACCATTGCGCTATGTTGAAGATGCGGTTGCACGTATCATGAATGACGGGGGCGATGTGTTTTTTCCCGATGAACGTATTCCGGTTGAAGCAGCCCTTCGTGGTGTGACAATTGATGCTGCCTATCATTGCAGAATGGACGATCTCGTGGGTAGTCTGGAGGAGGGCAAATGCGCAGATTTCGCCATTCTCGAAGAGGATCCAACACAAGTCGAGCCGACCAGGATCAGTAAAATCAAGGTTAGTGAAACCTGGATGGATGGTCAGAAACGCTATAGTGCTTGATCGGAGACAAAAACGGCGGCAAATACGCCGCCATTTTTTGATCAGCGCTCGCCGCGGCGATAGGGCTGCATCAGTGCTTGGGGCACACGTGCACGACGCGCCATGACAACAAGTGCGATAATCGACATGATGTAAGGGATCATCAGGAAAAGCTGGTAGGGCACAAGCTTGCCATAAATCGTCTGCAAGCGCAGCTGAAATGCATCAAACAGTGCAAAGAGCAATGCCCCCAGAAGTGCACGCGCTGGTCTCCACGAAGCGAAGACAACAAGAGCGATACAGACCCAGCCGCGTCCCTGCATCATGGTTGGGAAGAAAGAGTTGAACGCGGAAAGCGTTAGAAATGAACCGCCAACAGCCATAAGTGCACTGCCGAACATGATTGTGAAAATACGTACCCGGATGGGGTTGATGCCTTGCGCTTCTGCGGCATGTGGATTTTCGCCGGTCATGCGAATGGCAAGGCCCAGAGGTGTACGAAACAGCACATAGCCAAGCAGGAGTGCCAGCGGAATGGCAAGCCATGTCAGCGCAGTCTGTGTGCCAAGAACCTGTCCGATAAACGGAATATCTACAAGCCATGACGGATTAACCGGCTGGAACGGCGTAATGGATGGTGGTGTTGAAGACAGGGGCACCAGAAGGCGAAACAGAAAATAGCTGAGGCTTGATGCAAACAGCGTGATACCGAGACCAACTACATGTTGTGAGAGACCCAGCGGTACGGTGAGTGCTGCATGAAGCAGGCCGAACAATGCGCCGGATGCTGCGGCTGCTAATACGCCTACCCAAAGATCGGCCCCGTTATAAACGCTCAGCCAGCCGATCATAGCGCCGAAGGTCATGATACCTTCAATGCCAAGATTAAGAACGCCTGCACGTTCACAATAAAGCGCACCCAATGTGCCGAAAATGAGTGGCGTTGCAATGCGCAGGACCGAGACCCAAAGGCCAGCCGAAAGCAGGATATCCATCAACTCGTTCATCGGGCGATCCTGTATTGGGTGAAGAAAAGAGCAACCAGCATGGTTAGCAAAGAAAGCGCCACTGTAACATCAGCGATAAAGCTTGGAATGCCAATGGCGCGGCTCATGCCATCAGCACCAACAAACATGGCAGCGGCAAAAAGTGCAGAGAAAATTGCTCCAATCGGGTTCAGGTTGGCGAGCATTGCAACAATAATGCCCGAATAGCCAAAGCCCGGTGAAAGATCGGTTGTGACATAGCCTTTGACGCCCATGACCTGAATTGCGCCTGCAAGACCTGCAAGGCCACCGGAAATGCAGGCAACTTTTACCAGTGTCTTGCTAAGTGGGACACCGGCAAACCGAGCTGCTTGCGGGTTAAGCCCGGCTGCCTTGGTTTCAAGGCCAAACACAGTTCGCTTCTGCACATAGGCAATGATGAGGGCGAGAATTATTGCGATCACGATGCCGATATGCAAACGCATGCCTGACATGATTTTTGGCAATATGGCTGCATCTGGTATGGGTTCTGACTGGGGCCAGCCGAAAGCAAGCGGGTCTTTCATTGGACCTTCAATCATCATGGATACGAACAGAACAGCCACAAAATTAAGCAGCAAGGTTGTCACGACTTCATCGACGCCAAAACGCAGGCGCAGACCAAGCGGGATCAGCAGAAAAATCATGCCAGCAATTGCGCCAGTGATCAGAAGGAGCGGAATAAGCAAAGGTGTCGGCAGCGCCAATTGTGTGCCGCAAGCGACAACTGCAAGCGCACCCATGTAAAACTGTCCTTCAGCACCGATATTCCAGAGTTTGGAACGGAAAGCGACTGCGGCAGCAAGGCCAGTCAGCATCAGAGGAGTTGCGCGGGTCAGTGTTTCGGTGATTGAAAGCTTTGTGCCAAAGGCTCCAATTGCGATTTGTTTAAAGGCTTCAAACACTGGAGCACCGGCGGCTGCAATCAACAGTCCAGCAAGAACAAATGCAGCAAGAACAGCCAGAACAGGAGCCGTTGCCACGAGAGCCATGGGCCGCGTTTCGCGTCGTTCAATACGCATCAGTTGAGCCCTTTCGCTGTAGTATTCTGCCATTCGCCAGCCATCATCAGTCCAAGCTTTTGCGCATTGGCTTCATCTGAATCAATTGGTGGCGACAATCTGCCCTTGACGATTGCCTGTACGCGGTCGGCAAGGCCGAGCACTTCATCGAGGTCTTCCGAGATCAGTAATACGGCGGTGCCATTGCTGCGTGCTTCCAGAATACGGGCATGAATGGCTGCAACTGCTCCTTCATCAAGTCCGCGAGTTGGTTGCGCTGCAATCAGAATGCGCGGCGCTGTTTCGAGATTCCGGCCTAGAATAAGCTTTTGCATATTGCCTCCCGAAAGCAGACGGATACGGCTATCGGGAGTTCCTCCACGCACATCGAAATCTTTGATGATGCGGTCAGTAAATTCACGCGCCGCTGTGCGATTGACCAGAATTCCATTGGAAAATTTGGGCTCATATATGCGTTCAAGCACAGCATTTTCCCAAATGGTCAGATCACCGATTGCACCTTCAGCATTGCGATCTTCCGGGATGCGGCCAATGCCTTTTGCTACAAACTGGCGGGGATCAAATTTTTTTACTGCCTGCCCAAACAGGATAAGCGAGCCGCTGGCAGGTTGGCTGAGGCCAGCTACCAGTCGTCCGAGTGCAGCCTGTCCATTGCCCGAAACGCCAATGATGCCCAGCGTTTCGCCAGCGCGCAAATGAAAGTCGAGGTTTGTCAGGCGCATCGCGCCATCCTCAACCACGCTCACATTTTGTGCTTCAAGCATGGTTTTGCCAGGGGTGGCTGCAGCCCGTGAGGGACGTGAAACACGGCGCCCGACCATAAGTTCGGCCAGTTCTTCTTTTGAAGTCTCGTGAGTCTTGCGTTCAGCCACGAGTTTTCCGCCGCGCAGCACCACAACCCGGTCCGCAGCAGACATGACTTCATGCAGCTTGTGCGAGATAAAAATAAGCGACAGGCCTTGACGCGCCATTTCTTTAAGCGTTGCAAACAGACCTTCGGCTTCCTGTGTGGTCAGAACTGCGGTTGGTTCGTCAAGGATCAGGATGTCGGCATTGTTATAAAGCGCTTTGAGAATTTCTACCCGTTGCTGCTCGCCAACTGAAAGATCACCAAGTCGCGCATCCGGATTGACCTGTAAGCCAAAACGTTTGGCAATATCTGTGATTTTTGTACGGGCCGTACCATGCGCCGATTTCAGCTTCCAGAGGCTTTCGGTGCCGGTGATAATGTTTTCAAGAACTGTGAGATTGGGCGCAAGGGTAAAGTGCTGATGCACCATGCCAACGCCCGCATGAATTGCAGCACGTGGCTTGCCATGAGGTATTTCCGCACCTTTGATAAAAACGCGGCCTTCATCCGGGATATAATGGCCGAAGAGGATGTTCATCAGCGTGGTTTTGCCAGCACCATTTTCACCCAGAAAAGCGAGTATCTCACCGCGTTCAAGTTTTAATGAAATATCGTCATTGGCCACCAGTGTGCCAAAGCGCTTGGTGATGTTTTGCAGTTCGAGAACTGTGGTGGTCATGTGTTCAACCCCGCAACGCCAAATTTGTGCTGCCAGCGCTGGTCCTCTTCCAACTGCTCGCCAAGGTTCAAGAGAAGATTGTCTTCTCCCATTGGTCCAATCAACTGAATTGCAACCGGCATCCCCTGTGAATCTGTACCAAAAGGCATGGAAAGCGCCGGGAAGCCGGAAATATTTGCCAGTGCTGCATAAGGCGCAAACGCATTCATCTTATGCCAGTGGGCATCCACATCGTCATGATCCATTGAATAAGAACCGACAGGCTGCGGCCCGCTTGCCAGCATTGGCGTGATCAGAACATCAATATCATGGAAAATCTGCCAGAGCTGATAGGCTGTTAATACGCCGCCATTCATGGCGTCATAAAGTGCGACTGCGCTCATCTTTCGCCCACGAGATGCGACGGCCTGTGTGAGTTTCTCAAGCTGTGTTTCATCAATCGATAGCGCATCGATTGCTGATGCAAGATTAGTCGAAATGATATGGTCAAAGCTTATTGCACTGGCATCAATAAGCGGTGTTAGCGTCGCTGCATCAATATTGCGGATCCTATGGCCTTGTGCCTCTAGAAAATGGGCTGCATCGGCAACCACTTGCCGGCGTTCGTCATTGACTGGATATTTGGCCAGATTGCCAGTAACAATGCCGATACGCAATTTTGAAGGCACAGTATCGGATATGAGCGTTACATCGGGCAAAAAGCTTTCAATCTTTCCTGCAACGAGCGGGAACAGTGTTTTTGCATCGCGGATTGAACGGCAAATGGCAAATTCGCTTGCTATCCCTGCAAGATAATTACCGAAAATCGGGCCAGCTGGCATTGCGCCGCGGCTGGGTTTGAGACCTATCAGCCCACATGTTGCTGCCGGAACGCGGATGGAGCCGCCTGCATCGGTTGCATGTGCAATCGCAACAATTCCTGCTGCAACGGCTGCGGCTGCACCACCCGATGACCCCGCAGGCGAGAGTTTTTCATCAAATGGGTGGTGGGCGAGGGGGCCATCTATCGGCTCACTTGAAAGCGCCAGACCGAATTCTGGCACAGTGGTTGTACCGAAGAAATTAAGACCGGCTTTGCGCAGACGAGCGGCGAGTTCGGAATCAAGCTCGCGTGGTGCGTTTGCACAAGCGCGGGAGCCAAGGCGGATCGGTAAGCCAGCGCACGGCCCGCCAAGATCCTTGAACAATGATGGGACACCGGCGAAGGGGGCTTTTTTATCAAGCGTAGTTGTATTTCGACGGCCCAACTCAACATCAAGATATGTAATGGCGCCCAATGGGCGCCATTTTTTGGCGGCTTCGATCGCGGCATCCACAGCCTCTTGTGCACTCAAAGCACCTTTTGCAATAGCGAATGCGAGCGCTGTTGCATCCTGTTGCTTCATATCGAGTGCCATGTCTGCGGTCCTGAAATCGGTTACTTTGGTTCAGCCGGGTTTGGCTCGACCTTGAAAGTCCCAGCCTTGATCTCGGCGCGACGTGCTTCCATCCTGGCCTCAATTTCTGCTGGTGCTGAGCCTTTGACATAGACGATGTCGTTGCCACCTTCCTTCATCAGGCTGAACGGCGTGTAATCCTTGCCAGTCGGTTTTCCTGCCTTGACGTCAGCAATGGCTGCATTGAGGATCGGGCGGAAATACCACATCGCATTGGCGAAGACGGTATCAGGATAACGTTGAGTGTAATCGATCAGCGAACCGATTGCCTTGACGCCGCGTTCCTTGGCAGCATCTGCCGTGCCAATGCGTTCGCCAAACAGGATATCTGCCCCGGCATCGATCTGTGCAAGACCTGCTTCACGTGCCTTGGGTGGATCGAAAAAGGTGCCGATATAAGAAGCATTGAATTGAGCATCCGGCCGGGTTTCCTTCACGCCGTCCTGAAACGCATTGATCAGCATGTTGACTTCAGGAATTGGAATTGCGCCGACTGAGCCAAAAGTGCCGGTCTTGCTCATCCCGCCTGCCAACATGCCAGCAAGGTAAGCTGCTTCAAAATTCCATGTGCCGAAGACACCGAAATTATCACCCTGCTCCTTGCCGGAGGAGCCCATAATGAATGTTGTCTGCGGATAATCGGCTGCAACCTGACGTGCTTCACGCTCAACTGCATAGGATTCACCAATAATCAGCTTGATGCCCTGTTCGGCATATTCACGCATGGCGCGCGGATAGTCGCTGGCCGATACGCCTTCCGAGAAGACATATTCAATAACGCCTTCGTCATTGGCTTGCTTGAGTGCTTCATGGAGGCGCGAATTCCATGCATTTTCAACAGGCGAAGCATGAATGCCTGCAACTTTAAGCTTTTCATCGGCAGCAAAAACATTGCTCGTGAGAGCACTCGCACTCAGTGCTGCCGCCATTGCGAGAACGCTGCGGCGAGAGAATTTGGACGTAATGGTCATAGGAACCCCTCTTGGGTGAGTTTAGACGTGCAATTATGCGCAACTGATTGCTTTGCCTTTTTTCATGAGGCTTATGAACAATGTCACGTATTTCAGACGAGTCTGCCTTTAATTCAAGCGCTTTTATCAGATGATTGAAAAACAGGCATCAGTTATCCGGTGCATTTCTGTGGGTATTATCCGCGTGGTGCATAATTTGCACCGTCGACAGATGATGGGCGTCCTTCGAGGTTGAGCGTGCTGATACGTGGTGGCGTTTCAGCAATGATCTTGCCACGTTTGACGACTGTGAGACGATTGGCTTTCAGACGCAATGCTTCCAGCGGGTCGCGTGCCTGAAGCACGACAAAATCTGCATTGCAACCCTTTTCAAGACCGTAACCTTCAAGGCCAAGGGCTTTTGCCGAATTGACTGTAAGCGCATTAAAGACCTGTTTTTTGCCTTCAATCGACGTCATCTGTGCTACATGAACCGCCATATGACCGACTTCCAGCATGTCACCAGAACCCATTGAATACCATGGGTCCATAACGCAGTCATGGCCAAATGCAACATTAACACCGGCAGCCATCAGTTCCGGCACCCGGGTCATGCCACGGCGTTTTGGATAGGTGTCAGCGCGGCCCTGCAATGTGATGTTGATGAGTGGATTGGGAATGGCATTCATCCGGGCTTCCGCAATCAGCGGAATGAGTTTTGAGACATAGTAATTGTCCATGGAATGCATGGAAGTGAGATGCGAACCGGATACGCGACCTTGCAGACCAAAGCGCATTGTCTGTGCGGCCAGTGTCTCGACATGACGCGACATCGGATCGTCGGTTTCGTCACAGTGAATATCGACTGGCAGACCACGTTCGGCGGCAATGCGGCAAAGTTCTTCAAGAGAGGCCGCCCCGTCTGACATTGTGCGTTCGAAATGCGGAATGCCGCCCACAACATCAAGACCCATATCGAGCGAGCGATTGACCAGATCGACTGCACCCGGCGAGCGATAATAGCCATCCTGCGGGAAAGCCACGAGCTGCAGGTCGATATAAGGTTTCACCTTTTCGCGTACTTCAATCATCGCTTCGGCGGTCAGCAGGCGTGGATCGCTGACATCGACATGGCTGCGAATGGCAAGCAGTCCCTGACTGACTGCAAGATCGCAATAGCGCAAGGCACGTTCGACCATGGCTTCAACCGTCAGCATGGGCTTTAATTCACCCCAGAGCGCAATGCCTTCCAGAAGTGTGCCTGAGCGGTTGAGACGTGGTAGCCCGAGCGAGAGGGTCGCATCCATATGGAAATGCGGATCGACAAAAGGTGGTGTGACGAGGCGATCGGAAGCATCGATTTCCCTGATTGCCTGAAACTCGCCCTTTGATGGAACGATGTCGGCAATCTTGCCATCCTTGACCAGAATATCCTGTTTTTCACGTCCGTCGGGCAGATTGGCATTTTTCACAATCAGGTCGAACATTGATAAACCTTTCATAGTCTGGGCAGAATGCACGTTCACTTTTCATTGCCTTATACCCAACTTTGTACGGGCGCAATGCAAAGGCAGGCGGAAGGGGTCGTCATCAGCCACGTAAAATGCTAGTCCGCAAAAATACTATTTGCAGGGTCGTCATGTTTACCATCAGCCGCATTGAAACCATCTCGCAGGAGATAAAGAAAAGCCGTTTTTTGTGTCTGGCCGCGCCGGTGATAAATGAGCAGGCAGCGAAGGATTTTCTCAATGGGCATTCGGATCTAGCTGCCACCCATAATTGCTGGGCATGGCGTATCGGGCAGAATTATCGTTTTAGCGATGATGGGGAGCCGAGCGGAACGGCAGGAAAACCCATCCTGCAAGCGATTGATGGACAGCAGCTTGATAATATTGTGGTGCTTGTCACGCGCTGGTTTGGCGGTATTCTGTTAGGAAGCGGCGGTTTGATGCGTGCTTATGGCGGCACGGCAGCAATGTGTTTGCGGCAGGCGGAAAAGACCGAAGTAATCCCTATTATTGGTTTTGCACTTGCCTGCAATTTTTCGGATCATGCGCTTTTAAAAGCGCGTCTGTCAGCTGTGGAGCACGTCAAGATTGAGAATGAAAACTTCACTGCAACGGGTGTAGAAATGATTGGTACCATGCCACTTGCGATGCAAGCTGAACTGGCGCAGCTTGCCACCGATCTTACACGCGGGAAGACGATTATCAAATTCGATGAATGATCAGGAAGTTTGCGCTTTTCGTATAGTTTCCGCGGAATAATGCTGGCGTTTGTCTTTATACATTTCAAGATCAGCGCGTTTTGCAACAGTTTCGAGTTTTTCGCCGGGCATGCTGGTCGCAGCCCCCATCGACAGTTCGATCCTGAGTTGCGAATAATATTGATTGTTGATGTCTATCAACCGGCGGATATCTTCCATGATTGTCTCTGCGCCGCGTTCATCCACATAAGGCAGGACGACTGCAAATTCGTCGCCACCGATACGGGCGGCATGTCCGGGCAGCTTTACAGCTTCGTTCAAAACTTCGCCAATACGGCGCAGCAAGCTGTCACCACTTGCATGTCCAAGCTGATCATTGGCTTTTTTCAGGCCATTGAGATCAATAATAATGATGGAAACCGGCGTGTGGTTTTTGCGCTCAAGCCGGTTGAGTTCATCGACATAAAATGCGCGATTATGCAGCTTGGTCAGCACATCGTGTTTTCCAAGATATTCGAGATAAGCTTCTGCTTTCTTGCGTGCCGTAATATCGGTGAGCGCCACCTGAACCAGCGACCAGTCTTTCTCGTGGCCGGGCAAAACAGAAAGTTGCAGAAGCAAATGCCTTTCCGAGCCATCGAGCGCATAATTGACCACTTCACGGCGCTGAAACAAAATGCCATTCCACAAATCAATCAATTGTTCCCGAAAATTCGTTTCCATATCTGCCTTGAATATATTTGGCAGATTTTTGAGAAGGGTTGGTTTATCGGAGGCGAGAAACAGCGAGAGTGTTTCATGATTGATGTCGAGAACACGAATTTCGCTCATACACTGACGTACAAATTCAGGATGCACATCGGTAAAGACACGGAAATCGACAATACCGCGTTCGCGAATATCGTCCATCATTTGTTTGATACGGCTGAAATCTTCAACCCAGAGCGAGACAGGTGAATGCTCAAACAGCCCTTCGGCATGTTGCTTGTGCTTGCTCTGTTCACGCCGTGCTTCTTCGCGGGCAGTTACATCTTCAATGGATAAAAGAACGCGGTCCCAGCTTTGTTCATGGCCGGGCAAAACCACGCCCTTGAGCTGGATATCAAGGCGCTTGCCACCAAGGGAGTAATTTACAGTGTCGCTCATAAAGGCGTTGTCGCCGTTCCAGAGCTGGACCATTTCTTCGATATGGGGATCAACCATATCATCACGAAAAACATGTCTGAGGTTTTCAACCAGATGAGGAAGATCACGTGCCTCGTAGAGCGACAATGTCTTGCGATTAACCTTGAGAACACGGATATGACTTGTACAGATGCGCAGGCGGCTTGTGTCTTCTTTAAGAAATGCCCGTAAATCCGTAACACCAAGTTGACGCCATTGTTCGAATTGCTTACGCAATCCGCTATAGTCTTCGAGCCAGAGAGAAATTGGTGCAAGTTCGAAAATATTGGCACCGTCAGTCAAAGCGAATTCAATATTCATAACCAGGCTCTCGGACCGAAGCAAAATGGTAACTGATGCATGGCAGGTGCTGCACCGGAAACGCCTTATATGATGGATATCTATAATTAACCAGCGTTTATATAGCTGCGGGTTTATTAACCAAAACCATAAGTGTTTTCGGTAATATCAGATTGATAGAGACAAACAGGCCGATAACAATTATCGATTGTATCGGGGGTTTTATATATTTTATTTATGTTCACATTCTATAGGTGCGGATTAATGCACGCTGTGAATATATGAAGCGTTTTTCGGGCAAAGATGCGCGTTCAAATGATGGATTAGAGCGCTAATCTGATTTGATCAGATCAAATTTTTTAAAGCGGGTTTATATCAGGGGGATAAACGATCATGGATGAACGGCTTAAAAGCCATGAAGTGCCTTTGGCCGTTGATCTTGACGGAACGCTGGTTGCAACAGATCTGTTGTGGGAAAGCGTTTTTGTGTTGCTGAAGAAAAATCCCTTATATCTGTTTTGTTTGCCTGTCTGGTTACTTTCCGGCAAGGCTAATTTGAAACTTCAGATTGCCAAACGTATTGTACTGGATGCTTCACTGCTTCCATATCGGCAGGATTTTCTGGAATATTTGCGTCTTCAACATAAAAACGGGCGCAGACTTGTGCTGGCGACAGCGGCTGCAGAACCTTTGGCGCAGTCCGTTGCTGATGAACTTGGGCTGTTTGAAACCGTTTTTGCAACGCGTGAGCGGACTAATCTTTCGTCTCGATTAAAAGCACAGGCTCTGACTGAACATTATGGAGCCAAAGGCTTTGACTATGCCGGCAATGATCGTGCTGATCTTGCGGTTTTTGCTGCTGCACGCAAGGCGATTGTGGTGGCGCCTGATCGTGCTGCATCGCGTTTTCAAAAGGCTAGTGAAAGTCATTTATTTGAGCAGCCTGTTACTGGAATTAAGCCATATCTGAAAATGCTTCGTGTCCATCAATGGCTTAAAAATCTGCTTGTGTTTGTTCCGGCTATTCTGGCGCATACCATTTTTCTGCCAGATGATTTAATTGCTTCAATTCTTGCCTTTATCGCTTTTTCCTCAGCTGCATCTGCGATCTATATTCTCAACGATATAATCGATCTTCCGCTTGACCGACAGCATGTCAAAAAGAAATTGCGGCCTTTTGCAAGCGGCACATTGAGTATTCCATTTGGCCTTAAAATATCGGTTTTGCTTTTGTTGATTGCAGGAGTATTATGCTTTTTTCTGCCACTGGAGTTCAGTTTTGTTATCGGTCTTTATCTGATTGCAACGACGGCTTATTCGCTGGCATTGAAGCGTATGTTGCTGGTCGATGTGCTCTGTCTGGCAGCGCTCTACACCTTGCGTCTGTTGGGTGGTACGGCGGCGACTGAAATTCCTCCATCATTCTGGCTGATGGCTTTTGCGATGTTCTTTTTCCTGTCACTTGCGCTCGTCAAACGCTATGTGGAGCTTGATAATTCAATGGTGACTGAAAAAGACCGTATTGCTGGGCGGGGGTACAGACCTGAAGATATTGGTATTGTTGGTCAGAGTGGTGTTGCATCCGGCTTTACGGCTGTGGTGGTTTTGGCACTTTATATCAACAGCGCTGCTGTTCAGCAGCTCTATACATACCCTTGGCTTGTTTGGCCGCTTGTGCCGATCGTTCTTTATATCGTTATGCGTGTCTGGATTCTCGCACATCGCAAAGAGGTGGATGACGATCCGGTTGTCTTTCTTGCTCATGACTGGCGCAGTCAGGTGGTGATAGCAATTGGTGTGGTCTTGCTGTTCGTAGCCGGAATAAGGTGATGGAACAGTTTTTCGACAGTTTTGGGCGCATTGACCGCAGAAAACGAAGTTCGATCGTTTTCGATGAGGTGTTTTCCAGACTGGAAGGGCCGGAAAGCTTGCTTGCTTTCGGTAATGGACGCTCTTACGGCGACAGTTGCCATAATGATGCAGGTTTGCTTGTACCTATGCAGGCGCATAACCGCATTGTGAGTTTTGATCCGCATACCGGAGTTCTGGAAGCGGAGAGCGGTGTGCTATTGAACGAGATTATCCAGAAGGTTGCCCAATATGGTTATTTTCTGCCGGTAACACCAGGTACGTGCTTTGTGACGCTTGGTGGTGCAATCGCCAATGATGTGCACGGCAAGAACCACCATGTGCGCGGAACATTTGGCGCCCATGTCGAGAGCCTGGAGTTGCTTCGCTCTGATGGTGTGCATTATCATTGTTCCAGTTCTGAAAATGCTGAGCTATTCGCGGCAACAATTGGCGGTATGGGTCTGACAGGGCTTATCCTCAATGCTCGTATTCGTCTGATGCCGGTTGGTTCTTTGGATGTCGAGGAACGCATCACATCTTTTGAGAACCTGTCTGAATATTTTGAGATCGCGGAAAGATCAGATCGCGACAATGAATATGCCGTCGCATGGGTTGATCAGTTGGCACGCGGACGCTCGGAAGGGCGTGGTGTTTTGATTACCGGTAATCATGCCATCAATGGCAATCGTAGCGCAAGCAGTGGAACAGCACGGCTGGGTGTACCCTTTGATCTTCCGTTTTCTATGCTCAACAAGCTGAGCCTGACTGCGTTCAACACCCTTTATTTTCATGGCAAAAGACGCAGGCAGGAAGCGCATCTGACAGGTTTTTCGAGCTTTTTCTATCCGCTGGATGGACTGCGTAACTGGAACCGTTTCTATGGCCCATCCGGGCTGTATCAGCATCAAAGCGTCATAGCTTTTGATATGGCTGAGAAGACAATTCCGGCAATGCTGGCAGCAAGTCGTGATGCCGGACAATCCTCTTTCCTGACAGTTCTCAAGCGTTTCGGCAATCTGCACTCTCCCGGGCTGCTGTCATTTCCAAAGCCCGGCTATACGCTGACAATGGATTTCCCCAATAAAGGACGCAAGACGCTGGATCTGCTTGATCAGCTTGACAGTCTGACAATTGAGGCTGGCGGGCGCGTCAATCCATATAAGGACCAGCGCATGAGTTCTGAAACATTCAAGGCTGGCTTTCCGGAATGGCAGCAACTTGAAGACATGCGCGATACACGGTTCTGCTCTGATTTCTGGCGGCGTACCGCATTAAAAAATTAAACCACGGGACAGATGATGAAATATATCCCATTCATTCTTTTCACGGTCATGACCAATGCAGCCGCACAGTTGCTGCTCAAATATGGCATGATGTCATTCAGCAATGCCAGCTATACAGCGGATACGCTGATTTACCGGATATTTCAGATTGTCTTTAATCCGTGGGTTTTCGCTGGTCTGACCATGTTCGTAATTTCCATGGCATCCCATATGTATGTGCTTTCAAAGGTTGATTTGTCTTTTGCCTATCCTTTTTTGAGCCTTGCTTATGTCGCCGTGGCAGTTTTCGCATGGCTTTTATTCAAGGAAGAGTTGGGCGCTTACAAGATTGCGGGTATCGCTTTCATCTGCATTGGAACAGTGCTGATTGCACAGAGCGGCAAAACAACCAATGCCGAACAGAGTGCAGCGGTCCATGACCGCTCAGCACTATAATCATTTACTTTAATGCTATCCCGCAAAGCGTTTCACACTTGTCGGGATAGATTCTAATTTTAAAAGTCGGGGCAGAATTATGAGACATATTATTTTCGGCGGTGATGGCTTTGTGGGACGTTATCTGGCTCCCATGCTTCTCGCTGATGGTCATGAAGTGATCGTGGCGGATATTGTGAAAAGCGATCTCGAGCATTATGGCCAGGTAACTTTCGTGCAAACGGATGTGACCGACCCGCAGGCCATTCGCAAGCTCGGCCTGCGTGCCGATGATATGGTCTATAATCTCTCGGCCAAGATGCTTTCGCCGCTTCAGGTGCGGGCCAAGCGTCATGATTTCTTCTTTCCGGTCAATTATTACGGCACAGAAAACATCATCAAGGCTATGGACGAGGCCGGTGCAAAGCGTCTTGTGCATTTCACCACTGATATGGTGTATGGTCACACCTATGTCTGGCCGCAGAAGGAAGATCACCCGTGCAACCCGCTCGGTGAATATGGACTGTCAAAGCTCAAGACCGAGGAACTGGCTGCCGAATGGCGCAATCACGGCATGAATATTACTCTGTTTCGTCCGCGCCTGATTATCGGTCCGGGACGCCTTGGTATTTTGGAAAAACTGTTCAAGCTGATCGATAACAATTTGCCGGTACCGATGATCGGGTCCGGGAAAAACCCTTATCAATTCATTTCTGTTTTTGATTGTGCATCTGCATGCTATGCAGCTTTCAAGGCAGGCGTGCCGAACGAGGTATATAATCTCGGCTCGCTCAACCCGCCGCCAGTACGAAAATTGCTCGGTGATCTGGTCAAGCATGCTGGATCAAAATCCATTCTGGTGCCGACACCAGCCTGGGCGGTCAAGCGCACACTGGATTTTCTCGACTGGCTTAACAAGCCTTTGATGGACCCGGAGCAATATCTGATTGCCGATGAAATGTGTGTTCTCGATGTGTCGAAGGGCGAGCGAGAACTTGGCTGGGTACCGCAATATCGCGATGAGGATATGCTGATTGCAGCCTATAGCGAATATCATAAAAAGCTTGCATCGAAGGAAGCATGAGGACAGGCCATGACCAATCAAATCCTGACAAACACCACGCCTAAGCCGAAGCTTCTGACAGTAGAAGACGCCAAGGCACTTGATTTGCCACGTATGACCGAGCTGTTCACCAGCCATCTTAACCCGGGTCAGTTACACTTCATGAAGCTGCTCGGTTTCCACAAGGTGAAAATTGAACGTGCCGAGGGCATGTATTATTTTGACCAGGATGGTCGCAAGATATTAGATTTCTTTGGTGGCTTCGGCTCGCTGGCACTGGGGCATAATCATCCGCGTATTCTTGAAGCGCGTCGCAAGTTTCAGGAAGAAATGCGGCATGAAATCGCCATTGCCTTCATGTCGCAATATGCGGCAGCCCTTGCCTATGACATCGCAGCCTGTTCGCCGGGCGATCTTGATATGGTGTTTTTAGGCTCATCCGGTTCGGAAGCGATGGAAGCGGCAATCAAGGTTGCAGAACGTGCCGCAGGCCCGAAAAAACCGAAGATCGTCTATGCTGAAAACTCGTTCCATGGAAAGACCAAAGGCGTGTTATCGATCACCGATGGCGGGCTTTATCGTGGCGAGTTCAAACTGGTTGATCACACGGTGCGCGTCCCGTTTGGTGATATTGATGCTATTGAAAATGCTTTCCGTGCAGACCCGGAAATTGGTGTCATTGTGCTGGAAACCGTTCAGGGTGGCGGCGGCATCATTCAGGCCGATATGGCATTCTGGCAGAAACTTCGCCAGCTTTGTGATCAGTATGGCGTGATCTGGGTTGCCGATGAAGTACAATGCGGTTTTGGCCGCACTGGAAAATTCTATGCCTTTGAACATTATGGCGTTATTCCCGACGTCACCGCTTTGGCCAAGTCACTTGGCGGCGGCAAGACGGCAATGGCCGCAATGATTGCCAGGCGCGACGTCTATATGAAAGCTTACGGTACACCGAAGACGGCAATGATTCATGCAATGGCGACTTTTGGTGGTATTGGTGAAGCCTGTATCACCTCCATTGAAACGATCAACATACTTTACGACGAGCATTTGATCGATAACTCAGCGGAAACGGGCGACTATCTGCTCGAACGTTTGAATGAGTTGCATGCGCGTTACCCGAAACTCATCAAAGAAGTGCGCGGCAAAGGCATGATGGTCGGGCTGGAATTCCACGACTTCTCCAATGCCATGCCAATCGTGCTGCGCCCTGTGCTGGCTATGCTTGATGACAAGCTGAAAGGCTCTTTGCCTGGCTTTATCGGCAGTCACCTTTTACGCGATCACGGTGTTCTTGTGGCTTTCACGGAATATAATCGTAATGTTATCCGGCTAGAGCCGCCATTGATTTGTGGCCGCGTGCATGTTGATGCGTTTATCAACGCTCTTGACGAAGTTCTCGGACGCGGAATTGTCCGCATTGTCAAAGACTTCGTTAAAGCGCAGATCAAATAATGAATAAAACCGGGTGATTTCACCCGGTTTTTATCTGGGCAGCATATTGCGCCGCAACAGAATGTCCCAGCAAGGGGTGAGCGCAATGATATCGCGGTTTTCAAGCGCATCAGCATAGATTTTTTGCAAGGCAAGACGCGAGGATGTCATTGGGCATTTTGGGCGCAATATGCCATCTGTTGCTTCAATTGCGGCCTTGGTCTCCGGTGTCATTGCCCCCACTGTGCGAAATGGATCAGCGCCGATCTGGATTTTTCGTGTTGGCTCTCTGTTGAGAAGCCATGGAAAGGGGTCGGTGAAATCAAGCGTCATCAGCGTGTCAAGATGTATGCCTGTTTTTGCTTCAAACAAATTTAAGGCCTTGAGTGCCTCATCGGCTGAAATGAGCCAGTACATCTGATAATCAAGTTCGGAATAAAGTTGCCAGCTTGGCAATTGCCCCTGTTTGGCAAGCGCTTCATAAGGCTCTGGATAGTCGGCATAATGCTCTGGCAGAAGCTTTGCGCGATCCATGATGTCAGGTCTGGCCGAAACCTGACGCATATTCTTCAATTCGCTCACAGGTGGCTGGATATAGGTTGGTGCCACGGCAATTGCGCGTAAGGTTCTGTGTGTTACCTTGCTGATAGTGGGAATAACACAGAAGGCAGCGAGCACTATGAAAGCGGCTTTTGATTTTCCTTCAATATGCTTGATGCGCTGATAGATCATAAGCAATACGGGCCAGAGGAAGATGAATTCCTGACTGCCGGTATTTTGAGTTTCTAAAACAATACCTCCGATAAGGGTGATCGCAAGCCATACTGATCCGCGATCAAAGAAGTGTGCTGAAGTGATATTGTGCGTCGTCTCAAACCAGAAGAGAAACAGCACAAGTATTGCTGCTGGCAATATGACGTCAAATTTACCGGAAATAACGGTGAGGAAGCGTGGTAGCAAATCGCTTTCATTCAACGATAAAAGCTGCTGAATATCGGCCATATAGGCCGAAATCATATGGTTGTTTAATTCAAGTAAAGCGAAAACTACAAGAACGATAGCTGTTGCGATCAATATGCTCTTGATAGATATCCGCCCAGCAAGAAGAGCAGTCAAGCCAAACAGACCGCCGACCAGAAAGCCTGTAATTTTTGTTAGAAACAGCGCGAGCATTACAGCTGCACAAAAAGCTGCAAGTTTGCGGCTATCGGTAATGAAGATCAGCCCGCAAGTCAGGACATAGAGCAGTAGCGCTGCCTGACGATTATAAATGCCAAAACCGTCAAGCCCGGGATAAGATGAATAGCTTTGCACATTGACCGGGGAGATTGCAAAAACCAGAAATGGAATGAGAAGTGCGAAGCTTAGTGCTTTGCTTTTTCTCTCCGTTTCCAGCAGCACGATTGTCATTAGTGGCGCTGCAATTGCAAGGAAGGACCATTGCGCAAGCAGCATTGATTGCGCTTGTGGAAAAAGCTTCATGCCCCATGTGAAAAGATAATATCCCAGCGGTCCGGCAGGTGTTGAAAAATCTACTGACGGTATTTGTCCGCTATTGATGCGCTGTGCAGCATCGAGATAGAGATATGTGTCCCAATACATCGGGCCGATTGGAACGGTGAGCGTGATGCTTAACAGACCAATAAGAGCTACAAGAATGAGCAGCATCCAGAAGACAGCTCCGAACGGAAAACAGGGCTTTCCCCGCGCTGTTCCTGATGATGTCGAGGCTAAAATTTTCAAACGCTCCCCCGTGCGGTATAATTGGTCAGACTTTTGTTCTTCTACCTTCTATACGGTTAAAAACTGCAAAACACACCTTGCGCTTGTAAATTCTCTGAATATGTTGCCGGTTTGGTCATCAAGCTGGAGTTGAATTTTGCAGAGCGTCGATGTTTTGATTATAGGCGCTGGTGCTGCTGGCATGATGTGCGCAATTCAAGCAGCTAAACGTGGTCGCTCGGTCCTTGTGCTTGATCATGCAAAAATGCCCGGTGATAAAATTCGTATCTCCGGCGGGGGACGCTGCAATTTCACAAATATTCATGCAAGTCCAAAGAATTTCCTGTCGCAAAATCCGCATTTCTGCATTTCCGCTTTAAGTCGCTATACCCAATCTGATTTCATCAAAATGGTAGAAAAGCATCATATTGCCTATCATGAAAAGACACTTGGGCAGTTGTTTTGCGATGGATCAGCTACGCAAATTATCAATATGTTGCTTGATGAGATGAGGCATAACGGCGCTCGTTTGCAGCTTGAAACATCAATCGAGAGTGTTGAAAAAAATGAACGTGGTTTCGTGGTTAGCCATTCGGCAGGAAGAGTTAATGCCAAATCGCTGGTCATTGCAACGGGTGGAAAATCCATTCCGAAAATGGGGGCAACAGGTTTTGGCTATAATATTGCCACGCAGTTTGGGCTGCGCCTTGTCGAGACGCGCCCCGGTCTTGTACCTCTGACTTTTGAGCCGCTTTTGCTTGAACGCCTGAAACCATTGGCGGGCATCGCAGTTGATGCAGTCGTTTCATGCAACAAAATGAAGTTTACAGAGGCAATGCTGTTTACCCATCGTGGTATCAGCGGTCCGTCTATATTGCAGGTTTCGTCTTATTGGCGGGAGGGGGATGAAATCGCGATCTCCATGCTGCCGAAGCTCGATCTGTTTCAAGCCTTGCGTGATCAGCGTTCTAAAAATGGCAAGCAAGCATTGCAAACTGCCTTGTCATTGTATCTTCCAAAAAAGCTGGCTCAGCTTGTTGCCGCAGATTTTCCTCCAACAAATCTGGCCGACCTGCCGGATGCTGTGCTGCGTCAGGTTTCGACTGTTGTGAATGAGTGGCGTGTGAAGCCGGCAGGTTCGGAAGGTTATCGCACGGCAGAAGTTACACTGGGCGGCGTGGATACACGCGATCTCGAGTCCAAAACAATGGAATCAAAGACTGTTCGGGGCCTTTATTTCATTGGTGAAGTGATTGATGTTACCGGTTGGCTGGGCGGTTATAATTTCCAATGGGCATGGTCATCTGGCTGGAGTGCAGGACAAGCTGTTTAGGGTCCTGACCCTAGGGTCAGGAGACACTTTTAACCTCAGATGATTCTTCCTTAGCCGGCTTATCCTGTTGGATATAAAGGGTCTCGGATGTGAAGGCGAAGTCAGCTCCATGGGCGTGCACGATGTCAACAATTTTGAGATATATCTCCTGCTGGGCATCGAGCCATTCTGCCCAAACCGTGGTCTTGGTAAAACAATAGATCAATATGTTAAGCGATGATCCGGCAAATTCATTGAAATAAACAAGAGTCGTCTGCTTCTGATCAATTTTTGGGTTGGCTTTCAGCATTGCACGGATGTCATTGATGACAGGAGCGAGCTTGTCTGCATCCTCATAGCGCAGAGCAATTGTCGTTTTGATGCGTCGATTGGTCATGCGTCCGGGGTTTTCTACGCTGATAGTAGAAAAGGCTGCATTGGGTACATATAGCGGGCGATGATCAAATGTGGTTATTTTGGTAAGACGCCAGCCAATTTCTACGACTGTGCCTTCTATATTTCTGTCTGGAGAACTGATCCAGTCCCCTATACTGAAGGGTCTGTCAAAATACAGCATGACGCCTGAGAATAGGTTGCTCAGCATATCTTTTCCGGCGATACCGATGGCAACGCCGCCAAGTCCGCCAAAAGCAAGCAGTCCTGAAAGCCCTATGCCAAAATGCTCGCCAAAAAGCAGTACAAGGATCATGAATAATGCGAGTTTTAATATCCGCGCAATCATGCGTGCCGTAGTGGCATCGTTACCTCGGTTGATCTGGCTGTGGGTAAGGCGATTGATGAGCTGAAATAGCTGCTGCATAACAAGCAACGCCATGGCGAAAGCACATATTGTATTAATAAGATCGGGCGTAATCGCTGTAATCTTGTAATCACCCAGCAGCATATATGCTATTTGCCGGAAAGTCATAATCAATCCGCACATTGAAACGACGAATGCAATATGGGCGATGATGCTTCTTGCCCAGGTCCGCTTGCGACGGATCATAAACCAGACAGCAAAGGCTACAATCGTCAAAAGCAGAATGATGCCTGCGGCTATCCAGTATTTTGTCATTCTATTTCGCCTTAAGAATAGGTGCTATTGGCTGGATGCAACCCCGGGCAAGCCTGTTTTGGCACTTGATGTCAAACTGCCGGTTAAGAATGCGAGATTGGCTGCGGCAATGAGTGAAGTCGCATGGGCATCGGTTTGCGCCAGTTTTGCATCAAGCAGGGCATTGTTCGTTTCATTGACCACTGTAATTGTGCCAAGCCCGTTTTTGTAGGATTCGAGCGCCGCATCAAACGCAGTTGCCGACGTTTGCACAAGAACACCGGCTGCCTTGTTGGCAGCGAGTGATGTTTTGAGCAGGTTTGATGCAAGAACAATCTCTGCAACGGCATCAAGCTGCACCTTGCGGAAGGTTTCGGTTGCTGCATTGTGTGTGGATTCTGCATTCTTTAGCTGCGCCGCTCTAAGACCACTGTCATAGAGCGGCATTGTTGCCCCGACAAGAATGCCTGCACCAGAGGATTGATTGCCAATTGATGGCAAACTTCCTGCATCAAAGCGATTGGACGTTGAAGCAAGGGCACCAGCCACAAATACTTTTGGCATAAACTCAGCCTGGGCTACCTTGATACCCGACTTGCTGGCCTGCAATGCTGCATAGCTGGCAATTACATCAGGACGCCTCGATAATGCTGTTTCAACGACAGACTGTGTAATGCCTTCGAACTTGCCCGGCAGTGGCTTTTTCATAGAGCTTTCAATATTGATATTGAGCATCGCATTAACGCCCATCGATGCCAGAAGCGCCTGATAGGTGTTTTGTTTCTGCCCCTGTGCCTTGACCACACGCAATTCAGCTTGTGCTACCTGTTGTCTGGCCAGAGCCAGCTCAACAGTTGTGGCACGACCTTCATTCAACTTTGCCTGAACCGCCGCAAGAACCGCCTTGCTGTTGCGTAGTGTTTGTTCTGCAATGCGTTGTCCTGCAACAGCGGCGCTATATTCATAATAGGTGCGTGTAACATCAAAAATCACTTTCTGATGCATCGCATTGAATGTCACATTGGCGGCAAATGAGACCTGTTTTGCAGCATCGGCCAGTGCCGCACGTTGTCCAAAGTCGAAAACCAGCCATTGAAGGGCAATCGAGGGAGAAACACCTTTGAGAGTTGTATTAATATTGCGCTCACCGATCAACGGAACATCAACCGGGGTTGATGTTTTCTGAACACCACCGATGACATTGGCAGAAATGATCGGCAGCATGGTTGCCTCGACCATTCCTACAGCAAGAGCAGCCTGCCGTGCTTTTTCCCAGGCGTTACGTGTCGTGGGATTGCTGCGCTGTGCCAGGTCGATTAACTCTGCCAGATTGTAGGAGGGGCGTGTGTCAATAGACACCGGGCTTGAGATGAGCGCCAGTTCAGGATTAGCGGGAACACTAAAATCCTTTTCGCCTGCCGCAACTTTTTTGGCCGGAGCATTCTTGTCCTGCTCTGGCTGCCATGGTTCATCAGATGCTGCAGGCGCAAGCTTCAAGGCGTCGGTAGCACAACCGCTCAGCATAGTAGCGATAATTGCAATCATGGCAACAAAGCCCGGATTGAAAGGCCTTTTCATTCCTTACCATCCTTCAAAAGTGCTTCAAGATGCGCAAGATGCATATCGATTTTACTCGTCTCTGTATTTCCTGCTCCTGTGGCAGTATCGGTCTGTTCTTTCGGAGCAAACTTATCCTGGCGTTGCTCAGAACCAATATGCATCGAGATTGCGTTTAATCGTTCCACAGCCCCGGGCTGAGAATCGCAAGAGAAGTAGACTTCCTTGTTAAGCGAGGCAAGCTGATCAGCAAAGCCCCTGAATGTTTTTTCAAGCTTTTCTGAAGGTCTGAGACCAGCCGGTTCAAAAGGCAACAAATAGAAACAATAACGTATTTCTCCCAGAAGGCGTTCTGTTTCTGCTGCGGTAGAAATCAGTTTCATACGCTCATCTGGAGCAACACTTGCAACCTTTGCTATTTTGTTGAGCACATCTGACAGATGTTGCCGGATAATTGTTGCAACGGGGGCAGGCCATATGAGTGTTGAAACAATATAGACAGCAAAATTACCGACAAGAATACCGATGATACGATCACGTGCTGTATCCATGTCGGTTGTTGGGCCAAAACCTTGTAGAACGGTTAGCGTAAAGGCAAGGCCAATTTGTACACCACCATAGGAAATCTTTTCGCTGCCTGCAGCAACCCAGGCAGCAACGAGCGCTACAGCAAAAACCAGCACCATAAGTCCGCCAACCGATTCAAGCTGTGGCATAAGGTAAATAAGCGACGCAATACCGATCGCAGCACCAATAAGACAGCCGCCTATGCGCAAAGCCAGTTTGTGAATTGTATCGCCAGCCGTGCCCATTGATGCGACATAGCATGTGACCATTGCAGTATGGATGCCTTGCCAGTTGATCGCAGCATAGAACATATAACACAGGATAGCGGCCAAGGTCGTTTTCAGCGCGAAACGTTGATAAACTGGGTTGGTGAAGGCATCAGCGGCGAAGAAACTGTCACCTGAACCTTTATTATATTCGGTTTTTTCAATCCCTGCGATGTTGCGCAGGGACTGAACTATCCCTTTCTCTTCTTGCGTAAGAGTGGCTTCTTCCTGAATTAAAGGCGCTGGTATCGGCGTTCCTTGATCTATGGCCTCAACCATTGAATCAATTTGCTGCGCATAGTGCTGCCGGCTCTCATCCGGTATATCCTCAGGCAGCGCTGACGTTGCAAAGAGTAACTGATAGGATGCGGGAATATCAGATTGAATTTTCGCTGATTTCCTGGCCGTCGTTTGATGCAATATTTTAACAAGCATTGAGCGCTTGTTTTCATCATCATTAGCCGCAGCAAGTTTTTCCTGCAGGGAGGTCTTGGCCTCAGAATCTTTGCGTAACAATGAATTACGGGCAACTAAAAGTCGCTCGCGCAGTTCATCGCGTAACAATGACACGCTCCAGCGGCCAAAAAACAGGCTGAATCCCGCAATAACAAACATCGGCAAAATCGCCATTTCCCATGCATAACGCAAGGCGAGAGAAATAACGCCATTTATGGGAACTTCGTTTATTAGGCTAAGAATAAATGCAATGATCAGTGCGACAATACTGCCGCCTTCACCAAGTTTGCTTGCAGCACCAAGAAATATAAAAACAAATGATACAATGATCATGACAAGAATGCGCAGCAATGCAGATTCAATTGTCCATTGCAGCACCGGAACCATCAGCGCTACCAATAATGTAATGGCTATAATGGCAGCGGTTGCCACAATGGTATTTTCAGCGCCGTCGGCTTTCATTAGAAAAATAACAAGATAACAGCTGATCGCGGATTCCGGGATGTGAAACATCATGGCAATGCCCGCCACAAGGGCACATACAGCCGCTACGCGCCATGCAGTGGCCATTCGTCCAGGAAATGGCGCGAGATCCGCTAAAGTTTCACGGATCGCATCGAATAGATTATATTTAACACTTGTCGCCATCATGCACTGTCACAACGGCTGACGCTCCTGAACGCGTAAGTTCTGCTGGAGGGTTGATTAATTTTACACGCACTGGAAAACGCTGCGCTATTCTAACCCAGTTAAGATTTTTGGGCACGTAAGGAAGATTTCGCGGAATATTGATGAGATCTTCCGACGAAACACCCCAGCCAATTCCTTCAACACGGCCTTTCACGACAATCGAACTGTTGGCTAGAATTCGTACCTGTGCACAATCTCCGACCTTGATGCCGCTCAGTTCTGTTTCGGGAAAAGTAGCAGTGGCATACCAGCTGGAAGTATCGATGAGTGTAAACAAGGATTGCCCAGGTGCAACAATCTGGCCTGTGCCATTCGTCAGCCCAACAACACGCCCATCATGGGGTGATTTGACAACACTGTTATCGAGATTGTGCTGCGCAAGAGCAAGGGCTGCTTGCCGGGCGCGGACCAGTGCCTGCGCACTGTCGAGTGTGCCGACCAGAGTGGTCGCAGTTTTAGCTTGTTTCACCGCCTGGTTAAGACTGATCTGTGCATCATTACGCAGGGTTTTTGCATCGTCAACTTGCTGGCGTGTTACATAGCCTTTTGGACTAAGTGCCTCCAAACGCTTCAATGTTGCCTCAGCAAGATCAAGGTTCGTTCTGGCCCGAGTGACTTGCTCATCAGCGATCAGTGCATTTTGTGATTCAGCAGCGACAGCGCGTCTTTGAGAATCAAGGGCAGCTTCAGCAATAGCAAGGTCAGCCGTTGTCTGTTCAACCAGCAGTCTGAGCGGTTCAGGGTCAATGGAAAAAAGAGTATCGCCTTTTTTGACTGCCTGATTTTCAGTGACATTGATGGAGATAATTTTACCCGGAACTGTTGCCGCTATATTTACATAATTAGCACCAATCACAGCATCGTTGGAAAGCGGGTTCTTATAGGAATCACGTAGATAAAGCCATGCCATTACAAAGGCGACAATAATCAGAATGCCGGTTAGCGCCACGCCAACAATACTGAATTCTTTTTTGCGGTAAGCGTTGGATTCCATATTTATCGACCATACACAAAAAGCGCGAGACCAGAGGCGATTGCTATGACAATAGCAGTGTAAGCAGTCAGGCGAAAAGGAAGAATGTCATCAAGACCAATGCGAATGAAAATCACACGCAGCAGGATCGTGATTACTACCGCAATTAATAGACATAGCATCCAGGATGGAAAATATGCTCCCATCAAAGAAAAGGATGGACCTGACACCGACTAAAAATCTCCACTGATTATGCTGTTCACACCGCGTGCGTGACAGATTCTAGCTCTATTGGAATGATTACGAAAAGGATGTGGCGGCTGCAAGCGACAATCAGCACTAAACGAAATATATTAAAGTGTATCACAATGAACAGGTTGATTGTGGATGTCTGTTTTCTCAAAATAGATATTGTTTTTGAAAAACGAGCGTTTGCACAGCAATATTATGCAATGCGTCATGGTTTTTCAAAAAAACGGCAGAGCGGAAAACTGTCCACGGCAAGGCTCACCACAGCCTTTAATCTTGGCGCATTCGTTGAGACAGCCATCTGTTAACGGGTTTAAATCCTGCGCTCCCCACCAATAGATAAAACTCGGTTTCTCATACTAAAAGATAATAACTGTTTGAACCGATTCAGTTCATCATAAACGGGTGGAGAAGTGTGCGGAAGTTGGAGGAGAACGCCCGCACATATCAGCAAAAATGCTGTTGGGAGGAACCCTATGTCAATGCAATCAAGCGCCAAGGCTGGCGCACCTAAAATGACGCGTGAAGAAAAGAAGGTTATTTTCGCTTCTTCACTTGGTACTGTTTTTGAATGGTACGATTTTTATCTATATGGAACGCTGGCTGCCTTTATCGGCGCTGCGTTTTTCAATGAGTATCCTGAAACAACCCGTAATATCTTTGTTCTGCTTGCCTTCGCGGCTGGCTTTCTTGTCCGTCCGTTCGGTGCACTCGTCTTCGGACGTATCGGCGACCTCGTCGGTCGTAAATATACATTCCTTGTCACCATTGTTATCATGGGTGCTTCGACATTCCTCGTTGGCGTTCTTCCTGGATCGGCAACGCTTGGTATTGTTGCGCCCGCAATCCTGATCATTCTGCGTATGTTGCAGGGATTGGCACTGGGTGGCGAATATGGTGGTGCGGCTACTTATGTGGCTGAGCATGCGCCTAATGGCCGCCGCGGTTTCTACACGTCATGGATTCAGACAACCGCAACGCTTGGCTTGTTTCTTTCTTTGATGGTCATTCTGAGCATCCAGAATGTAATGACCACAGAATCTTTCGCATCCTGGGGTTGGCGTATTCCGTTCCTGGTTTCTATCGTGCTTTTGGCCATTTCTGTCTGGATTCGTCTTCAGATGAGCGAATCGCCGGCATTCAAGAAAATGAAGGAAGAGGGAAAGACATCCAAAGCTCCGCTTTCTGAAGCTTTTGGTCAGTGGAAAAATGCAAAGATCGCATTAATTGCTCTTTTCGGACTAACCGCGGGTCAGGCTGTTGTCTGGTATAGTGGTCAGTTCTATGCCCTTTTCTTCTTGCAGAACGTCCTCAAGGTTGAGAACCAGTCGGCCAATATCATGGTTGCATCTGCACTGGTCCTCGGAACAGGCTTTTTCGTTGTGTTCGGTTGGCTCTCGGACAAGATTGGCCGCAAACCAATTATTATGGCAGGGCTTCTTCTCGCGGCAGTGACCTATTTCCCGTTATTTAAAGCTCTTACTCAAGCGGCAAATCCGGCACTTGCACATGCAGAACAGACAATTAGTGCAACAGTTACAGCCGCTCCCGGCGATTGTAATTTTCAGTTCAATGCAACCGGTACATCCAAATTCACCAGCTCTTGCGATATTGCGACCAGCTTCCTGTCGCGCAGTGCCGTGCCTTATGATGTCGTAACTGGCGCTGCGGGCCAGCCGGCAACCGTCAAGATTGGCGATGTAACAGTTGTTTCTTTCGATGCGAACCAGGCTGGAGCTGATGCAAAAGCAAAACAGGCTGCTCTAGCTCATGATATTAACCTTGCTCTGCAAAAAGCCGGTTGGCCATTGGTTCGTAGCCCGGCAAAGGTTGCAGATTCCAAGCTTGAGGCTTTCATTGCTGCAAATCCAGAGCTGGCTCTGAATGCAGATGCCGTTCGTGCGGGCGAAAGCACGACGATGACCAATGAGGAATTGGTAAAGGCAAATATCGTAACGCAGATCGAAGCGGATGCCGCAGGTGAACCAAGTCAGGCTGTTTATACCATTCCAAATGCCGGTGCATTTAAAATGGTTGCAGACCCTGCACAGGTTAATTGGGTAATGACAATCGCGATCCTGACCGTTCTCGTAATCTATGTAACGATGGTCTATGGCCCGATTGCCGCTATCCTTGTTGAAATGTTCCCAACCCGCATTCGTTATACCGGTATGTCGCTGCCATATCATATTGGTAATGGTTGGTTTGGTGGGCTACTGCCAGCAACAGTCTTTGCAATGAGTGCGGCCAAGGGTGATATCTATTATGGTCTTTGGTATCCAATCATCATTGCAACAATCACGCTTGTGATTGGTCTCCTGTTCGTCAAGGAAACCAAAGACGTCGATCTTGATAAGGTTGAATAATTATCGATCTTGTTGAAACGAAAACGGCGCTCCTGTGGGCGCCGTTTTCATTTGGACTTGTTGACGACCGAATCCACTTTTTAAAAGACCGCTTTTCATTTCTGTCGGGCAAAGCTTGTGACTGACTTTTGAGCGCGACTATAATGTTTTCAACAATAGGCTTATGCCTGTGGAAATAAATGCATATTATTTTAGAATTATCCGTTGACTTCCCTTCTAGGTGAGGTCTATATGGCGATCAACGAGGGCGGCGACGCTGCTAGCGGCAGACTGTTTCGTCCTTGTAGTTTAGTTAGA
>NZ_ML636816.1 GCF_006476605.1 Brucella gallinifaecis
TATGCTGTCACCAGTACACTTTGAACAGAACCACAAAATGAAGACGAAGAGTGTCTAATAAACTCGGGGCTATTCAGTAATTGTCATTCTTGTACCAATCATCATTGCCACCAAACTGTTCCAAATCGATGTTTTTGCTTCCAAATAAACCAACGAAGCAGGCCAACTGCTCAATAACTTCATCAAATGCGAGGGAACTATGAAACTATCTTCTTATCTCTTAGCCGGCTGTATGTCGCTTGGGCTTACTCTACCGGCGTTGGCCAACGATCCTGTGCTCTACACATCAAACCCGGTTCAGGCCTATGAAGCGGTGCAAGCCGTTGTGAAAGACAAGACCGGGCAAAATCTGGGCGTGATCACCGGAGGCTCCGGTGTTTTGCTGCGCCGTGCAGAAGCTGAAACATCAGCGCCTCAGAGTGACATTTTCTGGTCTTCATCCGCCAACACCCTTGGTGCTTATGAAAAACTGTTTGAGCCTTATAAGGCGTCAGCGCTCGAAGCTATCCCACAGAACCTGCATTACAGTGGCGATCTGTTTATTCCTGCCAATGTTCATCTGGTGACAATGTTAGTCAACTCCGACCAGCTACAAGGCAATGCAGCTCCAAAGACATGGGCTGATCTGGCCAAGCCAGAATGGAAGGGCAAGATTATCATGCCTGACCCTGTTAACAGCTCGACTGGCTACACCATCGCATGGGGGCTTTCAAAACTGCTCGATGAAGACACGTTTAAGGCTATCGTAGCCAATATCGTAACATCGGGTTCTGCTTCGAATGTGCCCAAAGGCACAGCAATGGGGGAATACACTATTGGCCTGACGTTTGAGGCAACAGCTTATCCTTATATCGACGGCGGGCAGGAAGAATTGTCCCTCGTGTATCCATCAGAAGGCACATTCATGACGCCGGAATTTGCGGGTTTATTCAAGAATGCCCCAAGCGGTGACAATGCTAAAAAGGCACTCGACAGCCTGCTTTCAAAGGAAGCACAAATTGAGCTTTTGAAGGTCGCATTCCGTCGCCCAAGCCGCAATGATATCAAAGTATCTGAATTCGTTGAACTCCCGGAGCTCGCCGAGGTAAAAGTGTTTGAACTTGATGAGGCAGACGCTGCCAAAAACCGCGACGCATTTCTAGGCGAATGGGCCAAGTTGCCTAAAGCTGGCGATCTACCGCAATAGAGAATTGCATATGGTGCGGTTCAAGGTGTCAGTTTAAGAGCTACGGCTTCATCCAAGCGCCAGCGGGAATATTTCCGGCAGGAAATGGCTTGCATTCCTGATAAAGACCGCGGCGCCATGGCTGACAAGGCAGCAGAGCTTTCCGCACAGTATCCATCATTTTCTGCTACTGATATCATGGAAATGGCTCGTATAACTTGGGCTACTATGGGCAACACAGAGCGCGGGAATGAGATATTGCCCGCCTTGGTAAAAGGATTGGTCACACTCCAATCATCGAAAGGGGTGAACGCCGCGCCGAAGATGGTTAATAGGCTGCTCAATGGTGTCGACAATCTGGGCAAAAACTCCATGAATGAGGTCGGTGTGAAAAACACCATTGATATCATTGATGGGATCATTCGGGCAGCACAGATCGAAAATGGTGAAATCGAACAAAACCACCGGTTCAATGTAGCATAATCAATCTCTACACCGCGTTCAGTCATTATTTACTAAAGATCACGATAGGAAACGGCATAACAGATGCAAAAGAGAATAGCGTGCAGAATGGCGCTTTTGGAGAAATGAAATCTTTGAAGCCAACCATCATACGCTGTCTCCTCACTCAATTACCCTCTCCAAAGGGAACATAACTCAAATGAAGTAAAAAGATGCGATATAATCAAAACTGATTGCCTATGCGGCAATCAGCATTTTCTCGATTTCGTTTACCAGATCACGCAACTGGAAAAGCTTGGGAAGTGCATTTAGATCGCGTGGCGTATCAGAATCGGGATTTAGCACAATCGCTGCAAAACCGGTGATGAACATGATTTTGAGATCTGAATCGATTTCAGTCGCGCTTTTTGCAAGTTAGATTCCGTCCATTTCCGGCAGAGCAAACCACTGCGTGAATATAGAATATGATCTCGCGCGGTATAAAGAGCGGAAATCAATCGAACGGATGTTTGGCAGACTAAAACCAATCACGCTATCGCCACCCGATACGACTAACTCCCTGGGAGTTTCATCCGCATAGTTCATACTGCCACCGCAAGATACTGGCTCAAATTCATCTACGCTGCCTAGTATGAATCATCCAGAAGACTATTCACCCAAAATTCTGATACACTTGCGCTGTTGGGCAGACTGACGATATGCAATATTGAGCTTGCAACATCTTCCGGGCGCGTCAGTACATCAGACGATGATGCAAGGGGCGTTCCCATATCTGTTGCAACAAACCCGGGGCAAATCGCAGTAGACCGCACACCCTTCTCGAACCCGGCATGGCGAATTGCATGCGAAAGCCCCAATGCCGCAAACTTCGACACTGAATAAGAACCTGAAATCGCCGACTTAACACGTTTGGCTGAGAGCGAAGCCACAATCACAACCCGTCCGCTTCCAGTCTTAACCAATTCGTCCCAGCAGGCTTTAACAAGCAATCGCGGACCATTGACGTTGACATCCATCAAGGTGTCAAATTCTTCATCAGTCGCTTCGATAACTGACTTACGCACCATCACACCTGCATTCGCTACAACTGCATCAATGCGTCCAAAACGCTCAACCGCTGCATTGGCCCAACGTTTTGCCATAGCCGGGTCTGTAGCATCATAAGCCTCGATCTGTGTCGATGCAGCATCTGCCCAATCCGGCATTTGCGGGGTTCTCATACCAAGTGAAACATTCCAGCCCGCAGCCAGAAATGCTCTGGCAGTTGCAGCGCCAATACCTCTATTGGCCCCAGAAATAAGAATAGTTCTTTTTTGTTGCATAGGGATTCCTTGACTAAAGCGGAGAAACTGTCCGTGAAACGGCCCGGGAAATTTGAGTCCCGGGCCGTCTGGTTTCAAAATTTCAAGTCTGATCAGCTTTGAATATAAACAACATGGGTTACGGTAAATTCGTAAAGTCCGTGCTTGCCGTCAGCACCGCCAATACCCGACTTGCGACGACCGGCATGAAACCCCTGCATAGCCTCAAAATTCTCGCGGTTAATATAGGTTTCGCCGAATTTCAGCTCACGCGAAGCCTGCATGGCCGCGGAAAGATCGCGTGTATAGATTGAAGAGGTCAGACCATAATCAGAGTCATTCGACAATGCGATTGCCTCATCCAGACTATCGACAATCTGAACGGGCAGAACCGGACCAAAGGTCTCCTTGCGCATGATGTCCATATCAGCTTTAGCACCGGTAATCAGCGTTGGCTCGTAATGGAAACCGGAAGCGCGATCTGCCACCTTGCCACCCAGCACAACCGTTGCACCCTGCGCACGAGCCGTGTCGACAGCCTGAGCAACCTTATCAAGACCGGCCTGATTAACAAGCGGTCCCATATGCAGATCATCTTCTACCGATGGATCACCATAGCGGGTGTTTTCAAACAGGGTCTTTAGCTTTGCGACAAACGCATCATGAACCGGGCGTTCTACATAAACACGCTCGGCACAGTTACAGACCTGACCTGTATTGATAACGCGCGAGTCATAGATCGCTTTGGCGGCCAGATCGAGATCTGCGTCTTTCAAGACAATCGCCGGAGCCTTACCACCCAGTTCAAGATTGACTTTTGTCAGGTTCTTGCCTGCGGTTTGCATAATGTGTGAACCGGTAGCGACACTACCCGTAAAGGTGATCAGGTCAATGCCCGGATGTGATGCAAGCGCTTCACCGGCAACCCGTCCACGACCACCAACCAGATTGAAAACACCCTTTGGCAGATCGGTTTCGGCCAGAAGCTCGGCAAAAACATAAGCGTTAAGCGGCGTCTCTTCGCTTGGTTTGATTACAATCGTATTGCCTGTCAGCAGCGCAGGCGCCATTTTACGTGCAATCAGGAAGAAGGGGAAGTTCCATGGAAGAATGCCAGCAACCACACCAACCGGCTTGCGCAGCAAAAGCATGGTTTCATTTGGACGGTCGCTTGTCAGCACTTCGCCTTCAATCCGGCGCGCCCATTCTGCCATATAATCTATGTAATCGGCAGTAAAATCGACTTCTACCTGAGCAAGACCACGGACCTTGCCCTGTTCCTTGACGATAATATCAGCCAGCTCAACCCGATGCTCGCGCAGCTTGGCAGAAATCTTGCGCAGGTAATTCGCGCGTTCAATGGCGGGCAGCTTTTCCCACGCGCCTTGCGCGGCGCGTGCAGCCTTTACTGCCGCATCCACCTCCTCTGCGCCTGTCTCGGGTATCCTGCCCAGCAATGCACCAGTGGCAGGATTGGTAACATCAATCAATTCGCTGCCAGCCGCTACAAAAGCACCATCAATATAATTCTGATAGTCACGCGGCATATCTGAAAATGCCTGCGATTGCTTGCGTATGCTCATGCCTTTTCCTCCTTAAGCGATGATAATTCCGTTATTATTGTTCGACCTGTCAGCTGTTTATGCCGCATTTTTCTTTGCATAAGGCGGACGCAAACGACTGATGTCAAACACCTTGCTGTCAACACTTGTCGGACTGCCGGTAATAAGATCCGCCATCAGCTGCCCGGCACCCGGACCGATACCAAAACCATGCCCCGAAAAACCCGAGGCAATATGGAAGCCCGGAATATGATGGATGGGGCTGATAACCGGAATTGCATCGGGCGTAGCATCAATGACACCGGACCATTCATTGAGCACACGCGCTTTTGCAAATTCTGGAAACCGTCGTGTCATGTTGCGCAGAGCATTGCGCGTAAAGCCCGAATTTGCCGGCGGATCCATAACGCGGCATTGCTCGAAGATTGTCTGCTCGTCCAAACGCCATTTACGTTTTGTTGCAAGCTCCTGAAAGAAGGAGCCATTAAAACGCAGGCTCAATTCACGCCATGTCGTCAGATATGTCGGTGCAAATTCAGTGAAAAGCCGCAGATGATCAGGCGTAATGGGAGCAAGGTTTAGATTGCGCACCGCAATGGTGAAGCTGCCATCAAGGCGCTTGCGATAAGCAAAATCCCCTGCTCCCACCGGCATATCTGTAATGCCCTCAACGCCATCGACACGGGCAACCGGACCGATAACTTTGAGCTGCGGAAAATCAATACCCATATTGCCTGCAAAAAGCCGCGACCAGATACCACCTGCCAGAACAACAGCCTGACAACGAATTTCTCCGCGCTCCGTCACAACAGAACTGACACGACCAGCTGCCGTTTCAATGCCGCGGACCGCACAATGCGTCAGGATAATTGCACCCTTTTCACGCGCCGCTTCTGCCATGGCTGGTACGGCGATCCACGGTTCAGCACGTCCATCTGTCCCGGTATGCAAAACACCCAGTAGATTGCCGTTATTGCCCGGAATTTTTTCAGAAATTTCGGCGGGAGTGAGCATGCGGGCATCAACGCCATGCCGTTTGCCAATCTCGGCCCAACTCAGCCACTCTTTCAGCTCACGCTGCGTATAAGAGAGATAGCTGATACCAGTGCGTCGCCATCCCGTTTCACGACCAATACGCGCATTCATCTGCGACCACAGATTGACCGAATGCATGCAGAGCGGCAATTCGCGCTCATCACGCCCCATCTGCCGCGTCCAGCCCCAGTTGCGGGCTGATTGCTCACCGGCAATCACACCTTTTTCGCACACAGCAACAGAGATACCGCGTTCAGCCAGTTCAAGCGCCGTGGTAATCCCAACAATACCTCCACCGATAATGACAACATCGACAGCTTTCGGCAAAGTCTCATCACCCGCAAAAGGTGCAACCGGAATAGAAAGCGGCTTCATTTATAGAACTCACTTAAAGAGGATATATGCGAAGTTGATTGATTACTTTACCGACCGGGACGGTCGATAAAGTCACGCAATCGATACCAGCCGGTGAAAAGCGGCAGAAACCACGGTTTCTCGGAATAAAGCGGAATAGCCATAAATTTCTCGCGGTCAAACGCCGATGGCATATTCTGTTGTCCGAGAATTTTACGCGCGACCTGATAGCCAAGATAGGTCATCAGCGCGACGCCATTGCCATTACATCCGACCGCGAAATGCGCACCATCTCGCTCGCCAATATGCGCAATTTTGTCGGCAGTCATGGCAACGCTTCCTACCCATGAATGGGTGATCTTAACGCCCTCAAGTTGCGGCCAAAGTGCAACCATCCGCGCATAAATGCGTTTTGCTGCCTGCTTCTCCGTCATCTCAAAAACACCGGGACGAGACCCAAAAAGTATTCGCGTGCCATCAGGAGAAACACGACTGTAAATAAGATCACGTCTTGTATCTGAAACCATGCGTCCATTTGGAATAAGCTCTGCCAACAGATCAGCTGGAAGAGGCTCGGTTGCGATCTGATAACTCTTCACCGGCACAAGACGTCGGGCGAGCTCAGGAGATGCATCTTTTCCGGTATAGCCATTGGTTGCCTGAATGACATTCGTCGCCCGGATTGAACCGCGTGCAGTGGGGACGATCTTTTCACCGTTTCCGACTTCTTCCACGCGTCCGGCGCGTGCATGCGAGCGCAACATGACACCGGCAGCTTTCGCACGCTCCCGCAAGGCTTTGTGAAACATGGCAGGATGCAAGCCGCCATAATCATCCACCAGCATTCCGCCATGATAAAAGTCTGAGCCAATCACCGAACGCTGCTCTTCACGGGAAATCTGGTGTACCTTAACGCTGGTCTTCTCGTTGAGAAGCGTGCCATGTCTTTTAAGCGTTTCGTAATCGCGTGCAGTATAAGCACCAAAAAAACGCCCCTTCAATGTCAGCGCGGCATCGAGATTCTCGCTGTCAATCAAGGTCTTGAGATAATCAAAGCTTTCATTGCTTTCACCAATCAGCCGGGAAACAAGGGCCGGGTCGATGCCATTAATCGCACCGCCGACCACAAGCTTCTGGGCACTGGAAACCATACCACCAGAACGTGTGGAGCAGCCTGCACCCAGTTGTTCACCATCAAGCACGACAACCGAACGTCCGGCACGCGCCAGATGTGTTGCCGCATTCAACCCGGCATATCCAGAACCAACCACAACGACATCAACGCGTGCGGGTAGTGGATCAAGGTTGGTTTCAGGCTGTGCAGCCTCCCACCAATAGGGAGCTTCCTTGAAGTTCTCAGCATAAATATGGTCGTAGCGGGACATTGAACGTCAAGCCTTAAGGCTCGTCCTTTTGAAATAAAGTGATCTCAGATGCGATCCCATAATAGGAGCGGATGCAGGAATTAGAGAACCTGACCAAGAAATTCCCGCGTGCGTGGGTCCTGCGGGTTATCAAATATCTGTGCCGGCGGTCCACTTTCAACAATCATCCCATGATCTGTGAAGCAGACGCGATGCGAAACTTCACGGGCGAATTTCATTTCATGCGTGACAAGAATACAGGTCAGTCCATCTTCGACCAGTTCACGAATGGTCATGAGCACATCCTTCACCGTTTCGGGATCAAGTGCCGCTGTTACTTCGTCGAACAAAATAACTTCCGGCTGCATGGCAAGCGCCCGGGCAATTGCGACACGCTGTTGCTGGCCACCTGAAAGCTGGCCGGGATAGCTGTCTGCCTTATGGGAAAGGCGCACCTTATCCAATAATTTGCATGCACGCTTTTCAACCTCGGCACGATCATGACGGAGCACCTGAATTGGTGCCATCATGATATTCTCGAGCGCCGTTTTATGCGGAAACAGATTATATTGCTGGAACACCATCGCGACCTCATGGCGAAGCGGACGCATCGCTTTTTCGGTCTTCAGTTCATGAACCTGATACGGTCCAACGCGGATGGTTCCACTATCAATCGGGATCAGGCCGTTAATGCAGCGCAGGATCGTTGATTTGCCCGAGCCGGATGGGCCGATAATGCATACAGCCTCGCCTTTTTTAACCGACAGATCGATGCCTTTGAGAACTTCAAAACTACCGAAGGCTTTGCGAACATTTTTAATTTCGATAAGGGGGGCAGACTGGTTCATAGATTTTCTCCCTTGACTGCACGTTCCAGACGGCGGGCAAACAGCGCAATCGGATAGCAGTAGGCAAAGAACAGGAAGAGCACGGTAAGGTAGAAGTAAACGAGTGCGAGCTCGCTCTCCATGGCAATAGACGTGTTCAAAATGGTGATGACGTCCTGAATACCGGTAACGGTAGCAAGCGATGTTGCAATCATCAGCAGGGCATAAAGGTTCATCCAGCCCGGGATCATGCGCCGGAACGCCTGCGGTAAGATAACATAGCGATAGATCTGCATCGGCGTATATCCGAGCGACCGTGCTGCTTCCCATTGACCGGAGTGAATGGACTGCACGGCACCGCGAATAACTTCCGAAAAGTTTGCAGCCGTTGGCAAAGCCAAACCAATTGTAGCCTTAACAAAGGTCGGAAAAGGAATAACCAGGCCGAAAATTCGGACTTCAAACGGAATGATGTAAAGCATCGCAAACAGCAGCACGAGCCATGGCGAATTGCGAAGAAAATTCATCACAAGCAAAGCTGGCACCCGCACCGAGGCATTCTTCACCATGGTTGCAAGACCCATAGCAGTCCCAAGAGCCGTAGCAAGTGCCATAGCTGCAATCGACAGCAGGATATTCAAGGCAAAGCCGCCAGTAATTGGCCAGCCGGAACCGGACCCGGTCAGAAGCAAAGGCAAGCGCGCGGCAACTCTGCGCCACTGATCAGCACCACCTGAAAGCGCATCGACAGCAACCCATGCTGCAATAGCAAGAGCGATGAAAAGAAGAACAGCTCGCTTCTTATTCTCATATGTCATGACACTGTTCATCATCCACCAGCCTTTCCGTAACCGGGGAAAGCCATCCAGGCTTCAAGCTTGGCCATGCCATAAGTCAGAACCGATACGAGGCTCACATATATAACCAGTACCAGCACCATAACTTCGAGTGTGCGGAAGTTATCATTGTAGATCTGTCCGGCGTAATACATCAGTTCAGGGACAGCAATCACCGAAGCCTGAGAGGTCGTCTTGAAAAGATTACTCAGGATATTTGTGAGTGCCGGAAGGCAGATACGCGTTGCGATCGGCGCTTCAATGCGCCAGAAACGCGACCAGCGGCCATAGCCAAGAGAGCGTGACGCTTCAATAATCGAACGAGGCATGGTTTCAATGCCAGAACGAAATGCTTCAATTGCCAATGCGCCACCAAACAGGCTGAGCGAAATAGCAGCGCAAGAGAAGGCACTTAATAACGGAACTGAAAGGCCCGTCACCGGATCGACAACTTTCAAACCTAAAGTCGACAAGGTGAAATACGCAAACAACATTTGCAGCAAAGGCGGTGTGTTGCGAAAAACCTCGACAAAAAGCTCAATAAGCGCATCAAGCCAGAAAATACGCAAGGTCAGACCAAGCGCACCCAACATACCAATCAGCACCGCAACGAATGAAGAAATCGCTGCGAGCTGAATAGTGTTGAGGACCCCAATCACTAACCAATGCTGGTAGGTCGGATCACCGAGCCATGAATAATCAAGACCGAACAAAAGTGCCTCTCCGAGCTGAGCTTAGTTGTTTACAGCAGCGGCAGCGGCTTTGGCCCGCTCTGCAATATAATCGGAGGCAGGCATGTTAAATTCCTTCTCCCACTCGATGAGCTTTCCTTCAGCTTCCGCTTTGTGAATGGCTTTGTCGACGACTTCCTTGAAAGCCACGTCGCCTTCACGAATGCCGCCACCCATCGGCGCAAACTCATAAGGCTGAACAGCGATTTTGTAGCCGGCCCAGTCTGCTTCACGCAGCTTCATGCGCAATGTGATGTCGTCAAAAACGAAACCGATGCAGCGATTATCCTTAAGGGCACGATAGGCTTCCGGCGGGTTCTTGAAAGCAACCAGCTTCATGCCGAATTCTTCTGTCATCTTCTTATTGAAGTATGAACCCTGAATGCCGCACACAGTTTGACCTTTAAACTGATCCCAGCTGTCGATCTTGGCTTCCTTTGCCATCATGACCGAAGGACCGCCAGCCGAAACATACTGCGTGGTGAAATCGATTACCCGATCCCGTTCCGGCGAAATTCCAAGCGTCGCGAACACAATATCAACACGGCCAGCCGACAAAAATTCAATACGGTTTGCCGCGACTACCGGAACCAATTCGATCTTATCTTCAGAACCAAGAAGTTCTTTTGCAACATATTTTGCCAACTCTATTTCAAAGCCGACGATCTCACCTTTTTCATTCAAATAACCATAAGGCGCATAATCATTTTTCACGCCGACAATGAGCTTGTCGCGCTCTTTAATCGTCGCAAGCGTATCGGCCACAGCATTCTGAGCTGCCAGTACCGCGCACATGGCCACCGTCGACAGAATAATTTTTCTGATCATTTAAGTTCCCTTTTTTGAATATTCAGAATCCACTCGATATGAGGCCGCTGCTTTTTTAATCATTTTCCCATGCAGCCTTTATTTCATCATTGAACACCGATATTTCTCACTATACAAGTTATGTTGGTAGTATTTTTTACAATGTGAGAATTCATGATCAAAAATCCCAAAACTTCTCCAACAGGCGGCACCCAACTTTTGGATCGCGCTGTGCAATTGCTTGATCTGGTCGCTGACGGAGGCAATGATGGGCTTACATTGAAGAGGCTCACGGAGCTGTCGGGGCTTAACAACGCCACCTGCCATCGCATTCTCAACACGCTTGTCGGCCATAAGCTTCTTGCAAGAGATGATAAAAAACGCTGCTATCGGTTAGGCGCACGTATGTCGATTTACGGTGCGCGGGCAGCAAGAGGCCCGGGACTCATAAGCCGCTGCGAAATTGCGCTGACCCGACTACGCCGTCGTACCGGAGATACTGTACACCTCATGGCACGGTTTAATCATGATTCTGTCTGCCTTGACCGCAGAGATGGAGAATGCGTGGTCCCCACCTTAACCGGCATGATCGGTGGTTCAGTGCCACTGGGTGTCGGCCCTGGATCAATTGCCATGCTGTCTTATCTTGATGAGGACGAGCAAGACTTTATCATTCGTGCCAATCTTGAACGCTATTCAGGCTATAAGGGATTAACCGTCGATAGAATTCACGAATTGATAGAAGAAACGCGGGAACGCGGATATGCTATCGATAATGAGGAGCTCATAAAAGGAATTGTAGGAATCGCTGTGCCTATTTTCACGGACGGTGTGACTGCTGGAGCATCCATAGGCTTCACGATACTCGGCGCAAAACTGGCTCCCAATTCCTTAACCGAATACGCCCGCATACTCAAAGATGAAGTAACCGCTATTCTGGATCAGTAATGGTTTGATCCAGAAGAAACAGGCTGGTTCATGAGAATTTAGAAAACAAACGCGAAGTTTAAAACAAATAAATGACTAATTAGAAATAGAAAGGCCCGGTGAACTCACCGGGCCTTTCTATTTATGCACCGTATGGTACCCAGATGTTTTTGACCTGGATAGCTTTACGCAGATAATCACGGCCCTGTGCTTCGGCTTTATTGCTCCAGTTCGGCAGACGACCATTGCTGACCCATGTCGCTTTGAGGTTTCCTGCGGAAGCTTTTTCAACCATAGCGCTGCCATCTTTTGAGCCGAAGTACCAAAGAGCTGCCACTTCATCATGCTCGGCCAAGGTTTTGGTAAGGACATCACGCTCGCCAGTGACGATATTGACGACACCACCCGGAACATCCGATGTATCGAGCAGTTGATAAAAATCACCCGCAATCAGCGGATGACGGCTTGACGGCACGACAACCGTACGATTGCCCATGGTAATGGCAGGCAGAACAAGCGAGACAAGTGAGAGAAGCGGGGCCTCATCCGGGCAGACAATTCCCATCACTCCCCATGGTTCATTCATGGCAAGTGTCACATGACGAGACTTGGTTGAGTGGACAGCACCATCGAATTTGTCGGCCTGTGCTGCGTAGTAGAAAATCCGGCGTAACGATGCCTCGACTTCCTCTGTGGCTTTCTTTTCGCTGACGCCGGTGCTTTCGACCAGTCGATTGATAAAGTCACTGCGGCGGGCATCGAGATTTTCACCCAGATAATAAAGCACCTGCGCCCGGTTATGCGCTGTTGCATTGCCCCAGCTTGATGCCTTTGCGGCAGCCTCAACCGCATTGCGAATGTCTTTGCGGTTGCTGATCCCGACCTGACCGATAACCGTACCAGCCTTGCCAATAACAGAATAACTGTAACCACTGTCGGAACGTACCTGCTTTCCGCCAATATAGTTCTTCATCGTACGGTCAATGCCGTTGGTTGCAATCTTTGCCTCACCTGAAGGCAAAGCGGATGGCACGAAGCTTTCATTCACCTTGGATGGAGCAAGCGCCTTTTCCCAATCGGCTACGAGATATTCGTAAAGCCCTTCACGTGCCCCTTCACGGCCATAGCCGCTTTCGCGATAGCCACCAAAGCCTGCCCCCGCATCAAGCATATTGGTACAGTTGATCCAGACAACCCCAGCCTTCACGTGCGCCGCAAGATCAAGCGCGACATTGATGTTTTCTGACCAGATGGATGCAGCGAGGCCATAACGCGTGTTATTTGCAAGGGCTACAGCTTCATCCGGCGTGCGAAAACTTGTAGCAGCAGCAATTGGTCCGAAGATTTCCACCTGACAAACCGTTGCAGCCTGATCAACATCTGTGAAGAAACCCGGTGCAATATAATTGCCTTTCGCTGGCATAGGGTTGGGTGTTTGCCAAAGCTGGCCGCCTTCCTCAATGCCCTTTTGAATGAGATCAGAAATGCGCTTCACCTGTGTCGGCGAGACAATCGCACCAACATCGGTCGATTTATCAAGCGGGTCACCGACGCGTAAGGTCTCAAGCCGCTTTCTCAGCTTGGCATAAAAACGATCGGCAATGCCTTCCTGCACCAGAAGACGTGAGCCTGCACAACAGACTTCACCCTGATTAAACCAGATGGCATCGACCACGCCTTCAACGGCTGCATCAAGATCAGCATCTTCAAACACAATGAAAGGCGACTTGCCACCAAGTTCCAGAGAAAGCTTCTTGCCAGAGCCGGCAGTCTGCTCGCGAATAATGCGGCCCACCTGTGTTGAACCGGTGAAGGCAACCTTGTTCACGTCTTCATGACCACAGATGCTAGCGCCTGTTGTACCATCGCCCTGAACAATATTGACCACGCCCGCAGGCAGACCAACTTCATGGCAGATTTCTGCAAAGGCAATGGCCGTCAATGGTGTCAGATCGGCAGGCTTTAACACCACCGTATTGCCTGCTGCGAGTGCAGGGGCGATCTTCCATGCCAGCATCAAAAGCGGGAAGTTCCATGGAATGACCTGCGCGCAGACACCAACAGGCGAAAAGCCTTTAAACTCGTCTTCGACCATCTCTGCCCAACCGGCATGATGGTAAAAGTGACGAACAGCGAGAGGAATATCGATGTCGCGGGTTTCGCGCAGCGGCTTGCCATTATCCATTGCTTCGAGCACCGAAAGAAAGCGTTCGCGCTTCTGGATATGGCGGGCAATGGCATAAAGATATTTGGCACGTTCATGGCCGGAAAGCTTCGACCATTTACCAAAGGAGTTACGTGCCGCTTTTACCGCCTGATCAACATCTTCCACTGTGCCAAGCAGAATCTCCGCCAGCTTGTCGCCATTGGCGGGATTGGCTACAGCAATGGTCTGACGACCTTCCGGCTTGGTGAAAGAGCCATTGATGTAATGACCAAACGAACGGCCATGCTGTTCCAGCCACTGCTTCACATCGGCGCTGGCTTCGGGGGAAGGTCCATATTCCATGGTCTTCAGAATGTCCTTGATAGGTCGCATTTTATGTTCCTTACGAGCATTTCCAGCAAAGTTCTTGGCGCCCTGCGCCTGGAAATGCGTAAAAGCCAAATTTAAGCAGCGGCGTGACGGTTGGTGCTCGAATAACGTCCGGTCACGAAGTGCTCCAATTGCCGTTCAATATCGCCAAGCATCGATGATGCGCCGATGCGGAACAGATCCGGTTCCAGCCAGCGATTGCCGAGTTCTTCTTTCATAAGCGTGAGCCATGCCAGAGCATCTTTGGAGGTCTTGAGACCACCGGCCGGCTTGAAGCCAACGATCTGGCCAGACAATTCGCCATAATCGCGCAAGGCGCGTACCATGGTCAGGCTAACTGGCAGCGTCGCATTAACATCTTCCTTGCCGGTCGAGGTCTTGATAAAATCGGAACCCGCCTGCATAGCCACCATCGAGGCGCGATAAACATTGCTCAGCGTGTTAAGGTCGCCGGTCGCAAGAATGGCCTTCATATGAGCGTCACCACAGGCTTCACGCATGGCTGAAATCTCATCATAAAGCGCTGACCAGTTCTGTGTGAGCACATGCTCGCGTGTAATCACGATGTCGATCTCATCCGCACCCTGCTCAACCGCATAGGCAATTTCGGCCAGCCGCAATGGCAGCGGCGTCAATCCTGCCGGAAAGCCTGTCGCAACCGACGCCACAGGAATGCCGGCCCCCTCAAGCGCCTTAACCGCATGGGGCACCATGGTCGGATAAACACAGACAGCACCTGTGGTAATGCCGGCATCGCCGAGCCCAAGCGCCTCCAGAATATCATCGCGTACCGGACGGCGTGCCTTGGCGCAAAGACGGCGCACACGACCTTCAGTATCGTCACCGGCAAGGGTAGTCAGATCAATGCATTGAATCGCCCGGACAAGCCAAGCTGCCTGATATTCTTTCTTGATCGAACGACGTGTCGGCAAGCTCGAAGCACGCCGCTCCGATGCACTGCGGTTTACAACAACATCTTCAAACCATTCAGGCCGTAAAGATGTGCCACTATTGCGGGGAAAATTCATAATTTCATCAACCATACTCGCAGAGGAAGAAAGCGTAGTGAAACTGGCAGGAATTGAGACCGTCATCCTCGGCCCTTTCTGTGATCGATAAACCGGTTAAGAAGAATGGCAGCGACAATAATGACCCCGGTAACGGTCATCTGATAGAAAGACCCCCAACCAAGCAGGTTGAAGATATTTCTGAGCACCTGAAGCAGCATGACTGCGAAGAACGTGCCCAATATGCTGCCACGCCCGCCAAACAAACTGGTTCCGCCCAGCACGACAGCAGCGATTGCATCGAGTTCAAGGCCCTGTGCCGCTGTTGGCTGCCCGATGCGCAAACGAGAGGTAAGCAATATGCCAGCAAAAGATGCCATCAGACCGGAAATCGAAAAGACGGCGATGATCATGCCACGTGTCGGCAAACCGGAAAGGCGTGCAGCTTCAGGATTGCCACCCGTTGCATAGACATATTCGCCAAAAACCGTATAGCGAAGAACAAGACCCGCAATAATACAAAGGGCAATGAAGATTATTCCCATTGAGGCTATAGCGAAGCCCGGGAAGACTGGCACCATTGTTGAACTGATCGTTGCAAAACCTGCTGGTAATCCACTCACAGGAACGCCATCAGTCAAAAGATAAGTCAGGCCACGAAATGAAACCAAACCGGCCAGTGTGATAATAAAGCTCGGCACCTGTGCGAGGGCGGATATAGCTCCCATTCCTGCTCCGCAAGCCATACCTGCAAATGCAGTTATGACAACGGCTACAACCGGATCATAACCTTGCGCCATGAGCACGGCGACCAGCATGCCACAAAGTGCGGCAACGCTCCCCACTGACAAATCAATATTGCCGGTCAGAATGACGAAGGTCATGCCAACCGCAACAACGCCGACAACCGATGCCTGCTGAAACAGGTTTGCAATATTACCGAAGGTTAGAAAGTTGCTGGAAAGACTGGAGGCGATTGCAACGACCAACAGGAAGATAACGATAAAATTATATTCTACCGCCAGATTGATCAGGCGTTTGGTCACAGGAGCCCTGTCTGCTTGAGCGCTCAATAATGGTGTATCAGTGCTGGACATGGAAACTGTCCCCCAGAATTGTTGTTTTCAGGATCGTGTCACGATCGGTTTTTGAAGGATCATAGCGAGCAATAATGCGGCCTTCATGGAAGACCCATATGCTATCGCAGGATGAGTAAAGTTCATCCAGTTCACTGCTGGCGACGATAACAGCTGCGCCCTCATCGGCAAGCTTGTGGACCAGATTATAGAGATCAGCCTTGGCACCAATATCAAGTCCGCGACTTGGTTCATCGAGCAGCAGAATTCGGGCGCCATTGATTATCCACTTGGCCAGAACAACCTTTTGCTGATTACCGCCGGAAAGCTGGACAACCGACTGTTCGGGAAAACCATATTTGATTGAAAGACTAGCGAGAACTGGCTGCGTGCGCTGTTTCTGGAAACTGTGGCGGGTAAGCCAGTTCGATTTCATAGCTGGCAAAGTGGCATTCTTATAGATTGGCGCATGAAGGATAAGCCCTTCAGTCTTTCGGTTCTCCGGCACAAGCCCAATACCGAACCGAATGGCGTCTGATGGATAACGCGGCTTAAACGGCTTGCCATCAATCTGAACATCGCCCTGAAAAGCCCGTGCTCCAAACAGTGATTTCAGAAAGCTCGTACGCCCGGAACCATTCAGCCCCGTCAACCCCGTCACTTCACCCCAACGCACCTGAAAATCATCAATATGCAGGCCTTCATCGCCTTTGAGACTGGTCACCTTCAGCGCGACTTCACCTGTTGCTGGCGGACGTTCCTGTCGCTCGACCAGTGAGCGCTCGCGGCCTATAATCGCCTCGACCAGCATTTCATCGCCGGTAGAACTCAATTCAAAAGTCTCGATCGTTTTGCCGCCGCGCAAGACAGTCACGCGGTCACCAATTTCACGCAGCTCACCAAGGCGATGGCTGACATAAAGGATTGCAACCCCTTGCCGGGTCAGTTCGCGAATAACCTCAAAAACGCTTTTGAGTTCTGTTTCGTTAAGCGCTGCCGACGGCTCATCCATAATGATGATTTTTGCGTCCATGGTCAGTGAACGCGCGATTGCAGTAAGTTGCTGGTTTGCGACCGATAGCGTCTCAATACGCGCATCGGGTGCGAAATTCGCCCCCACTCGCTTGAGTGCTTCCACAGCTTTGCGCCGACGATCCTTTTTTCTCAGAAAGCCTAATGTTTTTGGCGCATGTCCCAGAAACATATTTTCTTCGACGGTCAGTTGCGGAACCAGATCAAGTTCCTGATAAATCATCGAAATACCAAGACGTGAGGCTTCCGACGGTGATCTTGGCGAGACTTTTTTGCCATCTATCGCGACAGTGCCCGTCGAAGGGCGCAGTGCACCCGCAATGATTTTGAGAAATGTCGACTTTCCAGCGCCATTTGCGCCCAGCAAACAATGTATTTCGCCTTTTTGAATGTCGATTGAAGCATGTTCCAGCGCAACAATATTGGGCGGAAACCGCTTGGAGACGTTGCTTACGGACAAAACGCTATGGGACATTTGAAACCTCTAGGGCATGTCGTGCTGTGGCCTCATCGGTCACGATAACCTTGAGATATCCAGCTGCGAGTGCGGCGACAGCGATATTGTGTTTTTCGGGACCGGAAACGACGCCGATACTGTGTTGCTTTCTGGAAAGGGATTCCAGGCGCAATCCCAGTGTACGATCATCGATCGAGCTATCGACAATGGCGCCCTTCATATCGACAAAGCGTCCAAGAATATCACCCACGGCACCCGCATCACGCAAACGATCAATGTCGGTTTCGTTGAGATAACCTGAGCTTAAAAGGACCGATTGATGCGTGATGCCGCCCATGCCAAAACAAACGGTTTCTGCCTGTTCTGCCAGTTCCATCACCCGCTCGACAATTGGATCCTCTTCAAGCGCATCGCGTGTACTCTTCTTGCCAAGAATGGCCGGAACCGGCAGCAATGTGGTTTTGCCATTGCCTGCTGCGGCTGCAAATTCTTCAGCAACGGCACTGGTTCTGACGGTTGTTGAATGCAGATGCGTTGATCCATTGACTAAGACGACATGCAATCCGGGGCACCAGTTGCTTGGCAAAAATTTCGCCACGGCGGACATGGTTCGCCCCCAGGAAACCCCCACTAAGTCTGGCTTTGGATGCATGGCTGCAAGATAATGTGCCGCCGCCTGCGCCACACTTTCCATCAACAAAGCCGAATCTGTGCTGTCCCCTGTCGGCACTACGATTGCATCATGAAGATGATATTGCTGCTGCAACATGATTTCGAGTTCGGTGCGGCGCTGTGCACGTGGAGTAATCTCAATCCTGACAACACCCAGCTCCTTGGCTTCGGTCATAAGCCGTCCCACCTGCCAGCGGGTAAGTCCAAGTTCCTTTGCGATCTCACTCTGCGTCCGCTCGAGTTCATAATAGAGCTTGGCAACCCGCACCATAAGATGCTCGCGCTGTTCATCGGAAGGAAGACGTACGGATGGGTTCAAACGGCTGTCGTTCATATTGGAGCTCCTGTTGCCTGTCGCGCAGACAACCGATGCAGCGTGGGAGTCAGCGCTGCGGTTGCTTCGCGATAAAGCTCCAATGTATCCGCGAACCAAGCACTGCGCACCGCATTTGGATGCAATTCCTCTGTATATGCAGCGCAATTTTTTGCGGCTGTAATCAAGTCAGGGAAAAATCCCAGTGCATGGGCCGCACTGACCGAAGCGCCAATGAGCGAGAGATTGTCGCTTTGCGCAACCAAGACTGGACGCGCAAAAGCATCAACTGTGCTTTGCAGCCATAGCGGGTTTTTACAAATACCGCCGGCCATAACGATACGGTTGATCGTTACATCGCGTTTTTCCAAAGAGTAGAGAACATTGGCCGAGCCAAGCGCGATTGAGTCAACGGCCGATGCATAAATATCTGCTCTTCCATGTCCCAGCGAAAGCCCCAGCATTGCACCGCGCAAGTGCCCATCCCGGTAAGGTGTCCGGTTCCCCATCCAGTAATCAAGGGTTAGCAATCCAGAGCCAGCCTGTTGCGCGACACTGGCCTGTTGAATAAGTGCCCTGTGCTCATCAGCATCCAGACCAAATATCTGACCGCTTAACCAGTTGAGAATGGAACCAGTAGAGACCTGCCCTGCCTCAACCAGCCAGTAATCATCCACCAGCGCATTGGGATAAGGCCCCCAAAAGCCGTTAACATCGCTATAGCCTGCAAGATGCGTCAAAAGCACATTGGACGTGCCGCCGATAGCGAGCATCGAGCCAACATCAACTGTATCGGATCCGAGCATACCGATATGCGCGTCAATTCCGCCCTGCGCAATCAGCGGACAGGAAGTCAATCCAAGCGCTTCAGCCACATGCTTTTGCAAAGCGCCAATGGTTCCGCCAACAGGAATAATGCGCTGCGGGAGTTTAGCTGCCAGCTCTTCAACACCAAGCTGCGTATAAATTTCAGGAACGAACCGGGATGCAAGAGAATCGTAATTCCATTTGCAGGCTGCGTTCATACGCGAGCCAACCCATTCACCTGACAGCTTGAAATTGATGAAATCAAGGGCTTCGCAAATGACGTCTGCCTGCGCATAGATTTCCGGCTCATTGCGCGCCAGCCACATTGCTTTCGGAACAAGCCATTCCACCGCATCGCCACCACCGCTAAAGGCCATCACGGGATGATCGACCTGTGTGGTAAGATGCGCTTCCGCTGTGGCGCGACAATCCATCCATAACAAGGCCGGACGCAAAGGCTGGCCATCCCTTTTGCACACGGCGACAGTTGATGCCGTCGTTGCAGCACAGATTGCAGCCACATCCCGTATGCCACTTTGCTCAACAGCCTTGCGACCCGCAACCAAAAGGGCTTCCCACCATTCACCCGGCTGCTGCTCAGCCCATCCGGCGCGTGGATAGGTGGTGTTATATTGTACTTCAGCAACAGCAATCATATTGCGTCGCTCAAGGTCATATACACCGGCACGAACGCTGCCGGTGCCAAGATCAAAACTAAGAACACATGTCATGTAAAACCTCCCTATACCAACTCCCGATTGGTATATTACCGTCGCTGATGCTCAGGGACGAAACATGACTTTAGAGAAAAACATCGATTTGTCAGATTTGAATTTCTCGAACATTTCCGGCAGTTCAGCGAGATCAAGATCATGGCTGATCATGAATTCCCACTTCAGATCGCCCGCTCCCAGCTTATCCAGTGCCACGGTCCATTGCGGTCCCGGATAAGGAGCACCGAATGAATTCCACGAGCCGTGCAACGAGATTTCCTGACGCAAAAAATGCTGAAAGGTTTTGTTATCCAGCGTGACATCCGATACCGGTATGCCGATGAAGACAACATGGCCGCCCGGAGCAGCCAGTTTCACAGCCGCATTGATTGATGAAGGGTGGCCAGCTGCTTCGACAATGATTTCGCAAAGCAAATCTGCGGGGATTTCCTCACCGGGCAAGAATGTATGCGTAGCTCCCGCCTCACGAGCAAGATCAAGCTTTTGCTGTGAAACATCGATTGCAACGACTTCGCTTGCCCCCATCAGTTTCATCCACTGGATCGCAAACAGGCCAATTGGCCCACAGCCGATAACCGCTCCGCGCTGCCCGATCGTAACGCTGCCCGCTTTCCAGATAGCATGCAGCGCAATGGATGCAGGATCGGTCATTGCGACAGCACGAGGATCGAGATCTTGCGGTGTCTTGAGAAGATTTTCGACCGGAACACAGACAAATTCCGTATAGGCACCATCTCTGCGCGATCCAAAATAATCATAATCGCGGCAACGTGAAAACTGGCCTTTTTGGCATTGATCGCATTTCCGACAAGGCAACATTGGAGGAATGGCCACCAGCTCACCCAGTGCAAAACCGTCAACACCATCACCTATCTCAGTAATATGCCCGGAAAATTCATGCCCGCAGATAATGGGCATCTTATGTGCGCCCTTGATAAGCATACGCGGCAAGTCAGACCCGCAAACACCAACAGACGCAACCCGCAAAATGACGTGCCCAGGGCGCACCTTTGGGACGGGTACATCTTCGATACGAATATCGCCGGGAGTATATAATACTGCTGCACGCATGGGAAAAATCCTGAGTGAATTTGATATTTTACTTGGAACTTTTGGCTGGAACCGGACAAAGGCAAGCCATGCGAGCCGCTGATTTTCAATCCAGCGACCCGGTTTATGCAGTGCTCCGGTGAAAGAGCACCGACAATTTTAATGATTACTTTGCGAGCGCCTCTGGCCGGTATTCGGCAAACAGACTCTCATGCGGGAATTTGCTCACATTCTCTTTTGTGACAACGGCTGTTCCTGCATCTACAAATTTTGGCACGTCTTTCTTAGCTGCCGCCTGAACCGCAACCTGAATGGTCACATCACCAAGATATTTCGGATCATTAAGCGCCGTTGCAATGTAATGATCACCTTTCGACATTGTCTCAAGGGCTTCCGACAAACCGTCGACACCTGCAACCGAAACGTCACTCCGCCCAGTTTCCTGCAAAACCTGCAATGCACCAAGCGCCATGTCGTCATTATGTGCATACACAACCTTCACATCAGGATTGGCCTGTAGCAAATCCTGCATCGCAGTAACGGCATTTGCCCGTATATATTCGGCATAAGGCCCGGCAACAATTATATGCTTGCTGCCTTCAATCGCCTTATGGAAACCATCGCGGCGATCCATCATAACGGCGCCGCCGGCATCACCCTGAATTTCAATGATCTTGGCACTTTCAATGCCATCAGCTTTCAGCTTTGCAAGAACAGCTTCACCAACGAGCTGACCCATTTTCTTATTATCACGACCAATATGTGCACTCACACCATCGCCATTAACGCTGCGGTCTACTGTGATCACGGGTATTTGCGCACTCACTGCAGCTTCCAGTGAGGGCACAACAGCGTCCGGGTTAACTGGATTGATGATGATCGCATCCACGCCCTGCGTGATGAGATCTTGAATATCGTTGTTCTGCTTGCTCACATCACCATTGGCATCAAGAAACACGAGCGTATTGCCCGAAGCCTTAGCCGCTGCCTCAGCCCCTTCTTTTAACTGAACATAAAATGGCGACTGCAACGTTACCTGACTAAAGCCGATTTTAAGCCCCTCGGCCAAAGCAAGTGATGGCAACATCAATGAAGCTGAGATGGCCGTGAAAGCCATGAGTATATTACGACGATTGAGCATTCTTTTCCTCCCTAAGATACTCGAACCAACAAATGTGAATTTAATGCACTTTTGTTGGTTCGAGTTTTATTCAAGGAAAAGGTTATTGTCAATCCCCACGATCACATCGGGCAATCCAATTCTGATGCAGAATTCACGCAAATACAGAGCTTCGTTCAGGAGTAAGTCCGATCGATTAATTGTATTGGCAAGCCAGCCACCAACATGATCTCCAGCGATGAGTTGAAGATCCTTAAAGAAAAAGCAAAGGTTCGCTTTTTGAGATATTTGACAACGAAATCATCAATCAGAATTGTGCCCAATGCAGTTTGATAGCCCTGCGGACGTTGACAGCATGATAATTGGCGACCGTTTTGGTGTGCGTGAGCGTGCTGTATTAATTTCTAAATGGCGTGCAAAGCCGATATTCCGTAATTAGAAAAAACATATGTCCAAAAAAACCATTTCTGTCATATGTATGTATAAAATAAAGTACGACCAGATGTCGGCAAAATGAATAAAATCATTATAAAGAATGCTACAATTGGATTTAAAGTGTTATCCTTATGTTTTCTGTATCGCCTGAGCATCAGCACACAAAGTGCACACTCAGGCGACTTGGCTTTTAAGCGATATCGATTACTGGCATAGAATAATCTGGGTCAAAGCCAATTGTATTTCGTAAGGGCAATCCGAACCCCTGAGCCTCAATTTCAAAAATATCACCAACTTTTGTAACGATCCCATCCGCAACACTAAGCGTAGCAGTTCCAAACATGTGAACATGCACATCACCTGGTTGGCGAAACAAACCATACTTGAAATGGTGATACTCAAGATTGGCTATTGAATGGCTCATATTGTCTTCGCCCGACAAGAATGGCTTTTCCCAAAAGACTTTTCCCTCGCGAAGAATGCGTGATGTTCCCTCGATATGGGCAGGAAGGGCACCCAGCCTTAGTTCAGGACCAATGGAACAAGGACGCAACTTGGAATGGGCGAGATAAAGGTAATTTGCTCGTTCCGTGATATGATCAGAAAACTCATTCGCGAGTGTAAAGCCAAGCCTGCAAGGATTTCCATCCGCATCTATGATATAAATACCGGCAATTTCAGGTTCTTCACCTGCATCAAGTGCAAAGGCGGGAGAACGAAGTTCCGAGCAGGGAGCCGCTAAGCAATGTCCGTTACCTTTGTAAAACCATTCCGGCTGGACACCTCTAGTGCCGGTAACTGGCTTGCCCTGCTCCAACCCCATCTGGAACATTTTCATCGAGTCCGTGAGTACCTCATCCTGTTCAACTCCTGACTTATGCATTGCATCACGCGTTGATGCGGAACCAAGATGAGTAAGGCCGGTACCTGTAAGATAAAGATGTGAAGGATCAGGGTGATCGATAGGCGAAAGTAACCGTCCGTCATCCAGCAACTGCAGGTAATTAATATTTTCGCTCAGACCAGCTTCCCTGATGGTGTTACCTATCCCCTTGCCTGACAAGGATGCAGTGGCAATCGCATAAACAGATGTATAACCGTTTACCTTACGGGCAACACCATCATTAACCACGGCCACCGCACGTTCACCGTTCTGGTCTAGATATTGAATCAGATTCAACGCTCAAGCCCTCCCAGTTCAAGCAATCGCTGTCTAGCAACAGATGCATCTTCTCCATTTGCTAAAGATCTTGCGATTGCTTCACCGCCCAGTTGCTGGAATTCGACATATCCTTGAAAGCGAGGTCTGATCCAGGCTGCTTCCACAGTTGATATAACGGAACTGAAAAATCCATTATAACGAGCATCCATGTCCGCATCGGTCCATCCACAATGACCACCCGGTTGCCCATGATGTTCGGCAACAAGGCTTGCTTGAATGACATCGCTCGCCATATAGCTTGCAAAAGCCAGTGCTGCATCCTGCTGGACGCTGTGGCGCGAAATTCCCATAGCCGTACCGCCAATGGCTGTACCGGCATGGTAGGGAACAGCTATTCCGGCAAAAGCTGCAAAGCCAAGACGATTAACATTGTCCGGCTCACCATATGTCGCATAGCCATAAACGAGTGGCGCATAGACAATATCATCGCGGACGGCCATCTGCTCATGAATATCTATACTGTTCCAGCCCCAAGTTTCCAGCGGTGATAAATCAAGGATCGCACGAACGGCATCATAAGCCTGTGTAAAGCTGTGCTCCGGGATTGCCAGCAATTGTTTATCACTTGCTTCAACTGGCTTTCCCAAATTCGCCATATATGCAAATACGCTCAGTAGAGCATGTGGGGTTTGCACAGGCGTACCCAGATAAAGCCCTTTACCGCGAGCTTGCCTGCCAAGCTGCAGCACATCGGCATATGTTGTTGGAAGTTTAGCATTCATTTCAGCTAAAAGATCGTTGCGTACCAAAGCATGCTGGGTTGCACCGTCGATCGGCAGACCCCAAACATGCCCGGCGAACCGATATGTCTCAAGACTCGGACCAATATAAGAAGAGCTTGCTAAAGCAGATGTCAGCTCAGGCAGCCTGTCGTCGAGCGTCAGGAAGCATTCGCTCGTGGCAATGGCGCCACAAAAAGGGTGATCAAAAATGACGATGTCATGTTCCTTCGCCACTTGCTCGATACCCTGATGCTCAAAATCGCTTAAGGGACGGATAACCTGCTCGATTTCTACATTGGGATGATCGCGGCGATAGGCCTGTATTGCTGCTGCAACAGGCGCCGTGGCGCGCCGGTTATTCCAATTAAGAACAGAAAGTCTGATCAATTCAAGCCTCCTTTCTCGTCACAATATGAATGTGGTTGCAGATCAGTGCGAGCGAGTCATCCTGCTTGAGAACTTCGACCTGTTCGATCACGAGCCCCTGTTCCGGACGCTTGTGATCGCGTTTTTCGATAATTGTCGAGCGAACACGAATCGTATCACCAATAAAGGTCGGCACGATGAAACGCAGGCGGTCATAACCATATGACATGGAATGCGGATTGATGACACTTGCCGCCATACCAATGCCGACACTAAACACAAGCGTCCCATGGGCAATGCGCTGCTTGAATGGCTGTGTAGCACACCACGCAGCATCCATGTGGTGCGGAAAGAAATCTCCGGTCTGCCCCGCATGCAATACGATATCGGCTTCAGTGATAGTTCGTCCACTGGTTACATTGGTTTCGCCAATGGCATAGTCTTCAAAATATCGTTCGATAATCATCGTGCCGTTTCCATTTCGTATTTTTGCTTGAGATATTCATTGTCTTCGCCGATTTTGGGCGCACCTTTGGCGGATCGCAGAACACGGCCATCAATGCGGATCGGGCATCGCGTCGTGTTAACTTTGGCGCCGGTATTGGTGAAGACGTCCTGCAACATGTCGAGTGCCTTGAACCCCTCGTGCTGCACAAGCGTCGGCCAATCCATAACCTGCGCACACCATATGTCAGCCGGTTCTAAAATGGCCAACCAGTCGGCCGTCGACCGCTGGACAAGGCGATCCCAGATCAGTTTTTTAGCTTCATCCCGATCATTAAACATACGTTCGGGATGATCAAATGTCGCCAACTCCGGAATAGACAACAGCTGCGCAAGATTGCTCAGAGAGTTCATAGCAAGAGCCAGAAAGCCATCCTTAGTCGGATAAATTCCATAAGGTGCGCTAAGATAAGCACTGGCACTCCCGATACCACTTCGCATCGGTCCCTGTCCGTCACCATTTAAGAAAGTGCTGAAGAACTCGAATTGCAGATCAAGGATGGATTCCATCAGGCTGACGTCAACGCGAGCGCCCTGTCCTGTCACACCACGACGAACCAGAGCGGCCAGAATACCCTGTGCAAGATGCGCACCTGTCATCATATCAGCAACCGCAACACCGGTGGCGACCGGTGGGTGCCCGCAATCGCCCGTCATCCATGCCAGTCCCGACATGGACTGCACCAACAGGTCCTGACCCGGCTTATTACGCCATGGTCCTTCATCACCATACCCTGTTACGGAACCATAAATCAGCCGCGGATTGATCATGCGTACATCGTCATAACTCAACCCCAACCGCTCTATGACACCTGGACGAAAATTCTGGATCATCACATCCGCACGGCGAATAAGCGTTTTCACATTTTCTACGTCAGCCGGATTCTTGAGATCCGCCGAGAAACTGCGCTTGTTGCGATTGATTGTATGGAACAGCGTGCTATCGCCATCGACCTGAAGATTTGAGACATAAAGGCGACGGCTTAAGTCACCGCCTTCCGGCCTTTCAACCTTAATGACATCTGCTCCAAGATCGGCCAGTCGAAGGGCCGCCGAGGGGCCTGCGAGAAACTGGCTAAGGTCCAGTACGACAAGCCCGGAAAGCGGCAGAACTTGCTTTTCGTCTACTGCAATCGATGCCTGTTTGAAAGATGAGTGCATCATCAGACTCCAATCATAAGTGATGGCAAAAAGAGGGAAATGGCGGGGATCAATGTCACCAGAGCCAAGACAATGAACATGCAAATTAAGAAAGGCACAGATTCCAGAAACGTCTCGGTAATCGGAGTGTTAAGAGTACTTGAGGCTGTAAACGATAATGTACCAACCGGGGGGGGTAATGCCGCCCATTGTTAAGTTCAAAACCATTATTATACCGAAGTGAACAGGATCGATGCCCAGCGCTGTGACAACAGGAACGAGGATGGGAGTAAGTAAAATAATCCCTGCTGTACCTTCGATAAACATGCCGATAACCAATAGCATTAGGTTAATAAGTAAAAGCAGAAACAGGGGGTTATCAGTCAGTGCAATCAAAGCTGTTGCAATCTGACCGGGCACTCGTTCCCAAACCATATAATATCCAAATGTCGATGCAGCACAGATGATCAGCATGACAATTGAGATGGTCATTACAGAGTCACGAATGATGGTCGGAATCTGGTTCCAATGTAGTTCACGATGGCAAACCACGCCGATAAAGATTGCATAAATAACGGCAATCGCACCCGCTTCTGTAGGCGTGAAGAGACCATAACGCAGGCCGATCACGATAAAGACTGGAACTGTCAGCGCCCATGCAGCTTCCCTGAAAGCCACCCAGAGTTCCCGACCTGTCATCATACGATCACGACCACGCTTAAAGCCGCGGGCTTTCGAGACGAAAAACACCGTAATCATCAGGCAAACTGCAATAAACAAGCCCGGCACGACTCCGGCCAGAAACAGGCGGCCAATAGAAACATTCGCCATGAACGCATATACGATCAGGCCGATGCCAGGAGGGATCATCGCCACAATGATTGACGATGCCGCAACGACTGCGGCTGCGAAGCCACGCGGATAACCTTTTGCAATCATCGTTGGACCAAGCATCTTCGACAACATTGCCGCATCTGCATTGGCCGACGCTGTGAGGCCGCCCATCATAGTCGCTAGAATTACTGCAATCTGTGCCAGACCGCCGGTAAGATGCCCAACAAAGGCATCCGCCAGATACAGCAAACGACGGGTGATGCCAGCTGCATTCATGATACTTCCGGCAATGACAAAGAAGGGCAGCGCAAGAAGCGGAAAGGATTCCGTGCTAGAGACAATACGCTGAGCAAAAAGATCAATCGGTAGTGCACCACCGAGATAGAAATACAGTAAGCTTGGCGCCATAAGGGCCATTGCAACTGGCACACTCAACAGAAGCAGACCTAACATCAGAAAAATCGGCCATATGATCATGTCGTTGACGCCTTCTTAAAGAGCATTTCATAACTGGCGATGGTATGGCGAATAGTCATAGCTCCAAAGCCAACCGCAGCTGCGGCATAGATAACGGCTTGGGGCCAGCGAAGAATGGTCGTCGGTGTATCGGTGGTGGAAAGTGTGAAGTTGGTTGCTAGGCAGGTCACTATAAAAAGCGTGACGAACGTAATAAACGCAGCAAGAATACGCATTGCATAAGCCACACGTTCAGGAACCAGATGCAGGAAACTGTCGATGGCAATATGCCCCGAGCGCCGAAAGGCTGCAGCGGATCCCAGAAATACCGCCCATGCAAACATGATACTGGCCAGTTCACCCGACCAACTTGCTGGAGTAGCAGTCACATACCGGGTCACTACACCCCAGGTAACGGAAAGAATGACAATTAGAAGAGCAATTGTTGCCAAAACCTCTTCTAACATCAAATCGGCGAACAGAATCCTGCTCTGCCCGGACTTGGTGTCGGACTGATGGGTCATGATAAACTCGTTGTTAGAAAAGATGCGTACAGGCTCCAAACCCGCACGCGATTATGGCTTAATCCAGAATTGTCCGGATTTCAGTGTAGACGCCGGGTGTCCACTTCGGAAAAGCATCATAGACTTTAGCAGTTGTTTCACGAAATGAAGCAATATCGATATCTTCGACGACCGTGACTCCCTGAGACTTAAGCTGCTCGAGCAGCTTCTGGTCATTTGCGAGCGTAGTCTCGGTCATAAAAGTTCCCGCTTTCACAGATTCTTCTTGTAGAATCTGCTGCAATTCAGGGTCCAGTGAATTAAATATCTTTTCACTCATGACCAAACCAAGAAAGGCTGTGAAATGCCCAGTCAAAGATAGGGTTTTACGCTGTTCTTGCAGTTTTGATCCAACCAGAGAGCCCAACGGTGCTTCAACGGCTTCAACCACATTTTGCGAAAGAGCACTGTAAACTTCTGTCCATGGTAAAGGTGTGCCGCGTGCCCCCAAAGCAGCAAAGGTTTCAATCCAGATTGGATTCGGGGAAATACGCATTGTCACGCCTGCAAGGTCAGCCGGTTTGTTAAACGGCTTGTTGCCAAGCATATGACGATTACCGAAGAAGTAATTGAACGACAATGGTCGGAAACCAGCTTCGGCCGCACGTCCGGTCAACTGATCATACCATTTGCTATCCAGTATCTTCTGGAAATCTTCTGGCGCATTCAACAAGTATGGTCCGTTCATAACACCAAAATCAGGTACATAATCAGACATAAAGCCTGGATCAGCTACCTGGATAATCGGTGCACCATGACGTACCTGTTCGTAAACCTCACGATTGATACCAAGCTGCTCAGAAGGAAAGACCGTGATGTTTAGACGACCTTCACTACGCTCATTAACAGCCTTCGCAAATGCTTCTACTGCCTGATTGATTGGCTCAGTTGGTGCTAGCGCATGAGCAACGCGTAGATTGACTGTTTGCGCTGACGCGACAACAGGCAGCAATGAGATTACTGAAGCGGCAATTGCCGCCCTTAAAATTTTATGCATGTTTCTCTCCCATAAGCACCACTCCTCTGGTGCCTCGACAATATGTAAAATTTCACATATGTCGAGCTCATTCTATATATGGAATAAAAGGCGTCAAGAGCTATGATTGAAACAGATACGGGAAACCGTGTTCCGGCCTTGGAAAAAGGACTTGATATCCTAGAGGTTCTAGCCTCCGAACACGGTGGCTTGCTGCAAAAAGAAGTAGCGAGCCGGGTCGGCCGATCGGTGAGTGAAATATTTCGCGTTCTCAACGCTCTGGAAGCTCGAGGATACGTTTCACGAGATGAGCTTAAAGGGACTTATAGGCTAACGCTAAAACTCTTTGAACTGGCCCATATACACCCGCCCACACGCCGCCTCATTGAGGTGGCAACAATCCAGATGGAAAGCTTGGCGGCCGCTATAGGATGCTCCTGTCATCTCGTTACCTGCCATCAAAATCGGTTAATGGTGGTCGCTCAGGCTCAGCCCGATTCTCTTCTAATGGGATGGAGCGTAAAAATCGGTGCATCTTTCCCGATAAGCAGGCATTTTGCTTCTGCTCGAACCATTGCTGCGCATCAGAATGTTGAAAATATGGAACAAATGCTCGCGAACATGATGACAGCTGACCCTCAGCTCAATCGCGATGATGTTTTGGCTGAGTTGAATACTATTCGTAATGATGGATATGAAATTTCTCAGAGTCGGATTGCACCAGGTGTCACAGATATCAGCTGTCCCGTACTCAATCATTTGGGCGTGGCGGTTGCTGCCCTCACTGTTCCAAAAGTCGGCAATCTTCCTGAACCTCAACTCTCTTCAAATGAAATAATTCATGCAGTAATTAAAGCCTCAAGCGCAATATCAATGGCAATTGGCGGACAGCCCAAAAGGAATACCAACCCGTTAGATCACTCCTAAAGATCATTTAAATCATATTCACTTAATATTAGATCAGAACCGCAAATTGCATAATAATTCACACAGATGCTCAGTAACAATTCGACATATGGCAAAATTTACCTATTGCCATATGTTCGTATAACGATATCTCAAATCCTGTACGCAGAAATTCTGCTCTCGGATATTAATCACTAATGGCATTCGAGGCTAAGAACCGAAAATTAGTGCAAAAAACTATAACGCAATCAATTCGGTCACACAGCGTAGCATAACGATAAATATGATAATATCAGTCTTGTTATAAAAACCATGTCATGCTTATAGGAAATCTGAATAGGTTTTCTCTCTTATATCACATGTCCCTAATGAGGAATGCTGCATGACCCGAATGAAGTGTTTTCTAGCCGCGTCTAGCCTTTTTGCCCTGATCGCTTCTCCAAACCCAGTAACCGCAGCAACGCATTATCCATTGACTTTAGAAAACTGCGGGGCAAGTGTTACATTTGAAAAAGCACCAGAACGTGCCATCGGCCTTGGTCAGAACAGTGCCGAAATCATGCTACTCTTAGGCTTAGAGGATCGCATGGTAGGTACAGCCTTCTGGCCAAGTAAAGTTTTGCCACAGCTTGCAGAAGCCAATGCAAAAGTAAAACTTCTGACGGTCGAATTCCCAACATTTGAAACAATTCTGGCAGAAAACCCTGATTTTGTGACTGCTGCTCTTCCAAGCTTAATCGGCCCAAGCAGTAAAGTATCCAAGCGCGAGGATTTTGATAAGGTTGCAATCCCAACCTATCTTTCACCAAGCACTTGCCTGAGCACTGAAGAAGTCAAAGACGAATATGGCAGCCGCGACAAGCTATGGAATATGGATCTTCTTTATAAAGAAATTGATGAGCTTTCCAAAATTTTTGACGTTGAAGCTCGCGGTCAAGCGCTGATAGCTGATTTCAAGGCTCGTGAAGCAAAGCTGCGCGCTGGCGTCTCTCCTGAAGATAAAAAGCTCTCCTATGTATTCTGGTTTTCAAGCCAATCTCCATCAGCGGACGCCTATTTAGGCGGTGGTAACGGCGCCTCCACATTTATTGCAGATGTGCTGGGCGGTGAAAATGCCATTAAAGCCAAAGCCGAATGGCCAACACTGAGTTGGGAAGGCATTATTGCCGCTAATCCCGATGTTATTGTGATCGCCAATCTCGATCGCAACCGCTGGGAACTCGACAAGCCCGAAGCAAAAATTAAGTTCTTAACGACAGATCCAGTCGTTAGCCAAATGCCGGCTGTCAAAAACAAAGCAATCGTCGTCATGGATGGACAAGCAATGAATCCGACCATCCGCACCATTTATGGTGCTGAGCAGGTTGCAGAACAATTGAAAGAGTCTGGTATTTTGAAGTGAGCACCAAAAGCCACAACCTGCGGCGTGCGAGCGTTTTCACGCTTCTGCTGTTGGTCTCACTAACCGCAATTGTTCTGGTTACAAGCATTAGCGTTGGGATCGGTGACTTGCCGATCCCACTGAATACTACATTTGCAGCCATAACCAACCGTATTGGATGGACGGCAATTGAGCTTAATCATATTCATGAGACAGTCATCTGGGATTATCGTCTCAGCCGTGCGCTTGTAGCCGTCTTCTGCGGTGCGGGTCTTGCCTTATCCGGCGCGATTATGCAGTCACTGTTACGCAATCCATTAGCTGAGCCTTATGTGCTCGGCATATCTGCTGGCGCTTCAACCGGAGCGGTTGGTGTCGTAATTATGGGTATCGGAGCCGGTGCAATTTCACTCTCGCTTGGTGCTTTTGTCGGTGCTTTTGCAGCGTTTTTATTTGTAGCACTGTTATCGAACGGGACGCGCGGTGGTGCGGACCGGACAATTCTCGCAGGTGTTGCCGCTTCCCAACTATTCAATGCAGCGACTGCTTATGTCGTTACAACATCAGGCAATGCGCAACAGGCACGCGACGTGATGTTTTGGTTGTTGGGAAGTTTTGGGGGCGTGCGCTGGCCTGAATTCATGCTCGTATCCATCATAATAAGCGTTGGCCTTATCGCCTGTCTCCTTTATGCGCATATTCTTGATGCTTTTGCCTTTGGAGATGAAGCAGCTGCATCCTTGGGTGTGAATGTAGGGCGCGCCCGTATCGTGCTATTTGCGCTCACTGCATTAATGACAGCCACCATCGTTAGCATGGTTGGATCAATTGGATTTGTTGGTCTGGTCGTGCCACATGCTGCTCGCTTTTTAGTCGGCCCGCTTCATGTCAAGCTTCTGCCCGCATGTGCTGTAGGCGGTGCCATCTTTATGGTGCTTGCAGATATAGCTTCCCGCATCTTGATACCACAGCAGGTTTTACCCATTGGCGTAGTCACAGCCCTTGTTGGGGTTCCATTCTTCTCTATCATTCTATACCGGTTTCAGCGTGTGTCATGACAATTAAAGTCGACAATCTAACCTGGAAAGTTGGCAGAAAAACCATCATTGACAGCATTTCATTTGAAGTAAAATCCGGAAAAATGCTTGGTCTTCTCGGTCCAAACGGCTCTGGAAAAACCACTTTATTACGCCTGATTGCTGGCCTTCGAGCGCCACACTCTGGTCAGGTGCTGTTAGATAATAAAAATATAAGCACTTTTACACGTCGCAACATTGCTCAGCGCGTAGCTTTCGTGGAGCAACATGCAACTACAAATGCCAATCTGAAAGTCTCGGATGTCGTAAAGCTGGGGCGCTTACCGCATCGTTCCATGTTTACTGGCTGGACAAGTAATGACGACAATGCTGTGGAAAATGCCCTGGAACGTACGGGCATGCAGCATAAGCGCAATGAGAGCTGGCAAAACCTATCAGGCGGCGAAAAGCAAAGGGCGCATATTGCCCGCGCTTTGGCACAATCGCCCAGAGAACTCATCCTAGATGAGCCCACCAATCACTTGGATATTCAACACCAAATGAGCTTGCTTCGTTTGGTGGCTAGTTTGCCCGTTACGAGTATTATCGCAATGCATGACCTTAATCATGCAGCAATGTTTTGTGATGAACTGATTATTATGCAGACCGGGAGGATCGTAGCATCAGGGGCGCCAGAAGACGTCATCACAGACCATCTATTGAGAGATGTTTTCCGTGTCGAAGCACATATTGAGACCTCACTTTATAATAAACGGCCTCATATCCATTTCTTACGCTAACCTATAGGCACTTGGACAGAATGTGTTGAAAAAGCTTGATCTACACGGAGCGCGGCTGCGCGACGGAAGCTCTCTTTATCTATAAGAATGATACGTTTCTCTAGTATAACAAGCATATAGACCAGCACTCTAAGAACCGGTCGAGCATATTCGGCAATGACTGCTCTGGATCCTGAACAACCAACGCCTGTTTTCTGATATGTGCAGAACCTTGGGCACCCCCTACTACACTCTGCTAAATAATGGCAGCTGAAGGGGGAGGCCCTCACAACCTTTTTGGGAACATGTTACCGGGCCCTTTGCGTTGGTTAGCTTGATGCGACTATATCTGCGAGCCTGCTACCCAAATGGCCAGCCGGATTTGCGAGATCCAACACTATGTTCATATGATTGAAACCTGGCACCGGCACCGCTTCTGAAGCGTAATCTTGAGCATGAAGACGTGTTTTGAAAGCTTCTGCCTGTTCATGAAAAGGGGCTGTTTCCTCCGTTCCAAACGCAATAATTCGCTGAGGACATGGCAGTGACTTTGAGGTTAGTGGTGACCAGTCCGCGGCCTCTTGTCTTGTCATTTTGGCCTCGTCACGCAAGAAGCTATTCGGGATGTCCGAAAGATCATAAAGGCCGCTCACGAGCAGAAGCCCTTTAATAGTGGGTAGAACAGGCGCTGTGCTTTCTGCAGTGCCTATGGCTGATAGATATGAAGCAAGATGCGCACCTGCCGAATGGCCACTTACTGTTATTTTGTGTGGGTCAGCGCCGAATTTCCCCGCATTTTCCTCAATCCAGTATATGGATCGCCTCACCTGATTGACCAGAACATCAAGACGCTGATCTGGCATCAGATCATATTCAATAATGGCAGCAATGCCGCCAGCCGCCAGAACAGGCGCGGCTACAAAACGGTAATTCTCTTTTTCTCCTGAACGCCAGTAACCGCCATGGACGAACACATGTATAGGTGCGCCGTGCGCAAGGCGGTCAGGCAATATTATGTCCAGAACTTCCCGCTCCCGCAAACCGTAGCGTATATCTGCCAACACCTTCTGCTTTGCTGAAAGGGCACGGCTTTGCTCGGTGAACTCCTGAGCAATTGCATCGAAATCTGGCACGAAGTCTCGGATGCGATAAAAGTCCTGGGACATTAAGGGGCGTTCCTTCAAAAATCAGTAATCCACTGCGTAATACTTAGCTTCCATGAATTCCAGAATACCGGTAACACCACCTTCACGGCCAAGGCCGCTTTGCTTGACGCCACCAAAAGGTGCCGCAGGGTCTGACATTAATCCCCTGTTGATGCCCAGCATACCTGTTTCAAGCCGCTTGCCAACCCGCATTGCCTGCTTGAGGTCGCGGCTGTAAATATAGGCGGCAAGTCCATATTCGGTGTTGTTTGCAAGACGGACCGCCTCGTCTTCGCTCTCGAATTTATAAACTGGCGCAACAGGGCCGAAGATTTCCTCACGGGCGATCGCGGCATCGACCGGAACATTTTCGAGCACTGTCGGCGGATAAAAATAGCCGCTTTTTGCAAGGGGTTTGCCGCCGGTCGTGGCGCGTGCACCCAAAGAGAGCGCATCCGATACCAGTCTGTCGATTTTAACAACAGCATTTTTTGTGATCATCGGACCGCACTGAGTATCAGGGGCATAGCCGGCACCAACCTTGAGTGCCTCCATACGAGCTGTAAGGCCGGCAACAAATGCGTCATGTATACCTGACTGAACATAAAATCTGTTTGCGGCAGTACATGCTTCACCGGCATTGCGCATTTTTGCGATCATAGCGCCGTCGAGAGCGGCCTCGAGATCTGCATCATCGAAAACAAGGAAGGGGGCGTTGCCACCGAGTTCCATTGAACAGTTGACTACTGATTTTGCAGCTTCGCCAAGCAATGTGCGGCCTACACCCGTCGAACCCGTGAAAGAAAGCTTGCGCACACGCGGATCTGCGAGCATGGCGTTTGTGACCGCAGACGGATTGCTTGTGGTGAGCACGTTGACAACACCCGCAGGTACGCCAGCCTCTTCGCCAAGGCGTGCCATAGCGTAAGCTGTCAGGGGTGTTTCAGAAGCAGGTTTGAGAATGACTGTACATCCGGCAGCAAGAGCGGGGCCAATTTTTCGGGTCGCCATGGCCGCGGGAAAATTCCACGGCGTAATAAGGACTGCAATGCCAATTGGTTCATGGTCGACAATGATGTGGTGAGAGCCGGAAGGCGTATGCCGGTATTCCCCCGGAATGCGCACAGCCTCTTCCGCATACCAACGCAAAAATTCGGCTGCATAGGCAATTTCGCCGCGTGCATCGGGCAGTGCCTTGCCATTTTCCAGCGAGACAAGCAAAGCAAGCTCTTCAGCATGTTGCGTCATCAGTTGAAACCAGCGGCGGAGGATTTCTGAGCGTTGACGTGATGGGGTGTTGCGCCATGCCAAGGCTGCTGCATTCGCAGCATCCACGGCGTGCATTGCATCGGCGACGGATGCGTCGGCGACTTCACCGAGTTTTTCACCTGTGGACGGATCTGTGACGGCTATCCCATTGCCTTTATGCCATTTGCCGCCGATGTAAAGACCTTCAGTGTGCATGGTCGGAGCGGCATAGCCGGTGAATTTGGCATTAATCGTCATGGTAGAAATCCTTTTCAATTCGGGCATGAGCGCTCGCCATGATAGGCGGCGGTGACGAGATCGTGCATTTCAGTATGGTTGAGGGGGCGTGGATTGTTCTGAATAAGGCGAGAGATGCCCATGCTTTGTTCAGCTACCCAGCCTATCCGGCTTTCTTCAAGCCCAAGTTCACGCAGTGTTGACGGGATGCCTATGCGTGCAAACAGAGATTCAAATTCGGGAATGACCTCGTCAGGCTCTGCCAGCCCGATAACTTGCGCTATTTGAGAAAGTTCGTCATGGATGACTGGCGCATTCCACCTCATAACATAGGGCATAAGGCAGGCCACACCGAGACCATGTGCCGTGTGCGTTAAAGCACCTACCGGATATTGAATGGCATGGGCAGCGGCTGTTCCTGCTACACCAAAAGCCAGTCCTGCAAGCGTTGCGCCCAGCATGACCTTTTCACGCGCCGCGTGATCGCTGCCGGTTGCGCATGCCGCTTCAAGCCCTTGCCACAGCAATTTGATAGCGCTCAAGGCGAAATGATCTGACAGTTCGTTTTTGCCAACGAAAACGCGTTGCTGGGCGATACCGGGAATGGGATCGCGTCTGATTGCTGTGAAAGCCTCAAGCGCGTGGGTCAGCGCGTCCGCACCTGCAATTGCTGTAAGGGCGGGTGGACATGACAGAGTGAGTTCCGGGTCGCAGATTGAAACAGTAGGAATGAGATAGGGGCTGGAAATGCCAACCTTCAGGCTTCGCTCAGCATCAGAAAGCACTGCGACTGGCGTCACTTCCGAACCGGTGCCGGCAGTGGTGGGGATTGCAATTAATGGCATTAAAGGCCCGGGGACAGCGTATTCGCCATAATAATCCTGTGGTCGTCCGCCATGGGTGAGAAGCAGGGCCAAGCATTTGGCCATATCAAGACAAGAGCCGCCTCCAATGCCGATGACAAGATCAGGAGCAAAGCTGCGGGCAGCATCCGCGCTGCTTATAGCAGAATCGACCGGAACATCAGGCAAAGTGGTGCTATCTACAAATATTATGATGCCTGCTTCTTCAAGCTGTCGCATGAGTGTGACGAAATTGTCGTCGGAAGCAAGGCGCATATCGGTGACGATCAATGCCCGTCGGCCAAGTTTGGCGGCAATGCTGCCAAGAGCATGCCGCTGCCCCCTGCCAAAGAGCAGTTCACGCGGCGCTCTCAATGTGCCGAAAAGGTTCATGAAAGATCTCCTTCAATAATTCAGGCTGCTTTGAGCGCCAAAAGATGTTCTAAAAGCATTGGGGGAAGTTCTATTCCCAAGCGCTCCATTGACGCCCGTCGTTTACGTGCGCCATCACCTGGTATGGCGACCGGATTTTCTGGATCGGACGGAGTGGAATTGCGCAAGTGATCAAGATAGGATGCAAGTGAGCAGATATTGCCATTGCCTGCCGCTACATCGATCAGAATGAGAAGGTCGCCCTTGTTGGCGGCATGGATGTCATCAAGCGTGCCACGCACCTTTGGAGCAAGGTCGGAACCCGCAAGTGCTGCAACCAGAAGCTCAATGGCAAGACCCAGCCCGTAACCTTTTGCGCCGCCGAATGGAGCGATAGCACCGGTTTTGGCCGCTTGAGGGTCCGTCGTTGACTGACCTGCTGCATCAACCGCCCAACCGGATGGAATAGGCACCCCGCGCAGGGCATGATTGTTGATCTTGCCCATGGAAACAATGCTGGTCGCAAAATCAAGGGTGAAGGGATGATCGCCCGAGGGAATTGCAATAGCGACGGGATTGGTCCCGAGCATGGCCTGAGTGCCGCCAAACGGATGAACAAGCGCTTCACTGGTTGACATCACAATGCCAATTGTACCGTTTTTGGCGGCGGCCTCTGCGTAATAAGCCAGCATACCAATATGATTGGCATTATGGATCGCAGCCATGGCAATGCCGGATTCACTCAGAATGGGCTGCATTTCCTGCATTGCATGCATCATCACTACCGGCCCTAGGCCGCGCTCGCCGTCGACACTGAGAAAGGAGCGCCTGTGCCATGTTCCGGTTCCACGGCTTTGTGCATTGGCAAGCCCCTTGTCCAATCGGGAAAGAATAAGTGGCAGTCGCTGCAAGCCGTGCGAAGGTATTCCACGCAGTTCAGCTTCTAGAAGAATATCTGCCTGGAGGCGTGCATGGGCTGTAGGTACGTCTCTCGCTTCGAGGAGAGTTACCGCTAACCCCCGGAGCCGTTCTGCTGCAAGCTTCATATTTTAATCCTATATCGGATCGTATACGATATTGTATTTGACATAGGATATCTTATTTGCAATAAACAGCAATATGTCAAGAAGCCGTTGGAGAATTTAAATGACATTTACAGCGGAGCGGGAAACCAGGAGGATGCCTATTCGCCCGAGCAGCGTGGTCGATAGCGTCTATGATAATATATATCATAGACTGATGTCCCTGGAGATTGCGCCCAGTTCACGCATTCCCATAGATGTTCTGGCGCGTGAGATTGGCGTTTCTCAAACGCCTATCCGCGAAGCATTGAGCCGCTTGGAGCGGGAAGGCCTTGTGCGTAAGGAGCATCTGGTCGGCTACAGTGCATCACCGCAATGGACAAAAAAACAGTTCGAAGACCTTTATGCATTCCGCTTGCTCGTCGAACCCGAAGTGGCCCGGCTCGCGACCCTCAATATGACCCCTGAGGATCTGGATCTTCTTGAAAATGCCGCTGCTGATATGGGAAATGGCGATGCGCCTGTTGATCGCAATACGCGCTATTCACGCTTTGCGCGTGCAGACGCGCATTTTCACGATGCAATCCTACATATTGGCGGCAACGACCTGATCCGTAATGCTTTATCCAGTCAGCATGTCCATCTGCATATTTTCCGGTTGATGTTTCACACACGCGTAACGCAGGAAGCGCTTGAAGAGCACGAAAACTTGCTTTCAGCATTCCGTTCAGGTGATCCGCAGGCGGCATATGATGCCATGCGCATTCATATAGAGCGTTCGCGCGACAGATTACTTTCGGCTTTCGAATGAAAACAGCCCTCTCTACCCAATCTCCGGCATTATCCGCCAGTCAGGCGAGTGCAGTCCTTCAGGCTGAAGGCCTGAGTAAGACCTATGGCCAGATCACAGTCTTGTCTGATGTCACTCTTGATGTCCGGGCGGGTGAGGTTCACGCAATCATCGGCGAGAATGGTGCTGGCAAGTCGACCCTGATGAAGCTGTTATCCGGATATGTCGAGCCGACGCGAGGCCGGTTGTTACTGGACGGCAAGGTGACAGCATTTCGGAATGCGGTTGAAGCAGAAGATGCCGGTATCGTTTTGGTTCATCAGGAAATTCTGCTTGCCCCTGATCTGACAGTGGCGGAGAACCTGTTTCTCGGACGCGAACTTAGCCGCGGTCCGATGGTGGATGATGCCGCGATGAACCGGCGCACTACTGAGCTTCTGGCAAGAGTTGGCTCTGCAGCGCATCCGCAAGATCATGTTGGTGAATTGCCGCTTGCACAGCGCCAGCTTGTACAGATCGCCCGTGCGCTTCTGGATGACCGAAAAGTGGTTATTCTTGATGAGCCGACCGCAGTTCTGGCCAATGATGAGGTCGCAGCGCTGCTGGATATTATAAAGATGCTACGCGAACATGGCGTGGCAGTTCTCTATATTTCGCATCGTCTTGATGAAGTTCAGGCACTGGCCGATAGGATCACCGTGCTGCGTGATGGCCATATGATTGGTACATGGCCAGCCGAAAATCTCAGCCAGCGTGAAATGGCCGAGCTGATGGTCGGACGTGAACTGGCAATGCTTTATCCTCACAAACGTCCTCTGACAGAGCATGCGCCCATTCTCTCAGTCACGGATCTGTCGGTGGATCATGGTACGGATTGTGTAAGTTTCAATGCCCGGCCCGGCGAGGTGCTTGGCATTGGCGGAATGATCGGCGCAGGCCGTACTGAACTGATCGAAGGGCTGATGGGGCTTCGTCCGTCACGGGCAGCGAGCGTTATTGTCAATGGCGAAGAAATCAAGCATCGCTCGGTTCGCACATTGATGGATGCTGGTCTTGTCTATCTGACTGAAGATCGAAAAGGAAAAGGCCTGCTTCTGGAGGAGCAGCTCGGCCCCAACCTGACACTTCAGGCGCTTGATGCAGTTAATCCTGGTACTGTCCTTAATAAGCAGCAAGAGCTTTCTCTCCTCAAGCAGGTGGTGGCGGATTATGATATCCGCGTTCGCTCACTTCAGCTTGAAGCGGGAAAACTTTCCGGCGGCAATCAGCAAAAGCTGCTGCTGGCCAAAGTAATGCTGGCCGATCCTGCGATCGTGATTATTGATGAACCAACACGCGGCATCGATATTGGTAACAAGGATCAGATCTACCATTTTATCGATGCGATGGTGCGTGCTGGTAAGGCTTGCATCATAATCTCATCAGAAATGCCGGAACTGGTAGGACTTGCTGACCGCGTTCTCGTAATGCGGGCTGGCAGGATCGTTGCCGAGCTTACCGGCGATGAAATCAATGAGAAAAATGTCATCTACGCCGCCACTGTTGGTGGAAGTGAAGATGTGGGGGAGAACAAACATGGCCGAAGCGGCAACACCAAGCATACCCGCTGACAAGAGACGTCGTATCCGCTGGGCTGACCTTGCGCCTTTCATTGCGCTTGCGGTGATTGTGTTTTTCGGAGCGATGGTCAATTCGAATTTCACAGCTTCTGCAAACCTGATCAATGTTATCACACGCAGCGCTTTCATCGCGATTATTGCGGTTGGAGCGACGTTTGTTATCTCATCGGGTGGTTTGGACCTTTCGGTCGGGTCCATGATGGCCTTTGTCACCGGAATTATGATCATGGTGATGAACTATCTGGCGCCAGCTTATGGTGCATGGGCAATCCCAATGGGGGCTAGTCTTGCTCTTGTTGTGGGCGCACTTTGTGGCCTTTTCAACGGGCTGATTGTGACACTCGGACGTATAGAGCCGTTCATCGTAACACTTGGCACTATGGGTATTTTCAGAGCCTTTATCACTTTCATGACGGATGGAGGGTCATTACCGATCGACCGCAGTCTGCGTGAGGCCTATCGCCCGGTCTATTTTGGCAATCTGTTCGGCATTCCATATCCGGTTCTTATCACCTTGGTTGTGGTGATGCTTGGCGCATTCCTACTTTACAAAACGAAGTTTGGCCGCCGCCTTACATCTGCCGGATCGAGTGAGGAGGTTGCCCGCTTTTCCGGTGTCAACGTCGCGGCTGTGCGAACCTTTGCTTATGTTATTCAGGGCATTTGCGTGGCTGTTGCGGCTATCTGTTATGTACCGCGCCTGGGAGCTGCCACGCCAACAACGGGCCAACTCTGGGAGCTGCAGGTCATTACCGCGGTGGTGATTGGCGGCACGCTATTGCGCGGCGGACGCGGACGCATCGGAGGAACCGTGGCTGGCGCACTCATTCTCGAAGTTATCGCTAACGTCATGGTTCTGTCAGACATGGTTTCTGAATATCTCGTCGCAGCCGTGCAGGGCGCGATTATTATCATCGCTATGCTGGCGCACCGTTTTACTGCCAACCGCTGAAAACAGTACTGACTTCACAAGGAGGAGAACATGAAGTCTATTTTACAAAAAACCGGTCTCTTAGGAGCGACCGTTGCATTGGCTCTTGCTCTGCCACTCGGCAGCGCACTATCCGAAGATAAAAAGGTAACAATGGCTGTCTCGATACCAGCCGCCACACACGGCTGGACAGGCGGTGTCGTTTACCACGCCGAGCAGGCAAAAAAAGAAATAGAAGCCGCATACCCGAATATCGAGGTTATTGTATCAACCTCGCCTTCAGCAACAGCTCAAGTCTCCGCTCTGGAGGATCTTTCCGCCAGTCGCAAGCTGGATGCACTGGTCATTCTGCCGTTCACTTCCGAGGAGCTGACAGGACCGGTCGAGCAGGTCAAACAAAAAGGTACTTTCATCTCTGTTGTTGACCGTGGTCTCACAGACCCAAATGTTCAGGATCTGTACGTCGCCGGTGATAACATAGCAGTTGGTGCCAACACAGCGCACTGGCTGGTAGACAAGCTCGGTGGCGAGGGTGAGATAGTCGTTCTTCGTGGCATCCCAACGGTCATTGATGATGAACGCATCAAGGGTTTCTCGGATGTTATAGGAAAGTCCAACATCAAGATCCTCGATATTCAATATGCGAACTGGAATCAGGATGAAGCTTTCAAGCTGATGCAGGACTATCTTGCAAAATATCCTAAAATCGATGCCGTCTGGGCTAATGATGATGACATGTTGCTTGGTGTTCTTGAGGCGGTCGACAATGCAGGCCGTAAAGACATTAAATATGCACTTGGTGGCAACGGCATGAAACAGGTTATCGAGATGGTTAAGGAAAAGAACGAGCGTACGCCGATCTCAACTCCTTATCCGCCATCAATGGTCAAATCGGCCATGTATATGACGGCAGCACAATTCGCCGGACAAGCACCAATGCGCGGTTCATTCCTGCTTGGTGCGCCACTGATCACGCCTGAAAACGCAGAGCAGTTCTATTTTCCGGATTCTCCGTTCTAAAGCATACAGGCGAAAACATACTGGTGCCCGTTTCAGAATGGGCACCATCCAATCATGAATAAGAGGAGATATGATATGAACGGCAAAAAAATTCTCATGCTGACCGGAGAGTTCACTGAGGAATATGAAATTTATGTGTTTCAGCAGGGAATGGAAGCAGTGGGTCATACGGTTCACGTGATATGCCCTGACAAAAAGGCTGGAGACCGGATTAAAACCTCACTGCATGATTTTGAAGGCGACCAGACCTATACGGAAAAGCTCGGCCATTATGCCGACATCAACAAAACGTTTTCTGAAGTCCGTGTTGAGGAATATGACGCCGTTTATGCGGCTGGCGGACGCGGTCCCGAATATATCCGTACCGACAAACGCATTCAGGATATGGTTCGCCATTTCCATGAGACGGGCAAGCCGATCTTTACCATCTGCCATGGTGTGCAGATTTTGATGGCTGTTCCCGGTGTTCTGAAGGGTAGAAAAGTTGCGGGTCTTGGTGCCTGTGAACCAGAGGTGACAGCGGTTGGCGGCACCTATATCGACCTGAGCCCGACTGATGCTTATGTTGATGGCAATATGGTTTCGGCCAAAGGATGGACCGCATTAGCAGCATTCATGCGTGAGTGCCTAAACGTACTTGGAACAAAAATTATTCATAGCTAATAGTTGTGATCGGCGGGTATCCTCCCGCCGATTGTATATAGAAGTTTCAATTTCAGATATTTGATAAATCAACGGACAGCATGATTGGTTGTGATTTAATGTCCACTTCTCTGACTGCCTTTATTTAGCAGAATGTATCTGTCGAGCAAAAGAAGATGGTGCTTGGCTCATACTGGCGCCAAGCACATATCAAAGATATGGCAGGCTTTGAACAATTGAAGGCAAGATACTTCTCTCAATGGTGTTGCTGCGATCAACAAAGCATAGAATTGATCTTTTCTCTGCCTGCACGATCTTTAGTATAAATTACCTACCGATTTTATAAGTTTTTATATCAACTAACCTCCTGCTCCGCATGGCGGAAATTGAGGTTGAAAATGTCAAAATTTGAGAACACACGAGCCAGCCAGGCTCGTTTTTATGTCATTCGGCTCGAACCGGGTGATGATGTTGTAGAAGAATTACGGGCTTTCGTTAATGCGAAAGGCTTGAGGGCCGTATCCATTGTATCTGTCGTTGGCAGCCTTAACACTGCCCTTTTACGTTATGCAAATACTGGCGTCTGGGCCGAAGTGTCTGGGCATTTCGAAATCGTTTCCCTCGTTGGAACGATTGATGAAAAAGGTGAGCATTTGCATATTTCGCTTTCGGATCGGACTGGCAAGACAATTGGCGCTCACTTTGGTGTCGGCTCAGCCGTTTACACTACAGCTGAGATTGTTCTGGCAGAACTGGAAGATCTCAGCTTCCGCCGAGAATTATGCGCAAAATCCGGCTGGGAAGAACTGATCGTCGAACCGAGATAATCATTTAAATAATTAAATTTAGCAGGGGTTAAACCAATGACGGCTGTAGCAAAAACTCATTTCGATACGCGGATACTCGCGCTGATCGCCGTAGCGATTGTGATCAATATTGTTGGTGGGCAAATCAATGATCTTCTACGCTTACCAATCTTTCTTGACTCTATTGGTACCATACTTGTGGCTGTGCTTGCGGGACCAATTGCAGGCGGCCTAACCGGCCTTCTCACAAATCTTATAATCGGACTGATCTTCGCACCAGTTGCAGCTGCTTTCGCACCTGTTGCACTGGTCATTGGCGTTGTTGCAGGTCTTTTGGCACGTGCTGGCTGGTTCAGAACATTCTGGCAAGCAGCATTGTCGGGTATTGTGATTGCAGCAGCTCTCACCGTGGTTGCAGTGCCTATCCGTATTTACCTCTTTGGTGGGGTAACCGGATCGGGTGCGGATTTCTTCATCGCCTATCTCGCAAATGTCGGACAGACCTTATTCAGTTCGGTCGCACTCACTGTATTCACCGCCAATATCGCCGATAAGATCATTAGTGCGCTTTTGGTATGGGCAATTATCAGCAAACTTCCGGAACGCCTGTCATCGGGCTACACCTATTTAAAATATAGCCGCAAAGCATGAGTTCACATACATCGTTTATTTTCAGCCCGGGGGAGAGCATTCTCCACCGGGCTAATCCATTGACCAAACTTGCAATGCTCGTCTGGGTCATTGCGTTATCATTCGTGATGTCATGGTCAGCACTTTGGCTATCAACCTTCATTCTGGTTGCACTGTCTATACTATTTGGGTTTAAGGCAAAGGTGCTTAAGCGCTTTGTCCTGTTATCACTGCCATTTGTACTCGCTGTTTGCATTTTTCATGGTCTAATTCTTCCTCAGAATGATTTTGTGTCAATTGGCTATCTGAGATACAGCCCATATGGATTAGAACATGCGGCACTGCTTTCGGGGCGAATTTCGCTGATGCTGGCAGCCTCGCTGCTCTTTGTGTCCTCCACTCACCCATCCACATTGTTGCGGGCGTTCGATGTGGCACACTTTTCTCCCGGCGTTTCCTATCTGCTGGCTTCACCGCTCCTGCTTCTTGATGAGTTTGGCGCACGTGCCAAATCCATCCAGGATGCACAACGTTCAAGAGGGCTGAATACAGAAGGCGGCGTGAAGGCGCGTCTAAATGCATTGTCAATGCTGGTTGTACCTCTGGTCACGAGCGCACTCTCGGACGCTCATGAACGCGCAGACGTTTTGAACGCACGCGGATTTCGCGCATTGCCCTATAGAACAACTCTTAATGCACCGAAAGACAGCGGTAGTGAAAAGCAATTCCGCCGTGTGCTTTATCTGTTATCAATACTGCAAATTGGCTATGCATTATGGCGTTGATTGAAGTCTTAGATCTGAGTTTGGCTTTTCGTGATAAAATCATTCTGAACAATGTGAGTTTCGAGATTAATAAGTCTGAGCGGCTTGCAATTATTGGTGGCAACGGTTCTGGAAAGTCTTCTCTTGGCCGACTGATTGCTGGCTGGCATGTTAATGCTGTCAGTTCCGGAAATGTACTTTTCGAGGGGCGTCCGTGGAAGGAATATTCAAACTCCGAACGTGCCTCTGCGATACAACTCGTGGGCCAGATTCCTGTTCAGCATCTCTCCGGCCGTGCTTTCACTGTCGAGGAAGAAATAGCGTTCGGACCAGAGAATTTAGGCCTCACCGCCCATGAAATCCGCACACGTGTTGACTTCGCGGTCAATGCTACCAATCTTGGCCATTTGCTGTCGCGCAGTCCCTTCAGCCTTTCGGGTGGAGAGCAGCAACGCCTAGTTATCGCCGCATCACTGGCTTTGAAACCGCAAGTACTTGTTCTGGACGAACCATTTACCAATCTCGATCCTGAATCTCGCGATGCCATGCTTAGTGTGCTTGATGGATTGTCATCAGATCTGACAATCGTACTGCTTGAAACCAACCCAAGTCTCGCAGCAACTCTTGCAGAGCGGTTTATATTTTTAGACGATTCCGCACTCATTGCTGACAGCAATGCACGGGAGGTACTGTTCAACTCACAGCTGGTAGAGCGGCTAGGATTGCCTGCAGTGACGAACGCCATAGTTTCATTTCTGGGCGTTGATCATCATTTGGCCCACCGGGCAACGGTTCCGCTCTCGTCTGCCGAGTTCGATGCTTTCATTGAAAGTCTCAACAATGTTAAAAATTGAACATCTTTCATTTGCCTATCCGTCTTCAAGCCTGCTTTTCCAAGAGATCAGTGCAACGCTCTCATCCGGAGATGTACTGGCTATCATCGGCAGGAATGGTGCCGGGAAAAGTACACTTTTACGGCTATTGAACGGGCTTTTGAAACCACTTCGTGGTCATGTTGAACTTGATGGCAAAAATCTATCCGAACTAAAAATACATGAGATTGCTCGCCATGTCGGCACGGTCTTTCAAAGCCCGGAACAACAGCTTTTTGCTTCAACTGTAGAAGAGGAGGTTGCTTTTGGGCCAAAACAATTTGGGCTGAGGAAGCCGCAACTTGCACAGAGGGTTAGAACTGCGCTGGACAGAACGGGACTGTCATCGTTCGCAAGCCAACATCCTCTTGATCTCGACTATGCAAGCCGTCGTTTTTTGACACTTGCCTGCGTACTGGCAAACAGCCCGAATGTACTTCTTCTTGATGAGCCTCAACGCGGACTGGACAAAGGCTGGACGGAACGACTTGAGCAGATCATTTCTGAGGAGAAACAGTCCGGGCGTATTGTTATTCTCGTTTGTCATGACATGGATTTCGTTGAGCGTAATGCAACAGTTATCCTTCCTTTGGGTAGGAAATCAGTGAGACAATACGCAGTCAACGACTTCTTTCTCGACAAGGTTGCCGTCGATGAAACAGGTGTTGAAACACCATGGAGAATAAGAATTCAGCAGGCCTTGGATATGAAAAAGACACAGTGGATCGGGTGATTTTTCTGCGCCCTTATGCTGGCTTTCTCAAGCGTGAAATAATTACAATACCTGACAAAGCACCTGCGGTACAAAAGACAAGAAATACCCAGCCCGATAAAGCACCGGCATGAATACCGGATAATAGAACGCCAACTGTGCAACCCAATCCGGTCATGGCACCCCAGCCCATCAGAACACCGCCAATAAAGCGTTCTGCCAATCCTTTGAACGATGGCCATGTTGGCTTGAATTGCCCGGCAATCAAAGCCGAAGCAAAGCTGGATAGGACGAGACCGATCACAAATACGCCATTTGGAGAAAGCAGAGCGGTTTTGACAGCGCTGATACACCCACGAACGGTATCAAGACCAATAAGCGTTTCGGGTATGAGCGGTGAGGACGAAGCCGCAGTTCGGACGAGACTTCCCAGTTCCGCAGTAACACCGAGAGGGGCAACGCGCAGATAGGCAAATGCACTTATGGCTGCAACAAATAAACCTGTTACGACGGGGGGCCAGCGTTTCTTGAATATGGCTTCGGCATTGCTGGTATTCGCTGTGCTACCACGATCACTACCATTATATTTTGATCGCTTAAGTACGAAAATGGTAATTACCGCCAAAACAGCCAAAGCAATGAGCGTCGTAAAAGCATAGCCAAAAATACCGGGCAACCAGATTGCCGGGTCATTATAGACGGATAATGTATAGAGGCTGTTCCAGGTCAGAAAGCCGATCAAAAAACCAATGCCCGCTCCGATAAGTGCTGCGATAGAGCCGAAAGCGCCCTCGCCAAGTCGATAGAAATGGGCCGATAGGCACGATCCCGATATAGCCATGCCCAGCCCGAAAACGAGTGAGGCAAAAGCAAGCACGACGCCCACTGGTCCGATATGCGCACCGGGTGGCAGACGGTCTGGCTGCGGCACGGGGACCCATGCTCCCAATATGATCTGATAGAGAACGATTCCACCAGCCAGTGCTATGATGATAGACAAAATGCCTGCGGGATCACGATTTTCTACAAAATCGCGTAAATTACACAGAAAGCAGAAACGCCCTCTTTGCAATACAATTCCAAATGCGCAGCCAGCCAGCAAAGAAAACGACAGTGTTCTGCCGGGCGCATCGCTTGCCAGAAAAACACTCCAAAGAACCAGTGCAGCGAGGATAAAAGCGGCACTTACTCGGGCGAGTACTAGGCGCATGCAATGACCATTCATGAGAGGTGGTTCGGGAAATCTGGACAGCGGAGATAAGTGGAATTTCTGCCTGACTTCGGCTTAGATGCCGAGAACAGG
>NZ_ML636817.1 GCF_006476605.1 Brucella gallinifaecis
CCTGTTCTCGGCATCTAAGCCGAAGTCAGGCAGAAATTCCACTTATCTCCGCTGTCCAGATTTCCCGAACCACCTCTGTTCATTGCAACGCACGCGCCTTGCGCTCGCTCAACTTAAAAAGTCCCAAAGAAATTATCGGCCTCAACGAGTTTGATTTTTTTCCCAGCCAGATAGCGCAGGCCATCCGCAACGATGACCTTTTTGTTATGTGCAACAGAAAAAGAATTTCAAATCGTATTGAGCTGATCCTGGACGAAAGCAGCCGGCTTGTTTGGGTGTCAACGAGCAAATTACCACTATATGGCCAAGATGATACCGTTATCGGCTTAATGGGCATCACCCGGCTCATGTCTGCTTCTGATGACCTGCCGGATCAATATAAACAATTTCAGGCAGCAATTAATCATATACGGGAAAATCTGGGCAGCGAGATAAAAATTCCAATGCTTGCAGATTTGTGCCATCTGTCCAGTAGCCAGTTTAGGCGCCGTTTTAAAGTTGTTTTCCGGCTGGCACCCGCTGAATTTATCTTACGCACCCGACTTCAAGCAGCAGCCATCCGCCTATCGTCTACCAATGATCCCATCATTCATATTGCCATGGATTGCGGATTTTCGAGCCAAAGTTATTTCACAGTTCGGTTTCGTGAGTTTTTCGGGTTTTCACCTAAAAAATACCGCTTAAACTGGACCAGCACATAATCTCCATGCGATGCGTATATATTACAAATTCGCCCAGGCTATTTAGCATTTAAATATCTCATAAAACTTAGTCTGACCAAACAAGTTGAAATGCCCCCGCTCCACTCTGTGCAGAGATTAAACGCGCAGAGCCAATCCGGGCATAGAATCTACGATCAAGCGAGACGAATTTCACGTTCACACAACGAGAAATCAGATCGTCACGCGAAGAGTTTCTTTTACAAACAGACCAACTTAATCAGGAGATCAAAATCGCCAGATGCGCGTTTCTTTATAAAGTTTGACCTTGGCGAGAAGGACGAAACACTCGCATTGGTACTAAGCTATTCATAATAAAGCTGGAACATCAGTTGCACCGCTGCAGAGCGAGACCTTGCTTTCAGGCGAAGGATAACTGTGGCGCATAATTGCTGTTTTTTTACATCAGCATGAGAGACATAGGTTGTAGGGAGGACTGCACGTAGATGTCACACATCAATCAAGGGCCCGCGCTTGAGCTAAGGAATATATCCAAATCCTTTGGCCCCACGCATGCCCTTAAGAGAGTTGACTTTACACTTATGGCAGGAGAAATCCATGCTATATGCGGTGAAAATGGGGCTGGTAAGTCTACGCTTATCAAAATCATGTCCGGCATTTTAACACAGGACGAAGGTGAAATGGTTGTTGGCGGACAAGTTGTCAACAATAATAGTCCGCACTTGTCGCTGCGAAACGGCATAGCTACAATCTATCAGGAAAACTCTCTCTTTCAGCATCTTTCCGTAGCTGAGAATATATTTATTGGTGACGAACCGCGCAATTCATTGGGCTTTATTGACAAGCAGCAAGTCAAAGAACAAGCGCAGGCTATTTTCAAACGATTGGGCGTGGATATTGATGTAACACAACCGATTTCATCACTGGGCGGCGCTCCGCAAAAAATCGTAGAAATAGCCAGATCGTTTCGCCGCAATGCCCGTATTTTAATTATGGACGAGCCTACGGCATCCTTTGGGCATCAAGAAACCCGCCTGCTCTTTGATGTGATACGCGAAATCTCTGCGGCGGGAACTGGCATAATCTTCATTTCGCATCATCTGGAAGAAGTCTTTGAAATCGCGGATCGCGTAACCGTTTTGCGAGACGGTACAATGATTTCAAGTCGTTTAGCAGATCAAACCAATGAAGAAATGCTGATCCGTGAAATGGTCGGGCGCGAAGTTAGCCTGTTTGAAACACGCCAATCACATGCATCCGAAGACATTGCATTAGAAACCCGCAATTTGAGCGGCGCTGGTTTCAACAATGTCTCTATCCGCGTCACCAAAGGCGAAGTCGTGGGCATTGCAGGACTGGTTGGCGCGGGAAGAACAGAATTACTGGAAGCCATTTTCGGCAAAAGGCGGCCTTATTCCGGCAAAACAATCATCAACAATCAGGTGCTGAATGCCAAAAGCCCACTAGCAGCAATGAATGCGGGCCTGTGTCTGGTGACAGAAGACCGTAAGATTAATGGCCTGTTCTTGAGCCAGTCTGTATCGCAGAATATGGCAATCCCCTTCTTCGCAAAATTCACCGCTTTATTGATCGATTGGCAAAAACTGCGCGCAGTTGTCGCCGACATGATCAAACGATTTTCCATAAAAGTTTCTAGCCAAGAGACGATCGTCTCAACCCTTAGTGGCGGCAACCAACAAAAGGTCATTCTCGGAAAATGGATGCTGACCAAGCCTGAAATCTTTTTATTCGATGAGCCAACCCGTGGCATCGACGTAGGGGCTAAAGCCGAAATTTATACTGAGATCAAAAAACTGGTGGCAGAAGGTAAGTCAGTCTTGATGGTCTCATCTGAGCTTCCTGAGATCGTAGGGCTTTCGGACCGTGTTTATGTCATGAAAACCGGAAACATCGTTGGTGAACTTCACGGCAGTGGAATTGAGCAGCATAAAATCCTGGAGCTTGCACTATGAGTCACATAGACAATGCGAAAACAATAAAATCAGCGCTTGAACTCAGTGACGGTCAACCAAGCCTAGATCAAGCTCATCCGCCTAAGCGCAAAAGTAAATGGCTTATAGGCAATATACCCCTGCTCATAGCGCTGCTAGTTTATATATCGGTTATTGCGATCATTGAGCCGGCATTTCTTTCGCCATTTAACATCCGTAACGTGCTGCTACAGGTATCCGTTGCTGGTATCGTAACACTTGGAATGACGATGGTTATCATTTCCGGCCAGATTGACTTATCTGTCGGATATCTGATCGCTTTCGTTGCCTGTGTTATGGCAGCGCTTCTGCAAATGGGTTGGTCTGCTCCTGTCGTAGCCATTGTCGGCTTGCTGATGAGTGTATTTTTCCAATCCTTAGTCGGATTTGTGATCTCACGCATCAAGGTTGAATCTTTCATCATCACACTTGGCGCCATGTCGATTTATCGTGGCTTTGCACTGCTGATGACGAGCGGGGCCGAAATACCTCTGGGCGGAAACTTTCAAACATTGGGACGCTCGCGAATTTTTGAAATTCCTTTACCCGTCTACATCTTTCTCGGATTGTGCATTTTATGCTGGTTCATCCTTACTCACACTGTATTTGGCCGCCGTCTTTATGCAGTTGGCGAAAACAATGATGCGGCCTATCTGGCTGGTATCAATGTGCAAAATTTCAAAGTCCGTGTGTTTGCTCTTCATGGCCTGTTGGTAGGAATTGCCGCGCTCATTCTCATGTCACGCATTGGTGTGGGAGCGCCAAACATGGCCGCAGGCCTTGAATTAGAAACAATTGCCGCTTCGGTAGTTGGCGGTGCAGCTCTTGCTGGTGGCCGCGGCTCGATCATCGGCAGCTTTTTAGGTGTCATTTTTCTCGGCATCATCTCAAACTCGATGAATATCATCGGTGTCTCCACCTTCTGGCAATATGTGATGCTTGGCGGCGTAGTAATCTTCGCCGTAGTGCTCAGCAGCGTCAGCCGTAACAACCGTTAAAACTCAACAATAACTAAAAGGGAGGAACTTATGTCAAACTTACGGAATCTCATCAAATTAACGACAATCCTTGGAGCCTGCTTTACACTTTCCAACACGGCTGCACTTGCTGAAGATATTGGTTTTGTTCTTGCCGGACCAGATATCTTCTACGCAACCGAAGCGGAAACATTCACGAATCTTGCAAAAAAAGCTGGACACAATGTCACCGTCGCCAATTCTGAATATAGCCCATCGAAAGAATTGGCTAATGTCGAAGACTTCATTGCACGTAAAGTAGATGCAATCGTCCTATTGACCGCCAATGCAGAAGCCGGGACACAAGCAGCCGAACGCGCCAAAGAAGCAGGTATCCCTATCTTCTTCGTTTCTGCCTTGCCCAGTCCAGCTGGTTATAATATTCCCACAGGGATCGTTAGTGGTGACTGGATCGGCATGGGTAAAACAATCGGTGCGCATATCGGCACCGCGCATCCTGGAAAAGGTGTCATTCTTCTCGAAGGTGTTTATGGACAAGGCACTACAGAGCTAATCCATGAAGGTTTCTTGCAAGGTGTCGACAGCGTAAAAGGCAACAATACTATTGTAGCCAATGCATCTGGTGGCTGGAACCGTCAGGAAGGCTTAAAAGTCATGCAAGACTTTTTAGGTTCCAAAAAAGAATTCTCAGTCGTCTATGCCATGAATGAAGAAATGATGGCCGGTGCTATTCAGGCGCTAGAAGAAGCTGGACGTCTGGGTGATTACACGCTGTATTCGTCCAATGGCAAAGAAATTGCCTGGGACTGGATGAAAGCCGGAACTTTGGCTGGGACAGTAGCCAACACACCGACAGTTGAGGCTGATCTGATTTTCCAAATGGTTCAGGCGCATTTTGATGGGAAAGAATATCCGCGTCACGTTTATAATATTCAGCCAATGTTGACCGCTGATACCCTAGGCAATGCCATTCCTTGGAACATCGAAAACTACCTTAAAAAGAAAGAAGACGGTAGCTTAGACATCGATCTTTACAAGCAGCCTTTGGTAGAAGGCATGGTAGACTGGACACCAATCAAGGATAAATAACCAATAATCTATTCCACCGCCCTTTTTTCATTATTGGCAACAAGGGGCGGTGGATCATGAATAAGTTTCAGTATTCTTCGAAAGAACGACGCCGCATCTGGCAGCTATTAAGAGTGCTAAACCAGTAACTATACCCAATCGTCAACTTGATCTTTCATCAGATGCAAGCCGTAGTAAAACTTTGGGTTTATCTTTGCACCACATTGATATGGCTCCGCGCACCACGGGCAATCGTTTCCGGCTTCTGATATGATACGGTCATAGTGGCCCCGCTCATGACGGGGACCGCAAAAGACGGACCCCGGATCGGGGTCGATTAAAAGAACCTGATTTTAGACCGTTTCAACAGATGTTTACGCGCGTACGGGCAACGGCGGCAGATGGCGAGAAATCGAAGGGGTTATGGTCAGCGCCGCTGGGGGCGCTGAGATTGACCGTGACAGATCAATAAGATTGTTCATGTATCATCCTTCATTGCCCCTCAGCGGTCTGCTGGATCAAAAAGTTCAGTGCGTTCAGTTTCAGGCCTGGGCGGCGGTCTCATTGTAGATTGCTTCGGCATCGGCACCCGCCGGCAGACGCATCGGCGCGCTCGGGTCTGTCACGGCCCGCCACACGGCCTGTGCCACATCGCCGACCTCTGTTTTTTCGGACGAGGCACGCATCGTGGCAAAATAGTCTTGCACGAAAGCCTCGTAGGGCGCCGGGACGTTCATGCCCATGCGTGCCACGGCGTTCTTTCCAAAGGCGGTCGTCGGGGCTGACCCTGGCAGGACCAGACGGGTTCGGATGCCGAACTGCCCCGCCTCAAGACCGAGGCTTTCCGTGAACGTATTGATGGCGGCCTTGCTGGCGCTGTAGACCGACAGCGCCGGAAACGGGCGCAGCGTGACGCTGGAACTGATGTTCACGATGACACCGGTTTTTCGCGCGCGCATGCCCGGCAGAACAGCCTGAGTCACAGCCATAGTGCCAATGACATTGGTCTCGAAAAGTTCACGAGCCTTGGCGATGTCTACGCCCTCCAGCACGTTCAGCATACCGACCCCTGCATTGTTGACCAGCGCATCGACAACACCGGCGTCTGCAACGGCTTGCGCAATGCTGACTGCATCCGTGACGTCGAGCGCCAGAATTTGCAAGCGATCGTGTTCCGGCATCGTCTGTGCCTGCGGGGTGCGCATGGTCGCGACAACATCCCATCCTTGAGCGAGGAACAGCTCCGCAGTTGCAAGGCCGAAGCCCGTTGAAGCACCGGTGATAAGAACTTTTGGCATGAGTATATCTCCTGTCGTTGGTACAATCAGAGATAGACAAAACATCCGGACTTAATATATCTAAAAGTCCGTAATAATTCAGTGAAAGTCCGAAATTTGGCCATTCTGCCAACTGACCCGCTCGCCAGCGTCGTCGCGCTGCTCAAGCCAGAGCCGTCTATCGCCAAGCTTGTCAGTGGCGGCGGTCACTGGAGCGTCACGCGTACGAACATGGCAAATCCATTCTACTGCGCAATAGTCGAAGGGACGTGTCTGCTGACTATTCAAAACCGTCCGCCGCTCGTACTTGAAGCGGGAGACTTCGTGCTGGTGCCGGAAGTTTTCGATTTCACCATGTCGAGCATCAACCCTCCACAAAGCGGCGCCCCACATCTGCCGCTGGAGACTGGTCCAGGCATTTTCCGCTTGGGCGAGCAGGACGCGCCGAGCGAGGTGCAGTGCCTGGTGGGTCACTGCAACTTCGCCTCACCGGACCGGGAACTGCTTGTTTCGCTGCTGCCGGCGGTCATCCATGTGCGCGCACAACGCCGCCTGATCGCGCTTGGTCAGATGATTCAGGAAGAAACGCAAAGCAATCGCGCAGCCCGTGACATGGTGCTCGGGCGGCTTCTGGAATTGCTTTTGGTTGAGGCCCTGCGCTCCGTCGAGAGCACGATGGCAGAACCAGGTTTGCTCCGCGGCCTTGCTGATCGAAGACTTGCCCTGGCACTGCGGAAAATCCACGCTGACCCCGGTGCCAGTCTGTCCATTCAAGGCCTGGCCGCAGCAGCGGGTATGTCCCGCTCAACCTTCTTCCACCGCTTTAACTGCGAGGTCGGATCAGCGCCTATGGAATATGTGACTGCTTGGCGGATGGCAGTGGCAAAGGACATGCTGATAGGAGGCAACATCGCATTGGCCGAACTCGCGAGCCGTGTCGGATACGGGTCCGTTAGTTCCTTCAGTATGGCGTTCTCGCGACATGTCGGAACGCCACCCGGCGCTTTCGCTGCCCGAGGTCAGCCCATGAATGCCACATCAAGCTGACCTTCCAGAAGCATGATCTGGGCGTCCCGCACCGTTGCCTTCGTAATATGTACACATGGGTCCAAAGGCGAAGTTGTAGAGTTTGATCGGCAACGTCTCGTACTTCTTGTGCTGGCTGAAAAAGGACGGCGGTTAACCGGCGATCGCAGCCCATCCGCGAAAAGAGAAGGCGGCATAGAACAATGCTGGCTCTACGAATCCGGCCTCCCGCAGAAGCTCCTCCTCCTCGTCCGGGGAGAGCAGCGGGAGGCGTTCAGCCATCGCCTTAGCGGACGCCGCGGACTTTCGCGCATCGGAACCTGTGCGGTCCGCAAAAGTGGCTGAACGTGCCAGCCAGCGCTCTGAATTGCCATCAGGCGCGGTGTGATGCGCAATCACAAGCACGCCCCCCGGTTTCAGGCGTCGACGGATTTCCCTTAGCGTGTGCAGACGCTCCATTCTGTTGAGGAAGTGCAGCGTGAGCAGGCATGTCGCACCGTCGAATGGATTATCCGGGATCTGATCCACAGTGCCTGCCAAAAGCTCGATTCGACCGGCGTAGGGCGCAGTTGTCTGTCGAGCGATATCCAACATCGGGGGTGACGGATCGACGCCGGTGAGCCGCCAGTCGGGCCGCGTCTGCGCGATTGCTTTCAGTTCCAATCCGCCACCGGCACCAACCACGAGAATATTGGCGGCACCCGGTGTGCGCTCGCCAAGCAAAATTGCCGCCATGCGGTGTAGATCGGCCAGTCCCGGCACCTTTTTCGAGGCGTCCTGAGTGTAGGACGCTACGGCATCGGGGTTCATGAACGGAGCGAGATTGGCGTTCATGGTGCTACCTCGAAGGCCAGCGAACGATGAATCGCCATGGCGGCCATAACGCCATCGGCGCAGGCAAAAGTGACATTGTGCGCTATGCGCGTAATGTCGCCTGCCGCGAACACGTTCGGCACGCTGGTCATCTGCATCTCATCGACCTTGACCATCGGGCCAAGTGGCCCGGCCTCAATTGCGCACCCAATCTGCTCGGCTATGGCGCTGTTGAGATGATGGTGTGGGCCAATGAACAGAGCATCGATCCTGTGCGACCGGCCATCGGCAAGATGGATTTCCGACAAGTTGCGGCCCTCGCCGACAAGACGCTCGACGGCAACAGGCTCGATGCGGATTCCCCGTTGCGTAAACACTTGGCTCTCCGCCGCTTCGAGATTGCCACCATCGAGATAAAACGTTGTCGGCCCCCACTCGGAGATGAGCATGGCCTGATGATGCGACATGGGCGAGACGTTCAACACTCCGAGCTGCTGGCCGCTGAACTCGTAGCCGTGACAGTAGGGGCAATGGATGACCGACGTGCCCCACCGTTCTGCCAGTCCCGGCGTCTTCGGCATGATGTCGGAAATGCCGAAGGACAAAAGCAGGCGCTTGCCAGTGATGACAGCGCCGCTCCACAGCGCCACCGAGAACGTGCCGTCTTCCTCGAACGCATCGACTGCGGCATCCCTGATGAAACTGACAGTCGCATAGGCGGCAACCTGCTGACGCATGGTGTCGAGCATCGCCTTCGGATTGCTGCCATCCTGGGCAAAGAAGCCGTGGGACTCTGCGGCGAACCGATTTCGCGGTTCGCCCGTATCCAGGACGCAAACCGTTTTGCGGGCGCGTGCCAGATACATTGCGGCGGAAAGCCCGGCAAAGCTGCCGCCAATGATGATCGTATCGTAGTGCATTGGAAAAACCTCGCTAAATCAGGCTTCGGTCGGGACCGCATTGCTCGGGGCAGGTCGTGCCGGACCACGCAACGCGACGAACAGGAACAGAAACGCCATTACGGCAACACCGGCCCACATCGCCTGCTGCCATCCCTGCACGAACGCTTCCTGCGCTATCCTGTAGAGTGCGTCGGCATAGGGAAGCCCTTGGTCGACAAAAACCATCGCGTTAGCGATATTCTGGCTGGCTGCCGCCGCAGCGTCCTCGGGAAAACCTGACAGAAGCGGCGTGATCGCGCTGCTATAGCTCGCGGCGAAAACGGCACCGAGCAGAGCTACGCCAAGCGAGGTTCCAAGCTCGCACGTCACGTCATTGAGGGCTGATGCGACACCCTGTTGTGCGCGGGGCAAGGAAGACGTGATCGCTTCTTTCGAGGGCGCCATGGCTAGCCCCATGCCGATGCCGATCGCCACCATGCCCGGCAATACCGAAACATAGCCGCCATCGACCGAAACCAGCAGTGCCATGAGCGCGAGTCCTGCGCCACCTAGAAGCACGCCGCAGGCAATCGTTGCCTTGGGGCCGATGTTTGCGGACAATCGCGGCGCGAGGCCCAACGCGATGTTGGCAACGCCGAAGATACCAAGTCCGATCAGCAACACCAGCTTCCTGCCCCAACGATCGCCAACGGCACCGAGCGGCAGAAGCAGCGCGGCGAGACTGATCGCGTAGATGTTGATCATCCAGAGCACTTGGCTCTGAGACGCTCCCAGATCGAGCGCGAGGTGCGATTGCGCGACATTGAGCCCCGCCACTGCGGCAATCACAGCCATCAGCGCGATGCAAACAGTAACGAAAATGCTTCGCCGACGTTTCGGATCGTGAATGGTCGGGTCGCTGGTCTGGAGTACAGGAGGTTCGATCTGAGATGAGTTGTCTATGCTGGACATGGAAGCACCATATAATGTATCAGTTGGTGCTACATAACAGCTTAAGCCTCACGTATCAACATCTGATACGTAAGAATCATCATCTTGGGTGAGCATGGTGCGTGAGAACATTGGAGCGGTCGAAAAATGAACAAGGACACCCGGCTTTCGGACGTGTTGCATGTGCTGTTGCACATGGGGCAGTTCGATGAACCTCTGACCTCCGAGGTGCTGGCCAAGAGTATGGGCACCAATCCGGCGGTGTTTCGCAGGACGATGGCGAGTATGCGTGAGGCCGGTTACGTCAAATCGGGGAAAGGACATGGCGGCGGTTGGCAACTCGCTCGACCTCTCGACAAGATCACCCTGCTCGCCGTTTACGAGGCCCTAGGACGACCAACGCTATTCGCTATCGGGAACCGCAATGAGCACCCTGATTGCCAGGTGCAAAAGAACGTCAACGCAGCTCTATCTGATACGATGGCGCAGGCAGAGGCGTTGTTCATAGAACGCTTCGGGCAGGTAACACTTGATCAACTCGCGCCTGAGCGACTGGCGTCATACTCCAAGGACTCAAGCTCGGGCGCAATAGGAGAATAAGTCGTTTCCGAGGGGTCCATCGGCAATCACTCAGTCTCGAAACCACCTCTCAGCACCCGTTCGAACGGCGCCATGTAGCACTAGCCAGTGCTACATATCGAACAAGATTGCGCCCCCCTGTTTCAACCTTTTGAGCGGAAAGGAGTTCCTCGCCCCCCTATGGCGGCAAAATACCGGGCCGGGCGCTAGCGCAAATCCGTTTCACAACACTTTTGACAAGATTTAGAAGTGAGTGTTCACTATCAAATGACACAAGCATTGAAGCGACACAGAGTGAAGGCTGAGGAGCGCCGGGACAATTCTTTGCAGCTGCCCTCACCGAGTTCAGCCAGAAGGGTCTGCATGGCGGCTCGACCGTGAACATTGCGCAAGTCGTTGGCATCTCACACCCGAACGTATTCAGACTGTATCCGACTAAAATTGAGCTGTTCACAGCTGTTCTCGAACAGGCTTTCGCCACAGTGGCCAAAACCATGTTGGCAACGGGCGAAACGACGAAGAACGAGCCTTTGCAAGCTATGGCGAATGCCTGGGGCATTCTCAAGGATGATCGAGAGCTGATGCTGATCTTGCTGCAAGGCTATGCGGCGTCCGCAGATCCGGCCGTTCGGAAATTGATGCAAAGTTGGACGCGCGATGTCTTCGAGCGGATGGAGGCGCTGCCCTCTGTCGGCACCGACCTGGCCCACGACTTCTTTGCGGCAGGAAGCTCTACATGATGGCCGCCTCCATGAATCTGCCGGCCCAGGTCGATAAGGTCGAATGGGTCAAACGTTTCCTCGACTCCGGTCGCTGACTGGCAAGGAAATCCTTGAAAAAATAACACGGCCAGCTCAACGCCGCGAGCTGGCCGAGAAGGCAGTGGCGACGAGGCGCAACAGATAGCAACCGGCTGGTTCTGGACTTACAACAATGAGCGCCCCAACATGGGCATCGGCGGGCATTACACCCGCCCAGAAACTGAAGATGGCTGCCTGAAGTCTACTTCTGTGCCCCGTTAAATCGGGGAGGATTACCCTTTACCCCCATCTCTGGGAGTTGGAGACTCTGCTCGTGCCATGGTAAAGAACGACACAATGGGCCGGAAGCGGACGGTCAGGTTGCTGCAGCGCTCCCGCGGCAATCGGCGATAGCGGCTGCTCGCCTTGCTCCCCAGGGGAGGCAAGATGCGCAGCGACCTGAAGACGGACGGCAACGCCTCCGAGCATACACGACGAGTCGGGTCGCCCACTTCGGACCTTCCTGCGCATTTTAGAGAATGCTCGATCAACAGTCGAACGAACGCGCTCAGCGTACTGGAAACTCGCGTGCTTGCAGGACTTGAACGCCGTATCATGGCACCAGAGATCTTGGCCGACGCAATGCAAACTTTTTTAGAAGAGAACAATTGACTGAATAGAGAACACCGCGGCAATGCGAATACTTGGCAATCTAATTTAGAGACAATCAGCAAACAAATCGCAAAGATTGTCGAAGCCATTGAACACGGCATGTATCATCCGTCCATGAAGCAGAAGATGGACCTATTAGAAAGACGCAAAGCAGAGCTAACCGCCCTCCTCTCCAACCTACCCCGATGACATGCCTGACATTCTTCCAAGCGCCTCGGCGATCTATGCGAAGAAGGTTTCTGCCCTGACGAAGGCGCTTAATTGCAAGGAAAAGCGGCAGGAAGCGGCCGACAATCTGCGTAGACTGATCGAGAAGATTTCACTCACACCGGGGCTGGAACGTGGGGAAATTTACGCAACACTGCACGGAGAATTGAGCACGATCCTCGATTGGACCGAGCGGCAAGCCATTGGAAAGGCGGCAAAAACAACAAAACCCGCAGCGGATGCTACGGGTTTGTCGTTATCAGTGGTTGCGGGGGTTCGCCTTGGTTTTGGCCTGCTTTTTAAGGCTCCTGACCTTACAAACGCGGCGTAGAAACTCGTAACCCACTGATTTAACTGAATTCTAACAGTGGGAACATTGAGAAAAACACTACGCTGATGTTGCGGGTCATGGGCTGGAAAGCAGACCATGACACGATCCTTTGGCAACAATCCATATGGCAAGCGAGAAGCCCCTTTCTCGCTTCGCCTTACCTTCGAAGAGCGCGAACGCCTTGAACGCAGTGCGGGCAGCATGCCGTTGGCCGCATACATCAAATCCCTGTTGTTCGCGGAAGACGCGCCGCGATACCGCCGCGCACGGCGTTCCGTCATTGCTGATGAAAAGGCCTTGGCGGAGTTGCTGGCAACGCTTGGCGCGAGCCGCGTTCCGAACAACCTGAACCAACTGGCGAAGGCTGCAAACAGCGGCAACCTGTATTTCGACCACGATACCAAGCTGGCGATTAAACGCGCCTGCGGTGACGTGGCGAATATGCGCCTGTTGCTGATGCGGGCGTTGGGCATCTCCACCCGCAACGAAAATACGGCACCAGAAAGCACGTCACAGAGCTTCGCGCGCGCGGCTGCACCGAAGAGGACATTTTAGATGATCCTCAAGGGTTCGCAACGTGCGGGCGCACGGCAGCTTGCCGCGCACCTTCTGAATGATCGGGACAACGATCATGTGACGGTGTTCGAGTTACGCGGTTTTGTTGCCCATGACCTGATGTCCGCATTGGAAGAGTGCCATGCGGTTTCCACGGCGACGCGATGCAAGCAATTTCTGTTCTCGCTTAGCCTAAATCCCCCGCAGGGGATTGTCGCCAGTGAAGAGGAATTACGGCGCGCGGCGGATCGTGCCGAAAAGGCTCTCGGCCTCGATGACCAGCCGCGCGCCATCGTCTTCCACGAAAAGAACGGCAGACGCCATGCCCATGTCGTTTGGTCGCGGATTGACCCTGAACGCCTGACGGCCATCAACCTGCCGCACTACAAGAACCGCCTCACGGCGCTGTCGCGCGAACTATATCTAGAACACGATTGGCCGTTGCCGAACGGCTTGCGGCATGACGGCGGCAAGAATCCGCTGAACCTGACATTGGCGGAATGGCAGCAGGCGAAACGTCTGGACGCCGATCCGCGCGAAATCAAACAGGTCTTTGTCGAGGCTTGGAGCCGATCGGACAGTGCCAAAGCGTTCGGGAATGCCTTGGCCGAACGCGGGTACTTTCTGGCGCGGGGCGATCGGCGCGGATTTGTCGCCATTGATGTCCACGGCGCGGTGTTTTCCGTCAGCCGATGGACGGGCGCGAAATCGAAAGATGTCCGCGAAAAGCTGGGCGATCCACAAGCCATCCCTGCCCTGCGAGACGTGCATCGTCATGTGCGCGGGCTGGTGAACGATCAGCTTCGGGGCTTCATCGCACAATTCAAACAACGTCAGAAAAACGAGATGCACCCGCTGATCGAAGAGCGGAACGCTATCAAACGCGCCCATCAGGCAGAACGCAAACTGCTTGCCGAAAAGCAGGACGAACGGTGGCAGGCGGAAAACGCCGCCCGTTCGGAACGGCTTGCCAAGGGATTGAGCGGATTCTGGCAGCGCGTGTCCGGCAAAGCCAAGGCCATCCGCGAACAGAACGAACGCGAGGCCATAGAAGCCATGCGCCGCGACCGCGCGCAGCGTGACCGTCTGGTGTTTGCCCAGATGGAAGAGCGCAAAACTCTGCAAAGCAAATTCGACATCTTGCGCGAACGGCAGATGCGTGACCGCCGCCTGATGGCGCGCGAGGTCGTCCAGTCAATGCGCCAAGCATCCCAGCTTCAAGAGAAGGAAATCCGCCGAACGCAAGAGCGGCGGCATGACCCTTCGCTTGTCCCCCGCCGCAATCGCGGTCCCTCCCATGATCTCTAGCCAGAAAGGAAGATCAATGAAGCTCGATCAGAAAACCATCCGGCTCGCCGTTGCGATAGCCGCGTCTATCTTGGTCATTTTCCTGTCGATCGCCATGAAGTCATCATTGCCGCCTCCGCGCGATATGTTCGGCTACAGAGTGCCGGACACTACACATTGGCGGATGCTGGCAATCATCGCATCCGGTGCCGCCGGGTTCGGGCTTGGGTGGTTTATCTCCCCCCAAGGACGCCCCTTCCGGTTATTCGTCTTCGCCCTTCTGGCGATCGGGCTTTTCCTTGTCGTCTATCTCGATAACGGGGCGGTCGGATGGGGACTGACGCCCATTGCCAGTGTTGCCGCTTTTGCGATCGGGCTGGGGTATTGGCTGCGCTCCGTCGTCACCCGCCTGACCGAAATGCCGACCACGTTCGGATCAGCGCAATGGGCGGACAACGATCATCTTATCAACAACGATGTTATCGGAACGGACGGGATTCGTCTTGGTCATCGTCATGAAGACGGTGCCAAGCTGCCGCTTCGTTACAAGGGCGATCGTCATATCCTGACCTGCGCCCCGAACCGATCGGGCAAGGGTACGACCGCCATTGTTCCGAACCTGCTGACCTATCCGGGTTCGGTCATCGTCATCGACCCCAAAGGCGAAAACGCCATGATGACCGCCGCGCGGCGGCAAGACATGGGGCAAGATGTCCATGTCGTTGATCCGTGGGGCATCACGGTGAGCGCAGGCCTTTCCGTTTCCCGGTTCAACCCGCTCGATCTGCTGATGCCGGGGGATATTGATCTGGCCGAAAACGCGATGTTGCTGGCCGATGCCATCATCATCCCGTCTGAGAACGGCAATAGCTTCTGGGATGAAGAAGCCAAAGGCAAGATTCAGGGTATCATCGGCCATGTGGCAACACATGAGGATGAGGCCGGAAACCGTCACCTTGGTCGTGTCCGCGATCTGCTTCTGCTTGATGGCGAAGATATGCAGGCATTGCATGAGCTGATGCTGCAATCGCCCTACCACTTCATCAAGAGCGCGGGCGCAAGAGCTTTGCAGCAGGATGACAAGCTGCGCGCCAACATAACAGCCACGGTGCAATCGCAGACGCATTTCCTTGATAGCCCGCGCATCCGCGAAAGCCTATCCGCATCGGATTTCCGGTTTGAAGACCTGAAAACCAACCCGATGACGGTTTACCTCGTCCTGCCTTCCGATCGGCTGAACACGTTTGGCCGATGGCTTCGGCTGTTGATCCAGCAGGCGATCACGGTCAATGCCCGAAACATCGAAGCGCAACCGGAGCATCCTGTCCTGTTCATTCTCGATGAGCTTCCTGCCCTTGGCCGTCTGTCAATGATCGAACAGGCGTTCGGGCTGATGGCGGGTTACGGCATCCAGCTTTGGGGCGTGGTGCAGGACCTGTCCCAGCTCAAGCGCATTTACGGCGACGGCTGGGAAACCTTCATCAGCAATGCGGGCCTCGTCCAGTATTTCGGTTCCCGTGACCGGATGACAGCAGACTATTTTTCTGCCCTGTGCGGTCAAACAACCGTCTGGAATGTCAGCTCGGCAATCTCGCGGGCGATCGGATCGACCAGCGGCAAAAGTGCCAGCCATTCGGAAACCACGACCTATTCCGACACCACGGCAGCGACCATGCGCAAGCTGGCGTATCCCGACGAACTGATGCGCCTGCCACGGGGCAAACAGTTGTTGTTCATCGACAACCTGAATCCGATCCAGAGCTATCGGACACCGTGGTTCAAGGATGAGAACCTGCGCGACCTTGGCCGAAACCTCCGCGCCTGATCCACGGGGAAGCGGTACGCCGCTTCCCTCCTCTTCACTATGTCACGCAACACCAGCCAGAAGGAGAGTGCCATGTTGCACATGCCTGACAGGGATTATCCGAAGTTCAAAATCAACCTCCGCTTGACGTTTGACGAGTTGTGCAAAGCGACGGCGGTTGGCGGGTATTTCATCCCGACGAACTATTATCGCGACCATTTCCGCCACATGCAGCGATGCGACTACGCAGCCACATTGACCAAGGACTATGCCCGTATCGGCTTGCGCCAAGGGCTGCATCAGGCCTTTGACTTGGAGTTTCCGCAGCTATTTCCCGACGACTTTGCCGATGGGACGCATAGCAACGTGCTTCATCTGCCTGTCCGCGACTGGAAGGAGTGGTGAACATGGCAGAGCATCCGAAGAAGCCATTCGCCCTTGCAGCCGATCCCAAGCAAAAACTGGAGAACATCCGCGATAAAGACAACACTTCTCTCTGCCCGAACCCGCCAAGGCCGGTAAAGCAGTCGCACCCTAAACTGTCCCCATTCGGCATGTTGGGGATAAAACGAAACCTGCCCTCACCTGCCGAACAAAAACAGGGCAAGGAACCGTTTAAGCAAGACGATTTGGCGAAAACCTTTACACCGCTTGTACGCACGGAAGCAGGCAAAAACCGGGATATCGACCGATAAACCGGACCTATGGGAATATGCTCCGATAAGCGGATACGTTTGATGGTGGCTGAACACCAAGTTGCAATGCAACGGGTTGAACAATGTCAGCCACCACAGGCGCTTGGTGTGACGGCGGCACGGTCACTTGTGGGTAATAAGGGTATCTGCGGGATTTCGCAGATTTCCGTACCGCCGCCACATCAAAGGCCCGTCAATTGTTACATGCGCAAGCTCTTCTGTGCATGCCGGATGGGTTGCCCGCAGTTGTCGTTGCGTATGTAAATCTAAGCGTCATGTTGAAAATAGTGCTCAAGTGTGTACATCCGTAATCATTCGTCCCATAGCTAGAACTTTGATTTGCTGCGTTCGTGATCCCCCACAATGCCTGCCCAACAGCTTGGCAGTTACTAAGGGTGCCGCCCGAACCTGCATAGTCACGCGTTCCTGCCATATTAACCCCTCCGCGCGATGCACATACAGACGTGCAAGATTCATTTACAGCACTTGAATACCAACAATAACCGCCAACCAGTGTGCCTGAACAAACTGGGGGACACGCCGCCATGGTCACGCCCGCAGGGCGATTATTGCGAAAGGTCGTCCATTCGGTCGCTGTTCTCGTCGGGACCATTATGGGCCGTCCTGAACCGTGACTGTTGGTGATGCGTTGGCACACACCATGCTCGTTGATCTGGACCGTTGCGCCGCTGTTCACCGAATACATATCAGCGGCCCAAGCGGTGATTGGCAAAAAAACAAAAACGATTAGGGCAAGATAGACATTCCTCACCGCGCCTCCTTGGTCAGTGCGCGGATTTCCTCACGCAGATTATCGTTTTCGGCCTTCATCTGGTGTCGGATGGCGTCGTTATCGGCCTTGAGCTGCTTCACGGCTTCGAGCAGAACAGGGACCAGAGCCGGATAATCGACGCTCAACATCCCGTCCTCGCCCGTTTGCACGGCTTCGGGGAAAACAGCCTGAACTTCTTGCGCGATCACGCCGATATGGGGCGTTTCGTCCTCGTCGGCCCTGTAGTGATAGCGATAGGTGCCGATGCCATCGAGATCATCCAAGGACAGGTTCAACGGCCTGACATCAGCTTTCAGCCGCTCATCAGAGCCATAGAGGAACGCCGCCGCCTGCATATTTCCGCCCGTCACGACGGATTTGTTGCTGTAGGCACGAATCCATGTCGTGTCCTGCATATACCATCCGCCGCCATGGGTTTGGCTGTACCAACCCGTGTTCCCGTATGTGCGCACCCATCCGCCGCTGGCATCACGTATTGTCCCCACATCCGCAACAATCGCGCGGTTGGACATGTTTAAATTTGCCGTGGCCGTATGGTTACCAAGGTTATCCGCCCCGCCGCCCGAGTTATCACCCGCACATTGCCATGCGCCGCTTTGATATTTCAAAATTTGGCCGTTGGCACAAACCCGCCCGCCCAAACTATCAACATACGCCTTATTCGCCGCATCCGATGATGCCGTCGGCGTAGCAACCCGAATGATTCGGTTGTTGGTCACGTCGATCAGTCCATTGACCTGCAATTTTTCTGTTGGGTTGCCCGTACCAATGCCAATACCCACATTGCCACCACCGTTAGCCAGAACGACGTTATTGGGAACTTCATAGTTGAGGTAAAGTGGCTGTCCCGATGCCACGGTGGTGCTGATCTCGTTCCCGTCGATTAACATGACCTGCGATCCACTCTGAATGCGCAGGGCCGCATCTGTTCCCGTGTTTTCCGCCCCTATAATATGAAGCCGCGACTCCGGGGTCGTCGTCCCGATTCCGACATTGCCATTAGACTTGATAATCATCCTCGTTGTGATTGCACTAGCAGGCTCAGCAGGGCTCGTAGAGAATATCAGGTTGGTTGGCTGCTCTTCTGCACCGTTCCAATCGCCGTCAGCCTGTGACCTGATATGAGCACGAGCATGTGGTGAATAGTTAGAGCCGTCATATCCAAACCAAGCGATTTGGCCGAGAATATCTCCTGTTCGAGTTGCGGTCGGAGAAACTGCCGTTCCGCGTGATGTTTTAAACGTAAGGCTTGGTCCTGCGGTATCGTTGGTGCCAAAGCTTTCAATGACCAAGCGGGATGACATTCCGGTCTTTCCGCTCAATCTCGCTAAGGTTCCGCCATTGCCGATACTGCCCTGTGGAATAGGCGTATCATTGTCAGATATATGAAGCATTGCAATAGGTGATGTAGTCCCGATCCCGACGTTTCCGTTGTTTAATACGGTTAGGGCTTTAGCACCGTTATTACGCTCCAGACCAAAAATCCCTTTGTCGGCATTGGCGGCATGAGCACGAATAACAACCGTGCTGTCCTGATAACTTAATTCAGGGTCTATTCGCATGATTGGATTTACACCAGAAATCCTATGGAATGCATGCCCTCTTGCTCTGTACTCCATTGCCATAGCGGGTTGACCGTTGGTGTTCGTGTAATTCGAAACTGCAATCCCGACTGCTGTTCCTGTATTGCAGTTTCCTTGTTGTAACTTGCATCCCAATACAAGCTTGTAATCCGATAGTGAGGTGATCGGCTCGCTGTGATTGCGGAGCGCACTGCCATAATGACTTATCGCGGCAAGGGGATTGGCTGTTCCTATCCCGACATTGCCGTTGGCGGCGACGTATATACCGCGGTTGCCACCATCCCCCGACAGCCAGTTGCCATCAAGGGCGATGTTGTTGACCATCGTGACGGGCGTGTTTCCGCCCGTTTTCGATGCAATAAAATCCGTCTTAATGTAAGGGAACTCACCTTCACCCGTGGTGGTGTCGAAGGCGAAGCCAGTTCCTGCCGACACGTCGCCGATCTCAAGTTTCTTGTCGATGACAGCCGTTTCCGGCTCGTTTAATTTCAGTTCCCACAATCCGCCCGATCCTGCGACCGCGCCCGCATAGGTGAATATCTGCACCAGATCGTCACCGATGCCGTTCGGGTCTATTGCCTCGTCGTTGGTATCGGGGTCGCCGTCATAGGGCAGACAGGGGGTCTCAAAGCGTTTGTTCGGCCCTGCGGATATGATCGCCAGCACCGCGCCTGATGTGCTGTCTTCGCCGTCGATACGGTTAGGAGAACTGGCCGGATCGCCGTGATCCCATACGCAATAGGCATAAGATGTCCCCCACGGATCGGTGAGGATTGCTCCGATATCCGCAGGGAGACACCCGCCTTGGCCTCCTGCGGGTAAGGAGAGACCGCAGGAAGGATCGGAAGCCGGAACAAAGGGAACCGGCTCGATATAACCATCGCCATCCTCGTCGCCCATATTGGGACGGGTCGAGGCATTCATGACGACGACTTTGGCATTCATCAGAAGGTCGTTTTGAGCCATGTTCTGATGGGTCACTTTAGCCGCAGTAGTGATCGGCCCGCCGATCATGTTCATGGCCGAAACCCCGACGATGCCGACCATCGCGACCGTCCCCATCAACATGGCAACGATGTTTCCGTTCTTGCCGCCGAATGTCCGCGTCATCGCTCTCGATCTCTTTCAGCACGGCGATTAGCGCAAAATTCCTGCACGGCCAAAGTTCCCATCACTCCGAGAAGACATCCCCATGCAGCAGCGCCGATAATCATCATCCATATTTTATTAAATTCAGAAGTAGTAATTAATTCCAATAAATATTCGTCCATATAATTATAGTTCAAAATCCGTCGTTTATTTATATACTATATCATATTCAATATATTACTCAATATTGAAACAAACATCGCAGCGACGACTATATATTGTGTTACCCACTCCCCAAGCAGTGAAGCAACCATGCGTTCAAAAACGACCCTTTTTGAACGGTTGCTCCATGCGCATCGGCTATGCCCGTGTATCCACCGCCGAACAAAATGCCGACCTGCAACGGCGCGCACTGCAAGAAGCCGGGTGCATCCGGATTTTCGAGGATCATGGCGTTTCAGGCAACAAAGCCGACAGGGATGGACTGGCTGCGGCGCTTACTCTTGCAAGATCGGGCGATCATCTAATTGTTTGGCGGCTGGATCGATTGGGACGATCGCTTGCCCACTTGATCGGGACGATCACAGTATTGCAGGATCGTGGCGTGGGGCTTTCTTCCCTGCGCGAGCAAATCGACACGACAAGCGCAGGCGGACGGTTCTACGTCCATATTCTTGCCGCACTGGCCGAGTTCGAGCGCGAATTGATCCGCGACCGGACGAAGGCAGGATTGCAGGCCGCGAAGCTGCGCGGGGTTCGGCTGGGCAGACCGCGCAAATTATCGTCCGTCGATGTGGCTGAAGCAGCGGCGATGATCGCAGCGGGACAATCCCGCCAAAGTGTTGCCGCGACGTTCAACATCAGCGCCCTTACATTGCGGCGCGCCATGAATCGCCCTGCGCCCGCATCGGACGGCCTTGCATCCTGCAAGGCCGATCGGAACTTCAGAAAAGTGTGAGCTGCCGCGTTTCCTGATCGATACGTTGCCATGCCGTCGTGTGACTGGCCTCGTCCAGCCATGCCTGCACATAGGCCGTTGCATCGCCGTATCGCCTGATCTCGTCACCATGCAGAAAGTGTGAGCGATAGCCGGTTTCCGATATCGGAAAGGGCGCACGACTCCGACTGGTGATTTCGATGTGGTCGAAGCCGCAGCCCGTCCAGTTCGGCTTATGCAAGACTGTCAGACAAATACCCTGCCAATCGATGGCGGTGATGATGGGGGCGATCATGATCGCCCCGCCTTTGCAGAAGTGTTTTCGGCATTGTCCTGCGGATGACGAAGAACGATCCGCCCGCCCAAGGGGATGACATCAAGCTGTAGCGTCATGCCCTTTTGATCCTTGTGCTGCCATGAGGCTCCGACCTTATGCCAGACAGATTTGTCGTCCTTCTGGATGACCTGCCACGCGATGAAGTCGGGGGCTTTGGTTTCGGAAGATTGATTGTTGCTGTTGCGTGCCATGATGTTGCTCCTTTGGTTTGGGTTGGCTCGTTACGCCTTTCCGAAAGACCGCCACATAGGAGCGGGCGTCATGCACAACACGGGTGAGCGGCACGCGAACCGGCGCGGGCAGTGCATTGACGGCTGAACCGTGGTGGTCAGGAATTCAGGCGGATCGAACGAAGCCACTCAATCCCATACGGGCGGCATTGCGCTCCAATAGATGACAAGAAAATCGGGACCATCAGCCCCTCTTCGTCACGGCGGACGATCCATTCAGGCCAGCGATCGATATTGGCACAAGCCGGAAGATTCCGACGCGCAAGGTCATGGTCATGACCTGCTCTACTGACGTGACGCCCCAAGGGTGCTGCACCATCCGTTTGCGCCTTTCCGATCGGCCAAGGCCCGAAATGGTTCGTGCCGGTAGCCGAAAGGAGCTTTCATGCACCCGATCATCACCATCATCATCTTGGAAGGAATGTCCGATACGGACTTGCTGACGTTGTACGACGCGTTGTGGCGCGCCCTGATCCAGTCCGACATCGGCAGCGCCGACCGTCGGAACATCCTCGCCTCTATGGAAAACATCGAAAACGTGCTGCATCGTCGCCAAACATGGTGGCCGTCACCGGGGCGGTGATGCTGACCGCGCCTGCCTGCAACCCCGCGCACATACGATGTCTAATTCGATATCGTATGGGAAGTTTGATATAGTTTTCGATATCAAAACTGACAAAGCCTTCTTGTATTCCGATGCATTATGCGATATCATACAGCAGAAATGATGCTGAAAGAGATATCGCATGAACTATGAAGCCCAACCCATCGCCGAACGGCTGCGAGAGACGCGACAGGCCAAAGATTTGAGCCAACGCGTCCTGAGCAAGCTTGCCGGTGTGCCGCAAGCGCAGATATCGCGCATCGAATCCGGTAGTGTTGACTTGCGGCTGTCCAGCCTGATCGCCATCGCGAACGCCCTTGATCTGGAAGTCGCATTGGTGCCGCGCAAGGCTCTGCCAGCGGTTCATTCGATCATCCGTCAGACATCCGCCGTGACATCGCCATCGGAAAAGCCGGATGCGCCACGACCTGCATATTCACTGGATGAGGATGACGATGCCTGACGTTTCCGTTCTTACCGTCCGACTTTACGATCAGGAGATAGGCACGATCACCTATGTCGGTGGAGAGCGGACCCTGTTCGCATTCAACGAAGCCTATGTCGGGAACCCCGATCGCCCGACCCTTGGCCTGCGCTTCAAGGATCAGTTCGGAGAACTTCTGACGGATTTCAGGCCGTACAAAATCAGGCTGATGCCATTCTTTTCCAATCTGCTTCCGGAAGGGCATCTGCGCAAATACCTCGCGGAGAAGGCAGGGATTCATACCGATCGGGAATTTTTCCTGCTGTGGGTATTGGGGCAAGACTTACCCGGCGCGATCACGGTAACGCCAGCCGATGGCGAAGCATGGCCGGACGCCGCCTATGACGAGCCGGAAGGTGAGATTGCGAAAGCGGCGGCGGAAGATGCCTTGCGCTTCTCCCTTGCCGGAGTGCAGCTTAAATTTTCGGCGGTCACTCAGCCAAGCGGCGGACTGACAATTCCCGCCAGCGGCGTCGGCGGCGACTGGATCATCAAACTCCCCTCACGGGAATTTCCGAAAGTGCCGGAAAACGAGTTTTCGATGATGTCGCTTGCCAAGTCGGTCGGCATCAATGTTCCGTCGATTGATCTGGTCGATGTCAGCGCCATCGGAAACATGCCGGAAGGTATCGAACAGCTAGGGCAGAAGGCTTTTGTCATCGAACGGTTTGACCGGAATTCCGAAAACGGCGTCACCCATATCGAGGATTTCGCACAGGTGTTCGGCGTCTATCCGGAAGACAAATACAAAAAGGCCAGTTTCCGAAACCTGATTTCCGTCGTCGCCGCCGAATCCAATCATGATGACATTGCCGAATTCATCCGCCGTCTGACGTTCAACGTCCTGATCGGAAACGGCGATATGCACCTTAAAAACTGGTCGCTGATCTATCCTGATCGGCGTCACGCGCGGCTTTCGCCCGCCTATGATTTTGTCTCAACGATCCCATATCTTCCGAACGATCAATCCGCCCTGACATTCAGCCGGACAAAGGATTTTGCGGGCTATACGATTGACGAGCTGGAACACCTTGCCGCCAAGGCAGCCCTGCCCCGCAAGCTTGTGACCGATACCGCGAAGGAAACGGTTTCCCTATTCATGGATCAATGGGCATCGGAGAAGTCCCATCTGCCGATGGATGGGAAAGTTGTCGAGACGATCGACAAGCATCTTGAGAAGATGCCGATCGTGACGGGCGCGGCATAGGGGGAAGGATGCGGCCTAAGCCGCATCCTCCACGATGTCGCTGACGGCCAAGGATTGCAGCCAGTTGGCAGCTTCGGACGCTTTTGATGCGGCGGTGAAGATCGCCTTTCTGTCCGACTTCAGGAATTCAAGCCAGTTCTTGATGTACTGCGCATGATCGGCGCGCGGCTCGGGCGTGATGCCAAGATCGCTGCACAGGAAGGCTGCCCCAAGTTCAGCCACCAGTTCTTCGACAGCATAGGCTTCGGAACCGAAGCGTCCGGACATATCCCGATCGAGGCGGGATTTTGTCCCCGACCAGTGGGTCAGCTCGTGGCAGATCGTGCTGTAGAAGCCTTCGGCGGGCGTGGTCGTATCGGTGCCGGTGAAGCGGCGACGTTCCGGCATACGGATGATGTCGAGCGAGGGGATGAAGCAAGCCTTGTCGCCGGCTTCCTCAACAACCGCACCCGTGGCACGGACAAAGGATTCTGCGCGGGCGATCGGATCGAAAAGCGGGGCATCCGGAATATCGTTTTGCTCGATCGGAAAACCGTCAACCTGCGCGGCGTTGAAGACCCAGCTCGCGCGGGCGAACATGCGCTCGGCCTGTTCGGTTTCACCTGTACGGTCGTTGACCTGCTCGATATCGATGGTCTTGTAGAAGACCACGGGGGAAGATTTCTCGCCCTTGCGGACTTGGCATCCCTGCTCCTGCCATTGGCGGTACGTACCCCAGATATTTGAAGGAAACTCGCTGGAAAGAGCAGATACCCAAAGGCTGACGATGTTGACACCGTTATAGGGTTTGCGCGATGCGACATTGACGGGGCGGGCGAAACTTCCCGATTTGTTGCTGACCCAAGGAAGGCGGAATTCCCCTGCGGTTTCGATTGCATCAACGATGCGGTTGGTGATCTCCTGATGGACATCGAATTTGGTCGTGCGTGACATGGTTTCTCTCCTTTTGCCGGTTGAAGCCGCGACCATCGCGGCCTGATGGCGTCCGGAGAGGCAGGACAAGACAGCCCTTGCACCCCGAAGGGGCGGGCGAAGCGGAAAGACGGCGCATGCCGTTGCAAGGGATGGATTGGGCTGCGAGGAAAGCCCCAAAGAAGGCCGTGTTGGCCGTGGCTTTTTGCGAAAGGGATAAGCCTTGATCAGCAAGCGCCCTGATGATCAGCCTAGAGGAATCCCTAAACATCATTTTTTGCATCATAGGGCATGAGCTTGTATTTCTATTGACTGACCGCAGGCATATGTGCAATATTTGCATCATGACGAACGATGCAGTAATTTACGTAAACCTAGGGGACGTGGCAACCGTCTCCGCTGGCTACCCCCTCCGGGGCTCAGCAGAGTCGCTGAAGGCGGGCGACGTTCACCTCGTGCAGTTGAAGAATGTAGCCAATGATGGCGACATGAATTGGGGGGATGTGGCGTCCGTGTCCCTACCTTCAAAACGCGAACCGTCTTGGCTGACTGAGGATGATGTGATCTTCGCGGCCAGAGGAACACGTACCTATGCGTACGCGTTGTCCAACGTGCCGCCCCGTACAGTGTGCGCACCGCAGTTTTTCGTTGTGAGTATCAAGAAGCCAGAGAAGCTCTCCCCGCGGTTTCTTGCATGGCAAATCAACCAGAAGCCTGCTCAAGACTATTTTCAGCGCAACTCCACAGGCTCCTACATCCAAAACATACGCAGAAATGTTCTGGAAGAGCTTCCTATTGCGCTGCCTTCTAAAGAGACGCAGATGACTATCGCTGCACTCTGGCAAGCCGCACAACGCGAGCAGGCAATCCTCAACCGCCTTATTGAAACACGAAACTCTCAACTTGAAGCACTGGCCATTGGCCTTGCGCCTAAAAGCCTGGAGGCTAGAGCATGAACTCACAAATTAAACAAGAAGACATCAATAAAGCCGTTTGGGAGGCCTGCGATACGTTCCGGGGTACTGTCGACGGCTCGGTATACAAAGAATACGTCCTCACGATGCTGTTCTTGAAATACATTAGCGATGTTTGGCAGGATCACTACAACAATTACAAGGCAGAGTATGGTGATGAGCCAGAACTCATCAATGAGATTCTCAAGAATGAGCGATTTGTTCTTCCTGCATCTGCAAACTTCTATGAACTGTACAAAAGACGCCATGAGCCCGGCAATGGCGAGCGCATCGACAAAGCCCTACATGCAATTGAAGAAGCGAATATCGCAAAGCTACGCGACGTATTCCAGGACATCAGCTTCAACTCGAACAAATTGGGTGAAGAGGCGCAAAAGAACGAGCTTTTGAAAGACCTTCTGGAGGATTTCGCGAAGGAGAAGCTGAATCTTGCGCCAAGCCGTATTGGCAAACTCGACATCATCGGCAATGCATATGAGTTCCTGATCAAACAATTTGCCGCTGACTCCGGTCGTAAAGCTGGTGAGTTTTATACACCGCCAGAAGTGTCCGAACTCATGGCCGAACTGGTATCGCCCAAAGAAGGTGACGAGATTTGTGACCCGACCTGCGGCTCTGGCTCACTGTTAATGAAGTGCGGCAAGCGCATTCAGATCGAGAATAACGGCTCAAAGAAATACGCCCTTTACGGCCAGGAAGCGATTGGCAGCACATGGGCTCTCGCCAAAATGAATATGTTCCTACATGGGGAAGACAATCACCGCATTGAATGGGGCGATACTATTCGCAACCCCAAGCTCCTGAATAGCGAAGACAGCCTCAAGCATTTTGACGTGGTCGTTGCCAATCCCCCTTTCAGCCTTGAAAAGTGGGGACATGGAACGGCTGACACAGATCAATTTGGACGCTTTAGGCGCGGCATTCCGCCGAAGACCAAAGGCGATTACGCATTTATTCTCCATATGATCGAAACCATGAAGCCAAAGACTGGACGCATGGCCGTCGTTGCCCCCCATGGTGTTCTGTTCCGAGGCTCATCCGAAGGAAAAATCAGACAGAAGCTGGTTGAGGAGAACATACTCGACGCCGTGATCGGGCTACCTGAAAAACTGTTTTATGGCACGGGAATTCCAGCCGCCATTTTAGTGTTCCGCAAGAACAAGACAGACAGGAACACGTTGTTTATCGACGCCAGCCGAGAGTTCGTATCAGGCAAGAACCAGAACCAGCTCTCTGAAGGCAATATTGCCAAGATCATTGCGACTTACCAAGAACGCAAGACGGTTGATAAATACGCTTACCTCGCAACACCAGAGGAAATGGCCGAAAACGATTACAACCTCAACATCCCCCGTTATGTCGACACTTTCGAAGAAGAGGAAGAAATCGACCTGATGGCCGTCCGCGCTGAACGCATGAAGCTGAAAGCCGAACTGGCCGAGTTGGAGAAGAAAATGGACGGATACCTCAAAGAATTGGGGTATGCCATATGACCCACAACATCGAACATGACGAACCAAAAGGCGAGTTGATCCTCTATCAAACAGAGGACGGCCAAGCCGAGATCAATCTGCGATCAATTGACGGCACGGTATGGCTCACCCAAGCAGAACTGGGCGAGCTCTTTGACACGACACCGCAAAACGTCACATTGCATATAAAAAGTATCTACGAGGACGGTGAACTCGCCGAAGAGGCAACGTGTAAGGATTTCTTACAAGTTCGAACAGAGGGCGTTCGTACGGTCGAGCGACGGATAAAGCACTATAATCTCGACGTCATTCTGGCTGTCGGGTATCGCGTACGCTCACCGCGCGGTGTTCAATTCCGCCGTTGGGCTAACACCGTCCTCAAGGAATACCTGATCAAAGGCTTCGCTATGGACGATGCGCGGCTCAAACAAGCCGAGCAATGGGATTACTTCGACGAATGGCTTGCGCGTATTCGTGATATTCGCGCGTCAGAGAAGCGGTTCTATCAAAAGGTGAAAGACCTTTACACGACCGCAGTCGACTACGACAAAGATTCGGATGAGGCGCAGCTGTTTTTCCAAAAAGTACAGAACAAGATGCTATGGGCCATCACCGGCCAAACAGCAGCTGAGTTGATCGCAGGCCGTGCCGATCCGGATAAGCCCAACATGGGTGTCATGTCCTGGAAAGGGTCGATCGTTCGCAAGGGCGATGTCGGCATAGCCAAGAACTATCTTAATTCGGAAGAGATAGACGAACTGAACCGTATCGTCACTATGTATCTGGATTACGCAGAAGATCAGGCAAAACGCCGCGCACCTGTCACAATGTCGCAATGGGCGGACAAGCTCGATTCATTCCTCTCTTTCAATGAGCGCGATGTGCTGACCCATGCGGGAAAACTACAAATGAAGGTCGCCCAAAAGCTCGCCGCTGATCGCTATGAAGCCTTTGACCTCAAGCGGAAAGAGGCTGAAGCCCTCGCTGCCGATGCAGAGGATATCGAAGCCCTCGAAAACCTTGCCAAGGATTTGGAAGGCAAGAAAGGCGGTGGAGAATGATGCCGTCGAGTTGGAAGGAGCAAGCATTAAGCTCAGTGGTGAAGTCACCAATTTCTTATGGTGTTGTTCAAACGGGAGAGCCTGTCGAGAATGGTGTGCCATGCGTGCGTGTCGTCGACATTGCAAGTGGCGATCTAAATCCCAAACATATGATCAAAACAACAAGAGAAATTAGCAATAGTTACAAACGGACAATTCTAGAAGCTGGCGACGTTATTATGGCACTTCGCGGCGTTATTGGCCGATCAGCATTAGTTTCTGCGCCACTTGAAAAATGTAATCTTACCAGAGGTGTGGCAAGGATATCGCTAAATAGTGCAGTTGCATCACCAGCCTATGTTTTTCAATTCCTAAATGCTCCACAGTTCCAAAGCTACATAGGAAGACAGGCTAACGGTTCAGCGCTACAGGAAATTTCGATTGCCACTTTAAGAAAGGCAAAAATTTCTCTGCCGCCAGTTCAAGAACAACAGCGCATCGCGAAAATTCTTTCAACATGGGATCGAGCAATTGAGGCAACGGAAAAGCTGATTGCCAACAGCGAAGCGCAGAAAAAGGCGCTCATGCAGCAACTCCTGACTGGCAAAAAACGCCTGCCGGGATTTGAGGGAGAGTGGAAAGACAGAAAGCTGGGGGATGTTGCCCAGATCGGAAAAGGTCGTGCGCTTAATAGTAAAGATATCCAAGAGGGCAATTACCCAGTTATCGCTGGGGGGAAAACTAGTCCGTATTCACACGCGGAATTCACCCACGATCATGCAATTACAGTGAGCGCAAGCGGCGCCTATGCTGGATTCGTCGCCTTCCATCCATATAAATTCTGGGCGTCAGATTGTTCCGTGGTTCAGGGCACTGAAAAAATAAGTGCACTATTTGCTTTCTATTATTTGGAGTTCAACCAGAACAAAATTTATGGACTGCAAAGCGGTGGTGCACAGCCGCACATTTATCCACGCGACATCGCTTCCCTAATAATTGAAGTGCCCTCGATCGACGAGCAAAAAGCAATCGTCGAGATTCTCACAGAAAGCACGAGCCAGATCGAAAAGCTAAAAAATTATCTTGAACGATTGAAACGGGAGAAATCTGCCCTGATGCAGCAACTCCTCACGGGGAAGCGTCGTGTAAAGACAGTATCAGACCGGGAGGAAGCGGCATGAGCAAATCTAGATCATTTTCCATCTACCTTCTGAAGCCAACCTTTGACGCCACGAATACCATCAAAGAAGACAACACGTTGGAGGACGGAATCGCCGCCAGCGATTTGCCTGAGGGTGCGACTCTTCATGTCCTGGATAGCCAGCCCACGCCACCCTGGTGGCGCGGTTACTTCGGCATACAAAAGAACCTGATGCAGGCCCTTAAGGGAGCGATCGTCTTCTTGCCTGTGGGTGGCAGGACGTTTGCAATCACGTTTGGTCACGTGATGCATAACCTAAAGCCAGAAAGCTACGAATACGATTTTGGCCTTCGGGTAACTCTTAACAGCGTTGATCCCGAGAAGCTGAAAAGCCTAGATTCCCTTCGTCCTGAAAACGCGCGCAGACAACGCACCCAACTCTCAGTGGGTTCCGACCTGACTCTGTTTGATTTTGATCGTGATAGCACCATCTTACGGAGCCTCACCGGCGCTGTGAAAGAGGAGCTCGAGGCATTCTTCAGACATGCAACTGGCGCAAGTAGCATCCGCATTAGCTCTGATGTTGGTCCAGAAGGACTACCAGATCTTTGCGAAAAGCTGTTGGAGCTATACAACGACAACGCTTACGCGACTGCCTTTCCAGACATCCAGAACGTAACCCCGGTCAAAGACCCTGTTCTGCTTGACGCTCTGAATACGAACTTGGTGGCTGCCGTCGCTTCAAAAGACGAAAATGTTACACTGACAATCCCAGACATCGTGAACTATGCGGAGGAAATGTACGCCACGTTCACTGGTCAGGGGCATGGATTGGTATATGACGATGTCTTCATTGACCGGTACTATGAGTATCTGGAAACGAATGGCTTTGACGTCAGCACGATCGATTTAGAGGCGCTGAAGCGTCACCATTTAGTCATTACAAATGAGTCCGGCCAGCCAAAAGGTGATCGACCCTCGATTCTTAAGTGCCTGATTTTTGATACTGTGATCGCCGGAAACCCAGGAAATTTCCATCTTTGCGAAGGCAACTGGTATCAGGTTAGCGGAGATTACGTGACCGATCTCACAACCTATCTCGATCCGATATGCACCGACACCTCATTGTTAGCGTACGATCACGATGGAGAAGGCGCCTACAACGAAGCCTGCGTAGTGGGTGAAAACACTCGTCTTTGTATGGACAAAGGCAACGTTGCACCCGCTGGGCAAAAGCAGGTTGAGCCTTGCGACATTCTGGAAATTGATGGGGATCAGGTAATCCTGCATCACGTCAAGCTCTCTACCGTATCAGCAACGCTGAGCCATCTTTTTAATCAGGGTCTCAACTCCATTCAATTGATCCGGGAACACGACGAGGTGTTCGTGAACTTGCGGAACCTAGTGACGGCGAAAGCAGAAGCCGGCGAAGATGGCCCATTCCTTGCCGCCATAGATGGAAAGAAGTTCAAAGTTGTCTTCCAAATCATCACGCATAAGGACAAATCAGATAAGTCGCTCAATCTACCTCTATTTTCGCGGATCAGTCTGAGGCGCACTATGCGGGAACTCAGGCGGATGGGTATAGACGCGGAATTCTGTTTCGTTGAGAACCAGCGAGAGCTTCAGGAAGGCAAGAAAAAGCAGCGGAAGAAAAAGATGGCGGCACAGCCAGAAGCGGAGGCTGCATGACGTCGCCCAATACCGCCGAGCAATTTACCGCGCACTTGCCTGCACTTCAGGTTCTTTTGGCGCTGGGATGGCAGCTCATGTCCACCGCTGATTGCTTGGCTGCACGCGGCGGCAACAAGGCTGTTATTCTGCGTTCCGTCCTGGTTGATGAGCTAAAGAAGCGGCGTTTCGAATACAAGGGCCGCAGTTATCCTCTCTCGACTAACGCCATCGACCAGATAGTCCGTGATCTGTCAGCGCCGCAGATGCATGAAGGTCTGCTGAGCGCAAATGAAAAGCTTTACAATGCGATGACGCTCGGCATAACGGTCACAGAATTCGTTGAAGGGAAAAAACATTCAGCGACTGTGCCGATTATCGACTGGAACAATCCAGCCAATAACAGCCTGATCGTCACCGAAGAATTTGAAGTCCTATCCACTGACGGCATTCGAACACGACGTCCGGATATCGTCTGTTTTATCAACGGACTGCCACTAGCTGTTATCGAAGTCAAGCGGCCCGATTCTGGCAATCCAAACAAGTCGATGGTGGACGAAGGCATTAGCCAGACAATTCGCAACCAGAAGCCGGACGAGATACCTCACCTCTTCGCCTACTCACAGTTATTGGTATCAATTAGCGGCACCGATGGCCGCTATGCTACGACCAAAACGCCCAAGAAATTCTGGGCAAAATGGTCTGAAGAGGAATTTGATGAAACGCATTTTTATAAAGTGAAGAATGCGGCGTTGCCCCCGGACGTTCACGCAGAATTGCTGAGTGGCAAACCTAGAGCCGTACAGGATCATTTCCAAAATCTTTGGTCTGGCATCCAGTTCGTCACAGATCAGGATCGCCTTTTAATTAGCCTCCTTTCTCCAGAACGTCTTTTAGAATTCATCCGCTATTTCATTATCTTCGACCGTAAAGTTGGCAAAGTCGCAGCGCGCTATCAGCAGGCTTTCGGTATCAAGGCTTTAATCGAGCGCATTTCGGATATCCGTCCGGATGGTGGTCGTGAAGGCGGCGTGATTTGGCATACGACTGGCTCAGGCAAGAGCTTCACTATGGTGTACCTCTGCAAGGCGCTCTTGCTTCGCCAGGAGTTGGCGGAATGTCGAGTAATTGTGGTGACTGATCGCGTTGACCTTGAAAAGCAACTTGCCAGAACATTTCTTACAGGCGGCGCAATGGGCACGACCAATGCGACGAAGAAGGATGAAAACAGGGCAAAGGCATCGACTGGCCGTGATCTCGCAAAGCGTATCGGCAAGGGCAACGAGCGCATAATCTTCTCGATCATCAATAAGTTCGGAACAGCTTCAAAACTGCCAGAGTGCTATAATCCAAGTGAGAACATCATTGTGCTCATCGACGAAGGCCACAGAAGCCAAGACGGTGAAAACCATGAGCGAATGAAAAAGGCGCTGCCGAATGCAGCTTATGTCGCATTCACAGGCACACCCCTTTTGAAAAATGAAAAGACGACCAATAAATTTGGCCCAATCGTTCATGCCTACACGATGCAGAAAGCAGTACAGGATGGAACGGTTACTCCCCTCCTCTATGAAGAACGCAAACCGATCATCGATATAAACGCGAGCGCCATAGATAATTGGTTTGAAAAGATCACTGCCTCTCTAACGGATCAGCAAAAGAGCGATCTGAAAGAAAAGTACGGGAAAAAGGGCCAGCTATATGGTTCGGCAAACCGTATTGATCTCATCGCGTGGGATATAGCTGCCCATTTCAACGATAATTTCAAGAAATTAGGCAAAGACCTAAAGGGCCAGTTGGCAACCGACAGTAAGCTCTCTGCGGTTCGTTATAAAAAAGCACTCGACGCAACCAGCCTTGTCAGCAGCGCAATCGTTATATCCGCCCCAGACAGTCGTGAGGGTCATGAAGACGTTGACGAATCCGAACTTCCAGAGGTTCAACAGTGGTGGAAGGATAACGTCAAAGGCGACCCTGCTGAATATGAACGGCAGGTGATCGAGGATTTCGGTGAGCCCGGCGCCCCCGACATTTTGATAGTCGTTGATAAGCTACTCACTGGCTTTGATGAGCCTAAAAATGCAGTTCTATATATCGACAAACCCCTCAAACAACACAACCTCATTCAAGCTATCGCTCGTGTGAACCGACTTCACGACGAAAAGAAGTTTGGGTTATTGATCGATTATCGTGGAATTTTGAAAGAGCTCGATACTGCGATCACCGAATACCGGGATCTCGCAGAACGCACACAAGGCGGTTTCGATGTCGATGACATAGAGGGTCTCTATGCAAATGTCTCGACGGAATACAAGAAGCTACCTGCACTACATGCCGCTTTATGGGAAATTTTCAGACCTGTCCAAAACCGCGCCGATCGAGAACAATATCGGCAACTTCTTATTCCCTACCTGACGACTGGAGCCAACGGCGAATCCGTTGACCTTAACCAGAAGATCCGTGAAGACTTCTACCAAGCACTCACTGAATTTGGCATGTGTTTGAAAGTTGCACTTGGCTCGCGATCTTTCTTCGAAGACAAGTCATTTTCAGAAGACGATATCCAGGCATACAAGCGTGACCTGAGGTTCTTCAGTGAACTTCGTCGAACAGCGAAACAAGACGCTCAAGAAACGATTGATTTCAGCGTATACGAAGATCAGATTCGAAAATTAGTAGATCGATACGTCGTGGGAGAACGTGTCAAAGACGCGGATGGCGTTTACATCGTCAATGACCTGGGAAAGAAGAGCGAACCTGAAACGTGGTCGGAAGAAAAAACGCGCAACGAAACAGACATTATTCGTTCACGCCTTAAAAGAACGATCGAACAAGAACTGGCTGACGATCCTTATGCACAATCCTACTTTTCTGAACTTTTGCGGAAGGCCCTTGCTGAAGCCAATGCGTTGTTTGAACATCCTTTCAAGCAATACGCTCTTTTCAAAGAACTTGATGAAAAGGTGAAAAACCGCTCAGTAGAAGGCATACCACCTGCACTTTCTCAAAATCAGCATGCAGCTGCATACTTTGGAATCCTTAAACTCGAACACGGCGCAGACGATCTCTCTGAAGAGCTGGTGAAACAGTATGTCGAGCTGTGTATCTCAATTGATGACATCATCACTGTAGCTGTAGCCGAAAATTCTCTAAACACGCAGGACATAGAAGCGTCTGTTCGAAAAAAACTTTTGCCATTGCTCTTCAAGCGCCTTGGTCTTGAATCTGCAAAATCGGTCGTAGACAAGATTGTAGAGATAATTCGCCTCGGCCTTTCGAAGGGAACATTGTAAATGCGATCCGCAATCTCTTATGGCAATCGGACAATCGACTACACCGTCTCATCGAACGAGACGTTGTTAGAACGCATTCGCATTCATGTTCACCCCAATGGTTTGGTCGAGGTGGAAACGCCCCCGGCAAAGTCGGCGCACGAAATCGCAAAAGCCGTAATGAAGCGGGCTCGCTGGATCGACAACAACTTGCGATATTTCGCAAAGTTGCGTGAGCATGCCCTGCCACGCGAGTACGTTAGTGGTGAGACACATTTTTATCTGGGAAAACGTTACCAGATAAAAGTGCTTGAGAGCGCAGCCAAGTCATCGTCAGGTGTGCGACTAATGGCTGGACGAATTGAGGTCAAACTGCACCGCGTGAGTCCATCCCGTGTGAAGCGACAACTTCGGGCTTGGTATAGAACGAATGCCGAGCGTTATTTTCATCAACGTCTCAGTCTGATCGCAGCAGATTTGAAATGGGTAGACGTCTTGCCCCCAGTTATGCTGGTGCAGATGAAAAGCCAGTGGGGAAGCTGCTCACCGAATGGAACAATCGTACTTAATCCGATGCTCATTAAGGCTCCCAGAGAATGCGTCGACTATGTGATCATTCATGAGCTCTGCCATTTGCAGGAGCACAATCATAGCAAACGCTTTTATGCGTTGCTGGAGCGAACGCTACCAGCATGGAAGCACACGAAGTCGAAGCTAGACGGAATGGCTGAGCTACTGCTGGCTGAGTAGAGATGGTGTCCAGAGGCGAACGAAATCGCCTTGGTCATGGGGGTCTTGGGGGCAGCAGGAACGCTCCCCCAAGTGGTGATTGAACGGGCAGCCGGTCAGACATGGTTCGGTGCAGGTGGAGAGGTCAATCTCCAAGCCCTGCGAGTGGGGGCCAAGGGGGCGGCGAAACGCCCTTTTGTCGATGGGGGCAGGGAGAGCGAAGTCTTCCTGCGAGGGGTCAAACGGCGATACGTTTGGATGGCGCAACAAGGCTCGATGCCGATGATGCGGCAAGGCCGGAGGGATGCAACGGGAACGCGCAGCGGGTTCCCTTGCCAAGATGTGTGGTACTACCACACACATCTTGCGATCATCGTGAACGATGACGGGGCGGCGGTGTCCGACTAGCCGGACAGCTTTTCCAGTATGGCCGGATCGAGTTCACCCACGCCAAAAAAGGCGGGGCTGGCCTCGCCCTCCTCGACGCGCTGCACAAAGGCGCGGAAGCCCGGATGGGGGCCTTTGCTGTAAACGGCGATGAAGTTGCCTGCGATCGTATGCACAGGCTGCACCCCGTCAGGGTACGGGAAGAAGTCGTGCAGCGAGAAGAATTTCAGCAGGTCTTTCGATTCGCTGTGGCCTAGCAGCACGACATTCATACCGTAGGGCAGGACGACGCCGCTGTCTGTCTCGTGGACGGGAACCTTGGCGATCGGGTCGTGGAACCGCTGTTCCTCGGTATAGAAGAGCGCATCCCCGATCCACTCGAAGCGCAGGACGCAGCGGATATAGGTGTCATGGTTCGGCGTTGTCCATGCCTTCCGGTACAAATGGAACGTCCCTTCAAGGCTCCGTAGGTCATCAGAAGTCAGCGGTCCCCGCTGCGCTCCCAGATGCCGCTGCAACGCCTCCAGCAGCGGCGCATGGGAATGAGCGGAATGAACGCGCGTCCGCGCGTCATACAGTTCCGTCCCAAGCTCTTCCGACTGGCACAGGAAGTTATAGACCATCGCCATGGTGCCGTGCCGCATACTGGCTAGCCGGTTTTCGTCGGCCTCGCGGATACGCTGGATGGTGGCGCGCGACAGGGACGCTCTGGACTGCCTTGGAAAGCCGGGAATACGCCCCTGCCCCTTGGCGTCCAATAGCAGCGATGTGACGCGTTGGTCGCTGATCCTCTGTTCGTTGAGGTCTTTCAAGGCACGACGCAGCGCCAATCGCTGCACCATGCTTCCGTCATACTCGCCAACCATTCTATTCTGCCCATTATTGCTTATTTGCTATTATGTAAAACATATTCGATCAATACAAGCATACGCATGTACCCTACACTAAGTTCCATCCACATATCCAATTTATGAACAGGAGAAGCAGCCATGCCCACCATCATCAGCATCATCATGCCTCGGCGCAGCATAGTAGAAATTTGCGAAATGGCTGTTTTCTGCGGTAAACTTGAAGATATGAGGGGCTGTGATGGTAATGGCGGACAATTTTTCGAAGGCGCGAAAGGGCGATCTAACCAAGCCCTTTAACGCGGCTTCGGGAACGGCCCACCCTCATGTGAAGGAATTGGTGAAGCATTTGGCTCGCATCAGTGCGGCACGGGACTTTGAAAAGTTGCAAAACAAGAGCAATCCCAGCTACAATTTGCCACCAACAAAAGGAAAGAAGACATGAGAAGGGTGGCAATTTACGCAAGATATTCAACGGACTTACAGTCCGACACGTCCATTGAGGACCAAGTGCGCATCTGTATGCGCTTTGCAGAATCAAAGGGTTGGAAAGTCGTCCAGACATATTCCGACCATGCTGTGAGCGGCGCGAACATGATGCGCCCCGGCATTCAAGCCCTTATGGCTGATGCTCGTGCCGGACAGTTCGACATCATCGTAGCCGAAGCGCAGGACCGCTTGAGCCGCGACATGGAAGACATGGCGCGCCTCTACAAGCACCTGACCTATGCTGAACAGGCCATCCATACGGTCAGCGAAGGCCACATTACGCAGATGCACGTCGGTATCGGCGGCATGATGAGCGAAATGTACATCAGCGAGCTGCGCCGCAAGACCCATCGCGGGCTTGAAGGCCGCGCTCTCGCCGGAAAATGTGCGGGCGGCAAGGCCTATGGTTACAACAACGTCCGCAAGTACGATTCCGCTGGCAACCTTATCCCCGGCGACCGAGAAATCAACACAGACGAAGCTGCGATCGTCGAGCGGATTTTCCGCGACTATGTGAAGGGCAAATCGCCGAAGAAGATCGCCTTCGAACTGAACAAGGAAGGCGTCCCTTGCCCATCAGGCAAAGCATGGGGCGCAACGACGATCTATGGCAACCGTCAGCGCGGCACGGGCATCCTAAACAACGAACTCTATATCGGGCGGCAAATCTGGAACAAGCAACGCTATGTGAAGAACCCCGAAACGGGCAAGCGCGTGGCGAAGCCGAACCCACAAGACAAGTGGGTCGTGGCTGAAGTGCCGGACCTGCGCATCATCGACCAAGCCCTATGGGATGCCGTGAAGGAGTATCAGGGCGAGCTGGATCGGAAATTGACCTATCAGGAAAAACAGCGTCCTCCGAAGCTGCTGTCCTTCCTGCTCAAATGCGGCTGCTGTGGTGGCGGCATGTCGATCGTCTCCAAGGAACGCTATGGCTGTTCGACGGCACGCAATAAAGGGACATGCGACAACCGGATCACGATCAGCCAGAGCGTACTGGAAGAGCGCGTCCTAAGCGCACTTCGGGACAAGCTGATGAATCCCGAACTGACCAAACTGTTCTGCGACGAGTATGTCGCGGAAATGAACCGTCTGCGCATGACCGCCAACGCGGATATCGTGAAGAATCAGAAGGAGCTTGAGAAGACAGAAAAGGCCATTCGCAAGCTGGTCGAAGCCATCAAAAATGGCATTGATCCGCTGCTTATCAAGGATGAGATAAACGATCTCTCCGCTAAGAAGGATGCGCTAACGGTCAGCCTGAATCAGAAAGAAGAGGTTCCGGCCTTCATCCATCCACGTATGGGTGAGCGCTACGCTACTGCTGTGCGCGAGCTTATCGCGTCCTTGAACGACCCCGATCACCGCGATGAATCGGCAAAGATTCTGCGTGGCCTGATCGACAAGATTATCCTCACACCGAACGGGGATAAGAGCGCCCTTGTCGCTGACCTGCACGGCGATCTAGCAGGTATCCTGCAAATCGCCCAAGGCGGCAAAGGGATTAAACTGAAACCACGGGAAGAGCTGAACAGGAAGCAGATTTCCGAAATCGAGCAGGTCGAAGCCCTGACGATTGCCTCTGAAACCGTTGATTTCCAAGGGCTGCACGGTGTGCAGGTCAAGATGGTTGCGGGGGCAGGATTTGAACCTGCGGCCTTCAGGTTATGAGCCTGACGAGCTACCGGGCTGCTCCACCCCGCG
>NZ_ML636818.1 GCF_006476605.1 Brucella gallinifaecis
CTGTTCTCGGCATCTAAGCCGAAGTCAGGCAGAAATTCCACTTATCTCCGCTGTCCAGATTTCCCGAACCACCTCTCTGATATTCTGACGGAAGTATTTGGGCAATATCAGCTGCAGGTAGAAAATCGACTGGCCGATAGTTACCGTACTTGGAATTACTGCGTCCAATTCCAAGAAAGTGATTTCAATTTTATTAGCCGGCTTATGGAACATGAAGGTATTTATTACTACTTCACTCATCAGCAAAGCGGCCATACGCTCGTGCTGGCTGATGCCCCTGGCGCCCATCAAGAATTATCGGGTTACGCCAACATTCCCTACCTGCTTCCCGAAGGGGGGCTGGTGGGAAATATCGATAGCATCAATAGCTGGTGCGTCTCTGACTCCATCACGCCCAGCCTGTATAGTTTGGATGATTATGATTTTCGTAAACCGCGGGCGCATTTGCTCGAGACCCGACAGAACCCAGCTTCCTTTGCGAAAGATAAAGCTGAAGTGTTTGACTGGCCGGGGCACTATACCGATCAAGAGCATGGTCAGTTTTATGTCAAGGTTCGCCAACAGGAACTCGAAGCTCAGCATGAACAGATGGGGGGCGAAGGTAACTCGCTAGGTATCGCGCCTGGTTATCGTTTTCAGCTGACACAGGCTCCGCGGCCTGAAGACAATCGCGCCTATCTGGTAATAAGCGCTCGTTATTTCATGCAGGCCTACAGCTACGCTACTAACGATAATAATGCGGGTGAACAGCGCACAGAGTTTCAGGTGGTGCCGGCTGATTTCAACTGGCGTCCACAGCGGACCACGCCGTGGCCGAAAACGCACGGACCGCAAACCGCCGAAGTGGTGGGGCCGACAGGCGAGACCATCTGGACTGATAAATATGGGCGGGTAAAGCTCAATTTCCGTTGGGATCGTTATGGTAATGGCGATGAAACCAGTTCCTGCTGGGTGCGCGTCTCCAATGCCTGGGCGGGTTGGAAATATGGCGGCATGCAGATCCCGCGCATCGGTGAAGAGGTGGTAGTTGACTTTATCAATGGTGATCCAGATCGCCCCATCATCATTGGCCGTGTCTACAATGAAGACAGTATGCCGCCGTGGGATTTGCCTGGCGACGCCACCAAGATGGGTTTTATGAGCCGCAGCAAGGATGGCGGCGCGGACAACGCCAGCTTTCTGTTTATGGAAGATGCTCCCGGGAGGGAATCCTTCGACATGCATGCCGAGCGCGACATGAATATATCGGTGGAAAAGAACAAGGATGTTAAGATCGACGGCAATCATACGACACACATCGGCGGAACAGAAGATCGTCAGATTACTGGCAGACGTAATACCATCGTTACAGATCACGAAACCTCAGTCTTTAGCAAAGGGCAGACTGTAAATATTACCGGTGATCAGAATATTCTGTTGAATGGAAATCGTATTCATACGATCGAAAATAAAGAGACCAAGCTGATCAAGCAAGGGCAGGACACCGTAATCGAAGAGGGCGATAAAAATCTAACTCTTGCCAAAGGCAATATGTCTATCAAGCTCGAAGACGGCAATCTGACTTCCGCAATTTCCGATGATTACGACCTAAAAGCGAAACGAATCAAGATCCACACCGTTGAGGGTGATTTCCCAAAAGATAAGTATTCCGATGTTCCGGCGGATATTTATATTCATGGTAATAACGTAGTTACGAAAAGTGACCACGTGAAAGATATTAATTATGAAAGCAGAATTATAAAAAACCATGGATCTGCCTATATAAAAACGTACGGAACATCAAATAATATTAATATTGGCGCCTTCAATACTACAAATGTATCGGCTACAAATACAATTAATGTTGGCGCTGAATTTAGATGTAATTTTTCCTCATCTAATAGTATTATGATAGGCTCTACGGCAAGTATTTTTTCTGGTATGGATTTTAAGTTGAACACAAGTTTATGTTATGAAGTAAAATTCGCTATGAATTTTTCTTATTCTAAAAGTATGGTTGTGAGGAAAAAAGAATTTGTATACGAAACACATAATGTTGAAATAAAAAAAACAAACATATCGATGATTCTCGATGAAATTCTATTTGTTCTATAGATAGCGTTGCGATAACTATAATATATAATTTATTGTTGTTGTGTAGATTGAATTGTTTAAGATCACTCAGCGAGTGTTGTGCTTACGATGAAAACGGTAAAGCCATTGCGCCTCAGCGTGCTGCATCGCCCCTATCACTGGCAAGGGCTGGATCATCTGGGGGTTTCTATCTTGGCTTTGGCTGATATGGGTGAAGCCTCGCGCCTGCGCCCCGAGCACGAACTGTGGCAGCTCGCTAGTGAAGAGCTGGCGCTCGACGGCGGTGTGCTTGACCTTGCCTTTCCCAAAGCCTGCGCCGAATTTCTCGCTACAGGCTATGCCTACACTCACCATCAGGCAGACAAAACGGCCTGCGCAGTTAAAATTCAGGTCGATACGCTGGAAAAAACGCTGGTGGCTATTGGCGATCGGCATTGGGTCAATGACCGCGCTTCCGCACCTCTTCCCTTTGACGAGATGCGCCTGGATTGGAGTCGGGCTTTCGGTGGCTCTCAATGGGCTGAAAATCCGCTCGGCATCGGTGTTCGACCTGAAAAATTGCCGCACGGCGCCCCTCATGTCTTGCCCAATATTGAACCATTGCATGGTCGATTGACTTCGCCACATCAGACGCCACTTCCCGTCAGCTTCAATGCTCTCAACATCAACTGGCCGCGCCGCTTTAGCCGGATCGGCAAAAAATATGACGAAAACTGGTTGGAGAATGATTTTCCGGGCTTGGCCAGTGATGTTGACTGGCGTCTGTTCAATATGGCTGACGATGATCAGCAATGGCCGCAACGCGACGCATTGCCAATCGGCGCTACCTACCGAATTTGGAACATGCACCCGCAAATTCCTTGCCAAGAGGGGCAATTGCCACGGTGGATAGAGCGCTGCTTCATGAATCGCGTGCGGGATGGTGAGGAAGTGCTGGAAGAAATCGCCATGCGCCATACGACGGTTTGGTTCTTCCCGCATCGCAAGCAAATGCTGCTGATTTATCACGGCAGCGCACGCATCAATGAAGACGATGCCGCCGACGTGCTGCACTTGATGCCTGCCCTGGAAGAAGAGGGAGCTAGCCGCTCGACCGTCCACTACCGTAAGGTGTTACGCCAGCGTTGCGATAAGGAAAAAGGCGCGCTGTACGCATTTCGCGAAAAAGATCTGGTGCCGGAAACAGCGATAGGCCCGTGGCTCGATACTGAGCAGTCGGGCGAACAAAGCCCGATGGTGCGAAATGCAACCAACTATCAACGCTACATGCAGCAGCAATTGTGCGATCAGTGGCTGTCGGAAGGTCAGGACATTCATGAGGTGATCCCGCCAGCGGAGCGCCTGAGACTGGACGAGCTGCCGGAATATGTGGAACGACTTGAACAGGAAGCAGAGAAACAAAAAGAAGCAGCTTTTGAAAAGATGCGTGCCGCGGGTGTGGATCCCGAAGCTCCTGTTGATCCCGAAAAGCAGGGAAGCGGATATGAAAATTTCCAAAAGATGCGTGATTTTCTCTTTCAGCACGGTGATTTCATAGACCGTCATCGTTTGGAGGAGCAAGAACGCGCACTGTATCAGGCCTATTTGATGAGCGCTCAAGCACAGGGCGCGGCACCACGCCAGAGTGGTGAACAAGCGACAGTCACACGCAATCGCGTAACCACCACCCAGCAAAGCGACAAAAATTTCAGCGGCATGGACTTAACCGGCGCCGATCTTTCCGGTCTGAATCTGAGCCATGCCGATTTCAGTCGCTGCCTGTTGGAAAATGCTGACCTTAGCGGTTGCTGCCTCGACCGCGCCAATTTTCATGAAGCAATGCTGGCGCGCGCCAATCTCACCGGAGCCAAGTTGCGGCATGCGAACTTGAATAAGGCATCATTGGCTTTGGCTTGTTGCGAGAATACCGATTTTTCTCAGGCCGCGCTTGTTGATACCAATATTCAGGAAACGCTGTTCAAAAACTGTAATTTCACCGGCGGCAGGCTGGAGCAATTATTGGGATATCGTACCTTTTTGATGCAGTGCGATTTTTCTGGGGCCACGCTTGCCAGTACCGTGCTGCTGGAATTGCAGCTAACCAGTCTGAAATTCAACCGCTCTAAACTGCGCAAGGTCGCGTTTATCCGTTGCCAGCTTGAAGAATTCGATTTCAGTCACGCTGAACTCGATTCTTGCTCAATGGTCGAAACCCGCGCAGAACGTTGCACATTTCACGGCGCCAAGCTGCAAACCTGCTCCTTTGCCGCGCAAAGTGCGCTTCCGGGAGCGGATTTCAGCGAAGCGACGCTCAGGCAGTGCAATCTTCGTCAACTGTCCCTGCAACAAGCCAATTTTCGCCGAGCGCGTCTCGAAAACAGTGACTTTTCTGAATCGCAGTTAACTGCTGCCAACCTCCAGCAAATGAACGGCAATGGCAGCCTCTTCGTTCGCTGCGACTTCAGCGGTGCTGATTTGTCAAATGCCAGTTTGATTACCGCCTTGATGCAAAAAAGCCAGTTCAGTGGCGCTAGTCTGCATGGAGCCAATCTATTTCGCGCGGATCTATCGCGGTCGCGGATTGATGGTTCCACAAAAATCGCGGCCGCATACACAAAGCGGACAAAGACGCTCCCTCGCATCCAGCGGGAGAAAGTATAATGTTGGACACAGAAACCGTTCGAAAACAAATTGAGCGCGGCGAACTCCTGCAGGAATGCGACATCAGCCATCTGGATCTGCGTGGATGGGATGTGTCCGGAGCAATATTTTCCCAGGTTGATATGCACGGAATCGACTTCACAGGTTGCAACCTGAAAGAAGCGGTTTTCAATGAATGCCAGTTGGACGATTGCTATTTCGGTCAGCAACGACTTCACCAGACGCTCTTCAATGAATGTGGCTTAGAACGCGCTAACTTTTCAAAATGCTATATCGAACAAGGCACTTTCAACAAATGCCGACTTAATGATGCGAGCTTCAAAGAGGCCAGTCTCGATACAACGCAGTTTATGAATAGCCAGCTGGAGCGCAGTGATCTCTCTATATCCAAGCAGGATCGGGTGGTCTTCTGTGAAACGGCATTATCGCAAACCACTCTGGCTCAAAGCCAATTATCGCTCGTCACATTTTTTGGCCTCGATTTGCGCGAAACAGACCTACACGCGTGTCAGTTCGATCGTGCCATATTTTTTGAATGTAACCATCAAGGCAAGAGTTATCGCGGTCAGCAGTTCATTGCTTGCCAGTTTGCCGACAATCTGCTGGACGATGCCGATTTTAGCCAGACCACGTTGCGCCAGTGCAACTTCAAAGGGGCTTCACTGAAGCGCGCCCAATTTTCGGGTGCGCAGGCACAGCAAACCCTATGGCTGGAAGCCGATCTGACCCAGGCTCAATGTCAGCGTGGGCAGTTCGATCAGGCGATATTCAGTGAAGCCACACTGAAAACAGCGGACTTCAGTCACGCGCACCTATATCAATGCATTTTTCAGTATAGCCGGTCGGCAGGTTGCAACTTCAGCGATAGCGATCTGACCTATGCTGATTTTTCTTATGCAGATATTGGCGCGGCCGACTTCCGGCGTGCGCGCTTTGTCCGCACCCGAATTCACCGAGCTCATCAACAACATACGCGCTGGAATGATCGTGTCGGCATTCTGGATTGCGATGACGAGCTATATGCCGCTGAAACCTGGAGCGCGCAACGCGATAGTCGAGTTTAATCGTATTAACCCTTACTAAGGAAATTATCATGAGCGCTGCCAAAGCTACTCACGCACTCAAGATCGCTCCGCCAGAGCAGGCTGTCGGTGAAGTTGTGAAGCTGTTGACGGACGGCAGCCTGATCGTGGAGTGTCAGGGTCGCGGCTGGCATTGCCGTCGGGCGGTAAGCTGTCTGCTTACTCCAGATTGTGGCGACAATGTGCTTGTTGCGGGGGGCGGGGGCGAGCTTTGGGTGATAGCTGTATTGCAGCGTGCTGCACCGTACAACGCGACGCGACTGACTGTTGAAGGCGATCTGCAAATCGAAACCCCGCATGGTTCGTTGTCACTGCACAGCGCGCAGTCGCTGAACTTCTCTGGCGATGTCTTGGCGCTACAGGCACACAGCGGCGATTGTCGCATCGATAAGCTTGAGTATAGCGGCAAAGATTTATCGGCCTTTGTTAGCGTGGCCCGCTTGGCCGGCAAGAGCTGTGAAACACTGTGGCATTCGGTGAACCAGATTAGCCATGTTCTGTTCCGCAAGGTGCGCCAGACCGAACATGTACGTGTCGGCCAATTGGATTATCAGGCGGAAGATTACGCTCGGTTACATGCCCGCAACACACTCATCACATCAAAAGATATTACCAAGCTTGATTCACAACAGATCCACGTCGGATAAACCTGCGGAGGCCTTTTATGTTTGCCAATAGTCAAATGACCGGAACGGACTTGGCGTTTCCAGATGTGTGCCTGACACCGAGCCCAATACCGGTTCCAGTTCCCTATCCAGACATTGCTCTAGCGCCAACTGCCATACCTAATGCATTCAACATTTTGTTTCTTGGCGCACCCGCGCATAACATGGCCACTGTGACGCCATTGACCAACGGTGACAATTCCGGCGTGTCGCTGGGCGTTGCTTCGGGCACGGTGATGGGACCATCCCGTCATTTAACTGGCGCTTTTACCGTATTGTTGAAGGGGTCGCCAGCCACCCGGCTAACCAGCACTACTCTGCAAAACTCCACCAACGCGCCGGGCGCGCGCATTGTACCCAGCCAATTGAAAATATTGATGCTTGCGCCTTGATAGCCAGAGCACGAAGGCACGGTTCGTAAATTCAATAATCTGGACGCTTCTAACGCCCTAGCGCCTAACTATACAACCACTACTCAAGATCGAAGAGAATATTGTGAAGACCGGGATCACACTGACGCTATTGACCATCCTGTCGCTCGGTGGCTGCGCGGTTTTCGCTAAACCCTCGCCGCCACACTACAATCTGACCTTCGATGCCGATGCACAAGTTAATACTATGGCTGATGGGCAGCCGGCGCCGATTAAAATTCACGTTTTGATGTTGCGCTCTGATAACGAATTTATAGGCGCTGACTTTTTCAGTTTGCAGAAGAACCCGCAAGACACGCTTGGCGATAAGCTGCTTGATAGCAACCAGTTTTTTCTGACACCAGGGCAGACTGGCAAAAATTTCAAAGGTCAAAGCGCACCGGAAGCGCGCTATATAGGTGTAGTTGCCGAATATCAGAATCTGGACGGTAAAGTTTGGCGCATTTCGTTGCCACTTCCAGATGCCACTAAAGACAATTTCTACAAGATATGGCCATTTGCGCATGACGAGCTGACAGCTCATATCGTCGTGATTGTTGATGGCATCCAAATTGTGAAGGAAGCCGACTAACCGATCAATTGTTGTCATGGAACGAAATTACGATAGGCATACCAATGAACAGTGCTGACAAGTTGGTCTGGAATGAAGGGATGTTCTTGCGCCCGCATCATTTCCAGCAGGCAGAAAACTATCTTGAAACCTATGTGCGTAACTGGGGTCAAGCCCACACCGGCTATTTCTGGGGGTTTCTAAACGTGGAAATGGATCAGGAATTACTGCGTCAAGGTAAAATTGCGCTCCACGCCGCCAGCGGTATTATGCCAGATGGCACCCCATTTTGTTTCTCCGGCGCCCAGCAGGCGCCATCCCCATTGAACATCGCAGAAAATGAGACCGGCGAAAGCGTGGTGTTAGCGCTGCCGACCTATCGTTCAGGGCGGATAGACGTCATTTTCCAGGAAAGCCCGGATGCGCTGGCACGCTATTTAGCCTACGAAAAGGAAGTCAATGACCTCAACGCTGTCTCGTTGGGTGGTACAGCGCTGCAATTTGGTGGTCTGCGTCTGCGACTGATGAAGAAGAGCGATCTTACTGCTGAATGGACATCGCTCGACATCACCCGAGTGCTGAAAAAAAGCGGCGATAACAGCTTGAGGCTGGACGCAACACAGATTCCACCAATGCTGAACTGCCAGGGCAGCCCGGTACTGAAAGGTTTCATCAACGATCTACATGGCCTGCTGCGTCAGCGCAGTCAGCAGATGAGCCAGCGTCTCCGCCTTCCGGGTCGTGGGGGGCGTTACGAAATGGTCAATTTCATGATGTTGCAAATAATCAACCGCCATCTCGGTCAGGTAAGTCACGCCTGTCATCTCGATCATCTGCACCCGGAGCGTCTATTTGCACACTGGCTGGAATTTGCCACCGAGCTTGCCAGCTTCTCGGTGCAACGTGCTCCTGAAGATGATCTGCCTGCTTATGATCACGATAATTTGGCGCAGTGTTTTGGCAACCTTATGCTGTTGCTGCGTCAAGGGCTGGCAGTAGTTCTGGAGGAGAATGCTATCCAACTGGCTTTGGTCGAACGTTCTCACGGTCTGAGCGTTGCCACCGTGCCGGACTCCAGGATGATGCATGCTTTTGGCTTTGTGCTGGCGGTGCAAGCCGACATGGCCGCTGAAATGCTGCTGGCTCATTTTCCTGCGCAGATGAAAATTGCTCCAGTCACTCATATCCGTGATCTGGTGCAGCTCCAGCTACCGGGTATCGGATTGTGCGCAATGCCGAGCCCGCCCTATCAAATCCCTTATCACGCTGGCTACATCTATTTCGAACTGGAAAAAAGCGGTGACCTTTGGAGGCAGATGGAAAAATCCGGTGCGTTCGCCCTTCATCTGGCTGGTGAATTCCCTGGATTGAACATGGAATTTTGGGCAATTCGCAGTCATACGGATTCATAGTCAATGATACAGGGGAACAGCATCACGCCAGTAAACAATCCGTTGGTGCAAGCCGCCAACCCGTTGTTGAACGCCATTTCTGAGATCCGTCATCTGCCTGTCCAGGTCGATCCGGTGCTGTTGCGACAGAAATTGATCGAAGAAATGCGCCGCTTTGAAATTCGCGGTCAGCTCGCCAGCCTGCCGCATGAAGTAATTATCGGTGCGCGTTACTGCCTGTGTACCGCGCTGGATGAAGCGGCATCGCTAACGCCTTGGGGCAGCGCCAGTGTCTGGTCGAGTAGCGGGTTGCTGGTGACCTTTCACAATGAAACCGGTGGCGGCGAAAAGTTTTTTCAGCTGGCGGCCAAACTGTCGCAAAATCCGCACGAACATATCAATCTATTGGAGTTGATTAATTTCTGTCTGCTGCTGGGGTTCGAAGGACGCTATCGGGTGATCGAGAACGGTCGCTCGCAGTTGGAAACAGTGAAACAACGCCTGCTGCAATTGATCCGTTTAGTACGTGGCAGTTATGCGCAACCGCTGTCTCCCCAGGGTTTTGAACTGCCCGTGCAACAGACATCATCGCATACAGCGATGCCGCTGTTGGTCTGCCTCTTACTCGTCTCCTTTCTCGCTTCACTGCTCTTCATCACTCTCAACTGGCAGTTGGGCAATGATACTAACCGAGTGTTGGCAGCTATTTACCAAACCAAATTACCGCAGATGACGATCAGCTCCTCCGTACAGGCCACACCGGGGAAGCTGAACCTTAAAAGCTTTCTGCGGCAAGAGATTGTTGAAGGATTGGTAGTCGTGCGCGATGAAGCACGGCAGAGCGTTATCCTTCTGAAAGGTGATGGGTTGTTCAACTCTGCCGCAACAAAGGTTCGCGCCAATTATATCAGGGTCATTGATCGCATCGCGACGGCCATAAATAGCGTCAGCGGGAATATTCTGGTCGTCGGCTACAGCGACAATCTGCCAATCCATAGCACGCACTTTGCTTCCAATCGGGAGCTGTCGCTGGCGCGCGCCGAAGCGGTTGGCACCCAATTGCGCAGGTACCTCGACAATCCACAGAGGGTGAAAACCGAAGGGCGTGGTGAAAGCAATCCCGTCGCTCCGAATACCAATGACGCGAACCGCGCGTTGAACCGTCGGGTAGAAATTATACTTCTGGCCATACCCGAAAGAACCCAGGTGGAAGTCAATGAATTGTCACAAGGAAACGGAAAGTAATGCTTGGCAAATTATTCTCCATCATTACTAGCCGTCTGCTGTGGGGCTTCTTAGGCATCACTCTTCTGGCATTTATCATCTGGGTGATAGGTCCACTGATAGCCATCGGCGACTATCGACCTCTGGAGTCGGAACTTTGCCGGCAGATCGTCATTGGTGCTATTTATCTGATCTGGATTCTTTGTCGTCTGATCCCCTATCTCTACAATGCGAGGTTCAACGGCCGACTGCTGAGCAACCTGCATGCTGCCGTTCCGGTCGGGGCGGAGAATAAACCTGAGATCAAACAGAATAACCAGCTCGCGCAGCGTTTTAGCGAAGCGGCGCAATTGTTGAAAAAAGTGCAGTTTGCGCGGAGTCGCGGACATCGTACATTTCGCTGGCTAACTCGCTTTGGCCGCGAACATGTATATCAACTGCCTTGGTATGTTGTCGTTGGCGCACCGGGCTCGGGCAAAACCTCTGCGCTATTCAATTCTGGCTTGGATTTTCCATTGAAGAACCGCTTCGGCCCATCCATGCAGCCCTGCATTGATGGCTCCTGCGACTGCAATTGGTGGTTCACAAATGATGCTGTTTTGCTTGATACTGCAGGCCGTTACGCTACTCAAGACAAGCATTTTGCAGAAGACGCTAGTGAATGGAATAATTTTGTCGCGTTGTTGAAAAAATACCGTCCCCGTCAGCCGATTAATGGCGTGGTGATGACAATTAGCGTTGCTGATTTGCTGAGTAACGGTGCCGAAGCTCGTACTGCGCAGGCCAATGCGTTGCGCAAACGCCTGATAGAGTTACATGAACGGTTGGGGATTAATTTCCCAATCTATGTTCTGGTTACTAAAACCGATATGCTCGAAGGCTTTGCGGCTTATTTTCATGGCTTGGATGAGGCGCAACGTAACCAGATCTGGGGCTTCACCATCCCGTGGGAACAGTCACGGCAGGCAGAATTCGACCTGCAAGCGACGTTTGCTTCACAATATGCTTTGCTGTGTCGGCGGCTGGATGCGGCACTGCCTGATAGGTTGCTGAAAGAACATGACACGCGCCGATGTGCCGAGAGTTATTTGTTCCCGCAGGAGTTCGCGGCACTTAATCCACTGTTGACCCAATATCTGAACCATATATTCGCGACATCGAATTTCACGCCTCGCTTCATGCCGCGCGGAATTTATTTCACGAGTAGCAGGCAGAAAGGGGCGCCGCTTGGCCGGAGGATGAGCGCTTTGAACCCCATCCTACAGACCCCGCTAGGTGTTCAAAAATCGCAGATCGATACCGACAGGGATGACGCAGGACACGAGACGGCTGCTCAAACAGGCCAAAGCCGGAGTTTCTTCTTGAAGGACACGCTGGAAAGGCTGGTTCTCCGGGAGCCAGGGTTGGCGAGTAGTAATCGCTGGTGGGAATACCGCAATCGCGTCTTGCATTGGATAGGGTATGCCACGTTTGCAACAATTTTGACAATTCTGGCGCTGTTTTGGTGGGCTAGCTATGACAACAACAAGGTTTATCTGACCGAAGTGGCAGCTAAAGTGCCCAGCATAGAACGTCAGGGGCAGAGTCTCAGACGGATAGAGGATGGCGACATGTTTTCCTTGCTACCATTTCTCAACAGCGCGCTGCATTTGCCGGACAGCCAGAATTTTTCGCTAAACGATCCGCCGATCACCTACCGGATGGGGCTGTTTCGCGGCAAGCAGATCGATGAGGCAGGCGATACATTGTATAAGAAAATTCTAAAAGAATTGCTGTTGCCAAATGTAGCGAAAGAAATATCCTCAACCCTACTCAACGACAATCACAATGATACGGATTTTAGCTATGAAGCGCTGAAGGCCTATCAGATGTTGTATTTGCCGAAACACTACGATGGCAAATTCCTACAGGCATGGGTTATGCTTAATCTGCGGCGCAATCTATCGCAGGGCAGAACACAGCAAGAATTGGAGCAGATCGAATGGCACCTGAACCAATTGCTGGACACGCAGCCCCAAACCTCACCTTTTGCCGAGAACAAAACTCTGGTGGAGCAGGCGCAAATCGCGCTGAGCCGTATACCACTGCCGCAGCGTATCTATGGGCGACTGAAACGTCTGTTATTGCAACGCAACGATATAAGGCCGGTCAGCCAGATTGATTTGACTGGCCCGCAGGTGGCGCTGGTCCTTAGCCGCAAGAGCGGCAAATCGGTAACTGAGGGTGTGCCGGGGCTGTTTACCGCGCAAGGCTATTGGAGACTGTTCAATAACAGTATCGAACCAGTGACCGATATTCTATGTAAGGAGGATGAGTGGGTTTTGGGCAGCCGGTCATCGCAGCAGAACAGCGTCGATCTAATCAAGACTATCCGTCAGCTATATATGCAGGATTTCATTGCTGTCTGGGATGATCTGCTGAGCGATATTCAGCTAGTCAGCATCGACAGTCTGCCTCAGCGCATCAATATTGCGCGCCTGCTGTCCGGCAATTCGTCACCAATGCGTAACCTGCTGGTTAATGTCAGCAAGAATGTCATGTTGCGCGACGAGAAAAACAATGCCGATACGCGTTCGTTGCTGGCTAAAACCGAAGACAGGTTACACCGGAGCGCCAATCGCACACTGGAAATGCTGTTTATGAACCGGCCAGCTAATGCTGACGGTGATGTCTCCGTTCAACCGGAGCAATTGGTGATGGCGCATTTCGAGCCATTGTTGGAACTGGCGCAAAATCAGGCTGAAGGCAACAAAGTCATCCAGTTCGACAGTGTATTGAAACTGGTCGATGAGCTGTACAGCTATATGACGGCAGTTCAAGACGCTGCCAATAGCGGTACGTCGGCACCAGAAAGCGACATTATAACCCGCCTGCAGGCCGCTTCCAACCGGTTACCGACACCGTTCAAACAGATGTTGTTGTCACTTGCGATTGGCGCAAGCAGCGATGCTCGGAGCACGGATATGGAGAACATAAAGAAGCAGATCGGCTTCGAGATCGGTAGCTTTTGCCAAAGGGCAGTTGTCCAGCGTTATCCGCTCGCGGCTCATGCGCGCGAAGAGGTAAGGCCGGACGACCTGGCGCGTATGTTCGCGCCCAACAGCGGGTTGATGGACAACTTCTTCCGAAATAATTTGCAAGGGAAAGTCGATACGACTCGCGCCAACTGGCGTTTTACACCCGGTGTTGACGGCAAAACTTTGCCGGGTGATCAAGGTCTGCTCGTCTCATTTCAAGAAGCACAATATATCCGTGATACCTTTTTCGCTTACGGCAGCGCTACACCATCTTTTCGTGTAACCGTGCGTCCGGGGCAGATGGATAACGATATTCTTGGCTTGACACTGGATGTAGACGGGCAGCTACTCAAATATAGCCACGGTCCGCTGGTGCCGCTGGTGATCAGCTGGCCGGGGCCCCACAACACCAATCAAGTTCGTTTACAACTAACACTGACAAACGGTCGCACCGCCAACCTGTCAGCCGATGGCCCCTGGGCGCTGAACCGGTTGATCGACATGGCGCTAATCTCCTCTGACACAGATGGACCTAGCCGCCAAGCAACTTTCAACATTGATGGCCACCACGTCACGTTGGAGTTCACGCCCAACAGTATTCACAACCCCTTCCAGTTGCCGACTTTTTCCTGCCCGTCCGCCTGAAAGGATAAGAGAATATTCTGACTAAAATACAAAACGTTAACGAAAAAATATGATCCGATCAGATCGAAACGTACCTAATGGGTATCCGGTTTAACAAAGCTTGTCGAAGGTAATTATGGCTATCGATATCCTGCTAACTCCGATTGACGCAGACAATCCTTGTGGTGACAATCTGGAGTACGACGCCGACTTTTTGAGACTGGAGCAAGTCGCTGCCAGCAAGCCCGAGCAGCAGTTCGGCAGCACGATCATTCCGGAACAGACGCCGGATTGGGCGCAGGTGGAACGTCTTGCTAGCGCTCTGCTGCAGCGCACTAAAGATTTGCGGGTTATGCTCCATCTTGCACGTGCTTGGACCCAGTTGCGTGGATTGCAGGGTTATGCGGATGGACTGACGTTAGTCTGTCAAGCGATGATGCAATATTGGGATAGCCTGCAGCCACCGCTGACGTTTGACGGTGCAACCGATCCGCAGTTGCGTATCAACGCATTGGCCGAGCTAGGCGATAATGCAGCTCTGGCTGTTAGTGCGCGCATTGCGCCACTGCTAAAAAGCGCTGGCGATGAAATTTCGGTGCGCGACGCCAGTGCTCTCCTAGACGGTAGTAAATCGGAATGCGCTGGCTTTCCTGGCGGTCGAGGACGACTGCAGGATGAATGGTCGCGGTCAGAACGACCAGAGCGAGAGCTGGTGAGGCGTATTGCCGAAACCCTGACTTCTATCCGCATGAAAGTGATCTTCCATCTGGGGGAGAGCGCATTGCCGGAAATGAGCATGATGACCAATGTATTTTCATTGCTGGCGCAATACAGCCAACACGCTACGTCAGCTTCCGGTAACGAAGAGACAGAACCGCTAGAAGTCGTTGCCAGCACCACACTCAACTGGCGTAATGCACAGATCGAGTCTCGTGATGATGCCCAACTAATGTTGGATAGGGTTAAAAACTATTTTTGCCTTCATGAGCCAAGTCATCCGGCACCACTAATGATTGAACGGGTACAGCGACTGATTGCGCTGGATTTTATGCAAATTATTCATGAGCTGGCGCCTGATGGGCTTAATCAATTGAAGATCATTTTAGGCTCAACCCAGACTGAGGAGGACAATTAGCCACCAAAATTTATTTTATCGATACTTATGCCGTCTGTCATTTGTACAGACTTGCAACCAAATTTGCCTCCTTCACTACAAGAGGCATGTGCCTTATCACCACTATATGGACGCAACCATGTCAAACTCTAAATCCAATAGCGGGCAGAAATTTGTCGCTCGTAACCGTGCACCCCGCGTGCAGATTGAATACGATGTCGAAATCTATGGTGCAGAACGCAAGATCCAACTGCCGTTTGTGATGGGCGTGATGGCGGATCTGGTGGGCAAAGCAGTAGAGATGCAGCTGGGCGTGGAAGAACGCAAGTTTGTAGAAATCGACATCGATAATTTCAATGAACGCATGAAGTCGTTGAAGCCACGCGTAGCGTATGAGGTAGACAATACCCTGACTGGCGAAGGCAAGCTGAACATCGATCTGACATTTGACAGCATGGAAGACTTCTCTCCGGCAGCGATTGCTCGCAAGGTTAGCGCATTGAACTGTTTGTTGGATGCCCGTACGCAGCTTTCCAACTTGATGTCTTACATGGATGGCAAAAACGGTGCGGAGGAGTTGATCTCGAAGATACTACAGAACCCGACATTGCTGCAATCCCTAAGCAATGCGCCAAAGCCAGCCGTTGACGATGACAACAACGAGCGGGAGGGTTGATCATGAACAGCTCACCTCAACAGCAAAACGCAGCACTGGTCGTTGAAACCTTCTCCAGTGATGAATTCACCGCACTTCTGAACAAAGAGTTTCGTCCCAAAACAGACCAAGCGAAAGAAGCCGTTCAAAACGCAGTAAAAACTCTCGCGCAACAAGCGTTAGAAAACACCGTTATCGTCTCCTCCGACGCGTACCGTACCATTCAGGCGTTGATTACCGAAATCGACGAAAAGCTGTCCCAGCAGATCAACCGAATCATTCATCATGACGACTTCCAAAAGCTGGAAGGCACCTGGCAGGGGCTGCAATACCTAGTTAACAGCTCCGAAACCAACGAAATGCTGAAGATTCGCTTCATGAGCATTTCTAAGAAAGAACTTGGTCGCGTCTTGAAGCGCCATAAGGGCGCCGGTTGGGATCAAAGCCCGATCTTCAAGAAAATATATGAAGAGGAATACGGTCAGTTCGGCGGTGAACCTTTTGGTTGTCTGATTGGTGACTACTATTTCGATCACAGCCCGCAGGATGTCGAACTACTGGGTGAAATGGCAAAAGTTGCTGCCGCATCTCATTGTCCGTTTATTGCGGGTGCGGCACCGAGTGTCATGCAGATGGAAACCTGGCAAGAGCTATCCAACCCACGCGATCTGACGAAAATTTTCCAGAACACCGAATATGCTGCCTGGCGTAACCTGCGTGAATCCGAAGACGCTCGCTACCTTGGCTTGGTGATGCCGCGTTTTCTGGCACGTCTGCCCTACGGCATTCGCAGCAACCCAGTGGATGAGTTTGACTTCGAAGAAGATACTGACGGAGCGTCTCACAGCAACTACACTTGGAGCAATGCCGCCTACACAATGGCTGCCAACATCAATCGCTCTTTCAGAGAGTTCGGCTGGTGCACGGCTATCCGCGGTGTGGAGTCGGGAGGTGCAGTGGAGGGGCTGCCATGCCACACCTTTCCCAGCGACGACGGCGGTGTGGATATGAAATGCCCAACTGAGATCGCCATCAGCGACCGCCGCGAAGCGGAGTTGGCTAAGAACGGCTTTATGCCTCTGATTCACCGTAAAAACTCTGACTTCGCTGCCTTTATAGGCGCTCAGTCGCTGCAGAAGCCGGGAGAATACTATGATGCAGACGCTTCGGCCAATGCTCAGCTTTCCGCCCGGTTGCCGTATCTATTCGCGTGCTGCCGCTTCGCGCATTACCTCAAATGCATTGTGCGAGACAAGATTGGTACTTTCCGTGAACGCGATGATATGGAGCGCTGGTTGAATAACTGGATCATGAACTATGTGGATGGTGATCCCGCTAACTCATCGCAAGAAACCAAATCACGTAAGCCGCTTGCTTCGGCGGACGTGCAGGTGGAGGAGCTAGAAGATGTTCCTGGCTTTTATAGTGCTAAATTTTTCCTACGCCCACACTATCAGCTGGAAGGATTAACTGTCTCTCTGCGTCTTGTAACGAAGTTACCTTCTCTAAAGCAGGACAGTTCATCCTGATTTATAAATATTTTCTAGAAATATTTAGTAGATCACTAATTGATTCATATTTTTCATCTATATTTACTTGATATAGATTGTTGATATACTAAAAATTAAATTGTTAATTATAAATAAATAGTTGTTATTAGTTTGCTTAAGATGAAATAGTCATAATGATAATATCATTATTCTCGATATTAGGCGATGTTAATTTTAATGGAGGATGAATAATGTCTATTGATATGTACATGAAAGTAGATGGTGCAAGCGGAGAATCCAAAGATAAGAATCACGAAGGGTGGATAGATATTCTGTCTTTCTCCTGGGGGGCTTCTCAGCCCGGTAATATGGGTGTTGGTGGCGGCGGTGGCGCTGGTAAGGTTTGCTTTAGTGACCTGCAAGTTAACGCATTGATCGACAAATCAACTCCGGCACTCTTGAAGCACTGTGCAAGTGGCAAGCATTTGTTAAAAATAGAGCTTTCTGTTTGCAAGGCTGGCGGCACTCAGGTCGAATACGTCAAAATCACCTTGGAGGATGTGCTGGTCACGGCAGTGCAGTATACAGGCATCGATAAGGAGGCCACTGTTGGTATCACCTATTCGTTCCAAGCAGCAAAGGTAACGCAACAGTACTGGGAACAGAGCGCCCAGGGTGGAAAGGGTGCTGAAAGCGAAGCAAAGTGGAACATTAAGACCAATAGTGAAAGTTAATCGTAATGTAACCTCCCGTTAGCGGGAGGTTACACCGCTTCCTTGAGGTAAAATGTTATTTATACATTGCATTTATTAGATATTATTTGGTGTTGAATTAGTTTAATTGTGATATAAAGATAACTTAAATATAGTATAATTACGTTTACAATTTTAAATAACAAATTCTGATTTTAAGATATAATATTTACATTATGCAGCGTTGTCAGGAATATAAAGTTATTGAATGATACTTACCTGCATCACGGCAGTCAGATGGAAACTGTAAGGTAGCACCATGTGCGATATTGATAATGATAAGGTCAAAATTAGTGTGCCGCATCAGGACGCTCCTCAAGCTTTTTCATTAGAGCCAGTCCCCATCGATATATGGGATAGCCTGATGGAAGAGTTTGCGCCGAACGACGCGCCTCCTGCCGTTATGCCTGATTTGATCGTCAATCTGGATAACCATCCACTGCTGGAGACGTTGGTAACCGAACTGAATCCAGTCGACCCGTTGGCGCAGTTAGCCGACAATCTCGATCTGCGTCAGTTGCAGCAGCAGCAAACTGACCCTGTTGCTCAATTTAATACCGACATTACATTCCGGCGTGACCACGTTCTGGTCGATGCTACCCCTAGTGTCCTTCTTGACGACCAATCCGCGCCAGTTAAGCCAGTTAAGAATCTGCAACGACAGACAGAGGATCAAGCTCTGTGGGGATTATTCAGTAGTTCCTCCGTTCCCGTCTTACCGGATGAGCTGTATCGCGATGACCCGTCAGAACTGATGATGGAAGACGCCATTCCGTTGGCACAAGTGGAGTTGCCAACGACGACGCAAGAGCCTCAGCCATCGTTGAAGCAGGTAAGTGCCTATCAACCTACCCCCCTAGAAAATGTATACGAGCCAAATGCTCGGCTGGAAGGCCCCCCGCATGGCATCGACTTCGATGAGCAGTTGCAATTTGAAGAGGCCGACAACCTGTTGTTCGACAATCACGGATCGAGCTTCATGCCGTCGAAGGTCCCCTTGTACGAGGCTTTGAACAAACTGCAATTGCATCAGTCAGAAATGATCGTAGACATTTGCTCCATAATCGTCGGCATTCTGGATTCATTTAACCCTAAACATCTTGAAGAAGATGCAAATAAAGAAGGTATTACACTATGCAATAACCGTGAAATAGAAATGTGGAAATACTTTGAGAAGCAACACAAGAAATTGTCCGTGGAAATTGACGATGGTTTACGATCTATGTTCGGTGACGTTTTTACGTGCGCTAATAATACTTTAAATGAACGATTCAAATGCAATTAATTGAAGTCGGGTTTTTAATGAATATTGCGAAAAAATTCAGGGCTTCATTTAGTGGGCCCACGGATGTGGCCTTTTGGGATAACTGTATAATTCACTGATTAAAAGGAACGCTGGTGTATTCATTAGCAAGTATTTTGCAAGGCACATCGATCAGCGCAGCCATAACTGCGGTAAAAGACAAAATAAAAGCATGTCCGGCAGATGCTGATTTGCGAGCCGCGTTCGTGCAATTTTTATGCTTGGATGGCAATTGGCAGTACACTCATTCGCAGTTGAAGATCTGGCAGGCATTGAAGCCGGCGGCCCAATCGACGACGCAGAAGTTGATCCAGTCTGTCAGCGCCGAGATGCAACGCCAAAAGGTGTTCGCTGGTGAGATCGCGCCGCGACGGTTGCGGCAAGACCAAGTTTGGTTACAGCAGATGGTTCAGGCGTTGCATCATGACGCGCACGGCGATGCCGCATTGGCTCAAACCTTGCGCGACGAGGCGCTGGAAGCCGCGGCGGTCAGTGCGGGACGGCTGACAATAGCCGATAACGAGCAGGAAAAAGCATTGCGTTTCGAATGGCTAATCGATGGCGACAGTCGGTTGGGTCCGGTATGCGAATTGATTTTGAACGGCATCTACTATTGGCTCCCCTTCGACGACATCGTGGAGATTCAGTTCCAGGCACCCCAGAGCGCCTTCGATCTGGTATGGAGCCATGCGCAGGTGCGGCTGAAAGACGGTGACGCTCAAGTTTGCCATCTACCTGCCCGCTATCCGCTCCATGCTTGCAGCAATGATGCCCTGCTATTGGGTAGGCGCACTGAATGGAAGGCTCTGGGTGGCACCGAACATTATATGGGGCTGGGGCTGAAGACCTGGTTTAGCGATGACAACGAACTCCCCTTCCACAGTTTGCGCCACTTGAATTTTGATGTGGATCGCTGACGATGAACGATAAGCATCTGTCCTATTATAATGCAAACGACCAACGTCGTCATGGCAATCATCTTCATCGCAGCAAAGAGAACATGACATCGAGCGACAAGATGCAGCCGGTATTGCTCGATATGCTCACTGATGATGAACCGCTGAAAACACAGGAAGCCAGCGCGTGTAATTTTGTACTTTATAGTGAGATGCGCCGCTGCGTTTTGCGTGATCTACAGTGGTTATTTAATTGTGTTAATAACGAGCACAATAAAGAACTTGGCAGTTTCCCTCAGGTCCGACGTTCCACTTTGAACTATGGTTGCACTTCATTGGCGGGTAAACGCATGTCGGAGGTCGAGTGGTCGGATATCCAGGCCGCACTGACCAATTCCATTCTCCATTTCGAGCCGCGCATCCTACCCGATGGGCTGCAGGTACGCTGCATTTCGGATGCCAACTCGCTGGAATTGCATAATGTGCTCTCAATAGAGATTAAAGGCCGTCTATGGTGCGTGCCCTATCCGTTGGAGTTTTTGTTCCGTACGGAAGTGGATCTGGAAAATGGTCACTTTGATCTGAAAGATATAGGCTAGGCGATGGAAAGCAGATTTTTAGACTATTACAATCGCGAACTGGTCTATCTGCGGGAAATGGGTGCCGAGTTCGCAGAGCAATATCCGAAGGTAGCGGGTCGTCTCGGTATGTGTGGCATCGATGTAGCGGATTCTTATATCGAGCGGCTGATGGAAGGCTTCGCCTTCCTCACCGCCCGTATACAATTGAAAATGGATGCCGCTTTTCCATGCTTTTCCCAAAGCTTACTAGAAATCATTTATCCCAATTACCTGTCGCCGACGCCGTCTATGGCGATCGCCGAGCTGCACCCGGATAGTAGTAAAGGTGGCATTAGTAACGGCTTCATGGTGCCGCGTGGCACTATAATGGACAGCCAGACGCTAAAGAAAGACGGTACCACCTGCAGCTACACTACGGCACATGATGTGATGTTGCAGCCAGTGCGGTTAGTCAGTGCTGAACTGGGCGGCATTCCTGCTGACATACCGCTTATCAGTTTAGGATTGCACAATAGCAGCTGCCTCAGTGCGTTACGCATCCGGCTCGAGTGTTACGAGAGCGTCGCGCTCAATGATCTTCATCTGGACCAGCTAATGTTTTATTTGGCTGGCCCAGAAATGCATGCGCAGCAATTGCTGGAATTGTTGATGCAGCATAGCGTCGGGCTGATCTGCCAAACGGTTGAAGCACAACCGCAGCGGCAAGCGCTGCCTTTAGACGCGCTATGCCAAGAAGGCTTCGCCGCAGATCAGGCATTGCTGCCGAACGATTTGCGTAATTTCGAAGGTTACCGGTTACTGCAGGAATATTTTGCCTTTCCGGCGCGTTGCCAGTTCTTCAGTATCAGCGGCCTCGGCCTCCTTTTACAGAGAGTGCGCAAGGAAAAGAAGGCGTTGCGGCAGTTCGAGATCGTAGTGCTGTTAGATCGGCAGAATGCAGCGCTCGAGCAGCTGGTTGATGTCAACCATTTTGCGCTGCACTGCACACCGGTCATCAATCTGTTTCCGAAAACAGCAGAACGTATTACTGTCGACGAAACAAAACATGAATACCATCTCGTGGTCGATAAGCTACGCCCATTGGATTATGAAGTCTTCTCGGTGCAACGGCTTGTTGGCAACGCCAGCGAAAAACGTGACGAGCAGGAATTCCGGTCGTTTTATAACACCCTGACCGCAGATAGCGGCAATTATGGTGCCTATTTCTCACTTCGCCGAGAACCTCGTTTGCTGTCAGAACGTGCTCGCCGCTACGGCACTCGTACTGGTTACGCTGGTTCGGAAGTGTTCATATCTGTGGTGGATGAACAGCAATCGCCATGGCACAACGATCTGAAATATCTCACCGCCAATGTCCTTTGCACAAGCCGTGATCTGCCGTTGCTGCTGCGTCAGCAGGATCAGAGCAACTTCATGATATCCGACTCGATTCCCGTCAAACAGATATCGTTACGCAAAGGTCCCACTCCGCCACGTCCGGCACTGGCCCAAGGCATAGTCACTTGGCGGCTTATCAGCCAGTTGCAACTGAACTATCTCAGTCTGATGGATGCAACTCCAGAACAAGGTGCTGCCAGCCTGCGCCAGCTATTGGGACTGTATGGTAATTCGAGTGAGCCAGCGGTGGCCAAGCAGATTCTAGGTGTACGACATTGCAATCTGCATCCGATCCACCGGCGAGTGCCAGAGCCTGGCCCGATTGTGTTCGCCCGCGGTATCGCCATTGATCTTAAGGTCGATGAGCAGGCGTTTTCCGGAAGCAGCCCCTATATATTCGGCAGCGTTCTAGAGCGGGTGTTTTCCCGCCTTGTAGCAATGAACAGTTTTACCGAAATGACGCTTTCCAGCGAGCAGCGCGGCAAAATTGCCCACTGGGGAGCGCGCATGGGCAAAAGGATGCTGATATGAGCGAAAACATAGTAGAGAAATCGCTGATTGATGCACCCAGCCGTCTGCCGGACGATTTTTGGTCGCAGTTGTGCAGTGTGCCCTATAAGCATGATTTGTTTCAACTGTTGCGTCGTCTCGATGCTCAAGGTGGCCAACCCTATCCACTAGGGCGTGCGCCATTGCCACGCTACGAGATGTTCCGTTTGGGGCAAGAGCCCTCGCTATCGTTCGCTCCGTCCACATTGGCGCATGTCGCCCCAAGAGCGAACAGCGAATTGCATGATGTCTCCATTTTCAGTTTTGGTCTATTTGGTCCCAACGGGCCGTTGCCTCTGCATTTGACGGAATATGCGCGCGAACGGGCATATCATTACCAAGATACCACCCTGCGAGCGTTCGCCAACCTATTCCACCACCGGCTCATACTGTTATTTTATCGTTCATGGGCGGATGTGCAGCCGACAGTAACGCAGGATCGCCGAGACAATCGACATTTTGATGATTATCTATCCAACCTGATTGGCACCGGCCCATTGGTACGGCAGCAGCGCGATAGCATCTCCCCCCACACTAAATATTTTATGGCCGGTCACCTGATACGACATGGCCGTGATCCAGAAGGTTTGAGCAAAATCTTGCAGCACACGTTCAAAGTGCCGGTACGTATTGTGGAAAATGTGTCGCATTGGTTGCAGATTGCCCCCGGCGAACAGACGTGCCTCAAAGCAGGACGTGGGGCATCGCGTCTTGGTGAATCAACATTCCTTGGTATCGCCGTGCGCGATGTCCAACATAAATTCCGTATCGAGCTGGGGCCAATGTCGCAGAAAAATTATGATCGCTTTCTTCCTGGGGCCAAATTGAGCAGGCAACTGCGCGATTGGGTGCGTCAATATCTGGGCATTGAATTTGTGTGGGATGTACGGCTGATCCTGGCAAAGGAACAACCGCAAGGCACACAGCTTGGTGGAATGCAGCGATTGGGTTTGAGTAGTTGGTTGACCTGCACCAAAGAAAAAACAGATCGCGATGATCTCATTTTCAGTCCCGAATTACTGGAGTAATTAGCCTAAGAATGTTTATAGTATAATTTTGCCAACTTAAAGCATCAAAGACAATTGTTTAAAAATGAATAGTCAAAATCATTTCGAATTTTTTGAGATGTGCCCTTGTTATCATTCTAGCAAGTGCCAGCTATACAAATTTAAAGCTTGAGGAAACCATGTCTGGAATCAGCCGTTCGGTATTATTTGGCAAACTGGATAATTTGCTAATCAATGCTCTGGAAGATGCGACAGCATTTTGCAAGCTACGTGGGAACCCTTATGTTGAACTGACACATTGGCTGCATCAGATGATGCAATCGCCAGAAGGCGATCTTCAGCAGATCGGTCGTCATTTCGCGCTGGACGAAGCGCAAGTAATGCGCGATGTCGTTGAGGCACTCGACCGTCTGCCACGTGGTGCCAGTGCGATTTCCGATCTGTCGGAGCATGTCGACAGCGCGGTGGAGCGGGCTTGGCTTTACAGCTCATTGAAATTTGGCGCAGTGCGCATTCGCAGTGGTCACTTGCTACTTGGCATTCTAAAAACTTACAGTCTGCGCCATTTGTTAGAAACCATTTCTCCGCAGTTTGAGCGCATCAACGCTGATTTGTTGATCGATCAGTTTGCCGCCATCACAGCAAAATCATCAGAAAACAATCTGGACCCTGCGGGGAAAAATGGCGATGATGTTGTTTCGAAAATGCCGCTCACCGGCAACAGCGTTCTGGCGCAATATGCACAGGATCTGACGACGAAAGCCCGTAACGGTGAAATTGATCCAGTAGTTGGGCGCAATGAAGAGATTCGTCAAATTATTGATATTTTGATGCGCCGCCGTCAAAACAATCCTCTGCTCACTGGTGAGGCAGGCGTCGGTAAAACGGCTGTTGTCGAAGGGTTGGCACTGCGCATTATCGCTGGAGACGTACCGCCACAATTACGTGATGTACGGCTGTGTCTTTTGGATATTGGTATGCTGCAAGCAGGCGCCGGCGTCAAAGGGGAGTTTGAGCAACGACTGCAAACATTGATTGATGAAGTCCAGTCCAGCCCGACACCAATCATCCTGTTTATTGACGAAATTCACACTTTGATCGGTGCAGGTGGGACCCAAGGCACCGGCGATGCCGCTAATCTATTGAAACCTGCGCTAGCGCGTGGTCAGTTACGCACTATCGGCGCCACCACCTGGTCTGAATATAAAAAATACATTGAGAAGGATTCCGCACTTACCCGCCGTTTTCAGGTCGTGCAGGTGCACGAGCCAAACGAAGACAAGGCACTTGTGATGCTACGCAGCGTCGTTAGCTCTTTGGAACAGCACCATCGCGTGCTGCTGCTGGACGATGCAGTTGATGCTGCGGTGCGGTTGTCCCATCGTTATATTCCTGCCCGTCAATTGCCGGATAAAGCGATAGCCTTGTTGGATACTGCCTGCGCGCGGGTGGCAGTCAGTCAGCATGCCGAACCTGCTCAAGTGGAAGACTGTCGTCATCGCATTGATGCGTTGCAGATCGAACTGGACATCGCCCAGCGTGAGGTCAAAATTGGCATTGGCGATCCACAACGTCCGCAGGTGCTCGAAACCGAGTTGACCACATTACGGCGAGAGCTGGAGCAGTTAAATAATCGTTGGCAGCAAGAATTGGCGCTGATCCGGCAAATTATTGAGTTACGTGTTCAATTGCATTGGCAAGAGGCGAGTTCGACCGCGGATGATGAACAAAAAAGGGCTGATGTGGGTGTTATGCGTGCCCAACTGGATGAAATACAACAGAAATTAACTGTTCTACAGGGAGAGTCGCCACTCATTTTTGCAGCCGTTGATACCAGTATCGTGGCTACGGTAGTTGCCGACTGGACTGGAATCCCGTTGGGCCGCATGGTGAAAAACGAGATTGAAGCAGTACTACGGCTGTCGGATATGCTGGGTCAACGCGTCATTGGTCAATCACACGCGCTGGATGTAATTGCTCGTCGGGTACGTACATCACGTGCGCGACTGGACGATCCGAACAGGCCGGTCGGGGTATTTTTGCTGGTAGGGCCTTCTGGTGTCGGCAAAACCGAAACTGCACTGGCCTTAGCGGAAACATTATACGGGGGCGATCAAAATATCATTGCCATCAATATGAGTGAATTCCAGGAGCCGCACACGGTATCAACGCTTAAAGGTGCGCCTCCCGGCTATGTTGGCTACGGTGAAGGGGGAGTGTTGACCGAAGCGGTACGGCGGCGTCCTTATAGCGTGGTGTTGTTGGATGAAATCGAAAAAGCGCACCCGGATGTGCACGAAATTTTCTTTCAGGTATTTGACAAGGGCTGGATGGAGGATGGCGAAGGGCGCCATATCGACTTCCGCAACACTATCATTATTATGACATCCAATGTTGGCGCCGAGCTGATAACCAGCCTGTCAAGCGATCCAGAGCTGGTTCCCGAACCGGAAGTATTGAGTAGTGTTTTGCGCGAGCCGTTACTATCGATATTTCCAAAGGCTTTGCTCGGTCGTTTGTTGGTGGTGCCCTATTATCCGCTGACTGATGGTGTACTAGGCAATATTGTGCGACTGCAGCTGAACCGTATACAGCGCCGGCTGGCGGAAAACCACGATATCACCTGCACTTTCGATGATGCCGTGATTGATCAGATTGTTAGCCGTTGCACTGAGATGGACTCCGGCGGTCGCATGATCGATGCCATTTTGACCAACACTTTGCTACCGCAGATCAGCCAGACCCTGCTGATTGGAAGTATGAACGATCAAAGCTACCATCAAATGCACATCGCATTTCTAAACAGCGAGTTCATTTGTCAATTTCAAGCATAAGTGAAACGGAACCCGTAAAACGGCAAAGCCTACGGAGAATATTGGGCTCTGATGGGGTGGACGCCCCTCCAACGGCCTTGATGTGGCAGAATGGATGCGGCGAGCATCATTGAGAGGTCGGTTCCGGCTGAGGGCGAAATGACACCCTAAGCGTTCGATTTGTGTCTGCGTACGATATCAGCGACGGTGTTCTTGCTGATGCCAAGGTCGCGTGCGATCCAGCGATAGCTGCGGCCCTCTTCTGTCAGCGCGATGACTTTTGGAGAGAGCCGGTCTGTTTTCCGATTTTTTTGCCCCGAGCTTTCGCTGCGGCGAGGCCGGATTTGACCCGATCGCTGATCAGGTCGCGTTCGAACTCGGCAATGCCCGAGAGGAATATCGCTAGCCTTCGACCGTGCGGCGATGACGGAAACCTTCCAGCTTTCTAGTTTGCGCAACGTGTTGAGCAGATCAATTGTCGAGCGGCCCCATCTGGACAATTCCGTGACCAAGATCGCATCTATCTACCTGGCCTGAGTGAGTGCCATGACTTTCTTCCGCTCGGCACGGTCGAGCTGGCGCCGGAGCCTGTCTCCTTGAAAGTTGCCACGGCATTGCCAAGATGTTTGTTCAAGGTTTTGAGCAGCTTGCGTATGTGTGTTTCAAGCGGTCATTTCTGCTGTGTATTCGGCCCACAGACAGAAAGCATCTGCCCTTGCATGTCGGTAGGAGATGGCGGTGAGATTGTAACGGCAAGGACGGAAGATCGTGTTGATTTGATCGTGGGCGGACAAAAACCGTTGCGCCTGACTCGGCGATTTAAATCGCCCCATGATTTTCTCCCGTTTCCGGGGCAACCGGTGTGAGTTTCAATTCTATTATTCAGCCCCTTATGGGCGCGATGATCGGCATTAGGCGCGATAGACTGTATCGGTTTAGCATAGCTGCCCAGCTTATCTGTCACGACGACACGGGGCTGACCGAATTGCTTGACCAGTCTTGAAAAGAAATGCTGAGCGGCCTTGGTATTACGGCGCACCTGAACCAGGATGTCGAGAACGTCGCCTTCCGCATCGATTGTGCGCAGAGCCAGAATTTCTTGCCGCCAATCGTGATGACGACTTCATCCATATGCCATTTATCATTCAGCCTTGGCCGCTCTTTGCGAATGCAATGAGAAAAATGGCAACCAAAACGATTGACCCAGAAGCATACCGTTTCCCGACTGACGATTACGCCACGCTCTGCAAGAATATCTTCCACATCGGCTGTGCTTAGCGCAAATCGGTGATAAACCTATACCGCATAAGCGACAATCTCACGCGGGAAACGAAAACCCTTCAATCGGGGGAAAGCGCTCGGTAACTTCATTGCACATCGATACCGGAGACATCAGCATTAAAAAACTTGGCAATGTCCAGCATGCTGCCCACGATTCCGGGCGAGTCGCTGCTGGTCGTGGATCGCAGCAAAATTGAAATTGAAGATGAATTGGTTTTTGTTTTTCGTGTAGGTCGCGGAATCAAAGTCAAACGTGCTGTCAGGCGCGTGGATGGATGCCTTGATCTCGTTTCGGATAATGAAAACTATCCACTAGAAACATACGGTCCAGATCGGGCAGACGAACTTGCCCCTATAGGGCAGGTTATGTTGATCTTGCGCGAGCCGTAAGCCGTTAGACTAGCGTCATAGATATCCCATTTCTAACGCGGGACCTGCATTTTCGCGTGTCGGACCTCGTCCATTCGACAAAAGTGAGATGTAACGTTAAAAAGCATTAATAATCATTGCCTTATGTGAGGTTCGACAAACGGTCATAAGGTCCGATAAAAATGGCGGGCCTCAACATTGTCTTCTATGCGCAGGTTCCTTCATAAAAACCCGTACGGCAGCGTTCATTCTGTGATGCGATTTCATGTCGGCGGCTTAAAAAGCCTTATCCTGCGGGCTTTGTAGGGAAATCGGCGGCTATGCAGAGCGATGCCCAGCTTTTGGCATCAGAATGCGCGATTTATCCGAACTTTCACCGCGCTTTTTGCATTCCTGTCCACGGCATAAAACGCTCTTGAACTGTAATTTCTCTATATCAAACAATTAGTTGTCTGGATTTTAAAGAGTTTCTCCGGTGTCCAGAAGGTATTATCCCCCTACACAACGGTTCCGTCCAGCTTGAAGCTTGGCATGATTCTGTCGTAAATGGGTCGGTACGCCTGCCGTCTCGTAATCCCCTAGAAACTTAGCGATGGGTTCAATCCCATCAGCAAATCGCCTTCATTGTCATTTTCATGATGCATTTTATGTACTTCCCTCCATTGCTGCGCGGCGTGTGTCTTGTTCCATCTGACTGTCGAGACCCTTAAAAGCTCCGTATGATAAGAACACAGGCCAAATAACGCCGATTACTGGAGTGAGCCCTTTTGGGTCTGGAAAGCGTTCAGAGACGAGTAATGAAGCGCCAAATTCTTCTTCTTTCCCGCATTCGTCTTGCATCTCAAATCCTCTTCACTGGTAAAGTATGATGATGGATACCATGATTCTCACTGTCGAATTCATCGACATCCTCGTTTCTGACATTGACATTCCAGCCGACCGCGCCCGCGATATGGATATGGATATAGATTGGGCGCAGGCACTGGCCTTTATGATTGCCGCACAAGGGCTGATCAATTCGATCACCGTGCGTATGGTTGGTGGCCGTCCACGTCTTGTGACAGGGCTACATCATCATGTTGCCTTTGTGCGTCTGGCATGGGAAACGATCCCGGCGCGTATTCACGCCCGCCGTTCGCTCATTTTGTGGTGACCCATCATGTGAGCGATAGCTTTCCGCCTTGCTGCGGATGTCACCACTTCTTTCCCAAAAGGTCTTTCAAAGCAGCATTGTCGAGCATCGCATCTGCCAGAAGCCGCTTCAGCTTTGTGTTCTCATCCTCCAGCGCCTTCATCCGTTTAACTTCCGACACTTCCATGCCGCCAAATTTGGCCTTCCATTTGTAGATGCTGGCATCGTTGACGTCGTGTTTGCGACAAAGCTCCGAGACCGGCGTCCCCGCCTCGTGCTCTTTCAGAATGCCGATGACCTGTTCTTTTGTGAAACGGTTGCACTTTTTTCTCTGGTCTTCTCAATGAGCCAGAGCTTACTGCATAATGGATTAGTTCAACGGGCAAGGTCATTCATCCTGCCGCTCGTGAATGCTGATCCGAGACAGCCATCAAGTGAGTTCGTGTGCGTCGATGGCTGATACTGATCGCAAGCGTGGTCTGCTTTTGGAGTGGTAAGTTGGACCTGTAAAACTGAAAAGGAGGCGCAATGCCGCCCGACCTCATCCATACCAGTGCGGGAATTATCGTCGATAATTAATACCGTTAATGCTTATACATTGAGAGGCTGGAGCATCTGTTATGATGCTCCAGCCTCTTTGTCATTGTTGTCACCATACACAGCAATGACGGGTGCAAAGCGGTTGAGCCCATCGGGGCCTGAACTTTCGTTCGTAAAAAAGCATAACCCTTTACACCTTAGAGGCATCGTCGCACCGTTGAGAGAGCTCCGCGCTCGTGTATAAGGGAGACAGCCTCATGACTTATACTACGCGTTTTGTCGGCATCGACATATCAAAATCAACACTAGATCTTTACGTTCTGCCCGATGAGCAATCGGCCAGTTTTGCCAATTCTGCCGCAGGCATTGCCGATCTGCTTGCTTTTCTGAGCAGGCTCGATGGGATTGAACGCCTCATTCTGGAGCCAACCGGTGGCTATGAACGACGTGTTGTTGAAGCCTTGCTTGCAGCACAGTTTCCTGTCGCAAAGATCAATGCCAAACAGATCAGACAGTTTGCCAAGGCCTGTGGTCAACTCTCCAAGACTGACAGGATTGATGCCTTTATCCTCGCGGATTATGGGCGGCGTATGGATACGCGGATCCTGGTGCAGTCATCACCGCAGCACACTGTACTGGTTGATTTGGTCAATCGGTACAAACAGTTATCGCATATGATCGTGCAGGAGAAAAACCGCTCAGAAAAGCAATGCGAAACCATCAGGGACTGGATTGACGAGATACTACAGGCGCTTCTCAAACAGCGTCGGGCTGTGGTTGATGCGATGACGGCTTGTCTTGAAGCTGATCCGCAACTCGCCCGCAAAGCTGATGTGCTGATGTCACTCAAGGGTATTGGGCAACTGACCGCATGCTTCCTGCTGGCTGGATTGCCGGAGCTTGGCAGGCTCGACAAAGGACAGATTGCAAAGCTGGTTGGCGTGGCTCCACTCAATCGTGATAGTGGCCTGATGCGTGGCAAGCGCATGATTGCTGGTGGCAGAAAAACCGTGCGTGATGCACTTTACGTTGCTGCCCTGCCAGCCATCCGCTTCGACCCGGCTATGAAAGCCTTCTTTCTGCGCCTCAAACAACAAGGCAAACCGGGCAAGGTCGCCCTTGTTGCTGTCATGCGCAAAATGATCATCATTCTAAACGCAAGAATGCGAGAAACAAACGCAACGGTGCTTGACCATTAACACCGTTGCTTATTCGTCTTTCATAAATATTTTAAGCTTATGTTGATCATTAATAATGATTTTAGCATATTGAACTGTAACGATTTTCTCTTCTGCCAGCAATTTTAAAGCAATACTTACCTGGCGCCTCGTTGCACAAGCCATTTCTCCAAGCTCTTCTTGTGAAAGAGCGACCACCCCGTTGGCAGGCCCAGAAATACGCTGCAATACGGATGCAATACGTCGTGCTGAGTTTTGTACCTGAAGGTCATAAACAATACGGACCAAAACTTCTGTCGTTGCCATCAATATCTGAGCAAACTGAGCAATCACTCTTGGATTGGTATAGGCCATCTGATCCATTTGCTCTAATGGCAAGTGCATCATCCATGTTGGGAGTCGCGCTTGTAAATCCAGACGTCTGGGTTGGCGGGTCAAAAAGCAACCTTCACCAGTCCAACTGCCTGATATGCCAGTCTGGATTAGTTTAGGTGTCTGTCCCGGTGGCGATGTATAGAGGTGGTTCGGTTTGTCTGAACAGTTTCGGGCGTTTCGTTAAGTGGATTTCCGCCGCGATTATGCCGCCACCA
>NZ_ML636819.1 GCF_006476605.1 Brucella gallinifaecis
TCGTCGTAAAGTCTTGAAAATGAACCACATTTCCTTCGCCTTTTCTTCTCGTATCCGAACGGATGGCCTCACACCATCCCCGTCAAATTAATGGGTCCTGACCCTAATCATTGTCTCAACCTTTGCTTTCCATCGATTATTGTGATTATTGAGTTATTTACTGCATTTCGAGCGCGGAAACTGGGTAAGACGGTATGGCTGATTTTGTAGCGGTTCTGAAAAAGACAATCGATGCGCAGGCGGATAAATCGCCTGAATTGCGCCAGCGTGTTTATGCAAAGGCACGTGCGACGATTGAACAGAAGCTTGTGACAGCAAATGCCTCGCAGGTTGTTGCTGCACGACAGCGTAAAATCCTTGAAGATGCAATTGAAGAAACAGAAGCTTTTTATGCACCGCCAGCGCCTGCCGCTGCTGTAGAAGAGCCGTTGCATGATCCGCTTGAAGATTTTCTGGTTGAATCAGCCCAATCATCTGCGGAGCCTTCCTATGATGATGCGCCCTTTGTTGCGGATGATCAGAGCAAGCCCCCTCATGATGATGAGGGCGATGACACTGTTATACCGGCGCGTGTCCGTGATCAGGATGACTGGTCGGTTGATAGCGAACAGGATCATGTAGAAGACAAGCCGGCTTATTCGCGCCGCAGTGAATATGTTGATCAGGCTCGCTTTAAGGAAAAACGGTCATATAAGGGGCTGGTTATTGGTCTCATTGCTGTGCTGGTTCTGGGTGGCGCAGCTTATGGTGTCTGGACGAATAAGGACAAGTTGCAGGAACTGGCTTCAAGCCTTGGTCGCAGTGATGCACCGGTTAGCACTGATGCAGATGCAACGCAGCCAGACGGCGGACAGAATGCCGCTACGGAGCAGCCTCAAACAGACCAAACAACAACACCACCTGAAGAACAAAAACTGACACAGCGCCTGATGCCCGATGGTAGTGAAACCGACGAAGGGCCGGCAGGAGGTCAGGCAGGTATTGGTGAAGGCAAGTCCACGGCCGCTTCAACGCCGGGTGCTGAGCAGACCAATACACAGACTCAGCCGCAGCCCGGGCAAACTGTTGCTGTCGGCCAGCAGGCGCTGCTTTATGAAGAGCGCGGCGGTACCGAGACAGGCTCGGTTGAGCGCGGTCGGGTTGTCTGGTCAGAAATTGAAGAAAGCCCAGGCGAAGGCGAACCGGCGGTTCCGGCTATTCGTGGTACCGTAACAATGCCTGACAGCAAGGCTGAACTGAAGTTGACCATTCGTAAGAATTCGGATCAGTCAATTCCCGCCAGTCATTTGATCGAAATGGTATTTACTGTTCCCGATGATTTTCAGGGCGGCGCATTCGATAATGTGCAACGCATGACTTTCAAGGAGACGGAACAGGCAGCGGGAAGTCCGTTGATTGCAGTGCCGTCGAAGATCGCTGATAATTTCTTTATTATATGGCTTAACGATGCGAAAACTGCGCAGGATACGAATCTTTCTTTGATGCGCCGTTTGCAATGGATCGACATTCCGGTCTCATATCGCAATGGACGCCGTGCGCTGATCAGTCTTGAAAAAGGTGTGGCAGGCGAAAAGATATTTAACGATGTTCTGGGCGCAGGCTAGAACCTTAAATGCATGAATCCAAAAGGCCGCTTTAAGCGGCCTTTTTCATTTCATGTGATAGGTTGCTTACTTCTTTTCAGAAAAAGCCTTGATTGCTTTGGCAACTTCGTTTTGCGCAGTTTCTGCTGAGTCAAAACCACCGAGTTCGACGAGCTTGCGGCCTTCTGGAAGCTGCTTGTATACGCGGAAGAAAGCTTCAAGGCGCTGCTGTTCAATCTTTGGCAGATCAGCGATTTCCTTGATATTGTCATAGGTTGGGTCGATCTTCGATGTCGGCACGGCTACGATCTTGTCATCCTGTTCGCCACCGTCGATCATTTTGAGAACGCCAATTGGACGAACCTTGATGATTGCGCCCGGTACGATTGGTTCGCGTGTGTAGACGAGCGCGTCAAGCGGATCGCCGTCACCGGCAAGCGTGCTGGTGATCGAGCCATAATTGGCCGGGTAGACAACCGGCATCGACTGGTAGCGATCGACGATGATATGGCCGGTCTTGTCATTGATTTCGTATTTGGTGAAGCTGCCCTGCGGAATTTCGATGGCCGTGTAGAACTCTTTTCCGTCCTGCTCTTTCTGAGGATAGTCGAGATAAGAGACATATTCGGACGCAGAAACGGCAGTCGCAGCGGTGAGGGCGAGGGCTGCAGCCAGCAGGAGCTTTTTCATTGGGAGACCTTCAGGTTTGCGTGAAATACGACCTGTTGCCTAAAGCTCTTCCATTACAATTATTTGACGGGTGTTTGACGATTGAGTGACAGTAAATAAAACTGCCGCAAAATGGGGTGAATCCATTTGCGGCAGTAGATTATTCCGTAAAATGACAGGATTACGCGCTGGCTTCCTCAACATGGTTCAACGCCTTTTGCTGTTTGAAGGCGGCAGCCTTTACCGCTGCCTGTACCTTTTCAAAAGCGCGAACCTCAATCTGGCGCACACGCTCACGGCTGATACCAAATTCACCGGAAAGGTCTTCCAGCGTCATTGGATCCTCGGAAAGACGGCGAGCGACGAAGATTCGGCGTTCACGTTCGTTGAGCGTGTCCATGGCCTGTTCAAGCAATGACCGGCGGCTTTCCAGCTCATCCTGCTCAATCAGAATCTGTTCCTGACTGCTGCTGTCATCGACCAGCCAGTCCTGCCATTCGCCCGATTCTCCTTCGGCTGCACGCAGCGGTGCATTGAGCGAGGCATCGCCGGACAAACGGCGGTTCATGGAGACAACTTCGTCTTCACTGACCTGTAGTTTTGTTGCAATCTGCTTGACCTGTTCCGGGTTCAGATCACCATCATCCAGCGCCTGAATCTTGCTCTTCATCTTGCGCAGATTAAAGAACAGGCGTTTCTGGTTGGCAGTCGTTCCCATTTTCACAAGGCTCCATGAACGCAGGATATATTCCTGTATTGAAGCCTTGATCCACCACATTGCATAGGTGGCAAGACGGAAGCCGCGTTCGGGCTCAAAGCGCTTGACCGCCTGCATGAGGCCGACATTACCCTCAGAGATGACTTCGCCGATCGGCAAACCGTAACCGCGATAACCCATGGCAATCTTTGCCACGAGACGCAGGTGGCTTGTCACCAGCTTATGGGCAGCCTTTGGATCGGCATGTTCATGATAACGCTTCGCCAGCATATATTCTTCTTGCGGCTGAAGCATTGGAAAACGGCGAATTTCTTCCAGATAACGGGTAAGGCCTCCGTCACCGGATGTAATGCTGGGCAAATTAACCTGGGCCATAGAGCACCCTCCTTGATAATTTCAGGATCCCTTGTGGCGAACCTGTCGCGCTGGCTGCCTCCTGCACATCCTGCGCGAACCTAACTATATAGGCATGATTTTGGCGAAAACACGATCTCTGAACGCATGAAACAATGTGTCACCAGAATGTGAACGCCAGCATTCTTGCATGGTTGCCGGACGTATCAGAACCGTTACTGTTTACAGGTTTATATAGAGTGCTTGCGGAAACTTTCCAGCAGATGCTTCATGTCATCTGGAACATTGGCTTCAAAACGCATGATTTCTTCTGTTGTGGGATGCATGAATGCCAGCAAAAAGGCATGCAAGGCCTGACGATGGAAGCCTTCCACCGCAATTTTTAGAGGTTCGGGCAGTTTGTTGGCTTTGGTCTTATAGGCACTGCCATAGTCCATATCGCCAACAAGGGGATGACCGATATGGGCCATATGAACACGAATCTGATGTGTTCGGCCTGTTTCAAGGCGGCACTCGACAAGTGAGGCGAGGGCGGTGGCGTCTTCTTGTGGTGCAAATTTTTCGATTGTCGAATAATGTGTGATGGCGTGGCGTGCATCTTCACGTTCTTCACTGACGACACTTTGCTTGGTGCGATCACGATGAGAGCGTCCTAGGTGGGCGTCGATATAGCCCTGTGGACGTTCGGTCATTCCCCAGACCAGAGCAAGATAGGCGCGTTCCAGATCACCGGTGCGGCCATGATCGGCAAATTGTTCACTCAGATGCCGGTGTGCGTGATCGTTCTTGGCAACAACCATGACGCCGCTTGTATCTTTGTCGAGGCGATGAACGATGCCCGGACGACGAATTCCGCCAATGCCGGACAAGCTATCGCCACAATGATATATGAGAGCATTGACAAGCGTTCCTGTCCAGTTGCCGTTTCCCGGATGGACAACAAGTCCTGCGGGCTTGTTGATGACGATGAGATCATCGTCTTCATAGAGAATGTCCAGCGGGATGTTTTCGCCTTGCGGATCGGCAGGTTCTGGCTCTGGCAGCACGACGGTAATCTTCATGCCTTCGCGCAGCTTTTGTTTTGCGCCGCTGGCAGGCACACCATCGAGGGTTACATGACCTTCAGCAATCAGGGACTGGACGCGACTGCGGGAAAGTTCCGGCCCCAATGCTGCGGCCAGCCACTGGTCTAGTCTTTTACCCGCAGCATCTCGGTCGGCAATTAGCTCTTTCAATTGTCTCTTCCCTTCGTTATCACGCGCCCACGCGGGTGCATGAACCGGAGTCATTTAATGCAGGATCCACACTACCCCCGATATCAGAATCAACAGGATTCCGGGTATCAGGACTATCAGCAGGGATATTATCCAGAGGATCAACAGCAGGAACCCCCGCTTGATCCAGCGATGGAGAAAGTCCGTCGCAAGATGGTCCGTCTGCTTGCAGTTTCAATCGGCGTTATGTTGATTGGTCTTATGGCTGTGCTTGTCGCCGTTGTCTACAAGATCAATCGTGCGCCTGATACAACTGAAACCGCATCTGCACGTTCAGATATTCCAGGACAGGTTGCGGCACCCATCAAGCCGGAGCCGCCAAAGCTTATCGAATCCCAGATTGATCTGACACCGGGGACGCGCCTTTTATCGCAAAGCCTTTCGGGCAATCAGCTCTCTCTTGAAACTCTTTTGCCAGATGGCGGTACGGAACTGATTATTTATGATTACCGCGAATCGCGCATTCTGGGGCGTATCAAACTTGGGAATGTCGAATAATTTTGATGGGGCGGCTGTTATGCCGCCCTTTGCAAGTGCGGTTACAAAGTCTATATGAGTAAAGAACTGATTGCGCCCATCGTCTAGCGGTCAGGACGGCGCCCTCTCACGGCGCAAACAGGGGTTCGATTCCCCTTGGGCGTACCAATAAAGCCCGAGTGGCCTATCTTTTGAAAGCATCAAGCTTTTGGAGTACGCATTCTCTTTTTCCGATAAAGCTTTTCATCTGCCTGATTCATTATATCTTTAAATGTATGTTTTGCCTTGCAGGTTATTTTTCCAATTGAAACTGACAAGTCGGCTTTGTCATTCTTCACCATATCCTTGAAATTATCGGCTGCGTTTTTTCTTATTTGCTCGACAAAAACCGATATTTCTTCTCGCGTGACTAAGGGCACGAATGCGCAAAATTCATCGCCCCCAATGCGTGCGACCAGGCTCTCATCCGGCAAAGTGGCCTTCAATGCTGTTGCTGTCGAGATAACCGCATCATCGCCTACAAGATGGCCGAACCTGTCGTTGATAGTTTTCAGATAATCAATGTCCGCGATCAGAAACCATCCCCGTATGCCTATTTCCATTGCGCGATCAAATTGCTCTATAAAACTGCGTCTGTTCAATACACCTGTTAAAGGGTCTGTGCTTGCTGTGCGTGCCAGTTCATTGGCTTGTTGGACCAATGCGCGATAGGCCGCTTCGAGGCGTTCAAGTTTAGTGAACCATATCAAGGCTATTGGAATGGCGATGAGAAACGGCAATAGCAGGCGGACAATGATGGTAATGGTGTCCGATTCCACCCCAAGAATTACTCGAATGCCTGTTGAAATTGAAATCGAAACAAGGGCAGCAATGATTGAAACAGCAGCTGTTCGCTTCAATACTCTTCGAGATGGCAAGCACACGATATATCCTTACTAAACTGACTGCTGACAATATTGAAAATATCAGGCGCTAGTTCTTTTTTAATAGATACTGATATGCTGTTTTACAACCTGAAGCGACAATCTGCCTTTTAGCAGGGACGGGGTTGTATTTTGCTTTCAGGTCAGGCTTATCCTCAAAAGCGGAAATGATTTTCACAGCCATAAGTACATAAAATAAAAAGCTCTGGGGAGATGTTGTTCTTTCCAGTTGCGAAAATTTGCAACTGGAGTGCTATGGGTGCATAATCGGCATATGAGTGAATCGCATAAAAAACCTGATTATGAGCAGGAACTGAGGCAGGCGGGTGTTCGTATTACACGTCCGCGTCGTATCATCCTGAATATATTGACCGAAACGGAAGATCATCCTGATGCGCTGGAAATTTTTCGGCGGGCAGTTCAGATCGACGACAGCATTTCCTTATCCACTGTTTACCGGACAATGAAGCTGTTGGAAGAATTGGGCGCTATCCACCGCCATGCCTTTGCTGGCGGACCATCGCGTTTTGAGCAGGCAAGCGGTGCTCATCACGATCATATTATTGATATGGATAGTGGGGATGTTGTGGAGTTTCATTCTGACAAGATTGAAAAACTACAGGAAGAAATCGCTCGTTCGCTGGGATATGAGATTGTTCATCACCGTCTTGAGCTTTATTGCAAGAAAATAACCTCCTGAAGAAAACTGAGCCTTCATCGGGATTGTTTTTCACGAATCGAATTGTTCTGCTGGAATTGTCAAAGTGTAAATGGCACCGGATGCATCTACGCGGTAATCTGCGTGGCCACCAACCGCTGCCGGTACGATGCGTTGCAGGACAGCGCTGCCGAAACGCGGGTCGTGCTTGATTTCCGGCATGGAAGGATTTGTTTCCTCCCAGTTGAAGATCAATTCCTCATCACCTTGATCATTTTGTTGGACTTTTGCAGAGATGATAACGCGGCCATAGGGGATGGATAATCCACCAAAGGATGTTGCATTGATGATCAGTTCATGCAGGGCAAGACCGACATGCAAGGCCGCACCGGGAAAAAGATACGGGTTGTCACCTTCGATTGTCAGGCGTTCATCGTGAATGTCGATGTATTTTTCCACCTGTGAATGTAGAAGATCAAGAAACAGCGCACCGTGCCAGTTGGAATCAGTCACGAGATCCTGTGAATAGGAGAGGGACTGAATACGCCCACGGAATTTCAACAGGAAATCATCGACTGAATCTGTAAAACGCGCCGTCTGACTGGCAATGCTCTGGACAATGGCGAGCATGTTTTTTGAACGATGACTGACTTCGCGCAGCAAGGTTTTGAGCACCTGTTCACGGCGTTTCAGCTCGCTTATTTCAAGCGCAGTTGTAACCAGACCGATGATTTTGCCATTGGTATCACGATCACAATCGATATGAAATTCTATCCAGTGAAGCCTGTCGCCATTATTGATCGCGAGTTCAACATTCTGTGCAATGCCGGTCTCGAGCGCTGTGCGCTTTGCATGTTCCAGCCGCGCTATGGATGTGGAGAAAATGAAGTCACAATCCTGGCCGCCTGCTTTCCATTTGTCTTGCCAGTAAGAGGGTATGTTTTCTCCCCAGGCATATAAAAGATCAGGGGTTTGATACAAAACACAGACATTGCTGTTTCGTATGGCATGTAACAGGGCACGCAAATGGGAGGTATCTGGCTCTGTTTCAGCAAGAGATGAATTTGCCGCTACCATAAATGCCTCAATTGCAATCCATTATAGAACATAAGAACTTTGCCGGGGCTCTGAACCTGAGGTCCTGATTTTAAAGTCGAGAACACTTTTACAGTTCTGTTCTAATTATAGGGATCATGCTGTTGACTATATGAATGCAACAGCATGATCGTCTTAAAGCCGTCCCAGATTTTGCGTTTGATCTCTGGCTGGAATCTCTCATAAATTTGTTCAGGTTTTGCGAAGCACTGAGGCAATAAGTGAAATAACCAGAAGCGCCAGAAATATAAAGAACAGAATTTGTGCAATGCCGGCTGAAGCGCCAGCAATGCCGCCAAAACCCAGTGCGCCGGCAATCAGGGCGACGACCAGAAAAACAAGAGCATAGTATAGCATTTCGATTCTCCTCTTTGTTTATTGAAGGAGAAACGAGTGATCTATGCATTTTGTTCCGGATAATAGACAAATTAAATCCTGACCCTAAATAATGAAATATCTGAATTATAAATATTATTGAATAAGAATATTCATATATTGGAAATAATTTATAAGTAACCATTGTTGCATTGTTAAATTATATTAATCAGAAATTTGTATAGATTAGAATAAAATATCTATTTGTTTCATTATTGTAGGATGCATCTGGAAGTAAATAGATTTCCGCTCTGATTAAATCAGAGCGGATCTGTTCAAAGTTTCGTTATCTCCATATTCTTTCCCAAGGATGCTTCAGGGGAGGATACTAGGCTGGGACTTCAGCCGCTTCCTCAAAGAACAATGCCTGACTGATCAGCGCCTTGACCATATCCGGGTTGAACGGTTTGGTAACGAGAAATGTCGGTTCGGGCCGTTCTCCTGTCAGAAGGCGTTCCGGGAATGCTGTAATGAAAATGACGGGGATGGGCTGATCCTGCAAAATTTCATTAACGGCATCGATACCCGAACTGCCATCGGCGAGTTGGATATCGGCAAGCACCATGCGGGGCTTTTCTTGATTATAAAGCTGCAGCGCCTCATCCTTGGTGCGTGCAATGCCGACAACCTCATGACCGAGACTTTCGACCATTTGCTCAATGTCCATAGCGATCAGTGGTTCATCCTCGATGATCATGATGCGTGTGGCAACTTGCTTTGAGATTTCTGTCGAGGCCGCTGCCAGAATTTTCCCGAATTCGACTTCATCCAGCTCTAGAATCTCAGCAGCCTCATGGTCATTGAAACCCTCGACGGCCACGAGCAGAAATGCCTCGCGCGATGTGGTCGGGATATGGGCAAGATTGCGTGCTGCCTGCTTTTCCCATGCAAATTCTGATGAGGGCTCCTGAACCTGAACCGATGACGTCTTGTAGAGATTGCAAAACAGACGATAAAGGGCGACGCGGTCTGAAGATGCGGGCGGAAAGATGCTGATGTCTGCGATCAAGGCTTCCAATGTGGCTGCTACATAGGCATCGCCTGATGCCTGAGAACCTGTCAGCGCACGAGAAAAACGGCGAAGATAGGGAAGATGCGGCGCAATTCGCGTCGATAATGTCATGGTTTATGGACTCCTCATTGCCGCATTTTTTGCTTTTTTAGCATGTTTTCTGCGTTGGGGAGACGCAGAAAAATGTCATGGAGCGCGGCATTATGTATTTTAAAACGTCAGCGATTGAGAAAAGTTCCATGAAATGTTTCGATTGGGTGGAACTTTTTGTGAGCAAGTGCATTTTAGTCTAAACGCTAGTGTGCGAATTTGAAATTCGTATCACTTTGGAGCAGGGATTTGATCGAATTTCAGATTCAAAGCCACACTATTAAATTATTGAATCTAGTGTGGTTTATGGATTTGAAGTTCCTAAACGTGGATGCCATCTTAATGATAGGAACTTCAAATCCACCACACTAGGAGATGGGTTCAGAGCCTGTGGAGAGATTGGTGAGATATTACGAATGCCTGGAATGATTAAGCGATGACAGATAAAAAAAACCTTCACACAAAAGGGGGTAGAATGCATCATGATGCGCATAGCCGTCAGGACATTTTAGGGCCGAATTGCGAGGTTGGGCTGAAACTAAAGGCACTTTACAGTTCGATACAGGATGAGAGTATTCCAGATCGTTTTCTCGACCTTTTAGAGAAGCTTGATCAGGCTGAACAGGAGAGTACGCGTGAGCAAAGCACCGGTTCCGTCGGTTGAAGATCCGGCGCAATTCAAGCGCGATCTTCTGGCATCCTTGCCGAGCTTGCGTGCGTTTGCCGTGTCACTGATTGGTCAGCCTGACCGTGCAGATGATCTGGTTCAGGACACGATCATGAAAGCATGGGCCAAGCAGGATTCTTTTGAATTGGGAACCAATATCAAGGCCTGGCTCTTTACCATTCTTCGTAATGAATTCTATACGCAGATGCGCAAGCGTGGCCGTGAAGTCCAGGACACCGATGGCGTATTCAGCGCACAGCTTGCGGTCCATCCTTCGCAATATGGAACACTTGATCTGCAGGATTTCAAAATAGCCCTCGAACAATTGCCTGATGACCAGCGCGAAGCAATTATCCTGATTGGTGCATCCGGTTTTGCCTATGAAGAAGCAGCAGAAATTTGCGGATGCGCCGTTGGCACAATCAAAAGTCGCGTCAGCCGTGCCCGTACGCGATTGCAGGAAATTTTGCAGATAGACGGTGACGTGGATCACGGACCGGATGTCAATTCTTCCCATGTAACGATGAGAAGTTTAGCATAAAGTTTTTTAGCAATTTTTAACTTGAAGAGTTTGGTCGACTGATATTTGCTTGTAAAGCTGCTACAGAAGACCGAAGATGGTTTTTTGTGCGGGTCTCAAGCTCGGGCAGGGCATCGTCAACGATTTATGACATGTTCATGCAGAGCTTGAGTGTAAATGTCTTGATCATGGATTGAGTTTTGCCATCAGCCTTTACGAAGCGCTTTTTAAGTCCGGTTGTGCGTCCGATAGCTTTTATCGTGTCGCTTGGTCTCATTTTGTTGTCAGCATTGCTGACTCTGTTGCTGTCTTATGGCGTCAACAGTCAGGTTGTCGATATTACAAGAAATTTTGAGCTGCGTTCTCAAGTGGGGCGTATAACGCGCATCGCTTACAATCTGGAGATGAGCCGTCGCGGTTATTTGCTCACACTTGATGATGCCTATTTCGAACGTTACCAGCGTGCGCTCGTCGAGATCGATCAGACATTGGCGGATCTGTCCTCTATCACGGATGACAATGCGCAACAAAATGCCAGTATTGAGCAAATCAAGGCGCTGGTTGCACGCACACGCGATGATGTGCGTGAGACGGTTGATCTGGCCAAGGCGGGCAAGGTTCAGGAAGCGATTGAGCGGGTTCGTGATAATGAAGGCCGGGTGCTGATGGGGCAACTTGTCGATACTGTCACGCAGTTCGTGGCAACTGAAGAACAGGAGCTTTCCGCCAGAAACGCCTATATTGACCGTATGCGGTTTTTGCTGACGGTTGCAGCTATTGTCGCGCTTGCTTCGGCCGTTGTATTGGGGTTCCTTTTGTTTTCACGTGCGCAGCGTGCTGTGCGCCTTCTGTTTGAAGGTCAGTCTGCGTTGATGTCGGAAAAGGAGTTGCTTGAAGCACGTGTCAGAGAGCGCACGGTCGAGCTGGAACAGGAACGTGCTGTGGCTGAAAGAGAGCGCAAGCGCGTTGAACTTCTGCTACAGGATTCCAATCATCGTATCGGCAATTCGCTGGCAACTGTTTCTTCGCTGCTTGGTCTGCAATTGCGGCAGACTCGCAGTGATGAAGCCCGCGCCGCACTTTCTGCCGCACGGGATCGGGTGCAGACTGTTTCGACTGCGCATCGCAGGCTGCGGCTTGGCGAGGACATGGAATCAACACGGATCGACGAGTTTCTGGAAACTGTCATTGAAGATATCCGCCATTCCATCGGGGCAGATCAAAATATACAGTTTCGCACCGATTTTGCGCCGCTTGATCTTAAATCGCGTGATGTGACTACGATTGGCATTATTTTAGGTGAACTTATTACCAATGCGGTCAAACACGCATTCACAGGATTACCGGAAGGGCTGATTACCATCAGGTTCTGGTTGGATAATGAAAGCAATGCGCCTGTACTGGTTGTCGAGGATAATGGTATCGGGTGGCAGAAACATAATGCTGGAAGTTCAAAAGAAAATGGCGGCTTGGGAATGCTGGTCATTGAGCAGCTTTGTATGCAGTTTGGCAGCAAGCCAATCTATACGGCTCTGGAAACCGGTTCCGGTACCAAGGTGATCGTGCGGCTCTTATCGCTGGCAGAAGATCAGCAAAAACAGGCTGCTGAGGGCATGGAATAGGCCAAATGGCTCCCGGTTTTGTTTCCGAGAGCCGTGTTTTTTGGGCTAACGTTTCTTTTTATCTGAGAGAAGGCTCGCAATTGCAATTCCTGCCAATGGCAAAGCAACTGCAAGAATCGGGCGTTTCAGGATCGATGGTACGGTGGCGATTGCTGCGGTTGCCATCAAGGCTGATTTATCAGCTTCAATACGCTGCTTGCGTCTTTTCTCTTCTGCAGCACTTTGAATTCTCATGATCGCAAGAATAAGAAGCGCGAGAATGAGCGACAGGCTTGCAAGCAATAGTGCTGCAATCGGTCCACCATAGTTTTCTGCAAGGGCAAGAAAGGCTGCGACACACAGAAACACGACCGTAATCAGTCCGAATACCGCAATCACCATCCCAAAAATAACAGTGCGTTTAGCCCTGCCGGTGAGGAGCTTTAGTTCATCGCCGGCAAGAGCGGTTATGACTGGTGTCAGAAGTTTCAGCATGGCGTGGATCAGCGGCGTGAGAGAAGGGCGAGCAGATAGCCGACACCCAATGCCGTGGCAATCGACGTGATCGGACGCTCCCGGACAGCCTGTGTCAGTTGAGCTTCAATGTCTTGTGCCTTGTTTTTAAGGTCATCAACAACATCTTCACCCTGAACAAAGGCGTTCTTATAGGTTTCTTTTGCTGTGCGCTTTGCATCGCGAACACTTTGAGAGCCGAGGTTGCCCAATGTTGCGGCAATAGCTGCAATATCTTCCTTGAGTTGTTCGACTTGCGCCTGAAGATCTTCGGTTGTCGAATCCGTCAATGCTTCTTCGAGTTTATCCTCGATTTTACGTGTATTTGTTGTCGCGCGCGCCATTCACGCCTCCTGTTCAATTATCGGACTGCAATCTTGTTGAGCTACTATAACGCTGGTCGGGTCTAATGGTTGCATGCAAGATGCATGTCAGCAACTCAATGCATGATTGATTGCTCATCATGGTAAATATCGGCAGAGACGTTTTTTATCAGGCGAAAAACAGATATGCTGCTGCGAGCAGCGTGATAATTGCCAAGCCATAATGGGATGGCTTTATCAAACGTTGCTGTTCAGGCAAAGGATCGTCATTGCCAGCCATAGCAGTACGGGCCGCATGTTCGAGCGTCTGAATGTCCTTGAACATCATTGGCATGTCCTCCACAGGCCTCATGCAGGTTTGCTGTATCGGCATCTCGTCTGATTTGATGATTTTATGCAACAGCTATTCTTACGGGCTATGCCAATTTTTAGGGGTATTATGCAGGAAAATGCCATTATCTTTAAAACATGACTTGCATCATCATATTATTGGGAGTTAAGAAAAAGCCGATCAAGCGCCTTGATGGTTTGCATGGATGATCTGTCATGCGCGTTTGAGCCCGAACAATCAAAAGGCGAATATGATGACAGGATTCTGGCGAAACGGTTTCGCGGCTGCGGTAATGAGCGTAGTGGTGCTGGCATTCACGGGGGCTGCACTTGCACAAAATGCGCCGGAACCGGTTGTGCCCAACCAGGCGCCAGCAGTGCAGACGCCATCTGCTCAACCGATTGCGCCAGATGCATCAATCCCGGCAGCGCCTGCAATCGCACCATCAGAGGCACCATCTGATGCAACACAACCGGCCCCTGAAGCAGCACAGCCCGTTACATCTTCTGAAACTGCTCCTGCACCGGCTTTTGTTCTGCCGCATGATCTTTCGCCCTGGGGCATGTTCATGGCGGCTGACTGGGTGGTCAAGGCGGTTATGATCGGTCTTGCTCTTGCCTCGCTTGCTACCTGGACAATCTGGATTGCCAAATCGCTTGAACTTGCCGGTGCACGCAGCCGCGTCAAACGCGCCCTGAAAGTTATCGGACATTCCGCAACACTCTCCGAGGCTGTGAGTTCTCTTGATGGTGCGAAAGGTCCGGCAGCCATTCTTGTGCGTGCCGCCGATGATGAAGTTCGTCTTTCGGGTCCTGCATTATCGCGTGCTGGTGGTGAGGGTCTGAAAGAACGTGTGTCGTCACGCCTGTCACGGATCGAAGTAAAGGCCGGGCGCCGTCTTTCAAAAGGCACAGGGATTCTCGCAACCATTGGTTCGGTTGCGCCTTTTGTCGGGCTGTTCGGGACTGTCTGGGGTATTATGAATTCGTTTATCGGTATCAGCCAGGCGCAGACGACCAATCTTGCGGTTGTCGCACCCGGCATTGCTGAAGCCTTGCTGGCAACTGCTATTGGCCTTGTGGCGGCTATTCCGGCGGTGGTTATCTACAATGCTTTCGCACGCTCCATTTCAGGCTATCGTTCATTGCTTGCCGATGCGAGTGCCGGTGTTGAACGCCTTGTCAGCCGCGATTTCGACTTCAGGACCGCCGGTGTTTCTGAAGGCAAGCTGCACGCAGCGGAGTAAGCAAAATGGCTGGCAAAATTCGCGAAGACGTTGGCGATGATCTGGAGCTGAATCACGAAATCAATGTGACACCATTTATTGATGTCATGCTGGTTTTGTTGATCATCTTCATGGTGGCAGCGCCTCTCGCAACGGTTGATATCAATGTGGATCTGCCGGCATCGACTGCTGCTCCTGCACCGCGCCCGGATAAGCCGATCTATGTGACGCTTAAAGATGATCTGAGCATCAGTGTCGGTAATGATACGGTTGTGCGGGAGGCCCTGCGTCTGAAGCTTGACGCTATTTCTGAAAATAACAAGGAAGCGCGTGTCTTCCTTCGTGCGGACAAAACTGTCGGCTATGGTGAACTGATGCGTGTCATGAACCTGTTGCGTGAGGCAGGCTATCTCAAGATCGCGCTTGTCGGGCTTGAGACGGTGGGAGCCAATGACGGTCCCGCTGCCGCTTCGCAAGCGGCTCCAACGGCACAGGGAGCGCAGTAAAATGGACAGACTTCCGCCCGAGCATCCTCCTATAAAAAATGTGGCTTCTCCTGACAGCCATCATCATCCCTTCTGGCATGATGCAGGGCGATGGATTGTTGCGGGGGTGATTGTGCTGACTGTGCATGCGGCAGGCGCTTATGCTGTGCATATATCGCAGGATGAAGATCAGCCGGATGGTTCGCAGGTCGCTGCCATGGTGATCGAGTTTGCGCCTGAGCCAGAAGCACCGGTAGAAGAAGTGGTGTCGGAAATCGCACAACAGGAGACCGTTACCGAGCCTGAAGAACAGGTCGAGCCGGAACCTGTACTCGAAGAGATTAAGGAACCGGAGCCAGAGCCGGAACCAGACCCTGTCGAGGAGCCGGAAGAAGTGATCCCGGATGTGGTTGAAGCGCCGAAACCGGAAGTGGCCGCACCGCTTCCTGTTGAGAAGCCAAAGCCAAAGGTTGAGAAGAAAAAGGTTGAAAAGCCTAAAGTCGAGAAGCCCAAGCCTGTCAGGAAAGTTGAAAAACCAAAGCCTAAAAAGGCTGAGAGAGCGAAAGAAACCCGTACAGCCAGCGCTCCACGCATGGATGTGGATTCAGGTGCAAGGCCGGTTGCAAATCGACGCGGTGACAACAATGCGTCTGCTGGTGTCAGCTCGAATAAGTGGCAATCCAAGCTTTACGCGCATTTGCTGCGCCGTACGCGTTCCTTGCAGCGGCAAGCCGGTAGAGGCGTAAAAGGTACGGCACAGGTTGCATTTGTTGTTGATCCATCCGGCAATATTCTGTCTGTGCGGCTTGCCCGTTCGTCGGGTAATCCGACGGTTGATGATCTGGCAGTGCAGGCGACGCGCAATTCATCGCCTGTGCCAGCACCGCCTGCTGCAATTGCCAAGCCGCGAATGCCGATCACGGTGCCAATTCAGTTCAAATAAGTTTGATGCCATCGTTCAAAACAAAGCCGCCCTGTGGAAAGCAGGGCGGCTTTTTATTGAACTCATCAATGTTTGTTTTATTCCGATGAGAGCGCTACAGCGGGTAGCAAACGCGAAGCCTTTCGGGCTGGTAGAAAGCCGAAAAAAAGCCCCGTTGCGAATGCACAGGTGAAAGCAAGCAGCACAGGGCCAGCGCTGAAAGCTACATCAATACCAGCCAGTGATATGAGTGTTGCGGCACCTATACCAAGCAGCACACCGAATACGCCGCCAATGGCAGAGACGGTCAATGCTTCTGTGATAAATTGGAGCAAAATATCCCGACGACGTGCGCCGGTTGCCATACGCACACCGATTTCACGGGTGCGTTCTGTTACGCTTACAAGCATGATATTCATCACGCCAATGCCGCCAACCAGAAGCGAGATTGCCGCAATTGATCCCAGAAACAGCGTCAGGGTCGATCCCATGGCTGCCACATCGTCACGAATCGACGACATATTGGTGATCATGGTGTCCCGTTGTTTATGGCGCTGGTCGAGCAGTTCCTGAATTTGGTCCTGTGTTGTATCAATAAGATCAGCATCCTTGACCTGCACGGTAATGGTGCGGACATATTTCTGGCCAAACAGCCGCAGGTTGCCGGTTGAGAGTGGAACCACGACAATATCGTCCTCATCGGAGCCACCAAAGCCGGCACCTTTCGGTTCCAGAGTTCCGATCACCTGAAACGGAATTTTCTGGATCAATATATATTGGCCAATCGGGTTGGCGCCGTCTGGAAACAGGGTTTTAACAACGGTTGAACCAAGAACCGCAACAGGAGCATAGGTTTCCATATCATGTGGTGTAATAAAATCACCGGACTCAACCTTCCATGACTTTGCATCGGAGAAGGCTGCAACCGTGCCATTGGCCTGTGACTGATAATCAACATTGCCGCGCCTTAGCGTGACGCTGCCTGTGACTTCGGGGACAGCAGATTTGACATTGGGCAATTGCAGGATTGCTTCTGCATCTTCCGGAACGAGCGTTGCTATGGAGCCTGTTCCACGAAAGCCGGGCATGGATGGGCGAATGAGCACCAGATCGGTGCCCATCGCGTTGATGCGATCAAGGATCGAATTCTGTGCCCCGGTTCCAATCGCCAGCATGGTTACAACGGAACTGACACCGATAATGATACCGAGCAAGGTCAGAACTGTACGAAATATATTGGCCCGAAGCGCACGCATTGCCATTTTAACCGCTTCGGAAATATCGGCTATATGTGCCGCACCGCCTTGGGCGCTTTTCTGAAGGTTTTCAGGCGCATGGATATCTGGAATTTCATGCTTGGTTGTGTCGGATAATATCTGGCCGTCCCGAATTTCAATCAGCCGGTCAGCGCGTTCCGCAACTTCGCGGGCATGGGTAATAACGATGATCGTATGGCCCTGTTCGTGCATCGAGCGCAAAAGCGCCATGACATCTTCGCCGCTTTGACTGTCAAGTGCGCCTGTTGGTTCATCCGCAAGGATAATCCGGCCACCATTCATCAGCGCACGCGCAATCGATACACGCTGCTGCTGGCCACCGGACAACTGATTGGGGCGATGGTCCAGCCGGTCGCCCAGTTTAAGCGTATCAAGAAGTTCAGCCGCCCGTTTATGACGTTCATGGGCTGGCATTCCTGCATAGATTGCGGGAACTTCGACATTTTCAAGTGCTGTCGATGTGGCAATGAGATTATAGCTCTGGAACACGAAGCCGAATGTGCGGCGGCGCAAGGCTGCCAGTTCATCGGCATCAAGCTTTGATATATCTTCTCCCTCTAGCAGGTATTGACCGCTGCTTGGGCTATCAAGACAGCCCAGGATATTCATCAAGGTTGATTTGCCTGAACCGGATGCGCCTTTAATCGCAACGAATTCACCGGCGCGAATATCAAGTGTGATTCCGTGCAGAACCTCAACAGCGAGATCACCGTTGTGATAGGTTTTGCGAATGTCCTGTAGTCTTATCAGCGGAGCATCATTCATGGCTTGCTCCATCAGAAGAACATTCCGCCGGACCTGCGACCACGCTGGTTCGAACCGGCTGTTGCAGATGCCGAGGTGACAATTACCCTGTCACCTTCTTCGAGGCCGCTTTTGATTTCGGCCTGTACACGGTTGCGTACACCGACTTCAACGATGCGTTTAGTGGTTGTGCCACCGCTATCCACGACCTGTACGCTCGTTTGGGGTTTGCCGGTCTTGTCAGCTGTTGTCGTTAATGCTGCCGTTGGTACGACGAGCACATTTTCAGCATTATCGAGAACGAAATAGACCTGTGCGCTCATGTTGATCATCAGTTCACCATTCGGGTTGGGAACATCAAACAGCGCATAATAAAGAACGACATTATTGTCGGTTTGTGGTGTCGGTTTGATCTGGCGCAGTTTGCCCGTAAAGCGCTTTTCGGGTTGACCAAGCAGCGTGAAATAAACAGGCATGCCTTGCGTTAGCTTGCTGATATCGGCTTCAGATACCTGTGCCTCAACCGTCATGACTTTCAGATCGGCCACAGTGACGACCGTTGGAGCGCTTTGCACGGCGTTGAGCGTTTCACCTTCTTTGGCAGCCTGGTCGACAACCGTACCGGCCATCGGGCTGTAAATCGAGGTATAGCCGAGATCGACCTTATCGCTGGCAAGCTGGGCTTCCTGCTGGCGAATCTGTGCTTTCAATGCTTTTACATCGGCATCTGCAATGGCAAGATCAGCATCGGCCTGATCAATGGTTGATTGTGAGGCATTGCGCGTTGCCAGCAGCGAGCGCTGGCGGGCGGCATTGGCTTTTTTAAGGGTTAGTTGCGCCTCCCTGCTCAGAAGCTGGGCTTTCAGATTGTCGAGCTGCGCACTGGCAATCTCTACTTTTTTCTCAAAGGGCGAGGGGTCGATTTCTGCAATCAGGTCGCCCTGATTGACTTCATCACCGATTTCAACCTTGACGGTTTTGAGCTGCCCGGAAACCTGTGCGCCAACATTAATGCTGCGCAGTGCACTCAGCTTGCCAACAGCGGTGATGGAGTTTTCGACATTTCCACGCTGTACGGTCTCGGCAAGATAGGCGCTTTTCTGGTTGCCCGATTCTTCACGGGCCAGATAATACCAGCATGATCCTGCCACAATGGCTGCAATGGCCAGACCGATCCAGAGACGTCTGCGTTTGCGAGGGACTCTATTCTTTCGTCCTGTGGCAAGTGAATCAGTGGATTTAAGCACCCGGTAACCCCTGAGAAATCATTTTTAAAATCTAGTGTCAGGCGGATATTTATGCTTCCGCACAGGGAAATTCATCTTAATTATTTGTCATGCGCCCAATAGTCCCGAAAATAAGGGAGGCGCTCTCTTGCCTTCTGATATCCAAATGAAGGGAGAGAGAAAAGAAAAGCCGGGCTATCGCGGCTTTTCATATTTGCTTATCTGGTTTGATCAGGCTGTGCCGGTAGAGCCGAAGCCGCCTGCACCGCGTCTGGTTTCGCTGATTTCATAACGCTCTTCGATTGCTGGCTGAACAACCGGTGCAAAGACTGCCTGCGCAATGCGCATACCGCGTTCGATGCGGAAGTCTTCGTCACCAAGGTTGACAAGCAATATTTTTATTTCACCGCGATAGTCGGAATCAATTGTGCCGGGGGTGTTGAGACAGGTGATGCCATTTTTGAAGGCAAGGCCTGAGCGTGGGCGAATCTGGATTTCATAGCCTTCAGGAATTTCAAAGATCAGGCCGGTTGGAACGAGAGTGCGGCGACCCGGAAGCAGAACGATCTGGCGGTCCGCAGCAACGGCTGCACGCAGATCCATGCCTGCGGATCCAGAAGTCTCGTAAGCGGGAAGTTCAAGGTCTTCCGCATGTTCGAGGCGGATAATGCCAAGCGTAGGTACGGTCATGAGGGAGCCTTTCATGTGTGAAGTTAAATTGGCGACGCTCATACGTGAAAATATAAGACAGGTGTACCGTCTATTTGATGTTTTGCAATGATTGTGCCGCACTGGATCATGCTTATACACGATGAGCTGCGCTTTTCAGGTGGTTTAGTTGCCTTCCAGCGGCACAGCCGTTGTTTCCTTTATTTCCTCCATCACGAATGATGCCGAAACATCGGACAAGGGCACGCTTGCAATCAGGCGCTGATAAAGCCGATCATAGGCTTTAACGTCATAGACCCGGGCCTTCAGCACATAGTCAAGATCGCCGGTCATGCGATAAACGCCTACGATTTCCGGGAAACGTGCCATGGCAGATCGAAATTTGCCCAGCCAGTCGGGATCGTGGCTTGATGTACGAACCAGAATGAACACAGACAGGCCGCAGCCCGCTTTTTCAGCATCAATGAGTGCGACACGTGCTGTGATGATTCCTTCATCCTCCATGCGCTTGACGCGCCGCCAGCAGGCATTGCGGGAAAGATGCACGCGCTCAGACAGGGAATCAACCGACAGGGTTCCGTCATTTTGCAGCTCATTCAATATTTTTCGATCAATTTCATCGATTTGTGATTTCATATTGGGATAATTGTCTCAATAAATTGTAATTATCAAGGATAAATTGAGATTTCATCTCAGGTGGTTTTGTTAAAATGATTTTCTAAAAGCATGCATCATGCGCCTAATGAACGGGAACAAATTACTTATTGACGGGAGTATGTCCAATGACCACTCGTATTACACGCCTTTTTACCGAGCATCCCCAGTCGGTTGATGAAACCTATTTTCAGCATATGGCTTTTGCCGGACGTTTTTCATTCAAACTTTTTTGTGCAGCATTTGCAGCACTCATCCATGCAATTTTGCCATTTTTGTTCGAAAAGACTGCGAGCGGAATCGTTCGCCAGCTTTATGAGCGGACTCATAACCGGGGCCGGTAAAGACCGGATCGAAAATGTGTCGTTGGGCCGCCTATCTCGGAGCCGAGACTTATCTGGAAGACATTATTTCGTCTCCCTGTCATTCGCTTGTGGCGCAAAGCCATGATGCGCATGAAGCAAAAACGCGCACAAATGGCGATGGCTTTGGCGTTGCCTGGTATGGCGCTCGTGCCGAGCCGGGGCTTTATCGGGATATATTGCCCGCCTGGTCCGATCAGAATTTACGCAGTCTTGCGCGGCAGATCCGGTCGCGCCTTTTTCTTGCCCATGTCCGCGCTTCAACGGGCGGGTTGACCAGCCGTTCCAATTGCCACCCCTTTGTTTCGGGGCGCTGGAGCTTCATGCATAATGGACAGATTGGCAATTTCGACCGTCTGAGACGCAGGCTCGAAAGCCATTTGAGCGATGATGTTTATGGGCAGAAGCATGGTGCAACTGATTCTGAGCTGATCTTTTTGTTGATGCTGGAATTTGGTCTTGAAAGCGATCCTGTTCTCGCCATGAAACGCATGGTGGGCGTCATCGTGGAGGAGGCCATACGCATTGGTGTACCGCCATTTCTGCGGCTGACTGCGGCTTTTTCTGATGGCAAACAGCTTTATGCAATCCGTTATGCCACCGATGCCTTTGCGCCTACACTTTATACTGCAACATTGGGCAGCGCATCGGGTGTTTGTGTTGTATCCGAGCCGCTTGATGGCGAGGTGGCAAACTGGATGGCTGTGCCGGCAAACAGTTTTGTCACTGTTTCCCGGCAGGGGCGTATTGCTATTGATGTTTTTGAAGGTCCGGTGTCACTTCCGAAAAATGAGGTAATGACCCTTTAGAGCACATCCCGAAAAGTGGGAAGCCAATTTCGGAACAAGATGTGCGTAAATACAAATAGATAGAGCATTTCTAGCGATTTGACTTAATCCGGAAATGCTCTGGGGTCCTGACCCTAAAGTATTTTCTGCATAAAAGTCAGATCGAGCCAGCGTCCGAATTTCTGGCCGACCTGTTTTAGCGTGCCGCAATCTTCAAAACCCTGCGATTTGTGCAAAGCGATGGATGCGGCATTGCCAGCTTCAATGCCCGCTATAAGCACATGGACTTTGCGCTCGCGTGCTTCTTCTACAAGCTCTGCCAGCAATGCGCGTCCGATACCGCCACCCCGGGCATTGCTTGCCACATAGATCGAGAGTTCGGATGAATGGCGGAAACCTTCAAACGGGCGGAATGGGCCATAGCTTGCATAGCCGACGACCTGTTCCCCACGTTCAGCAACCAGAACCGGAAAACCGTCACGGTTGCGGACTGCAAGCCATTCGCGACGGTTTTCCAGATCAACCAGCGTTTCGTTCCAGATGGCAAGCGTGTTCTCGACTGCATCATTATAGATCGCAAGCAGAGCCGGGAGGTCGGCTTCATGGGCAAAGCGGATGGTGAGGGGCATTTCAAAGGCCTTTAAAGAAGTCATAATCGTGCCGGAATGCCGGTCACAGGGTATAGTCTGTAATTATAAAAGAAAACGGCGAGAATTACTCGCCGTTTCAGAGAAATTATGAATTTTAAAGCCAGCCCGAAAACTAGTGTTGAGCTTTCAGCTCAAGACGACGGCGATGCAGAACCGGTTCAGTATAGCCATTCGGCTGCTCGCGCCCCTTGAAGACCAGATCACAAGCGGCCTGAAAAGCAATCGACTTGTCAAAGTCGGGAGCCATTGGCTGATAAAGTGGATCCCCTTCGTTCTGCTGATCCACAATGGCTGCCATGCGCTTCAATGTTTCCATCACCTGACGTTCTGATACCACGCCATGATAGAGCCAGTTGGCGATATGCTGCGCGGAAATACGCAGCGTGGCACGATCTTCCATCAGGACGACATTGTTGATGTCCGGCACTTTCGAGCAGCCAACGCCCTGATCAACCCAGCGCACGACATAGCCAAGAATCCCTTGCGCGTTGTTGTCGATTTCGTGCTGAATGTCTTCCGGCGTCCAGTTTGGACGGGTCGCCACCGGGACTGACAAAATGTCGTCTAGTTTTGCACGTGGGCGGTTTTTCAGCTTTTCCTGAACCTCTGCCACATCCACCTGATGATAATGGGTTGCGTGCAGCGTTGCAGCCGTTGGCGACGGCACCCATGCGGTGTTCGCGCCAGCTTTTGGATGGGCGATTTTCTGTTCCAGCATCGCAGCCATCAGGTCCGGCATGGCCCACATGCCCTTGCCGATCTGCGCATGGCCGGAAAGGCCGCATTCAAGACCGATATCGACATTCCACTGCTCATAGGCGCCGATCCATGCGGCCTGCTTCATATCGCCCTTGCGGATCATCGGGCCAGCTTCCATCGAGGTATGGATTTCGTCGCCGGTGCGGTCAAGGAAGCCGGTATTGATGAAGACGACGCGTTCTCTTGCGGCGCGGATCGCTTCCTTGAGGTTGATCGTGGTGCGGCGTTCTTCATCCATGATGCCGATTTTCAGCGTGTTCGGTGTCAAACCAAGCAGCTCTTCGGTGCGGGTGAAGATTTCATTGGCGAATGCCACTTCTTCCGGCCCATGCATCTTTGGCTTGACGATATAGACCGAGCCTTCGCGTGAATTCATGTGACGACCGTTCGGGCCAATATCATGCAAGGCGATCAGGCTGGTGAAAGCTGCATCCATAATACCTTCCGGCACTTCATGGCCGTCGGCATCGATGATTGCCGGATTGGTCATGAGGTGGCCCACATTACGGATCAGCATCAGCGAACGACCCTTGAGGCTAAGGTCTGAGCCATCGGGAGCTTTATAAAGGCGATCACCATTGAGACGGCGCGTCATCTGCTTGCCGCCTTTTTCAAATGTGTCTTCAAGCTTGCCATTCATCAGGCCAAGCCAGTTTCGATAGACTGCAACCTTGTCTTGCGCATCAACGGCTGCAATCGAATCTTCACAATCCTGTATCGTGCTGATTGCCGATTCCAGAACCATGTCTGCGATATGGGCCGGGTCGCTTTTGCCGATCGGGCTGTCGGCATTGATCACAATATCAACATGCATGTTGTTCTTGGCCAGCAGCACATTGGTTGGTGCGCTTTCTTCGCCATTATAGCCCTTGAACTGGCTGCCGTCTTTCAATGCGGTGCTTGAACCGTCGGCAAGTGTTACAGCGAGTTTGCCGTCCTTGACAAAAAGCCTTGTGACGTCAGCCCACTTGCCCGCATTGAGCGGGGCGCTTTGATCGAGAAAATTCTTGGCCCATGCAATGACTTTTTCGCCACGCTTCGGGTTGTAGGTTTTGCCTTTTTCTGCGCCATCATCTTCAGCAATAGCATCGGTGCCATAAAGCGCGTCATAGAGCGAACCCCAGCGTGCATTGGCGGCATTGAGCGCATAGCGGGCATTCATGACCGGAACGACAAGCTGTGGTCCGGCAATATGCATGATTTCCGGATCGACATTGGCGGTTGAGACCTTGAATGCTTCGCCTTCCGGCAGAAGATAGCCGATGTCTTTCAAGAATTGCTGATATTCAGCCTGTGAATAGCCCTTGTTGCGATTGTTCTTGTACCATGTGTCGATCCTGGCCTGCAGCTCGTCGCGCTTTTTGAGGAGGGCGCGATTCTTCGGTGCGAGATCGCGAATGATGGCAGCAAAGCCTTTCCAGAATTTTTCTGGTTCAACGCCCGTGCCGGGGGCGGCTTCATTCGCCAGAAATTCCACCAGTTCAGGGGCAACGCGCAAGCCTTCTATCTCAACGTAATTTTTCATGGCTCCGCCTCCTTCAAGATTAAAACGACCGTCAGCGTTTTTAACGCCAACTCCATACTTCCTTGAACCGCTTTAGCGTGCCTTCGTCAATCGATGCACTGGCACATCATTTGTGACGCTGCGGCGAAAATAGTTTTTACAGGGATAGTCTTGTGCGGATATCTTCTGGGGTAACGCCCTGTTCGCGCAAGCTGCTGAGTGCGATATCCTTGCGGCTTTTGGACAGTTTCAGTCCATCATCGCCGAGTATAAGATCATGATGATGATAAAGTGGCTGCGGCAAATCCAGAAGCTTTTGCAAAAGCCGGTGTATGGATGTTGCATGAAACAGATCGCGCCCACGGACAATATGGGTGATGCCTTGCAGTGCATCATCCACCACGACTGAAAGATGATAGCTCGTGGGGGTGTCTTTACGGGCAATCACCACGTCGCCCCATTGCGCAGGATTGGCTTCAATAGCTCCGGTGTCACTTTCCTTCCAGAAGAGTTTGTCTCCTGCGGCTGAAAGCGCTTTGTCCATATTAAGCCGCCATGCATAGGCTATACCGGAGGCGATGCTTTGCATCCGTTCTTTTTCACTCAAATCTCGTTCGTCTTGTGGATAAAGCGGCGTACCATCAGGATCGGCAGGCCATTTTTGGCCTTTGGCATGGGCTTCGCTAATAATCTCGCGCACCTGGGTGCGGCTCAGAAATGCGGGATAGACGAGGCCTTTATCAGCGAGTTTTGTCAGCGCATTGCGATATTCGCCAAAATGTTCTGACTGGCGGCGCACCGGTTGTTCCCATTCAAGTCCAAGCCAGTGGAGATCATCATAAATGCCCTGCTCGAGTTGTGGCGTGCAGCGAGCGGTGTCAATGTCTTCCATACGAAGCAGAAACCGTCCACCATTGCGCTTAGCCATCTGCGCATTGAGCAGGGCGGAATAGGCATGGCCAAGATGTAACTGACCATTGGGGCTTGGAGCGAAGCGATATACAGGCTGGGTCATTATTCAGTCAGTTGATTGTCATCTGATTGCATTGGTACTTTGAGTGCGCATGAAATGAAAGCCCGGATAATGCGGCGGATCGATAGTTTGAGCGATATTGAAGCAGGCCTTGAAGCGCTGGTGCTGGCCGATGCACGATTGGCTGATATTCGCAGCCGCTCCCATGCCTTGCCGCTGCGCCGGTCCCCGCCGGGCTTTGAAAGTCTTGCTTCCATCATTGTTGCGCAGCAGGTTTCAACGGCAAGTGCGAGCGCAATCTGGGCACGGTTCAAACAGGTGATCGATCCGGTGACACCCGAGGCCTATATTGCAGGCGGGGAAGAGGCATGGCGTTTTGCCGGACTTTCACGGCCAAAGCAAAGAACGCTGTCTGCTTTGAGTGACGCCTTGGTGGACGATGCAATTGATTTGCATGGGCTTTGCCATTTGCCTGCGGAAGAAGCCATTAGAATGCTGACCACGGTCAAGGGGATCGGCCCGTGGACGGCTGAAGTCTATCTGTTGTTTGCCGCTGGTCATCCTGATGTGTTTCCGGCAGGCGATGTGGCGCTGCAAACGGCTGTCGGTCATGCTTTTGGGTATGAAACACGGCCTGATGCAGCAGCACTTCGTCAGATTGCTGAAGACTGGGCACCATGGCGCGGTGTGGCAGCGCGTTTGTTCTGGGCATATTATGCTGCAATCAAGGGCAGGGAGGCAGCGCCGCTTCTGTAAAAATTGCGTGTTTGCGGGGGCATAAATGCGTTTCTGCTTCACAATCCTGTCACGTCGGGATTACATTATTCGCATCAGGTGATGACGGTATTTCGATTCGCAGAAACTTGATATCCTGCTGATCGCATTGCCGTCCTACAGCGGTGATTTCGCTGTAACCATTTGTTTCTACGCATTATCCTACGCAAAACCGCTTCGCACTTTTGCTGGAAATGCTACTATAAAGCTGGAGCGTCGTAGGTTGCGCCCATGATGGACGCGCGGCGCTCTCGTCAGAAGCGCAATTCCGCATGGAAAGCCATTGCACTTTTCTTTCGGAATTGTTCTGAAGGAGGTGTGCCCTTGAATGTAGCCGTCTCTCCCCGAACCGTTTCGAGCAGCGGATTGCCTGCTCTGGTTCTCAATGCCGATTATCGGCCTCTCAGCTATTACCCTTTATCGCTATGGTCATGGCAGGATGCGATCAAGGCCGTTTTTCTTGAGCGTGTGCATATTGTTGCGGAATATGATCAGGTCGTATCCTCGCCATCATTTTCGATGCGGTTGCCAAGCGTCATCTGCCTCAAGGATTATGTGCAGCCGCCACGCCATCCGGCATTTACACGTTTTAATCTGTTCTTGCGTGATCGTTTTGAGTGTCAGTATTGCGGCTCGCCCCATGATCTGACCTTTGATCACGTTACCCCGCGTTGCCATGGCGGCGAGACGACGTGGGAAAATGTGGTTGCCGCCTGTTCACCATGCAATTTGCGCAAGGGCGGTTTGATGCCAGCACGTGCGCAGATGTGGCCACGCCAGAAACCCGTCCAGCCCACGATGCATGATCTGCATAAAAACGGACGTCTTTTCCCCCCCAATCATCTCCATGATAGCTGGCTCGATTTTCTGTACTGGGATGTCGAACTGGAGCCTTAGTATCTGTTCTAAAAGTCGCCATGCCGGTCTGCAAATGGCAATTTTTCTGCGTTCCGATGCTCATGTACCCAAAAGTACACTCCGCTTCGGTACTCGAAAATTACCATTTTTGCCACGGCCTGCCGCTTTTTGATTCAGACACTCGAGCCTTTGCGAAGAAAGAAAAACTCCCTCAGAACTCGCTTTTATTTCCCACCTTTTGCAAAAGCACCGTAGTAGCCAATTGCTGCAAAGAGCAGGCTTGCGACGACGTTCCATCCGGCAAATGACAGGCCGAGAAAAAAGCCCGGTGCGCTGTCACATGCAGGTGGGCGGGTTGCGTTAAGGTCGCCAAGCAGATTGCCCGCATCGAGCGTGATTTTCATGGTGGCTGCGCTGCAATCAGCCGGACCTGGCCAGTATTTCAGTTCCACACCGGTATGATAGATGGCAAGTGCCAAACCAAAGGTCATCAGCAGCGCACCGATCAGGATAAGAGCGCGTATCAGCACTGGAGGCAGTTTCAAGACATAGGAAATAAAAGCTGCCGCAAGAACAGGAATACCAATATAATAGGGTGTGCGTTCTTCAAGGCAGAGTTTGCATGGCATGAAGCCGCCGATATGCTCAAAGCCAAGAGCTGTGCCGACCGTCGCTGCCAGTCCGACCGTCATAATGCCTGCGGTCCAAGCCTGAATTTTGCCGACGGGTTTGTTGAGTGCAAATGCCATATGAAATTTCCTGCGCCACACTGGCTTTATCAGTAGTCGTAAATACTGCTTTTGCTCCAAGCAATTTATTTTGACCGAGTTGAGGCAAAATCAAAAGTGAAGATATTTAACGGCCAGGAATATTATGATCAGGGCTGCTGCCACGAGACCCGCAAGCAGGCCAAGACGCTTTTCGATAAAGTGGCGGATCGGTTCGCCATAACGCTTCAAAAGCCAGGCAAGGAAAAAGAAACGTGCACCGCGTGCAATGATTGCTGATGCGATGAACAGCCATATATTGATGCCGGCAGCACCGGAAAGAATTGTCACTACTTTAATCGGCGGCAAATGAGACAGGCCGGATGTAATGAGCATCAGCAAAATCATGTCGGCGCTGGTTGTTCCGCGCATTTTCTCGAACGTATCGAGTTTCCCATAGATTTCCAGCACAGGCTTTGCGACCTGTTCATAAGCGTGATAGCCCAAATACCAGCCCGCTATACCGCCCAGAACAGAGAAGATGGTTGCGATGAGGGCATAACGATATGCCCGTTCAGGCCGGGCAAGGGCCATAGGCAGAAAGAGCACATCGGCTGGCACCAGAAAAACTGAACTTTCTACAAAAGCAATGAAAGCAAGCCAGTATTCGGCAGACTTTCGGGCAGCAAGCGAGATCGTCCAGTCATAAAGTCGGCGCAGCATGATTTTTCCGGATTTTTTACAGGTGCAAACATTCGGGGATTATTCGCACCCTCTATAGATAAAAAAGGTGGCACGAACAATGCGCGCCACCTTTTAAATACTACTTGTTATAATATTTAGCGTTTGTAGGCGCTGCAAATATATTTGGTCTCGAGATATTCCTCGATCCCATATTTAGAGCCTTCACGACCGAGGCCAGACTGCTTCACTCCGCCAAATGGTGCGACTTCGTTGGAAATCAGGCCGGTATTGTGCCCGACCATGCCATATTCCAAAGCTTCGCTCACACGGATCGCGCGACTGAAATTCTCCGTATAGAAATAGGCAGCAAGACCAAAGATCGTGTCATTGGCAGCCGTGATCACTTCTTCTTCTGTATCGAAGGCGAAGAGTGGTGCAAGCGGACCGAATGTTTCTTCCTTGGCCACAATCATGTCTGAAGTGACGCCGGTCAGCACAGCCGGTTCGAGGAACAGGCCCCCCAGCTCCTTGCCACCCGTGATAAGTTTCGCACCTTTGGCAACAGCATCCGCAATATGCTCCTTAACCTTGGTGATGGCTTTTTCTTCAATCATCGGACCGATAACCACGCCCGGCTCGGTTCCGTTGCCGACTTTCAGTTCCCTGACTTTGGCGGCCAGCTTTTCAGCGAAACTGTCGTAAATGCCACGCTGCACATAGATGCGGTTTGCGCAAACGCAGGTCTGGCCGGCATTGCGATATTTGGACAGCATCGCGCCCTCCACAGCCGCGTCGATATCGGCATCGTCGAACACGATGAAAGGTGCATTGCCGCCAAGTTCAAGAGAGATTCGCTTGATGGTCGGTGCGCATTGCGCCATCAGCAGGCGGCCAACTTCGGTCGAGCCGGTGAAAGAAAGCTTGCGGACAATCTCATTGCCGGTGAGTTCAGCGCCGATTTCGCGGGCCTTGCCGGTCACGATTTGCAACACACCTGCAGGAATGCCAGCTTTTTCAGCCAGAACGCCAAGGGCAAGTGCGGTCAATGGTGTCAGATCAGCAGGACGAACGATCATTGTGCAGCCGGCAGCCAGTGCGGGGGCTGCTTTGCGGGTGATCATTGCCGCCGGGAAGTTCCATGGTGTGATTGCAGCGGTTACACCGACCGGCTGAGTGATGACGGTGAGGCGCTGACCGGGCTGTGTTGCCGGAATTGTATCACCATAGGCACGCTTTGTTTCTTCTGCGAACCACTCGATGAAAGAAGCGGCATAGATAACTTCACCGCGTGCCTCAGTCAGCGGTTTGCCCTGTTCTGATGTCATGATCAGCGCAATATCATCTGCATTGGCGACAATCAGTTCAAACCATTTGCGCATGATCCCGGCGCGTTCTTTGGCGGTTTTTGCAGCCCAGGCCGGAAGTGCCTTGTTCGAGGCATTGATTGCTTCTTTGATCGTATCGACTGAGAGAGAAGGAACAGTACCAATAACAGATCCATCTGCCGGGTTTCTGACGTCGATTGTTTTTCCATCTGCAGCGTCGATCCAGCTTCCATTCACAAGGCATTGCGATTTAAGCAGCGAAGAGTCTTTGAGAGCAAGCATATCTGTTAATCCGTTCTTGAAGTGGCAGATCGTTCAGTATATTGAACATAATACAATATACTGAACTAAACAGGCTGTGGCTGATAAAGTCAATCGGTCAATGATTGGAGCCATTATGTATATGAATGAAACGCAGAGTGACGTTGAGGGTTCCCCGCGGCTTGTGCCTGCTGTGGCGCGAGCTGTCCTTATTCTGGATCAGATTGCACAATCATCCAGAGATGGAGGAGAGGGCGTTAAGCTCTCGGAACTGGCGCGTCTTACAAATTTGCCGAAGAGTAGCGTGCATGGGCTTTGCCAGACGCTGGTTCATCTGAAGCTTTTAAAACTTCAGCGTGACGGAGGTTTTGCCATGGGGCCGCAATCGGTGCGCTGGGCAAATGTCTTTATGGCGCAAAGCAATATTGTTGATGCTTTTCATGAAGTGCTGGCTGAGGAGAAGGGGCTGGATAGCTATACGTTAACCTTGTCTCATCTTGAGGGGGCTGAGGTGATCTATCTGTCCTGCCGTAATTCGTCGGCGCCACTTGGCATTACATTTCGCATTGGAATGCGTGTGCCCGCCATTTTTACTGCCACTGGTAAGGCGATGCTATCTGCAATGTCTGCACAGGAGCTGACCCGGCATATTCCATCTGAATGGCCACAACCGATTACACCATTCAGTGTTACATCGCTTAACAAGCTCAAAGCAGAAATGGTTGAAGCGAAAGTCAGAGGCTATTCGCTTGATAATGGCCAATTGCGTGAGGGCATGTTTTGCATTGGTGCTGCGGTCTGTGATCGAGCATTTCATCCTGTTGCCGGTATTGGACTGTCGATGACGGCAGCGGAAGCGCGACCTGAGATTATAAAGCAAATAGGTGTGCGGGTGCGCTCTCTGGCCGACAGTCTGGCTGAGCGAATGGGCTGGGCTTCATAATCTGTCAAAATTGCCTCTCATTATCTGTGGAAAGAAAAGTTTGTTCTTTTTAAGAAAGTGCGTTGACTTCCCGTCTTTGTGGGTTGTATATGGCGTTCAACGAGGGCGGCGACGCTGCTAGCGGCAGACTGTTTCGTCCTTGTAGTTTAGTTAGAGCGTTTGGCAGTGATGTT
>NZ_ML636820.1 GCF_006476605.1 Brucella gallinifaecis
ATCTCCATCGTATGTCAGAAACCCGATTGAATCATAACCCACTGAAATCGCTCAACCCTTTTTGGAACAGGCTCTTATAATTCAATCAAAACAGGAAACGCTCTAGAGCATCAGAATATGCCAATCTTCAAGTTCTATGAATATTCACCAAAACATTCAGAGCGCTTCAAAGCTTCAACCAGAACAGAAACCGCTCCAGAGTAATTTTTCTCAGAAAAGGTGTTTGATATGACCGCTCCAATTGCGCGCGTTCTTCTTAGGTATGGTGTTGGGTGTTTGGCCGGATTGGGCTTAATGCATCCTCAATTTGCTCATTATCTGATCAATGACCCCGAGCTGCAACTTGCATTGCAAGGGCTATTGAGTGGGGCCGGGGTAGCAGCCATAGAAGGCTGGTATGCTTTGGCCAAGCGATACGGGTGGGAAACTTAAGAGCTTGATTTTGACTGGCTTGCAGTATGTGCCGCTGGCAGAGCTTTATAAGCAGCAATTGTCACATTGTTCCATTTTCTTCAGTATACTGACACGGGATGCCATCGGCAGGCTGCGAAACTTAGCTTCTATGAAATGCTCTTGTGGATGGCGTAACAGATCAACAGGATCACACTGGAGCCCTTCCGCAATTTTCTCAAGCCAATCCTGATTGTATCGTTGTTTGCCATTTCCCAGTTTTGAAATGACGCTTTTGCTGGTTTTAATTCTCTTTGCCAGCTGCTGAGCGGATGTTTTTCGAAAATCGATCCATTCAAACAGATACAATCGCGTAGATTTATTTTTTAGAAAATCTGGCATTATTAGATATCCGTTCTCAATTCTGTTGACATCGTAGTTTCTGTTTTAGAAACTACGAATCTTTCCAAGCTTACATCGAAAGCCTTTCATTAGGATTTTATCATGCATCAATAGGGTAATCTATCTACCAGTATTTTAAGTATATTGTTTATGGAGAGGTTAGTGCAATATATAATGCCAATGATTCATTCTGATATAGTGCCATCAAATATAGTAAATAATATACCTCAGTTAGATTACGTGAATCCCAGTGATTTATATATATGCAATGATTACATAAATCGCCTGTCAGAGAAATCTATCCGGCTGATTAAGAAAATTGCATCTGAGTGGCAGTGGCTGGCATTCAAACCACCGACAGTTACAAAGTCAGGAGCGCATCTGGAGGTTGTCGATGGTTATCATACCGTAATTGCGGCAATAACACATGGAGGAATACCCGAGATTCCAGTCCTGATCGTGGATCAATGCGATAAAGCAATGCGGGCCTCGGCTCTCGTTCGCAAAACACGGGATGATCCAAAACCATCACCCATTGAGCTTTATTATACGCTCCTTGAAGCCGGCGATGAAGACGCTCTGACAGTTCACAATATTTGTCAAAGGGCGAAGATCAACATTCTTGTGCGGCCGCCAAGCGATGGAGGGTTTCAGGTAGGAGATACGCTTGCATTGGCAACAATCAAAGGCTTGCTCAGGCGCAGATATGCAATGGGTGCAAGGCGTGTGCTGGCAAAGCTTGCACCGGTTTCCGCAGGGATGATCCGCGCAATAGAGCACCTGCTTTATTCAACAGAATACCGGAACCAGATTACGGAAAATGATCTGCCAGACATCATTATTGGTCTGGGAGGGCGGCTTGCAACAGAGGCCAAGCGGTTTTCCGAAGAGCACAAAATACTGCAATGGCGCGCCATTGCTTCAATCATATTCATGAACAGGAGGAAAAACAAGAAATAGACAGTAATAATGTGTATTAATGATATTTTAGAACATAAATATTTTTTATTAATTTTTCTTCAATTAAAACAAAGGCTTGTTACAATGGGTAGTTCACCATTTAATATAAAAATCGATTTTTCAAAACCATCCGACAATGTAGTGGGCAGCGGCGGCGCAGACAATGTTGTCATTACGGATGAAGCAATCGCTGAATTTCAACTTAATGAAGATACATTCAAAAAGCATTTGAAAAAATTTAGCACTAAATATCATGTCTTCGATTACTTGTATTTTAAGGATCCTACACCACTAAACGTATGTAGTGGTGGTAACAATGCTTTTGCTAAATTCCAAAGGTCACCAACAACAACATCTACTTGCTATCAACGGGCTGATCCCATCAGCTTTGATGGAAGTTCTGAACAGCTTATGGTTATCACCTCAGCGACTTGGAACAATGATACCAGAGAGCCCGCTACATTTTCTGAAACCTTAAAAAAGGAAATTGCGATAACCAGTCAGACTGAGTGGTCAGCTGGTGCAAAATTGGGGCTTGATCAAGAAATTTCGTATGAATTTTTTGGTTTGGGCGGTAAAACAACTGTTAAAGTAGAGGAGAGTTTTGGACGGGCCAGTCGGAATAGAAAAAAAATAACGGTTGGTACGACTTCAGCAGTTTCACAAGTTGTACAACCAGGCCAAACGGTTATTGCCGAGCTTGTTGCTTATCAGAGCAAAGCTAAAGTGCGTTTGTTTTTTAAAACAGCGATCAATAGAAATTCATCAGGCTATTTAAAACAAAATGATGTAGATTATTGTAATTTCATTCCATCTATTGAAATGCTAGAGTCTCTTAAAATGCCAACTGAAAAGGTTTGTTACTGCGACGTGGAATGTGACTATTATAGCAAGATTGAAATCCGATTGCGGAATCCCGAAACAAACAATGTCCTCACTGCGTTCCCAGCCAGTTTTTGGTAATAGAGGCCACTCATTAGATTAAAAATGTCAGACTCCGGGGAAGTGGCTCTGTTGCAAAAATCCGTTTAGAGCGTTTCCCCATTTCACTGAATAACTACCGGCTGATGCCGGTAGTTATTCAGTGAGCCTATTTGGGCCGGAGCAAGATTTGTTCCCGCTGACACGCTAGGCTCGTGGAACTAAAGTAAGCCTCATATTGTTGGTTGTGCCGCAAATTTTTCATCAGGTTCAAAGCGGCCTGATCTTCAGACGCAATTATGCTGCGAGCTCCGCAAATCTTTCGAATGGGGAGATGTTATCATTTGCGAATTGCTTCTTGCGGATCATATGTGCCACTTCGATGCCCGCGATTGTCGCTGAGGCCGAATGAAATGCCTTGAAGCCCAACATGTGTTTGGTAATTCGCTTGATAAACCGGTGATCCTGCTCAAGGATATTGTTGAGATATTTAACCTGCAGGATTTCAATCATCTTGCTGTGACCGGTGATTTTCATGATTGTGTTTATAGCCTGTGCTCCGGCCAGATTGGCTCCGCTTTTATCAATGACAATTTTGTCTGGAACACCGTTGCTAGCGATGGCTTTGTTGAAGAAACGCCGTGCAGCACCGAGGTTTCGGCGTTCGGCGAGCATGAAATCAAGCGTTTGCCCGTCACGATCAACGGCCCGGTATAAGTAAACCCATTTGCTACGGACTTTGAGATAGGTCTCGTCAACGCGCCAGGATCCAAGCGTTAGGCGTTTACGTTTTTGTGCCTGATCTGCGATCTGGGGCGCGTAACGAACAACCCAACGGTTCAAGGTTGCATGGTCAACCTCGACACCACGTTCAGCCATGATCTCCTGAAGATCACGATAGGAGCCACGATAGCGAACGTAAAAGAAAACAGCATAGAGGATGACACTTTTGGGAAAATGAGCCCCTTTGAAATCGATCGCCATCCTGTTCACCTCATTCAATTATGCGCACAGAAGAGACAATGGCCCCGCAGAGGTGAAAGTTTTGCGACAGAACCTGGCACATTGATGACACCGAGCGGGCGACCACTCCATCACGTACTTTCAATCTACCCGCAATTAATCCAAACTATATTGCTAACAATTCAGTAGGATTGTAAATTATATGAATATTATCAAATATTTAATCGTGTGATGAGCCTGATTCGATTTTAGGTTGAAGGCGGCTCGGCACTCCGGGGGAATTCCATAAAACTGATTGAGATCTATCGCGATTAGAAGCATCTTTGTGCGCTTGCCTTAGGTGCCGCGACGCGGGTGGATACCAAGGGACGGGGCGGCGTCATGTCAGACGAAAAGCGTGTACGTGCATTTGGGGCGTCGAAAAGTAAATCGGCGCGGCTTGCCGTTCTGGTGAGCATGCAGATCGCGATAAGTATCCCAGCAGCTTATGCGGAAGACCCGCTGCCACAACCTTCAAAGACATCATCGATTGGCCAAACTGTTACAAATCCCGTCACTGGTTACACGACAACAGTCAGCTCCTTAAGGGTAGATCCGGCCGGAACGGCGACCGCTGGCAATACTGCCTTCGTTCAAACAGCGGATGGTTATACTTTCCTCGTTAAAACCGAAGGCGAGGTATTCTACAACAGCGATGCTCCGCCTGTGGCATTCGTCGTGGCATCGGTTGACGGCGATAAGGCTGTTGTTACCAGTACTCAGGCCACAGGCAGTGCCGAATTCGCCCTCGTTCAGTCCACGGTAGATTTCAATGACAGTTTCAATAGTTCGGGTTCAGAAGGGATACTGACGCCTCCTGTTGATGTGGCCGGGCCAAACGGAGTGAAACAGGTCAATTATGGTAAGAACGGCAGTAATGGCCGTGCTGGCGCGTTGTTTGTCCCACCCTCATCAGGTGGCAATGGTGCGACAGGCCAGACCAACACACAGACGCTGAGTGGCAACGTCAATGCCACCTCTAATATAGGCTGGGAAATCGGTAGTGTTGGGGGCAACGGCGGCAAGGGAGGTAATTCCTATGCGAGCTTCTGGAGTGGTCGCGATGGTGGTGACGGAGGAGCAGGCGGCAATGTTAACGCCACGCAGTCCTCGTCAAGCACAATCAAAACAACCGGCGATGCGAACCATGGTATTTTTGCTTATAGCCGAAGCGGTGAAGCAGGCGATGGCGGCGGTGGTTTTGCGGCGCCTGGCGGTGGCACCGGTGGACATTCTTCAAATGGCGGCAATGTCACAGTCAACCAGTATGGGAAAATCTCAACCGACGGCCAGAATGCCCATGGTATCTATGCTCTGAGCGTGAGCAACAATGGTGGCAATGGTGGCGACCAATGGGGACTCGTCGGTGAAGCTGGGAGCGGCGGTTATGGGGGCAATGGCGGTCAGGTAAACGTCAACACCTATGCAGGCGCACAGATCCTAACGGAACAAGATTATTCCAATGGTATCTTCGCGCAGTCGATTGGCGGTTCAGGCGGTTCAGCTGGAACCAGCGGAAACTTGCTCGTCTCGCTGATTGGTCAAGCAGACAATGGCGGAAATGGTGGTGCAGTCACTGTCAGCAATGGTGGTGCAATCCAGACCAAAGGTGTGGCATCACGCGGCATCATGGCGCAATCGATTGGCGGCGGCGGCGGTGCGGGCGGTACAGCCGCAGGTCTCGTCGCACTTGCCATGGGCGGCGTCGGATCGAATGGTGGCTTGGGCGGCGCAGTGAGCGTGACGAACACGGGAAGCGGAGTGATCCACACAATAGGTAATCTCGCCGACGGGATTATGGCGCAGTCAATTGGCGGTTCTGGTGGCCAGGGCGCCGATGCCTATGGTCTGGTCAGCATAGGCGGAAATGGGTCGAAAGGAGGTAGCGGTTCTACCGTCTCGGTTACAAATAACGGTCGTATCGATACTGAAGGTGATGGCGCTCGCGGCATTATTGCGCAATCGATTGGCGGCGGCGGCGGTGATGGCGGCTCCAGCGGCGGTATGGTTGCGGTCGGCGGTAGTGGTAATGGCGGCGGAGCCGGATCAACGGTCAGTGTCACCAATGACGGTCTGATCACGACCAAGGGCGATGATGCCATGGGCATTCTTGCACAATCGATTGGTGGCGGTGGCGGCAATGGCGGTTCGTCGGGTTCTGTTGGCCTTTTCGCGGGCGTGGGAATTGGTGGCAAAGGCGGCGCAGGTGGCGCGGGCGGCAACGTCAATGTGACCCTGTCCGACACGGATGCCAGCCAGCCCTCATTGATAATGACGTCGGGTGATCGCTCAACCGGCGTATTCATCCAATCAATCGGTGGCGGCGGCGGCAATGGCGGTGGCGCGGTCAGCATAGCCGTCGGTGCATTTGGCGCGGCTTCGGTTTCGGTTGGTGGCGCAGGTGGCAGCGGCGGTGCCGGCGGCACTGCAATCCTGACTGGAAGTGGTAACGCAGCTGTTCAAACTGCAGGTGTTGATGCAGCGGGCATCTTGTTGCAATCGATCGGCGGCGGTGGCGGTAACGGTGGTTACGCGATCTCGGCAGCTGCTTCTGCTGGGCCTGTTTCGGGTTCCTTGGCAGTTGGGGTTGGTGGCTCTGGCGGATCAGGCGGTGCTGGCGGCGAGGTGCGCGTCGGTGAAGTTGATGGTAGCGGTAACCTGATTTCTTCCGGATTTTCCGGCAGTGTTGTAACAACCGGCGAACGTTCGGCTGGAATGATTTTCCAGTCAGTAGGCGGTGGTGGCGGCAATGGCGGTTTAGCGGTGGCTGCAACTGGCAGTGGCTCGCTGATCTTTTCGGGCAGCGTTTCTGTTGGTGTCGGCGGTTCAGGCGGCAATGGCGGCAATGGTGGCCTTGTCCGCGTTTACACTGATGCAGATATTACCACGCGTGGTAACAGCTCATCCGCGTTGCTTGCACAATCAATCGGCGGTGGCGGCGGTAATGGCGGCGGCAGCATTGCTGCTGGCGTGGCTGCGAGCGGTGGTGGTGCAGGAACCATCAGCGCAGGTGTTGGCGGCAGCGGCTCTGGCGGTGGCACAGGTGGTACAGTTAATCTTATTGCCGGTGGCGATCTCATTCGGACCACTGGCCAGTTTTCGACCGCAATCGTTGCTCAATCTGTGGGTGGCGGTGGCGGCAATGGCGGCTACACGATTGCTGCAGGTGCTGCAGGTGCCGGTGCTGGCGCGGGCGCTGTTAATGTCGGTGTAGGCGGTTCCGCGGCTGGCGGTGGTGCCGGCGGCGCGGTCAATGCTCAGGTCGATGCTGTCGTTGTCACTGAGAACGACGATTCTGGAGCTATTCTTATCCAGTCGATTGGCGGCGGCGGCGGTAATGGCGGCTTCTCGATTGCGGCCGGTGCAGCCGGTGCAGGTGCCGGTGCGGGCAGTGTTTCTGTTGGACTTGGCGGTTCAGCGGGTGCCGGTGGTGCTGGTGGCACAGTTGCAGCGCAGATCAACAAGAATGTTGGAACACAGGGTAATCGCTCCGCAGGTGTGGTTGCACAATCGATTGGCGGCGGCGGTGGCAATGGCGGCTTCTCCGTTTCAGGTTCGGTATCAGGGGCTGGTGCGGGCAGCGGCTCGATTTCGGTCGGACTAAGCGGATCGGGAGGCAGCGGCGGTGACGGTTCCACGGTTACGGCGACGGTCGACGGTAACGTAACGACGGAAGGTGATGACTCTACAGCTATTCTTGCCCAGTCGATTGGCGGCGGCGGTGGTAATGGTGGTTTCAACGTTTCCGGTTCGATTGCAGGTTCGGGCACCGGTGCTGGCACGGTCAGTGTCGGGCTTGGTGGTTCGGGTGCTGGCGGGGGCAACGGTGGTTCGGTCACTGCTACCTCAAACGGAAAAATTCTGACGGAAGGCTTTGCTTCATCTGGCTTTGTCGCACAATCGATTGGCGGTGGCGGCGGTAATGGCGGCTTTAATGTCAGTGCCGGTGTTTCGGCAGCTGGCGTCGGTGCTGGCTCGGTCAGCGTCGGCCTTGGCGGTAGCGGTTCAGGTGGTGGCGATGGTTCCATTGTTATTGCAAAGACCAATGCTAATATCGAAACACGTGGCGCAGCATCTACTGGCGTTCTCGCTCAGTCGATTGGCGGTGGTGGCGGTAACGGTGGTTTCAATATCACTCCGTCGCTGTCAGGCGCCGGGACCGGATCGGGTGCAATCTCGGTTGGCCTTGGTGGCAGCGGTGCTGGTGGTGGCAATGGCGGTAAAGTCGATTTGACCGTCAAAAATGATGTCCTTACACGAGGCGCGCAGTCGTCGGCCGTCGTGGCTCAGTCCATTGGCGGCGGCGGCGGTAATGGCGGCTTCAATGTGACAGCAGCAGGAAGCGGTGCAGGTACTGGTTCTGGAGCTGTAAGTGTCGGGCTTGGTGGAAGCAGTGGCGCGGGCGGCACAGGTGGCGAGGTCGACAGTCATGTGACCGGCAATTTGGCCACGCTTGGTGATCAGTCTACAGGCCTTCTCGTGCAGTCGCTTGGCGGCGGCGGTGGTAATGGTGGCATGAATATATCAGCGACCGTTGCGGTTGCTGGAACAGGCTCAGGTGGTGCTGCGGTGGGGCTTGGCGGCTCAGGCGGTTCGGGCGGCGCTTCGGGCGCAGCGACTTCTGTTCTAACCGGTGATGTAATCACTGAAGGTGACAGTTCTTCTGCCGTTGTCGTCCAATCCTTGGGCGGTGGCGGCGGCAACGGCGGCATGAATGTATCGGGCACGGTCACCGTTGCCGGAACAGGTTCAGGTGGTGTCTCGGTCGGTATTGGTGGCAGCGGTGGCGATGGTGGCAACGCAGGTGCCGCCGATAGCACCATTGATGGTAATGTCCAGACATTCGGCGATGATGCGAGCGGTGTTGTTGTTCAGTCTGCTGGCGGCGGTGGAGGCAATGGTGCCATCAATATTTCCGGCGTGGTTAGTGTATCTGGCAACGGCTCCGGTGCAGCCAGCGTCGGTATCGGTGGTTCCGGCGGTTCCGGCGGAACAGGTGCATCTGCTTCAAACAATATGACCGGCGACATCTTTACCAAGGGTGATCGTTCCGGCGGTGTAATTGTGCAGTCGCTTGGCGGCGGTGGTGGCAATGGTGGTATCAATGTAACGGGTGCCGTGAGCCTTGCTGCACAAAATAGCGGGGCTGTCGGTCTGGGTATTGGCGGTTTTGGCGGCTCCGGTGGCAGTGCCTCTACTGCAAGTAACGATCTTACAGGCAATGTCACGACACAGGGCGCAGATGCGACTGGTGTTCTTGTGCAGTCAGTCGGAGGTGGCGGAGGCAATGGTGGCATCAATGTCAGCGGCACGCTCAGCATCTCTGGTAATGGGTCGGGTGTTGCGGCTGTCGGTGTCGGTGGTTTCGGCGGTGATGGTGGTTTTGCAGGTGATGTGACCGGCAAATATGACGGCATCGTTGTTACATCTGGCGACCGTTCTTCGGGTATTGTTGCTCAAAGCCTTGGCGGCGGCGGCGGTAATGGTGGCATCAACATTTCCGGCGGGCTTTCAGTGGCACCACAGTTCTCCGGTGCCCTCGGATTCGGCATCGGTGGCTTCGGTGGAAACGGCGGCGTTGCTGGATCTGTCGATCAGACCGTGATTGGCTATGTGGAAACCCATGGCGTAGATTCCATTGGTATTCTCAGCCAGAGCCTTGGTGGTGGCGGCGGCAATGGCGGTTTGAATGTCAGTGGGGCTGTTTCTCTGTCTCGGCAAACAAGTGCTGCCATGGCCCTTGGCGTCGGTGGTTTTGGCGGTGGCGGTGCCGATGCAGGTGCATTGACAGCTTCAGACGCCACCGGTGGCGTGTTGACTTTTGGCGACAGAAGCTCGGCCATTGTTACACAAAGTTTGGGCGGAGGCGGCGGCAATGGCGGCATGACCGTGGCCGGAACGCTTAATCTAAGTCAGCAGAACGGCGGTGCTGCATCGCTTGGTCTCGGCGGATTCGGCGGCGGCGGCGGTAACGGCGGCAATGTGACGAGCAAAGTGCGTGTCACAAACACCTATGACAACATCACGACCATTGGCGATGAAAGCATCGCTGTCATGGCGCAATCGGTTGGCGGTGGTGGTGGTACTGGTGGTATCAATGTCGCTGGTGCGGTTAGCTTGACTGGCCAATCGGGCGCTGCTGTAGCGCTTGGCGTTGGTGGTTTTGGTGGCGCAGGCGGCGATGCAGGTTCGGTTGGGCTTGATGTGATTGGAACCGTCAACACATTCGGTGACCGTTCCACGGGCCTTCTGGCGCAAAGCCTTGGCGGCGGTGGTGGTGTCGGCGGCACCAATATTTCCGGTTCGCTGTCTTTGACCAAACCATCAGGCTCGAGCACGATTTTTTCCGTCTCGGCGGGTGTGGGTGGCTTTGGTGGCGGTGGTGGCGATGCCGGTGCGGTTGATCTTTCCTATACTGGTTTGTTGACTACGCTGCCGCGCACCATCAACAGCGATGGTAGCGTTACGTTTAATGAAACGCAGGGTGCAGACGGCGTGGTCGCGCAATCGATTGGTGGTGGCGGCGGGCAGGGAGGACTGAATGTCAGTGGCGGGGTTGCGATCAGTGGCAAGCCGGGCGAAGGCCAGCCTGACGCGAGCAAGTCCTATGGCGTTCTAATCGGCATCGGCGGTTTCGGCGGCACTGGCGGCAATGCCAGCACAGTGGATGTCAATATCGGTGCAGGCAGCACAATTTTGTCCCACGGCAGCGGTCGATCCGGCATTCTGGCGCAGTCGGTTGGCGGCGGCGGTGGTAATGGCGGCATGAATGTTAGTGGTGGCATTGTTTCTGATACTTCACTTACTGCCGGGGTTGGTGGTTTCGCTGCGAATGCGGGGGTAGGAAAAGACGTTAGCGTTAGTTCCCGTGCCAATATTATTGTAGGAGCGCCAGCTAACTCCGATGATAAATCATCAGGCGTCCAAAGTTCGGCTGGAATTCTTGCACAGTCGATCGGCGGCGGTGGCGGCACTGGCGGCCTCAATGTCTCTGGCAGTGCGGCCATTAGCAAGGACGGTAAGATTCCTGCCTTAACTCTCGGTGTTGGAGGTTTCGGTGGTGCTGGCAGCATATCTGGTAATGTGGTGGTCGATCAGGTTGGTAGTATAAAAGTCAACGGTAACTGGAAACACGGCATTCTGGCGCAATCCATCGCTGGAGGTGGCGGTAATGGCGCACTCAATGTCAGCGGGCAGCTGAATTGGGGTAGCTCAGATAATTCAGGCAGTGCGACAGATATGAGCATTGTTGTGGGTGTAGGCGGCTCTAGTGGTACGGGTGCGAACTCCGGCACCGTCAAAGTCATCTCTGTAGGGGAGATCAAGACTGATGGTGATCAGGCCCGTGGCATCTTTGCGCAATCGATTGGCGGCGGCGGCGGTACGGGCGGCATGAATGTCAGTGCTGTTGTTACCAAGGATAGCAGCCCGGTTGCCATAAGTGTTGGTGGCAAAGGCTCTGGAGGTGGCGACGCCAGTGAAGTTAATATCACACGCGGGAGCAAGGCCCAATCGGCAGGTGTGATCGAGACTAATGGTCTTAATGCTCATGGCATTGAGGCGAACAGTATTGGTGGGGGCGGCGGCAATTCGGGGGTTACCATAACCCGGGGTGTGAGTAAGACTAAGGCTCCAGGCGATGACAATGAAGAGAACAGCAGCGTTACAACTGATGCCGAGAGCAGCGAGACCAAGTCAAACTATTCAGTAACGCTGGCCATTGGTGGAGATGGCGGCAATGCGGGGCGGGGGGGAGAGGTGGCGATTTCCAATGTTGGGGAAATTGTTACGCATAAAGACGGAAGTCACGGCATTTTTGCGCAATCGATCGGTGGCGGTGGTGGCAATGCTGCCTCGAATACTGGGTTGTTTTCTGAAGGACTGGGTCTGGAAAAATGGATAGGTGGTGGCAAAACTACTTCGGATGCGGGTGCTGTCTTAGAAGAACTGCTTTCGGAGCAGGGAGAGGAAGCTTCTACGAAGGGCATCAGTATAGCAGTTGGTGGCGGCACTGGCGCGGGGGGGGCTAGTTCCGATGTCGCTGTTCAACATTCAGGTGCAGTTGATACGCAAGGCGCTGATTCACACGGGATATTTGCACAATCGGTTGGCGGTGGGGGCGGTAATGCCGGTAGTAATTCGCTTAAAACAGGTGGGAATAATGGCAATGCCACTATCTCAATCGGTCGTTATGGTGGAACGGGCGGCACGGCTGGTGATGTCAGGATTACAAGCGGTGGCGCAATACACACACAAGGTAATCGTTCTCATGGCTTGTTTGCACAGTCTATCGGCAATGGCGGTGGAAATTCAACGACTATTTCAGCGTCCCTAAGTACACCTAAGAACAAAGATGATAAAAGTAATAGTTTTGCAGTTAACGTTGGGTTGGAAGGCGGCAGTGGTGGCAAAGCTGGCAATGTAAAGATCGATGCTGATGGTTCGTTGTACACACAGGGCAACGGTGCGCATGGTATCTTTGCCCAGTCAGTTGGCGGTGGTGGCGGCAATGCTGGTGGTGCGACTGGCTCGGCTGGTAAGGCGACGTCGTACTCACTGAATATTGGCGGGAAAGGCGGCACCGGCGGAGTTTCTGGAGAGGTTGATGTGGCCAGCAAGGCCCGTATTGTGACAGAGGGCAGCACCTCGATGGGTATTTTTGCTCAGTCAATAGGTGGTACAGGAGGCACCGGTGGCTTTGCAAACTCTGGTGTGTCCCGACGCAACATCGCAAAAAATATCGTGAAAGGCGACTCAATTGGCACGGCGATGTCGCTTAATATTGGCGGCTCAGGCGGGGAAGGTATGGAGTCACGCAACGTTACCGTAACCAATGGCAACGTGCTTACAACCAGGGGAGACGGTGCTCATGGTATCATGGCTCAATCGGTTGGCGGTGGCGGTGGCAAAGGGGGGCTGATTGAAAACCTCAATGTTAGCCTTCGCTCGACCATTGCCAGCACAATTACGCTTTCAATTGGTGGGACTGGTGGAATGGGAGCAAAATCTGGCGATGTCAGCGTGACCAACACCAGCGATATCGGCACTCAGGGCAAAACTGCCAATGGTATATTTGCCCAAGCTGTTGGCGGCGGCGGTGGCGATGCACAACATGTGCGCAATATCGTAGCCGGAAGTGATGCCGATAACAGCACACGTAACGCTTTGCTCATTGGTGGTTCAGGCGGCAGCGGTGGAGCTGCCGGCAAAGTCGATGTCAAGAATGCGACCGGTGCAAGGATCATCACTGATGGTGACGAAAGCCACGGAATTTTCGCGCAATCCATTGGCGGCGGCGGCGGTAACGGTGGCGAAGTTCTTTCAGTTACGGTGACCAAGCCTTCAAGCACAGCCAATAGCGAACAGGGCTTGCAATTGGGGATTGGTGGTTCCGGTTCAGATGGTGGCACGGGTGGTGCAGTCGATGTCGTCAATGACGGTTTGATCGTGACACGCGGCGATAAAGCTCATGGCATTCTTGCCCAATCCATCGGCGGTGGTGGCGGTAATGGTGGTTATTCCATTACCGGTAGTCTTGCTTTGCAAAAAGGTGCCGAAACCAATCCGTCAATGGCGTTGAATATTGGCGGATCAGGTGGTAGCGGAAATGCAGCGGGAACTGTTATCGTCACCAACACAGGCGAAATCAACGTGTCAGGATTACAATCCTATGGCGTTTTGGCTCAGTCAGTCGGTGGCGGCGGCGGCAATGGCGGCATGGCAGTGGCATTGTCGCTTAACGATCTGGTCAATCAGGCCAGAGGTCAATCCTACTCCAAGATCGCAATTGGTGGAGCTGGTGGTGATGGGGCTGATGGCGGAGATGTTACCGTCAATCATAGCGGGACTATCCGAGTCAGTGGTGAAAACAGCTATGGTATTTTCGCACAGTCGGTCGGCGGTGGCGGTGGCAATGCAGCACTCTCCATCTCCACGCCTGCTGTCATGGCCGCGGACTATATCATCTCGACAGCACTTGGTGCTCGTACAGGCACCAAAGGATCGGCAGGGGAGGTTACTGTAAACAGCAGCGGTGATATCATCGTCACCGGTGCAGGCAGCCAGGCGATCTTTAGTCAGTCTGTTAATGGCGGCGGCGGCAACGTTGATACGTTCCTTGATTTTGCCACGGCGTCCGAAGGAGCGACAGCCGGTGCTGCTGCGGCTTCTCTGACGAGCAGCCTGTCACTTGGTGGTAATGATGTGGATGGCAACAACGGTGCCACAATCAGTCAGTCCCACCAGGGCGATATTGTAACGACATCGGATCGCTCTGCAGGTCTGCTCATGCAGAGCATCGGTGGCGGTGGCGGTCTTTCGACAACTACGATGGCGTCCAGCATCGCCGGTGACTTCACATTGAATGCCATGCTTGGTGCGATTAACACCGATGATTCTTCCGGTGGCGATGTGATCGCAAGCCGCAAAGGCAATGTGTCCACCTTCGGTAATCTGTCTGGCGGCGGACTGGCTCAGTCTATCGGCGGCGGCGGTGGGCGGATGGTTGTTTCTGGCGCTGATCGCAGCGAAGGTTCCGGTCAACGCAATGCAATCGTTACGCTCGGTGCAGATCCATCAATGCGCAACAATGGTGGCGCAATTGAACTGGCCCTTAACGGCACGGTTTCTACACGGGGAGACAATGCAAGCGGGCAGATTGTTCAGTCGATTGGAGCGGGTGGTGGCGAAGCCTATCTCACAGGCATCGATCATGCACAGCTGACACTTGGGGCAAGGGATGGGTCGACGGGTGACGGCGGTGACATTCTGGTCGACAACAGCGGCGATATCAGCACGACAGGTGCTCGTTCCCATGGTTTTGTCCTGCAAAGTATCGGTGGAGGTGGTGGTCTTATTGGTACAAACTTGGCCAAGACAAGCATCGAGCTTCTACTTTCTGGTGACAATGCCGGTAGTGGCGGCGCAATCGATTTCACCAATCAGGGCAACCTTGTTGTCACGGGTGCGGACTCGATCGGCATCCTCGCACAAAGTCTCGGCGGCGGCGGCGCTAGTGTGGATGGTCTGTTCCACGGCAGTGCTGGCGGTAGCGGTCAGGGCGGCAGCATAACACTTGATCTGACTGGCAACATCTTGTCCCTCGGTGAACGCGGCATTGCAGTTCTTGCCCAGTCTGACGGCAAAGATGGTGCCGGTATGATTGATGTGGCGCTCGACGGCGTGATCATCGGTGGCAGCAAGGGCCAACCAAGCAATGAAGCAATGGTGGAAACTGCGGCTGTCATGATCGACGGAGGAACGGCCAATACGTTGGCATTGTCTTCAGACAGCTTTCTGATGGCACTCAATAACCGTATCATCAGCGGTAGCGACGGTTCTGATCAGGTTACGCTGAATGGACACGCCGTTGGCAATATCGATCTTGGCGGCGGCGTCAATTCGATGACAGTGACGCAAGGCGCTTCGTTCTATGCGCAAAATGAGGTTAATCTCGGTGCCTCGGGGCAACTGCGTATCGACGGAAATCTTTATCTCGGAGGCGTGGCTTATTACACACCCAATACGGCCCTAAGTGCGCGTATGGCTGGTTCAGAATTTGCGGTCACGCAGAACGTCAGCCAGACGACAGCTTTGACCGGATCACTGAGCTTTACCAATACAGCAACCTATACTGCGGATGTCTATTTCCGTCAGGATACGGTCTCGGGCGGTAATAGCGATCTGATCAATGTCACGGGCAATGCCACAATTGCGGGAACGGTCATTCCTGTGCTGCACCAGCTTGATCGCTTGCAGCCCTTGGCACTAGTGAATGCCAGCGGTGCAACTGCAGATGACGGCGCGACCGTCGTGGGCACGGCTGTGATGAGCTATGAAATCGGATTGAATGGCCCGACAGGTGATGGATCATCAATTGATCTCATTCCGCATGCCGATTTCCGTATGATCGGTATGAACCGCAATCAGACCCTGACAGCCGAACATGCAGAGCGCGTGCTTTCCGGGCAGGGATCGGTCGCGATGGGGCCAATATTCGCATTGATTGCCAACATGCAAACGAGTGGCGAAGTCCTCAATGCGATGGATAATCTCAGTTCGCAGGATTATGCAACGACTCAGGTCGATGCCCTGCAATCGGGATATCGTTTTGCGCGGACAATGGCCGCCTGTGGCTATGACAATTTCGCGGCGCGTATGGGTGATAGCAAAAACTGTTACTGGATGAGTGCAAGCACTGGCCGACTGGATCGTGATCCTTCCTTCCAGAATCGCAGCTTTGAAACACAAAGCTCCGGCGTTTATGCGGGTGTGCGAATGCCTGTGGCAGAAGACCTTTATCTGGGTATCGGAACGGGCCTCGAAGATTTCAGCCTGAGCAGTGGTGATCGGTTCTCATCTGAAGGTCAAAGGGCTTTGTTCGGTGTGTCGCTTGCGAAATATAAGGGACCATGGGAACTCTATGGCATTCTCAATGGCGGAACAGCCCGATATGACAGTACGCGACTGATCGATATCTACGGCACATTGCCGGGCGGTGATCCGGTCATCGGCGGTACCGCGACCGTCAAACAGCGGATCAGTCAAGCCAATTCCCGGATAGGAACGGCCTATCGTTATCAGCCAACAGATGGTGCGGTCTATCTTCGTCCAGCGGTGGATTTCGATGCAAGCTATCTCTATTCTGGGAGCGCAACGGAGAGTAACAGTGCCTACGGACTGCAACTCGATAGCTCGGGTCAGTGGGTTCTTTCCGCAACCCCGTCACTTGAAGTAGGTGTCGAAACTTCAATCACCAGCTCGCTTATGATGCAAGCCTATCTGCGTGGTGAAGTCAGTTTCGCCAACAAGGATGATGTCTACGTTAACGCGACATTCGCTGGAGCAAGTGGTGCAGACGGGACTTTCCGTAATTATAGTCAGTTTGGCGATATCACCGGGCGTCTGGATACAGGACTAACTTTCTACGACACGGCCAACATAACCCGTTTGACCTTCGGCTATCAGGGCCAGTGGAGTGAAAAGACCGTTGACCATACTGCAACTGTCAATCTTGGACTACGTTTTTAAATGCGAATGAGAGAAGAGAAACTATGATCCGACAGATCACGACTATGATCGCTTTTGCTGCAATGCTTGTGGGTAGCTCCGTCGCTCATGCGCAAGACCAGGTAACTGACGATGGACAGCAGGCAGAACAGAATAGTGCGCCCGCAGCGCCACTCTGGCTGACGACCTGCTCAAATCAACTGCAAACTGAACGGCTGCTTTGCGAGTTTTCGCAAAGCATTGTTTTAAGACAAGGCAATCAGAGTCAACGTGTATCGACCGCTTCGTTTACTCGTGTCGCCGGACAGTCGGAAACCAACGCAGTTTTTACTTTGCCAAACGGAGTGAGTCTACCTGAAGCTGTGAAGGTGCTGATTGATGATAAGCAGGTAGGTACACTGAAGTGGCAAAGCTGCGATGGCGGCGGTTGTTATGCGGATTCACAGGTCGATGCTAATTGGCTGAAAGCACTGCGCGCCGGCAAGACGATGACGGCCAATTTGAAAGCACGTGATGGCCGTGATCTCTCCTTCTCATTCCAGCTCGCTGGGATTTCAAAGGCCGAAGCCATGCTGCCTGCTGCGCGCTAAAAGCCGGGATTCCTTTAAAAAGCGCGAAAGAAGATCTTTCGCGGTTTTTTGAAACTGAAAAGCCTTCAAAGAAAAAATCAATCTCTCCAGCAGGCTTTGTTGCAAAATTTTTTGTCACAGAACCTTATCTCGACTTTGTACAAAATAGGCATCCATTTTAAGTGCCGCATTGAGCTTCTTTGGTGAATCAATTCGCCGCAGTTTGTGATCTTGCGTTATTCGTCTGATCGGATTCGAACTGATGCATGACCAAAATCATATTGCCAAACGGGCGCCATCCAGACATGACAACACCGCACAAACAAAGCGGATTTCACCACCAAGTTTCGCAACAGCCACTGCCTGATTGGCACCTTTACCGCCAAGACCCGTCCGTCCCATAGTAACGCATTGATGGTCTGACCGGGACGCGGAAGCGCCGCCATTCTGGCACTGACATCAACGTTCACACTGCCAAAAACAAAAATCTTCAACGCAAATCTCCATAACTGCTTTGCCGCGGACCATGACGCCGCTTACCCAACACTTCCATGGAGATGACGTAACGATGCACAAATAACAATTTGCAAAAAGACTTAGACAATAGTATGAAATAAGAGCACCTTTATAAGTTCTACGCCTCTATTTTATTACGCGTTTTGATTCATTCATAAATATTCGTCTTTTCTTTTAATCAATAAATTTGATCTGAAGAATACGGGGGAATGAATGATGATAAATACAATTAAATTATCGACTGAATTAATTGAAGAAAGTCATCGAAACGACTATTGGCGTGAAGTAACACGCCCCGCATTTGAGACCGTGAAAAACCCGAACGACGAACAAAAATCCTTTTATGGGGAAATTTCTGCCAAACAAGTCGGTGAAATCGTTCTCGGATCGACAAAGTTCAATGCGCAAAAGTATATCCGCGATCAGCGTTCAATCTCTAGTTTTGGCCTCGACAATTACATGATCCAAATCGTAACGGCAGGAACGTTACGGGGAGATTTCAACGGAGTAAGCTCACAGGCATTTGTGGGTGATATTTCCATAATGGATATGGCCTACCAGTTTCAAAGTGAAGTTTCAGCTGGATCGCGCATATCTCTCGTTTTGCCAAGATCGCATATGCAAAGAAGCGGTTTGAACGGCAATATTCATGGGCGCATCCTGACATCGGAAGATCCTTTGACAGCCTTTCTGATTGACTGTGCGCAGGGCTTCCTGAAAGTCTCGCCTCATCTCAATGAGACCCAGATTGAGGGTATTCAAAATTCAATCATCGATATGTTCACGCTCGGGTTGAACGGCAAGGAATTCAATCAAGCTGAGTCGTCAACGATCTCGCTTATAACCAAGCAAAGAATACTGGACTTTATTGACAGCAATATCGAAAGTCCAAACCTCTCAACAGATAGCATACAAAAGCGTTTCAAAATATCGCGCTCTCATTTGTATCGAATTTTTGCTGAGGATGAAGGCGTAGCTACAGCCATCAGAAACAAACGCCTGTCGCTGGCTTTCAAGCGCCTCACAGCTTCCGCTGGCAAGCGTGTGCATCTAGCAGAACTTGCTTATCAAGCCGGCTTTAGCGATTATAGCGCTTTCTCAAAACTGTTTCAGGAAAAATACGGCGAAAAGCCAACCGATATTCGCAATAAAATACAGAATAGCATTTATAATAATGTTACATATGACGGAAAAATTATAAAATATTTTAAGAATTTACGTGAATTTCATTATGGTGATGAACAATAGAAATATTTACTTCTGTAAATTGTCAGACTGAAGCACGGAGGAGATGCTGCATGAATTCAGACAAAATACAAAATATGCTTTTGCGACTGCGCCATGTAGTTGAAGACAATTTCAGACCGCTCCCCGCTCCTTCACCAGCCTTTGTCTTTTGCTTTCCCGGTTCTGATGGGATGGACGCCCTCCGACGGCCTTAATGTGGCAGAATGGATGCGTTGAGCACCATGGAGGAGCATGCGTCCATCCCATCAGAACCATGATTTGTCCTATTGGTCCATTTAATTGATATTCTTTGAAATTAGACCGTTCGGCATGACATGTCCTGAAGACTACTAAACATATTTCGTACCCATATTGGTACCATTAATATAAATTATTACAGTGACTTATAGCGGCTCTGTCGCAAAATTTTGACCTTTTCTTCGCTATTATACGTTTGATGCGGATATTCGAGCGAGGAGAATGGGGATGGCGATCGATTTCACAGGGGCACATTTCCCCAAAAGCGTCATCCTCTATGCTGTTTTCTTTTACGTCCGTTATTCTGTTTCCTATCGTGATCTGCAGGAAATCATGGCTGAACGAGGCGTAGACGTTGACCATGCAACACTGAACCGCTGGGTCGTTCGTTACGCGCCACAGATCGTAGATCAAGCACAGAAGCGTAAACGCCCAACACGCGGTTCATGGCGTATTGACGAGACCTATATAAAGGTCAAAGGGAAATGGACATATTTATATCGGGCGGTTGATCGTGATGGTCAAACTCTGGACTTCATGCTCTCTGAACGCCGAAATCTCGGTGCTGCACGGCGTTTTTTCAAGAAGGCCATGGCAAACAACGGCATCCCAACGAAGATTGTCATTGATAAAAGCGGCGCCAATCTCGCCGGAGCCCAGGCTGTAAACAACATCCTGAAAATCACGGGGCACAGCAAGATGATTGAAATTCTTCAGGTCAAATATCTCAATAACATCCTTGAGCAGGATCATCGGTTCATCAAGCGGATCACAAAGCCGATGATGGGCTTCAAAGCGTTGCATTCAGCTTCAGCAACAATCGCAGGCATCGAAGTCGCACATATGATCCGCAAGAACCAATTTGCAAATGACAACCGCTCGCCATTCGAGGTCTTTGCGGAACTCGCAGCATAAGTGTGTCCGCAGAGAAGGCCGACTATAACCCGCTAAAAAATTTGCGACAGAGCCCTTTATTCATCGGGACGACCACGAGAAAGTTATTCAGATGGCGCAGTTCCTTGGGACGCGTATTCCTGTATTGCTTGGCAATCTCGTCTCGATGGGGCTGGGCGCCATGGCCGGACATGAAGTGACACCATTAGAGGCCAAGTCCCTGCCACCCCTGCCCGAACCCGATCTGTGTGGCACGCTTTGCGATCTTATTCTCCACTCACGCTTTCCCGGTGACACAGGCGCTGCACGCTATCGTCAGGCCGCCTTCATTAGCTTCGTATTTGCAGGCAACAGGCGCGGCGAAAAAGTTACTGCGACCGATCTCGCTAAAATCGTGGATTCCCATTATTCGCAGATGGAGGTGCTGGGCAAAACCATGGAGCAGCGCGGTATGATCAAACGCGAACATGCCGTCGGGGTTGGACAAGGAAAATCAGCCAAACTTCTGTTCATCCGTGAAGATGCCGTTGAAGCTTTTGATGCGGCACACAAGGCCGCGGTCGGTATTTCATTGCTGTAAAATGAAAGCCGGAACGAATCCGGCGTCTTGAAAGCTTTGTCGCATAGATCGCAGCTTTACTTGCAACCTTCCCCAGCCCTATAGCGCGTTGGAAAGCGCAGGCTGTCTCAGGTTTCCAACACTCGATTCTGATATGTCTCGTCGGCTTCCAAATGCAGCAAAAATAATAACAATAAAGGAAACACGTTGAACTCATCAGATGACAAGGCACTCGCGAAGCGCTTCAGACGGCTTTCCGATATTTTGCAGACACAACAACGCAAACTTCTGGAAGAAGCTGCAAACTGTGATGACCTGCCAAATAAACACATCCTCAAACAGATTGCCGAGCTGGAACTGAATATCGCCGCTGTCGAGAACAATCTGGCAGAACTGCAAAAGAAATGAGTGTCAAATCTCGGCACTCCCCCATGAGCTGGGTTCAAAAGCACGAAAGCCAGAACACAGGTTACTGTGAAGCATGAGCCTTGGCTGTTATGTCAACGCCAAGGGCGCGCATCACCGCCAGTGTGGTCTTGAGCGTCGGGTTCCCGCGTTCACTAAACGAACGATAAAGCTGTTCGCGGGAGAGGCCGGTTTTGCGAGAAATTTCGGTCATGCCTTTGGCCCGAGCGACGACGCCAAGCGCCTTTGCAACATAGGCCGCATCGCCAGTTTCAAAAGCATCGGCCATGAACGCCGCAATTTCCTCATCATCGACCAGTGCTGCGGCGGGATCATAGGTAGTTAGTTTTTCAGTCATCTTGTTTGCTCCATTCGTTGGCGAGCTTTTTTGCAGCGGCAATATCGCGGCTCTGTGAGCCTTTGCTTCCGCCACATAGCAACACAATCACAATATTCCCGCGCTGCTGGAAATAGACGCGATAGCCGGGGCCGTAATGAATCCGTAGTTCGCTGATGCCTTCGCCCACCGGCTCCACGTCTCCCGGCAACCCCTCGGCCAGCCGCATCAATCGCGCCGCAATAATGGTTCTGGCTCGTTTGTCCCGTAGACGGGTTTCCCATTTGGCGAAAGTCGCCGTCTGCTTTAACTCGATCATTGAACGAATGTAGTCTAAAAACTACAGACGTGCAACTGGTCGGAAAAGAATGTCAAAGACCGCGAAAACCACAAGCGGATCTCAGGGGTATAGGAAGGGAACGCGGCGTACACATCCATGGGCTTCTTCAAGTCGAGAAATGAAGGTTTTGTCTGCCATGGATAATCTTCAGGGACAATGATCTGGGAGCTTGCTGTATTTCCTATCGCCCATTTCAGGACCTACAGCGCTGATTTTGATTTGCGCGGTCCTGCTCCGGGCTGGCCTTAGCTCTGCCGCAGCAACTCCGGCGGCTCAGGGATTGAATTACCTATATGGGGTCGTTTGCGGGAGAGGGCGAAATCCTACGTTAGCGGCCCGACTTGTCGGCAATGATCGGACTTTGTTATGGTTTGACTGACAAGGTCCTGACGACTGAGCGCATTATCGCTACCGTCTCCTCGCTCACATCAGTACCATCGAAGCTCATTATGGCCCCTGAACATTAAAGGGGCACCGATATACGGTTGGCCGACCGTTTGCGGATCGATGTTTATTTTACGGCTTTTG
>NZ_ML636821.1 GCF_006476605.1 Brucella gallinifaecis
TGTTCTCGGCATCTAAGCCGAAGTCAGGCAGAAATTCCACTTATCTCCGCTGTCCAGATTTCCCGAACCACCTCTGTAACGCATTGAAGAAGACACCCAAATGCGCCAGTCAGGCTCATTAAGATTGTTCTTGACTGGCGTTCTAAGGACTGCGGATGCGCCATGGTACCAGGCACAGCTATCTTTTTGGCTTCCAATGCGTGTGCAATAATTCGGCCGGTGGACTTGAGTTAATACAATTTAATCGAGTGGCTGTCTCACCGGCCACCACAAGTATATCCCGTTGACATATCCCATCCACCAAGTTATTTATAGCATGTCAACGTGGATATTATCAGGAGTAACGCAGATGGAACAGGGAGCCGTATTTCAGAGCAACCGAAGCCAAGCTATCCGCTTGCCGAAGGCAGTAGCTTTGCCTGCCGATGTGAAGCGTGTTGATATCGTTGCGGTGGGGCGCACACGAATTATAGCGCCTGCTGGTGAGGTGTGGGATAGCTGGTTTGAAGGTATTGAACCGACATCCGACTTCATGAGTGAGCGTGGCCAGCCTAAGTCGCAGGAACGCGAGGCATTGTAATGCTGAAGTATATGCTGGACACGAATATATGCATTTTTACGATCAAGAATCGACCAAAGCAAGTGCGGGAAGCGTTTAACCGCTTCCACGATCAGTTATGCATTAGCTCAATTAGCTTGATGGAATTGATTTACGGGGCGGAAAAGTCCGCCAATCCAGAAAAAAACCTTGCTGTCGTGGAAGGGTTCGCAGCTCGCCTTGAGGTGTTATCGTACGATGAAACGGCTGCAAACCATACAGGCCAATTACGTGCTGAATTGGCCCGTAATGGAACGCCTATTGGTCCATACGATCAGTTGATTGCTGGTCACGCCCGCTCACGCGGTTTAATTGTTGTTACGAACAATCGCAGAGAGTTTGATCGTGTTCCCGGCTTACGGGTAGAAGACTGGACCGTTTAATTCGTAACTCTATTTCATGGACTATTGGTAATCTCCGATTGTTTAATCCGTCTACATCACTGACGGGTCGTAGGTTCACATCCCATCAAGATTTATCAGCCTTTTCGCCGATGGCGAGGGACCAACACCAAGAACTTTGACTGTTACTCAGTTTTACTGAGATTTCGGATGCTTCACGAAGCAGCTGGTGAAGAGGTGGGTAGAACCAATAGCCCAACATTTAAGCAGGCTTTTGGTTACGACTATTAGTCATGATGCTCTGGCATATCTTTTAGCTGGTCTTTGGTCCAGGTCGTCACAGCATGAACGTCTCCGCTTTCATCGCGCATGAAATCGAGGTCGGTTAAAGCTACTGCCACGGGCTTAGCGCCAATACCAAGGAAACCTCCCACATCAACAATCACTTCACTTGCGGTCCCCATTCCATGGACATGATCTACGTTACCGATTTTGTGATCATCGGCTCCGTAAACGACTGCACCCTCTAGAATGGAGGGTATTAGCTCAGTTGGTAAAAGGCGCGTATGTTTACTGTGATCCATAATGGGCTTCTCCTCATAGCTTCTAATTTTACTCTTTAAGGAACCAAAATGTTCCAACCAAATGACTTTAAAATTTCGATATGCTAACTTCTTACCGCTCTTATTCTTAAGAAGTATCAATGGATGGTTTTAGTATAAGAGCGACTGAAGACAGGTATGAAAATTAGCCAAGAAGCTTTCGACTCTACTTCACACCGATGGTCAGAAATTTCCGACCACCGATATTGTCTTTGATGCTGTTAATTACAGATAACGACTGCGCTCACGTTGCACTTCTTCAGCGGTGTATGGTGCTGCGGCCGTATCAAATCGCTGCCAACCATCCTCGGTATAAACGCGGCGGCGTTCCACAAGATCGACACGATTTGAACGGGATAGAATGGCGTCGGCCTCAGCATAGCGGTCATCGGGAACTTTTGCAGTCACCACAGTGCCACCGCGTCTAACACCTTCCGCATAGAGATGTGCATCTTCTTCTGGAACCCCAGCTTTAGTGAACGCGCCAATCAGGCCACCTGCTGCACCACCAACAACGGCACCTCCAACTGCGCCAGTAAGTGTCGCTGCAAGCCAACCCGCCGCAACAACGGGCCCGACACCCGGAATCGCCATGATACCGAGACCAGTAAGCAATCCACCTGCACCACCGACGGCAGCACCTATACCTGCACCAACGCCCGCACCTTCAGCCGAATTGCTATCTTTCTCATCTTCGCGTGAAACAATGCTGATGTCAGACGATGGAATGCCAGCAGACTCCAACTCTGAAACAGCTACCTTAGCTGACGAATAAACGTCAAACAGACCTGTAATGGTTCGCATTTTTATCTCCCTTAATTAAAGAGTTTCTCAAGCTGAAAATTACATTGCCTTTTTTGTCACATTGCCCTGATAATCGAGCTGGACGGAAATCTTATCCGCTCCCTTCATTGCGGAAGCTTCCCAGATGCCTGCTTCTGTCAGCTTGAGATCGCTTACTTGCGAGTAACCAGCTTCTTCGAAGCGCTCTTTCGCTTGCTCTTCTGTGAAGCTATTTTCGCCTGCTACTGGCGCTGTAGGATTATTAGTCTCAGGTGTCGCAACCGCCGGTGTTTCCGGATTTTTTGTATCCTGAGAAAAGGCCAAAGTGGGCGCGAATACGATCGCGCTAGCAAAAGCTAACGTTATGATTTTCATAATATTTCTCCCAGATTATGGACTGACTGTATCAGTGATAGGGAAACGTTTTAGACCTTATTGAGTTCCACTATGTTTTTTCATAGTTCGCCAAAATTTTGGATTTTTAATACAAATTGGGGGAACCGCAGAATTCGGAAAAAATCGTACGCTAAGCTAACGGTGTTCTCGTGACAGCTCTTTGACTAGGCTTTCTAAGGCCATTCTGATAGCCCTGACTTCCTGAAAAGCCATGGCTAAAATTTGTGCGGCTAAAAGGGATAACCGATGGTAAAGTAAGTTATCCCTGTCGAGATACTGAAAAGCGTTATCCTCGTTTTTCCCAAAACTGTTTTGCCAGTTCGCTCAGAGCGCTAGTTAACTGAGCGACAGATTTCGCACTTTGCAAATTATTCTGCCCGGTCTGTACATTGGTATCAGCAGCATCGCGTATATTGATAATACTGCGGTTTATGTCTTCACTTACTGCTCCCTGCTGCTCGACCGCAGTCGCTATTTGCGCGTTCATGTCGGTAATTTCGTTAACGCGTTGGCCAATTCCATCAAGAGCTGTAGCTGCTTCCTCTGCGTGAGCTACACTCGTGTGCGCTTGCCGACTACTTTGCTCCATGACTGTAACAGCGGATTGCGCTCGCTCTTGTAGAGCGCTGATCATGCTTTGAATATCCGTTGTCGATTGCTGTGTGCGAGCAGCAAGACTGCGAACCTCATCGGCGACAACAGCAAAACCACGCCCCTGCTCACCAGCACGCGCGGCCTCAATTGCTGCGTTGAGTGCCAACAAATTCGTTTGCTCGGCGATCCCTCGTATAACGTCAAGAACTTTTGATATCTCGTTACTTTGACCTTCAAGCTCATGAATAACCTGAGTGGCTTGCCTAATTTCACCTTCAAGGGCAGTGATTGACTGGCTTGTGTGGGCTACCAGACGCTGGCCAGATGCCGTCTCAGTGTCTGCTCTTCCGGCCGCATCTGCAGCATGCTGTGCATTGCTCGCAACCTCTTGAATGCTTGCCACCATTTGGTTTACTGCCGTTGCTATTTGATCTGTCTCTGCCTGCTGCTCAACTGTAAGTACATTGCTTGACTCAATATCCTTTAGTAGGCCTCGGGTGTGTTCGCTAAGCCGATTTGATGCATCACCTATGCGACCTACTATGGCGCCTGTTTCAGCTTGCATCATTCGTAAAGCAAACTCTATTTGGCCAAACTCATCGGTGCGCCCAGTGTAGAGGGATTGACTTAATGGGTTATTGGAAATATTCCTGGCTCTTTCAACCAGTCTTCCAAGAGGAGAGAGAATAGCCAAAACACTAACAGAGCTTAAGCTTCCTGACATTAAAGTGGCTAACAATAAGCTGCTTATTGATGTATCAGTAAGCATGCCGGCAGCCATTGCGCTTGATATAATACTACCCCATATGAGCAAGAGTATTTTCACGGAAAAGCTAGCAGCCAATTTCGGCCTCGCGGCCTTCCCGCTTCTCAATTGAGCATATAATTTTTCCGCAGCCAAAACCTGCTCAGGTTCAGGCTTGGTCCTTACAGACTGGTATTCAACAATCGAACCATTCTTAGCTATTGGCGTTACATAAGCACTTACCCAATAGTGGTCGCCATTTTTACAGCGATTTTTTACTAGCCCCATCCATGAGCGGCCAGATTTTAATGTACTCCACATATGCTCAAATGCAGCAGGCGGCATATCTGGGTGTCTTACGATGTTGTGAGGCTGGCCTAATAGTTCTTCCTCAGTGAAACCACTGATTTTAATGAAGTCAGGATTAACGTACGTGATATGGCTTTGAGGGGAGGTAGTCGAAAGAATATTGGCATCTTTTGGGAGTTCTAAGTTTCGACCCGTCACTGGTAAATTCTGGCGCATAAGAACCTCAAGGGTTGGCTGTTTTATTTTATTGTTTTCGGCATTAAGCCCAATTTCTTGAGCGTTACGATAAAGCTAGCATGGAAACGATAGGTGCAAGCAAGTTAAGGGTTGCATCGCGCATGTCAATCTAGGCTATACCCTAACTTGATGTCAGGCAGGGCCGCGCCGCTTCGTCAGAATAGAGTCTGCTTTCCCATTTTTTGACACATGCCCGCGAAGGTTATAGATTTCAGCCTGACAGAAATGGGCTTTGAGGCACAACGGAACAGAAAGTGCACTTAAGCCGCCTTCAACCAAGGAGACATCGTGCAGGGGCACCGCATCGGCTACGTCCGGGTCAGCAGCTTTGACCAGAACCCGGAACGCCAGCTGGAACAAACCCAGGTGAGCAAGGTGTTCACCGACAAGGCATCGGGCAAGGACACCCAGCGCCCCCAGCTCGAAGCGCTGCTGAGCTTCGTCCGCGAAGGCGATACAGTGGTGGTGCACAGCATGGATCGGCTGGCCCGCAACCTCGATGACCTGCGTCGCTTGGTACAGAAGCTGACTCAGCGCGGCGTGCGCATCGAGTTCCTGAAGGAGGGCCTGGTGTTCACTGGCGAGGACTCGCCGATGGCCAACCTGATGCTGTCGGTGATGGGGGCCTTCGCTGAGTTCGAGCGCGCCCTGATCCGCGAGCGGCAGCGTGAGGGCATCGCCTTGGCCAAGCAGCGTGGCGCGTACCGGGGCCGCAAGAAAGCCCTGTCCGATGAGCAGGCTGCTACCCTGCGGCAGCGAGCGACGGCCGGCGAGCCCAAGGCGCAGCTTGCCCGCGAGTTCAACATCAGCCGGGAAACCCTCTACCAGTACCTCCGCACGGACGACTGACACATGCCGCGTCGCTTGATCCTCTCGGCCACGGAGCGGGACACCCTGCTTGCGCTGCCGGAAAGCCAGGATGACCTGATCCGCTACTACACCTTCAACGACTCCGACCTGTCGCTGATCCGCCAGCGACGCGGCGACGCCAACCGCCTCGGCTTCGCCGTGCAGCTCTGCCTGCTGCGCTACCCCGGTTACGCGCTGGGAACCGACAGCGAGCTGCCCGAGCCGGTCATCCTGTGGGTGGCGAAGCAAGTCCAGGCCGAGCCGGCGAGCTGGGCAAAGTACGGCGAGCGCGACGTGACCCGTCGCGAGCATGCCCAGGAACTGCGCACCTACCTGCAACTGGCCCCGTTCGGCCTGTCCGACTTCCGCGCCCTGGTGCGCGAGCTAACCGAGCTGGCCCAGCAGACCGACAAAGGCTTGCTGCTGGCCGGTCAGGCCCTGGAGAGCCTACGGCAGAAACGACGCATCCTGCCGGCGCTGAGCGTGATTGACCGGGCCTGCTCGGAAGCCATTGCGCGAGCCAATCGGCGGGTCTACCGCGCCCTGGTCGAACCACTCACGGACTCGCATCGGGCCAAGCTGGACGAGCTGTTGAAGCTCAAGGCCGGCAGCAGCATCACCTGGTTGACCTGGCTGCGCCAGGCACCGCTGAAACCCAACTCTCGGCACATGCTGGAACACATCGAGCGGCTGAAGACATTTCAGTTGGTGGACTTGCCCGAAGGCCTGGGCCGGCACATCCACCAGAACCGCCTGCTCAAGCTGGCCCGCGAGGGTGGGCAGATGACGCCCAAAGACCTCGGTAAGTTCGAGCCGCAGCGCCGCTACGCGACCCTGGCCGCCGTGGTGCTGGAGAGCACCGCGACCGTGATCGATGAGCTGGTCGATCTGCATGACCGCATCCTGGTCAAGCTGTTCAGCGGCGCGAAGCACAAGCATCAGCAGCAGTTCCAGAAGCAGGGCAAGGCGATCAACGACAAGGTGCGCCTGTACTCCAGGATCGGCCAGGCGCTGCTGGAAGCGAAGGAAAGCGGCAGCGACCCCTATGCCGCCATCGAGGCGGTGATTCCCTGGGACGAGTTCACCGAGAGCGTCAGCGAGGCCGAGCTGCTGGCCCGGCCGGAAGGCTTCGACCACCTGCACCTGGTCGGCGAGAACTTCGCCACCCTGCGCCGTTACACGCCGGCCTTGCTGGAGGTGCTGGAACTGCGCGCCGCGCCGGCCGCGCAAGGCGTGCTGGCAGCCGTGCAGACCCTGCGTGAGATGAACGCCGACAACCTGCGCAAGGTGCCGGCCGATGCACCCACGGCCTTCATCAAGCCGCGCTGGAAGCCGCTGGTGATCACCCCGGAAGGCCTCGACCGGAAATTCTACGAAATCTGCGCCCTGTCCGAGCTGAAGAACGCCCTGCGCTCCGGCGACATCTGGGTCAAGGGCTCGCGGCAGTTCCGCGACTTCGACGACTACCTGCTGCCGGCCGAGAAGTTCGCCGCACTCAAGCGCGAGCAGGCCCTGCCCCTGGCGATCAACCCGAACAGCGACCAGTACCTGGAAGAGCGTTTGCAGCTGCTGGACGAGCAGTTGGCCACCGTCACCCGCCTGGCCAAGGACAACGAGCTGCCCGATGCCATCCTCACCGAGTCAGGGCTGAAAATCACCCCGCTGGATGCGGCGGTGCCGGATCGGGCGCAGGCGCTGATCGACCAAACCAGCCAGTTACTGCCGCGCATCAAGATCACCGAACTGCTGATGGACGTGGACGACTGGACGGGCTTCAGCCGCCACTTCACCCACTTGAAGGACGGGGCCGAGGCCAAAGACAGGACGTTGCTGCTGTCCGCAATCCTCGGTGATGCGATCAACCTCGGGCTGACCAAGATGGCCGAGTCGAGCCCCGGCCTGACCTACGCCAAGCTGTCCTGGCTGCAAGCCTGGCACATCCGCGACGAAACCTATTCGGCGGCCTTGGCCGAGCTGGTCAACCACCAGTATCGCCACGCCTTTGCCGCCCACTGGGGCGACGGCACGACCTCATCCTCCGATGGCCAGCGCTTCCGCGCGGGTGGCCGGGGCGAGAGCACCGGGCACGTCAACCCGAAGTACGGTAGCGAGCCGGGACGGCTGTTCTATACCCATATCTCCGACCAGTACGCGCCGTTCAGCACCCGCGTGGTGAATGTCGGCGTCCGCGATTCCACCTATGTGCTCGACGGCCTGCTGTACCACGAGTCCGACCTGCGGATCGAGGAGCACTACACCGACACGGCCGGCTTCACCGATCACGTCTTTGCCCTGATGCACCTGCTAGGCTTCCGCTTCGCGCCGCGCATCCGCGACCTCGGCGAAACCAAGCTGTACGTGCCGCAGGGCGTGCAAGCCTACCCGACGTTGCGCCCGCTGATCGGCGGCACCCTGAACATCAAGCACGTGCGTGCCCACTGGGACGACATCCTGCGCCTGGCCAGCTCGATCAAGCAGGGCACCGTCACCGCCTCGCTGATGCTGCGCAAGCTCGGCAGCTACCCGCGCCAGAACGGACTGGCCGTGGCCCTGCGCGAGCTGGGCCGGATCGAGCGCACGCTGTTCATCCTGGACTGGCTGCAAAGTGTTGAACTGCGCCGCCGCGTGCATGCCGGCCTGAACAAAGGTGAGGCGCGCAACTCGCTGGCCAGGGCGGTGTTCTTCAACCGCCTTGGGGAAATCAGGGATCGGAGCTTCGAGCAGCAGCGCTACCGGGCCAGCGGCCTCAACCTGGTGACGGCGGCTATCGTGCTGTGGAACACGGTGTACCTGGAACGCGCCACCCAGGGGTTGGTCGAGGCCGGCAAGCCGGTGGACGGCGAGCTGCTGCAATTCCTGTCGCCGCTGGGCTGGGAGCACATCAACCTAACCGGCGATTACGTCTGGCGGCAGAGCCGCAGACTGGAAGACGGGAAGTTTCGGCCCTTACGGATGCCCGGAAAACCTTAGCGTACGATTTTTTCCGAATTCTGCGGGCTCCCCTATCTCATCTGCGCAAGGCAGAACGTGAAGACGGCCGCCCTGGACCTCGCCCGCGAGCGCCAGGCGCACGAGGCCGGCGCGCGGACCCGCGCCACGGCCCACGAGCGGACGCCGCAGCAGGAGCGCCAGAAGGCCGCCAGAGAGGCCGAGCGCGGCCGTGAGGCTTGGACGCTAGGGCAGGGCATGAAAAAGCCCGTAGCGGGCTGCTACGGGCGTCTGACGCGGTGGAAAGGGGGAGGGGATGTTGTCTACATGGCTCTGCTGTAGTGAGTGGGTTGCGCTCCGGCAGCGGTCCTGATCAATCGTCACCCTTTCTCGGTCCTTCAACGTTCCTGACAACGAGCCTCCTTTTCGCCAATCCATCGACAATCACCGCGAGTCCCTGCTCGAACGCTGCGTCCGGACCGGCTTCGTCGAAGGCGTCTATCGCGGCCCGCAACAGCGGCGAGAGCGGAGCCTGTTCAACGGTGCCGCCGCGCTCGCCGGCATCGCTGTCGCCGGCCTGCTCCTCAAGCACGGCCCCAACAGTGAAGTAGCTGATTGTCATCAGCGCATTGACGGCGTCCCCGGCCGAAAAACCCGCCTCGCAGAGGAAGCGAAGCTGCGCGTCGGCCGTTTCCATCTGCGGTGCGCCCGGTCGCGTGCCGGCATGGATGCGCGCGCCATCGCGGTAGGCGAGCAGCGCCTGCCTGAAGCTGCGGGCATTCCCGATCAGAAATGAGCGCCAGTCGTCGTCGGCTCTCGGCACCGAATGCGTATGATTCTCCGCCAGCATGGCTTCGGCCAGTGCGTCGAGCAGCGCCCGCTTGTTCCTGAAGTGCCAGTAAAGCGCCGGCTGCTGAACCCCCAACCGTTCCGCCAGTTTGCGTGTCGTCAGACCGTCTACGCCGACCTCGTTCAACAGGTCCAGGGCGGCACGGATCACTGTATTCGGCTGCAACTTTGTCATGCTTGACACTTTATCACTGATAAACATAATATGTCCACCAACTTATCAGTGATAAAGAATCCGCGCGTTCAATCGGACCAGCGGAGGCTGGTCCGGAGGCCAGACGTGAAACCCAACAGACCCCTGATCGTAATTCTGAGCACTGTCGCGCTCGACGCTGTCGGCATCGGCCTGATTATGCCGGTGCTGCCGGGCCTCCTGCGCGATCTGGTTCACTCGAACGACGTCACCGCCCACTATGGCATTCTGCTGGCGCTGTATGCGTTGATGCAATTTGCCTGCGCACCTGTGCTGGGCGCGCTGTCGGATCGTTTCGGGCGGCGGCCGGTCTTGCTCGTCTCGCTGGCCGGCGCTGCTGTCGACTACGCCATCATGGCGACGGCGCCTTTCCTTTGGGTTCTCTATATCGGGCGGATCGTGGCCGGCATCACCGGGGCGACTGGGGCGGTAGCCGGCGCTTATATTGCCGATATCACTGATGGCGATGAGCGCGCGCGGCACTTCGGCTTCATGAGCGCCTGTTTCGGGTTCGGGATGGTCGCGGGACCTGTGCTCGGTGGGCTGATGGGCGGTTTCTCCCCCCACGCTCCGTTCTTCGCCGCGGCAGCCTTGAACGGCCTCAATTTCCTGACGGGCTGTTTCCTTTTGCCGGAGTCGCACAAAGGCGAACGCCGGCCGTTACGCCGGGAGGCTCTCAACCCGCTCGCTTCGTTCCGGTGGGCCCGGGGCATGACCGTCGTCGCCGCCCTGATGGCGGTCTTCTTCATCATGCAACTTGTCGGACAGGTGCCGGCCGCGCTTTGGGTCATTTTCGGCGAGGATCGCTTTCACTGGGACGCGACCACGATCGGCATTTCGCTTGCCGCATTTGGCATTCTGCATTCACTCGCCCAGGCAATGATCACCGGCCCTGTAGCCGCCCGGCTCGGCGAAAGGCGGGCACTCATGCTCGGAATGATTGCCGACGGCACAGGCTACATCCTGCTTGCCTTCGCGACACGGGGATGGATGGCGTTCCCGATCATGGTCCTGCTTGCTTCGGGTGGCATCGGAATGCCGGCGCTGCAAGCAATGTTGTCCAGGCAGGTGGATGAGGAACGTCAGGGGCAGCTGCAAGGCTCACTGGCGGCGCTCACCAGCCTGACCTCGATCGTCGGACCCCTCCTCTTCACGGCGATCTATGCGGCTTCTATAACAACGTGGAACGGGTGGGCATGGATTGCAGGCGCTGCCCTCTACTTGCTCTGCCTGCCGGCGCTGCGTCGCGGGCTTTGGAGCGGCGCAGGGCAACGAGCCGATCGCTGATCGTGGAAACGATAGGCCTATGCCATGCGGGTCAAGGCGACTTCCGGCAAGCTATACGCGCCCTAGGAGTGCGGTTGGAACGTTGGCCCAGCCAGATACTCCCGATCACGAGCAGGACGCCGATGATTTGAAGCGCACTCAGCGTCTGATCCAAGAACAACCATCCTAGCAACACGGCGGTCCCCGGGCTGAGAAAGCCCAGTAAGGAAACAACTGTAGGTTCGAGTCGCGAGATCCCCCGGAACCAAAGGAAGTAGGTTAAACCCGCTCCGATCAGGCCGAGCCACGCCAGGCCGAGAACATTGGTTCCTGTAGGCATCGGGATTGGCGGATCAAACACTAAAGCTACTGGAACGAGCAGAAGTCCTCCGGCCGCCAGTTGCCAGGCGGTAAAGGTGAGCAGAGGCACGGGAGGTTGCCACTTGCGGGTCAGCACGGTTCCGAACGCCATGGAAACCGCCCCCGCCAGGCCCGCTGCGACGCCGACAGGATCTAGCGCTGCGTTTGGTGTCAACACCAACAGCGCCACGCCCGCAGTTCCGCAAATAGCCCCCAGGACCGCCATCAATCGTATCGGGCTACCTAGCAGAGCGGCAGAGATGAACACGACCATCAGCGGCTGCACAGCGCCTACCGTCGCCGCGACCCCGCCCGGCAGGCGGTAGACCGAAATAAACAACAAGCTCCAGAATAGCGAAATATTAAGTGCGCCGAGGATGAAGATGCGCATCCACCAGATTCCCGTTGGAATCTGTCGGACGATCATCACGAGCAATAAACCCGCCGGCAACGCCCGCAGCATCGCGACCGTCATCGGTGAGAAGTTCGGCAGGTATTGGGTGGTGACAATGTAGGTGCTGCCCCAAATGGCAGGTGCTATCGCTGTGAACAATAAATCGGGCGTGCGTAATGACATGCGATTACAAGACCTCCGCTACGGCGATGGGTTTTTGAGAGTTGCAGGCGCCGCGATGACCGCACCCTGACTTGGACTGGCCCTGCCTCGCACCAATCCACCTGCGGCTATGGCCGCGATCATGCGAGGCCCGAAAATTACACGACCTGTACACGTCCGCCGAACCCGGAACGCAACAGAGCTTCGTGGGCATCCCGATCCGGGTCGTAGCAGCAGTCCTGGACCAAACGCACGTCGTAGTCCGCATCACTAGCCCAGGCGACGCTTGAAAGAACAACGCCGGTGGTGCTTATCCCGGCCATGACAAGCGTGCTTACGCCGCGCGTCCGAAGGTCGGCGTCGAGCGCCGTGCCATAAAAGACGCTGGCTCGCGGACATGCATAGAAAAGGTCGCCCCGTTCGATCGCAAGCCCTTCGACGGGCAGACCGGTGCGAAATCGTCCGCTCGGGAGATACGGTGAGATTTGGCGATTCGTCGCCGGCGGCGCATGTTCATACTCTTCGCCGAGCGAAAAGTTGGGGAACAGCACGGGCCGGCCGCGCAAGGCGTGCTGGCAGCCGTGCAGACCCTGCGTGAGATGAACGCCGACAACCTGCGCAAGGTGCCGGCCGATGCACCCACGGCCTTCATCAAGCCGCGCTGGAAGCCGCTGGTGATCACCCCGGAAGGCCTCGACCGGAAATTCTACGAAATCTGCGCCCTGTCCGAGCTGAAGAACGCCCTGCGCTCCGGCGACATCTGGGTCAAGGGCTCGCGGCAGTTCCGCGACTTCGACGACTACCTGCTGCCGGCCGAGAAGTTCGCCGCACTCAAGCGCGAGCAGGCCCTGCCCCTGGCGATCAACCCGAACAGCGACCAGTACCTGGAAGAGCGTTTGCAGCTGCTGGACGAGCAGTTGGCCACCGTCACCCGCCTGGCCAAGGACAACGAGCTGCCCGATGCCATCCTCACCGAGTCAGGGCTGAAAATCACCCCGCTGGATGCGGCGGTGCCGGATCGGGCGCAGGCGCTGATCGACCAAACCAGCCAGTTACTGCCGCGCATCAAGATCACCGAACTGCTGATGGACGTGGACGACTGGACGGGCTTCAGCCGCCACTTCACCCACTTGAAGGACGGGGCCGAGGCCAAAGACAGGACGTTGCTGCTGTCCGCAATCCTCGGTGATGCGATCAACCTCGGGCTGACCAAGATGGCCGAGTCGAGCCCCGGCCTGACCTACGCCAAGCTGTCCTGGCTGCAAGCCTGGCACATCCGCGACGAAACCTATTCGGCGGCCTTGGCCGAGCTGGTCAACCACCAGTATCGCCACGCCTTTGCCGCCCACTGGGGCGACGGCACGACCTCATCCTCCGATGGCCAGCGCTTCCGCGCGGGTGGCCGGGGCGAGAGCACCGGGCACGTCAACCCGAAGTACGGTAGCGAGCCGGGACGGCTGTTCTATACCCATATCTCCGACCAGTACGCGCCGTTCAGCACCCGCGTGGTGAATGTCGGCGTCCGCGATTCCACCTATGTGCTCGACGGCCTGCTGTACCACGAGTCCGACCTGCGGATCGAGGAGCACTACACCGACACGGCCGGCTTCACCGATCACGTCTTTGCCCTGATGCACCTGCTAGGCTTCCGCTTCGCGCCGCGCATCCGCGACCTCGGCGAAACCAAGCTGTACGTGCCGCAGGGCGTGCAAGCCTACCCGACGTTGCGCCCGCTGATCGGCGGCACCCTGAACATCAAGCACGTGCGTGCCCACTGGGACGACATCCTGCGCCTGGCCAGCTCGATCAAGCAGGGCACCGTCACCGCCTCGCTGATGCTGCGCAAGCTCGGCAGCTACCCGCGCCAGAACGGACTGGCCGTGGCCCTGCGCGAGCTGGGCCGGATCGAGCGCACGCTGTTCATCCTGGACTGGCTGCAAAGTGTTGAACTGCGCCGCCGCGTGCATGCCGGCCTGAACAAAGGTGAGGCGCGCAACTCGCTGGCCAGGGCGGTGTTCTTCAACCGCCTTGGGGAAATCAGGGATCGGAGCTTCGAGCAGCAGCGCTACCGGGCCAGCGGCCTCAACCTGGTGACGGCGGCTATCGTGCTGTGGAACACGGTGTACCTGGAACGCGCCACCCAGGGGTTGGTCGAGGCCGGCAAGCCGGTGGACGGCGAGCTGCTGCAATTCCTGTCGCCGCTGGGCTGGGAGCACATCAACCTAACCGGCGATTACGTCTGGCGGCAGAGCCGCAGACTGGAAGACGGGAAGTTTCGGCCCTTACGGATGCCCGGAAAACCTTAGCGTACGATTTTTTCCGAATTCTGCGGGCTCCCCAAATTAGTTCTTAAGTTCTTTTCCAACAAATCCGCGTCGAAGCTCATCCGATACCAATTTAATCGCCGTCGCAGCCTCCGTGGGCGCCCAGCCCGCGTTGATCGCTTCGTTTATCAAGTCGCGGACACCCGGGACACTCGTTCCCAAAATGACGGCATCGGCTTCCTCTTCAGAACGTCCAATAAGAGTGGCCTGCTTAAGGAGGTTTAGAATTCCTGGCGATACAGCGTCTTTGCAATCGCGCTGTCTGCCGGGATAATCACCCGCTGACTTGGGACTTTTCATTGAGCTGCTTCCTTCATAATCAATAAGATAGATTTAATCTTCAGATCGATCTCTGTACGGCTCGTTAGGAAGCTGCCTTTTTGAGCTGCCAGGAGAGTTTCCCTGCTCATGTGTCGGTCGCATTTGTTGATCTCTGGGCTCAACAGACGAAGGGTCTGCTGACTTATCCGGACGATGTAGATCGGGATTAGACCAAGGGGACTTTCTCTTATTCATTTTTTTCTCCTATCGATAAACCCCGCCGAAGCGGAGTTATTCGATTTAAGCAGCTTTTAAATTGATTTTTGTTTCTGCAAGCTTGGTGAGATCCTTGTCTGTTTGACCTTCTTCCTGAAGCGTGGCTTCTAAGAGTTTGACTATGTCTTTATGCCCAAGCTCGGAAGCCCAACGCTTGAGTGTGCCATAACGCGTAATCTCATAGTGCTCGACCGCTTGTGCTGAAGAAATAAGACCAGCATCCAGTGCCTTTGTTCCCTTAAACTCGTCAATTATTTCTTCGCTCTCAGCAATGATACCGCTGCAACCTTTCGCCTTTTCATGCCGTCGCGTAAAAGTACAAAGGCTTCTACGCCTCTTTTATCGGGTGCGAGGTAATAGGGTTTGTCAAAATAAACATTGTCGACCTGCGAGCAGGGAATGAATGCATCAATCATCAAAGTCTTGTCGCTGTTTGGGACTGCTGCCGATATTTCATCCGGCTCTAACACGACATAGCGACCATCGTCGATCTCATAACCCTTGACCTGTTCGTCGCGATCCACAACATCACCGGTTTCGCTATCGACGAACTCCCGTCTTACACGGTTTCCGGTTTTGCGATTTAGAATGTTAAAACTTATCCTGTCTGAAGTAGATGTGGCAGTGTATAGGGCCACAGGGCAGGACACTTCACCGAGTTTGATGAAACCTTTCCAGTTTGCTCGCGGAGCCACCATGGTGGTATTCCTTCTGTTCATCCCAGCAATAAAAGCGAGAGATTGACTGCCACTAATTCTCAGAGATCATGGGTGAGGGCTCAACTTTTCCGACGCTGAACGCAATTTGCTCACTGATTGATCAATCATCTGAATATCATCCAATGTGACGACCGGTATAGGATCGGACGCCATCGCCTCCAGAACATCTGTCGAAAGACAGTTGTTTCGCAAGACCCACTCCATCGCCTCGCGCGTTTCCCGCTCAGCGCGCAGCTGAGCATAAAGGGCAAGGATGAGCCGATCGCGGGCATCGAATGAATTTCCTTGCGATTTTATCGGATTTTTTGACATGGCCACTGTCCTTTAGTCACCCTATTCCGCGGCCGCCCGTTGCGCCATAAACCTCTCCATTAATGAAACTTGCCTCTTGCGAAGCGAGCAAGACATAAATGGGGGCTATCTCAACAGGTTGACCGGGGCGTCCAAAATCACTGTTTTCTCCAAAATGGCGAACCTTTTTATCGGGTTGTCCGCCGCTAGGTTGTAGCACTGTCCAGAAGGGACCAGGTGCCACAGAATTGACACGCACACCTTTCTGAATGAGCTGTTTAGAAAGAGCTTTGGTGTAAGCAACAATGCCTGCTTTGGTCGTAGCGTAATCCAACAGGATGGGTGAAGGCTCATATGCCTGGATTGATGCGGTAGTAATAACCGAAGCGCCTGCATCAAGGTGAGGCGTTGCCGCCTGGGCAATCCAATGAAGCGCATAGAGATTCGTTTTCATCGTTTTATCGAAATCAGCACTCGATAATTCGCGGATATCCTCGCGGTACTGTTGCCTGGCAGCATTGACGACGAGAATGTCCAGGCCACCAAGATCACTGACGGCCATCTCCACCATATTGCGGCACCATACCTCTTCTGATACGTCGCCTGGAAGCGCTACACCAATCCGGCCTTCTGCATTTATAAGATCGATCACGGTTTCCGCATCGGACTCCTCTTCCTCAAGGTACGAAATCGCTACATCGGCACCTTCGCGAGCAAAGGCAATTGCCACTGCGCGACCAATCCCTGAATCACCGCCGGTGATTAGAGCCTTTCTTCCTGCCAGCCTTCCCGAGCCTTTATAGCTTTTCTCTCCATCATCTGGGGCTGGCGTCATATTTTCCACCAGTCCCGGCATCGGTTGTGGTTGCGCATCAAAGGGTGGAGCCGGATATTGAATGCGTGGATCCTGCTTTGTAAGGCGGTCCCTCATCATAATTCTCCTCCAAAATAAGAATTAAATGCTCGCTCAAATTGCACGTTCGATGCGAGTAGTTAAATGCTTATAAAGGTAACGTTCGCCTTCTCACGTCGTTCCACAATTTGAGGAGTTTTAGGCATAAGCTGTCATTTTAGCGCGAATAACTCCGCGTCGGGGTCTTGAGCTCCATTAATTGCGGTAGAGACGATTTCCGCAGCAATCTGGCTGAAAGTAATACCGTTGCCGCCAAATCCCATCACACAGTAGACATTTTGCATATCAGGTACCGGACCAATCAACGGCAGTCCTGTGGTTGTTGAGCCGAAAGCGGCAGCCCATCGGTATTCTATGGGTCCGATATCAACACCAAGCAGTTTGCTGACTTTTCGCTGGATGGCCTTCTCTTTTTTATGCAGCTTTGCGTCAGAGTGATAAGCGCTGGCATTGTTCTCATCTTCACCGCCAGCGATCAAACGTCCCCGATTATCTGTGCGGAGATAAAGATAGGGGTCGGATGCTTCCCAAAGGATATGGTTTTTCAACCAGTCGGGCAGCGTGACGCCTGCTTTACTCGCTATAGCCCATGTTGAAATGATCTCGTGTTTTTTGTTCGCAAGGCTCTGAAGAAACTCATAACCGGTACAGAATACGACGTGTTCAGCGGATATAAGTTTGCCTGCTGCAGTTCCCAGAACAACATTCTCTTTGAAGGCCTTTATGTCAGTGATTTCTACACCGCTCACGATTTCAGCGCCAAGCCTGGCCGCGTGACGTAGCAATCCAGCGGTCAACTGACCGGGGTTGGCGGATGCGGATATGTCACTCAAAATGGCACCACTACGCTCAATATTGTAGAGCTTCTTCATGCCGGCCTTGTCAATGAACTGCGCGCCGATCCCAGCTTTTAGGCGCGCTTCCATTTCAGTTTTGAGGCCGCGTGTTCCCATTTCATCACCTGCAACATAGAGTGCCTGTTTGGGTTGCATGGAGCAGGAAATTTCTAGCGACCGAACAATGTCTTCCAGTTGCAGCACAGCTTTTGCAGAGCGTAACCAGGCCCTGTTTGCCTTTTCTTCTCCGATCATCGTTTGAAGCTTATGTAAAGGCACATCAATTTCATGCTGGATCATTGCCGTATTGGCAATACTACTGCCATGGACAGGAGTGCGTTTATCAATGATGAGCACGGACTTGCCGGGTTTGACGAGAGCTTGCGCAACGAGCGCACCGCTAATACCCGCGCCGACGATCACAATATCGTAGTGATCCATGGAAACATGGCTTGTGCTCTGCACAGTGATACGAGGACTATCGAGCCATAGGGGGCGAGAATCTCGCAGATCACGGGCCTTCGTAAGTTTTTGTTCTGTCATGACGTTCTTTCATATGCAGCTATTATGGCTCTGTGTAGCCGACCACATGAATAGTGAGTGTGCCGGACGATGGGTTGGTTTTAAAAAACAAGATCCCCGTTTCATGGGATTCAGATGCGACGTCATCGAACGTTATGTCAGAGCTTTCAGTGCTGCTGGATGAGGAAATGTCTCCGCGAACATGCACTTGGGCGGCTGTTGAAAGAGAAGTGTTACGGAGATCAAAGGTTACGCGGTAAACTTTGTTCATAGAGTTTATCGACATGATCGATATGTCGAACTGAGGCTCTTGAACTTCATATCGATAAATGTCCCGGCCAATCCATACGAAAAGGGCAGTGACCAACAAAGTGCAAATTCCGCCTGCCACCCATTCTAACCAATGAGGTCGAGCGGTTTCGGTATGTTTATTGCCTATGGATTTTGTCATCGGTCAATCACAATATGAGACGTGCGGCGGCAGCGCCAATGGAGGCGGGGAATCCGAGGATGACGGCGGCAGTAAGTACTTGGGAGAGGGATGTGTGATCGAGACGTTCAAAAGTCCACAAGGCATAAATGCTGACCACAATGGCGATGACATATCCTGGCATTGTGAAGCGGATGAAGGGTTCCCACCATGGCATTCCCTCTGAGATGCTATGTGAGCCCTTAAAATGAAGCGCGTAAACAAAACCGTGCATCAGGGTAACGGAGATAAGGGCGATACAGGCGGTATTAAACGGGCTGATCTTATACGCAATTAGGATCATCTCATCAGTGGGGGCGACATTGAGACTGAGAAACAGCGACCCAACCAACATCATGAAAAGCTCATGCAGATATCCGGTTTCGCCTTCATATTCACCGTCTTGCTTTTCCCGCTCTTCCGAGCGCAATCCAAGCTGACTGCGTCCGAGCAGTGCGCCAATACTGGCTGGCACAGACTGCAAAGCAATTTTGGCCACCATTATGCTGATGGTCAACTGGTCATCAATAACGCCCAGAATAAGCAAAATGGTGGCACTTACGGCGATACCCAGCCCGTAAGCTATGACAGCATCACGCAATGCATCGCGCCAAGTGGCGGTCTTTTCAAATCCTATCCGTTTGGCGAGCACCCAAAGCAAAGGCAAATTGAGAATGCAAAGTAGCAGCAGACGCGTGCGATTTACGTATAGGCCGAGGAACCACATTTCCATAGTCATCAACATCGGCAGGGCGAAAAGAAGTGCTCCTGCAACTCCTCGCGCGATACCGATAATGAATTGACTGGCTTTATGATCCCCAGGTCTACCTGCTGCAATTGCCACCATGAAAAGCCTCCAGCTCCATGTCAGCATTAACGCGTGTTTCAGATACTGGTTCCCGGCTCAGGTAGACGGATCGATAAGTGCGATGCCAAACTCTGGACAATAGCGACGCCGCAACTCTTGAGGTGTCTCCCTAATGATTACTTCGAGGGTCGGCTTTACATAACCTTTGACAAAATGGCCGCCCCGCGTGTGCCCATTTGCTAGGCCCAAGACAGCATGCAAATGCGGATTTGGCTTTCCCTTCTCATCGAGCGTGATATCGCCTATCAGGCTCAAAACCTCGCTTTGAGCGTCGACGGTAATATTTACATAAGATTTTGATGTCAGATCGAAAAAGGCTAGCACGGCAGTCTCAAACGCGCCGATGGCTTTAACTGAAGCTGCAGTAATATCTTGTATGATTGCGAAGTCTCTAATGGTTTCGAAAGCTTCTTCACCGGGGTCAACGATTAGCATAAAAACACGTTCACCGTCATTCAATAACAGCTTGCTTTGCATAATCTTAATCCCTTTCTCTCCAGTAGAGGGACACCAACCAAGTAAGTTACCAGAGAAAATATGCGATTTGTCAACTAACGCGGCGCAGATGACGCCCTTCTTCGATTTCTTCGACGATCTTGTTCACAAATGCATCAAGATCTTCCGGCGAACGGGATGTGATAATACCTTGATCGACTACAACCTCTTCGTCCGACCACACGCCACCGGCATTTCGCACATCTGTCTTAATTGAGCCGTAGGAGGTTACATTTCGTCCTCTGATCGCATCTGCTTCTATCAATAACCAGGGCGCATGGCATATCGCGGCAACGATTTTGCCAGATTGGGTAAATTCGCGCACAACACGCATGGCGTTTTCCTCAGTTCGCAGTTTATCAGGATTAATCTGACCACCCGGAAGCACAAGCGCATCGAAGTCTTCAACATTGACGTCCTCTGCCAAAAAATCGACGTTGACTGAATCACCCCAATTTGCGTTGTCCCAACTCTTGATCGCACCGCTTTGAATGGACGCGATTTTTACGTTTGCACCACGGCGCTGCAGTTCTTCATAGGGAACACGGAGCTCTGAACGTTCATAACCGTCAGTTGCCAGAATAACGATTTTTGCATTTTTTATAGCTGTCATATTTTGGTCCTTTCCAATTTCTCGGTATTTAGTCGATGTCGTTTGATGGCAGAAAATTAGACATCTTAGCATTGGGATCTATTGAGAATTTCTAGCAGGCGGAGCGCGCACTGGACGGGTAAGAAGCTCGTCTGCCGTTTCGTTGGCCATCAAGGGAAAACGGAAAAATCCTGATGTTCTTCAGCACCGTCGAGTCCGTTTGACACAGCGCGGCTCCTGTTAAACCAACGTAAGCAAAGAGGGATTGTTCCGTAGATTGTGCCAGTCCGTCGTATTAAACTTTTTTAGTTAGGGGCGGCGGAGCTGAGTTTGATTTATTAAGCAAGTAGTTCGAAAGCGCAGAGATTTTAAACAAGCACCAATTCGGGGTGAAGTTAGAGGTGGTTCGGGAAATCTGGACAGCGGAGATAAGTGGAATTTCTGCCTGACTTCGGCTTAGATGCCGAGAAC
>NZ_ML636822.1 GCF_006476605.1 Brucella gallinifaecis
TGGTGGCGGCATAATCGCGGCGGAAATCCACTTAACGAAACGCCCGAAACTGTTCAGACAAACCGAACCACCTCTGATGTCAATTATCAATGGGGCTTTCCGGCGCTGATCAATGCCAAAACGGAGACGGAATTTGCGCGACAGGTCGCGCTTGCAAGCTTTCCAAATGGCACTGTGATTGAAGATTTCCGACCGCGCACTGCAAGCGAAGATTTTGCCTTCATGCTTGAGCAAAAGCCGGGGGCTTATTTCTTTGTCGGCAATGGTGACAGCGCCGGTCTGCATAGCCCGGACTATAATTTCAACGATGATATCTTACTGCCAGCGGCCCTGTTCTGGGTACGTCTGACCGAAGCTTCTCTCAACTGATACGGAAGTCCATATCATGGCGGATGAATTTCTCTACACCTCTGTACTCGATAGTCGTGCAGTTCCTTTGATTGAAGCGCTCACGATTGAGTATGACACGCGCTATGGCAATTATTTTAGCGACGAGGGTGCGGCAGCGGAAATGAATAAATACCCGCCGGAAGCTTTTGCGCCACCTCATGGCAATTTTCTTCTTCTGCTGCGGGATGGTCAAACCATCGGCGGTGGTGCATTCATGCGCTATGATGATGAGACTGCGGAGTTTAAACGCATTTGGACCCATGCGGATCTGCGTCGGCAGGGACTGGCGAAAAAGGTGCTCCAGGAACTTGAAGCGCAGGCACGGCTTCAGGGTTATAAGCGCGTCTATCTGACCACTGGTTTCAGGCAGCCGGAAGCCAAAGAACTTTATTTGCGTAACGGATATACAGCACTTTTTGATTTGGCTGCTGACCCGGAAATTTACGGCACACTGCCATTTGAAAAGCACATTGCAAATATTCCTGAGTGCGGTTTTGCATCATCTGAAATAGCACAGAAACAGCCAGTTTTTGGCTAGGGTCAGGACCCATTAATTTGATGAAAATGGCATCTGAAATGACAAGATATGCAAGGAGAGACGTGAGGACCGGGGTGGTTCCCCCGGTTGAGCGGCTCGACGAAGCAGATCACCAAGTCATTTCGATGTCCGAAGGATGTGGTCCATCCGCCCGGTCTACTTCGTCGGAAAGTCTTGAAAATGAACCACATTTCCTTCGCCTTTCCTTCTCGTATCCGAACGGATGGCCTCACACCATTCCCGTCAAATTAATGAGTCCTGACCCTAAGTACCAGTTTTTGGCTCAGTAAATGCGTGGCATTTGCGTGGTCGTTGTAGAAAAAACATTCCTCCCATCTTGATTAAATAGACTTATTTGTTTTGTAAACGGGGCAATCTTCTCCGAAAATTGCATCAGGTGACTTCCATGACAGACGCTTTCGCATCTCGTCATAAGTTGAATGACCAATCGGAGCTGCTTTAATCATGGCCATTGCTACAGATTTTGTGGGAGCCGAGCGGGAGGTTAAACCTCGCGTCAGTCCCGGTGATTTTAAACATTACCGCATCGTGCCAGCGCGTTATCCGGCACGTGTCTTAGGTACAATTTTCGCCGCTGGTCTGATCATTGCGGTATTGCAATCTGTTTTCACCAATCCGAAATGGGGATGGTCAGTTTTTGCGCAATGGTTCTTCGCAGAACCCGTTCTTGTTGGGCTGATGCGCACGCTTTGGTTGACCGCTCTTGCAACCGTTCTTGGTTTTGCCTTAGGTACTGCACTGGCTCTGGCCCGCGTTTCACGTTCGCCGCTATTATCGGGCCTGTCATGGGTTTATATCTGGCTGCTGCGTTCCATTCCACTGATCGTTCTGCTGCTGGTGCTTAACAATCTCGGCTATCTCTATGAGACTGTTCGTTTTGGCGTGCCTTATACGGATATTACCTTTGCTGAATATCCGACCGTTCAGATATTAAGCCCTTTCGCAGCGGCACTTCTCGGTCTTAGTCTTAATCAGGCGGCCTTTTCTTCAGAGATTATTCGTGGCGGCATTCTGTCGGTTGATCAGGGGCAGCTTGAAGCAGCGGCGGCTCTTGGCCTGCCGCGTCGCCGTCAGGCATTTCGTATCGTGCTCCCACAAGCCATGCGCACGATTTTGCCAACGGGCTTTAATGAAATCATTGGTCTCGCCAAGGGCACGTCGATGGTCTACGTGCTGGCGCTGCCGGAGCTTTTCTATACGGTGCAGGTCATTTATCGCCGTAATCTTGAAGTCATCCCGCTGCTGATGGTCGCGACCGTCTGGTATCTGATTATCATGACCGTTCTGTCGATCGCGCAATATTACACTGAACGGCATTTCTCACGCGGCGCATTACGCAATCCGCCACCGGCTTTATTCGGGCGTCTGTTCTCCCGATTTGTCCCAAAACAGGCCAAGGCATCTCCTGAAGTTCAGAAAGTTGTAAACCGTGAAAAAGATGCCCAGTTGAGCGAAGCGCTTGCTGTTGGCGGGTTTACCGCCGGACGACGCGGATCAGTCGATATTCATGGTGTATCCAAGAGCTTTGGCGACAATCTCGTTCTTGATAATGTCAGCCTTCACATCAAACCGGGCAGTGTCACTGCCATTCTCGGACCTTCCGGTTCCGGTAAATCGACACTCCTTCGCTCGATAAATCATCTGGAACGCGTCGATGATGGTTTCATTGCGATTGATGACGAATTGCTTGGCTATAGTCAGAGCGGCAACACTCTTTATGAGCTCAAAGAAAAGGATATTTTGAAAAAGCGTGTTGATGTTGGCATGGTGTTTCAGAACTTCAATCTTTTCCCGCATCTTACCGTGTTGGAAAATATTATTGAAGCGCCGATGATCGTGCGTGGTCTCAGCCGCGACGCCGCAACCGCGATTGCAAAGCGTCTTCTCGCCCGGGTTGGCCTGAGTGAAAAGATCAATGCCTATCCGCGTCAGCTTTCCGGTGGGCAGCAGCAGCGCGTTGCCATCGCCCGCACATTGGCTCTTAATCCAAAAGTAATCCTGTTTGATGAGCCAACCTCTGCGCTTGATCCGGAATTGGTGGGCGAAGTGCTTGATGTGATCAAGGAACTTGCCCGCTCTGGCACCACACTGGTGATCGTCACTCACGAAATCGGCTTTGCCCGTGAAGTAGCGGATACAGTCGTGTTCATGGAAGAGGGCCGTATTCTCGAAACAGGCAGACCGGAACAGTTGTTCAACGCAGCCACACATCCAAGAACCCGGGAGTTTCTTGCCAAAGTTCTCTGACGCAAAAACACCATCTCATTCAGCCGCAACTCAGACAGCAGCGATTGCCTTTGCACAGGCAATCGACGGGGACTGTTTGCTTAAGATTCAAATCAATCCCAGGAGTTTTTCAGTGAAACCAGCTCATTACAAAAATGCATTTCTGGGCGGCTTGTTTGCCGCAGGCGTTCTGTTGAGCGCTCCAGCCTTTTCCGCAGAACTCGATTTTAGCCCGGAGCAGCCAAATCGTCTGCGCACGGAAAAGAGTGATGCTGTCATCAATGCCGTGCCGAAAGATTTCATGTTTGTGCAGGACGACAAGTTCGTCGTCGGCATCAATCCATGGGTACCTCCGATCAGCACCTATGCAACTGACGCAAAGACCGTGGTGGCGTTTGATCCTGATCTTATTCAGCTTGTTTCCGACACATTGGGTCGTGAGCTGGTGCTGGTGCCAATTGCATGGGCGGACTGGCCGCTTTCGCTTCAATCCGGCAAGTTTGATGCAGTTATTTCCAATGTGACCGTAACTGAAGAGCGCAAGGAGAAGTTCGATTTCTCGACCTATCGCAAGGATGAGCTTGGCTTTTATGTGAAGGCCGACAGTCCGATTACTTCTTTGAAAGAGCCAAAGGATATTGCGGGCCTCAAAATTATTACCGATCCAGGCACCAATCAGGAAAACATCCTTGTTCAATGGGACAAACAGAATGTCGAAGCAGGACTGAAACCTGTCGAAATTCAGTATTACGATGATGATGCAGTCAAGAGTCTCGCGATTGAATCCGGTCGCGCAGATGCGGTCTTCAGTGTCAATGCAGTGCAGGCTTATGCAGCATCGCAGCATGGCAAAACCAAGCTTGTCGGAACGGTAAGCGGCGGCTGGCCACAGACGGCAGAAGTGGCAATTACCACACGCAAGGGCAGCGGTCTGGCTGATGCACTAACCCTTTCGCTTAATGAACTTATTAAAAATGGCAAGTACCAGCAGGTGCTTGAACGCTGGAGTCTGAGTTCAGAAGCCGTGGATGAGGCCAAAACCAACCCGGCTGGTCTGCCGAAAAGCGGATCGTAAGATCCGCTCATAAAGAGCGAAAATATCAGGAAATCAGGTCATTAACGGAGCTTCAAGCTCAAGGAGATTGGAATATGGCATATATCAGAAAAGCGGGATACTTCACTGCGGGCCTGATTTCTATGGCTGTGCTGACTTCGGGGACAGCGTGGAGCGAAGGTAAGTTTGATCTTAGTCCCGAGCAACCAAACCGTTTGCGCGTAGAAAAGATCGATAAGCGTATCGATGAAGTCAAGGACTTCAAATTCGTCAAGGATGGTGTTCTGACTATCGGTATCAGCACCAGCGGACATTTGCCGCTGCATGATTATGCGTCTGATTCCAAGACGGTTATTGGCTATGATGTTGATCTGGCACAGATTATTGCGGACAGCCTTGGCCGTGATCTTGAACTGGTTTCGGTTGCCTGGGCCGATTGGCCGCTCGGACTTGCTTCCGGTAAATTCGATGCTGTGATTTCCAATGTTACAGTGACGGAAGAGCGTAAGGAAAAGTTCGACTTCTCCACTTATCGCAAGGATGAGCTTGGCTTCTATGTCAAAGCAGACAGTTCGATTAAGGAATTGAAAGAGCCCAAGGATATTGAGGGTCTCAAGATCATTACTGATGCTGGCACCAATCAGGAAAAGGTGTTGCTTGAGTGGGATCGTCAGAATGTTGCAGCCGGTCTGAAACCGATTGAGGTGCAATATTACGACGATGATGCCGTAAAAGATCTCGCAATTCAGAGTGGCCGCGCAGATGCCGTTTTTAGCGTAAATGCGACGCAGGCCTATTCGGCAGGCATTAACGGCAAGACCAAACTTGTTGGCACAGTTAGTGGCGGCTGGCCGATTACCGCTGAAATTGCCGTGACAACACGCAAAGGCAGCGGGCTTGCGCAGCCGCTGACCAATGTTCTCAACGATCTGATTGCAAGTGGCGCCTATACCAAGGTTCTCGAAACATGGAACCTTGGATCAGAAGCTATCACTGAGGCTCAAACAAACCCGCAGGGTCTGCCAAAAAGCGGATCGTAAGGGTTCGGGCTGGCGCATGAGGGGTGCTTGCGCCAGCCCACAATAATTTAACCGTATGGAGAATGGTTTATGAGAGCAAGTGCTCTGGTATTAGCAACATGGGTGGCTGTCGCTGCCTCATCTGTGGATGCGTTATCTGCAGATGATTTTGACTTATCGCCCGAACAGGCCGGACGTATTCACGTCCAGAAAGATGCCGCAGCTATTGCCGCTATTCCCGCTGATTTCAAGTTCGTTACGCCGGGCAAGCTGACTGTGGCAGTTGCACCAGGTGGGCCACCCCTTGCGGCCTATGCAACAGATGCGAAAACAGTTGTCGGGGCTGATCTGGATTATGCGTCGGCAATTGCCGAAAGCCTTGGCCTTGAACTTGAAAGTGTTCCCGTTGCATGGATCGACTGGCCGCTTGGTCTTGCATCTGGCAAATATGACGCGGTGATCTCCAATGTCGGGGTGACAGAAGAGCGTAAAGAGAAGTTTGATTTTTCGACCTATCGGCAAGGTCTGCATGGCTTTTTCGTCAAGGGCGACAGTGGGGTGACGTCCATTAAAGAGCCCAAAGATGCTGCTGGTCTGCGCATCATTGTGGGAGCCGGAACCAATCAGGAGCGCATTCTCGTCAAATGGAGCGAAGAAAATGAGAAGGTCGGGCTAAAGCCGCTTGAACTGCAATATTATGATGATGAAGCAGCCAGCCTTCTGGCGCTGCAGTCGGGCCGTGCCGATGTTATTGTGCAACCTCATGCGCAGCTTGTTTTCATTGCATCGCGTGACGGAAACATCAAACGTGTTGGTACGTTGAGCGCAGGCTGGCCAGACAGATCCGATGTCGCAATTACCACCCGCAAAGACAGCGGTCTGGCTGATCCGTTAACTATTGCCACCAACACTCTGATTAAGAGCGGTGACTACGCCCGTATTCTGGAGCGATGGCATCTGAGTGAAGAAGCTCTGGAGCGTTCGCAAACCAATCCGCCCGGACTGCCAAAATTTAAGTAACTTTCTCTGTGCAGCATATATCGAAGGACATAATGTGCCAAAAACGATTGATTATTTCTTTTCCATCGGATCGCCATGGTCTTACCTTGGGCTTGATACGCTAGAGGAACTGGCAGAGCGGCATGTGGTTGAAATCAAGCCTTATCTCGCAACTGTGATTGAAGAAAACGGTGGCATCTTTTCGCGCAACCGGCCGGAAGTACGGCGCGCTTATGGCACGCAGGATCTTAAGCGCTGGGCGAGATTTCGTGGCAAGCCGCTTTTGCTTGATGAAAGGCCCGCATTGAGTGATCCAACCCCTGCTTCATTCAGTGTTATTGCGGCCTATCTGGATGGCCAGAACTGGCTGCAACTGACCCGCGTTTTGCAAAAAGCTTTCTGGTCGGAAGCGAAAGATATTGGCATTGCAGAGGTCCGCGGTGCTGTTGCGGATGAAGCGGGTTTTGATGGCGCATATCTCATAGAACGTGAAAACAATCACGATGTTCAGGCGAAATGGAAGGCTGATCGCGAACTGGCTGTCGATAATGGCGTATTTGGATTCCCGACCTATATTTACGATAAAGAGACTTACTGGGGTCAGGACAATCTCGGGTTTCTCGCAAGCCATCTGCGTGGAGAAACTTTTTAAATTTAATCGATTGCATTTTTGCAAATCCTTAGCCGTCTAAAAGCAGCCTTACTTCATGAGACACTTATGCTTCGAGTTCGACAAAGACTTCGAATGGCGAGAGTGTCTCATGTGCACATTGGTTTTTGCAGATATATGGCTGAGTGGTAATCGTTCGCCCTCCCACACACACAATGACTGCTGGAACATGCTTCCAAGGCAGTCAGAGGTGCGGCCATCAAATCACAACCGTTCACTTTTCCTGATATGTCAAAGCAATGCCCGGAAACGTTCAAGCACGGCATCACCCATTGCTTGTGTTCCTAAAATCTTGCCATTCGGTATAGCGATGTCTGCGGAGCGCAGGCCTGCTGCGACGGTGTCCTCAACGGCTCGTTCGAGAGCAGAAGCTTCTTTTTCCATATCGAAACTATGCCTCAACATCATTGCTGTAGAGAGAATGGAAGCCAGCGGATTGGCCACATCCTTGCCTGCAATGTCGGGAGCGCAGCCATGTACTGGCTCATAAAGCCCCTTGCTTGAGCTGTCGAAAGATGCCGAAGGCAAAAGGCCAATGGAGCCGCACAGCATTGAGGCTTCATCTGACAAAATGTCGCCAAACAGGTTAGGTGTAAGAATAACGTCAAAATCTTTAGGTGCACGGAGCAAAGACATCGCCGCCGCATCGATGTAAAGATGTGAGAGTTCTATATCTGGATATTCTGCACCCAGTTCTGTTACGACATCACGCCATAGCTCCATCGCTTCAAGAACGTTCGCCTTATCGACGGAGCATAGCTTGCCTTTGCGTTTGCGAGCCGTCTCAAACCCGACGCGAGCAATGTTGCGTATTTCCTGCTCGTTATAATACATCGTATTAATAGCTTCGCGCTGGCCTTGTGTATTGATGCTTTCGCCGCGAGGCACACCGAAATAAATGTCACTGGTCAGTTCACGTAGAATAAGCATATCAAGCCCTTCAACCAACTCACGCTTGAGTGGTGAAGTATCGATGAGCGGTTTCATAGCCTTGATGGGGCGGAAATTCGCAAAAAGTGACAGCTCACGGCGAATGGTAAGCAACGCATCGCCGGGGCGCTTGCCGCGTGGCAAAGTTTCATATTGGAAGCCACCCTCAGCGCCAAACAGGATAGCGTCGGCCTGTTGGCACAATGCGAAGGTTGCGGCAGGAAGAGGATCACCTTCGGCCTCATAGGCACAGCCGCCAATCAGCGCCGTTTCTAGCTCAAATCCAACGCCCTGACTGCGCAGAAATTCAAGGATTTTAACTGATTGCGCTGTTACTTCAGGTCCAATTCCATCACCACCAAGAACTGCGATTTTCATGTAAGTCTCCAATAAATGCCGATTTTTAATTGGCAGATTGTTTGTTTTCGAATTCTGCCAATTGGCTGAGGAGCGAAAGTGTAAGGTCGAGGTCGTCCATTCCACTCAACAGGCTGGCTTTTGAAAAAGCATCAATCTCATAGCGGAAAGTGATGTTTGTCCCGGGAATGCAAATGATCTGTTCGGGGAGATCGATGCTCAATTGCGGTTCAGAGGCTGACTGGAGGCAATCCCGCAATGTTACAACATTTGCTTCGTCAAGAGTAATGGCCAACAAGCCATTCTTGAAGCAGTTGGTTTGGAAATTTTCGCCCAAACTGGGTGCTATAACCACGCGAATACCGTAATCATAAGCCGCGTGAACCGCTTGTTCGCGTGAAGATCCGCAACCAAAATTCCGATCACAAACCAATATCGCTGCGTTGCGGTAGCGCTGGCGAAAAGGCGCAAAAACAGTATTGTCATCCGCGCTCTTATCAGTTGACGGTCGCAGATCATGGAAAAAATAATCGCCGTAATTGATCCGCGGTTTCTGCATGAAACGGCCAGGTAAAATCTGGTCTGTATTGATATCCGTGCCTTCAATAGGGCAGGCGATAGCATTAAGATGTTTAAATGGCTGCATCACACTTCCATTATAAGCTGCGAACATCTGTCAGGCAGCCTGTCACAGCAGCAGCGGCGGCCATTGAAGGGCTCATAATGTGCGTGCGCGATCCTTTGCCCTGCCTCCCGACAAAATTGCGATTTGTAGTAGAGGCAACGCGTTCGCCTGCGCTTGCCATATCGCCATTGATGGCAAGACACATAGAACAGCCCGCATAGCGCCATTCAGCGCCCGCTTGCAAAAAGATGTCGTTTAGACCCTCTTTTTCGGCCTGCTTACGCACCATTGTGGAACCCGGCACAATAATCGTTGGCACTGCAACGCGGCGATTGCGCAGAATGGATGATACAGCCCTGAGATCCTCAATGCGGCCATTGGTGCAGGAGCCTATAAAAACTTTATCAACCGCTGTGCCAGAAATTGGCTGTCCCTCAGAGAGCGCCATATAGTCAAGTGCGTGCTGTATTCTTTCGCGTTCTTCTTTCGGGAAGGAAGCGATATGTGGAATATTCCGGTCAATTGCGATTGTCTCGCCTGGTGTATTCCCCCAAGAAACCATTGGCGAGATTTCCGCCGCATCCAGAATGATCGCTTTATCGAATATCGCATTGGGATCGGATTTCAATGCAAGCCAGGTCGCGGCCCTCTTGTCCCAGTCAGACGATGGGGCGCAGGCACGGCCGCGCAGATAATTCAACGTGATTTCATCAGGTGCGATCAGACCGGCTTTTGCGCCGGCTTCGATTGACATATTGCAGAGCGTCATGCGCCCTTCCATTGAGAGCGCTTTGACGGCAGAACCCGTATATTCGACCACATGCCCACGCGCCCCAGAAACGCCGATGCGGGAAATGATATAAAGTATAACGTCTTTTGCCGTAACGAGGGGTGCCAGTTCTCCATCTATTGTAATGCGCATGTTACGCGGTTTGCGCTGCCAGACACTTTGCGTTGCCAGCACATGGGTGACTTCTGTGGAGCCAATTCCAAGACCAAAGGCGCCAAAAGCGCCATGGGTTGCCGTGTGGCTATCACCACAGGCGATCGTCATTCCCGGCAGACTTAATCCCAGTTCAGGACCAAAGACATGAACGATACCCTGACGGGGATCATCGAGATTGAAGATACTGAACTGCATTTTGCTGGCGACATCTTCGAGTGCCGTAACCATTTCGCGTTGTTCGGCGTCGGCCAGACTTGCTATGTCGCGTGTATTCGTTGGTGCGTAATGATCAGGGCTGGCAAAGGTGAGATCGGGTCGCCGCACTTTCAGTCCACGCTTTTCGAGTTCTTCGAGTGTACCACGTGGCATATCATCACCAATGTAATGGCGATCAATATAGAGTAAAGTCTGGCCGTCCCGCTCAATAACGGAATGACGATCCCAGATATTATCGAAAAGTGTTTTGAAGGTCTGCATATCGACGCCGCGCTACAAAGAAAACATTGTCAATATAGCGAAGTGAAATAGCAGCGTTAAATCGTAGATGGGTAGGGTTGCTACGTCAAAAAGAATTGCCGAAATTTACGACATTGTGTTTCAGCATGGCACATTGACTCCTTCAGCGGTTGAATACTTACTCATTTTTGACCCCCGCTAGATTTCACTCGAGGATCTGACTTTTAATCAGCGGATGGAGTAGGGAGTTGAAAAGAGTGAATATAATTGCTCGAGCCCGGTGTGCCTTCCATATTCAAGGCTGGTGGGTAAAGAAGATCACCAGAGAGCTTCATGTTTCTCGTAATAGGGTTCGCAAGATACTGCGATCTGATGTGACGGAGTTTTCTTATAAAAGTCAACATCAGCTCTTTTCTAGGATGGAGCTTGGAAAAGTATCCGCTGGCATAGCCGCCGTTTGACTGTGGGCCAACGGTGTTGGAGACCAACAGACAGATATAACGCTCCAGAGTTTGCCGCTTGTGACATGTTGTATGCATTGTCTATTGTGACTGTCGTATCGCTGTTGCGTCGATTTTGATCATTCAAGCTCTGTATATGTTAAAGATCGGTTATCTCGATCGCTCTTATTGGGGGACGGAAGACTACTACGGCAAGAAGCTGTTCAGCCGCGATCAATACGAGGTAATGGTCGACCGCCTTGCTCGCTTATCAGGCCGGTTCATTCTGTTGATCAATGATGTGCCGGAAATACGCTCGATCTTTTCTGTGTTCAGAATTGAGAGCGTGGCGCTGACCTATACGGCAGGCGGCGGTAAGGGGAAGCAGGTCAAGGAAGTCATCATATCCAATTGATGAGGTATTGTGCGATGAACATCGAATCGACTTATGACTATTCGCATTGGGCAGCTTACGGCTGTTCATTGCCCTTGAAACATATTGGGAATACCGATGTGAAGCACGATCTCGACCTTGTTCGGAAAATCATGATCCAGTTGCGCGAAAAGGAAAACTTGAAACCTGCTCCCGTTTTTGTCGAAGACTACGAGCCGGTTCTCGTAGTGCGGCATGTCATGCGCTTACATGATGCGGGATTGGTGGAGGGGAACGTTAGTAAAACGATAGGACCAGAAGCGCCGTTGGTGTTTGCGACAGACCTTTCCCTTGAGGGGCATAATTTTGTTGCCGCGTTAGAAATAAAGCCGGTCTGGAAGCAATTGAAAGAGAAGCTGACGATGGAAGAACTTGCCAGCCTGTCAATGAAAAAGCTGAGTGAGCTTGCCGGAGATTTAGCTTTGCAGTTGGAAAAACGGAAACTTGGCTCGGTGTTCGCGGTTTTATCTTTTTGTCCAGAAGCTGCCGCAGCGCTACACAATGGGGGGAATCAAAGCGAGTTGCATTTGATTCCCCCACGGTTCCGCCGATAACACAAGACGGAATAAACTAACTCAACAGCGACTAAAGCATTAATTTCTTTATGAAAAATGGTGCCGCTTATAGGATTCGAACCTACGACCCCATCATTACGAATGATGTGCTCTACCAACTGAGCTAAAGCGGCACTAAAAAATCATCTTTTATTTTATTGACGATTATTTAAGTACGTATGGGCTGATAACCAAAAGCATAAAAAGATGCAAGATCCAAATTGTATATTCCGTGTGTTCATCTTAGGTCATTTCATGGGTGCGCATTAGAAGGTGTTGGGCTATCTCTTCAATTATGAAGGGCTTCTGTTAGATAAGCTGACAGGAGACTCAGATTTATAGCAGCGAAAATTTACAGAAAAGTTCAATAGCGAAGCCGTTCATATTTCAACGACGAATGCGTGCAGTGTTTCATCAGTTGCTTGCTATCTCGGGATTGGAAAATCAACACTTGACCGCTGGTGGCACAATTTGGCTAAGAAGGATTTTCTTTCATCGACACGGAAAAATCTCATGTTTATGTTGCAGTTGTGTGCTTTTGCAGGTGTCTGCGTCAGCGGTTATTTACATGAAAGCATCATTTTATCAGCTGTCGCTAGCTTAATGAGATGATTATTTTAGGTGTTTAGTCCCATCATATCATGGTTTGGTTTTCGATAGAATAGCTCTGTTTTTTTGTCACTGATCTGCCGGATTGCTTCGAAAGGCGTTTTAAAGCGCAACGCTTTGAGCTGTTTGGCATAATTATATGCGAGCAGCCAATCTCTGACATGATAATGCCTGACGGGCTTGGCGTTAGCGGATTTATCTTTTTGTCCAGAAGCTGCCGCCGCGCCACAGGACCGCGTTATGGGACGATCCGGCTCACAACCGCACTTCAGCGCACTATGTGGGGGGCTGTTTGTTTTCAACGGGATTGGTCTGCCCCCATTGGGTGATCCGGGTTTACTGTTAGTGCATGCTGGGTCGACTTTCCACTGCTGGTGTTGACGCTGGTCCATTTTGTTTAGGCCAGACGACTGCTTCGGGTGCCGGTGGCTTGTAGCCCAGTGATGAATGGGGCCGCACTGTGTTGTAATGCTGCCACCAGTTTTCGATGATGATCTTCGCCTCCTTGAGCGTGTAGAAGATTTCGCCGTTGAGCAGTTCGTCACGGAGTTTCGAGTTGAAGCTCTCGCAATAGCCGTTTTCCCATGGACTGCCCGGCATGATGCAGGCGGTCTTGGCACCGACCGCTGCGATCCACTCCCGGAGTGCTTTGGCGATGAACTCCAGGCCGTTATCAGAACGAATATGGGTAGGGGTACCGCGCAGGATGAAGAGATCGGAAAGCACATCGATAACATCGACTGCCTTCAGCTTTCTCTCGACCCTGATAGCGATGCATTCCCGCGTGAACTCATCGATCACGTTGAGCATGCGGATTTTCCTGCCGTTATGCGTGCGATCCTCGACGAAGTCGTACGACTATACATGGTTGGGATATTCCGGTCGAAGCCGGATGCACGAACTGTCGTTCAACCACAGTCGGCTGCGTTTCGGTTGCTTGTGAGGCACTTTTAGCCCCTCCCGTCGCCAGATGCGCTCGACCCATTTGACGTTCACGATCCAGCCAGCCTGATGCAACATCGCCGTTATACGACGATAGCCATAGCGGCCATACTGGAGAGCGAGTGCCGTGATGTCTGCGGTCAACGCCGCTTCATCATCCGGGATCTTGGCGATCTTGCGCTGAGTGGAACGATGCTGGCCGAGAACCCGGCACGCCCGTCTCTCGGACACCTTCAGCTCATCGATCACATGGTCCACGCAAGCGCGGCGACGGACGGGGCTCAGAAGTTTCCCTTGGCGGCCTCCGCTAAAATCATCTTGTCCAGGGTGAGGTCGGAAACGGCGCGCCAGAGCCGGGCATTCTCCGCTTCCAGTTCCTTCAGGCGCTTCACCTGATCGCCCTTCAAGCCGCCGTATTCCGACCGCCACCGGTAGTATGTAACTTCCGTCACGCCTATCGACCGGATCGCTTCCAGCATCGATTTTCCCTGCGCATACAAAACGTCAACCTGACGAAGCTTCGTGACGATCTCTTCTGCCGTGTGTCTTTTCCCTGCCATTTCAATGTCCTTCTAAGGCTCATAAGCCATACTTTATGAAGGACCACTTTTCAGGGGGCAGACCAGTGCCACAGATTCGCACGATCTTCTCCGCCTTCCAGATCGATGAGGTATCGCTGACCTACACGGCAGGCGGCGGCAAGGGGAAATCGGTTCGGGAAGTGATAATCAGCAATTGAGAATGAGGGGAAGGGCGTTAGCGATTTTATCTTTTTGTCCAGAAGCTAACGCCTATCTGTCCAGAAGCTGCCGCCGCGCCACACGTAGGGAATGCGATAAGCAGTAAGTTTGATTCTCACTGCCTATTTGCTGCTTACTGGAATCAAGGAACTCCACAATAGTCTTTAAGCTATTGATTTTGTTGGTGAGCGCGCAGGGATTCGAACCCTGGACCTACTGATTAAAAGTCAGTTGCTCTACCGGCTGAGCTACGCGCTCCTATGTAAGATCTTCCACATTAAGAGGTGACGCGATACATAAGGATGACTTTTAGATTGGTCAACACCAGAAAGTTAAGTTTCTCCAATATAAATTCAAAAAATAGATATATTCCTAGAAATTTTGCATCATTCGTTGCACATGTGGGAACTGGAAGCTAGGGTTATGATTTTTTTCAGAGTTAAATTGAATTTGTGGTAGCCACGCAGAGAATCGCACCGCCGAAAGATATTTTCCCAGAATACTGCACTTACAAGACGCCTCACTGATTAAAGAGAGTGGACTGCCTGCTGCCAATTTTGTGGGCACTAAATTAAGGTGTTTTCAATAAAGCTGAAGTATAAGAATGCAGCGAAGAAAGTTCAGTCGCGAGAACAAGCATAAAACGATGAATTTGCTGCGAATAATCATCATTGCTGAAACGGTGATTGTAACGATTCGCATCGCCACTCAGACGCTCTTTAGCTGATGTGATGGTTGACTGGGACCATTAAATGAATATGGCATTCGTAGAATGCATCCGGGTTGCCGGTTACAATACTGCTATAAGTGTTCACTTGGCCATTGCGATGATAGTGATTCCCCGGGAATTTCGGTTAATTGACCGGCAAGTTCTCATAATGCGTATCGGTGTTGCCAAATTGTTTGATGTATGTTGCAAGAAGCCATTGTGCTTTTTCTCATGCGATCATTTGAGCAGTGTAGTCACGCCATAATGCAAAAGCATCGATATGTGCATAGCGGTAGGATTGAGCTGTGAGTTTATAACGACGAGGGCGAAAACCAAATTATCTGGTCGTGAACGGCAAAGAAGCTTTGCGTAAGCCGCGCTGATTTGCCCTGATTTCAACGTTTTGAAGAAGGTTTCCACCATTGCATTGAAGGTCCTATATTCGTCAAGCTGCGATTTCGACATTTTTAGTCACACAAAGGTGTTTGAATATTTCCCGAACTATATAGCGTTTCAGGCATCAGATAATCTTGCTTTTGCGCTTGCCATCTTTCATGCGTTTTTTGACATAGCCAAGGGTCGGCGCAGGGTTACGCATTCTGACAATGGCAACGCAATAGAGAGCTGTATTGGTTTGCCGGTTGCCACTGCGGTTCAGACGAAAGCGCTTGGTTTTGCTATAGGATGCCGGGATTGGACAAACGCCGCACAGTTTTGCCAATGTAATTTCTGATCTGCGTGGGATCGTCTCCTACAAGAACGAACATTTCTGCAACCGTCCTTGTGGCTTTACCGCATGATGCTGATAGCTCCGTGCGCATGTAGCGATCAGGTACTCAAGTTCTTCATCATGGCATAGGATTTCTTCGTAGAATGAGAGCCATCGTCGGGCTAGTGCACGCAACGCGGTCTTTACCGATGCTGTCGTGGATGTGATCTTGCCGGGCCGGAAGGCCGCAATATAACGTATCAGAGAAACCTTACCCTTGATTTGATCTAGGCTTTCTCGAAGTTCCGCCGGCGCATTGATTATAAGGGTTTTGAGGGTCAGCATAGCCTGTGATCGGCTTTTATATATAGTGCCGCGTGCGACCTTCAGAGGTCAAACTATCTCCCAGAAGCCTGCCTGAGTTTCAGGTTCAGCTGTTGCTTGGTCGCTGAGAACAGAACGGCCGTACCTTCGGCGTCCAGACTGACGGGCTTTACGTGACTATACCTTAATTGGCAATGTCTGTTCACATCCTCGTGCGGGCCGACAAGAAGATCCTGCTCCTCGAAAATCTGCCGCCAACGACCCAGTGTCGATTTCCCAATCCCCAGATCAGCCGCAACCGACGAAACCCCGCGACCGCTCGTCGTCAGAATGCGAACCGCCTCCCGTTTGAATTCTTCTGTAAATTCTCGCTGCTTCAACTCTATTCACCCACCAGTTATATCTAGCAGACGCCCTTGTCTTATGAATTTTTGCCGAGGCTATAATAACATGCCAGTGGCGATAAGGGCTGGATTGAAGAAGACCTGGTTTAAAGAACCGAAATGGAGTGTGATCACCCTTATCTTTTCAACTGTCCTGAACGGATACTCCACTTTCAAAGGGGAAGTCCACTCTTGGTAAATCTGGATTAGCGTCAGCCGTTCACGAGAGGATTTGCCTTCGCTTAAAGTCTAGAAGCGCTCGATCTCACCCTTCCAAGCTCCGGCCTTCGGCAGTAATTGGCGTTCTCGTTCATAGGAAAAACCCGTTTCATCGGGTCGCAGTATCTTGCGGACCGTGTTGTGGGACACATGCAGCTTCCCGACAATCCTCCTCGCCGACCAGCCCGTCACATGGAAGGCTCTACGAACACGCGCAATCGTATCCACCTGCTTCAATTCCTTCTCCATCCGTCACCAAAAGACGGATGGTCGGACGAAGCTGCTCGGGGGCAAAGTTGGACGCGAAACACAGACATCACAACCATCATAAGTCCGGCTAGAATGTTCAGGAGCCAATTATCTATTCTTAATAATAAATTGGGAGCTAATTTGCTCTATTGACTGCCGTTTATAAAAATACGAATATATAATACGTAATATTAAATTTAAAATTATATATAATATTAATAATAAGTGTTTGATAATTTAAGTTTATATAACAAATATAGGTCTTCTTAATGTGTTGTATATTATAATTATTTAAATTATTATTATATATTTGCAAATTTATATTATTATAATTTGTTATATATGAAATGGGTTTCGAAGTCGGTCTAAATAGCTATTTGAAATGTTTGCTTTTTAAAAGCGCTTAAAAATTGGGGGGAACTGTGGGATATCTTATCATTGCGCACACACCTTTAGCTCCTAATCAGTTGCAGTTCAAATGTCTTTCTGGTGAAGAAAATATGGCCGGATTGTTCGAATTTGACGTAGAACTATTGAGCCCAGAGAACAGCCTCGATCTTAAATCTCTATTGGGGCAAAAAATTACGCTGGAGATGCGAGCTAATCCGCAAGCACCGCGTTATCTTAATGGCAACATCACACGCATGACCTTGCACGGTAGGGAGGTTGGAGGAAACCGAAACTATATCTACCGCGCTACATTGCGGCCCACACAGAGGTGGTTCGGTTTGTCTGAACAGTTTCGGGCGTTTCGTTAAGTGGATTTCCGCCGCGATTATGCCGCCACCA
>NZ_ML636823.1:0-4556 GCF_006476605.1 Brucella gallinifaecis
CTTTGCAAAGCTCGCAGCATAATTGCGTCCAGAAATAAGGCCGCTTATATCCTTCCAAAAACTTTGCGACAGAACCGATCTGGGCGAGTGGGGAGAACAGATATTCGAGAATGCGGCGCTTGCCTGTTTTGATTTCGACGGTGACAGCCATGCCGGGTGTGATGGGAACAGTCTTGCCATCAACCTTCATTTCTGCGCTGTCGAAACTAAGCGTCAGGGGAAAGACGAGGTTTTGCACACGAGGGACGTTGCCTGTGGGCATCGTCGAGCGGGACTGCTCGCTGGCAGTGGATTCAATCTGCTGGGCGTCTGGTTCAGGAATGGCATCTGAAGAGACACGTATAACGTGACCTTCGAGCACACCAAAGCGGGTAAACGGATAGGCTTCCACCTTTATAATCGCCGGCTGGCCTTCTGAGACAAAGCCGATATCCCTGTTGGGCAGATAGGCCTCGATTTCCAGTGGCGTATTGCTCGCAACAATACGCATAAGCTCGGTTCCAGCTGCCACGACCTGTCCGACCGTTGTGATTGAGGAGAGCTGGACTGTTCCCTCGACTGGCGAGCGGATGGTCATGAGCTCACGGCGTCGCCTGGCCTTGATGAGATCCTGCTCAAGCTCGTCAATAGCGCGTTCGGCTTCAAGCTTGCGGGATGCGTTGTCACTGGCGGTTGTTTCAAGCAATTTCGATATTTCCGCGCTCGCCACGTTCAAGGTTGCGGTTGCAGCCATGAGCTGTGCGCTTTTGTCCGCAAGAGCCGACACGGCCTGTTCATGTTGCTGCATGGCATCAATGACAAGAGCACGAGATCCGGCACTGGAATGCACAAGTCTGGCTCGCATTTCAACGCGCTCGCTGAGGGTTTTGACCTGCTGGCGGTAGGCTATAAGCGTTGTTTGCAGGCCATCGATTTCAGCCTGCTTTTGGGTTCTTTGAGCCATAAGACTGCTTAGCGACGCCTGTACCCCGCGCAGTTCTGCCGCAAAGACGGACCTCTCACGTTCCTGCAAGATCTGCGGGATATTACTGGCGAAGACGAGATGCTCAGACGACGGCGCATTGAAGTGCTCGCTATCGCCATTCCCTTTCCAGACGTTGAGCTGGTTGATCACCGCATTGCGGCGCACCAGTTCAGCCTTGTACGCATTGAGCCTTGCCAGTTTGGCAGTCTCCTCCGCCTTTGTTTCCGTATCATCAAGTTCAACGATGATGTCACCGGCCTTGACATGAGTGCCGTTAGTGACTGCAACCGCTTTGGCTCTTCCGGTTTCAAGCGAGGTGATGATTTTAACGCGGCCCGTGGGCTGCACTTTGCCTTGCGCGGTTGCAACAATATCAAACTTTCCAAACCAGCCCCAAAGCAATGCTGCTACAACCAGAGTGCAGATAAACCAGATGAAGGCGATCCGCACAGGGGAAGGTGGGCTCTCCAGAACTTCAAGGGCAGCCGGCAAGAACTCCATGTCTTTGCGATGACGCGATGAATTGCCCCCGCAAGCGGGCAAGGATTCTCCCGGGGATTTCCCCAGGCATTTACGATGTCCGGGCTTCGGAAAAGGAAAACACAGCGATAGGTTCATGCGGCGTTACTCCCGTTCTGGAGTTGCCACAGACGGGCGTAAACGCCGTCGGGCCTGGCAAGCAGTTCCTCATGCGTGCCACTTTCAACAATGCGGCCCTGTTCCATACCAATGATACGCGTGCACTCGCGTATGGTGGAAAGGCGATGGGCAATCATGATGACCGTTCTGCCATCCACAATATCGCGCATGTTTTGCATGATGATGCGTTCGCTTTCGTAATCAAGGGCACTGGTGGCCTCATCAAGGATGAGGATGGGTGGGTTGGAAGCAAGCGCGCGCGCAATTGCCAGTCGCTGGCGTTGTCCGCCGGAAAGATTGGAACCACGCTCCTCAATCATCGTGTCATAGCCGCGTGGCAGTTTTGTAATGAACTCTGCAGCCCCCGACAAAGCGGCAAGACGCATCACTTCCTGGCGAGACATGACAGGATTGCCCAATGCGATGTTGTCATGGATCGTGCGGTTAAAAAGCATGTTCTCCTGAAGGACGACGCCTGTGTGTGAGCGAAGCCAGGCAGGATCGGCGTGAGCGAGATCATGACCATCGATATGGATCTGTCCGCTAGAGGGAAGATAAAAACGCTGAAGCAGTTTGGTGAGCGTTGATTTGCCCGATCCGGATGCGCCGACAATGCCGACCACGTCACCAGCCTTGATTGTCAGATCAATATCCTTGAGGACATCCTGTCCGTTTTCTGTATAGCGGAAACTCACGCCACTGAATTCTATGTCGCCTTTTGGGGCAGGCAGGGCCACAGCCATATCCGGGCGCGGTTCTGGGGCGGCATTAAGAATATCAGCAAGGCGGGATACGGATATCTGAACCTGCTGAAAATCCTGCCACAGTTGCGACAGGCGCAGAATGGGCTGAGACACCTGTCCTGCAATCATATTAAAGGCGACAAGAGCCCCCACCGACAATTCGCCATTGATCACTGCCTGTGCACCAAACAGCAGCAAGGCCGCACTGGTGAACTTGCTCACATACTGGATGGCATTCTGCCCTTTGGCCGCAAGCATGGTGGCGTCAAAGGACGAACGGGTATAGGCGGCAAGCCGTTCTTCCCATTGCGATGCAACGGTTGGTTCTACAGCAGAAGCCTTTAACGTCTGCATGCCGACAACACTCTCCACCAGCAATTGCTGGCTGTAGGCACCGCGATCAAACTTCTCATCAATGCGGGTCTTGAGAAAGGGACGGATCACCACGCCAATGACAATATAGAAGGGAATGGACGCCACCACGATCCATGCAAGCTTTGCTGAATAGCAAAACAGCACTGCGATGAACACAAAGGTAAACACAAGATCGAGGCCGGAAAACAATCCCTGTCCGGTCAGAAACGAACGGATGGTTTCCAACTCGCGGACCCGCGCTACAGTCTGTCCGGCAGCCCGGGTCTCAAAATAGCTGAGAGGCAAGTGCAACAGATGGCGGAACAGTCGCTGCCCGAGCTCGACATCCACGCGGTTGGTGGTGTGGGTAAGCACATAAGTGCGCAGATATTGCAAGGTGACATCAAACAGTCCGATGGCCGCAAGGCCCGCCACCAGCACGATCAGCGTGGAATAGCTGCGGTGCGCCAGCACCTTGTCCACCACCACCTGAAAGAACAGTGGCGACACCAGAGCAAAGATCTGCACGAACAGGGATGCCAGCAGCACATGGCCAAAAGCCTTGCGATAGCGAAACAGGGCAGGCAGGAACCACTGGAAACCGAACTGTTCGGCTTTCGCGCTCACCCCGGTAAAGCGGCGCTGGACAAGGATAAACTTGCCGCCGGTTTCCTGGATTAATTGAGATGCAGTAACCATGCGTTGATGCGCATTTGTCGGATGCGTAAGAAGGCAATTTCCTTCCTCCGTCATGCCGTTGAGGATTGTAAAATCGCCGTTATTCAAACATGCAATGGCAGGAAAATAGAGGTGTGCAAGGCGCTTTGGATCTCGCACATTTATCGCGCGCGATTTCAGGCCCATTGTTTTTGCTGCACGATGCAAATCATTGAGCGTCGCCGGAAAACAAACAGTCAGTTCTTTTGCAATGCTGGCAGGAGTAACGAAGATTTTGTGATGGGCCGCTATAGCGATGAGCGTTCGTAGGCCCGTGTCAGTCTCGAAGTGGGCTGGATGCAATCCAGCACCTGATGTTGGGTCCATAAAAATACTCGTGATTAAATGTCGGGAAGAACATCTTCCCGACTGAAGGAGTGAAGCGCCCGGGTTGGGAGCGAGAACGGAAAAACGGTCCCAGCGCGCCTGTCTTGCCTGGTCTAAAGCAGCGTCGAGGTATTCAGCGAAGAGCCTGTAATCAGGCTGGTGGCTTCGCTCGTTGAGGCTTGCGGATCAGTGGTAAGCGGTGACATTTCTGCAAAAGCCCGGCTGTTTGGTTCGCTCTGTTGATTGCGCGTAAACATACCGATAAATCTCTGCCATGGCGTCCTGGGCACAATGTCCGCTGCCTCAGCCACGCGTTTATAATGTGCGACAGCTGTGGCATGCACCACATCGTTCAGACGTTGTTGTTCCGGAGACACCGACGTATCGATTATCGAACCACGATGCGGATGTTTGGCAAAGTAAGGATCCTTCCATTCATTCCATTCCTTGCGTCTGCGGGCTTCTATGCCGAGAGGATCGCGCTTTTCCGGAAACCATGTGCCTGGTAAAGGCTGGCCATCTGGGCCGTAACCCTTGGCATGGAGTTCAGCAACCCGTTTTTCTTCCGTCTTGTAGAGACGCCGGGGCTCCACGTCCCGGGCTGCGATAGTGTTCTGTCCGGCTATCGCTGAATGCGTGTCTGTGGCGGCAGCGCCTTTCAGCTTGTCACGCAGATCCTGCTTTGACCATGTTGCGCCATCGGCAAAGGTGATGGTTTCAACACCCTGGCCAAGATCACCGTCCAGACTGTCCCTGAGCAGGATTAAGCCGCCGTCACCGGCACCGGGCTTGCTTTCCGCAATGCTCAGCGT
>NZ_ML636823.1:4566-15150 GCF_006476605.1 Brucella gallinifaecis
ACATCTTTGCCATCGCGGCTCACACTGACATCGGCTGCATTGATGCCTTCGAGCACCAGCCTGTCCGTCCCGCTGGGATAGGGCTCAATGATCGTATCATTGCCGTCGCCGCGGGCGTAGAGATAGGTGTCATTGCCTGCGCCACCGCTGAGAACGTCGTTGCCCTTGCCGCCAACGATCAGTTCGTTTTCTGCTGTACCCGTAAAAGTATCATTGCCAGACGTGCCGAGGAAATGCGGGGTGCTGATAACGCTTTCGAATTTTGACCTTATCTCATCATTTCCATCAAACTGTATGAGCGCCTGAATGAGTGCTGTATCAAAGCTGATGCCATCGGCATAATCGGTATGAAGGTTTTTGATAAATGGCAGGACTTTTGCCCAATAGAGCGCAGAAGCATTCGTATCCGCAGGCGCTTTGGCAACCACTGTCTGGATGAGCGTGTGAAAATCAACGCTGACCTTATCGGTCCATGGGTTATATTCTATAGTGGAAAGAGCTGCGAAGAGATCGTTTGTAGCCGTATCGCAAGGCACGCCGTTTAAGAACTGACTGAGAGAAACCTGACTTGCAAAGCGAGCTGCAAGCATATCGATAATTGCACGATAGCGCGGCTCCCAGACGCCTGGGCCGTTGTGCCAGTTTGGATTGAGATCATATTCTGGCTGTGTTTTTGGATCGATGCCATAAAAAGCAAAAATCACCGCCATATGCCGCCCATCGACATATTTGCCTTTACTGGCAGGGTCGACATTGCTGGCACCAGCCCATTCGATTACCAGCTGTTCAAAGGCCTCATGGAATTCAGCGTAACTCATCGAGCCGGCATTGAGGACAAGATTTCTCACTTTATCCAGCAATGCAGCGTTCTGCGACATGGCAGTTCGCAAGAAAGGCAGTTTGCCGTAGCCAGCGATTTCCGGCAGCAACATGGCGTCCGGATTATAGTTGAAACCGGCTGGCGGCGTATAAATCGACAACTGACTGTCGGTTGAGAAATTAACCTCGGCGATTTCCCGTGTGCTGAGCGCGCTCTTACCGCTTTCGAGATCCTTGACCTCTATGGTAAAGCTTGCTGAGGAAATGACCTTGTTGCCATTGAAGTCGGTATTGGCAGCTTTCTGTTTGAGACTGATCGAGACAATGCCAAGATCCGCAAGACTGTGCAGTTCGCCGGAAGAAGACACGCCATCGCAGCCCGCATCCACCCAGACCTTTAATCTCGAATATGCCGCATCGTGGCTGTCGATCACGCCGTCGCCATTTTCGTCAAGGCGCGCAAGATCCGCAAAGCCGTCGCCGGAAAGGGCGCCGAGCAGTTCATTGGCGGTAATTTTGCCATCTGCATGTTCGTCTTCGAGAACCAGCAGACCCTGACCGGGCTTGATCCAGCCCGAGCTGACTGCGTAACCGCTGCCAGTGAAATCAAAATGCGCATTGGACTCTTCGACAGAGGACAGCTCAATGCCTGTGCCTGCCAGATCCAGTACCAGAGGATCGGCAAAGGTCGGTGCGCCTTCAGGCAAGCCAGCAGCAGGATGGGGATCCCCAAATGCATCCCGGATCATCTCATAAAGACCCTGTGCACCGATACCGCCAGCAAGCGCACCAAGGAGAGCGCCAACAAACACAATACCGCCGGCAGCAAATGCCGCAGTCCCCAGCAACGGAATGCCAAACGCTGCTACAATCGGCCCCATCGCAGCATTGACTGCAAGCACTGCAAGGCCGCCGCCAAGGGCTGCACCTGTTTCAGAGGCTGCAAATTTCGCGATCGTATCAGCAGCTCCGGCTTTATCACCGGCCTGAAGCTGGGTGAGTGCTTCATAAGCGGTGGCGATCACGCCTGTGACAAGGCCTCCAACACCTGCAGCCTTAAGCAGCCTTGAGCCAGTGATAAGCGCATTCACATCGGCAAGGCTTTTGGTGTTAAAGTCATTCAAGGCATTGAGAACGCCGGTCTGGACACCCGGAGGGACGAGCGTATCGACGAGGCCCTGAATACCGAACTTTTTAAACAAAGTGCCAATATGGGGCAGCTTTGTGGTTTTGCCCTCACGATAATAGACCGCACCATTTAAAAGGTCGGCTGAGCGGGCATTAACAGCGGCTGCAACCTTGGCGTTTGCCGCTGCAACATCATCGCCACCACCCAGGGCCGTTTTATACATTGTCCGGTAGAATTCGATATCAAGTCCGTTGATGGATTTGATATTCGGGTTCCGGAGAAGGGTCGGGATTTCGGTGACAGAAAGTGTTTTTGCCGGATTGGCGACCGGACTTAACGTGACCACATCGCCTTTTGCGGCAGCAGCAAAGCGTTCAGACAGGGCGTCAAAAATACCGGGAGTTTCAGGCCCGCCGCGCGGGGGGTACAGGAAGGCCTTGGCTTCGTCGCTGTTTGGAAGCCCAAAAAGCTTGGTGAGTGTTGCTTTGGTTTGTGGATCTTCAGCAAGCGATCCAGCATGGGTCTTGTCGATAATGCCGACTTTATTCAGCTTTTCATCGCCGATCTTGTTTTCGTCGGCGATCTGCTCGGCGATCTGATGGCCGCTACCGGAAGCGTTCTCATCCAAACCGCCACTGTAAAGCACGCTGATTTCGGGCTTTGAACCATCTACCTGCGCGATGGAGGTGCGGCCAAAAATATCCCGCAGGTCCTGTTCAAAGGCGGCCTTGTTCTGCTCAAAAGTTCCGGCCGCTTTTGCAGCGTCGATACGATCATTGAGCGCAGCCACTTCGCCGCGTGCCTGATCCAGCGTAAGATCGGTCATTCAGAAATTCCAAAAATATTGTACAAAAAATTGGGAGAGGGCAGAGCGTGCTCAGAGAAGGCCAAAATCGCTTTTGGTATACAGGCGACTTTCGAATTCTACCCTTATAATACCGTCAGCGTGTTCATACCCGTCGTAAAAGCCGCCGTAGACCAATAGCGCTTCGATTGCTAGCAACATGGCTTCGCGTTCCTGTTCGGGACTGTCGGCATGCCAGGCGTGAAGTTGTATAGTCTGCCCTTTGCCGTTCGAGACATATGGGGATCCGCCAAATTGTGCAATGTGTTTAACGATGTAATAGTCACCGCGTTCATCATATCGAATCTCGGGATCTACAAAAAACACGATCTCCTGGCCTTTCCAGACGAGCTTGAAATAATCGCCTGGTTCCGTTCCATTTCCTTTCACGCGCTGTAGCCAGACGTCACGACCTTCATCCACGACCATCAGCGTGTCGCCGCATGGACCTTCGGAGTAGGCTGGTTTGATTTCGAACATTATATTTCCTTCGCCGGTGTTCCCGCCGGGCTATTTAAACTAATGAGAATTGAATTGGGTGCGTGACATCGAATATGACCGCTTTTAAAGATTAGAGGTCTATCCCGAGGCTCATTGTTTCCAGATTGAGAGGGACTTTAATATTCGTCTAAATATATTATCGCTGCTGGGTTCATTGATTATATTGGGAATAATAACCTGATCACCATTTTGTTCATAATATTTGGTTTTTCCAGAATTTTCATTTGTAACTTGCTTGGCTATCTGATGGCCTGAAATCACATTTTTGACATCCGCGGAACAGCTGTAAAGCACGCTGATTTCGGGCTTTGAACCATCTACCTGCGCGATGGAGGTGCGGCCAAAAATATCCCGCAGGTCCTGTTCAAAGGCGGCCTTGTTCTGATCAAAAGTACCCGCGGCTTTGGCAGCGTCGATGCGATCATTGAGCGCAGCCACTTCGCCGCGTGCCTGATCCAGCGTAAGATCGGTCATTCAGAAATTCCAAAAATATTGTATAAAAATATGCGGCCTACGCGTGATTTGCTCAGGGTAGCTCAAAATCGCTTTTGGTATACAGACGCCCTTCGAATTCTACTCTTATAATACCGTCAGCGTGTTCATACCCGTCGTAAAAACCGCCGTAGACCAATAGCGCTTCGATTGCTAGCAACATGGCTTCGCGTTCCTGTTCGGGACTGTCGGCATGCCAGGCGTGAAGTTGTATAGTCTGCCCTTTGCCGTTCGAGACATATGGGGATCCGCCAAATTGTGCAATGTGTTTAACGATGTAATAGTCACCGCGTTCATCATATCGAATCTCGGGATCTACAAAAAACACGATCTGCTGACCTTTCCAGACCAGCTTGAAATAATCGCCTGGTTCCGTTCCATTTCCTTTCACGCGCTGTAGCCAGACGTCACGACCTTCATCCACGACCATCAGCGTGTCGCCGCATGGACCTTCGGAGTAGGCTGGTTTGATTTCGAACATGGGAGAACTCCGCGAAAATTGGAAAAGGCTCGAGGTGCAAGGAAGGCCGCTCGTATCCGAGGCTGTAGCGGCTCCGGCTCCCCGTGTCCATTCGCTGTTCAGAGGGAGAACATTAAGGACATCCTGAACAGCTGAAACCGGGATCCTGCGAGGATTGCCTCTGTTCTGGATCTTCATCGCCGACGGCTACATGAATGGCCAGGCAATGCGAACGATGCCTGTTGGAAACCGTTAGCGCCGGTTTGCAAAAGCTGCTGGAGGGCTTTTGATCCGGGGACCAGAGCGCCGTTTCAGACTGTACGAGCGTCTTGAAAGCTGACGCTGATCCGATCGGCACTCCAGCTTTCAATCGCGCTCAACAGGTCCGCCGACAGACCCGCAAATCGCAGCGCGTCCAGGCAGTCCGCTGCCAGGGCCGTCCCTGTCAGCATGTCAATGCCGTCCAGTTGAAATAAACTCTGAAGGTCTTGCTCGATCACCGACCCCCGAAGTCCTTCGCGCAGACGGTCAGCCTCCTCATTTTCCACCACTACAGGCGCAACATCCATCGAGGTGACATCCGAAGGTGTTACAAGGCGCAGGTCCTTTTGACTGAACTTCTCCAGATCCGGTGCTGAGAGGAAACGCAAGCATTCAACTATGAGTAGTCTCAAATTTGAAGTGCAGCTGTTTGGTAGGCTTCAAGAGGTGTTCTGAAACCAAGCACTTTTCGGGGGCGATTATTGAGACTGAACGCACACTTTCTGAGACGGATGCACAGCCGCTGCGCGACGGACGCAAATTATATGAGACAGACGGCGTTCTGCATCGTGATCTTGTCCGTTTGGCGTATACCCTATCGCCACGTCAGGCGGATCGACGAATTTCCGTCAGAATAGGCTTCTATTTCCGTTCGATTGACAGCTTTGTATCCGGGTCATAGAGTTTTTCCTGACAGGTATTTTGTTCTTTTTTGAAGGAAACAACGCGGAATAGTTTGCCCCATACATGATTGCATTACGCTGTCATAGACAGCAATGCCTCGTTACCGATATACTTCTCGGCGATTACCAATACGTACCACAAGGATACACAAAGCGCCGTCTTCAATGTTTGCTATCATTCGATAATCACCTACTCGGTATTTCCAAAAGTCTCCGAGTTTGGAACCTTTCAGCGCTTCTCCTATGCTACGAGGGTCATCTAACTTCGCGATCCTACCGTGTAGAAAAATAAGGATACGCTTGACAGTCTGCGGGTCTAGTTTGGAAAGTTCGCGCTCCGCCGCCCGCTCAAACTTAATTTTCCAAGCCATAGCGTTTCATCAGCTCTTCAATATCTACTGTGTCAGACTTAGCACCACGAACGTCAGCTAAACGTTGTTCAGCTAGATAAAGGTCTTCGAGATCCTCAATATGACCTATGATGGCTTCAGTGGCGTAATAAGTCTTGCTGCGGCCTGTTCGCACTGCAAGATCAGTAAGTCTTGCTTCCACGTCACTTGGAAGGCGGATTGATATAGGCATTGTGCGTATTCCTTAACAACTGCGATACTTGTATCGCATAACGACGTGCGTGTGTCAATTATGTCTGCTCAAATAATTTGCATCAGTCGCGCAGCACTGCGCGTTCGTCTCATATACCGTGCATATAGTCTCAAACAATCTGCGCCGGAAGGCTTTGCTAATCTCAATTAATTCGCGTCGAAAATACCGATGATTGCGCGTCGGAACCATTATCATTGTGCGCCGCTACATCTATGGCATTGAACTCATCCACATGATGCGCAAACAACAAGGCATCTTTTCAGCTTCAGATGCACTCTCAATCAAACAACAGTTCGAAGCACTCGCTGAATAACTGTGTCCAGAATTAAGCCATGCTCCGTTCAATTTGAATTTTTGCAACAGAACCTCGGCACTCGGGTTAAAGTTATGGCCCCAAAGAAACCCGTCAGCGTGAAATAGAGATTCAGCGTCTTATTTTTATATTTATTGGTATTTATATTAGCTTTATAAATAAATATAGCATTCGCGCGAGGCATTCGAATATCCGTTATTTATGAAATAAATTCCCATAAGTTAATAACCAAAGAGAGGAGCGAAGAAAAAATATTTCTAATTTTTAGAATAAAAATCAATACCAATTAACATACAAAGGATTTATTTGATGACTACAGATCATTACACTATTAAGGATATTAAACAAAGCGTGTTTGTTATTCTTGATAACATTTTTGGTGATAATCCAATTTATCTTACTGTGAAGAAAGCCATTGGAGATAGTATTGATACATTTAAAATCGGAGATGGAAGAGTATACAAAACAGACCATAGCCCAGAACCTAACGTTAGTGAAAATTGCGCCGTCTATAATTTAAACGGCGATCGTGTTAATGGCGGCACTAATTCTGATGTTGTAACGAATTTGAAGTCTAGCGGAAATGTAAAACTGTATGCCGGAGCTAACGTTGGCTCATCTTTTGATAAAGGAGATGTCCTCATAGGAAATAATCTTAATCATCAGGAAGAATTTCATTTTGATGCGAAATCCATTAATTCTAATGGTGGAGGTGCTGTATTTGGTTTTGATAAAGGGGATAAATTATATATTGATAACTCTAATTATCATAACGACGCTATAATTTTTAAAACAACGCAATTTAGTACATTAGTACAATACACGAATAATGATGGAAGCAAAAGTATTATTAATGTAAACCACCTTCAAAATGGTTTCGACATAAACGATATTTACTATCAATGACACGTTAACATTTAATAAATATTATTAAATAACCTGACTACCTGACTTGGTGGTCAGGTACATTTATTGGCGTAAACACATGAAGTCCATATTTCGCCTTTCGATGCGAAGTTCATCGATTATATCCATAATAATATTCAGCGCCATTATAAATTTGCTTTCCGTTACATCTATCATATATATGATTCAGGTTTATGATAGAGTTCTTTCATCGCAAAGCTTTTTGACTTTACTATTTCTTTCTGTTGTTGTTGTATTCATATATTCAATTATTTCATTTCTTGAGTTCTGCCGTAATATCATAATTACAAGAGCAGCTATCAATATAGATAGAAAGTTGAGCTCATTGGCGTTTCAGATAACGGACTCATCGATTGATACGAACACATCTAAAGTATTTTCTTGTATTTCAGAAATTCGTAACTTTATTGACCGCAATGGCCTGGCGGCTCTGATCGACGCGCCGTGGTTTGTATTCTACATATGTATTCTTTTTATTTTAAATGTATGGCTGGGCGTTTACGCATTGTGTAGCACAATCATCCTGATTGTAGCCGCGGTAATCAACGATAAACTCTTGAGGTTGCCTACCGAAGAAACGACGCGACTATCGCTTGCTTCGGCTGAGCTAATTCATGAGAAAATAGCGCATGCGGAAGTTGTTCGCTCGCTGGGAATGTTTCCGAACTTTAACCGCCGATGGGCTGAACTACATGAAGGTTTCCTGAATAGCTTACAGATTTCAAGTGAGCGCGGCGCTGGAGTGACTGCTTGCATCAAATTCATACGCATGTGCCTACAGTCACTTATTCTGGGGCTCGGCGCATGGTTGGCCATTCAGGGAGAAATTTCCGCTGGGATGATAATCGCCGGGACATTTCTTCTTGGCCGTACTCTAGCCCCCATCGAACAATTAATACAGATATGGAGAAGCTGGGTAAAAAGCAAATCAGCCTATAGCACCATTATCAAGGCTCTATCTGTTCACAAAGAACATAGTGACCACATGTGCTTGCCTCGACCAAAAGGATTTCTGACACTTGAGAATATATCAGTGCAGCGGTCAGGTAGAACAATATTATATGATCTTAATTTTTGCTTGCAGCCAGGTGATATCACTGGAGTAATTGGACCAAGCGCCTCTGGGAAAACAACATTGGTACGCTTGATCGTCGGTGCGTGTTCTACCGCTACCGGAACTGTGCGATTGGATAATGCGGACATTCAGCAGTGGAACCCAGATGATCTGGGCAAATATATCGGGTATTTGCCTCAATCAGTTGAATTATTTGCTGGAACTGTAGCCCAGAATATCGCCAGATTTAATGCTATTGACACCGATGAAATTATACGTGCGACACAGCTGGCCGGTGTTCATGAAATGATCCTCCGCCTGCCCCAGGGTTATGACACAATCCTCGGCCAGGGAGGCATTGGGCTCTCGGGTGGGCAAAAACAGCGTATCGGTCTGGCGCGTGCCCTATATGGCGACCCGTCATTAATTGTTCTTGACGAACCTAATTCAAATTTGGATATCGCAGGAAATGAAGCTCTTCATAGTGCGTTAGAAATTCTAAAGCAGCAAAAGAAAACGGTCCTTCTAGTGACCCACAGTAAAAGCCTTCTAGATAAGACGGACAAAACGCTGCTCCTTATCGAGGGTAAAATTGAGGCATTTGGCTCGATACAAACCGCCCTGCAGAGAATTGAAGAAGTTGGCCAAAACTCCAGTAATAGTGCCGTCCCCTCCAAGTAGCTGAGTAAATCACACGTAGTTTGTAGGACGGATACGCTTTCTATAAGGACGAAATTTTTTATGACAAACGATGTTGTCCGGCTTTGTAAACCACCTATGTTTTTTAATGATGACAAGCCATTCGTCTGGTTCGGTTGGGTTGCAATATTTTTCGGTGTATTTTTATTCTTTGCATGGGCTGCCTTTGCTCCTTTGGATAAAAGTGTTCCGGCCCATGGGGTTGTTAGTGTTGCCGGGCATAGAAAAACGGTCCAAGCCCCTCAAATAGGTACTATCAGTTCTATATTTGTTAAGGATGGGGATAAAGTACAGGCTGGAGATGTATTGATCCGATTAAGTTCACGAAGAGAAAAGTCACAACTCAACTCCTTTCTGGATCAGTATTATATGAAGAGTCTCGTGGTCGCTCGGCTGCTAGCGGAACAGGACGGATTAGCGAAGATGGTGTTACCTGAAGATTTAAAACATATTCAACATCAACAGCGCTTCAATCAACTCCTGTCTTTGCAGGAAAAGCTTCTTGATACACGCAGAATGGAGTTGAATAGTGATGTTGGAGCGTCAATGCAGGCAATTGACGGCCTTAAAAGTCGACTGCTTACCGCACAGGAACGGAATGCATATCAGAAAGCCCAGGCCAATTATGTGGCAGAGCTGTTTAAAAGGACACAAGGGCTCGCCGACCAAGGATATGCTCCTAAGAATAAATTGCTCGAATTTGAGATAAAACTTGCTGATCTAAGAGTTGGTCTTGGCGATTCAAATGGAGAAATTGACCAATTGGAAAAGCAAATTCAAGAATCACAACTAAGAATCGAACAGCGTAAGGCAACTTTTCAAAGGGATGTACAGATAGAACTGACCCAGATCCAATTTGACATTAGTGAGCTAAAAAGCAAGATCGAACTTTTAACGAACGATCTTGACAACACAACAATTGTTGCCCCTGTTGATGGAACTATCATTGGATTAAACGTGTTTACCAAAGATGGCATCGTTAATCAGGGACAGCCGCTAATGGACATTGTTCCGCATAATAATGATATATATATAGAGGCACGTCTCCCTGTTCATCTTGTGTCAAAAGTCGGTACTGGGCGTCCAGTCGATCTACTTTTCACTGCTTATGATCAAAATGAATTACAGCGCGTTCCTGGCATCGTTACAAATGTATCAGCCGATCAGCTAACTGGTGACGAGAAGAAAGAACCATATTACGCACTTCAAATTAGGATTACAGAAGAAGGAAAGAAGAAGTTATCGAAATTCGACATAAAGGCTGGAATGCCTGTAAATGTTTTTGTGAAATATGGCTCTCATTCACTACTCGACTATTTACTTAAGCCTATATATGATAGAATACCCGAAGCACTGGCCGAATGATATTCAAAACCGGAATCACTGTTGTGTTAAAAGAGGTTCTGTCGCAAATATTCAGCCGCTGAAATCGCTCAACCCTTTTTGGAGCAGGCTCTAAGGCTGTTCTTAACCGGCTGAATATTTGCGACAGAACCCAGAAACGTGATGTCCATCTGCACAAGTGTGTCACTTTTCTCGTACAAAGAGACCAGTTCCTGTGAGAAATGGCGATGTTGCAGGCTGTCATCGAGGTATATTGCGCCAGATTTTAACCGCTTCCTGATCTGTCGGTATAACCAGAACTCGTAGCGGTCAGGATGCAATCCGGCTGGTTTTCCGTCGACATCGAAGGAGAGAAGATACGGACGCAACCGTTTTGGCGGTTCTGTCGCAAAGTTTTTGGAAGGATATAAGCGGCCTTATTTCTGGACGCAATTATGCTGCGAGCTTTGCAAAGA
>NZ_ML636824.1 GCF_006476605.1 Brucella gallinifaecis
AGTTCAATACCATCAACGATGATCTGACCTTTCTGGTGTTCTTCCAGCCGGTTGATGCAGCGGATCATGGTCGATTTGCCGGAACCCGATGGGCCGGCAACGACAATACGTTCACCACGCATGACTTTCAGATTGATATCGCGCAGAACGTGGAATTCATCATACCACTTGTGCATGTTCTTTATCTCGATGACGATATCTGCCATTGTTTCAGTCATTGTGACAGGTATCTTGGCTGGGTTCGACATATAGGTTCCTCTGACCAAGTTGAAAGCTATTCTGTAAGGGCTGTTGAAATATCGTTGGCAATTTGAATGACAGTCGGCGCAAGCCCTGCCAGTCTGGCATCAGGCATGCGTTCAGCAGGGCCGGATACGCTTACCGCAGCAAAGACACGCCGAGTTGAGTCGCGTACTGGTGCCCCGATGCAACGAACGCCAACTTCAATCTCTTCATTATCGATTGAATATCCCCGCGCTCGAATAAGTTTCAAATCTTCAAAAAGAGCCTCAAGAGAGGTGATAGTGTTGTCTGTATATTTGTGGAGGCCTTCATCAGCGATTTTTCTAACGAGTGTTTCGTCCTGAAAAGCAAGAAAAGCTTTACCAACGCTTGTGCAATAGGTTGGTGCAGCGCTAAGTGTTGTCAGGCTGGAAGCGATCATTTCCTCGCGCTCCACGCAGACCATCTGGTGGCCGTCGAACATATGGAAATGGATGATTTCTCCCGTAAGTTGCTGTAGTCTCGCAATATGGGGATGCGCACGGGTAGCCGTGTCAAGGCTATCAAGAACACTGCTGCCATAATGAAACATCTTCATGCCGAGCCGATAGCCTTGTCGGCGTCCGTCTTGGTCCAGAAGCCCCACATCACGAAGAGAAGCTACAATCCGGTGAACGGTTGTTCTGGGAAGCCTGGTTACATTTGCGATTTCACCAACTGTCAGGGAAGGCTGTTTCCTTGTGAAACTATCAAGCACAAGAGCCATTTTGCGTAAAGACTTTGCACCCGTTTCACGGCTTTCACTGCCATTGGTGTTATAAGTTTCAGCGTTGTTTGTTGTCATGTCTTTTTCCAAATTTATCTCCCTGCTAAAATCAAACGAGCACGCTGTTCAAGTTTTCCTGCAACTCTTTCCAGCACAAAGCAAACAGCAAAATATATCAACGCAAGAACACCAAAAATAATGAAGGGTTCGTTTGTTCTGATAACAACTTCGCGTGCCAATTTGGTGATTTCACTGATCCCTACGACAGAGACGAGAGATGTATCTTTGATAATCAGAATGCTTTGTCCTAACAAGGAAGGAATAATTGCCATCAGCGTTTGAGGAAGCGTGATATCTTTAAGACGCTGAAACAGGTTCAAGCCAAGTGCAATGGCAGCTTCGTTCTGGCCCTTGTCGAGACCACGCAATCCACCCTTTATAATTTCGGTCATATAAGCGCCGTGTGAAAGGGAGAGTGCGATTACAGCCGTTGTAATGGGACCTATGTCTATTCCGAATGCTGGAAGCCCGTAATAGACAAGGAAGATGAACATCAGGAACGGCGTGCTACGGAAAATATAGACATAAATTATAACGATGAGGCGTACCAGACGCCATGGTGACGTGGCCAGAACCCCACCAATGATACCGATGCCAAGAGCCGGGAAAAAAGAAGCAATCATCAAAAAGATGACGATAGGAAGACCCGTGAGAATGAGAGCCAGACCATCGCCTGATATGGAGATAATATGTGCCATGCTCATGCTCGCTTATGTCTGGAGAAGCCTGCGCGGTTTTCATAAATGTCCACGAGGACATTCAGTGTCACGCAAATGATTATGTAGAGAACACAACTGACCAGATATGCTGGCAAAAACTGATAGCTTTCGTTTGCAACATCATCGGCAGCCTTGGTAATTTCTAGAACGGCTATTGTGTAGAGCAGTGATGTATCTTTGATCAGCTGGACGAATTGGCCGGTGACAGCCGGCAGGATGACCGGAGCTGCCTGAGGAAGCAGGACTTTACGAAGTTGTAAATGCTGACTGAGACCAAGCGCAGAGGCGGCCTCGCTTTGTCCTTTGGGAATTGCGCTTAAACCACCGCGCACCATTTCAGCAATGTAGGCACCTGAGTTAAATGTAAGCGCTATGACGCCGGTCCAGAACGCACTGAGAGTTATGCCACAGGCGGGTAGGCCGAAATAGATAAAGTAGACCTGTACCAAAAGCGGCGTATTTCGTACGATCGATATATATACCGTAATAATCCGGCTAAGATAATTTCTATTCTGGAACCGCGATATTCCCGCGAAAATGCCAATAATCAGGGCAAATGCCAATCCCAGTGCTGCGGCTGAAAGGGCATTTTTAACACCTGTGAGATAGGTGCCCTGATATTGAAGAAACAGATCATAAGCATCAGAAAACATTTTTATTCTCCTAATGCCTCAGAATCTGGTCAAGGAAATCACGGGTGCGTTGTTCCTTCGGAGAAGAGAAGAACATCTTGGGTGGTGCTATTTCGACCAGCTGGCCTTGCTCTAAAAAGGCAATTTCATTGGCAATTTCGCGCGCAAAACCCATTTCATGCGTTACAATAATCATTGTCATCCCGGACTCTGCCAATTCTCGCATCACCTGAAGCACTTCACCGACCATTTCGGGGTCCAGTGCTGAGGTCGGTTCGTCAAAAAGCAACATCTCCGGATCCATCGCCAGTGCTCTACAGATTGCCACGCGTTGCTGTTGTCCGCCTGAAAGCTGAACCGGATAGGATTTGGCTTTGTCTGCAAGCCCGACACGCTCCAGAAGAGCGATGGCGCGTTCATCTGCCTGACGGCGACTGCGCCCCAGTACGCGGCGTTGAGGCAAGGATATGTTTTCAGCTACGGTGAGATGCTGAAACAGGTTGAACCGCTGAAACACCATGCCAACTCTGCGATGCAGATTTTTAGCGCTCATGGTGGATAGATCTTCACCTTCAAGAAGCATCATTCCGTCTGAAAGCTTGGGCGCGAGGCGGTTGATGGCTCGTATGAATGTGCTTTTTCCTGATCCCGATGGACCACATATGACCAGAACATTGGATTGTTCGAGCGAAAGAGAGATGTTGCGCAAAGCATGAAACTGGTTGAAGTGCAGACCGACGTCGCGAGCCTCAAAATATGCCAAAATAGCCTCCCAAAGCTGATATAATTTAACCCTTCGAATGGCGACGTGTATGCTGTCACGTCGCCGATAAGAGAGAATTATTGGAGGCTCATACGACTGCCATCACCACTTTCAGGAACATATGCCTGAATCCCCAGTAACTCGATCAGCTTTTTACGTTCATCAGAAACGCCGTCATTTTTTTCAAGGAAGTCTTGCTTCCATGCATCTCCTTCAACCCAGTATTTTTTCAGGGCGTCGAGTTCGCCGCTCTCTTTGATCTTGGTCAGAAAGAAATCAAGATATTGTTGCGTATAGAAATCACCCGGGCGAACAACAAATCCCCAGGTGTCGGAGGTTATAAGCTGACGTGGCTGAGAGAGAGCTTCAAAACCATATTCCGCATTGACAATGCCAAGCACGGCAAGATCATTAAGTATTGCATCCACACGGCCGGTCTTCAGAGCCTGATATGTGTCGACGTCATTTGGATAGGTTTGCAAATCAGCCTGTGGGAAAAATTGTTTAGCCGCATCAACTGCATTTGTACCGGCTTTAACGGCAATTTTCTTTCCGGGCTGGTTGAGTTCTTCCCAGGATTGCTCTTTGTTTTCAGGTTTAACGATTGCAACAACCCCGGTTTCATACCAATTGTCACGCGTAAACATGACCTGTTGCGCACGTTTGAATGTTGTTGACATGCTGGTGGCAAGAATATCGGACTTGCGGCTTAGCAAACCGGGAATAAGGCCAGCCCATTCCACATTGCGCATTTCAAGGTCGACGTCCAGCTTGGCGGCGATGAGACGGTCAAGGTCGATAGAAAAACCCGCAGCATTTCCATTGGCATCGCGGAATTGCCATGGCGCAGCAGACAGATCGTTCATGATAACAATCTTTTTAGCTTTAAGAATATCACCGAGCGTCCCGCGTGGATCTTCCGCTGCTTGAGCTGAGATCACGCTGAGGCTCGTAGCGATGATAGCACCCATAAAATAGCTTATTATTTTTTTCATTTAGTTCTCCCTATTCCGTTATTCGGAATATATGATTGTTGCAAACTAATAAACGCATAAAATTGTCAGATAATCAATAACACAGTTGACTATCTCATATTTATTTATTTTACTGAGCAATGGAAATACCAATTCCGAAATGCGGAATAACAAATTGCAGTTGGGATGCTGCATTACCGGGCTTGAGGAGCAGTTCGGGTTTCCCGGGTCTAAAAACAATTGAGGGATACAGCTTCGGTGATTGGCGTTGAACCGACCAGAAGGCTGTCATCAGGAGCAATAAAGAATGAACTTTCAGGCAGCTAATTGGCCTATCACTGGAACGCCAGCGCGTATTAACACGATACAGCTTAACCAGATTTGCGATATCGCCGATCTGGCGCGCGAGGACCCGGACGTCATCAAACTCTGGATAGGAGAGGGTGATCTGCCCACGCCCGCCTTTATACGTGAAGCCGCTATCAATGCGCTCGAAAACGGCCAAACTCGTTATACTTATGCATTGGGTGTGCCGGCTCTTCGCGAAGCGCTTTCGCGTTATCACAAGCGTCACTGGAATATTGATGTCAGTTCAAGCCGCTTTAGTGCCACTGCTGGTGGTGTTCAAGCCATCATGCAGGCTTTTCAAGCCGTCTTAAGTCCGGGAGATGAGGTGATCGTCCCCGTTCCTGCCTGGCCTAACCTGATTGAGATTGTCGGTATTCTTGGCGGGAAGGTTGTGCCTGTTCCATACCGCACGAAAGAGCAGGGTGGGTTTTCGCTTGATCTGGACGATCTGTTCGCTGCGGTGACACCACGCACAAAGGTGATTGCAATCAATTCGCCTTCTAATCCGACCGGCTGGATCATGCCGCGTGAACAAATGATTGCAGTTCGCGATTTTGCACGAGAACGCGGCCTCTGGATCGTTTCTGATGAAGTTTACGCACACTTTACTTACGACGGCAGCCTCGCACCGTCATTTCTGGAGCTGACTGAGCCAACAGACCGGCTTCTGATAACCAATACTTTCTCCAAGAATTGGTGCATGACGGGTTGGCGGATTGGCTGGGTGATTTATCCCGAAGGCATGTCAACAATCTTTGACAATCTCAGCCAGTACAACACCACAAGTGTCTCAACCTTCAGCCAGTATGCCGCGGTAGCTGCTCTCGATCAGGGGGACAGCTTTATAAAGGAACTTGTTGCCCGTTCGGCAAAGGGACGCGAAATCATCTGTTCCACTCTCGATAAGCTTCCGAATGTACGCGTGTTCTGGCCTGAAGGAACATTTTATTTTTTCTTTTCGGTTCATGGCATGAACAATGGCTACGACATGGCAAAACGTATTTTGCGTGAAGCGAGCGTAGGGGTTGCGCCGGGCTCTGCCTTTGGGCCTGGTGGAGAGGCTTTCTTGCGCGTTTGCTTTGCTGTGGACCCGGCACTCATTGCCGAAGGTGCAGATCGTCTCGAGGCATTTTTGAAGAAGGTTTAAAAGTTGATGCCCAGAGTGCGGATGCATCGTCCTGACTGAAGGACGATGCATCCGGCTTGTTTAAAAAACTGTCGCATTGACTATTTGGGAGTGAAAACGTGAAAAAAATCATCAACCGTCCGGCGAATATCGTCCGTGAGATGTTGGAAGGTCTGGTCGGAATTAATGCAGACCTGTCGCTGCTGGACAGTGAAAATGTAGTGATACAGTCTGGATTGCCTGATCCGTCCCATCGTAAGGTTGCATTGATTTCCGGCGGTGGTGCAGGTCACGAGCCTGCGCATGCGGGTTATGTCGGCAAAGGCATGTTGAGCGCAGCTGTCACAGGCGAGATATTTACATCGCCCAGTGCAGATGCCGTTCTGGCAGCCATTCGCGCTACTGCTGGCCCCGCGGGTGCCCTTCTTATTGTGAAAAACTATACAGGTGACCGGCTGAACTTTGGCTTGGCCGGTGAGCTTGCCGCGCTTGAAGGAATACCCACTGAGCTGGTTGTGGTCGCTGATGACGTGGCGCTGGCCGGTATAGTTCCTGACGAGCGTCGGCGCGGTATAGCCGGAACCGTATTTGTTCATAAAATTGCAGGTGCTGCAGCCGCATCAGGCAAAGGGCTTGCGGAAGTTGCTGACATAGCGCGAAATGCTGCGGAACATATAGGCACGATGGGTGTCGCGCTTGGTTCATGTACAGTTCCAGCCGCAGGAAAGCCGAGCTTTGAACTTGGGGAGCAGGAGATAGAACTCGGGCTTGGGATTCACGGTGAAAAAGGCGTGGAGCGTGTCAGTATCATGAGCGCGGATCAGCTTACAGACCGTTTGATTGATACGATTGTGGCTGATCGTAAGATACAGGCTGGAGCGCAGGTTGCCATGCTCATTAATGGTCTTGGTTCCACGCCACCTATGGAATTGGCGATTGTTGCACGGCGTGCCCTTGCCAGATTGCGCACTTTGAATATTGAGGTCAAAAGAGCATGGAGCGGTAATTTTCTGACCGCAATTGAAATGCCCGGATGTTCGATTTCGCTGTTTGAAATCGATGAAGCAATGCTGTCCTGTTTGGATTATGCGACTGATGCAAGTGCATGGCCTCGTGGCGGCAATGTGCCAGAAGAAGTTCATATTACGCATGTGCCGGCCGCCTTTGAGTCTCAGGCAAGCGTAAAGTCTTCGGTGCGTTATGATGCAAAAGCAATTCATGCCATAGCGCTTTCTATTGCTGACGCCCTTGAACAGGCAGAGGCAGAGCTGACCGATCTCGACAGCAAAGCTGGTGATGGTGATCTGGGTGCAAGTATGGTGCGTGGTGCGCAGGCCATTCGCAGTATCCCTGAAGAATTATGGGCCGATCCTGCAAATGCACTGGTCGTTCTGGGCAATGCCGTGCGCCGCGCGATTGCCGGAAGTTCAGGTCCATTTTACGCAATTGCCCTGACACGTGCGGGCCGGTCACTGGCGTCGAATGCTGCCGATTATAAAGAGGCGTTGCGCATTGCAACAGCTGCGGTGAGTGAAATCGGAGGGGCCAAGGCAGGTGATCGCACCATGCTTGATGCGCTTATACCGGCCAGAGATGCGCTTGATGCAGTTATGCCATCGATGAATGGTAAGGATGCGTGGCGTGAAGCAGCAGATGCTGCGGAAGCAGGCGCAAAACTTACAGCGGCAATGCTGCCACGTCTGGGTCGTGCCAGCTATCTGGGCGAGCGTGCCATTGGTACGCCAGATGGTGGGGCTGTGGCAGTCGCAATCTGGATGCGTTCTTTGGCAAACAGTCTCTGAAAATAACCGTAACGCCTGACGTTAAAGCGTATCTGACAAGTGGGAACCAGTTCTCGAAACGGGATACGCATAAAATAAAAAATTGAGAATTCACGTCGTCATAAAAGTGGGCGAACCCTTTTGTGCGCCTTGATGTAGCGGGCCCAATGCGGCCAAACTTGGGAAAAAACTATGAATCTCGACAATGTCAATGGTATCATTCCACCAATCGTCACGCCATTTACAAGCGACGGCGAAATCGATGAAGCGGCGTTCCGCAATATCGTAAAGTTCAACCTCGACAAAAAAGTGCATGGTGTATGCGTGGGCGGGAGCTCAGGTGAAGGGCATACGCTGACCGTTGAAGAATTTGCACGCCTGATGGAAATTACCGTTGAAGAAGTGAACGGGCGTATTCCGGTACTTGCAGGTATTATTGCCAATTCGACGCGTGATGCGATCCGCCGTGCAAAAGCAATTTCGCACCTTTCGGTACAGGGGCTTCAGGTGACGCCGGTTCACTATGTTTTCAAGCCGGATGAAGAAGCAACATTTGCGCATTTCAAAGCACTTACCGAAGCTACAGATGTTCCGGTCATTATCTACAATGTCGTGCCATGGAATTATCTCAGCCCGGCACTTCTCATTCGTCTGATGAAGGAATTGCCCGGTGTTCAGGGTGTCAAGCAGAGTGCAGGCGATCTGAAGCTGATGGCCGATCTGATGCTCGGTATTCCGAAGGGTTGCAAAATCTATACAGCCGTAGACGCATTGCTCTATCCTTCTTTTGCTCTTGGTTGTGACGGAACAATTGCGGCTAATCCAGCAGCAGTGCCTGGTGTTTGTATTGCATTGTGGAATGCAGTGCAGCGCGGTGATCACAAGCGTGCGAAAGAAATTCATGAAGCTCTGCTTCGCTTCTGGAACACTATTTTCGCCGACAATCTGCCTGCGAATATTAAAACCGTCATTACATTGCAGGGAACAGAAGCTGGTTTGCCACGCATGCCTATGCCTCAGACCTCAGCCGCACAGCTCGAAAATATTAAACGCGAACTGGCGAACGTACTTAAATACGAAGAAGCATAAGTGCGATGCATGGGCGCTTCAAACAGGCGTCCATGCATTTATTTCCCCTGATCATGGGGAATTCCTGGCTGAAATACTCTTGCGTTACGCAGCCCGAATTGCGTGACATGCGAGGTTATTTCAAGAGTAATTAAAATTTCTGGGAGGAATATATGTCGAACTTAATATTAAAGAATGTTGTATTTGCCGGTCTTGTGGCCGCTGTTGCATTTCCCTTGACCACGCAGGCGCAGGAGTGGCCTTCCCGCCCTGTTCAGCTTATCGTTGTTGCGGGTGCAGGTGGTGGTTCGGATTATACTTTTCGTCTGATGGCGGCTGAACTTGAACGTTCACTTGGACAACCCTTTACCGTGGTTAATCAGGCTCAGGCATCTGGTATTGTTGGTTATACGACTTACACTTCCGCAGCTCCTGATGGATATACGCTTGGGCAACTATCACCCATCGCCCAGTTTTCGATGCTCGGACAGGCTGATTTTCAGGCTGCTGACTTCACACCTATTGCCCAGTTTAATGCCGATCCTTCCGCCATCCATGTTGCCGGAAACTCAAAGTTTGAAGATCTTCGCTCCTTGATCGATGCGATTAAAGAAAATCCGGAAGGATTTAATATTTCATGTGGCGGCACTTGTAATGCAAGCTGGGACATTCCTTTCGTCTCGATGCTGCTTGGGGAGGGTGTGGATGTCAGCAAGATCAGGCTGATTCCAGCACAGGGATCGGGTGCTGCGCTTCAGGAGCTGGCTTCGGGTGGCATTGATATAGTTTTGTGTTCCGTGCCTGAAGTTACTTCGATGGCTGATGCCGGTATTGTGAAAACGCTGGCTGTAATGAGCCCGGAGCGTGTGCCGATCAACGACAAAATTCCAACAGTTCAGGAAGCTATTGGCACGGCTTATGTTGGTGGCACGTGGCGAGGCATTGCTGGCCCAGCAGGGCTTGATGCGGAGATTGTCAGCAAGCTGGAACAGGCTGTCGAAAACGCTGTTCAATCTGAGACATTTGTTAATGGAATGCAAAACCGCGGATTTGGTGTTGCCTATCTTAACAGTGCCGATTTTACCTCATTCCTCGATGATCATTACAAGGAAACGCAGACAGTCCTCAAGGCTCTTTCAGGACAATAGAGCTTCGCCTGCTTGTCAAATTCTACGAAGCCGGCGTTCAGCGCCGGCCACGTTATAATAACCAGAAGGATTGAGGAATGACGCAGAGACTACTTGGTGCAGCTTTTGCACTATTTGGGGTCGCAGTTCTCCTATTGGCAATGCAACTCCCTGCGCCGCTAGCTGGGACCAGAATAGCCTATGGGCCTGGATTTTTTCCAATTCTGCTCAGTATAATTATCATAACAGCAGGAGCATGGCTTGCTGTTATTGGACCTGGTAGTGCGGTGGATGAAGTGGAGGGCGAACGATATTCTTTAAGGGCATTTGCTAAACCTGCCGTTGTTTGTATCGCAGCGTTGATCTACATTTTCTATTCACAGCAGATAGGGTTTCTCATTCTGGCGCCGATCATTCTCATTACGCTGTTACTGCTTGGGAATGTCAGCCTTGTGCCTTCGATCGTGATCGGTCTGGTGGCTGCGATTACAGTTCATATTGTATTCGCCAAAATTCTGCTTGTACCATTGCCACTTGGTCTTCTCAGCCAGTGGGGAAGATATTTGTGATGGAAAACGTTGTTGCAGGTCTTGCACTTTTGTTTAGTGCAGAAGTTATTTTTGTTATGTTGGCAGCTGGTATTTTTGGCCTTTTTATGGGTGCATTACCGGGACTCACCGCAACGATGGCCGTCGCACTTTTAGTGCCCATGACGTTCTATATGGAGCCAGTACCGGCGATTGCTGCAATGGTAACTGCTGCTGCTATGGCAATGTTTGCTGGCGATATTCCGGCAGTGCTGTTGCGAATGCCCGGCACTCCGGCCTCTGCGGCTTATACTGACGATGCTCATTTTCTCACCAAAAAGGGGCAAACACATGTTGCTATGGGGCTTTGCCTTCTGGCATCTGCAATCGGGGGACTGTTCGGAGCTCTTATTCTCGCTACGCTGGCGCCGCCACTTGCGACAATTGCGCTTAAATTTTCGTCTTATGAATATTTTTGGCTTTGCTTGTTAGGGCTGACGACAACCGCGTTCATGATTTCGTCTTCACGGGTCAAAGGTATTCTCTCGCTGGTGCTTGGTCTGTTTACGGCAACAATAGGTATAGATCCCATTAGCGGAGTGCCACGTTTTACGTTCGGCAATCATAACCTCATCGGAGGACTATCGCTTGTACCAATCATGATTGGGCTTTTTGCGATAGCTGAAGTATTCAGATACTATGCTCTTAAGGAACCTGCCGTCCGACTTGAACAAAAGGCCATTAAAGGCGTCTTCGAGGGGCAGGCTCGATTGCTTTGGAAAGAACGTCGAGCAGTCGCGCAAGGCAATATTCTTGGAACCATTTTGGGTATCTTGCCGGGTGCGGGTGCGGATATTGCAGCTTGGATTTCATATTCGCTTGCCAAAAGGTTTGCGCGCGAACCAGAGAAATTCGGCAAGGGTTCAACCGAAGGCTTGGCAGCGGCTGGAGCGGCAAATAATGCTGCGGTTAGCGGCGGCTTCATTCCTTCGTTGGTCTTTGGCATACCCGGTGATGCAATTGCAGCAATTATTATTGGTGTTTTATTTATGAAGGGGGTTAATCCGGGGCCGACAATTTTCCTGAACAATCCTGCTATTGTCTATGCGATCTTCGGTGCCTTTTTTCTTGCTAATTTGCTGCTTATTCCGCTGGGGTGGGTCGCAATACGGCTAAGTCGAGTGATGCTTACAGTTCGCCTCAGCATATTAATGCCCATCATATTCGTTTTCTGCTTGGTTGGTGCATTTGCAATGGAAAACGCGGTTAGCGCTGTTGGGGTTGCATTGGTATTCGGTATTATTGGTTTTACATTTGAGGCCTTTCGCATACCTCTTGCCCCTTTTGTTCTGGGGGTCGTTCTTGGCCCTCTTCTGGAGCAGAATTTTCTAAGTTCAATGATGAAGTCGAGTGGGAACTGGTTAACATTTATTGACCGTCCGATTGCCGGAAGCCTTGCAGCGCTGACTCTGCTTATTTGGATATCGCCACTTTTAGGTATGGCATTTAGATTAGTGAGGAAGAGATGAAAGGATAGTACTATACCAATACACGGGCTTTAGGTGCATACTATTTGCTAGCAAATTTCGTAGCAATGTTAGTGGATATTTAACCCATGATTTTCATTGTTTGTTGATGTAGTGATACAACATCGTGGTTCTTTTAGTTTTGCAGTGGGGAATTTACTACCTCTTCTCATTTTGCAAAATTTAGTACAAGGAAGCGTTGTCAACAAGGCAAGGGAAGTGCAAACAAGCATGGTTTTTACATGTTTGTGTAAGGTTGCCCGCCCAAGAAATGAAGCTGCGATTAAAGGCTTAATAAAGACTCGTATGCTGAAATAAGCTGAACCTAGTTTTTTATAACCTCCGCTTTCAGAGATTGAAGCGGAGGTTATAAATTGTTGAGCAATAAAAGTTAAGTTTATTCCTTTGTCTCACCAAAATAAGCAGACAATACTTCTTGAGTAGGGCCATCCATTTTAAGATGACCATGCTCAAGCCAAAGAATGCGATTACAATTTTTCGTAAGCAGATCTCTGGAGTGGCTGGCTAAAACTAAAATCTTTGTAGATCCGACAAGCTCGTGCATGCGTTTGTTTGCACGTTCCTTGAAGTTCTCATCCCCAGTTGATAGCCATTCATCCATAATCAGAATTTCAGGACGCACGGATGTTGAGGCAGCGAAAGCCAACCTTAGTTGCATACCGGAGGAGTAGGTTCTGAAAGGCATATCTAGAAAATCACCTAAACCTGAAAATTCAGCGATTTCCTCGAATTTCGTATCAATTTCCTTAGGGTGCATGCCCATCATGGCAGAACGAAGGCGAATATTTTCGCGCCCCGTTGCGTCAGGATCGATACCAAGCTGAATATTTATCAGTGAAACGCAGGTTCCATCAATATAGGCTGTACCTTGTGTAGGAGTATAAATACCAGATAATACACGTAGTAAAGTCGTTTTTCCTGAACCGTTATGTCCAATTAGCCCGATTCGATCTCCGTCTCTAAGGGTTGTAGATATCCTTTCAAGTCCACGTATTACCACTAGCCGATCTGTCTTACGTTCTATCTTGCCACCTGTAGCAATACTCAGAACGCGATTCTTTAATGATCTACTTGATGAGTTGTAAATTGGGAACTCAACACTGACATTATTTAGTTTAATTAAGCTCATGTGATTACAACCAGTAAGCAACGCGCCAGCGGTACTTTCCAAAAAATATTAATGCGACTATCCAGCCAAAAATAGCCAGACCAATTGTGACGAGCCAGCTAATGTTTTCAGGTGAATGCCCTATGAGTGGAGCTCTTACCAGTTCGATAAAGTGATAGAAAGGGTTTAGCACTATGAAGGCTTTTGAAATATGGTCTGGTAGGATTTTCACCATCCACATGATTGGTGTAGCATAAAAGAGTATTTGCAGTATGTTCGTTACTACTTGTGTCATATCACGAAATCTAGCGCATATGATAGCAAGTATTAGCATCATCCAAGCCATATTTAAGCAAACCAGCAGGAACCCTGGAATAGCTAGGATAATATGAAAATTTATAGGGTGCCATAGAACAAGAGCGATAAGAGGAAAGATTACAATATTATGGAAAAATATTATGATATTACGCCACATTGTACGTAATATATGTGTGAAGAGTGGCATTCTTACTTGTAGGATTATACCGTCCGATCCGCTGAAGGTCGTGCAGCCTTCTGAAAGGCAGCTTGTAATAAATGACCACATAATTATACCTGCGCATACATGTGGCAAATATTCATACATTTCGGATTGAAACAGTGTGCCAAAGATTGCTCCTAAAGCACCAATCAAAACCGCCATGTTTAAGGTAAGCCAAAAGGCTCCAATGCGTGATCGGCGATATCGCTGAGCAACATCCTGCCAGCCAAAAATTAAGGCTAAACGATATTTGGTAAATGCTTCTAGAATATCATTTATTGCAACTTTGATGCCTGTTTTTGGCTTCAATCGATATGCCACGATTTTGGCATTCTCATCTAAAGCTTCGACACTCATAAAAACTTTATCCTATTTGGACATGAGCAATCACCTTATATGGTGCTGCAAGGTGTCCCTTATCATGAGCATGCGTAATAATGGAAATGTTTGAAGTGAGTCAACTGCTACTGAATTGTGGTGGAATTAGCGAAGGTTCGTCATCCATATGAGGTTAAGGTAGTAAATCCATTGTTGATAGATTTTCGGGGGCATTCAGAGGTGGTTCGGTTTGTCTGAACAGTTTCGGGCGTTTCGTTAAGTGGATTTCCGCCGCGATTATGCCGCCACCA
>NZ_ML636825.1 GCF_006476605.1 Brucella gallinifaecis
TCTTTGCAAAGCTCGCAGCATAATTGCGTCCAGAAATAAGGCCGCTTATATCCTTCCAAAAACTTTGCGACAGAACCATCAAGCTAATTCAATATCGGTCTGCGGAAAGTCATTTCCTTTGCATAGGAGCGGGATGCGGAGTTCCTTCGTACAGGCATAGACAAAGCAATCGCCCATATTGAGCCGCGCCGGGTGAGCAACAACTTTTCCATAAGTAGCCGCCGTTTCGACCGCAATTCGTCCGGTCTTCGCGGCAACTGTCACCTCGCGGGCATTTAGGGTTTTCAGAAGTTGTTCCACTAATCGCTGTGCGTTCTGAATATGCTCCGGTGCAATTGGAGCTTGGGGTCCTACCGTATCATTTGCATACTGTCGGGCGATACTCACGCTTGCCTCGAAAAACGTCACGGGCGAATAGTAAATAGGCTTGGCGCTCTGTTTCAGCTTGGTCAGAAGGTGCGCGGCGTCTTGCTCGTCAATGATGATTGCCACGATTGCGGATGCATCGATATACATTAGTCATCCTCATAGAGTGAATCCCGGAACGCCTTCATATCGAAGGGCGTCCGTGTGGGGCCTGCAAGCTGTTTGAACTCGTCCTGAATTTTCTTCACGCGTTGCTCAAGCGGCTCGGCCTGCTCCAGACGGGAAATCTCATTAAGCAGAGCGCGGCGTACGGCCTCGGTTTTGTTTGGTGCTTTTCCGAGCTTCGCGACCTTGATGGCAAGGTCATCGACGGACTGATCACGTATGTAAAGGGTCATGGGATTTTGCCTTTGTATATCCCGTTTCGTCTATACGTATATCTTATAGGGGATATACACGAAAAGCAATGAAATAATGGGGGTTCTACGCTTTTGGTGTCGGTAAATTCATACCACACGTATCAAGGAATATACACATATTTTTTCGGGATTGCAGGGTTGGAAGATAGCCGGTCGCGCCGGAGAATGAACGCGACCGGCTGGCGGCATTTACGCCGCTGCGGAAACTTCGTCCTCATCGGCTTCAACCGCCGCCTGAATACGTACAGGTTCCGGTAGCCATTGGCTTTCGGCAAGCTGAGCTTCGGCATATGCTGCGGCTTCGGCTTTTTTCATAGCGCCAACCTTAGCGGCGACATCTGTTCCCTTTACTTCGGCAACAGCGTCCTCAATGACCTTGCGACTAACCCGACCGAAATAGTTGGCGGCGGTTGGCTTGAACCATTCGGCCATATCCATTTTGAGGGCACAAGCAAGCTGATTGCCATGCTGCCGCGATGCATCGCGGTAAGAGTCATGGGGCTTCTTGACAACATTGATCGAACGAGCGGCGGCGAAGGCCATAAGATCGAGCAAGTTGCTCTGATTCTGTGTCATGAGCCAATCCCAAAGATCGGCGGGATTGCCGGGCAGATGATCGCCCATGCGTTCAATTTGTTGTTCCACGTGCTCAAGAGCGCGGCATTCTTCGCCCGTCGCAAAAGAAGGTTCTAGATATTCTTTTGTCACGGTGATTTGCAGGCAGGATTGGCTACTCGCGCTTGAATAGAAAGCTGATAGCAACAGCGAATGCACCACGGCGACAAGGGCGATTTCGGAATTGTGCATCATTTCAATCTGTAGCGCTGCGGTCTTATGTGCGGTTAGGGACTGCAAGAGCGCTGCGGAATGTGGTGCCTTCTCGGTTTCTGTGGCGCTGTCCTTGGTGGTTCCGCTTGGCTTGGCCGTCACATCCTCGTTGCGCAATAAGCCGCGATAGATCGAAACGTCACCACTATAGTCAAGCCAGATAGAAACACCGGCCCTTGCAATAGCGTCGGGGGCATATCCTTCTGTCGTGGCTTTGATGCTTTCAATTTCAGCTTCAATTACCTCTATTTTTTCTTCGGCGTCATCGTCTGCGGCTCCATGCTCAATAAGTTCAGCCAGAGAATCATATTCGGTGCAAAGCTGATCAAGACGCGCCTGCGCTTCCTCGCTCAAAGGGATCGTATCGGGATAGATGCGCGGGGTATTATAAAAGCCGGACGGCTGTTCGCTGAAACACTCAACCCATTTCCAGCCTTCTGCCCTAATCGGCTCTGCAATCTGGTCTAATTTCGCCATAACAAGGCGGTCTACTAACGCCGCATCGGTGGCATATCCGCCATTGTCGGAAAATAGATCACGGCGAACTATACCGCCTGCCTGTTCATAAGCTTCTACTCCTATGAATCTCATGGTTTTGGCGGATAAGGCAATTTCTGTCTCTGTCAGACGACGACGAATTGAGTTCGGATGCCGGTCATATTGATTGAGGCTGTTCCAGACTTCCACCTGTCGCGCATGATCGTCTGTGATCGAGAAAGCCTTTAGGTGATCGGTGCTGATTTCATCTTTGCGGTACAGGTCGATCAATTCCGGTGCGACACGCGCCAGAGCAAGGCGGCGGGTCACGGTGTTTTCAGTCGTACCAAAACGCGCTGCTATCTCGGCAACTGATTTTCCTTTATCGGCCAAAGCCTTGAATGCTTCAAAGGCATCTGCGGGGTGCATGTCCTCGCGCATGATGTTTTCAGCAAGTGACACGGCGGCTGCATCGTCGGCATCTTTCACCATGCAGTTTACGGCAAAATCGGCTTCGATTTCCCCTTTTTCCGCTAGCTGTGCAAGGGCGCGACGGCGGCGCTCACCTGCGGTCACATAGAACCGGCCTTTCTTGTCACCTTTACGAACGACAAGATTTTGCAGCGGCTGGAATCCTTCGGCGCGAAGGCTGGCCGCAAGCTCGTCGATGCTGTCTTTGAAATAGGTTTTGCGGACATTGTTCGGGTCCGCGTCCAGCTTGTTGAGGGCGATTTTAACAGTGTCAGACATGGTTTTCTCCTTTTTCCGCGAAGCGGCCTTCTGTCCCGAATGGGGCAGGAGCCCTGCTCCTGCTCCCGCGCACGGGCAAGATCAGCGGAAGAGAGGGGGACAAGCGGAAAATTGGCAGGGGGGACCACCCACGCCGAAGGCGCGACCAAGAGCGAATATCCGTGTAGCGGTTCTCGCACCTGGTCGTCCTGCAGAACGCGAAGCGAGCGAAGGATGGGGGATGCCAATTTTCGGCTTGTGGGGGAGAGGGGGCCGCGCTCCCTTTCCCCTCGCTGACAGAGAAATGAGCCGCCTAAGCGGCGGCGCTTTATTTCTTCGCCCGTTTTCCACCCTTCAGGGTATTACGGAGTATCGCAGCCGAAGGCCAGAACGCGCATCAATCGCGCTGTAGTGAGGCCGTAGGCTGTGGGAAACGGGCTGCAATCCGGCGCGCTGGATTCTAATGATCATAACTGAGTATTCCTTACAGAGACGAAACTGTGCTTCCGTGGTCGTGACCCGAATGGGCCGAGACAGTAGGCGCGGGATCGCGGCGCGCTCGCGTACTGTATGGCTCCGTAGGAGACGGGCAGAACGCATAGCAAAGCCTGAATTCGGGCCGTTATTGGCTCGGTCGCCGGTTAACCGGCGATAGAATGCGGGCTGGCGCTTTAGCGACAGATGCCCAAATGAAGCATGAAATCAATCCAATGCATTGACTCCGACCTAAAACGGAACATAATAGGAACATTATCCCAAGGCCAGAAGTGTTTGCCTGCGCGGTTTGAGAACGCGGGATGGGATTTGTTGTGCCTTGACGTTGGAGAATTCGATGCGCCTGCCAGACACAATAGAACGCTTATACCTTGATTTTGATGGGTTTTTTGCAAGCGTTCACCAACAGCAAAATCGTAGTTTAAGGGGGCGTCCTATAGGCGTCGTCCCATTTGCTGGTACAAATCGAACGGCGGTTATTGCATGTTCCCGTGAGGCAAAAGCTCAAGGCGTCAAAAATGTCATGCCCATTAAAGATGCGCTGCGTGTTTGTCCGGACCTTATCTTGGTTCCTCAAGAACCGGACCTTTATAGGCGGGCACATAATGCGCTTTTGTGCGAAATTGAAACAGTTATCGCTATTGATACTGCCAAGTCGATTGACGAACTGACATGCGTTCTTGACGAAAAAGCCAAGCGAGAACCGGCAGCACTAGCGGCTGAAATCAAGCGGCGGCTTTTAGAGAATATTGGTCCTTACATTACCTGCTCTATCGGATTTGCAGCAAATCGGCAGCTGGCAAAAATTGCCTGTAAGGCTGGCAAGGAAGAAAGCAAGCGTTTCGGTTCTTACGGAAACGGGCTTGCGATCTGGTGGCCATCCTTGATGCCTGATCCCCTTTTGCGGGTTGAACTGGAAGATATACCGGGCGTGGGGTCTGGCATGGCTAAACGGCTTTACCGAAACGGCGTTTTTTCAACGCCGCAGCTTTACGCATTAGAACCAAAGCGGATGCGTAAAATATGGAATAGTGTGAACGGTGAGCGACTTTGGTACGCCTTGCACGGTTACGACATACAAGCGCCCGATCAACAGCGCGGCATGTTCGGGCACGGGCGGGTTCTCCCGCCTGAAGCCCGAACAATAGACGGCGCTTATGAGATTTCCCGCCTGCTACTGACGAAGGCAGCGCGCCGGTTACGGCGCGAAAACTTCTATGCAGGCGGCTTATGGCTGTGGCTATCGATCCGCGACGGCTCGTGGTTTGGCAAACATAGTCTGTCAGTCGTCAACGATGATCAGGCTATTCTCGCGGGCCTGCGAGCCTTATGGGCGAGAATCCGGCGAGAATATCCAAGGGGTTTGACGATATTTCGGGTGGGAGTAACCCTTTATGATCTGTCGTCAGCGGATGAACGGCAGATTGATCTATTGGATAATGACGATGAACTGCGCCAGAAGTGGGAACGCGCAAATAGCGCGGTTGACGCGCTGAATGCGCGGTATTCGGGCACGGTTGTGAGTATGGGTGAATGGAAACCGCCAGCTGGTGGCCATGTTGGCGGGAAAATATCTTACACGCGCATTCCGAGCGCCGAGGACTTTTGGTGATGGGAAACTGGAAAACAACCCTGAAAGTCGAGGATCTTGCCGAAGACCAACGGCTTGAAATGGTGTGCCGGCAATGCCGGCGCGTGACATACACAAGCCGAACGATGATTTGCGAAGTGAAACTTTATTCGCCTGAAGGTGATAGAGTTGATCTTTCGCAAAAGTACCTCGATGAAATCGAGCGTATGGCCCGCTGCAAGGCGAAGGCTTGCAGGGGCCATATGAGAATGTCGATGGTGCGCCTGAAGGAAGTAAGCGGATTTGTTGGCGGCCTCGCGTGATGGCCGAAATTGGAAACGAGCACGGGTTTTCTGTAGGAGCTCTTGCTACGATAAGGAAAAAGCCCGCCACCTGGGCGGGCTTTGTCTTAATGGGCCTTCGGGCGGTTCCAGATGATGCTGAAAGTGTCTGGATCTTCGCTCCCCGGCGCTCGTCCGAGCGTGGCGTTGATGCGGCGGGGTAGTTCGGGGGTGTCGATGCTTATCGAGATGTAGTCACTGCCCGTCGCTTTGCTTCTTTTGGTCCAAGCGGCGCCAACTTCGGCTAATCCAGAGACGACGCGGTAGTCCGGTGCATCTGTGCTGGTCTTGTCGATGGGAACGAGCATGATTTCGACGTCGAGCGTTAGCGTCTGAAGGCGTCCCACGAAGGTTCCGTTGGACTTGCGATTTACATAACCGAGTTTAGCCATTTTCTTTCTCCTTCGCCGTCGGGAAAATCCCCGCCGTGCAAATCGGTCGGCCTGACGGAAAAGCGCGGCTTGCAAGGTTCGATTAAGTCAATTTTGCAGCGTAGCGGTCGCGAGGAAGGCCCTTAGGGCCGGGGAAAATTGACGTTCCGCTTGCGGATAATCGACGCCTTGTAAGCTGTGCGCGTCAGGCTAGATTTTGCTGTAAACGGGGTTTTTATTGTTTGATCGGCTATGGAGAAAAATGACTGAACGTTGCGCATTGAATCGCTAGTCCACTGGTGCACTTCCCCCCGCCTTGAAGATAATCGATTTTCGCACTGAAAACCTCCTTCCCAAAAAAGACCAGTATTGGCATCACCGGAAAAACCGGACTGCTGGAGACAAAAAAGTTGCTGAGGACCAAAAGGTCATTTGTCGAAAGCTTGGCAATGCTATAATGTTATTGCATGGCGACACAAGCACTTAACGACGCATATTTCGACGCATTAGCGACATTAGCCAAGGAGCGGGGTGCTGACGCTGCTCTGCGAGCGGCGGCTGTGACGTTAGCCCATTATTACACAAGCCTGTCGGCGGGCTTTTTCCGTGGCAAAGAACCGCTTCTCTACATTTCGGAAGAGAAACCAGATTCCGGGACAAGTGAGACATGATCCATCAAGAGAACAGGGCATTATTATGAGAACAATAATCTGCACGGCTATCATGGCGTTTGTTGCAACCGCCGCTGGCGCGCAAGATAAAGTAGCAGGCAGTTCAAACCCAATGTGGACTGCTGGCTATAAGTGGAAATGCGAAACGACTGCTCGGATCACTTGTGAGCGTGATGGATCTTGCAAGACGGAAGCCAGAACGGGATCGTTCATTGTCGATTACGAAAACAATAGGTTCGAATTCGACGGTCAGCCAGTGCGGATTAAGCGACATTATCAGCAGCGTATCGCAAACAGCCCATTGCAGGGTGAGGTGAAAGTTGAGCTAAACGATAACCGTGTGCTGTGGCTGACAGCGGTTGACGGTTCTTACACCTATTCAAGCGCATGGGTCGGCGCTTTAATCGAACCCAAAGGCGGCGTTGTCCTGATGACAAACGACAATGCGTATTGCGTGCCGCAAAAATAATCTGTGCCTACTGAAACCAAGGAAAGGTTGATCTGGTGAAAGATTTTCTCCGTCTCATGGTCTCTCTTAGTATTCTGATAATCGGAATATTTTCGGTTATCATCTTGACAATGCCTTACACCAAAGTACCGGCTCAAATGGTTTGGGAATTAAGTGAACATAATCGATTTTTGGGTATGGTATTATCAGCATTAGTATTAGTTGGAATAGTTTGGTTCGCTAACCACTTTCATGTGATTATGGATAAGATATTGTTTGGCATCTATAATACGGTCAGCCGTGTATTCTGACATTATTTAAACAATTGCAGAATACAGACTTATAAGGAAAGGGACAAATATGCAGAAATTTGCTTTAACGATTCCAGCATTACCTTTCACTTTGGGATCGGTGCCACAATCAATTGTCTGACCGAGTGGTGATTTTGCCTTCTGGCTGACTTCGCACGCATCAACGCCAGTCAGCCGAATTCTTCTACCATCACGAACGATTTTCAACGTGTCGCCGTCGATCACATCGACAACCATCCCTGAAATTCGTTCTCCTGCACGAACGGGCGAAGTCGGGATTGTAAGCAATACCAATCCGGCAGCGATAACGAACTCGCCTATACGCATCTGTCTTCCTGTTGATTTGGATCTGTTGCCAGCCGTGCCGGGGTCATTGAGGGTAGTCGACACGGCTGGCAGTCGGGCCGGTAGGGTCTCGAATCTTACCGGGCCGATTTGATATTAGAAGTAATGAACAGCCATCCAGCCAGACGGTGTTTCAGAAAATCCGACCGTTCCTTGCCGCGTTTTGTTAATGAGGGCATTGGTATAATCAACGGAACAAATTACACCAGGCGCACCCGTGTTTTTCTCGCAAGTGCCGAGCTTCAGCGACCAACCCTTACCTTTGAGTTTAAGAAAGGCTGCGTTAGCTTCTTCTTGTGTTGGTTGTTTCAGTGATGAGGCGGTTGTCTGATCCAATGACGAGGGCGCGATAAAATAGACGCCGGTTCCTCCAACTAACGCGCCAATGACCAATCCGGCAATAAAGGAAACAGAAGCCGTCATTTGTCACCAAACAGGTTAACCAGGGAAGCAATGAGATCTGTTGTATAAACGGTCTCGCCATTTCTTTGATAGCTGTTATTGGCAATGCGCCCTTCGGCCTGAATTACATCGCCTTGTTTCGCGTTCTCTTTTAAATAAGCAATCTGTCGTTCGTCCAGAACGGTTATCTGCACCCAATCGGTCGCTTCCTTCAGCTCGGAATTTTCCTGTGTCCAATGACGATTTGTCGCGACATTGATTTTCAGGGATTTCTCAAACGGTGCAATAGACCCTATATTACCTGTTATCTGGAATCTGTTGATTGAGAGCATAGTTTCTCCTTAACTATTAGTAACAAATAGTAATAATTATACTAAAGTCTATTGGTTAATGTTAAACCAAGTAATCTGACGCTGTCCATTAGCATCTGTATATTCGATATACCAAGGGTTCCTTTTAAGTTCCTTGTGATAACTGTATTCGATTGAATTTATGCGGTCGCCATGACTGCCGGACATAATATTTTCACGGGAAACTGCTACAGTTTTTCCCGTGGGAGTTGTCAGCATACCATTTTCAATGCCAAGCGCCGCCACAGTTTTACTATTCTTCCCTGTATACGGAACCTTTGCGACACATAACGCCTTTGTGTTAGTGTCCCGATCCGTAATGGTAGCTGTTGCTGTGAAACCAGATGCGCAATCTTCGTAGCGCTGATATTTCGGGGCTCCAGAGTTGGCTTGGGGGCAAGTTGGCCATGAGAATCCGGGGCGTTTCATCGCGGCAATTAGTTTTTCAATTGGCGGATGGCAAGAAGGTGTACCTTGCCAATCGCCGGACAGGCAAAGGAGAACCTGACAACCCCACTCACTAGCATAAGTCACGGACGGAAGAGACGGGCAGGACGCGGACGCAACCGCTCCCGCCAGAACGAGTTTTTTAAACAAGGCAAACTCCCATATTTGAAAACCGATACCATTCTAATATGGTCTGTGAAAATATGAAAGAGTATTGCCGCAAGGCGAGTCTGTTCAGTGAAAAGCCATTTTTTGATGAAAAAAAACGAAACGGGGAGCGTTCCGAATAAGCTGCGTGAGAATGTAGCCTTCAGGTTAGAAACAGAACGAATAAGACGGAAACTAACGCACAAAGAATTTGTGATACTGATCCGTTCTGGCGCACCTGATGAACGTTTCTCGTACGGAACTTATATCAAGACGCATCGCAGAGAGAACAACGTCACTTTGCGGACGTTGGATCATATCGCGCAAACTCTTGGGATCACGATAGCCGATCTTCTTTACGGCGAAGAAACTGCGCCGGACTGGGCGCGGAAACTCGATGCTGCCGCATTGCGGCTTCGATTATCGAAGCAGCTTGAAAAAGCGCGGGAAAGTCGCGGCATACCTCAAGTGACATTCGCAAAGTATCTCAATATTGCGGAAGTCACTTACGGCAAAATCATGCATCAAAAAACGAATTTCACGGTTGATACGGTGGCCGTGATTGCTGCTGGAGTCGGCAAATCGCCAGTGGAATTCCTTTTCGGATAATTCCAGCTCGGCAATTGCAACTGGCCGCAACGTTCGTCAGGCTTTTTTTTTCTAAAGCCATTGCGACGGTATTATCATTCACGACATATCGGATGATATGGTTCGTTCGTATCCCTTGTTTTTTTGGAAATAGAGTAGTCGGCGTCTAGCCGACTTCCTTTTATATTATTGGTATATGGCGTGGGGTTACATTTTTGATCAGCCTTGGTCAAAAAAAGGGTCCGTCGCATAAGGGACGCGCTTTTATGAACCTTATTGGCAATCTTTTCGACGCTAAAGCGCCTCTTGATCCAATCTAGCCATGTCGATGAAACGATACGGATAACGTTGGAAAGGCTAGGCTTACCGCGTCGTTCCCTGTACTCGACCGTCAATAAGCCGAACTCGGAAGATTTAGCACGTGCAACGGCTCTTCGCACTGTGGCATGACAAACGCCAGCCAGTGCGGCGATTTTTTCGATTACGAGGGTACAAGCACCGTTCTTGCCAACCTCTTGAGATATGACGGCAAGAGCTGCTTGTTGACCAATCGTAAAATGCCGCAAGATCTGCTTCGGTAAAAATCCACCACCCGCCAAGTCACGACGACGCGCCATATACTCGGCCTTCTTATCAGACGGCATTCGCTTTCTGATATGAGGCTGGAAGCCAGAACGCCCTTCCTCTTTCCAGATACGAGCCTGATCCGGGATACGCTGTGCAACCGTGGTTTTTTTTGCGCAAACACTGCGAAAGGCTTCAAGGCCCCTGAACATTAAAGGGGCACCGATATACGGTTGGCCGACCGTTTGCGGATCGATGTTTATTTTACGGCTTTTG
>NZ_ML636826.1 GCF_006476605.1 Brucella gallinifaecis
GTTCTCGGCATCTAAGCCGAAGTCAGGCAGAAATTCCACTTATCTCCGCTGTCCAGATTTCCCGAACCACCTCTCATCGCCATACCAGCTGCAAACCTCATCAAAAAACTCATCAACTTCGGCGGCTGATCCCACATCACATTCGATTCCGAGCGCCTGACCACCTGATGCTTCGACACTTTCCATCAAGGTGTTGGATGCTTCTTCATCACCTTTGAAACTGAAAGCAACGGCATATCCGGCTTCAGCAAAAGCAAGAACCAGATGCCTGCCAATACCTGTGCTTCCTCCGGTCACAATTGCGAAACCACTCATAAAGCCCCTCCCGAAATCTCATAGAAGAGAATTTAGCCGAGTTTTATAAATGGTAAAGCAGGGAGAATGGAAATAATTGATAAAAGAATATCTTCCGATGAATCCGATTTTGAGTTTGCGATTATGTGCAGCGAAAGAAGCTGTTTAGGATACTGGCCCATTAATTTGATGAGAATGGCATTTGAGATGAGTAAAAATACATTTTAATAATCAGTAATAAGATTGATAAAGGTTATATTTAACAAATATAATTGGAAAAAATATAATTATTTAATAAATTTGTCGAAATAAGATGAATTTAGAATTCACTTTATAATATACGTGATTGGTATGCAAAAAACTTATCGGGAAATTATTAACCGATGGACACAAGCATCATATAGAATATTAGATTCACTAAATCTATCGCAATCGAAACGATCCAGACATTATAGCTGTCGTTCAACTATGAGAAAATGAAATAAGTGTTGCTCTGCCTTGATTAAATGATAAACCACTTTGAGATAGTTATAAACTTAAAAACTTAGGCTGGAAGCTTTCTACATCAAATACAATTCCTGCTGGAGTGTTTATAAGGTCTGTTCCGCTATGTCTTTTCATTATGTCATAGTTATACGGCCAAAGAGTAATCCATTCCCGGAGGCTTATGAATTACTTCCAACTTAACACATTTAATTCAGCCAATCACTGTAAACTGCGTCAAGCTGGCAATGACAAGTGGCGGGAAATCGCTTGCCTAAAATCATCATAACTGATGTGCCAAAGAATGAGTTATGTCTGAAATCTCGTTGAAGTAACAGTAATTTATTAAGAGATTTCATCAGTAGACTAGGGAGTGATTTATAAGAAGATTATTTTTGTTTAGTAGAGAAATTTGGTTATTTGATGCGTGCTTTAGGTCTCCCTCCTGTGGAATTGTTCAGTCAGTTTTCATTGTCTGAGAGGGATCTAAGTTGCGATTTAATATATTGAGCTTTGTAACTGCTGCTCTGTTGGTCACGTCAACTGCGCAGTTTAGTAATGCTGAGACATTGCGTTGGACAAGAGCTGCTGATGCACTCACACTTGACCCTCATGCGCAGAATGATGGCGTAACGCACGCAATTCTCAATCACATTTATGAAAGTCTTATATGGCGTGATGCCGAAGGCAAACTCGTGCCACGTCTGGCAACAGAATGGAGTTTGAAAGAGGAGGACCCTACCACTTGGGTCTTTAAATTGCGCAAGGATGTCAAGTTCCACGACGGTGCAGATTTCACTGCCGAAGATGTTGTTTTTACACTTGATCGGGCGCGCTCAGACAAATCCAATCTCCGTCAGCTTCATGCAGACGTGGAAAAGGTGACGGCTGTTGATGACAACACGGTCGAGGTAAAGCTGCGTGCTCCCAATGCAATTTATCCCAATAATCTGACCGGAACCTATATTCTTGATAAGGAATGGGCGGAAAAGCATGACGTTAAAGAAGTTCAGGATATCGCAGCTGGCAAGGATAATTACGCGGTCAGAAACACCAATGGCACGGGTCCATATACGCTGAAATCCCGCGAAGTCGGGGTTCGCACTGTACTTGATGTAAACCCGGAATATTGGGCGGAGAAGAAGCCCGAAATAACGGAAATTGTCTATACACCTATTGCCGATAATGCGACACGCGTTGCAGCGCTTCTTTCAGGCGAAGTGGATTTTCTGCATGAAGTGCCGGTGCAGGATATCGAACGACTAAAAAATACGCCGGGTATTAAAGTCTCTGTTGGCCCTGAAAACCGCTCCATTTTCCTGGGCTATCGGGTTGATGATGCACCGTTGGCGTCTTCTGACATCAAGGATAAAAATCCACTTAGCGATGTGCGGGTGCGTGAAGCCTTTGACCTGGCAATAGACCGCGATGCAATTAAGGCGGTTGTTCTTCGTGGTAATTCTGTGCCAACCGGCATCATCGTGCCGCCATTTGTTCATGGCTGGACGCAGGAGCTCGACGCCTATTCAAAGCCCGATGTTGAAAAAGCAAAAGCGCTTTTGAGTGAAGCGGGCTATCCGCAAGGCTTTACAATTACTCTCGATACTCCGAACAATCGATATGTCAACGATGAAGCAATCGCTCAGGCAGTTGTCGGGTTTCTTGGACGCATTGGCGTAAAGGTAAATCTGGCGTCGCGCCCCTATGCACAACATTCGCCGTTAATTGTTGATCAGAAGACAGACTTCTATCTTTTTGGGTGGGGTGTGCCGACATTCGACAGCGCTTATAACTTCAACGATCTGGTGCATACACGGCAGGGACGTTATGGCGCCTATAATGCGACCGGCTATTCAAATGCTGAGGTTGATCAGAAAATTGAGTCACTGGGCGCTGAGATTGATCCAGCCAAGCGTGATGCAACCATCGATGAATTATGGAAGCTCGTGAAAGCGGAGCATCTATATCTGCCTCTTCACAACCAGGTTGGAGCGTGGGCGGTGCGTGACAAGTTTAACCTTGAGCATCAGCCGGATAATTCGCCCAAGATCGGACAGGCAACGATCAATAAGTAAACACTTATAGCCTTCGCCCTCGCATATGGGGGCGAGGGCATCATTGTGAATAACAGCCACGCGGTGGCGGTACAGTTCAGGCTGAATATATGACCAGTTTCATCATCAGGCGCATTTTTCAATCTATGGGCGTCATGTTGAGCGTTGCCTTGATCGCATTTGCAGTCATTCGCTTTGTTGGCGATCCGCTGGAATCCATTGCCAGTCAGGAAACACGTCTGGAAGAACGACAGGAACTGAAAGAACGTCTGGGATTGAATAAGCCTGTCTATCTGCAATTTTTGTCTTTCATACAGCGTGGTCTGGTGGGCGATTTTGGCCTTTCATACAAACAGCAGGAACCAGTTAGCCGGATGATTATAGAGAAATTGCCCGCGACAATTGAGCTGGCAGTTACCTCATCACTCATTGCACTTATCGGGGGCGGCATTCTGGGTGTCTATTCCGCATTACGCCCTAAAACGCGTCTGACTGAATTCATCATGACATCGTCTCTGATCGGTGTATCACTGCCGACATTTCTGATCGGGGTGGGGCTGATCTATCTGTTTTCTGTTGAACTGGGCTGGTTGCCATCCTTTGGGCGAGGGCAGGTTATTGCGCTTGGTAACTGGTGGACAACGGGCTTTTTGACCACATCAGGGCTGCGTTCACTAATACTACCTGCAATTACTTTGTCCCTGTTTCAAACAACGCTGCTGATGCGGCTTATCCGGTCGGAAATGCTCGATGTCTTGCGGCAGGATTATATCCGCTTTGCTAAAGCACGCGGTCTTTCCAGCCGAAGTATCTATTTCGGACACGCGCTGAAAAATACCCTTGTTCCGGTGATAACAGTGGTCGGATTGCAACTTGGATCAGTCATTGCCTTTGCTATTGTAACAGAGACGGTCTTTCAATGGCCGGGCGTGGGTTCGCTCTTTATCAACTCCGTGCAGTCCGTCGATGTACCGGTTATGGCTGCATATCTGGTTTTCATCTCATTGCTTTTTGTGAGCATCAATCTCGTGGTTGATATCCTTTATTTTGCTGTCGATCCGCGTCTTCGTTTTGACCGTATCAAGACGGGATCGTAGCATGACTGATACACCTTTTTCTGTAGCAGACATAGATAATCGCCGCTCGGCGAGAGCTAAAGTTCCGCGCTATAAACGGTTTCCAATGGGAACAACGATAGCTGGGTTGCTGGCTGCAATATTGGTATTAGGTGCAATATTTGCACCTTTGATAGCGCCATATTCGCCCTTTGATCCGGCAACGCTAGATCTGATGGATGGTTTGACTGCGCCTCTGCAACCCAGTGCATTCACAGGCAATACATTTCTTATGGGGACCGATCATCAGGGTCGAGATATATTCTCTTCTATTCTTTATGGTAGCCGGGTTTCATTGTTAGTGGCTTTATCTGCAACCTTTGTGTCGTTGCTTATAGGTGTCAGTGCCGGACTAATCAGCGGATATGCAGGCGGACTCCTCGATACAATCATCATGCGCATAGCCGATACGCAATTGACCTTTCCTACAATTCTCATTGCGCTTTTGATTTTCGGTCTTGCACAAGGGCTTGTTTCTCCTGCGCATCAGGAGGCAGCCACTGTGTGGCTATTGATTTTTGCAATTGGCCTTTCGAACTGGCCACAATTTGCGCGCATAGTTCGAGGCGCAGTACTGGTTGAACGGCGAAAGGATTATGTGGCAGCAGCAAGGCTGATTGGTGTTCGCCCTGTTCGTTTGTTGACTACGCATATTCTACCAAACTTACTCGGACCAACACTCGTTGTTGCAACATTGGGACTGGCTCTGGCAATTCTGGAGGAAGCAACATTGTCTTATCTTGGGGTAGGGGTTCCACCCACACGACCATCATTGGGCACACTTATTCGCAATGGTCAGCAGTTTTTGTTTTCGGGCGAGTGGTGGATACTCTTCTTCCCAGCGGTCACATTGGTTCTGCTTGCTTTATCCATAAATTTGCTTGGTGACCGGTTGCGCGAGTTCCTTAACCCGAAGAAGCAAGGGCAACTCTAATGCATGAGGTATCGAGCAAGGAGCCAGTTGCTGTTTTAACCGTGCGCAATTTGCAAGTAGACTTCCCCGTGGCCGGACATTTCTTTCATGCCGTTAATCGAGTGTCTTTCGATATCCATGCGGGCGAAGTGCTTGGAATGATTGGGGAGTCAGGTGCAGGAAAGTCGATGACAGGATCGGCGATTACGCGTCTTCTTGATGCTCCCGGATATGTTGCAGGCGGTGAAATTTATCTCAAGGGACAACGCATTGATAATTTGCCGGATAAAGAATTAGCAGCTTTACGCGGCAAAAATATTGGAACCGTTTTTCAGGATCCTCTGTCCAGTCTCAACCCTCTTTATACGATTGGCCGACAACTAATCGAGACCATACGCCGCCATCTTTTTTTACCTCAATCGGCCGCACGGAAGCGGGCAATAGAGCTTCTGACAGAGGTTGGAATCCTGGATGCCGAGCGTCGGCTTGACGCCTATCCGCACGAGTTTTCTGGTGGTATGCGCCAGCGCGTTGTTATCGCTTTGGCAATTGCTGCTGATCCGGAGCTGCTTATTGCAGATGAGCCGACCTCAGCTCTTGATGTTTCGGTTCAGGCTCAGATCGTTGCACTTCTTAAAAAACTTTGCGTTGAACGTGGCTTAGCTGTGTTGCTTATTACGCATGACATGGGAGTTGTTGCGGAGATCGCAGATCGTGTTGTGGTGCTTCATCATGGTCGCGCTGTGGAGGCTGGTTCCGTCCGTGACGTGATACAGACACCGCGTGAAGATTATACCCGCAAGCTGATCGCGGCCACGCCCTCTATTTATCAGAAAAACCTCCGTAACCGTTCACAGTCATCAGCTGAAGAGATCTTGCGGGTTGAAAACCTTGCACATGATTTTCGGATCGGAAGCAGTGGCTTTTTCTTCTGGAAGCACGGGAAGGGGCAGAACAAATTTCGTGCTGTCAATGATGTTTCGTTTCATATTCGGGAGGGAGAAACCTATGCGCTTGTGGGTGAATCCGGTTCCGGTAAATCGACAATTGCGCGTATTGTTGCCGGGCTTTTACCATTAGGAGAAGGGCAGGTCCGGGTTAATGGTGCAGATCGTTCTGATAAGGCCTTTGCTGGTCATAACGGCGCGGTGCAGATGATATTTCAGGACCCTTATGCCAGCCTCAACCCTCACTGGCGTGTTGGCGATATTATTGCTGAGCCTATCCGCCGCCTGAAGCTTGAACGTGACCCGTTAGTTGTGAAGGCTCGCGTAAGCGACTTGTTGGATAAGGTGAAGTTGCCGCAAGATTCTGTCCACCGTTATCCGCATGAGTTTTCTGGCGGACAAAGACAACGCATTGCAATTGCAAGAGCACTCGCCAGCCGTCCCCGTTTTATCATCTGTGATGAACCCACATCTGCACTTGACGTTTCGGTTCAGGCTCAGGTTCTCAACTTGATGACGTCGTTACAGGCGGAGTTTAATCTGACTTATCTGCTGATAAGTCATAATCTCGCAGTGGTGCGACAGATGGCTGATCGTGTTGGCATATTGCGTCATGGCGTTCTTGTAGAGCAGGGGGAGGTTGAAGGTATTTTCGAAAACCCCACTCATGCTTACACGAAAATGCTTATCAACGCTGTTCCTGATGTTCATGAGGCATTGGCGCGGCGAAATTTAAGTTAGTATGGTTTTACTGGATCGTCCTTTGTTGCAAATACAGTATGACGCCAATCGACATCCTACTATTCAATGGCTACGTCTTTAAGTATGAACGATGTTTTAGACAGCAAAATTGAATGAAGAGGTGGTTTGATTTTAGGCAGAAATTGAGCAGTCACCCTATCTCAGGGTGAGTTATTTGATTAAAGCAATAGTGATGTCTTCAAAGATCCGTTTGCGTCGTAAGCCTGTTCCTGACTAAAGAAGGGGAAGTATAAAGTTTCATTGGCAGGAGATTGCGACTGATGTTAAGTTCTGTGAAAAAAGCAGTAACGATCATTGAAGCATTTGCTGATGGACAGCGTGAGTGGTCTGTTACCGAACTCAGTCGCGAACTGGATTTGCCGCAACCTTCTTTACATCATTTTCTTTCAACTTTTCGAAATGTTGGCTGGGTTGTACAAGACCCTGTCAGCAAGCGTTATCGCTTGGGCATTAAATTATGGGAAATTGGCTGTGCTGCCGTCAATTTTCGAGAAAATGCCGAAAGTGCCCGCCCCTTCCTTCACACACTTATGGAAGCATGTGGGGAAACAGTCCATCTGGGGATGATATCACCTGAAGACCCGGCAAATGTCGTCTACATAGACAGGGTTGATAGTGCCGAGCCGGTACGAATTGTAACTGCACTTGGCAGTCGGGCACCTGCGCATTCGTCTGCTATGGGCAAGGCTATTCTTGCGCATAATGAGCGTTTTGAAAATGCGGTTGTGGCAAAACCTCTTGCAGCTGTTACAAGCCACACCATCACCGATCCTGTCTCGCTGAAAAAAGATTTCGCCGAAACCAGGCAACGCGGCTATTCAATCGGTAAGGGCGAGTTTATCGGTGACATGATCGGTCTTGCTGTGCCTGTGCGTGACCGGTTCGGTGAAGTGACGCTCGGGATTGGTTTATGGGCGCCAGCGCAGAAGATGACCACTCAATATATAGACCGGATTGCCCCGCTCATGCTGGATACCGCCCGGAAAGTTTCGCAGCAGCTTGGTTATCTCTCTGCACCTATTTGAGAAAAACAGCCTAATTCCATTCTGATAATTAAAAATCCATTCGTTGAACGCAGCTGGTTTGCCTTTATTCTTTATATGAAATTGAATTTCATATTATGAAATAGGCTAGAGGATCGGTGTGAGCGTCGAAATAATAGGTTATGTTCCGCATACCAGAGCCACGGAAAGTTCCGGGCTTTGGTGGTCGTCGGATTTCGATATTGATTATATTGAAGATACGGCTCTTGCCCATGAGGAAGCGGGTTTCGACAGTGTTCTGGTCGGGATGCATTCATGGTCACCAGACCCCTGGATGATTGCTTCGCATATTTTGCGAATCACAAAAAAGCTCAAGGTTCTGGTTGCGCACCGGCCGGGTCCGGTGCAGCCGACACTTGCTGCAAGACAGGCGATTACGCTTGACCGGCTCGCCGGTGGCGGACGTCTGGGCTTACATATTATTACAGGTGCACCAGGTGGCGAATTGCAGCGCGATGGCGATACGCTGGCAGATGATCTTCGCTATGAGCGTACGGCTGAATATATCGATGTTTTGCGCAAGGTTTGGACGGCTGATCAGCCATTTGATCATGCTGGCAAATATTATTCCGTCAAGCAAGGTTTCAGCTCAGTACGGCCTTTGGCGCAGCCTGCGATCAGTTTCGCCGGCTCTTCCGCAGGGGCTCTGGCAGCAGGACCGGGCCGGACTGATTATTATATGGTCTGGGGTGAGCCTCTTGCTGCGTCCAAGGCTACCTTCGATGGACTTCACGGCCTTGCCGCAGAACGCGGCAGACCTCTGACAATTAGTGTTTCGCTTCGTGCTATCATTGCAGAGAACGAAGACAAAGCATGGAAAAAAGCCGAAGAAATATACAATCGTGCGGCTGCAGAGCTTGCAACGGTTGGTAGGGCTGAAGGTAATCTGAAGCAGATGGAGCAGAAGGCCGATTCCGTCGGAGCCATTAAACTCGATGCCATAGCGCGTCAGGGTGATGTGCAAGATGAGCGCCTGTGGCTCGGCTTTACACGCCTTATCGGTCGAGGTGGTTCCACTGCCACACTGGTTGGAACCCTCGATCAGGTGACCGATTCCTATTTGCGATATTATCAGCTTGGCGCAAGTGCTTTCTACCTGCGCGGATGGGAAATTGCTGCAGATGCACGCGAATATGGACGGGAATTGATCCCGGCGCTGCGAAATAAAATCACTGATTATGAAGCGAACAAAAACGCTGCACATCAGGCCACCGAATAACCGAACCGGAAATCGTCCGATAACATGTCAAACAGCAATCATCAGGCACCACGTCGCTCCGGCCTTATTTTGGGTTTGAGCGTTACATCCAACGGTTCGCATACGTCGGGTTGGCGCTATCCCGGTGCGCCCGCCGATTCATCGCTCGATATCGATTTCTGGCAAGATCTTGCACGTCGTGCAGAAGCCGCAAAAATCCACTTTATCTTCTTTGCTGATGGAGCTGCTGTGCGGCAAGGCGGGGATGACCCCGAGGCACTGCGCTATATCGGTAAGGTCGACCAGTTCGAGCCTTTGACGCTGATTTCAGCGCTGTCGACGGCAACCAAGAATATTGGTTACATCGCGACAGCCTCGACCACCTATAATGAGCCTTACACTGTTGCGCGCAAATATGCTTCAATTGACTATATCAGCAAAGGGCGTGTCGGCTGGAATGTTGTCACCTCCTGGAGTGAGGCTGAAGCAAGGAATGAATAGCCCCGAGTTTATTAGACACTCTTCGTCTTCATTTTGTGGTTCTGTTCAAAGTGTACTGGTGACAGCATA
>NZ_ML636827.1 GCF_006476605.1 Brucella gallinifaecis
AAAGCCGTAAAATAAACATCGATCCGCAAACGGTCGGCCAACCGTATATCGGTGCCCCTTTAATGTTCAGGGGCCTTCAAGCACCTTAAATGCGGTGCCCGCATCTGTATCCGAAATTTGTCCATGAAAAAGCAGGTCGCTAATCTGAGCGATCTTTTCCCGAATCCTGCTCTCACTGGTAAGCGTATCAAGAGTATCGAGCATGTGCGAAAGCACATGCGCGCTCTTTAGCTCCTGTAATGTTTCCACGAATTTCTCCTAAAATTAGGCACAAAAAATCCGTGGCGCGAAGGCGCATATCTCTTGCAAGTTTTTCAGGAAGGAGCTAGATTAGCTTTAACATTTGGAGCTAAGGAATTGGCGTTCCTTCTAGCATCTTCCTCGAAAGACCGGCCTTCGTGCCGGTTTTTTCATGTCTAAATGGCTTTATCCCATCGTTGTGAATCAGTCTGAGGGAACCATAGGCTGATTTGGGGGATTCGTGAAGTGTCAGCACCGCTAAAATGTTATTCCGATTTAAAGCAGCCTAGGTGGCCCGATCGGCCCGAACGAGCGATTTTGGCCAACTCACGAAACGAATAGGGAACCTTCACTTACCGATCATCGCCAGCAGTACAATTCCTTGATTGTCTTCTTATGGCATTTGAGGTGATGCTTCATCAGTCTGATATCGTGGAGATAATCCTGCTCTGGCTGTAATTTGTAATCTGGATCGATGTGATATTGATTGCGGGTAAAACACTCGAACAGATTGATGTCGCCCCAAGTGTCGATAACCTGGTCAAGGCTCTTCGCCATCAGATGTAACGGAGAACCAGACCCATCTTTGTCCCTCATCTTATGAAGACGCGAATGGATATGTTGCAGCATATCCGTTCGCATGTAGCTGTTCAAAAGCATGAGAGAATGCGTCGGTGACTTCGGAACAGCGAAGCCCATTTTGTCCTCGTATGGGAGGCGTGAGGAATTATGTCCGCTGAATTCTTCCGGCATTAGCCTATCCCTCAAAGAGTACGGCAGCATAGTGTCAATCGGCGTTTAAACGGGGGTCTGACTCATTCTCGATGATGTTTTGGGTTCTATTAGCTTGGTTTCTGAAGGAGAATCAGCGCCATGCGAGCCCAGTTTCGGCTTTCCGATCTGATCCCTGCCGAGTTGACCGTGGAGGCTGTACATCAAAGATCCGATGCAATCATCGTTTCGGCATATGGTCAGTCGCGCGATTGCCGATGCCCCGAATGCGGTACGACCTCCCGTCGTGTTCATAGTCGCTATCCTCGGATAATTTGCGATCTGCCGTGTGCAGGCCGGAGGATCGAACTGCATCTGACCGTCCGACGCTTCGTCTGTAGTGCCAACCAATGCCGCCGAAAGATTTTCGCGGAACGTTTCGGTGACAACATAGTCCGACCTCTGGCGCGCCGGACAGCACGCCTGGACAACTTGGTGCACCATCTGGCTTTGGCATTGGGTGGTCGCCCGGCGGCACGGTTCGCAGATCGTCTCGGGTTTCCGGTTAGCAACGACACGCTGCTTCGAACCGTTCGCCGGTATGGTCGGCCGCCTCCACCACCGCCGAGTGTTATCGGCATCGATGACTGGGCGTGGCGTCGCAATCACCGATATGGCACAATCATTTGCGACCTTGAGCGGCGAAAAACAATCGCCTTGCTCCCCGACCGGGACGCGGCGACTGCCAAGGCCTGGCTAATCCAGCAGCCGCAGATCGAGATCGTCGCACGGGATCGCGGTGGCGGCTATGCGCAGGCCACTTCACAAGCCCTGCCACATGCGGATCAAGTCGCCGACCGCTGGCATCTGATGGAAAATGCCAGCCACGCCTTTCTCGACGCCGTGCGCAAATCGATGCGGCAAGTCCGCATGGCACTCGGCACAGCAACCGTAAATCCCAAGCTTCTGACTGCTGCCGAGCGGCTACAATACGAGGGATATCTGCGACGCGAAGAAGCAAACTCTGTCATTCGTGGGCTTGTCGACGAAGGCGTGCCTATCAAGGAAATTGTACGCAGAACCGGACACAGCCGAAAGCTGGTTCGCAGCGTTGTTCGTGGTCAACGAACCGACATCTTCCGGGTCCGGCAAACTTCGCTTGAACCACACCTGCCGTGGCTTGAAGCGCAATGGGATGCCGGATCACGAAATGGCGCTGAACTCTGGCGGCAGCTTCGCCTGGCCGGGTTTGGTGGAAGTCTGCGTGTCGTTACAGAATGGGCAACACGACGAAGGCGAGCCGAAAAAGCCGAAAACGGGCTCGGCCACGCGCCGGCAGCACGCACTATCGTCCGCCTGATGACACTTGAACGCAACAAATTGACCAAGGCTCAAGCGATGACGGTTGCTGCAATCGAGGAGCGATTACCGGACCTTGTCGAGGCTAGAGATATCATCGAGAGCTTTCACAACATGCTGCGCAGCAAGTCCAGGGGTGATCTGGAAGCATGGCTCGACCGCGCGGCAAGAAGTCTAGTCGCATCATTCGCCAATGGCATTATCCGCGACAGAGCAGCGGTTCAAAACGCAATAATTTCAATATGGTCGAACGGCCAGACAGAGGGTCAGATCACGAAACTGAAACTCATCAAGCGTCAGATGTACGGCCGCGGGAAACTCGATTTGCTTGAGGCACGTATTGTAGGAGCGCCCTGATGTCATCGAGATTGCGTCAGAGCCCCGTTTGGATGCCGATAACCCCTTAAATGGGGTCCTTATTCCATGCTTAATGACAAGGGAGCTTCAAACGCTACGGGATGCTTTGAATGATGCGAGAGAAGACCGAGATAAATGGAGAGATATGGCAGAGCGATTATCACTTGCCCCACCCGCTTCCTCAAAAATCGAGAAGAAGACAAGCCATCCACGCTGGCAGTTCTGGAATAAGAGCTAACCTAACCAGGGTAATTTAAATGAAATCATATTTTACAATTTTTCTGATTTCACTGCTTTGTCTGTCTGCATGCAAAGCCAAATTGTCGTCTGATGAGACGATTGCGTCAGTATCTCAGAAAACGATTTGCACTAAAGTGATTAATGAAGAAATTTTTGATCGTAATGGACACAAAGTCGACTATCAGACGGTTTTACGAACTTCTGCTCAATCCGATTACATTCTCGTAGGTGAAACACATACAGATCCTCGTCATCATCAAATTCAAACGAATATCCTCAAGCATACGGGAGCTAATACTGTCCTGTTTGAAATGTTGGAACCCGTGCATGAACAGATAACCGCACAGTATGCTAAAGGTCGAATTTCATCAGGACAATTTCACACGGACTTACAATGGCAGCAACGCGGGTGGCCAATCTGGGATGCGTACTACCCCATTTTTGAAGTTGCTACTGGCCAAAAGGCTATGATTGGCCACGCCAGTCTGGATAGTGAGCTTATCAATAATGTGAATAAATTTGGCGTCTTAGCGCTACCGCGTCAATTGCGGCAAGAGTTGAAGCTCAAAGCCGGAGAGAAATCTGTAGTGGACTTCAATGAGGTGATTACTGAAATCAAGCGCTCTCATTCAATTGATGACAACACTGCTCAGCGTTTGGCTATATCTCAGTATGTTAAAGACGCCTACATGGCTTATCGTCTGGCAAAGTCCCAGCCGAAAGCGGTGCTAATTGCTGGCAGCGGTCATGTTCGCACAGATATCGGTGTGCCGGTTCATTTGAAGCAATATCAGAAAGACGCAAAAGTCGTTTCTATCGGTTTACTTGAGCGTTCAGACGGGAATGACGCGGACCTGAAGGCACAGTTAAAGCGGTACGATTTTATATGGATCACTTCGCCGCAATGTGCGCTTCGCCAGCCTGGATAAAGAATGTGGTTGTCTGGGCGTTAGAAAGACCGAAAAAGGCTTCATTTATTTTCTGGCCTGGCTTCAGGATGACAAGAAACTGCCCCGGAGTTTGAGCGTTGCGTCCCGTATGCCAACGCTTTAGAAAATCTGCCTTTGCCAGATGGACATTGCCCCATGCAGGATCGCCGAGCCAGACATTGTATCCATCACTGCCTTTGAAAACTGTGAAGTGTCCCGCTCCAAAGCTATTGATAAAAAGCACAACGGGAATCTTGAGTTTAGTTAGTGTCTCAAAATCAGCGGAAAGTGGGATGGCCCTGTAGCCTAATTCGCCAGCCGCATAAGCCAGCTCTGCGAATGAATACTCATCTCGCAAGCCTATAATGTCCATAATATCGGCTTCATCCGTCTTTGCGCCATAATAAAGCTTGAGTACGGTAGCAAGAGCAGCAGCACCACAAGACATATCGAACTTCTGTTTGATTACAAGATGATCGCGTGTTTCGCTCCATGAGCGAGCACCAGCATTAAAATCGTCCATTCTGCTTTGAAAAGGCAAGCTTTGTGGGTCGGAATGAGCAGCATCTGATTGGACAATGAAATTCAATAGCCCTGCTAAAAGAGCACTGTACTTACTAAAATTTCGTCCCACGCTTATAACTCCAGTAGGAAAATACTGAGCTCAAATATATAGAGATCACCCCCAACCGTGTTCTCTTAATGCCAATATTATAAACTGCATGGCAATTATCATAAATAATACACCAACTATAATCGAAGAAAAAATTTTATTTATTAAACTCTCAAAGTAGTTACTTCTCCTATTTGTTAATCGTGAAACTATCGGGGAAAATGCACAAATAATGACAGCTATTATGATATAAATATATGATTTCATTTTATTTATCCTCGTGACATTGACGGCAGATTCCTCCTTGCCCGTTCATCGCCAAATTAGTCGAGGCGCCAGCAACTCCACCCAGAACTCCTCTTACAGTTTGGCTAACGGCCCCACCTGCGCCTGGCCACATAGCCCCTCCCACCGCTCCTGAAGCAGCGCCACTTACTATCCCGTAGGGAATGGAACTTCCGTTATCATAAGCCTGCATCCCACCCGCTATACCTCCACCGATAGCTCCTATCCCCGCTCCTATTACCACGGGATTAGCGGCACCTCTAATCTGCTTTGCTTCATCTTTGGTCAGATAGACGATCTTGTGGGGTCCTATTTGCTTTGGTCGATCTTTCCCAAACATGATGTCTAGTTCAGCATCGCTGAGACTGACTTTGATTTCAGAACTTGCTGAGCGCACTGTCGTCGGCGTCATCACAACTGCAGCTACAAGCGTTGTCGCTAGCGATGCTGTTATGGCAGTGAATGCCAAGGCTTTATCAAAACGCATTTTTCTCACCTGTAAATTCCCTAAAAACAAAAACTTAACTATTCGAGTCATAATATTAATCACGAAAAAATTACAAGCAAAAAATATTCTAATTTGCCGCACTGATAAGGTTGCTCATGTATCAAAAGACCCTAGTCTCCCTATTTGTTGGTATTCAATCAATCGGACAAGCAATCGCTAATGAAATACCTGAAAGTATCAAGATTTCAGATCGGGAAACCTTGCTGAAGGTTGACGAGTTTTCTCCTTCCGCAGGGCGTCTATCCATAAATTATGGGATGAACTACACCTCGCAAGACAAAAGTGGGTATATACCAAATTTTCTTTACACCTTCGCTGGCGATGGAACATTGGTTTACATACCTACTATTCAGGCAACACAAGACCGTACCGACACCGCGACAGCAAATTTTGGCGTTCGCTACAACGTTGCATCCCGCTTCAACTTGTCCGCCCAAATCAATGGCGGATACAGATATGAGCGCAACACATCACCTGAAAACGGATTACATAATTCATCATCCTTTGACTTTAATTCTTTGACAATCGGCACTGACTTCCATCTGCTGCGCCTTCCAAGAGGAGCAATAAACGCCTTTCTTTCTGTCGGGGCCGTGGAAAAGACACGCGATAGCTTTGTCTACGGCAAATCGTTCAATGGCGGTCTCACCGGCTATTGGACGGTTGATCCGATCATTCTTTCAACAACAGTGGCCTATTCGAAGTTTATGGACAGAAAGTCAGATAATACTACGATCAACCCCGGAGATGCGATTTCCGTCAGTCCTTCTGTAGGCTTCGCCGTCAACCCGGACATGAATTTATCATGGGGTATGACTTTTGCTTTCAAGGATGCGGTAAAGGTAAATGAAAACAAGCGAAATGCATGGCAAATGCTGTCTACGGTGAACCTTGGACTAGGCTACCGAATTGATGAGAACAAGCTATTGAATGTAACCGGTCGCGCAGGCGTAGGCGGTAACAGCGCAGCGCAGTTTGGTATGAATGTTTCGCAACGATTTTAATCTAAGGAAAGTGAACTGACCTGAGCCCGATTGCGAACTACTTTAGCGAGACCATCCTCGATCATATGAATGATCCGGCACATCTTTGTGAATAACGGCTCAAGCTCTGGTCCGCTACAAGACGAATGATTATTCCGTGCCGGTTGCCTACGGCCACAGGCAGGTCTGGATACGGGGTTATGTCAACGAGGTGGTGATCAGCTGCTGTGGTGAGATCATCGCGCGCCATGTGCGCAATTGGGGTCGGGAAGATGTCGTTTTTGATCCGCTGCATTACCTGCCATTGATCGAGAAGAAGATCAATGCGCTGGATCAGGCAGCGCCTCTCCAGGGATGGGCTCTGCCCGAGGAGTTCGCTACGTTGCGTCGGTTGATGGAAGGCCGCATGGCAAAGCATGGGAAACGGGAATATGTGCAGATATTGCGCCTGCTGGAAAGTTTCGATATCGCCGACGTGCATGCGGCGGTGAAGCAGGCCATGCAGCTTGGAGCAATAGGCTTCGACGCCGTAAAACATCTTGTCCTGTGTCGAGTTGAGCGTCGGCCGCCACGGCTTGACCTGTCGATCTATCCTTACCTGCCCAAAGCAATGGTCGAAAAGACGTCGGCGAAAGCCTACATGCGCCTTTTGTCGTCGGATGCAGGAGAAGCGGCATGAACATTGAAGCACCAGAGGTCCTGCTATCTCATTATCTCAAGACCTTGAAGCTGCCGACCTTCCAGCGCGAGTACCAGAAGCTGGCCAGATTATGCGCCACCGAAAGTGTCGATCATGTCGGATATCTCAGTCGTCTTGCCGAACGCGAGATGATTGAGCGGGATCGCCGCAAGGTCGAACGCCGCATCAAGGCAGCACGGTTCCCAACGGTCAAAAGCCTCGACAGCTTTGACTTTGCCGCCATCCCCAAGCTCAACAAGATGCAGGTACTGGAACTGGCACGCTGCGAATGGATCGAACGGCGCGAGAATGTCATCGCGCTTGGACCCAGTGGCACGGGCAAAACCCATGTGGCACTTGGCCTTGGTCTGGCCGCATGCCAAAAGGGGTTATCCGTCGGTTTCACCACGGCAGCCGCCCTGGTCAGTGAAATGATGGAGGCGCGTGATGAACGGCGACTGCTGCGGTTCCAGAAGCAGATGGCAGCCTATGGGTTGCTGATCATTGACGAACTGGGCTTCGTGCCATTGTCAAAGACTGGAGCGGAATTGCTGTTCGAGCTGATCTCGCAACGCTATGAACGCGGCGCCACCCTGATCACCAGCAATCTGCCATTTGACGAATGGACGGAAACACTCGGATCCGAGCGGTTGACCGGTGCACTACTGGATCGTATCACCCACCACGTCAACATTCTGGAAATGAATGGCGATAGTTATCGCCTCGCTCAAAGCCGAGCCAAAAAGCACCGCTAAAACACACGCAAAATTACCGATGCCGCAATCGGAAAACTCTGGTCGGGCTACGCCCTTCCGACGTTCCCCGATTGCGGCATAAACTGGCCTGATTTTACACCGCCATTTGGCCTGTTTTTATTCCGCCGTTGACAAATCTGACGGTGAACTTTGACTTACCAAAGCGTGATAGACGGTCAGGAACATCTTAATATTTATCGAATGTAATCAATTGGATTGAATTATAACCTACTAGAATCACTAAGTTTTTTAGATCTTGATCTGATTTTTGATAAGGCGGTCAATATTAAAACCATACCAGATCCCACAATCAGCATCAGAAATCCGATTGGCAGAACGATAAAATATGGCTCATGGAGCACATTTTGTGCATCAAGGTATGGTGGGTACATCAATTTAATAGCGATCAGCAATTGACCCATAAACAGAATTGAAGCACTCAATTTCCACCACAATGCATACAACGAGTGTTTGTAAAATATTACGAATACTGAATATATAAAACACACTGGACCAATAGTTAAAATAACAAATGGGATCATACTTACTCCAAGAGATCAAGCCTTCTATGATTCCTTATAATATCTCAGTATATGTTCTTAATATGCACAAAGACAGTGTTGGAATGAGTGTTCTACGCCAAGACATTATCCAGAGGGGCCCACTATGACCGGATAACCGTGCCCGTTTATCGTCACGCTTAGGTATGCTCGATTGATTGGATTTTAGACGAGCTTAAGCGTTCTTTATCGTTATATTTATTTGGGTATCATAATGCACAAGCTATTATTATTATTTTCTACACTTTCTATTGCGTTCAGTCCATCTTTCGTCATTGCTCAAACGCCCTCCATCCAGATGGAAAAAGACATGCTTCACGAGGAACAGCAGAAAGTTGGACTCAGAGCTTTTACGGCTTCAGAATACAAGCCAGGCACGATTCAACATATTGTTTTGTTTAAATACAAAAAGTCAGTTACTTCGGCCCAGATTCAAGAAGTTCGTCGGCGTTTTCTGGCTTTGAAGACCGAGGCCAAAAGAAATGGCATGCCTTATATCCAGCAAATTGAAGCGGGTGCTCAAAATAGTGGTGAAGGTGCTGACAAAGGTTTTCAAGAAGGCTTCATCGTTACGTTTCTCTCGGAAGGTGATCGCAATTATTATGTCGGATCGCCAGTCGTAACCGATCCAAAATTTTACGATCAAGAGCATCAAAAATTCAAAACTTTTGTAGGCCCCCTTCTAGCCAACAAGGATGGCGTACTGGTCTTCGATTTTACCGTGCGAACAAAATAGGCTTTATCACGCCAAAATCACGAGAAAATCTCGTGATTTTATACAGCTTTCCTCTGAAAGCCCTTGGGGGGTTCTGTCGCAAAGTTTTTGGAAGGATATAAGCGGCCTTATTTCTGGACGCAATTATGCTGCGAGCTTTGCAAAG
>NZ_ML636828.1 GCF_006476605.1 Brucella gallinifaecis
GAAATTAGCTTTACCCATCGTAAGCTCCTTGCCTCTTTTTTAAGTCACAAGGTGTCTACAAATCTAGGGGCTATTCATACCAACACCAGACCATAAGCTGACGCGTAAGCCATCAGGCCAGAATCGAGCAGTCGGAAAACTTGAATTGGCAGTGTTTCCCGACCGCCGGAATAGACCAGAATGGAAGCTGATAATTCAGCCACCGTAGTTGTCCATGTCAGGATTGCAGCGGATGCAATGGCTGGCAGCATCATAGGAAGGACAACCTTGAAGAAGGATCGTACTGGTGGGACACCAAGGCTGATTGATGCTTCTTCAATCGAATTTGGAATGTTTTGCAATATAGCCTGTGAGTTGCGCATACCAAACGGCATCCGGCGGACAACATAAGCCAGAACGATGATCATTGCTGTGCCAGATAATGGTAACCAGCCGCCATGGAAAGTTGCCAGCAAGCCAACACCCAGAACTGTGCCAGACAAGGCAAGAGGGATAGCTGATATGTAATCAATGATCGGGGTGATCAGATTTGGCTTTTTAACTACCAGATAGCTGACTATGGCGCTGAAGATAATGGATATGAATGTAGCGGTTGCTGCGTAGGTGAGAGAATTGACGAGTGGCTGAGGAGCTGTGACAAAAACGCGGGCGATATTTGAAAATGTCCAGTTACCCCATTGCATCACCGGTCCACGTGAGGCGGTGAATGCACCCACGACGATTACACAAAGCGGCAGAAGTGATACGACAACGATAAACCCTGCGCTTATAGCGACCAGCAGCCCATTTAATCCACGCAAGGGTACTGGCTTTGCGCCGCGCCCCTGCACGATTTCGAAACGTCCGCGTGACACCACGAACCGGTTACAAAACAGCACCAGCATAACAATCAACACCGACACGCTGGCAAGTGTCGATTGCATGGTGATGTCACTCGCGCCTTCTGCGACTGCTGCTTGATAGGTGACGACCGAAAGTAATGGCAGTCGGTGGCTCAAGATCATGGAGATTGCAAAGTTTCCGACGACCATTGTGAAAACAAGCAGGGCTGAGGCGAGCACGGTCGGCAGAATTACCGGCAACATGACGCGCAAGCGGGATTTTGCCGGGCTTGTTCCCAGTGATTGGGCAGCCTCTTCGAGTTGCACGTCGAACTTCCCAATTGCAGCGACAACGCCGATGTAGATGTAGGTATAATAGATGAAACTCATGGAGACGATGAGGCCGAACCAGCCATAGAAGCTTGGTAAGATGATACCGTAGCCCTTAATAAATCTCGTTACTAAACCATTATTACCTAGCATCATGAGCCAGGTTTGGGCTGCAATGACTTCAGGCAGCACCAGCGTAATCAATGGCAAAAGAGCGATGAGCCATTTGCCCGGAAAGCTATAGCGAGCTGTCACATATGCTAACGGAACACCAATTACGGTGCAGAATATTGTGACGACCGAGGCAAGTATCAGCGTGTTCTGTATCGCGGCGATATAGCGTGGATTTTCTATCAAGCGCATCCAGCCATTCGGGCCTTCGCCAATAAAACTGGCACTAAGGATGCTTATCAGCGGATACAGAATAAAGACACATAGCAACGCCAGAGCCAGTAGGCTCAACCAAAACCAGGGTGTTTGTAGTGATTTTTTCATGATGCAATCACCAGTGCCTGATCTGGATTGACCGTCACATGGACCTGATCACCTAGTGCAAAAGCATCATGGTTTTGGCCATGAAGTTCGGCAATGAGTTGCTTGTTGTCATGAATATCGAGACGATAACTTGTCTTGGTACCCAAATATTGACGGCTTCGGACTAGGCCTGAGATTACCTGTTGGTCTTCTGTGCGTGTAGCAGAAATGTGCAAATTTTCTGGGCGAAGGATGAGGATGCCGCGTTGGCCTGATTTGTCACTGCGATGATCGGCGGCGTTGATTACCTGTGTCCCAACCGAGACTGTAGCATAATCATTTTGCACAGATTGCACCTCTACCGGAATACAGTTAGCGGAGCCGACAAAGTCTGCAACATAGCTGGTACGCGGGGTCGTATAAATTTGCTTGGGCGTTCCAATTTGTTCAAGTGCACCACGGTTCATGACGCCGATGCGGTCTGACATAGCCAATGCTTCTTCTTGGTCATGTGTAACAAATACAGTGGTGATGTTATCTTCGCGCTGTAACTCGCAGATTGTCTCGCGGATTTGGATACGAAGCTTGGCATCCAAGTTTGACAGCGGTTCGTCCATCAAAAGAACCGCTGGCTTGATGACGAGAGCACGGGCGAGTGCCACACGCTGGCGCTGGCCACCTGACAATGCAGCCGGATGACGTTGCGCGAGATGGCTAAGGCCAACACGTTCAAGAGCCTGACCAATTTTAGCCTTGGCTCTCTCACCTTTTTCGCCGCGGGCGCTAAGGCCATAAGCAACATTCTGCTGAACCGTTTTATCAGGAAAAAGGGCGTAATCCTGAAAAACCATCCCGATGTTGCGTTTGTGCGGTGGCAGGTTGGTAACGTCTGTATCACCAAAACGGATTGAGCCGTTGGACGCGGCAACAAACCCGGCAATCGTGCGTAACAATGTTGTTTTGCCGCAGCCAGATGGTCCCAAAAGAGTAAAAAAGCAACCCTCAGGAATATCTAGCGACAATTGGGAGATGACGTTTTCTTCTCCATACGTCACATCAAGGGTTTGAATTTTAATGCCCATATTTGAGTTCCCATTTTTATTGTAATTAGAATTAGCCCCCAGAAGTACGGGTGCATTACGCAGCGGGTTCACTCTCTTTCAGGCTGGAAATGACTGCTTCCAGTGCCTCAGCGTGACAACGCTGGTCACCTGCGGCAAGAATGGTGCCGTTGCTCTCTAAAGTCAGTGGTTGGCCATTCCAGTCCGTAATTTTCCCACCTGCACCTTCGATAATCGGACGATAGGGAGCGAAGTCGTAAATCTGCTGCCCTGCGTCGATTGCGAGATCTGTGCGTCCTTCAGCAAGTCTCCCGTAGTTCAGGCACGCGCCGCCATACACACGATTGGCAGTTCGATGGCGCAATGCGTTGAGAGCAGGCAACTGATCCGATGACATGTAGTCTTGGTTAGAGTTGGTCATCAGAGCCGTTGCGAGGCGGGCACATGGACGGCATCGTACTGCTTGTCCATTGAGCTGGGTTGCTTGTCCAGCTGCACCTACCCATCGCGTATCGAGCACATGATTGTCGATCACGCCGACCTGCGGCACGCCATCAACTGCGAGCGCGATGAGTGTTCCCCAGACTGGAATGCCAATGATGAAGGGTGCTGTGCCGTCGATTGGATCAAGAACCCATACATGCGATGCCTGCGCATCAATGCTGCCTTCTTCTTCGCCAATGATGCCGTGATGAGGATAGCGTTTGCGAATTTCTGCACGCAGACGGTGTTCTATGGCGCGATCATATTTCGTCACCAAACTATGATCAGGCTTCACCTCGATGTTCGAAACCGCGTTCTCACTGGCTTTAAGCTCATCGGCTAATGTTGCGCGCGCCATGTCTGCTAATGTGGCTGCGAAACGAACAAAGTGATTCAGTTCTGACGTCGACATGCCATTTTCCTCAACTTCCTTTAAATAAAGCTAGCAAGAAATAAAAAATGTGGCAATAGTTGGCATATGTGTTTTTTTGTGTTTTTTGATGCGTCGAAGGAAACGAGCGGGTTAAATCATGTGGCAGGACGAACGTCATAAAAAAATTCAGGACTATCTAACGGCTTTTGGCCGTATCTCGATTGATCAGATTACTGAAGAAATAGGCGTTTCGCGTGAAACGATCCGTCGCGATCTCATGGAGCTTGAGCAAGCGGGAAAATTGAAACGCGTCCGGGGTGGTGCCGTACCGCTTGCCAAGGAAGACACTGACTTTCATGTACGCGTCAACCAACGACTACTCGAAAAGCAAGCCATTGCGATGGAAGCCCTTAATCTGCTTTCAAATGATATGACGGTATTTATTGATGCTGGCACTACCACGACGGTGATGGCGGAAGTGCTGTCCAATCATCATGGTCTTTCAGGGCTCAATATCCTGACCAATTCCATCGACGTTGCACGTTTGCTCTCAGGAAAGGAAAACGATTCTTACCATCGTTATAAGGTGCATTTGCTGTCCGGTGATGTGCGCCAAGACCCGCTCGAAACCTGGGGTGCATCAACCATTAATGACATAAATCGCTATCGTGCTGATGTAGCGTTGTTGGCACCTTGGGGCATTGATCCGGAGCGAGGCGCAATGAACCATTTCATCCACGGAGCTGAAATAGCGCGCGCTATGGTTCGTAACTCGGCAAAGACTATCATCCTTGCAGATCATTCCAAAATCAGCGCGCCGGCCCGTTCTGTTTTTTGTACAATCGACGAAATCTCACACCTCATTGTTGACAGAAAAGCACGGGATGCTCCTGATTTTCCCGCTCTTGTGAGATCTATAGCGAGTGTCATTGTGAGCAAGTAATTGGTTTCAGATTTTTTTCGCATAGTAATGATAATACGAAATCTTATTCTGTCGCATATGTGGAACGGCCGCAGTAGCAAGGTATTTCAGCGTTAATGTCCCTGTGACGGTGCAGTCATATGTCGGCCTGTTAAGGCAGCTTTATTGCCGCTGCCTACGATGACATTCACGATGCCAATTGCCTAATCAAATTTACGTACTCAAAGGTACATTGCGACAGACAGTCTGATTGATATCTGGATTTTGTCCTGTTGGTTCATCACGCTTGGATGTTCATCGTTGAATGATTTGAGGCTTTTGTGGCTGCGGATGGTTGGAGTTTCCGGCTCGGTTTGTGTGTTGATTTAAGCCGCTTTGGCTTTATGATGACATTTTGTTTGATCTTTTAACGCTTGAGCGGACTGGGATGTCTGTACCTGCTCACACACTCATGTAGTACACAGCACCTCACATATAGCGCCTCTCTATGGGCTTGTATGGAAATCACACATGTCAAGCTTGGCAAGCTGACATGTATAAGCAGGCCAGTCATGTATACTCACGGCATACATAGGCGATGTCCGCGCAGATCATTGTTCGAAATTCGGACGATGTGAGGTTGGTATGAAATCCGTAGGCGCGACTTCCTGAATAGGCATGACCTAAGGTTCAATAATTCTTTGAAGAGATTTGACGATCTGCAATTTGCCTACCTTGTTCTAAGTTTAGCGCAGTCTGTTGTGGTAATTCCCGATGTGCATTATTTCTATAGAATAGGTAGGCCAGGACAGGACGTGAGTTTCGACGATGAGCGTCTATACATACACTTCGAGATATTTCAGCATCTCCATCAAGTGATCGAGACACAGTATGATGGTGAGTTGTTGAATCACTTGCGCCCGATAGAAGAAGCCACTCATCGATGGGAAATTTCCTTGATACGTGAAGACTTCAAAGATTATTACCGAGAAATAATGCTTTCAGAAAAGAAGGTAATACAGATGAGCCAAGGGATTACTTCTTCAGCTTATTTGCGAGTATCTTAAATACACTGATAAAAGGCTTATCTGTTATTTTTTCGATAAGATTTTGGTATCGGATGTTTTCTGATTCTAAGAGGGCTAGCTTATTTTTGGTTTCACTAATTTGTAAAGATTGAGACCCATTGAGTTCCTTTGAGGCAGATAATTCTTCTAGAATTTTTTGAGTGTACTCTCGATGTGTTAGCTCGTTTTTTTTAAACTTCTCATTCTCATCTTTGAAGTAATTAAGGTCGGTTGTCGTCCTTGCTAACTGGCGCTCCAACTCTCCGATTTCGCCGCACACTTCGAGCTTGGTAGAATCGATGGATACTTTCTTAGTTTTGTTGATCTGGGATTCGTTTAAACAGCGTTTCATTCTCTCCGAAACCGCTAGAAAATCTGAACCGTCAATCCAGTATTCGGAAAGAAGATATCCTAGGTAAGCTGTGGATCTAATATCCGCCTCAGGGTGATTTTTGTTAAATGCCAGCTGAAGTTCTTCAGCGTCTTTTATGCGATGGCTGGCGGGATACCATTCGGAAAGTCCGCAAGCATAAACCGGTTTTCCATGAATGAGTGCCTCGAGACCAACTCCTGAATTTACAGTAATAACTGATGAACAATGTTCGATGAGATCGTGTATATTAGAATGGCTCGTATGAAAAAAGGGGTTTGTCGATGTGGCACTTTCGATGAATTCTGCTATCGCTTCACTATCGCAGTACGGGTGCCTTTTTACAACGACATGTATACCTTTTTCGAGCGAAAGCATTGATGCCGTCTTGAGAATAGTTAATGCATCTATATTGGCAAACTTAGCGACGGGATCGGATTGTACCTGAAGAGGAATGAATATATAGTTGTTAATTTCTTGATCAAATAAACTCGCTTGCGGATATTTGCTTAGTTTGTCAGATTGGAATCGTTCTTTGTAATATTTTATAACTATTTTTGCTTTTTCTGGATCATAAGAATACGCCTTCTCTTGCAGTTTTTTGTCGTTAGCGATCTCAGACCAACCGGAGTGTCCAGTCCGATCTACAGCGTACAAGGGTGGTATAGCAGCTTCTTTTAAGCGCCAAACCCCATGAACTTCTCCGACAGAGTGAAAGGAAAAAAGTACGCCATTTTTCGGAGGGGTTCTTTCAACGAAGTCAGTACCCCAAGGTACATCCTTTACGACAATTGAAGGGTGTAACTTTGAAAGTGCCCCCATAACATTGGTGAGGAAAATCCTATGCCGAACGCCGTCGACAGGGTTTAACATCCAGTCGGTAGGCAACTCAACGATGATCTGTGACTGTTCGTTTAGCAAAGTTACATTTCCCCTTTTATTGTTTTGAAAACCGATAAGATATTGTCGATAATTGTAGTATCGATTTAAAGAATTATCTAACAATTAGAGCGTGTGTCGGAAGCAAGGAAGCAATTGTGACAATTTTTCATAAACTGGTATCTCGTTTTCTTATCTCGCCTGAAAAGAAAAATGAAATTGGTTTTTGCACCGATCTCGACGATATTCTTCGTGACGATGGCAAAGTGACCTTGAAAATCGACGGTAATAAGATCACATTGGATTTGAGTAACCTTCACGAGCGTCGATACGCTGCATGTTTAAGTACCTCTCTTCGATACCCCCAATACGATATTGATAACTTGCTAATGGCAAAGTTTGTAAGGAAAGGAGATCGGATACTTGATGGTGGTGCCAATATCGGATTAACTGCGCTTCACTTCCTGCATTTTGGCGCATCTTTTGTTGAATGCGTAGAAGCTTTGCCATGGTTGGCTGAACGAATAAGAGAAATAGATGATATCAGAATATCGGTTACTGAAGCTGCACTAAGCAAACGTTCAGATGGCTTCGTTGATATAGCTATATCGAAAACTCACAATCAAGGCTCAACATACGATAGTTCGGTGATCGCAAAGTTCTCGCATATCTTTGGAGATGATATTAAGTTTTTAACTACTCCTACCATTACAATCGATAGTTTGACGAGTGGTCCTTTTGATATCTGGAAACTAGACGTTGAAGGTGCGGAAATTGACGTTGTAAATGGTGCACTGCAATCTCTTAAAGATTGTCCACCTAGGGTAATATTTACCGAGTTTTGGGATGAACGCGTACATAAGTTCGCCTCGGTTGTTTCTGCTTCGCATCCGGTGGCTTATAGAGCTGGAATAACAAAAGATAATTATCAGCTTGAGTTACTTGATATGAAAACTTTTGAGAAAAATTCCGAAGTGTTTTTCCCAATAAGCCCAACGTATGTCTTTCTACGGGAAGATTGTAAAGAAATATAAAACTAAGAATATCTGCATATCTCCTTTAAAGCACAGGGGCCGCACAAGCTGTATAAAGTAATCAGCATATTCCGTGTTTGCGGCAGACAGCGGCGGTCCGCATGCCGCTCTCCTGCTCTTTCAATACCCCGATGATCTGCTCATTCGTGAACCGTGAATGCTTCATTCTACCCGTCTCCTCAGAGTAATGGACTCTACCAATATTTGGAGAAAGTTCAGGAGTTCAGGTTACACGGACAACCATGATAATCGGCATGATCAATCTCGCCTACAACATCCGCCGGTACGTCTGGCACGAAAAGAAGAAGCTATTGCATGACGAGCTTCCTCCGGGCGGCGATGAGCCCGGAAAAACCTGCGTCATATCCTTAAATCCGAACGCTCAACGCGCCATAATTCAATATTCAACGCGGATTTGATCGGTATTTCGAGCCGCCCATGTGCATCAAGTCTTGAACCGCGTCGCCGATCTGGATGTCGTTCTCCCAACACATCATTGCGCACATGAGAAACCCAGCGGATCGCTGTCGCTGCCGATATTTCAAACCGGATACCGGCACGCCGTGGGGGCAGCCTTTCACTTACTGCATTCAAAAAACCATGATCGCAAATCAATACTTAACGCTCGTCCCATCAATTGTTTTCATCGCTGGAAACCTGGAATCAGACAGATCGCAGTTCGTTACTCCAGAAAAATTGAACTCAATAAGGTGTTTGATCTACTATTTGTGCACTCACAAATGTCAGATAACCTTTCCAGATTGTTCCAGTTGAATCGCTAATATGAAAATGTCTGGCGCTGTCACTTTTGTTCGATACATTGGGATCTTCTGCTACGACTTCTCCATGCCCGCGGTTGTAGAAGTTTGTATTAAATACGACACTTGGATAAAGCGTCATGCGCTGAGATCCATTTTCATTGGCAAATTTCAAACTGTCTATATCAGAAGTAATAGTCAAGCTATCAGGCATATTATAACTATTAATTGCCTCAATGACCAGAATACATGCGTACGGTGATCGTTGAGCTCCATTCATCCAGTTCTGATAGCTGACTTTTAATTTTGGTTTATTCTGAATTGGTGGGGGGGGCGGTGTTGACGCTGCGAAGTTGATGCGTGGATTACTGTCGTCGGCAGAATAAGCAACATGTTTGCCATCTAAGGTCATTAGCTCTGCTTGTACAGAGGTGGTTCGGGAAATCTGGACAGCGGAGATAAGTGGAATTTCTGCCTGACTTCGGCTTAGATGCCGAGAAC
>NZ_ML636829.1 GCF_006476605.1 Brucella gallinifaecis
AAGCCCCGATCAGAAATGACGGGGCTTTTGGTGTTCAAGGGACGCCTATTATCAACACCAAGCAATACGTCTCAATAGAACCAGAGCTTACAACAAAATGGTTTGTAGATGGAATCGATGCGAGCAGCAAAACGACAGTGCGTTTCGGCTTATCCCCAGTCGTAGCAGTGTCAATCATCTACGATGGAGGTACGCACACTGAAGCTGCCCGGTTTGGTAGTTTCGGTCATCAAATCATCCGTGCTTGGGTCATTCGTTTCAATGCCCGAGGTCCGGATGCTTGCTGAACGGACAATTCCCCGGTCATAACCGCTTCTCAAAGACGAGCATCCCAGATGTTGGGGCGTGAACTACGCTCCATAGGGTATCGGAAGCTTTCTGCCGGAACCCAGGCAGCATGCGCAGGATCGCGAAGCCTCCGCCGAATTTAAAAAATTTTCCAGCCGCTTAGGTGTAAATCCGTGAATGTCAGGAGTTGCACGAAAAAACCTCAGTCATAGGATGGTTGCTTGCACCCTCTCAGCCACACGTCGCCTAGCCCTTCGGGGGCGCACGTTCCTGCCACGAGACGTTCAATCCGGCCGGCACGCTCATTGAGCGCAGTATCATTCTCTCTAAGCTTATAAGATCCCGGTGCGATAAGCACGGCCACCAATCGAATGAACTCCTTGTTACTTAACTCTGTGGGCGGCCGACCATAGATTGCAGAACTTGCCTTGTGGAAGCCAGTTATCCACCCTTCCGGGCCTTCGCCCACCTCCAATGTGTCGAGCCAGAGGGCAAGGATTTGCTCCTTGGAAAGTCGGCGTTCCAGACCTATCGCGTACCCGGTTTGTCGAATTTTGCCGATACCGGGTTGGAATTTTTTGAACGCAAGGCGCTTGGAGGTTGACTGCGTAATTGTTGTGGCTCCTGCGCCAGCGGTCGAAAAATCTACTCCGGCATGATTAGCAAAATTTGGGTCTTCCACCTTTAGCAATATTGCCACATGTTCTGCACCAAGCGAGGCTGCCCCACGCCCCTGTGCTATCAAGTCATTCGCACGTTGACGTAATTGTGGGGCGTCCGAGAGAGCATCCCAATAACCTTTTCCACCATATAGAAAAGCCGCAATGATTAGCAGGCCGATGAAAAGACCTATGAGCTTGAAAATTCGCTTCATGCACATTCTCAATCTGAATCAGGTTAGGGAGGAACTACTGGCCACAAAACACTAAATTGTTGCGGAATTTAGGTCAAAGGGAAGCAGATAGAGGTTTGCTTTCAGGACGAAGCCCGTGTTGGTCAAAAGATGAAGTTCATCCGGCGGTAGGCGATGCGTCGAACCAGGCCCTCTGCGACGCAGGAACAACGAATCCGTTCGGCTTATATTTTCGGGGATGCGCGCCCGAAGCACGGTAAGGGCGCTGCGCTCGTCATGCCTTTTTGCGATACGCATGCGATGAAAGAGCATTTTGTCGAAGTATCCCGCTACGTTGCCCGCAACGCCCATGCTGTGCTCATTTTCGATCAGGCGGGCTGGAACATGACGAACAAGCTGAAGATTCCAAAGAATATTTCGCTCATCGCTCAGTCTTGGATTATTATTTCAATTGGACGAAGAGAATGGGCACATCGGTTCTGATAAATGAGCGTTGGTATCATTCATAATTCGCGCAGATGCCCAGCAGGCAGATGACAATTGTTTGTCAGCCTGTTCGAGGCTTATTTCTGGCGGAGCCGGTTTTATTCAGGCTCAAAGGCGTTACCTCCACCATGGGGGTACAGCCAGCTTTCGGCGGTCCAGATATAATTGATATCGACACCCCATTTCTGATTGAGTTCGTCACAACTGAAGTCATGATCCAGAAGATTGGGAGCGACAGGCTGACCATGATTGCTATCGGTCGTGCGGTGAGGTCCTGACCAATACCTTCTTCATTCAGTTCGACATGCATTTGCGGGTTGCCATAGGCTTCACGTGACAGTTCAGACTGATTACGAATGTGAGCCAGGATAATCATGTCATCAAGCTGGCGACGGTTGGGACCGTGATGCTTCCAGGCATAATAACCGCTGATACTGACGCCTGCGAAAGCGCACAGCCGTGACAAAGACATGTGGGCCTTCTCCGCGTCAATGAACGCAAATTCATCGAACTGTTTTCCTATCCGCATCAACTCAAGCGAAGAAGGCCGTCGCGTTATGCAGGAAAAACGATTCACTGGATCGTTTTCGCGCCCTGCTTCAATTCTAGCTCTCCTGTCAGTTCCATCTAATAGAAGTCGCGTGGCTAGTTTTCATCTTGCATGGTGCAAAATTCGTTGCTTGAGCGAGAGCGAAATAGCAGAGCTTCATTCGTGAAAGTACAAGAGGAGATTTATAAATTATACAGCGACTGCAATAGTTCAATTTGAAATGTGACTCAAAACTGACATCGCAGCCGCTAGATGTAATTACTATTTTACAAATTATGCACTGACTAAGCCGATTGCGCGGCCCATGCCACCTGTTGCGCCCTCAAATTTGTGGGGCAAGAAGATAAAGATTGCTCCACGTGTGGGCAGCTTTCCGAGATTGGTGAGATTTTCAGTGGCAATCATACCATATCCAAGGGCAGCCCAGTGCGGTGTATAGTCATCTTGCATCAAGCCTATGCCGCGACCGTCAATGCCAATATGTTTAACTCCGCGTTCATGCAGGAGCTTGATAGCATCCGCACCCGGTGCAGGATGTGATCGGTCATATTTGAAGCCTTCGGGATAGGGGCGGAAGTAATTGTCCGACCAGTCGGTACGAAAAAGAACGATATCGCCTGAAGAAAATGGCCCGTTTTCTATTTCCCATGCTTCAAGAAATGCACGGTCAATAACAGGACTTTGTGCAAGATGTGTCGTTTCACCTTTGGGGACGGTTGCAATAAGCGGACGAACATCCACTATGACAGCGGGGCCGATCATGTCATTTAGGTCAAGTTGTTCGATCGTTACACTGCCAAATTCGTTGGCGTGAGGCAATCCTGTGTCCGCTGCCGGAATCATATGGCAGGGGGCGTCACAGTGGGTACCTGTGTGATCATCGTGAACCTGTACATATTCAAGAAACTGTCCCCGCGGCCATGTGTAGTGGTTCATCATGAATTGGCCGAAACGTTGGCCTTCGGGAGGTGATGACGGCTGGTTTTCACCAGTGAGTACCGAGAGGTCGATAAGCTTCGCATCTTTTATCAGGGATAATAGCAGATCAGCATTTGACATAGATCGTACCTTGAACTGTGAGTGAAACTCAAAAGACTGGACAGGTTATCAACGATGTTGTCAACAGTTTCCTATAAGAAAAATAAATTTCTTTAATTGAAACGATACGTTGGCTATGTCGTATTCTTTTTTACTCTTTTTCCAAGTCTGTCGCTGAGAACTTCGCGTAAGGTTTGGGCAAGGTTCGGCGTGGCACTAGAGCACATGACCAATAATTTTGCAGGGAATTCGCCAGTTGAGAGATAGGCGTGTCCCATCGTACTATCGAAATAGGCCGAGTCACCTTTCTCCAAAATTGTTGGTTCATAAAGCTCTGTTTGAAGTTCAATACTGCCTTCCAGTACGTAAAGATATTCTTCGCCGACATGATTCCATAGACCGCCGACTTCATTGATTGAGCGAGCACGAACATCAATCATCATGGGAATGATGCGCTTATGTGCAATGTCAGTACAGACATAGGTGTAAGTAAAGTTGTCGTCGCCCATAACCAAACCCGTTCCATCGCGGGAAATGCTTCTGCGTCCGGTGAGTTTCCTCACTTCTTCGCCTTTGGCACCCGAACCGGAAACCAGATCCCCTATTTCGATGCCGAGCCCTGCGCAGAGTTGTAATATCGACTGGTAGGATGGGGAAATAAGATCATTCTCAATTTTGGAGAGAGTTGACTTGGACATTCCGGTTTTCGCCGCTACGTCTGCAAGCGTCCACCCATGATAGCCTCTTCTTTCACGAAGTGCTTCACCTATCGAGGGTTTATTAACATTAGAGGGGGCTGTTGAAGTCATTTTCTCATCCGAGATATCAAGAAACTAAATAGATCATAGCAGTTATGCGCTGCTTCCAATTGTTTGAATATTTTCTGGCGTCGCTGAACGAAAGTCAATCTTTATGTGTTTCTGCATTGACACAAGGTTTCCTATATGAAACTTTGTTGCTGAAGATGTAACATAGCAGGAAAATATAGATGGCCGATTTATCTGGCAAAATCATCTGGGTTACGGGAGCAGGGAGTGGAATTGGTGAAGCTACTTCTTTAACCCTTGCTGCAGCAGGTGCCACTGTTGTGCTCACTGGGCGTCGGCAGAATGCGCTTGAGTCCGTTGCGTCTAGAATAATTGCTGTCGGCGGTTCAGCTATTATTGAACAGGGCGATCTGACCGATGCAGTGCGCGTACAGGAAATCGTGGATTCTATTGTGAAACGGTTTGGGCGACTTGATATCCTCGTCAATAATGCTGGCATTAATATTCGCGACAGAAGCTCCGCAACTTTAACACCCGCAGGCATCGACACGTTATTATCTACCAACCTTGCAGCCGCTTTCTACTGTGTTACGAGCGTGCTGCCGATTTTTAGGGATCAAGGTGGCGGCCTCATGATTCATACAGCATCATGGTTAGGTCGCCATAGCCATAAACTGGCGGGTGCCGGATATAGCGCAACAAAGCATGCAGTCGTGGCAATGAGCCATGCCATTAACATGGAAGAGTTCTCTAACAATATCCGCTCATGCGCGGTGTGCCCAGGCGAGGTTGCCACGCCCGTTCTCAAAAATCGTCCCGTTCCTGTTCCACAGGATGAACAGGATCGCATGTTGCAGTCCCAAGATCTTGCCAACATGATTTTGATGGTTGCATTGCTCCCGGATCGGGTCTGCGTCAATGAGATAGTCATTAGTCCAACCTGGAACAGGATGTTCTTATCTCAAGAGCAATCGGGGCTTGTTGCACCTTTTAAAGGTGCATCTGCTTAAAGGGCCAAAGTGCTATGTCATATGTTCAGCAGGAAACTCATGGGAAGATAATTGGTCCGCTTCTTCAAATGCGGGATATCACAAAACGTTTTGGTTCCATATGTGCACTGAATGGTGTTGATCTTGATGTCTACGCAGGTGAAATTCACGCACTAATGGGTGAAAATGGTGCCGGTAAATCAACTTTGATGAAAGTTCTGTCGGGTGCTCATCCGGCAACATCAGGTGAAATCAAGGTTGCTGGCAAGTCGATTACAATCTCCGGACCAGCTCATGCCCGTGGACTGGGTATTTCTATAATTTATCAGGAGCTGGCACTTGCTCCTAATCTGACGGTTGCTGAAAATATGCTGCTGGGGCGTGAGCAGACAACTATGGGAGTTTTGAACCGTCGTGCAATGAACCGGCTCTGCGAAAACATTCTTGAAGAGCTGGGTGTTGATTTCGATACAGCGGATAAGGTTGCAACCCTGTCACTTGCACAGCGGCAACAGGTGGAAATTGCAAAGGCGCTGCTATCAGACTGCCGCATCCTTGTCATGGATGAGCCAACAACATCTCTATCCTCAACCGAATGTGACAGGTTATTCCAACTCATTCGTCGATTGCGCGATAAAGGTATGGCAATCATTTATATCAGCCATCGAATGAATGAGATTTACGACTTGAGTGACCGGGTTACTGTGTTGCGCGATGGGGTGTATATTGGCTGTATTCAGCGCTCACAGCTGTCCGAAGAACTCCTCGTTCAAATGATGGTGGGACGAGATATTTCGAGCTTTTATCAAAAAGATCGAAACGTACAGTATCAGCCAGGACAGAAGATCCTTGAAGTTACCGACATTGCAGATAATCGTAAAGTTTTAGGTCTTTCATTTGATATTCATGCCGGTGAAATTCTTGGCTTGGCGGGTATTGTAGGAGCAGGACGTACAGAGCTTGCGCGTCTCATTTATGGGGCTGATAAAAAAACTTCTGGCAAAGTTGCTCTTCAAGGGCATCAGTTGAACATAAACACCCCCTTGGACGCAATTGCTGCAGGTATAGTTTACCTGACCGAGGATAGAAAAGGCGAAGGGCTATTTCTCGACATGAGCGTGTCGAAGAATATAAATATTGCTGCATTGGAACAGGATAGCCACGGTTTCGGTTTCTTGAACTTTCAAAAGGCAAGCCATAGGACAAAAATGGCTATTGCCGATATGCAAATCGCTGTGGCTAGCCCTCAAGTCAATGTCGGCTCACTTTCAGGGGGAAACCAGCAAAAAGTATTGCTGGCACGGCTTTTACAAACCAACCCAAGAGTCTTGATTTTGGATGAGCCGACGCGCGGTGTTGATATCGGCGCTAAGTCAGAGATTTATCGAATCATAGAAGCGCTTAGTGAACGAGGAACATGTGTTCTCGTTATTTCGAGTGAGCTCCCAGAACTTGTCGGAATTTGTGACCGTATTCTCGTGATGCGAGAAGGCCTTCTTGCAGGTGAAGTTGGAGGCCATAGCGGTATTGCGATTGATTCCGAGGCGATCATTGCAATTGCAACAGGGTCAGCTTCAGCCAATAAATAAAAATCAGGGAACTACCTTCATGACAGCTTCAGATACAGTTACTTTGAATAGCCCCGAGTTTATTAGACACTCTTCGTCTTCATTTTGTGGTTCTGTTCAAAGTGTACTGGTGACAGCATAC
>NZ_ML636831.1 GCF_006476605.1 Brucella gallinifaecis
ATGCTGTCACCAGTACACTTTGAACAGAACCACAAAATGAAGACGAAGAGTGTCTAATAAACTCGGGGCTATTCAGTCTTCTGGGTCGTGACGGATGACACTGGAACGATGACCTCGCAATCATCACAAGCCCCTCCATCTGACACGACCTTGTTGCCGACAGTTGCCGTCGCATTTTCATTGACCGTCGCCTTATAGGTCACTTCATGCGTGCCGACACCTGCACCCGCTGGCAGCGTGAACACCAGAACAGGTGCACCGGATACATCATGTGTGAAGTCTGCGCCGCTGGCACTGCCATCAACATAGGTCAGGCCTGCACCAAGCGTATCGGTCAGTACAAGATCATTGGCTGTTGCAGCATCGCTCACCGTTACACTCAGCGTATAGGTGATCTCATCATCAATCTGAACCGTACTGCCCGATGCTACATCAGAGGTCTTCTGGGTCGTGACGGATGACACTGGAACGATGACCTCGCAATCATCACAAGCCCCATGATTTGACGTAACTTCATTAGATACAGAAACGGTGGCGTTTTCATTCACAAGCGCCTGATAAGTTTCTCTATATGTGCCGGCTGGAGTTCCTGGAACCAAAGTAAATCTAAGTGTTGGATTACCAGTTATATCAGCAGCAAAATCACCATCTACACTGCTCTCAATCAGTGTAAGGCCATCACCAAGCTGGTCAGTTACTAAAATTTCATTACTGGTCACTAAAGTGCCCGTTGAAACGTCCGAACTGATAACAGTTTCAATTGTATAAGTTATAATATCGCCCGAATTGACAGAACTTCCAGGTGTAATATTTGAATTTTTATTCGTTACGATAGTTAATACTGGGTTCTCAATCACACAACTGTCACAAGCACCATGATCAGTGACTACTGCATTTTTAACAGTTTCTTGTGCACTATCATTAACCGTAGCCTTATAATTAACAGTATAAGTTCCCGCACTGGTTCCAGATTCTAGTGTAAATTTTGGATTAGAACCGCTTAAATCTACAGTAAATGCGCTATCTGCATTAATACTTGCAGTATCTAATGTCAAACCTGGTCCCAGCGTATCCTCAAGAATAACAGGTTGCGAAGTTGCAGCTCCAACAACAGTCACAGTCAATGTATAAGATATTTCATCACTAATCTGTACCGATTGGTTGTTTGGAATATTTGCCGATTTGTTCGTACTAATTCCGACCAATAGATGCGAGGTTTCACAAACACCGCAAGCACCATCGCTGACTATTACCTGGTTATTAACTGATGTATTTGCCGAGCTCGAAACAGATGCTGTATATACTAAATCATAACTCCCTTGGCTTGAACCGGCAGGAAGAGTTGCTTTTATACTGCTTCCTGCACTTACAATATTAACAAACGAACCTTGATTGACAATTCCTGCGAACTCAAGGCCGCTTCCAAGTATATCTTCTATATTCAAATCATGTGTCGTAACACCATCCGATATATCAACTGTAATTGTGTATTCTATTAAGTCATTAACCTCTACAGAAGTACCACTATCAGGACTCGAGTTTTTATTCGTTATAATACCGACGATAGGATTAACTGTACTACAAACCACACAACCACCCCAGTTCGGAGTAACTGAATTTGAAACATCTATTGTAGCACTCTCAAGCACTTTTACTTGATATATAACTTGATGAACGCCTTCTGAGGCGCCAGCCGGTAAAGTAAATTTAATGATTGGTGCAGCACTTTGATCTACAGCAAAGTCGCCAGCACTTGTAACAATCATAAATTCTAAACCGCTGCTTAAACTATCCTCGAGTACCAGATCTTCTGGCAGAACACCGCCTTGAACCGTCGTTTCAAGCGTATAGACTATGACATCCCCATGCTGCACGGCCTGTGGAGGATTAGACGGCGGAAATCCGTTCAAGTTAGCTGTTTTATTTGTATTTACGATTACAACCGGATTAACTATTGAGCAGTTTTGACATGTGCCAGCACTAGTAACCACATTGTTGTTTACTTCAGTTACAGCACTACTATTTACTGTTGCCGTGTAAACAACCTCATATGTTCCTGGCTGAGTACCTGCAGGGAGGGTAAAACTTAATACTGGAGCAGAGCCTGTATCGATTGTAAATTCAGAAGAATGACTACTTACTTCATTAAATGTAAGTCCGCTAGACATAGTGTCCGTTAGAACTATATCTGCAATAGAACTACCCCCAGATATTACAGTGGTTAATGTATATTCAATATCATCGCCAATTTTAACGCTACTACCATTTGATTTACTAGAGGTTTTATTAGTCTGTATATTCACAAATTCATTAACAACTAAACATGAAATATCATCGTACTGTAATAATTCGTCAGGACTGATAGTAAAATTAAAACTCTGAATATCAGACGATACAGGGATAGCCGAACCAGTATCTGCATCAGTACAACTGACTTCCGTCATACGCCAGTTTTCTGGGCTAACTTCTGTAAAGACGACGGGTAAACTGAGATCATCAGGATGCTGGATTGGCCCCTTAACCGTCGCTCCATCAGATGTTGTCGTTATGTTGTGATTTAAGACACCATTTGTTCCAGAAAATTGAAAAGTTCCGCTTCCACCTATTGTTTTTTTCGATAAGGTAATCGTTGCAATAGTTGCATAGTCAACATTTGACTGTGCTGTGTCATTTTCTGTATTATAATCAATTCGTGTTAAGTCCCCGCTATTATCAGGAATTTCACGATTTAATTTGAGAGATACTGGAAAGCTACCCTGAGAAACACTGCTAGTTGTTTCAAATGGGACAGTATACTCTATCGCTCCCCCTTCTTGACCAGCTTCGGTAGAACCCGCAAGCGCTATATTAACTAAACATGTTAAAACCTGTCCATTTATAGAACATCCGTTTGGTAATGAGCTATTTGGAACCGTCCATCCAGTCGGAATAGTAACATCCAATGAATATCCATAATTGGATTGCACTATACCAGGGCCAAGATTAGCTGCCCTAAAAGAAACATTCTTCTGCTGACCTATCTGGTCATATGTATCATTTGGTGTCTGTATACTAACAGATAAATCAGGTCGACCTGAGACCGTTAATTCACATGAATTATCTTCAATATTACTCAGGGTAAAGTCATTTCTAATACAACTACCTGATTGTACAAAAGCATTATCACTAATATTATTAGGAGCTTGACTGATTTCTGCGCCGTAATTACCATTAGGAAGAACATAGAGTTCTGAATCCAGGTTAAAAACAGATGTGTTGTTATCTGAAGCAGATCCATAAGGAACTTTATCAGTTCCGCTTCTTGAATGCCCAGTTAAAACGGAGCCATTTTGCATTAAGTTGACAAGCCACCCGCCCCCACCCAGCGTTCTATCCCAATTATAATTATTAAAATTTACTATTGCTGACAGACGCGCCTGCTGTAACTGACCACAATAGACATTAATTCCATCATAACCTTGACCGCCTGCTTGGCGGTGAATACCAGCAACAGCCGAAAAACTGTTTGCGACATCACAAAACGGCCCACGCTGTGTATGTGGATAATTGGTTTCGTTTACACCAACTAACTGACCAGAAGAAGTTTGACTTTTATTAAGCCCAATCCAATCACCAAGAATCTTATTAAGTGGAGTACAATATAAGTCCAGGCTTGATGACCAAGGATACCCTGCTTGGGAGGTGCGATCATATCCACCCAATTGACCCGCTATCGATCCGGATGGACAATATCCATGACGAACAGTTCCAAGTTGATCATAAGCCTGACCAAGAACAGCCGGAACGCCATCTGGTGTGGTTGGTGTTGCGCTAACATTACCATTTATATCAACATCAATACTCGCGCAGTATAGACCAACCTGAGCGGTCATACCACGAGTACTCTTATTATCAGCAGTCATAGATTTATCTACATGATACAATCCACGCAAAGAGGTGGTTCGGGAAATCTGGACAGCGGAGATAAGTGGAATTTCTGCCTGACTTCGGCTTAGATGCCGAGAACA
>NZ_ML636832.1 GCF_006476605.1 Brucella gallinifaecis
ATTATGTGACGGACCCTCTTTCTCAAGGGATATCCTCAGTCTGCCAATCCTCCTCAGGTGCATGATGGTTCAGAAACAAGCCGAACGCGAACAGCTAAAATCATATCTCGCGGCCTGCGACATCGAGATTGCAGACGATCATATCGAACCGACGGAACGGCCGGACTTCATCTTGAAAATCGGCAGCCGAGATATCGGCGTTGAGGTCACAGAGTATCATGTCAGCGGGCGCAGGCAGGTTGAGGAAGCGTGGAACCGACTGAGGCACCTTGCCTTTGAGCGAAAGGATTATCCGCTCAATCGGTGGGTGAAGCTCTATTTTCAGGAAATGCGGGTTCCTCCGACGCGCGATCTGGACGGCTTCATAAACGAGGTCATTCGGTTTTCCGATCTCCATCCCGAGATCGAGCAAGCCGCGCCTGATGCAGATATCTATCCGATCTTAGCTAGGTACATTGACTCTATCTCCGTTTCCTCGACCAAAGCTCACCGCATTATGTGGTTCTGGAACTACGATGTGGCATGGGTGGGGCCGCTTGAAAGCGAGCTGATATCGATCTTGGCACAAAAGGCTAAATCGGCTGTCGCCTCGACTTCGGATTATTGGTTGATCATCGCGGGGGGAAACCGGCTCTCAACTCTCCTAGGACTAATGGATGCCAATCAGCTCCGCATCATGCCCAATCTTGAGAGCGCATTGCTCGGCAGCCCATTCGAGAGGGTCGCGCTTCTGCAACAGCCTGTCATCGACTGGCGGCGGGGCGAAGGCTGGTCAAATCGCCAAACTGTCCCATAGCTGCGTCACGGGGCTTTTTGGTGAAGGCTCTTCGGCGCAAACGGGCAGCCAACCGTATATCGGTGGCCCTTTAATGTTCAGAGGCCACCTTGATTAAATAGCCTCTAAGTTTGTTGTTTCTATTGAGTTGCTTTCGGCTATTTTAAGAAGAGCCCGATCATTCGTCACCAGTTTTATTCCTCGTTGCAAACACGTATCCGCGATCAGAGCATCTTTCGGATTGTTTCTATGGGGACGGTGGGCATCTAACTGCTGCAGTAGGTTGTTATACGCCGAACTTGGACCACTCCATTCAGCTTCTCCCCACTTTGAAATGCCATAAACTGCAGTCGTTGTTGGTATTTTTTCAACTAAGTATTCGCTAAAAATCGATGAGATTTTCTCTCTTATTACAACGTTTTTAGTCTGCTGTATTTCATCCCACTGAATGTGGGTAGCTACTGGCTCCCAATCTGACGGAATCTGGTCAGGACTGATCTCACCTTTGGAAAGGTTGCTAAAAACGTTCGTGTCAAACATGACTTTTACCATTTTTATGTCCCTCTTAATTTAGCGATCTCCGCCCCATTTCTGGTATGGATCGGTTCCGTTTTCTGACCAAATGTCGACTATATGCTGCAAAAGTTCGTAGGGTCCTTCATACGAATAATCAAATCGGGGCGAATAATCTGCTTCTCTGATGACTTCCCACAAATGACTAGACAATGCATTGGAGGCTAAATTTAACGCCCTTACTCGCGCGGGGTTACCATCGCTAATATCGTAAGATCCGGTATATAGAATTATCTGAGAAATCAGGCTGAGGGCATCAGCATATGGAACAAAGTTAAGGTAGTTCAACCAAATAGCTACATCAGCCCGTCTGTTTTTAGAAAAGCGTTCTGGATGTAGTGAAGAATATGAACCGAGGGTGACTTGGATTTTGCCTATCTGACATGCATTGTACCAAACATGATACTGTCTGCCGATATCGGGGGATGCAATACCATCTGCAAAAGTGTCATTTATTTCTTCGATTGCCCATGGCTCTGAAACATGTTGGTTTAGAACAGCTCCGAACCACCGATAATCGTCGAATAATATTTCATGTGCCTCATTGATCCATGAGACTATCGCCCCGCCATCGGCAAGTGAGGTTGGTTGACGGTGCTGAGGTTTGTGCCGTTCCTTCTCTTCAATTTGAGATTTAATGTGACTGTAATCGGGTTTAGTCACCCTCATCTCAATCTCTGAAATTCGAAAATTGAAGTGGTAATAAATTACGTAAAGGCCAATCGATATTAAGATAAGCCAGATAATTTGGTCGTTAATATTATATATCTCTTTGAATATATACCCGAATAAAATCACTCCAACAAATGATACCCATAATAATATTAAGCGCATCATCAATTCCCCCTGTAAACATGTGGAGACATTAATATGGAAAATCGCAATTTACTAGAGTTTGGCAAATTCTGTCTGTGAACGATTTTGACTTTTGCGAATGGCCGCAACGGCAACAGTTTCCGGCACAAAGACTGCGGCAGGTTCTGCGCGACCTTCAGCAATTGCCAGTGCTTCGTTTGCACTTTTTATAAGCTCTTTTCAAATGCCATTTTTTCCTCAATAATCTAGAGACGCATGGCGCGAACAGGCGCAAAGACTGGCATTGCCAAAATCGGAAAATAAAGTACTTTTGATACCGGGGATATCAAATGAATAAAATATTTTTAATAATAACTTTGATCTTTATTACAGGTTGCCAAACTCAACCTGTTAATGAAATGAGCTATTCTCAGCAAAAAGCTTGGGCGCAAGGTATCGCAAAAAAATGCATTGACCAAGGTATTAGCTATAACCACCCTGAATTCAAAGCTTGTATAGATGCAGAGTCTCGTCGCGATGCTGCATCAAGATACCGAAATAGCATGCAACAACAACGAACAGCACAAGCACTAAGCACTGGTTTTACAAATGCTGGGGCAGCTTATAGCAATGCAGCAAACTCCAATAGACATGTAAATTGTACAAGCATTCGTTCCCCAAGCGGGGCTATTAATACACGTTGTTACTAATCCTTAAGTTTATCCTTTGCGCCAAAACTTCCAACGGGGATGAAGGCTTTTTGCTTCAGCCTTGGATGTAATAGGCGGCGCAATAGAAAGGCGTTCAGCCATGTCTCTCCATTTAGGGGGCGTTTGCGGGAGAGGGCGAAATCCTACGTTAGTGGTCAATGGGGAGCTTAATGCTAACCAACCTGCCGAAAGGGTCTTAACCTGCGATAGAATGGAAGTTGTTTATGGTATATTTGTACCTTCTAGCCGCTGTGGTCGGCGCAATCATTTATGCAGTGTCAAAAGGCTATAGACCGCTATCGCGCCTTTTGCTTTCATTGGTCGCATTCGTTGCGCTATCCGCAGTCGTGACCTACGGCATCGTACAAATCGGGGATCGTCCACTTGAAGGTTCCCGTATTGTTGACCCAAGCGAATAGCGGGTCGTTTCACAAA
>NZ_ML636833.1 GCF_006476605.1 Brucella gallinifaecis
CTTTGCAAAGCTCGCAGCATAATTGCGTCCAGAAATAAGGCCGCTTATATCCTTCCAAAAACTTTGCGACAGAACCGTTATTGCGAAGTGGCGATAACGACGAACATCCTCACGACTTCCTGCGAACCGGGTCGAAATGGCATCGCCATTTGCGAGCCCAGTCCGATGAAGATTACCGGCTTTGGGAAGTCAGTGTGTTATTTCATCTGCGCGATGCTTTCAGGTCCGGCGATATCTGGCTAACCCAGTCGCGCCGTTATGGCGATCTGAAGCAGGTTCTGGTTCCGGCACAAACAGTTGCTCATATTGCTCGCCTTGCCATTCCCCTCCGACCTCAGGAGTGGATCGCGGATCGCAGGGCGCGGCTGGAAGACGGGCTGAAAGCGTTGGGGCATGCCGCGCGCAATGGCACTATCCCGGGTGGAACCATTGAAAACGGCGTGCTCCATGTGAACAAGCTGGAAGCTGATGTGCCGGATGGTGCCGATGGCATGGTCCTCGATCTCTACAAACGCATGCCCGATATCAAGATCACCGACCTATTGCTTGAGGTCGATACTTTGACGGGCTTCTCCGAAGCTTTCACGCATTTGCGTACCGGTGCGCCATGCTCAGACCGGATTGGCTTGATGAACGTTGTCCTGGCTGAAGGCATTAATCTTGGCTTGCGCAAGATGGCCGATGCAACCCATACGCATGGCTTCTGGGAACTGATGCGTATTGCACGCTGGCATGTCGAAGGTGAGGCCTTCAACCGTGCGTTGGCAATGGTTGTTGAGGCACATGCGAAATTGCCCATGGCGGCGTTCTGGGGCAAGGGTCTGACCGCATCCAGCGATGGCCAGTTCTTCCGGGCTGCCGAAAAGGGCGAGGCCATGAATCTGATTAACGCTAAGTATGGGAACGAGCCAGGTTTGAAGGCCTACAGCCATGTCTCCGACCAGTATGCGCCGTTCTCGACACAGGTCATTCCGGCTACGGCCAGTGAAGCACCATATATTCTGGACGGTCTTTTAATGAATGAGACCGGAAAACGCATCCAGGAGCAATATACCGATACGGGCGGCTTCACCGATCACGTCTTTGCCGCTTGCTCAATCACGGGTTTTGCGTTTATCCCGCATATCCGAGATCTTCCGTCCAAACGGTTTTATGTTTTTGATCCGGCCAGTGCGCCAGCCAATCTACGTTCGTTGATCACAGATAAGGTCAAGGAACCTCTCATCGAGAGGAATTGGCCGGATATCCTGCGCATTGCCGCCACGATGACTGCTGGCATCATGCCACCCAGTCAAATCTTGCGGAAACTCGCGTCCTATCCCAGGCAAAACGAGCTGGCTCTAGCGTTGCGGGAAGTTGGCCGGGTCGAACGAACACTGTTTATGATCAACTGGATCATGGATGTCGACATGCAGCGCCGTGCACGGGTGGGCCTGAACAAAGGCGAGTCACATCATGCCTTGAAGCAAGCAGTCAATTTTTATCGGCGCGGTGAAATCCGTGATCGCTCCACCGAAGGCCAACACTACAGGATTGCGGGCCTCAATCTTCTCACCGCTATTATCATCTTCTGGAACACCCTGAAACTCGGTGACGCCGTCGAAAGCCGAAACCAGGCCGGACTACCCATTCCACCGGAACTCCTCGCCCACGTCTCGCCGCTTGGCTGGGAGCATATCAATCTTATCGGCGAATACAGATGGCCGGTTCCTTAGAGTGTCATTTCGCCCCCTCCCGCAAATGACCCCATTCCGATCGATGTCGAGACCTATCTCGCCCAGAAGGCCGACGCTCTGGATCAAAAGCTGCAGGAGGCGGCAGGTCGCCTGGAAAATAGTCGGGGCGATACTCGCATCGGCGCAAAAGGATTGCGGGTCCCAGCGGTCAGAACTTCGGAAACCGAAGCCGCAATCGCGTTCGCAAGGCGGGTGGCAACAACCATGCCGCCCATACGGTTGACGGACCTTGTGGCCGATATCGACCGGATGACGGGCTTCAGTTCCTTGTTCGAGCACCTCCAGACCGGTCGGTCACCTTCCGATCTGCGGGTGTTTTATGCGGCGCTGATCGCCGAAGCCACAAATCTTGGCTTCTCGAAGATGGCGCATGCCTGTCCCGGCATCACGCGCCGCCAGCTACAGCAGATGGCAATCTGGCATTTTCGCGAAGAGACATTCGCGCTGGCGCTCGCCAAACTGGTTGAGGCTCAACACTCTGCTCCGTTCTCAACAGTATTCGGCTCGCACACAATTTCCTCATCGGACGGACAACATATCCATCTTGGCGACGGTGGCGAAGTCGCAGGCGGCGTCAATGGCAGGTATGGAAACAATCCGATTATCAAACTCTACACCGCGATCTCTGGTCGCTACGCGCCCTTTCATACAAAAATCATAGCCGCAACGGCTAGTGAAGCCGTTCACGTGCTTGACGCATTGCTGGAAACTGATGCTGGTCTTAATATCGTCCGTCACCACGTTGATGGCGGCGGCGTCAGCGATCTTGTATTCGCCCTCTGTCATGCACTCGGCTTCGCATTCGTGCCGCGCATTCCCGATCTCGATGGGCGATGTCTCTATGGCTTCGAACCGGCCAAGCAATATGGAATTCTGCATAATGTTATGGGTGGTCGGATAGATACCGATCTGATCAGGGGGTTCTGTCGCAAAGTTTTTGAGTTTGACTGATTTTGTTGAAGTCTGGTAGGTTTGGTTGATAATGAGCGGAGCCGG
>NZ_ML636834.1 GCF_006476605.1 Brucella gallinifaecis
AAAGCCGTAAAATAAACATCGATCCGCAAACGGTCGGCCAACCGTATATCGGTGCCCCTTTAATGTTCAGGGGCCATGGTGCTTGTCCTCCTGAAAGTGGTTGTGCGCAATCGCGTAGCTCGAATACGGCAGTAGCGGACGCGCGCACCGCTTGCGGTCGAAACGGAGCGTAGCGGAGAGGAGAACCCCGAAGGGGTTGCGCGTATAAGGCCGCGAATGCCGTATCGTGCGAAGCGATTAGATTGCGCATGGCCACTTTCAGGAAAAGAGGACAAGCACCATGAAAACACGGGCTTGCAGGCCACGGACGCCGCGCCAGTTCATCAACCGGCAAATCTCGACCGAACGAAGTTCGGTTTCCGTCACACTCTTGCTGGAGTGGAGGTAGATCAGCAAACGAGTGTTGACGCCGACAAAACCTAAACAGGCAAACTGGATGAGCCGCTTGCGGGTCATCCACCATTCCGGGGGGAGGAGCGCGAGGAACCGGGGACCGGGGGGTTCCTCGTACCGTTCGGTGCCCGCTCGATGCGGGCGCCGGGCGGTTTTCGGCATCTTCTATTTAAAGAGCGCCATTTGTCTTTTGTTTCGGAGTGCATCACGACGCACAATAAAGCGATATCCGTCCCATTCGTGCCAGCATTCCCAACCTGACGGGGTTGCACGTCCATACCAGACGCGGACTTTGACGCGATCCGCGTCAACGTCCTCGACAATCTCAACGGTAAATGAGCCGCCAAGCCCGGAATCTGTGTCGTAAACTTCAACGCTCGACCGGCGTTTGTTGCCAAATTCGTTCATGGCCGTACCTCCTAGAAAAACGCCAGTTGTTCGGCGGGGCGGGCGGGGGTGGTGACGTGATTTGCAGCGATACGCTGGATTTCCCTTTCGCGGCGTTCTCGCGCTTCTGCAAACTCGAAACAGGCGATTTCGCAAATGATGCTTGTATCTTTCCATTCATCTTTGAAAATCGACGTATCGACGCCAGCGCCGGATTCCATGACAAGGCCGGTCAGATTCTCGAACTCGACGCCACGGCCTTTTGTGCGGCGTTCGTAATAGGGGCGTCCGGAATACTGGAAGCTTGCCGATTGCTGCGGAATGATAAAGGTTCCGTAGTTGTCGCGACGCACAATGATAACAGCACCGACGCGCAATCATCGGGCTTTTCCGACGCAAATTAATTGAGATTATCGGCGCCTTTCAGCGCAGATTATCTGAGACTAAACGCATGCTTTCTGAGACGGACGCACAGTGCTGTGCGACGGACGCACATTATTTGAGACGGATCATGTCGGCAATCCGGCGGCCCGCATTTCGTCGAGAAGCTCCTGCGACCGACCGGGTTCCAGTTCGCCGCGCAGAAGCTGCCTAATCTCCGCCGGTCTGGTCTCGAACCCTGATGGTACGGAGACGTCCATCAGGTTTTTTTTCATATAGACATCCTTGATATGGGTATCAGCTTTCATATTCATCCCTTGAACCGGATGTCGATCGAAAAGATGTTACCGTTCCCCCATAGCTTCTGAAGCGATCTGGGGGTTCTGTCGCAAAGTTTTTGGAAGGATATAAGCGGCCTTATTTCTGGACGCAATTATGCTGCGAGCTTTGCAA
>NZ_ML636835.1 GCF_006476605.1 Brucella gallinifaecis
AGAGGTGGTTCGGGAAATCTGGACAGCGGAGATAAGTGGAATTTCTGCCTGACTTCGGCTTAGATGCCGAGAACAGGAGATACCATGACGAGACGACCACGCCGGAACCACAGCCCGGCTTTCAAGGCAAAGGTGGCGCTTGCCGCCATTCGAGGCGAGCAGACACTGGTGGAATTGTCCCAGCAGTTCGACGTGCATGCCAACCAGATTAAGCAGTGGAAAGACCAGCTCCTTGAGGGGGCGACCGGCGTTTTCGGTGATGAGAACAAGGCGGAACCGACAGGGCCAACCGTTGATGTCAAAACGCTTCATGCCAAAATCGGCGAACTGACGCTGGAGAACGATTTTTTGTCCGGTGCGCTCGGCAAGGCGGGATTGCTGGGCGGAAAAAAATGATTGACCGCGCGCACAAGCTGTCGGTTGCAAGGCAGGCCCGGCTTCTCGGCTTCAGCCGTAGCAGCATCTACTATTCTCCACGATCAGTGTCGGACAGCGATCTGGCTTTGATGCGGCGGATCGACGAACTGCATCTCGACTACCCTTTTGCCGGAAGTCGGATGTTGCAAGGGCTTTTGAGAGGAGAAGGGCTGGAAACTGGGCGGCTTCATATCGCAACGCTGATGAAAAAGATGGGCATTGAGGCAATCTATCGCCGCCCGAACACCTCGAAGCCAGCGCCAGGGCACAAAATCTATCCCTATCTCCTGCGCAAGCTGGCGGTCACCCGGCCCAACCAGGTGTGGGCAATGGATCTGACCTATATCCCCATGGCGCGTGGTTTTGTCTATCTCTGCGCCGTCGTGGACTGGTTCAGCCGCAAGGTTTTATCGTGGCGACTGTCGATCACGATGGAAGCGGCCTTCTGCATCGAAGCGGTTGAGGAAGCGCTGGCCCGCTATGGCAAGCCGGATATCTTCAACACAGATCAGGGATCGCAGTTCACGTCCATTGACTTCACCACCGTGCTGAAGAAGGCGGAAGTCGCCATCTCGATGGATGGCAAGGGCGCGTGGCGGGACAATGTCTTCGTCGAGCGGCTCTGGCGGTCGATCAAATATGAGGAGGTTTATCTCCACGCCTACAAGACCGTGTCTGAGGCCCGCGTCGGCATCGGTCGATATCTGACCTTTTACAATAGCCGACGCCCACATTCATCCCTTGACCGGCAGACGCCGGATCAGGTCTACTTCAACGCGCTGACACCAATGATGGTGGCGGCATAATCGCGGCGGAAATCCACTTAACGAAACGCCCGAAACTGTTCAGACAAACCGAACCACCTCT
>NZ_ML636836.1 GCF_006476605.1 Brucella gallinifaecis
TGAATAGCCCCTAGATTTGTAGACACCTTGTGACTTAAAAAAGAGGCAAGGAGCTTACGATGGGTAAAGCTAATTTCACCGACGAATTCAAACTCGATGCTATTCAACAAATTACTGAGCGCGGTTATTCGGTAGCAGATGTTTCTCGTCGCTTGGGCGTAAGTACACATTCACTTTATAGTTGGATGAAGCGCTATAATGCCCCTGAGAAAGCAGCTGCGCAGGATGATCAATTGTCAGAGATCAGGCGCTTGAAGCAAGAGCTTGCTCGTGTCACCGAGGAGCGTGACATACTAAAAAAAGCCACCGCGTACTTCGCCAAGGATGCAAAATGAAGTACGCGTTTATCAAGGCGCATCGTGTTCGTTTCAATGTGCGTGCCATGTGCCGCATGCTTTGCGTCCATCCAAGCGGATTTTATGCATGGATGAAGCAGCCTTTCAGTCACCGTGCAAATGAAGATATCCGGCAGACAGCACTGATCAATGATGCATGGCATGACAGTGGTAAGGTCTACGGATACCGCAAATTACACGATGACCTGCGAGATCAGGGTGAAACCTGCTGTCCAAACCGTGTGGCGAGACTGGCCAAGCTGGCAGGTATCAAAGCTCAGATTGGTTATAAACGCCGCTCAGGTAAATATGGTGGCAAGCCTTCTATCGTCATAGACAACATCCTGGATCGCCAGTTCGACGTGGACATGCCTGATAAGGTTTGGGTCACAGATATTACCTATATCAAGACATATGAAGGGTTTTCTTATCTGGCTGTTGTCATCGACCTGTTTTCTCGACGCGTTGTCGGATGGTCAATGCAATCACGCCAAACCACAGACCTGGTCTTACAGGCTTTGTTGATGGCTGTGTGGCGGCGAAAACCAAAAGAGCGGGTACTAATACATTCCGACCAAGGCTCCCAGTTTACAAGTATGGACTGGGCTTCATTCCTAAAACAACATAATCTTGAGCACAGCATGAGCCGCCGTGGGAATTGTCACGATAATGCTGTAGCTGAGAGCTTTTTTAATCTGCTGAAGCGAGAACGCGTTCGGCGCAAAACATACAGAACACGAGCTGAAGCAAGGCAAGACGTGTTCGATTACATTGAGATGTTCTATAACCCCCAACGCAAACACGTTAGAAATGGTATGCTGTCACCAGTACACTTTGAACAGAACCACAAAATGAAGACGAAGAGTGTCTAATAAACTCGGGGCTATTCA